>NZ_WEZQ01000019.1 GCF_009864005.1 Furfurilactobacillus milii
GATATCCTTTTTTTCGTGTCAACATACATAGATTACAGAAAGAAAAATCTGTTGTCGATCATGTCTTGTGACATGACCAACAACAGATATGATAGAACCATTTTTTGTGTGAGGCACGCTTTTTTTTATTTATTTTGATTGATAAAGCCCGATGAACGGGCGACGTAAACAATATGAATGCGGTATACTTAACGTATATTTGTGACTTTGGTCTAGATGAATGGAGATGCAACTGTGGATTGGAAAGATACTTACCAGGTTTGGAATAATCAAGAAAATCTGGAAACAAGTTTGAAGACAGAATTAACAGCTTTAAAGGGTAATGATGAGGCATTGGAAGATGCCTTCTATCAGCCAATGAGTTTTGGTACTGCGGGGATGCGTGGTGTCATGGGACCTGGAATCAACCGAATGAACATCTATACGGTGCGTCAGGCTACAGAGGGTTTAGCTACATATATGGATACATTGGGCAATGACGTGAAGCAACGTGGTGTTGCCATTAGTTTTGACTCTCGTCATCACTCAACTGAGTTTGCCCACGAGGCCGCGAAAGTTTTAGGCCAACATGGCATCAAGAGTTTTGTGTTCGAAGGCTTACGGCCAACACCAGAATTGTCCTTTACGGTTCGTCATTTAAAGACGTTTGCCGGCATTATGATTACTGCAAGTCATAACCCAAAGCAGTTCAACGGTTACAAGATTTATGGTGAAGACGGTGCTCAAATGCCACCGAAGGACTCTGATTTAATCACGAGTTACATTCGTAAGGTAACTGATTTGTTTGCTATCCAAACTGCCGATGAAGCTGAATTAAAAGCCAACGGGTTGGAAACGATTATCGGTGAAGACGTTGATAAAGCTTACTTGGATAACGTCGCCACTGTCACAGTTGATCATGATTTGGCCGCTGAAGAAGGCAAGGACATGACCTTCGTCTTCACACCACTTCACGGTACTGGACGGATGCCCGGTGAACGTGCGTTACGCAATGCTGGTTTTAAAAACTTCATCACGGTACCAGAACAGGCTGAGCCAGACGGTGACTTTCCAACGGTTAAGTTCCCCAACCCAGAATTTTCTGAAGCTTTCGATTTAGCAATAAAATTGGGTAGAGAAAAGAATGCGGATGTGCTGATTGCAACAGATCCAGATGCTGATCGTTTGGGAACCGCAGTGCGTTTGCCAAACGGCGACTACCAATTATTGACTGGTAACCAAATCGCCGCATTGATGTTGCATTATATTTTGGAAGCAAACAAGAATGCCGGCACATTGCCTGCTAATGCGGTGGCTGTTAAGTCTATCGTCTCAACTGAGTTTGCCACCAAGATTGCCGAAAGCTACCACGTTGGCATGATCAATGTGCTGACTGGTTTCAAGTTTATTGCTGAACAGATCCAAAACTTCCAGGACACAAACAGTCACACGTTTATGTTTGGTTTTGAAGAGAGTTACGGCTATCTGATTAAGCCATTTGTTCGTGATAAGGATGCTATTCAGGCCTTAACGTTGCTGGCTGAAATTGCTGCTTACTATCGTAAACAAGGAAAGACGTTATACGATGGCTTGGAAGGCTTATACAAGCAATACGGTTACTTCCGTGAACAAACGATTCAACAAACCTTTGAAGGTATTGAAGGACCAAAGAAGATCGAAGCAATCATTCAGAAGTTCCGTCAGGCTGCCCCCAAGAGTTTCGCTGGTTACGATGTGACAGCTGTCGATGACATTGCTAAGGGCACAAAGACCTTTACAGATGGTCACGTTGAACAACTAGACCTACCACATGCTGAAGTGTTGAAGTACTGGTTAACGGATGGTACGTGGATTGCTGTTCGTCCTTCAGGAACTGAACCAAAAATCAAGTTCTACATTGGTACGAACGGTACCACTTTGGATGAAGCAAACGACAAATTAAAGAAGTTTGCCAATGACATCAATGCATTTGTTGCTGACTAGTTTTGCTCGATACAAACTTTGACAATGAGTAAAAAGAACGTGTGCACGATTGACGGGATAAGAGATCCTATTAACGTGGACGCGTTTTTTGTTATGAATGAATGCATGTTTTTAACCGAAAGTGTGCATATCTCGTGCGAAAGTATGTTCGGTATGCTAGAATAGTTACGCTAAGTTGACGGGTTCAGAACAGCAATATGGTCGCAATGAATTACCTAAGCGAATCAAGCCGACCAGTGCAGTCATGAACCTGTTTTTTAAATCGTGTTGATGATGGTTTAGCACTTGCCATCACAATAATTAGACCATGTAAATGAACTAGGGGAGGTAACGTCTGGCATGATTGAACGTCAAGCAGATCGAAAGTTTGATTTAGTTTCAAAATATAAGCCAACTGGTGATCAACCGGAGGCCATCAAAGCGTTGACAGATGGGATTGAAGACGGAAAAAAAGCGCAGATTTTGATGGGTGCTACGGGAACCGGTAAAACGTTCACAATCAGCAATGTGATTGCCAACGTTAACAAACCGACGCTGGTTTTATCGCATAACAAAACATTGGCAGGACAGCTCTATGGTGAATTTAAAGAGTTTTTCCCTAACAATGCGGTTGAATATTTTGTTTCCTACTATGATTATTACCAACCGGAAGCCTATGTTCCCTCATCTGATACGTATATTGAAAAAGATTCATCGATCAATGATGAAATCGATAAATTACGTAATGCGGCCACTAGTTCGCTATTGGAACGGAATGATACGATTGTCGTGGCTTCAGTGTCATCAATCTTTGGTTTAGGAGATCCACGCCAGTATAAAGACCATGTTATTTCCTTACGGGTCGGTCAGACAATCGAACGTAATGATTTCATGCGCAAGTTGGTTGACATTCAGTTTGAACGTAATGATATTGATTTCCAACGCGGCCGTTTTCGAGTGCACGGGGATGTTGTTGAAGTGTTCCCAGCATCTGAAGATCAACATGCGCTACGAATCGAGTTTTTCGGTGATGAAATTGATCGGATGCGGGAAGTCGATGCACTGACTGGTGAAGTAGTTGGTGATCGTGATCATGTCACAATTTTCCCAGCTACTCATTTCATGACGAATGATGCCATTATGGATCATGCCATTACGACGATCGGTGACGAGTTGGAAGACCGGCTGAAGGTGTTGAAGGATCAAGGCAAGTTGTTGGAAGCTCAACGTTTGCAGCAACGGACGACTTACGACATGGAAATGATGCGTGAAATGGGTTATACGAGTGGGATTGAAAACTATTCCCGTCACATGGATGGTCGTAAACCCGGTGAACCACCGTTTACGCTGCTAGACTTCTTCCCGAAAGACTTTTTGCTAGTTGTGGATGAAAGTCACGTTACGATGCCACAAGTGCGTGGTATGTACAAAGGTGACCGTTCTAGAAAGCAGATGCTAGTTGATTATGGTTTCCGTTTGCCAAGTGCGCTGGATAATCGACCGCTAAAAATTAATGAGTTTGAAAAACACATTAATCAAGTCGTCTACATGTCCGCAACACCTGGTGATTATGAGCATGAGCAAACGGACACAGTCGTTCAACAGATTATTCGGCCGACGGGTTTGCTCGATCCAACGATTGAAGTTCGACCAATTATGGGACAAATTGATGACCTCGTTGGTCAGATTAATAAGCGGATTGAAGCTCATGAGCGGACTTTTGTCACGACGATGACCAAGAAAATGGCGGAAGATTTGACGGATTACCTGAAGGATCTGGGAATTCGGGTTCGTTACCTGCACAGTGACATTAAAACCTTGGAACGAACGCAAATTATCCGGGATCTACGTTTGGGCAAATTTGACGTGTTGGTCGGCATCAACCTTCTACGTGAAGGAATTGATGTACCTGAGGTATCGTTGGTTGCCATCTTGGATGCTGATAAAGAAGGCTTCCTAAGAAATGAACGGTCATTGATTCAAACGATTGGTCGGGCTGCCCGTAATTCACACGGGGCGGTTATTATGTATGCGGATACCATTACGGGGTCAATGCAGGCGGCCATTGACGAGACCAAACGGCGTCGTGAGATTCAGGAAAAGTATAACGAAGAACATCACATAACGCCGACAACTATCGTTAAGCCAATTCGTGATAACATCACGGTGACAGCGCCAACTGGTGATGGTCAGAAAGAATCAACACTTAATGAGGAAGACTTTGATAATCTGTCAAAATCCGATCAGAATGCAATGTTGGCTGGCTTAAACAAGCAAATGCAAGAAGCTGCCAAGAAACTCGACTTCGAAGAAGCAGCAACATTGCGTGATACAATCATGGAATTAAAAGCCAAACAGTAAAGGGTGGCAAAGGTAACCAATGGCAAATAACGACAAAATTGTAATACACGGGGCACGTGCCCATAATTTAAAGAATATTGATGTCACGATTCCACGTGACAAGCTGGTAGTCATTACGGGGTTATCTGGTTCAGGAAAAAGCTCACTTGCATTTGATACGTTATATGCCGAGGGCCAGCGGCGTTATGTTGAAAGTTTGTCCGCATATGCGCGGCAATTTCTTGGGCAGATGGATAAACCGGATGTGGACTCCATTGATGGTCTGAGCCCGGCGATTTCTATCGATCAGAAAACAACCAGTAAAAATCCGCGGTCAACCGTTGGGACTGTCACGGAAATCAATGATTATTTGCGGTTATTGTGGGCGCGGGTTGGGACACCAATCTGTCCAAACGACGGCACAGTTATTACCAGTCAATCTGTTGAGCAGATGGTTGATGAGGTCCTTGCACTCCCTGAACGGACGCGGCTCCAAGTATTGTCACCGATTGTGCGGCGAAAAAAAGGACAGCATGCCAAAATCTTTGCGAAGATTAAGCGTGAAGGATTTGTGCGTGTTCAAGTAGACGGTGAAACTTATGATATCGATGAAGTGCCTGAACTAGATAAAAACAAATATCACAGCATCAATATTGTCATTGATCGGGTAATTGTGCATCCAGACGGTGATAGTCGGAGTCGTTTGTTTGACTCATTTGAAGCTGCTCTTCGTTTGAGTGATGGCTATGCAACTGCTGACATCATTGATGGTGAACCGATGCAGTTCTCAGAACATTATTCATGTCCTATTTGTGGGTTTACAGTTGGCGAATTGGAACCACGGTTGTTTTCATTTAATGCACCGCTTGGCGCCTGCCCCGATTGTGAAGGGTTAGGGGTTAAACTGGAAGTTGACGAAGATCTTGTCGTTCCAGATCCCAGTAAAACACTTCGTGAAGGTGCTTTGGAACCGTGGAATCCAATCAGTTCCATGTATTATCCAAGCATGTTGGAACAATTTGCTGAACAAAACAAGATTGACATGGATACACCTTTCAATAAACTGCCTAAGAAACAACGTGATATGGTTCTTCATGGATCAAGCAAAAAGTTCCATTTCCACTACGAAAATGATTTTGGTGGTGTTCGTGATGTTGATGCCGATTTTGAAGGTGTCATGAACAATGTGTCACGTCGCTACAAGGAAACTAATTCTGACTTTACGCGTGATCAAATGCGTCAATATATGACTGAACTGACATGTCAGACCTGTCATGGTTACCGGTTAAATCGCCAGGCACTATCCGTTAAAATTAACGGGAAGCATATTGGTGAAGTTTCCGAAATGGCGATTGATGATGAGTTGCCATTCTTTCAGGGTTTAACTTTGGGCGAACAAAATAAAGTGATTGCTGAACCAATCGTTAAGGAAATTCGCGATCGGTTATCCTTTTTGACGAGTGTCGGTGTGGGTTACCTTACCCTGAGTCGGTCCGCTAGAACATTGTCTGGTGGTGAGGCGCAACGAATTCGGTTAGCTACCCAAATAGGTTCAAATTTGTCTGGTGTATTGTATATCCTTGACGAGCCATCCATTGGGTTGCATCAACGTGATAACGATCGTTTGATCAGTTCACTTAAGAAAATGCGAGATTTAGGTAATACCCTGATTGTGGTCGAACATGATGAGGATACAATGCGGGCAGCCGATTACTTAATTGATATTGGTCCTGGTGCTGGTGAAAATGGTGGTCAGGTTATGGCCGCTGGAACGCCTAAACAAGTTGAACGTAGTACTAAGTCATTAACCGGTCGGTATTTAGCTGGTAAGGACTTCATTCCGGTGCCGCTCAAGCGACGCAAGGGGAATGGTAAGGCCATCGTGTTAAAAGGGGCCGCAGAGAACAATTTGCAGAATGTTGATGTACGTTTTCCATTAGGGGAATTAACAGTTGTGACTGGTGTGTCAGGATCTGGTAAATCTACATTGGTTAACAGTATTCTTGAAAAGGTACTGGCTCAAAAGCTCAATCACAATTCGGCCAAGCCTGGTAAATACAAGAGCATTGCCGGCGTGAATAACATTGAAAAGATTGTGGACATCGATCAATCGCCGATTGGACGGACACCACGTTCCAACCCCGCTACCTATACGGGTGTGTTCGATGACATTCGTGATTTGTTTGCTCAAACGAATGAAGCAAAATTGCGTGGCTATCAAAAAGGCCGCTTCTCATTCAACACTAAAGGTGGTCGTTGTGAGGCATGTCATGGTGACGGAATTTTAAAGATTGAAATGAACTTTCTACCAGATGTTTATGTGCCTTGTGAAGTTTGTCATGGGTCTCGTTACAATTCAGAAACACTTGAAGTGACGTACAAGGGGAAGAATATTTCAGATGTTTTGAACATGACAGTTTCCGAAGCCTTGGACTTCTTTGCTGCAATCCCTAAGATCACACGTAAATTGCAAACCATTGTTGATGTCGGTCTGGGCTATGTTCATTTGGGCCAGTCAGCAACCACGCTTTCAGGTGGTGAGGCTCAGCGGATGAAGTTAGCTTCTGAACTACACAAGAAGGCCAATGGTCGTAATTTCTACATCCTGGATGAACCAACAACAGGATTGCATTCTGATGACATCAAACGGTTGATGGTTGTCTTACAGCGATTGGTTGATCATGGCAACACAGTTTTGATTATTGAACATAATTTGGATGTGATTAAGACTGCTGATCATTTGATTGATCTTGGTCCAGAAGGTGGTGCTGGCGGTGGACAAATTATTGCGACTGGGACGCCGGAAGAGCTTGCTGAAGTTAAAGAAAGCTACACTGGTCAATACCTGAAACCAGTATTGGAACGAGATACGAAACGTACTGAAGAGGTTGCTGAACAAGCAAAATAATAACGGTACAATTTTTAATGATTTAATAATATGACTGATCAAATCCTAATCTGTAGGCGTTTTGGTCAGTCTTTTTTTGTTTTAATACGATCGTTTTGAAGTTGAAGTTCTGCTTAAAGTTGGCCTACAAGATTAAAATTTGGTAAACTAGCACAAACTTATCTAATAAATATGTGTGCAAGAAAGAATGTGACGACATGAAACAAAAAACACCAGTGGTAGAACTGAATCGTTCCTTAGGCATTTGGTCAGCCCTGTCCTTAGTAATTGGGACTATTATCGGCGCCGGCGTATTCGTGAGACAAGCGGCAGTACTTGATGACGCAGGCTCTACTACGGGTGCATTGTTTGCGTGGCTAGCAGGTGGGGTTCTGACATTAACAGCCGGGCTGACCATTGCTGAAATTGCCTCTCAAATGCCGCATACTGGCGGTTTGTATGTTTATATGGAACGAATGTATGGCCGTCTGTGGGGCTTTCTATCTGGTTGGATGCAGATCATTATTTATGGACCGGCAATTATTGCAGCGCTTGCAGCATACTTAGGTATTTTAATGACTGACTTTTTTCACCTGTCAGGCGGATGGGGATTGGCTGTCTCACTCGGAACATTGGTAGCGGTTGGCGCCCTTAATTTATTTTTCAATCGATATGGCGCAACGTTTGCGATTATAACGACGATTTGTAAATTGTTGCCAATCGTTGCAATTATTGTATTCGGATTATTCTTTGGCGATGGCAATGCGCTGGGCCACAGTGTGTCGAGCGCGACTCAGCATGGTAGCAACTTTGGTGTCGCCATTTTGGCTACGTTATTTGCGTTTGACGGGTGGATTCTGGTTGCTAATCTGGGTGACGAAATAAAAGAACCGCAGAAATTATTGCCCCGTGCGATTATCGGTGGGATTAGTATCGTTATGGTTATTTATTTGTTGGTAGCATACGGCGTTTTTGCAAGTTTGCCAGCGTCAACGATTCATCGACTGGGAACGGGTGCAATTCCGTTTCTTGCTACAAAAGACTTTGGCGCAATTGGCGGTAAGCTGTTGAGCATCGGTGTCATTATTTCGATTATCGGTTGTATCAACGGTAAAATCATGACTTTTCCACGTATCATGTACGCAATGGCACGTGATCGGGAGTTACCATTTAGCCGCGTATTGGGTTATTTAAGTCCTAAAACGAGGACACCAATCTTTTCGACCATTGCAGTGTTGTTGATTGCTGCGTTGATGGTGTTGTTTGCAAATGCAGACCGGCTGTCAGAGCTATGTATCTTTACAGTTTATTGCTTTTACGTTATGGCATTTTTGGGATCATTTAAATTACGACGTCAACATAAGGAGCGGCCATTTTCGATGCCACTGTTCCCGTTAACGCCGATTGTAGCGATTGGTGGTTCGCTATTTGTGCTCATTAGTGAAGTCTTCTCAGATTTCACGGGTGTACTATTTTCTTTGGGAATGGTTGTCGTTGGTATCCCAGTTTATTACTATGAAATTAAACACAATCATGCAGAAGATTTTGTTAAAGAAGATTCAGGAAAGTGAGTATAGGCAATGCAAGAGAGTCACGTTGAATTGAAACGTTCTCTAGGGCTGTGGTCTGCACTAGCGATTGTAATTGGTACAGTCATTGGTTCCGGGATATTTTTTAAACAAGCATCCGTTTTACAAATGACAGGTTCTACCAACCTAGCGATGTTGGCCTGGCTATTAGGGGGCTTAATTACCCTAGCTGATGGGCTGACATTATCTGAAATTGGTTCTCAAATTCCGCATACTGGGGGTCTTTACCAATACATGACCCATATTTATGGTGAGTTTTGGGGCTTCATGTCAGGTTGGATGCAGGTTATCGTTTATGCACCGGCAATTGTCGGCTCAATCGCTGGGTATTTAGGCTTATTGGTCACTAACTTCTTTGGCCTCGGAGCAGTTTGGAAGGCACCAATTGCGATTGGCACCATTATTCTGATTGCGATGTTGAATATGTTGGAAAATCGCTATGGTGCTGCCTTTGCGATTGTGACCACCATTTGTAAATTGCTGCCGATTGCGGCGATCGTGATTTTTGGACTCTTCTTTGGTCGTGAGACCGGCTTCGGTGAGACAGTAACGAGCATCCATCAGAGCGTTGGCAACTTTGGTGTTGCTGTGTTAGGCACCATCTTTGCCTATGATGGCTGGATTCTGGTTACTAATCTAGGTGGCGAAATTAAACGGCCCGAAAAGTTGTTACCGTTAGCTATCATTCTGGGAATCACCATCGTTATTGTGTTATACCTCGGGGTAACATTTGGCATTTTTCGGTCTTTGAGTGCAGCTAAAATTAATGAACTCGGCCAGAACGCGACGGCCTACTTTGCCTTAAATGCGTTTGGGGCATTCGGTGGGCGACTCGTGAATATTGGAATAATGATCTCCATTATTGGTGCGTTGAATGGTAAAATGATGTCTTTTCCACGAATTTATTATGCAATGGCTGCTAAACGCCATTTGCCGTTTGCCAAACAAATTAGTAGCCTGAACCGTCACACACAAACTCCGGTTGTTGCAACGACGATTTTACTGGCATTGACTAGTTTAATGATCCTGACTGTTGATACTGACCGACTGTCTGAGCTCTGTATTTTTGCGATGTACAGTTTTTATATTGCTGCGTTTGTCGGTGTCTTTATCTTGCGTCGTCGAAATGGTGGCAAACCGGCAGGATTTAGCACGCCGGGGTATCCAGTAGTTCCAATTATTGCCATCATCGGAACTAGTTTTGTGGTTATCAGTGAACTGTTCTTCGATTTTGTTGGGGCGGCAACGTCACTGGTTATTATTGGACTAGGAATTCCACTTTATTATTGGTTGAAGCGGCATTATAAAAACGATGATTCTATTGATGTGATGTAATTGATTTAACCTCAGAGGAGGTTGTGGGCGTGGTGAAAATGCCGCTTGCAGTTGCCAACATTGACACGCTCGCCGTGGGACCGGTTCAAGCCCGAAGTTCACGGTCTTTCAACTCGTCACAGAGCCTCGTGAAATTCCGAGTCTCCGTGACCGTCCGTGTTGTAAATTCGAGAAGTGCATTCGAATTAACAACACTTTCACGGCTCGGTATCAATGTTGGCGCCCTCCCGCTGACCTAGTTAAGCGATCACATAAATGGCACTTATTAGTCCGCCAAGAGCGGTTTAATTCATCTTCACGGACAATGTTATTTAATATTGATTCACAATTTAGCCATCTATTTAAAACAACAACACAACTGTTTTGGTCAATCGATCAAAACAGTTGTGTTGTTTTAGACACAAAAATTCTTACAATTATTAACTACTGTTAAAAAATCGTTGGCAAGTTTAGTTTTAGTTACGTTTTGAAAGACGTGTTAGTGCGGGTGGTAGAATGAAACGTAGATTTATGAAAAAACGAGTTGGGTTAGAGTGCTTGCGTTATTGAAAGCGGGGAATCTTCACATGAATGTTAAACCAAAACACTCTGCAAACTGGTGGGTAACCCTGGTTTGTGTCTTGTTTGGCGGACTGTTGGTACTGGGTGTTGCTTATGACGCTCCAATTTATCAAAGACCAATCGCTAAAATTACTAATGTACGTAATGAACGCCCTGTCAAACAGCAAGATGAGTTTGAAAATCAAGATGCAACAGTCCATCAGCGAATCAATGCTGTTTTGATTAACACAATTCACAAGGGACAAAAGATTACTTTAAGCAATACATACAGTCGTTCCGGCGCAATGGATCAACCCTATCGCGCGGGCAACCAGGTATTCATTTCGAAGCTAACTCGAGGCCAGCAGTCAAACATTAAAGGACCAAAACGAGATACCGTGGTTGCTTTACTGACCTGGATTGTAATCAGTTTGCTGTTTGTTTTTATGCGCTCAGCTGGTTTTATGGCATTGTTATCCGTCGGGTTAAATGCAGTACTGTTCTTCTTAGCAATCAACATCGATTTGAGTTTAAAAAATGGCAATGTGTTTGTCATTTTTAGTCTAATTAGTGTTGTTTTTGCAGCGTTAACATTGTGGTTGGTTCTAGGTTGGAGTCGACAAACGGTCATTACATTAACAGCAACATTATCCGGGACGGCGCTAGCAATTATAATCAGCCTGATTGTGTTCGCACTTACCCATGAGCGAGGCATGCACTATGAGGGCCTTCAATATGTGACCACATTGCCACGCCCGTTGTTTTTAGCGGAGACGCTGATTGGGTCTTTGGGGGCAGTGATGGACGAGTCAACAGATATTGTGGCGACACTGTTTGAACTTCAGGCTGAACGGCCAGATGTCAGCAGGAATCAACTATTCTTATCAGGGCGAAACGTTGGTCGCTCCATTATGGGGCCTTTGATCAATGTGTTGTTTCTTATCTTTGTAGCAGACACGTTTCCGTTAACACTCTTGTACTTAAAGAATGGCAATAACTGGGGGTATACCTACATGATGAATATGTCGATGGGGGTTATTCAAAGTTTAATCAGCGGTTTAGGAATTGTATTAGCTATTCCAGTGGCCAGCTTCGTTGCAAGTCGATTGATGAAAAAGAGGGTGATGACAGATGACAACCTTTAGTGTGTTGGCTTTATTGCTTTTTTTTGCCATGTGGGCTGTTGGTGGTAAACAGGGTGCAATTGCGTTTGTCAGCCTCGGTGTGAACTTTGCGTTGTTGTTTTTAACCATCGTGTTAGTTCAGTTTCATTTGCCGCCACTGCCTGTCACTTTAGTTGCGGGGACGATCATATTGGCTGTGACGATTTTCTTTGGGAATGATGATGATAACAGTACGACGACAGCTTTTTACGCTTCCGTTATCGTGATGTTATTACTTTTGTTGTTTATTGTGCCCGTGGAGCACTGGGCGCAGGTCGCTGGATTCGGGGATGAGGACAGTGAAGATTTGGAAGGCATGTCGCTGTATATCGGCATTTCTTTTTTGAAAGTCGAAATGTGCACCGTCGTGTTGAGCACATTAGGAGCTATTGCTGAAGCCGCCATGGCCATTTCATCCGGCCTATCGGAGATTGAAACGCAACAGCCTACAATAACTGGAAAACGTTTGTTTGGTGATGGTCTGAACGTGGGTAAACAGATTATTGGGACCACGTTTAATACATTGTTCTTCGGCTTTTTTGGTGGTTTCTTATCGTTATTTATATGGTTCGTCGGCCTTCGTTACTCGATTGGTGAGGTTTTTAATGACAAAGTGTTTGTCGCTGAGCTATTGATGGTGTTACTGTCGTTTATTGGCGTTCTCATTACGGTTCCAATGACTGCAGCAGTAGCTAGTTGGCGTTTGCATCGACAGCCACATCAATCGCAAAAAAAGACAGTAGAGACTAAAGTAGACGCAGATGAATAAAAAGACACACCCGGTATGTTATACTGTTAGAAGTGACGTCGTAAGCTGAGCAAAAAAAGCAACAAGCGGCGACGTAAGGGGGCAAAGAAGTGGCACAACAACTGAAATTGGTTATTATTACAGGGATGAGTGGTGCTGGCAAAACGGTTGCCATGCAAAGCTTTGAGGACTTGGGCTACTTTGTTATGGATAACATGCCACCCAAATTATTGCCTAAGTTTTGGCAGCTGGTCAGACAGTCAGGCAATGTTAAAAAGGTTGCGCTGGTCGTAGATTTACGATCACGTGAATTTTTTGATGACCTGCAGGAAATGATCGCAATTTCCTTAAGCACTGGCACGGTAGATACATCGGTATTATTTCTCGATGCGTCGGATGCCGAATTGGTGGCAAGGTACAAGGAAACCCGGCGAGCACATCCACTAGCCATGGATGGCCGCGTTTTAGATGGTATTCATCAGGAGCGAAGCTTGCTGTCGGAAATGAAAGAACGGGCAGACTTGGTCATCAACACAGATCATTTGACGCCACGTCAGCTACGCGAAGATATTTTTGAACAATTTGAAAATCAAGATAAACAGTCGGAATTTCATATTGAAATTTTGTCGTTTGGATACAAATATGGTTTGCCGATCGATGCGGACATCGTGATGGACGTTCGATTTTTACCAAATCCATATTATGTACCTGAATTAAAATCACTGACTGGCCGTGACCCTGCTGTGTATGATTACGTAATGAAACAGCCGGTTACGGAATCCTTTTACAAGCAGTTTTTAGAGCTTTTAAAACTGACCTTGCCTGGCTATCAAAAAGAGGGCAAACCCAGTTTGACCGTTGCAATTGGTTGTACTGGTGGTCAACACCGGTCAGTCGCTATCACAGAACGACTAGGTAAAGATTTAAGTCAGGACTATCGCGTTCATGTCAGTCATCGTGACGTAGAGAAACGAAAGGAAACGGTTAACCGCTCATGAAAGAAATCATGGAGAAGCGGCGGCCACGCGTAGTTGTCATTGGTGGAGGCACGGGTTTGCCTGTTGTCCTTAATTCCTTGCATAAGCAAGACGTCGATGTAACAGCCGTCGTGACGGTCGCAGATGACGGTGGTTCTTCGGGAATCATTCGGAATTATATTAACGTAGTGCCGCCTGGTGATATTCGCAATGTCATGGCCGCCTTGTCGCGGTTGTCACCATTGGAATTGAAGGTTTTTCAGTATCGGTTTGAAGCTAACGATAACTTCTTTTCCGGTCATGCGATTGGCAATCTAATTATCGCGGCGCTTACTGAAATGGAGCACGGCGTGTTTGGCGCTGTTCAGGAGCTGTCTGAAATGATGCATGTAGACGGTCATGTTTATCCAGTTGCCAACGAACCGTTGGTACTTCATGCTGAGTTTACCGATGGCACGCAACTCGCGGGAGAGGCTGAAATTACGGCTGCTCACAAACAGATTAAACGTGTGTGGGTCACACCACAGCCAGATTCTAACGATGAGATTGCTAAGGCGATGCCAGCCGTAATCGATGCTATTTTAGGCGCCGATTTGATTGTGTTGGGACCTGGTAGTCTATTTACAAGCATTTTGCCAAACCTCATGGTGTCAAACGTGGGCGAGGCAATTATGCATACTCCTACGGAAGTTGTGTATATTTGTAACATTATGACGCAGAAGGGTGAAACGGATCACTTTACTGATGCCGATCACGTTCAGGTATTAAACAAGCATTTGGGTGCCAATTTCGTCGATACAGTCCTTGTGAATACTGAACGGGTTCCAGAGGATTACATGGATTGGAAACGCTGGAACGAGGTGTCAACGCAAGTAACGTCAGATACCGACGCATTGACCAGGATGGGTGTCCGGTCGATTCGAGCCAATTTACTCCAGTTACGGGATGCCGGTGCTTTTCATGACGGGACCAAAGTGGTTGCTGAGCTGATGAAGTTGCTTGCACATAAACATATTCAATAACTGCCTTGATCAATAAGGTGATAGAAAAGGAGGCAGCACGATGTCCTATGCCAGTGACGTAAAAAAAGAGCTGACTGGATTAAAGGTGCACGCTGCGAATGGAAAGGCTGAATTAATGGCCTTGATTCGCATGAATGGCGCGGTCAGCATTGTTAACCACGCGTTTGTGTTAAACGTGCAAACGGAAAATCCGGCGATTGCTCGACGAATTTATGCATTATTAAAGCAGTTTTACCGTTTGGAGGCAGAACTGATTGTTCGTAAAAACGTCAAACTCAAGAAAAACAACATGTATGTCGTGCGGCTAAAGACCGGTACGCAACAAGTTTTAAACGATCTTCATGTGTTAGGTGACATGGGAATCGAAGAGGTGGTGCCACAAAATGTGCTTACCGAAGATAGCGAAGTTCGCTCTTATTTAAGAGGCGCGTTTTTGGCAGGTGGTTCGGTTAATAACCCGGACACCAGTCGTTACCATCTCGAGGTTTATTCTTTATATGAAGAACAGAATCAACAGATTTGTGAGTTAATGAATCAATATGACTTAAATGCCAGAATGACCAATCGTCGAAGTGGCTACATTACTTACCTTAAGGAAGGCGAGAAAATTTCTGATTTTCTCACTTTAATTGGGGCGACTAATGCCATGTTAAAGTTTGAAGATGTGCGCATTATGCGTGACATGCGTAATTCAGTCAACCGGCTTGTTAACTGTGAGACGGCGAACATGGAGAAAGTTGCTTCTGCCAGCTCTCGTCAAATTGATAACATCGAGTACATCAAATCGCGTGTTGGATTAGGCCAGTTACCAGCTAAGCTTCAGGCCATGGCCGAGACTAGATTGGCCAATCGTGAAGTTAGTTTGAAAGAACTAGGTGACCTGATTCCGGGAGGACCAATTTCCAAGTCTGGTGTTAACCACCGTTTGCGGAAAATCAATGAATTCGCTGATAAACTGCGTGAGGATGATATAATTTCAGCGTAGTTGTCGTGTTTGTAGTTTGATTTGATTAATAGATAAAGGCTAAATAAAATGACCGATTTCCTTTAACTGGGAAACCGGTCATTTTATTTATGCTCGAGTTAATTGCGTGGTTGTTGCAGTGCGGCGACATTAGCGGGATTGCTCAAACAAGTCTTTAAATCGTCAAGCAAACCTGTTTCGCGTGGATGCCAGTTCAACGCCTTTTGAGTCCATGTGCTGCTGGTGGGATTGCTGCCGACGATGGTAGGTTCAAACCAGCCAAAGTAGGCCTTAGCAGTCTCTTCATCAAAGTGTTCTACCGGCACATGCAATGTGTTGCCAATTGTTTCCACAATGGTCTTTACAGGAATGCCTTCTTCAGCAACCGCGTTATAGGTCGCGCCGGCTTCGCCGTTTTCTAATGCAGCAACGAACAGCCGCGCTGCATCGTTACGATGAACGGATGGCCAAACATTGGCGCCATCACCAACGTAGCCAATCTTGCCTTGATTAACCGTCATTTGAGCCAGAATGCTACCAAATCCTTGACGCTGAACGTCATGAACTGTTGGTGCCAAACGAACAACGCTGGCGCGAACGCCCTGTTGTGCATAACTGAGCGCCAGTGCTTCGGAAGCTGCTCGACCAACGGGATGTGCCATATGGTCCTGTTCGGTAGCAGTGCGTCCCATGCCAACCGCCATTAAGGTGCCAGATGTATTAACTAGTGGCTTGCCGGTGTTAGCTAAAGTATCGCCTAGCACTTTGACAGCAGCCATGTCCTTAGCGACGGCTTCATCATAGTGGTTAAAATCATTAGTAAAGGCGAGGTGAATAACACCGTCACTGCTCTTTGCGGCCGTTGATAAGCTATCTAAATCGTCCAGTGAGCCTTTAACGGGTGTGGCGCCTGCCTGAGTTAATTGTTGAGCCGAATGATCTGAATGAGCCAGTGCAAGAACCTCATGACCATGTTCAATTAGCGTTTTAACAACAACCTGACCAATGAAGCCATTACCACCTGTAACGAAAACTTTCATAATAAGTGCCTTCTTTTTAAATTTCATTTATTTGATAAAGTTGATTTTATAAATGATAGCTCTATCGGTAAAGATTATAACCGATAGACTTATCGGTATCAAGTGGTAAACTAAAATAAATTACTTTCAAAGAAATGGGATCAGAAGGATGAAGAAAAAAGACGATCAAAAATATAATCGCATTCTTGATGTGGCTGGCGATCTGATTATTACCGATAGTGTCGGTGCGGTTTCAACAACAAAAATTGCTAAGCAGGTTGGCATTTCCCAGTCCAGTATCTACGTTTATTTCAAGAATCGTGAGGCACTGTTGCTTACTCTATATGTTCGTGAACTGAAGCGTTTGTATGCTCAGGACGACGGGGAAGATTTGCGTTCGCTGTCGTTTGAAACAGCGATGAAACAGTATCTTGAGCAACTGTTTCACTATGGTTTGACCTATCCTAAAAGTATGACGATCATTCAAAAGTTAAAAGAGGATTACGTCTTTGACGAGCAGGCTGGTGAGCAAATTAATGTCATCGTTCATCAAAGCGCCGTACAACAGTTGTTATTTAAGGGGCTTGCTGACAAAACATTACGGCAAGTGGATATTTCACTACTTAGAAACATCATTTTTTCGACGATCAAACTGCACACGGACAACTTGCGGCAAGGTGTGTACACTGAAGCAGACGTGCCGTTTGAAAGAATCCAACGCATGCTAATGAAGGCAGTTCAGAATAACTAATTTAAGCCGAAAGAAACAGTATGGTTAGTAGATAGAAATAAATTTGCATATACGCAAATATTAACGATAAGGTGTTGTTGCGGCCTCCCAAGCAGTGATAGGTTCGCTTTAATAAAGAGCGAATGGGGGAGATTGCATGACCAAAATAATTCATCGCGGTTGGTTCAACATCGCTATTATTGTGGCGCTGATCAATGGCTTAGAAGTTCCTTTTAACACGGCTACCTATGCCTATATTTTTAAACTAATTACTACGCGTGACTTGGCCGGCGTCGGGATTTATCTGGTGATTGTTCTAGGCGGATATTTATTCTTTTCGACTTTGTCATACTGTCAAAGCTGGGTAGTCAATAAAAATGTGGCGTTTATCAATTTACGTCTGAAAACCCGTTATGTAGAAGCAAAGGTCGAGCGAGATGATCCCAGCCAGCAGGATTTCGAAGCAAACGGCCTGTCATTTTTAATGAACGATTTGAAGCTACTCGAGGATAATTATTGGCGCAACGTGTTTCGATTATTAGGATACGGCACGACCATTTTGGTCACCACGGGGTATGCACTACACAATAGTTTTCGGCTAACCGGAATTTTCTTAGCGTTTATGTTGGTGCCAATGGTCTTTCAGCGTTTGGCAAATAAAGGGACGACGACTAAAGCAACCGTTTGGTCACAAAAAAATGCACAGTTGGCAACACGCGTAAAGGACCTATTACACGGGGCAATGACCATTCGTCGCTACCATGCTGAGGCTGGTTACAGAACTAAGCTAATCAGGGATGTCGGTAGTGTTGAAGAGGCGAATGCTGCGCTTAAGAATCACATTGCACTGGCCAACAGTCTGCTAATGTATTTGTTTTATCTATTTTCAGAAATGCCGATTGCCATCGGTATCTACCTGACTATTTCAGGAATGTTAACGTTACCGGAATTTGTCGCAGTCCAATATTCAACTAACATGATTTTAAACGGCGTCAATCAAATGCTGACCTGTATTAACCAGATTGGGAGTACTAAGACTGTTCGCCAACAGTTGCACAGAAGTATTTCCAAAGAAGATATAACGGCGGAGTTGCCCATGAAATCGATTCAGTTTCAGAAATTGACATTGACAAATATTAGCTTTAAACGTGAACATCGTGACATTTTAAATGTCATTAATTTGCGAGTCCAGAAAGGCGAAAAAGTGTTGATTCAAGGGCCATCCGGAGTGGGCAAATCAACATTGTTGTCGGTTATGTTAAAAGAGTTGCCAGTTACAAACGGTCAACTGTTACTCAACGGGCAAGACTATGACGAGGCGCAGGTAAAGACCCTGTTTAGCAAGGTTTCACAAACACCGATTATCTTTGCCGAGACTATCAGATTTAATCTAACGTTGGGGATGCCATTCCATGAGAGCGCGATTCTAGTTGCTGTCAAACAAGCGGGACTCAGTGACGTCATCAATGAATCCAAGCTGAATCAGCAAATAACAGAAGGTGGTAAAAATCTTTCTGGTGGTCAGTTAAAGCGCCTGGAAATTGCGCGGGCATTGCTGTTTAAAAGACAAGTATTGTTGATTGATGAGGGAACCGCTTCCCTTGATCTGGCAACGGCAAAACAGATTCATGACACACTGTTGTCGTTATCTAATTTGACAATGATTGAGGTAGACCACCATATTCCACATGAGTTGTTATCCAAGTATGATCATCGCTATCAACTGAACAATGGCCGTTTAGAAGTGCTCGACTAATAATTACCCATGACTGGTCGTCTGGATGATCCAGACCGCTATCATCAGAACGGTGTTAAAAATGGTCAATGAATAAATGTGGCCTCCTCAATTTACTGTAAACGCAAAAAAGACCCTCGTCATTTGACGAAGGTCTTTGCTTGCTTATTATGATTACTTTTGCATTTCGCTGGAGTTAGTCATAATGTGGTCAATCAAACCATAATCTAAGGCTTGCTCAGCGGTCATGTAGTTATCCCGTTCAGTATCCTTATTGATGGTTTCGATGTCTTGACCAGTCTTTTCAGCCAGCAAGTTGTTGATCATCTTCCGTGTCTTCAGAATTTCTTCAGCCACGATTTCGATTTCAGTTTGCTGACCTTGAGCACCACCAGAAGGTTGGTGAATCAAGATTTCTGAGTGTGGTAAGGCAAAACGTTTGCCCTTAGCACCAGAAGTTGCCAGAATGGAAGCCATTGAAGCAGCCATTCCCATGACAATCGTTTGAACATCAGACTTAACAAAGTTCATGGTGTCGTAGATTGCCATTCCGGAAGTGATAACACCACCGGGCGAGTTAATATACATGTAAATATCTTTATCAGAATCTTGGGCATCCAAGAAGAGCAATTGAGCGATGATGGCGTTGGCCATGTCATCTTCGATTGGTCCGGAAACCATAATGATCCGGTCTTTTAATAGTCGTGAGTAAATGTCGTAGGCACGTTCGCCACGGCTGGACTGTTCAATAACAGTTGGAATCAAAGCCATAATTGAGGCCTCCTTGTAATTTGCGTTGTCATTTAGCACTTGTAATGGTGCTCTGCTAATCAACGTAATTGTAGTTTAACCCAAAGGTCAGAAAAGGTCAAACAAAATGGTGCGATTGTTTGAAAAAATGTGATAAAAAGTTGCGTACAATGTGATAGCCTTAGAGTATCATGGGGTTAGGGAGTTAGAGATGAATAAAAAATGGTTAACGTGGCCAGTATTTGTCACGTTAAGTGAGATTTATATCGCGCAGTTAAATATTATGTGGTTTATTTTGGGCTCTGCCATTGCCCAATATCAGTATGGTGTCGTCAACTGGATTAACGTTGTTTTGTGTTTAGTGGATGTGTTTATTTTTGATCTCGCAGTTAACGTGTCCGATAACTATTACGACTACGTACACGCTGCGGATCGTGAGGGGTACGCCGCCCATACAAATCCAATTGGCCGGTTGCATTTGCCCAAACGTGGTGTGTGGTGGCTAGCAGTTGCCCTGTACGTTGTCTCTGCAATCCCTGGGGTAATTTTAGTTATGCGCACCGGATGGCCGGTATTGCTGTTTGGGATTATTGGTTACTTGATTGGGATTCTCTATACCGCTGGTCCGTACCCATTAAATGCCATGCCAATTTGTGAAACTGTGGTCGCTTTTTCCATTACATATTTAATTGAACTCGTCTGTGTTTACATCAGCATTTACGGTCAGCACCCGTTTACATGGGGCGTGGCAGGTACGACGTTTGCATTATGTCTGCCAATTACGCTGCTGTTCTTTACCGTTCAATTAGGGAATAATACGGCAGATCTTGACGAAGATGTCAAAAACAATCGTCATACATTGGCTTATTTCATTGGCCGCAAACGGGCCGTCAAAGTGATGCAAGTCTTATTGATTGCTGGCAGTTTATGGCCAATTGTAAACTTGGTTTTTGGACTAGCCCCGTGGATTACTGTGCTAAGCGTGGTGTTGCTGCCGATTATGTGGCGGGGAATTAAATCGTTCTACGCAGTTCAGGACAAGCAGAAAACGTACATGAAAGTGATTAAAAATACATCTTTATTTTATATTGGGTACACCGCACTGTTTGCAATTGGCGCATGGCTGTAAAAGTAAAATCAGAAAAATCGTTTGACAAACGATTAAAATGCTAGTATATTTCTAATCAACATTTAATCATTGTTTTCAAACCTAGTAGTGAATGATCTGTGTGTCAGGAAGTCGGTGGTTGCTGCGAACCGATCAGGATCATCTCATCGAAATACCTGAAAACGAAAATGACCGGGCACCGCTGGACCGTTATCCCAGCGAGAGTGAATATGATGGGCGCTAGGCTCATTTTATTAAGCTGGGTGGTACCACGGTAAACTAATCGTCCCTGTTATGCATAATTGCATAGCAGGGACGATTTTTTGTATTTTAGAGTGTTGCATAACTTCGGATTCAGAAGTTAGGTGCACGTTTAGGAAAATGGTGCCGCAGCCCGGCATTAAAAAGAGAGAAAAGGGGGCCAATGGAAAATGACAGAAAATTGTGGGGGCAATCCTCGATATAGAACCTCAATGAATGACACTCAACGTTTACAACAATCTGGACATTCAAAAAATGAGGTATTCACATGGAAAAACAAACATTTAAAGTTGGTCGTAACGAAGCACTAATTGTCTTACTAGGCATGTTGTTAATTATGGGATTTGGCGTGATTAAATTTGGTTTATCGCCTCAAGTTCCCGTTATGTTAGTTATGGGATTATTGATGGCATGGGGTGTTGCTCACCGCTTGCCATGGTCGTTAATTAACGAAGGAATCAAGGATGGGATTGAAACCGGGATTGTACCAATTTTCATTTTCATTCTGGTTGGTGCGTTAATTAGTACATGGATTGCTGCTGGCATCATTCCATCCTTGATGGTTTTCGGTTTTCATTTAATCAGTGTTCAGTGGTTCGTTCCTTCTGTGTTTGTCGTCTGCGCACTGGTTGGTAGCGCCGTTGGTAGTGCCTTTACCGTTATTTCTACAGTCGGCATTGCGTTCTTCGGGATGGGCGTTACGATGCACGTTAACCCAGCTTTAGTGGCAGGTGCGATTATCTCCGGCGCAGTTTTTGGTGATAAATCGTCACCGCTATCCGAATCAACCAACTTAACTGCAGCGGTTGTTGACGCAGATTTATTCAAACACATTATGAACTTGATGTGGTCCACCATTCCCGCATTTATTATTGCGTTAGTTGTATTTACCATTATGGGAAGCGGTGAAAAGGGTGCTAGTCTAGCCAGTATCAATCATGTCATCAATATTTTAGACAACAACTTTACTATTTCAGCTTGGGCGATTGTGCCGATTGCTTGCATGTTCATTTGTGCATGGCGGCGAGTACCAGCGATTCCAACATTGTTTTTAAACATTGGTGTTTCGCTGGTGATGTTACTGATCGAGCATCCAGGCACTAAGTTAACTAAAATTGCTAGCATCATTGAAGCAGGATTTGTTTCTCACACTGGTAATAAAGAAGTTGATTTATTACTATCACGTGGCGGAATTGCAAGTATGATGGGAACGGTCTCACTGATCGTATTGACCTTATCACTTGGTGGTTTGTTGATGCAATTTGGGCTGATTGACGCTGTGATGACGCCGTTTGCGAAACATTTAAACTCCGATGGCAAACGGATCATTGCGGTCGTTCTCTCAAGTATTGGCGTTAACATCTTCATCGGTGAACAATTCTTATCCGTTATCCTTCCAGGTAAGGCATTCAAGAAAACATTTGATGAATCCGGATTAGCTCCTGTCGCATTGGGACGGGCGCTTGAAGATGGCGGAACGGTTATTAACTACTTGATTCCGTGGGGTGTTGCTGGCGTGTTCGCAGCTAACACGCTTGGTGTTCCAACGATGCAATACTTACCATTCGCATTATTTAGCTTATTGTCACCAGTATTTTCTATATTAAGTGGCTTGACTGGTATCGGTTTGAAGCATCAAGATGTTGCAAAAACGGAGTCAGAAAATTTTAAGCAGGTCACGGCTTCAACGGCTGTAGAAGAGTAATACGTCCGGTTAAAACGGTAGCGTGTGAACGAAGTCGTGACCAAAATAAAATAATTATTATGGCCGTTTGTGGTGCTGTTATTACATTGATGACTAAACCGGACTTGCTCACGTTGTCTAAAGCTGGTATAGTATTACGTGTTATTAAACATAGTATTGAGAGGAGAAGCATCATGGCAGAAAAGAAACCATTGAACTCATTCGCCGGCCAACGTCCCGTTGCTAAACGTCAACGTCGTATTCGCCGTGAAAAAGAAATTGCCGCAATCCAACGTTGGGCTGCTGGTAAGACTGACACGATCGAAGCAGCTCCAAAGGCTAAGTAATTTCGGTTGGTAGGCTTTTCTGATCGTCTCTAATTCAGTACATCAAAAAGCATTTAGTCCCGCAATCTCGTCATGAAAATGATGGGGTTGCGGTTTTTTATATAAGAGTGTGATCGCCCGCGGTTTGAAGTCGAGCAATAACGTAAATACGCCGTCATGAAGACGAATCTTGTCTTTATGGCGGCGTATTTGTGTTATGCACAGACTTCAGTGGGTGAGAGCACGTTTGCGACAATGTAATAGGGAAAATATGATTATTTACAGGGCCCTGGGGATCGGGCACGTTATGGTTAGGAAGTAGGAAAGTGGTCGGGTTCAGTAATTTTGTTAATCCTCAGTAAATCTGACTACATAATTGGATATGTCCTACAATCAATTTTCTGAAATTATCACTATCATTTTTAACTTCTAATTTGACCGTCATTAAGTGATTTAGATCTGTAATCCAAATTAAATTGAAATTTTTCAGCCTTCTGCGATGACATTTTAACTTAGAATGAATACAATGTACTCGGGAGGTGGAATTATGGGAACTGGTTCTAAACCCATCACGATTTTTTTCGTGATTTTGTATGCGTTTCTGTTTTATTTAGTATTTGCTAACAAGAACATGCTGGCGATGGAGGTGATGGCTGTGGGGATGTTATTGCAAGCCATCATTGATTGCTGGTGTGCTTTTCGCAAGTCAAAACCATGATACATATTTATAGGAGGCGTTCGCATGAGTGAACAGAAGGTTTACAACGATTATTTTTACGATGAACCTGTTTATGATTTGCATGACGGGGGTTATGTGCCGTTGAAGGTACCGGATGTGCCGGAAAAGCCCTTAACAATTCCGAGTGTATTAAAACCAGATAAAGTGGATGGCAATGATGTTTGGTATACCATTCGTGCTCAAGCTGGTGAAACACAAATTTTACCCGGTGCTAAGACGAAGACATGGGGCTACAATGCATCCTTGTTGGGCCAAACGGTCGTGTTGAAGGATGGTGTCCATTATCACGTGCATATCGTCAATGAATTACCTGAAGTGACAACGTTGCACTGGCATGGACTTAATGTGCCTGGCCCTGTCACAGATGGTGGGCCACATGCGCCAATTTATCCTGGTGAATCTCGTGACATTGACTTCACCTTGAATCAACCGGCCCAAACGGACTGGATTCACCCGCATCCATGTCCGAACACTGCTCGTCAGGTCTGGAACGGCTTGGCAGCGGCAGTTGTTGTGACTGACGACGTCGAGAGTAAGCTACCATTCCCACGTAATTATGGTGTTGATGACATTCCGGTTATCTTGCAAGATCGTAGTTATCACGACAATCAATTGGATTATGATGCCGATTATGACGTGGATGGTACGTTAGGCGACACGCCGCTAGTTAACGGCACTGTAAACGGTGTCTTTAAAGTCACGAAGCAACGGATTCGTTTACGAATTTTGAACGGTGCTGACAGGCGTGAATACCGTTTGCACTTTAGTGATGGTCACGAATTCACTCAAGTTGGCTCTGATGGCGGGATTTTACCAGCACCAGTTAAGTTGACTAAATTGATGCTGACCTGTGCTGAACGGGCAGAAGTTATCGTCGACTTTGGCGATCACAAACCGGGTGACAGGGTTCAATTGATGTCTGATGATGTGCCGTTGATGACGTTTGAAATTGGCGACTTTGAACCAGATAACACACAACTGCCAGATCATTTGCTTGATTTGGCCGATTGGGAACCAACGCCAGGTTTGCCCGTTGAAAAGACAGTTATGTCAGGTATGGACGACGAAGTCCGCCTAGACGGTAAGCTGTTTGATATGCAACGGATCGACCGCAAACAGAAGTTGGGCGATGTCGTCGACTGGGATGTGACTAACACAAATGACATGGGTAGTGGCATGATTCACCCGTTCCACATGCATGGCTGTCACTTCTTAGTCCTATCACGGAATGGTAAGGCACCTTATCCAAATGAACACGGTTACAAGGACGTTGTCGGTGTTAATGCTGGTGAGACTGTTAGAATTCGGGTTATGTTTGATGTGCCTGGGGTCTTCATGTATCATTGCCACATTTTGGAACATGAGGATACAGGAATGATGGCTCAGATTGAAGCTTACGATCCAGACCACCCACAAACGTTCCACTTGCTAAGTATGGATGATGTTAACAACCGAACGAACCAAAATTAAATTAATCGTTGGCTAATATGAGCGGCGTCTTGAATAATTCAGACGCCGTTTTTATGTGAGTCGGCGAACACATAGAGAGAAGTGCATTGGTATGAGTGAGAAAGAGGCAACAGCAAGTGTCGACAATAGGGGGCACGTTTATAATCGATTATGGTTCATTATTACGTTACTGACGGGCACGTTCAGTATGTCCATCAGTCAATCGTCTTTATCGACTGCATATCCGACCTTGATGCGCACGTTTAATATCGGGGCACCACAAGTGCAGTGGATGACGACCGGATTTATGTTGGTGATGAGTGTCATGATTCCAGTGAGTCCGTGGCTACTGGACAACGTTAAATTTACAACGCTATTTCGTTGGGTGACCGCCATGTTTGCATTTGGGACATTGCTGTGTATGACGGCGACGAGTTATCCAGTATTGTTAATTGGTCGTTTGATTGAGGCGCTTGGCGTTGGCATCATCTTTCCATCGTTTCAGACGGTGTTGTTGACGATTACGCCTGAAGCTCATCGGGGAGCAACGATGGGCACGGCAGGGCTAATCATGGGATCTGCCTTAGCAACCGGACCAATCGTTTCCGGGATTGTCCTTTCGTTTGCAAGTTGGCGTGGTCTGTTCGTATTGTTCTTCGTGCTCGTTACCGCTGTGTTTATTCTGTCTTTCTGGACGATTAAAGATGTTATGCCAGTTAATCGGTCGACGATGGACTGGTTGTCGATTATTTATTCGCTGGGATTCATCGGTGTCTTGTACGTCCTTAATCAAATTGGGGTAAAGGGTGCTAACTGGTGGCTGACAACGCTGTTAATTATCAGTATCCTGGCACTGATTGGCTTTTGTTATCGTCAGTTACATCGTGACCAACCGCTATTGGAATTACGAGTTTTCCACAGTCGTTTGTTCACGACCGGTGTGTTGCTAACGGGAGCCTCTTACATTGCACTGATTGTGACCACGATTGTGCTACCGTTGTATTATCAAAATGTGCTCGGTTTATCAGCACTATTTTCTGGTTTGTCACTGGTTCCAGCGGCCGTGGGTCTCAGTCTGTTGAACCCACTATCCGGTCATTTGATGGATCGAGTCGGACCACGAAATGTTGTCCTTACAGGGATGATTTTGATTGTGCTTGGGTTTGGCTACCTGACTATCTTTGCACGTCATTTAAACGTGTTTAGCTTGATTTTGGCTTCAATTGTGACAGAAGGTGGGAATGCATTTGTGATGATGCCAGCCGTTACGTTGGGGGCAAACTCATTGCCGGATAAACTGATTTCTCACGGAACCGCTGTAACAACGACTGCTCGTCAGATTCTGGGATCGGCAGGGGTTGCTGCCGCCACGATTATTTTGACGCGGGTGACAGATGCGCATAAGGCTGCTCAAGGTTTGCATCAGGCCACACTGACTGGCTATCAGATGACGTTCTTAACATTTCTGATTATCGGAATCTTAGGTCTGGCATTAACGTTTACCTTACCGCGTGGTAAACAGGCGCCAACGAAGTAGGGATAAGAAAAATCGCCGTTCACATTAATTGTGAGCGACGATTTTTTTATATCTGATTTATTTTGCATCTGGTGTTAGTCCCAGTTTGCGTTGGCAATCTGGACAATAACCATAGAGTTCGATGTGATCTTCGGTAATCATGTAACCGGACTGTTTAACCGCAGCGCTTTCCAGATTAGCGAAATCATCATAAAAGATGTCCGTAATCTTCCCACAGTTCTGACAAACGGCGTGAAAATGTGGCCGGCCAAAGTAGTCATAATGTGTTCCGGCATCACCGTTTTCTAGTTCAATCACAATCCCTGTTTCGACTAACGTATTTAACGTATTGTAAATCGTTGCCAAGCTTAGTCCTTGGTGAACGGGTTTCAGTTCGTCAAACATGGTGCCAACGTCAGGATGATTGTGGTGTGTCATGAGGTAATGGAGCACAATCTGCCGTTGCGGGGTAACCCGCAGACGTTTGTCCTTTAATACTTTTACCGCTGCTTCATCAATAACCTGTGCCATAGGCAACTCCTTCCTTAGACTTGTTCTAACTTAATATTAAAACACTTTTCTATCTAAATACCAATTAGATGAATTGTCAAGGACTCATGTAATTGACGATATGTCTGAAATTACAACATTAAAATCAATTCCTCAAAATTTGAGTAGATTGATTTCGTTTCGCCGGTCGAGGACATCGTACCATGGGATCGATCTCAGCCCTTAAACCCCCAAGGGTCTTCAACCTCGACCGGCTTCACTCATGTTGTACTAGATTTAGCTAAATTTAAAGCTAAAAATAAGAAAATGGGTCGCAATTGAATCTGCTGTTACATGTATGTGAGGGCGTCACCGTTGATACCGAGTCGTGAAGGTGGTGTTAATTCGAATGATTCTGTTGAATTTACAGCACGGACGGCTGGGAAGACTCGGGGTCTTGCGAGGCTTCCCAACGAGGTGAAAGACTGTGACTTTCAGGCTTGAACCGGTCCCACGACAAGTGTATCAACGGTGACAACCGGCAGTAAGGGCAGTAAGGTTCAATAGTTTAAAGGTAAAATCTTGCGCATATTGAAGCGGTTGCACTATGATGAACACGATGATAACGCTGATTTGTTGGAGATGTAATTCATATGGCAATAAGTGAGCAAAAACAGTCGTTTCAACTTCACTTACAGGATTTAACGAACCGTAATGCCTCATTCCTAGAGACCATCTACGCGTTGGCAAACGGACATCTAGGCGTGCGCGCCAGCAATCCATTACAAGGGAACCTGCGATTAGATGAGGGGATGCCTGGCCTATTTGTGAATGGCTTTTATGATTTGAGCCACATTACATATGGGGAATCATACGCGGGTTACCCAGAAAATAACCAAACCATCGCTCAGTTACCCGATCCACGATACCTCGTCATTGAGGTCGATGGAGAGCGATCGGATCAAACGACATTTGCCACTCGAGTTGTGGATAAAAACCTCGATATGGAAACGGGGTTACTTAATGAACTGTTTGAGATAACCACACCTTCTGGAAAAGTACTTCAGCTATCCTTATCGACATTTGCATCACAGGCTGATGATGGTATTTACTGTGTCAGCTACACCATTCGGCCGATTAACTTTAGTGGGGCGGTGAAGTTGTACAAGCAGCACCCTTATATTGATCAGGTGTTTACCCGGGATGGCGATATTCGTGCGGTGTCGCGAAATAACATTTTGGATCGGCAGTTTTTGAATGCAGACTTTCCGGCTATGCAGATCACGACGCAACGGAGTCAATTGGGGCTAGTCCTTATGTGGCGTTATTTGGGTGAAGACTCCTTGGTCAAGTTTGACCGTTCGGACGGTATGCCCAAATACGTAATGGACCTTGACCTCCAACAAGGTTTGGCAGAATCCTTTGACTTCGGTTATTCCGTCGGGCGTATTCACAGTCTGATGGATGTCGCGATGAACCACACGCAATACTTGAAAAACGCAAATGCACATCTGGAGCATCATTCGTTTTCAACATTGTTTACAGAATCTGCCCACAAGATGCAGGAGTTCTGGCACAATTCGGATATTCGGATTGATGGTGATCCTGAAACGCAAAAGGGGATTCGCTTCAATCTCTTCCATCTGCATCAGTCTGCTGGTCACGATGGAAAGACCAGCATTCCGGCCAAAGGACTCACTGGGGCAGGTTATGAAGGACATTATTTCTGGGATACCGAAATGTTCATGCTACCAGCCTTCATTTATACAGATCCGCAAATGGCCCGGGCGTTGCTAACGTATCGTTACCATACGCTGGATGAGGCGCGACGTCAGGCCCGAGACTTTGGCTTGGACGGCGGGGCAATGTTTGCTTGGCGGACAATCAACGGGATGGAGGCGTCGCCTTACTTTCCTGCTGGCTTGGCAGCTGTGCATATTAATGCTGATATTGCGTATGCGGTCGCTGAATACGTGCAGGTCACAGATGATCAGGATTTCTTGGTAAAGATGGGATTTGAACTGATCTTGGAGACAGCGCGCTTCTGGCAACGTTTCGGTAGCTTCGGTATTGACGGACCACAGGGCGGTAAGTTTGTGATTAACAAAGTGACCGGACCCGATGAATATTCGGCAATGGTGAATAATAATTATTACACCAACCGGATGGCTCAACACAATCTCCGTCTAGCCGTTAGCTATGCCAAACAACTTAAGAAGAGTCATCCAAGTAAGTTAGAAGAACTTGGGGTGACCGAAAAAGAATTACAGTCCTTTACACACATTGCAGATAGCATGTACCTGCCGTTTGATAAGGAACTCGGTGTCAAGATGCAGGATGATGGTGCCTTTAACATGGAGATTTGGCCATTCGATCAGACACCACGGGATAATTACCCATTGTTGCTTCATTACCATCCAATGCGTTTGTATCGCCATCAAGTCAACAAGCAAGCCGACACACTGATGAGTGATTTATTGTTCCCGGCAGATCAAGATATTGAACAGCTCAAACGTGATTTTGATTACTATGAGCCATTAACGACACAAGATTCATCGTTGTCGCGACCAATCTTTAGTATTCTGGCCCATCGAATTTTAGCGCATCACAAAGCGTACCGTTATATTGCAGAATCAATCCTAACCGATTTGAACAATAGTCAGGGCAATTCCCAAGACGGCGTGCATGTTGGCAACATGGGTGCTAGTTGGATGGAAATGACGTTAGGCGTAGCCGGCATGATTCGCGCTGACCGTGGCTTGGAGTTTCATCCACACTTACCAGTTCAGTGGTCGGCGTTGACGTTTAAGATTCGTTATCGTGGCAGTCAGTTTGAAATGCACATCACACGTAATCAAGCGCACTTTAGCCTGATTGAGGGTGATCAGGTGACGATTTACTGTGACGGACAGGAAGTGGCCTTAAGCAGCAAAGCACCAGTCAAACGGATGATGACCGTTAATTTAACGGAGAAATAGAATTGATATTAGGAGAGGGCGATTGGCTTTCTCAGATAATTCAAATGCGACGTTTATGGGGCTTTCTCATGGACGTCGTATTTTATTTAAGTTAGATGAACAAAAGACAATGCTATGTCTCGCAGTTACGGCAATTTCACCAAAATCAAACTGAGGTCTCATGCCCCAAATTATAGAAATAGTGTAAATGGCACGAGAAAACCCCAACAACTTCAAAATTGCCGGGGTTCGTTCGATAAATTTAGCTGTGCGTTGCTCTATCTATGTGTTGATGCGGAAATTAGTTCTGGTGAACAGCTTCCATTTGTTCGAAGTAAGCTGTTTCCTTCTTAGCTTCAGCAGCCTGGTTCTTTTTGTTGTACCAAGGTGAGATAGTGAAGGCTAAGAAGTCGTTCATCAAGTAGACAGAACTGTTAACAAACATGGCAAACGTAGCATCACCTTGACGGAAGGAAACGGCCCACAAAACCATTTGTGCTAAACCGGAAGCAACCCACCAGATATACTGCTGTTTGAACCGCATGAAGCAGATGACACCGGCACATGCGGAGATACTGAATGAAATGGCATCAATCCAAGGACGTGGGTCGTTGGTAACTGCACCAATGACGTAACCGGAGATCCCGTAAACAATTAATGTAGCAATAATAGCAACTGTGGTACTGCGCCATGTAAATGAACGAATTTTGCTGACCATGTTTTTGTTCCAGCTTGGGCTTAGCAAAACTGGCAGGTCAAGTGTTGCCATGTAAACAATCTGTTCACCGATGGACAGGTAGTTTTTGGCAGAAAAACCAACATAAATAAAGCAAAGTGCAGATAACACACCAAGTAAGCCGTTAACACTCTTAGCTTGGTTGATGGCCAAGATACAAAGTACCCCAAGTGTTGTTCCGATGAACGTAATCAGGCTAACCAAACTGAAGGGGTTTGAAACTAAGGTCATCACTTGTGCACCTAATGAAAAACCAAAGAGCCAGTATGAAGCCTTGTGCCAACCAGTTAGCTGGTGGCCGAGAAACTTAAAATAATTGGTAACGTGACGCATGAAAAGATCTCCATTCTATGATTTGTATTTGTGGCCCGGTAGAAGTAAAAGATTCAGGCCCGCAACGCACTGATAGATATGTTAGCACCCAGACCGTGGAAAACAAAATGCCTGTCAAACGCTTATTGTATGTAGCATGAGTTAACGCTGCGTGGCGATTTGAGACCGTGATGGCGGCACTGAGAGCTATTTTGTGATGGACACAAGATGATGTGAAAACTTTTTTGAAAAATCTATATATTGTATGTAAAATTCATGAAAATGAATGAAAATAATCCGCAGTAATTTTTGCATTTCAAGGTCAAAACCGTGTTAGAACAAGAAAAGGCTCCACAAAATGGCTACGAAAGCCCATTTTATGGAGCCACAACATCTAGATGCCTCATTGAGGGGGAGTGAGTCGACTAGATGAGTTGGAAACTCAGTTGTTGGTCGCGCAGTTTGAAAATTTGACCGAGGTGGCTGAAACGTAATTGCAGGCGTTTAACGCCATCCAAGTTAGTGTCCAGAATTTCAATGCGGTACGCGGCAGTTGGCGCCGGGTGAATCAGGTTAAATGTGATGTATTTACCTTTAGGGAAGTGAATGCTGTGATGGCCAAGTTCGTTATGGAAAATTGTAATCATAGTTATTCCTCCTTGTGTTTGCTAAGTATGAGTACGAGTTTAGCATGCGTTTTTGAGGAGAGGTAATTATGTGCCTGTGAGTTAAAAATATAAATGTTTGCTAGAGTGTTTTGTATCCAGAAATTTAATAGTTTTAACGATTAATCGTCATCCTGATTGGCATCGTCGTTTGTATCAACAGAGTTGTTGTCATCAGACTGGTTGCTTGAATCCGTATCATTTTGATCATTATTAGTGTCGTTATCATTGGACTGACTATCATCGTCATTAGAATCAGTGTCGGTATCCTGTTGATTATCAGAGTCACTGTCCTGACTATTACTATCCTCGCTGGAGCTATTACTTTCCTGTTCGGATTCTTCCTTTGCGTCTTGAGCGCCCAGACTTTCAGCACCAGCAGTTAAATTGGCGAGTGCATCTATGTCCGATTGTGAATGAATCCATTCGTCAGCTAGGGCCTTTTTGGAATGAGTTTCGTTGGTAAAGGTGCTGCTTGCACCTTCGCCTGAAGATGGTGCAATTGTGACCGAATTAGCATCAACAGAAATTAACTTGCAACTAGAATCCACCGTGCCTTGTGAGAGCATTTGTTGATGATTTTCAGTATCGGTATCTAAACTAAACGATGTTAAATTGGCTGCGCTGATGCTATCATTTGACGAATAATTCCAGTCCTTGATATAGGCTAGAACATACCACTCGTCGTCACTAAGTTTAGCAGCTAATTCCATACTAGAGTCCATGTTGGTGTTTTGATTACTTGAGCTGGAATTAGATGTTGCGGAAATGGCAGCGGACGAGCTATTTGAATTTGAGGCTTTTTCTGAACCAGCCTTATCGCTTTGTTTTGCACTTGAATTTGTGCGAACAGAATTCGTATGATGATTAGTTGTGTTATTACTACAACTGGCTAGAATGAGTGTGCTTAAAACTGCAATACTAAAGGTCAATGTCTTTTTCATTATGAATCTCCTTAAAAAAATTAAGGGGTTTTTGTGTGCTCCTATGATCACATAAATCTAATACTAATATGGTCTAAAGTAATGATTCGAGCAAGTTTTGATGTCAAAGAAGCGTAATGATTGATCAAAAGGGCATCTCGGAATTGAGCGTCGAGATCGAAAAATGAATTACATAGTTTAAAAATATTTGTTAGCTAGTAGTCGAGACAGTTACGCCTGTTAGCTTTGCAAGTATGAAAGGTTGACCACATAAAAAAGTTAAAACAAAAACCGACATTCCAATGAGTCTGAAATGTCGGTTAATTGTGTTTATTCTATTGAAGCTTCCGATGCGCTTGGGGGGAATCGAACCCTCATCTCAAGAACCGGAATCTTACGTGCGATCCATTACACTACAAGCGCAAACCGTTTATACCGAACAGGTACCCTACTATATTAGCGAAAACGGTTCGGAAACACAAGTCTATTTAACCGATTTTCAATGGAATTGGTTGGTTCCCGGTTGAAAGGGAAGTTAGGTGCTTACGAATGACCAACTATTTGTCAGTTTGTCTGCACTATAAACGACAGTGTGCATTGAGTTACTTAGAGTTAAATGAGGCTAAGAATCGTTCACGCCAACCGTCTGAAGCTTTTAGCCAATCCTGAACGATTTCATCAGTAGGTGAGACATTATATAAATACACCATGGCTAAATCATGTTCAGGGGATAAGAAAAAGTCTGACCAGTAGCCAAGAATTTGACCGCTGTGCCAATACCAACTGTTAATTTTCATCCAACCCATGCCGTATTTTTCGTGTTTTAAGTTAAAGCACAGCTGCTGGCTAGCGGGTGATAACAAAGTGTTTGTCATGGTCGCACAGGCCCATTTTTTAAGGTCGACTAAATTTGTTACCATGGCACCGTCACCAAGTTGGTGATTGCCTCGACCAAGGTTGACGACATTGCTGCCTTGGTAAAGATAACTGTCTGCCTGACTTTTCTCTGTGCCAACGTGGGTGTTGGAAAGGGTCAGTGGAGTCAAAATGTGCTCTTGAATATAGGCAGCATAGGAGGCACCTGTCACTTGTTCTAGAACTCCAGTTAGTAAAGTGTAATTAGTATTGCTGTACGCAAACTGTGAACCTGGTTTGAAATCCAACTGTTTGCCATTAATCATACTTACAATCGTTTTAAGTGAGAAATCCGTACCTAATGTTTTATTGATTATGACTTCTGTGACTTCTGGCGATAAGCCAGTATGTTGTGCTTTTTCTTCAGCCTTGGCAACAATCAGATCTGTGTAATCTGGAATACCAGAGTCCATATTGAGCAGTTGTCGAATTGTGACCTTATCACCAAGCTGATAATCAGGTAAATATGTTTTAAGCGATTGATCCAAACTGAGTTTACCAGATTCCACCGATTGAAGAATCGCAGTAGCGGTAAATTGCTTGGTAAGTGAACCAATGCCCATGGTTGTTTCATCCGTAAATGGCGTGTGTCGTTCAAAACTGGCGTAACCAGAAGTATGCTGGTAGAGCGTTTGAGATGGCGTCAGCACTGCTAATGCACCATTGAAGTGGTAGTGTGCATTGATGTCAGTAAGCTCATTGAAAAGACTATCAAATTTCATAGTTATGTTTTTAACGCTTTCTGTTGTTAAATATCTAAAAAATGTTGCTGTAAATTGCTTGACCCTTGTCTGTACACTAATGTTATATTGAGCGCAATGTTAGCGCTGATGACTCGAAAGGCAAAGCAGATGAATATTGCTCAATTTGCTAAGTTAGCAGGCTGCACTGTTGAAACGCTAAGATACTATGACCGGGCCGCACTGTTTCAACCGCTCCGCCGTGGAAATGGGTATCGTGAGTATGCTCAGACTGATTTAGATGTCGTCAAAATGATTATTAATCTTCGTAAAGCCGACGTTGACGTTAAGACGATTAAACAAATAATGGTCCTTTTCAAAACGCCGGTGACAACGGCATGTTACGAAGACACACTTTCATTTATTGCCGGACAAAAACAATCTTTTAAAGAGAAGGCCGAATTGTTTACGCGGTTAGCAAAAATCACCAACACTTTGGAGTCACAGGTGATGAATGGCGAATCCTTAACTACGCTTCAAAAAACATTGAAAAAGGTAGGCGAGGGAAATGCTTAAACTGGCAAACGATGGTGTTCGTTTTGTATTCGAACAGGCCACACTGCTATTGATTGTTTGGAGTGGTTTCAGAGGCAATTTAGCGAGTAAATTGATAATTGGTATTTTAATCCCCATTGCTGCCATCATCTTTTGGGCACGGTTTATGGCGCCGGCCTCTCCCAATCGTTTGACAGAAAGTCGTCGAATAATCGCCGAATGTGTTTTGTTTGGTGGCACAGGTGTTTTGGTCGCTCAAAAATTTAGTTCAAAATTGGCAATTATCTACTTGATCATGATTACGATTAATATAGTTTTGGACCATGCGTTAAATGCATAGTCGGCTTAGTTGATGAAACGCGTATTTTTGGCTTTCCAGTCATTTAGTTTGATGCGAACCCAGAAGCTATAAATGCCTAGCGTAATAATTGACAGCAACAGCCACTTAATCCAGTTGCCAAATAAACCAACGGCGGAACCGGTAAATTGCATTCGGTGACCATCAATGACCGTATGATTGATCCGCCAGCCGTAGAGCATCGTAATCGACCATGGATAGCAAATGCCTAAAGTGAAAAAGGTGACAAGAAAGCCTAAAATTGACCAACCGATGTAAGCGAGTAAACCACCATCAAAGAAAGAATTGCGGCCATATTTCATTTCCATACTAGAAACCTCGTGTTCATAATAATAGTTTAATAACTTGATTCTACTAATTCCAGATTGTGTTAGCAATGAGTTTCGCTGGATTCAGCCGACTTGACAGGTCGTAGGCAATCCGGTTTATGATAATCTTGTTTGAATGTGAAAACTAAGAAGAGGTGCGCAGATGGGTCAAATAAAATTTGAATTACCTAAAGTCGGTTTCGGTACGTATCAACTGACGGGCGAGACTGGTATGAACACGATTAAACAAGCTATTAATACAGGATACCGCCTAATCGATACGGCGATTAGCTATGAAAACGAAGGCGCAGTGGGTGCCGCCATTAAGGCCAGCGATGTTGATCGTGATCAGTTGATTGTGAGTTCAAAGTTGCCCGGTCGCGACTATCATCATGACGATGCGATTAGTGCCGTTCAAGAATCCCTATATCGAAGTGGCTTAGATTACTTCGATTTGTTTCTATTACACTGGCCCAATCCTAAACAGAATTTGTATGTGGAAGCTTGGACGTCTTTGATCGAAGCGCAACGCCGTGGGTATGTTAAGTACATTGGTGTTTCAAACTTTACTGGTGAATACATTGATCGTTTGCAAAATGAAACTGGCATTCAGCCGGTAGTCAATCAGATCGAACTTCATCCGTACTTTAATCAAGAAGCGCAACGTCGGTATGACTACGTAAATGGCATCATCACCGAAGCGTGGAGTCCACTAGGGCGTGCCTCGGCGATGTTGAAAGATCCAGTGTTGCAACAAATCGCTAATAAACATCAATGTGGCGTTGGTCAAGTGATTTTGCGCTGGGAACAGTCGTTAAATGTCGTGCCATTACCTAAGGCAGCACATGTTGATCGGCAACGGGCAAGCTTGAATTTGGATGCAATTGATTTAGACCAGGCAGACATCACTGCAATAAATCAGCTTACTAAGCCTGATGGACGGACATTCAATCAGGATCCCACTGTTTACGAAGAATTTTAAGTGCCTTGTGGCAAAATTTTGTAACACAAACGCAATAAACAAAAAATAATCCAAAAAAATGACAACCTGTTGTGCTGCACAACAGGTTGTCATTTCGTTATCTAGGCAATTTTGTCTTTGAATCATTTAATTGCACACCATATATAGTTATCCACAGGATATACACATACTACATATTGATTTAACGCTCGCAACCAGTATTATAAATACTATCATCAATAAAAGGTTGTGAGCGAATGGAGAATGTTCAAATTACGAATCCCTTGGCAATATTAAAATTGTTGCCAGTTCAAAAACGCGGCGGAGCAATGACTCAATTCTACCCCTATAAGATTGTGTTTGTCCTCCACAAATTGGTCAGTGATGAAGATTTAATTAACGAAATTGAACATGACCTTGTGAATGCACTGCACGATTTAGAGACTATTCCAACAGCAGAAATTCACCGAGTTTTACATAATAGCTTATTGAAACACGATCAAATGGAGGCTGCTGATGCTTATGAGGCCTATTTTAAGCATGACCAGGATCAATTTGCAGCAGCGACCAGTGTTGAGGCTCGTATTCAAAGGTTGTTTAGTCGGGACGCGGACGTGGTTCATGAAAATGCGAATAAGGACAGTCATGTTTTTAACACGCAGCGTGACCTTGAGGCTGGTGCGGCGAGTCGAGCCATTGGTTTAAAAATGCTACCAGATATTGTGGCTAAGGCCCATTTGCGTGGTGACATTCACTGGCATGATCTTGACTATTCACCAGTCACACCTGAGACAAACTGCTGCCTAATCGACTTCGATGAAATGCTGGCGCATGGTTTTAAAATTGGTAACGCGTGGGTTTCATCGCCACATTCCATTCAAACAGCGACCGCTCAAATGTCACAAATCATTGCCAACGTTGCGTCACTTCAATATGGTGGGTGTTCGGCAAACCGAGTTGATCAGCTACTGGCACCATACGCGCAACTGAATTACGACAAGCACATGGCGGATGCTGAACAGTGGGTCGCCGAAGACAAACGTGAAGATTACGCGCGTCAGAAGACGCAAAAAGATATTTACGATGCCATGCAGGCCTTGGAGTACGAAATCAACACGTTGTATTCGTCACAAGGGCAGACGCCATTTACAACGGTGAACTTTGGACTGGGAACCAACTGGATTGAGCGTGAAATTCAGCGGGCTATTTTACAGATTCGGATTAAAGGCTTGGGAAAAGAACACCGGACCGCAATTTTTCCGAAACTGATTTTTACTGTTAAACGCGGTCTCAACTTGAATCCACAAGATCCTAATTATGATATTAAGCAATTAGCAATTGAGTGTTCAACCAAACGAATGTATCCAGATCTCTTGATGTATGACAAAATCAAAGCGCTCACTGGCAGTTTTAAGACGCCAATGGGGTGTCGTTCTTTTCTCCAAGGATGGAAAGACGAAAACGGCGTGGAGGTTAACTCTGGCCGCATGAACTTAGGTGTAGTGACCGTCAACTTGCCACGGATTGCGTTGTCAGCACACGGCGACAAGAAGCTGTTTTGGGATATTTTTGAAGAACGCATGGCCGTTTGTCATACGGCACTGGCTTACCGAATTGAGCGAACGAAAGAAGCTAAACCGGAGAATGCACCGTTACTCTACATGTATGGTGCGTTTGGCAAACGTCTTAAAGCGGACGACGACGTTGATGAGTTGTTCAAGAATGAACGGGCGACAATTTCACTTGGTTACATTGGTATCTATGAAGTGTGCACGACTTTCTATGGACCTAAATGGGAACATAATCCTGAAGCGCACGATTTCGCTGAAAAGATTGTTGCCGCACTGCGCGAAAAATGTAATCAATGGGCAAAGGAAAGCGGGTATCACTATAGTTTGTATTCCACTCCAGCTGAATCGCTGACCGACACGTTTGCCAAGGATGACATTGAGAAATTTGGTAGGGTGGCTGACGTGACAGACAAAGAGTATTACACGAATAGCTTTCACTATGATGTTCGTAAACACCCGTCACCGTTTGAAAAACTGACGTTTGAAGAAGTCTTTCCAAAATATGCTTCAGGCGGTTTTATTCATTACTGTGAGTACCCGAACTTGAAGCAGAATCCTAAAGCTCTCGAAGTCGTTTGGGACTGGGCCTATGATCACGTCGGCTATCTAGGCACAAATACGTCTATTGACCAGTGCTTCAAATGTGGCTTTAAGGGTGAATTCAAAGCGACAGCTAAGGGCTTTGAGTGTCCACAATGTGGCAATCACGATCCGCAATATTGTGACGTGGTCAAACGGACGTGTGGTTATTTGGGCAACCCACAGCAACGTCCAATGGTTCACGGTCGTCACATTGAGATTACGTCACGAAAGAAAAACATGACTTCGGAGATGATTAAACATGCAGCAGCGTACGAAAGGACCAAACAATCCGACACCCAAAGAATGGCTCGCTAGTGAGCACAGTTTGGATTATGTAGCGGACTATAAACCGTTTAACTTTGTTGACGGGGAAGGGGTGCGTTGCAGCCTATATGTGAGCGGCTGCTTATTTCATTGTCCAGGCTGCTACAATGTGGCCGCACAGAACTTTCATTATGGGCATCCGTATACACAAGATCTAGAGGATCAAATTATCACGGATTTGAGTCAGGATTATGTCCAAGGCTTGACCCTGTTGGGTGGCGAACCATTTCTCAACACGCATGTTTGCATTCAGCTGTGCAAACGAATTCGTCGGGAGTTTGGTCACAATAAGGATATTTGGTCATGGACCGGTTACAAGTGGGACGAGTTGCTGAAAGATTCTGATGACAAGCTTGAGTTATTGGCGTTGATTGATATTTTGGTTGATGGGCGGTTCCTTGAGTCAAAAAAGGACTTAACGCTGCAATTTCGTGGGAGTTCAAACCAACGAATTATTGATGTGCCGAAGTCGTTAGCTCAAGACAAGGTTGTGATTTGGGACAAACTCGTTCGTTAATTGCTATGGTTATGTGCATGTTGATTGGCAGCCGTGGTGGGCAAATATGCATATTTCTAGTGGAATCGGTTTATTGTTACCGTTTTGCAGTTTTTTCGACATACTTCACTTCAACGTTTGAGTTCCGTGAAAACGATTGGTCAATAAAAACATTTCAAAAGCTAGAGGCTAAAATGGCTAGCTTTTGAAATGTTTTTATGTTTAAGAGGCCAGTTGGAAGAAGGAGTTAATTAAATGTCCTTGAAACCGCTTCCATCAAAAACTATAATGACTCTAGTAAAGTTTAGTAAAAATTGTGGAGGCGTCCTTTATGAATTTTAGTCAGCAACCGTTTGGTAAATTAAGTGATGGTCGATCAGTCGACCAGTTAATTTTAAGTAATGATAATCAAGTGTCATTGCGTGTATTAACGTTAGGCGCCACGTGGCAAGGATTTGACGTGCCTGATGGTAACAATCGTAAGAATTTGTTGATCAGTTACGATCAACTCAAGGATTACGAAGCCACACCGTTTTATGTTTGTAAGACAGTAGGTCGGGTAGCTGGCCGGATCGGCCAAGCGACTTATGACATTGATGGGACGACTTATCACAGTGACCAAAACGAAAACAAAAACACGTTGCACGGTGGTTTACATGGCTTTTCTGACCGTGTTTGGTGGGTTGTTGGTCACCAAGAGACGACTGATGCTGTTTCCGTCACGTTAGGAATTAGTGTTCAGGGTAGTGAAGATAATTTTCCTGGCGACATGGATGTTCTTGTGACCTATAGTTTGACGAACGCTAACCGGGCAACCTGGTCAATTACGGGTACGGCAACAGCTAAGACACTATTTAATCCTACGTTACACACATACTTTAATGTGACGGATAACGAAGCACTGACCACACAACAGTTGCACATTAATGGCAAGCAGCGCGTTTTGTTGAACAGCGAAAAAGTTCCTACTGGTGAACTCAGTGATGCTACCGGTACAGCCTATGATTTCAGTAAGACAGGGACTGTGACAGATCATTTGGCTCAGTTGAAAGAAGAAAACGGTGGCAAAGAATTCGACGATGCCTATCGTGTCAATGGGGATGAACATACCCCGATTGCAACGGTCAGTGACCCGGCTAGTGGCCGCGCTGTGGACCTATATTCTAGCCGGAATGGCTTAGTGATTTTTACGGCTGACCCACTAGCCTATGATAAGGACGAAGCTTATCAGGCTAGTCATCCTTATACGGCCTTGGCCATGGAAGCACAGTGGCTACCAGATGCCATTCATCACGATGGCTTTGGCGATGTTGTGTTACCAGCAAATGCACCACAAACGTATAGTATTAGTTATCAATATCGGGAAATGAAATAGTTGAGTTAGGTTAAATAACGTCCGTTTGATGTTCAGCAGTAGCTGATATCAAACGGACGTTTTGTTTGTCAGTTGAAAAAAGAGACTAAAAAAGTTTAGTAAAAATATTTATAAGCTATGAAACTGATTGGGCAGGCAAAACAACCGGTTGCATAGCATTTGTATACAAAATCACATTGTTGAAACTTTTAGTAAAACTGTTATTATCGACTTTGAAATCGCTTACATAACTATTTTATTTGGAGGTTAGCAAGATGGCTGATAAGAATCAGAAAATCAAAATTGACCCTGATAAGTTTGCACGTGCGGTGCTGGGTGGCAATGCGCAACGCGAGGGCGAGGAAAACAAGTTGTACATCAAACGTCAATTGACGTTGTACCTTGAATCCGTTTTACTCGTGCAAGATTTCAACGGTTTGGAAGAAACATCATTCGACATGGCAAAAGAAAAGCAACGTAATGCCATTCTCGAAAAAGTCATTGAGCGTCGCTATAACTAATTCGACAAACGAACGTTAAATTAGTCGAATGGAAAAAGGAGAACTTGAAAATGAATCAAGTCAAACAATATTTATCCTATGCGCTTGGGGCGTTTGGTCACGACGCATTCTATGCAACACTTAGCACTTATTTTGTTATTTTCGTTACTAGTCAATTATTTAGTTCAGGTAATCATGCAAATGATGCCAAGATGATCAGTGCTGTTACGCTTACCATGATGGTCATTCGGATTATCGAAATTGCATTTGATCCACTGATTGGTGGGATGGTTGATAACACGCGCACTAAATGGGGCAAATTTAAGCCTTGGTTAATGATTGGTGCGACCGTTAGTTCTTTGATGCTTATCCTGATCTTTACGGATTTTGGTGGCTTGACTGTTAACAAGCCAACGTTATATCTGATTCTCTTTGGAGTAGCGTTCGTGATATTGGATATCTTCTATTCGTTTAAAGATATTTCTTTCTGGTCAATGTTACCTGCCTTAACTGTTGATTCTGGTAAACGTGCTCGTTTTGGGACGATTGCCCGTTTCGGTTCTACTTTAGGTGCACAAGGTGTCGCTTTGGTTATCATGCCAACAGTCACTTTGGTATCTGGTTGGTTCGGTGGTGCAAGAGGTCAGCAAACCCAAATTGGTTGGGTTGGCTTCGCCGTTTTGATTGGTGCTGTTTCATTCTTAGGCGCTTTGGCAACCGCTTTGGGAACTAAAGAAGAAGATAACATCATTCGTGAAAACACTGAGAAGGTTGGGATTGTTGGAATCTTTAAGGTGCTCTTCAAGAATGACCAATTGATGTGGTTAGCATTGTCTTACTTTATGCTAGCATTCGGTTACGTTATCACTAGTTCATTATTCCTGTACTACTTCAAGTACGTTATGGGAAAGGCTGGATTATTCTCGCTAGAAGGTTTAGTAACTGCTATCTTAGGGATCATCTCGGTCATCCTGTTCCCATTCTTGGAATCACTGATTAAACGGAAAGCAATTTATGTTGGCGGTATTTGCCTCATGTTAGTTGGCTACGTTGTCTTCATGTTTGCTGGCACTAATCTATTCTTAGTATTGCTTGCTATTTCGCTGATTTTCTTCCCTTACCCAATGATTTTCTTAGCTGCTTTAATGACAATTACTGATTGTGTTGAATATGGTCAATTACGTTTAGGAACTCGTAACGAATCGGTTACTTTAGCGGTTCGCCCATTGTTAGACAAATTGGCCGGTGCATTTGCTAACGGTATTGTTGGTCTTGCTGCGGTTCACGCAGGAATGATTGGTAATGCTAAACCAAGTAGCATTACGGCTACCGAAATGCTTCATTTCAAGACTTACATTTTCTACGCACCAATGGCGATGCTTGTCATTGCCGCTGTTGTTTACTTAACAAAAGTTACCTTAACTGAAGCTAAACATGCTGAAGTTGTTAAGGAATTGGAAAAGAAGCTTGGTGCGGATTCAGAAGATATCGCCAAGATTAAGTAATTAAAATGCAGCAATAAAAAATGTTAAAAGGTGGTTTATACATTATGGATGCAGCAAGTATTAAACAAGAATATCAAGATGCTTTTGATGTCGCACCACAGTCTGTTTTCTTCTCACCTGGCCGAATCAACCTGATTGGTGAACACACTGATTACAATGGTGGTCACGTATTTCCATGTGCGATTACATTAGGCACATACGGCGCTGCTTCACCACGGACAGATACAACGGTTCGTTTGTACTCAGGCAACTTACCCAAGGATGGCGTGCTTACTTTTGATGTAAACGACTTATCCTTCAACAAGGATTTTGGTTGGGGTAACTACCCAAAGGGGATGCTTTACGAACTAGCCAAGAAAGGTGCCAAGTTTGACCATGGCTTCGATTTGTACGTTCATGGGAACTTGCCTGATGGCTCTGGTTTGTCGTCCTCAGCATCATTAGAATTATTGGTTGGTGTCATTGCCAAGAAACTTTACAACCTCGACGTTGAACAGATGGACTTAGTTTATGCCGGTCAACAAGTCGAAAATGACTATATTGGGTTGAATTCCGGTATCATGGACCAGTTTGCAATTGGCATGGGTAAAAAAGACCAAGCCATGTTCCTAGACGTTAACACCATGAAATATGAATATTATCCGGTTGATTTAGGCGATAACGTTGTCTTAATCATGAACAGTAACAAGTCTCATGATTTGGCTAGTTCGAAGTACAATGAACGTCGCTCACAGTGTGAAGAAGCATTGCGTCGCATTCAACAGGGGGTTGATGTGAAAACATTGGGTGATTTGACCAAAGAACAATTTGACCAAGCAACCTACCTAATTAACGATGCGACCTTGATCCGTCGGGCACGCCACGCTGTGTTTGAAAACCAGCGGACAATTGATGCCAAACAAGCATTGGATAATCATGATTTAAAGACGTTTGGTCACCTTGTTAGCGCATCACACATCTCATTGCAGTATGATTATGAGGTGAGCGTCCCAGAACTCGACACGCTAGTTGATACTGCTTGGGCACAAGAAGGTGTTCTTGGTGCTCGGATCATCGGTGGTGGCTTCGGTGGTTGTGCAATTGCAATCGTTAAACGCGACCAGGTTGATCATGTTAAGCAAGTTGTTGGCGACACGTACCTGAAGCGCTTTGGTTATGCAGCGGACTTTTACGTGGCTGAAATTGCCGATGGGACTCACGAAGTTACGGCATAAACGTAGGAGTGACATTATGGTAGAAGATGCAGTAGAGAATTTAATTAGCTTAGCTGTTCAGAATGGCGCAGCAGAACCGCTAGACCGGGTTTATTTGAGAAATCGGATTTTTGCCTTAATTGGTGATGAAATGGCTGTTGCCCTAGAGGGTGATGGGGTTGAAGCTATCAGTGAGGCACTGGTTAATGCGGCCGTGGAAAACGGTAAAATCGAAGATAACCAAACAGCCCGCGAACTATTGGATGCGCAGCTGATGGACTTGACAACGCCACGACCAAGCCAGGTCAACGAACGTTTCTGGGAAGATTATCAGACTAGTCCTGAAGCAGCAACAAAGTATTTTTACGGCTTGAGTAAAGCCAATAACTACATTAAAACAAAGGCAATTGCAAAAAACATTGTCTTCAATTCAGCAACAACGTTTGGTGACTTGGAAATCACGATCAACCTATCTAAACCGGAAAAAGATCCCAAAGCGATTGCGGCAGCCGCACACACAGTAGCGAGTGGCTATCCACTTTGTCAGTTGTGTTTGGAAAATGAAGGCTACCTAGGTCGCCTTGGTTATCCCGCACGAAGTAATCACCGGGTGATTCGACTTACGGTGGGGGGTGGTCCATGGGGCTTCCAATATTCACCATACGCATACTTCGGCGAACATGCGATTTTCCTCGATCAACAACATGTCCCAATGAAAATTAATCGGCAAACATTTACTAATTTGTTTGAGATTATTACGCAATTTCCACAGTATTTTGTTGGTAGCAATGCTGATTTACCAATTGTGGGCGGCTCTATGTTGAGCCATGAACATTATCAGGGTGGTCGGCACAACTTCCCAATGATGAAGGCGCCGATTGCTTCAACGTTTAAATTAGCTGATTATCCAGACGTTAAGTGTGGTGTTGTGAAATGGGCGATGTCGACAATTCGTTTGACTGGCACTAATCAGCAGAACGTCGCAGATGCCGCTGAACACATTCGTGAAGTTTGGAATCATTATGACGATCCAGCAGTTTCTGTAAAAGCATATGACGGTGAGACCCGACATCATACAGTTACGCCAATTGCTTATCGCGATGGTGATCAATTTGTTCTCGATATCGTGTTGCGGGACAACCAAACTTCCGCCGCTTATCCGGATGGCATTTTCCATCCCCACAAGGATGTGCAACACATTAAGAAAGAAAACATTGGTTTAATCGAAGTTATGGGCCGTGCAATTTTGCCTGCTCGTTTGAAGACCGAAATGCAAGAAGTTCAAAAATTCTTGTTGGATCAGCCAAACGACATGGCGGACTATCACCGTACTTGGGCAGAGGAGCTCAAGGAAAACAATACGGTTACGGATGATAATGTCGAACAAGTAGTCGACGATGCGATTGGTAAAGTCTTTGGTCGCGTTTTGGAGGATGCTGGTGTGTTCAAGTGGAATGCTGCTGGTCGTGAGGCACAATCTCGGTTTATTAAAGCGATTGAATAATATTTTGAATGTGTGGGAAGGTGAGAGGCAGTGGCAACGCTGAAAGATATTGCAACACGAGCAAATGTTTCACTTGCGACTGTTTCTCGTGTGCTTAACTATGATGCGACGATGGCGGTCAGCAAAGAAACGCGGCAACGGATTTTTGAAGCTGCCGAGGCGCTAAATTATTCCAAACGCAAACGGAATCATCAAACTAACGTGGTCAAACAAGTCACAGTGGTTGAATGGTATTCTCAGATGCAGGAAATGGAAGACCTGTACTATATGTCGATTCGCATTAGCATTGAGCATGCGGCAATGACAGCAGGTTTTCGAGTTCAAACGGTCTTTGCTGGTTCCTTGGATCAGATTCACGAGGATACATCCGTGATCATTGCACTGGGTAAGTATTCTCAGGCGGAAATCCTAAAATTAACGGGCATCACGGATCGGATTGTATTTGTGGATTTCGATGCGATGGGATTAGGTTATGATTCGGTCGTTACGGATTTTCAATATGCGATAAGTGATGCAGTTCATCACTTAACTGACGCCGGTGTCCGCCATATTGGGATGATTTGCGGTACGGAGATGACCACAGACCGTCAGCGAGTCATTGAGGATCCACGAAAAGCGCCGTTTCAGATGGCAATGGGCCTGGACTACAATGAAGCGTTCGTTACACAAGGCGATTATTCGCGTCAATCGGGTTACCAACAAATGAAAGCATTGATTGGTGACTTACAGAACCAGTTGCCAGACGGTTTTATCATTACGAATGATGCCATGGCAGTTGGGGCGTTGAAAGCGTTGAACGAAGCTAACATCAGCGTGCCTGATCGGGTTCAACTAGTTACGTTTGATGACACGTCAATCGCCAGTTATGCGATTCCAGGATTAACTGCGGTGCACGTCGCAACTAATCACATGGGCGAGGCGGCGGTTCAGTTAGCCCAGGAGATTACTAAGGCCGATCATCCGATAGCAAAGAAAATCGTTTTGGGTACGCGGTTGGTTCAACGTGAAAGCACAAAATTTTGAACAGGACTAAAAGCAGATTTAACGCGGTTTGGCTTTCTTGGATAATACAAATGCGATGTTTATGGGTGGTTACCATGAGCATCGCATTTTTGTGTTAGATGGACAGATGTCAGTGTTATATTTCACGATTGCAGAAAAATTGTTTGTTGCGGTTTCACCGAACTTTAAGTTGAAATATTATGTTCCAAACTCATTTTTATTTACCTGATGAATGTAAAACGAAAGTAATAGACAGTTGTTATGAGGGCGCTTACAATAACAATGTCTCAGTCACTTTAGACAAATCAGAAAATGAGGTATTTTTTATGAGTAAGAAAGTTGCAATTGTTACTGGTGGCGGTCAGGGCATCGGTGCCGGAATTGCTTTGCGATTAGCGCAGGATGGCTTGGCTGTTGTAGTCAATGGGCGAACTGAATCAAAGCTAACTTCTATTGTTGATAAGATTAAAGCTAATGGTGGCGAAGCCTCAGCATTTGCTGGTGACGTTCAATTCAAGAAAACCAATACAGATTTAGTTCAATTTGCACTGGATAAATATGGACGTCTCGATTCTTTTGTCGCTAACGCTGGGATTGATTGGGTGGACACCATTGAAGATACCCCTGAAGAACAGGTTGACAATATTTTAAACATCAATCTCAAATCCCAAGTATGGGCTCTACAAACGGCACCAAAGGCATTGCGTAAGAATGGCGATGCTGGTGGGTCCATTATCTTGGCATCATCAATTGCTGGAATGCAGGGCTTTGAAATGCTAGGCCTGTACTCTTCAACAAAGTTTGCCACACGCGGACTAGTTCAGGCAGCAGCAAAGGAACTTGGTCCAGATAAGATTAGGGTTAACGCATATAATCCTGGTATTGTTTTAACACCGATGTGGGACGAAATTGATGCGCGTTTTGCAGAGCGTACTGGTGCGGCTATTGGCGAGACACGTCAAAAGTTTGTCGATTCAATTTTGCTTGGCCGTGGTGAGGAACCTGAAGATATTGCGAACTACGTATCCTTCTTAGTTTCTGATCAGGCCAACTATATTACTGGACAATCCTTAGCAGTTGATGGTGGCATAATGTTCCAGTGATTGGGTTGATTTAAAGCAGCTAATAAAAGATGGACGGATTAACGTTTATATTTTGACGTTTATGTTCCGTCTTTTTTTATGGGTAATTAGGAAGAATCTTGACCCGTCAAACATGCTTTTTTTGCCTAAAGTGTGTACGCTAGAATAGGTGTGCAGAAGACCGTCATCCTAGTGGGATGATAGTGAACACATTTAGATTTACGGAAGGAATGACACTTAAGATATGAATAACGCATCATTTAAATACCCAGATCAGGCTGCTTATAAACTAGTAACTGCCCAGTTAGCAGCAAAGAACATTACTTACAAAGAAATTGCTGCGATTACGCAGGACATGCAACGCGACTATTTGCCAGACGTTCCGCTCAGCGAGTTTGAAACGGAAACTGAGGATGTACTCCACAAACGCGAAGTGATGAACAACGTGATGGTGGCGCTTGAGTTGGATCGACTGGCAACTGAGAATCAACTGAAAGAACCGTTGGAATCGATTATCAGAAATGATGCCGGCGTGTTTGGTGTCGATGAGGGGCTGGCGCTCAACATCGCAAATATCTATGGCACGATCGGTGTAACCAACTATGGCTATGTGGATAAGGTTAAAGAAGGCGTGATCAAACGGCTGGATGAAGAAAAAACCGACCAGGTCAATACCTTTATTGACGATATCATTGGTGCGATTGCGGCAGCGGTGGCTGCAAAAATGGCACACAAATACGCTTAGAGTTTGGTAAGAATTTGAACTTTTAGCAAACGGAAGAATCTTCTGCTAAGTCGCGTCACGCTTATGAAACAATCAAATGTAAGCGAATGAAAGCACTTGTGAAAACGATCCTAACGTTTGCAGGATTTGGTCGATTGTCATATAATTACATCTGTGTTAAACATATATTTTCCTTAAGGGAGGAAGTTCACCAATGACTGTTAAAATTGGTATCAACGGATTTGGCCGTATCGGTCGTTTAGCTTTAAAGCGGATCCACGAATTGAACACTAACGACATCGAAGTTGTTGCAATCAATGATTTGACTACACCTTCAATGTTGGCTTACTTACTCAAGTATGACTCCACTCATGGCAAGTTCCCTGGTGAAGTTAGTTCAACGGACAAGGGCATTGTCGTTGACGGTAAGGAAATCCCTGTATACGCAGAACGCGATGCAAAGAACATTCCTTGGGTTAAGAACGACGGTGTTGACTACGTGCTTGAATGTACTGGTTTCTACACTTCAGCAGAAAAGTCACAAGCCCACTTGGATGCCGGCGCAAAGCGTGTTCTGATCTCAGCACCTGCTGGTAAGATCACAACTGTTGTTCCTGGCGTTAACTTGGACGTTTTGAGCAACGACGATAAGATCGTTTCCGCTGGTTCATGCACGACCAACTGTCTTGCACCACTGGCTTACTTCATGAACGAAGAATTCGGTATCAAGGTTGGTACGATGACGACGGTTCACGCCTTCACATCAACCCAATCAATCCTTGATGGCCCTCGTGGTTCAAAGCCTCGTAACAACCGTACTGCTTCTGTTAACACGATTCCTCACTCAACTGGTGCTGCTAAGGCCCTTGGTTTGGTTATCCCAGACTTGAACGGCAAATTACAAGGACACGCACAACGTGTTGCTGTTGTTGATGGTTCATTAACTGAATTAGTAACTGTTCTGGACAAGAAAGTTACTGCTGACGAAGTTAACGCAGCTATCAAGAAGCACACTGAAGGCAACGAAGCCTTTGGTTACAACGACGACGAAATCGTTTCAAGCGATATCATCGACGATTCACACGGTTCCGTATTTGACCCAACTCAAACGGAAGTTACAACTGCCGGTGACAGCCAATTAGTTAAGACTGTTGCTTGGTACGACAACGAATGGGGCTTCACTTGCAACATGATCCGTACGTTGTTGAAGTTCGCCACTTTGGAAGCTTAATTTAAATCATTACGTTTTTGATTAAATGTGGCAAAGGCGGGAGGAGGAAGACTCCGCCCGCCTTTTTCTTTGAATGATTTAGTGGAATGGTTCACAAATAGTCACGTTTGTTTTCAGAAAATTGGGCTGTGAGTGGCTTTTACCATTAAAAATCGTTAAAATATATGCGTACGCAAAAATCGTTGGGAGGAAACTACCTTGGCTAAATTAACTGTTTCTGATTTAGATTTAACTGGAAAAAAAGTTTTAATGCGTGTTGACTTTAATGTGCCGATTAAAAACGGCGTGATTGGTAACGACAACCGAATCGTGGCTGCATTACCTACGATTAACTATGTTCTGGATCATGGTGGCCGTGCCATCTTATTCAGTCATTTAGGTCGTGTTAAGACTGAAGAGGACAAAAAGGAATTGTCCATGCGTCCTGTTGCAGAACGTTTGAGCAACTTATTGGGCAAACCTGTAACGTTTGTTCCAACTACCCGTGGTCCTCAGCTCGAAGACGCCATCAACAACTTGAAAGACGGCGAAGTTCTGTTATTCGAAAACACTCGTTTTGAAGATTTGGATGGCAAGAAGGAATCCGGTAACAACCCTGAATTGGGTCAATACTGGGCTTCACTTGGCGATGTTTTCGTTAACGACGCCTTTGGTACTGCTCACCGTGAACATGCCTCAAACGTTGGTATCGCAACGGCCATGAAAGCAGCCGGCAAGTCAGTTGCTGCTGGTTTCTTAATGGAAAAGGAAATCAAGTTCTTAGGTAACGCTGTTGATAACCCTGTTCACCCATTCGTTGCTATCTTGGGTGGTGCTAAGGTTTCTGACAAGATCGGCGTCATCGACAACTTGTTGAGCAAAGCTGACAAGGTTATCGTTGGTGGTGGGATGGCTTACACCTTCTTCGCTGCCCAAGGCCTTTCAGTTGGTAACTCATTGCTTGAAAAGGACAAGATCGACACAGCCAAGGCAATCATTGAAAAGGCTGGCGACAAGCTTGTGTTGCCAATCGACTCTGTTGTTGCTAAGGAATTCAAGAATGACTCACCTGCAGAAACTGTTGATGGTTCAATTCCTGATGGCTACATGGCTCTTGACATCGGTCCAAAGTCTGTTGAATTATTTGAAAACACTTTGCGTGACGCTAAGACTGTTGTTTGGAACGGACCAATGGGTGTCTTCGAAATGCCTAACTTTGCTAAGGGTACCTTAGCTGTTGGTAAGTTCTTGGGTGACTTGGATGCTACGACAATTGTTGGTGGTGGTGACTCAACTGCTGCCGTTCAACAATTGGGTGTTGCAGATAAATTGACTCACATCTCCACTGGTGGTGGTGCTTCCCTTGAATACCTTGAAGGTAAGACTTTACCTGGGATCGCAGCAATCAGCGACAAGTAATTTAGTTTAATACCGTTCTACATTAACGTCCTTCAGTCTGTTTCTTAACGGGTTGACGGGCGTTTTTGTGTTTTGAGTGGTTAAGGACGCTTGCGGTTGTCAACATTGAAATGCGTCGTGGGACCGGTTCAAGCCTCCTGAAATTCGGAGTCTTTCACCTCGCCGTGAAGCCTCATGAGAACCTGAGTCTCCACGACCGTCCGTGCTGTAAATTCGGTACAAAACAACCGAATTAACACCACTTGCACGTCTTGATTTCAATGTTGACGCCCTTCAGCTCATATTCATATAACCTTGAAAAGCCCAAGAAGTGGTCGAGCAGCGAATTTAAATGTGCACTAATATATCTGTTGAAGGTCCTGACGACTTATATGTGAGTGGAGATGACCGAAGACAGAGTTTCGTGTCGACAATACTTGATGGCGGGTTCTGCCATTTAGTATTGCGGGACGAGTTCTGAAACGTGGTGTTCGGTTCAGAATCGAGTTTGAAGACCGTGTACTTCAGCGGGCTGAAACGTTCCCCACGAAACGGCGTCTTCGGCCATCGCAACGGCATGACGCTGTTTAGCAAGGTAGTAAGTCGATCAGCAAACAGGTGAAACTAGCTTTTTAGGACTGACTTCACTACAATGCATGTGTAGGAGAAAGAGTTGTGAGTGTTCGTTTGGCAACGAGTACTTTGACAGATTAAAAGAGTAATGCTAAGACCCATTATGAAGAGGGGGCTAACCCATGCGGATTCCAATGATTGTTGGAAATTGGAAGATGAATAAGACTGCGGACTCAGTAGAATCGTTTGTAAATGGTATTAGAGGCAATTTGCCTAATGCGATACAGTTAGAAACAGCTATTTGTGCACCTGCCCTGTTTTTAGAACAAATGGTTGATCAGACTCGCGACATGCCTTTAGAAGTTGGTGCGGAAAATTGTTACTTTGAGGACAATGGTCCGTTTACCGGTGAAACCAGTCCATATGCGTTAAGCAAAGCTGGCGTTGATTTTGTTATTTTAGGACATTCTGAGCGTCGGAAGATTTTCCGTGAAACCGACGAGATGATTAATTTAAAAGTTCAAGCCGTTTTTCGGAACCATATGCGACCGATTATCTGTTGTGATGAAACGATGGGGCAGCGAGAATCTAATGATGCTGTTCACTGGGTTGTTGCTCAGGTAATTGAGGCGTTAAAGGGCGTTGATGAGGAGCAGGCAAGAACTGCGATTATTGCGTATGAGCCAAGCTGGGCGATTGGCGTTGGTACACCCGCGTCACCTGATCAAATTGAGGAAGGCTGTTATCTGATTCGTCAAACGGTCGCAGACGTTTATGATGATGAAATTGCTGACGAAGTGCGGGTATTATATGGCGGTTCTGTTAAGCCTGCAAATATAAACACGATCATGCAGAAACAGGATGTCGATGGGGTTTTGGTCGGCAACGCTAGCCTTCAACCTGAATCGTTTCTGGAACTTATTAGCAATGATCCTGGAAAATAATTGCTCATAATCTTGATAGTGAAACGCGTAACACATATAATAGTAGGGAAGTCATTGCGACTACATTTACCCATATAAGGAGAGAATAAGATGTCTATTATTACAGATATTTATGCACGCGAAGTTTTAGATTCACGCGGTAACCCAACTGTTGAAGTTGAATTGTACACAGAAAGTGGTGCAATGGGCCGTGGAATCGTTCCTTCAGGTGCCTCAACTGGTGAACACGAAGCTGTTGAATTACGTGACGGCGACAAGAGCCGGTTCCAAGGTAAGGGTGTTACTAAAGCGGTTGATAATGTAAACAACATCATCGCTAAGGAAATTGTTGGTTACGATGTTACTGACCAAGTTGCTATCGACCAAGCAATGATCAAGCTTGATGGTACACCAAACAAGGGTAAATTAGGCGCGAACGCCATCTTAGGTGTTTCATTAGCCGCTGCCCGTGCAGCTGCTGACGAACTTGAAGTTCCGCTTTACAACTACTTAGGTGGTTTCAATGCGCACGTTCTGCCAACACCAATGATGAACGTTATCAATGGTGGGAAGCATGCCAACAACAAGGTTGACTTCCAAGAATTCATGATTATGCCTGTTGGTGCGCCAACAATTAAAGAAGCTGTTCGTTACGGTTCAGAAACATTCCACGCTTTGAAGAGCATCTTAAACGACCGTGGTTACTCCACTGCCGTTGGTGACGAAGGTGGTTTTGCACCTGACTTGAAGAACAATGAAGAACCATTTGAAATTCTGGTTGAAGCTATCACCAAGGCTGGTTATGTACCTGGTAAGGACATTTCAATTGCCTTTGACTGTGCTGCATCAGAATTCTACAACACTGACACTAAGAAGTATGACTTAGTTGGTGACGGCAAGAGTTACACTGCCGAAGAATTCACTGACTTACTTGAAGGTATTGTTGACAAGTACCCAATCGTTTCCATCGAAGATCCTCTGGATGAAAACACTTGGGATGACTGGGCAACTTTAACTGCTAAGTTAGGTAAGAAAGTACAACTTGTTGGTGACGACTTGTTTGTTACTAACACTGACTACTTGGCTAAGGGTATCAAGATGGGCGTTGCTAACGCTATCTTGATCAAGTTGAACCAAATCGGTACTTTGACTGAAACTGTTGAAGCTATTGAAATGGCTAAAGAAGCTGGCTACACTGCCATCGTTTCCCACCGTTCTGGTGAAACTGAAGACACAACGATTGCTGACTTGGTTGTTGCTACAAACGCCGGCCAAATCAAGACTGGTTCAATGAGCCGGACTGAACGGATCGCTAAGTACAACCAGTTGATGCGGATTGAAGACCAATTAGGCACAACCGCTGAATACAAGGGTATCCACTCATTCTACAACTTGAGTGAACAAGCTCGTAACGCCATCATTAACAAGTAATTTCGTCTTGAAATAGGTTGTTATGATAATAAAATTCCTCACTTTTCGAAGTGGGGAGTTTTTTTGTCGCCAAGTTTTGATAGATTATGAATTTCTAAAGATTTAAAAGAAAAACTGAAATATACATGAAGCCCTTAATGTGTTTACTTTGTTCACCTATACTAAATTTGAATGTTTTTGGCAACAATGAAACGGGGGAGCTAAATGGCAACACAACATGAGGTGGCAAAACGGCACGCGCTATTAGAACGCATGGCCGTTGTTTTCATGCGGGAAGGCTTTAATCAGCTAACAATGAACGACCTGATTAAAGTAATGGGGGTTTCGCGAAGAACGGCTTATAAATACTTCAGCTCGAAAGAAGACATCGTGCACGCCGTTGTTAAGCTGTACTTAGACTACATAGAGGATCTTGACATTCCTCAGCTTGATGGGGATGTGGCAAATTTCTTTCGTCAGTTTCAAATGCTGTTCGATCAATCTTTGACAATTTCACGAACAATTTCTGATGAATTCTTGACTGACCTGAAGTCAGCCAATGATTCAGATTATCGCAATTTGCAAGATGCGCTTAATCAGCAACAGCAGCAAGCAATTATTTACTTCGAGACCGGCGTAAAACGCGGCCTCTTTCGCACGTATCAGTGGGATGTTTTATTACTGCAAGATCGCGTGATGGTACGCGGCCTAATTGACCGTCACTTTTTATTGCGCCATAGTTTGAACCTCACGAAGGTATTGACTGATTACTATAATTTAAAGAAGACGCAGCTGCTTTTACCTGAGCAGTTAAACGTAATTGATGATCAGCCTGTTCGGTTGATTATTGAATATTTTGTGAATGAGTATAATCGAACGTTCTTATAAAAAATGTCCTAAAAAGAGAGATGATCATTTGAAGAAAAAAAGTAAACGCCGACTTTCGCTCGATTTAACGCGAGTTGGAACTGTCATCACAGGCTTAGCAGTTGGCTTAATGACGGGACTTATCGTTAGTTTGTTTCGCCTGGCAATTGAGCATGGCCTTGATTTGGTGAAAATGGGTTATGCGGTGATGCATCATCAACCCTGGTTAATTTTACCGTGGCTTTTGGGCATGATTATTTTGGGCATTTTAGTGGGGCTGCTGGTTAAGACCAGTCCACAAATTAGTGGGTCTGGGATTCCCCAGGTTGAGGGCCAATTGGCTGGGGAGTTTGACGAACCATGGTGGCCAACGCTCTGGAAAAAGTTTGTTGGTGGCATTGCAGCGATTGGTTCTGGTCTGATGCTGGGTCGGGAAGGTCCTTCGATTCAACTTGGGGCTGCTGTGGGGCAAGGCTACGCCACGCTTCGTGGCCATCAAGGGACTAATCGTCGGGTCGCAATCGCTAGTGGGGCAGCGGCAGGTTTGTCAGCGGCATTCAATGCACCGATTGCCAGTACACTGTTTGTTTTGGAAGAAATTTATCATAACTTTTCACCGTTAGTTTGGCTGACTTCGTTGACCAGTGCCGTCGTAGCAAACTTTGTGTCACTGGGATTTTTCGGGCAAACACCGGTCTTACATATTCCCTACTCCAGTGGACTACCATTACGTGATTACGGTCATTTGATTGTACTGGGAATCATTTTGGGCTTATTAGGGCGTTTGTATCAAACCGTTCTGCTGCGTTTGCCAAGTTGGTACGCTAAATTAAGACTACCGCGTTATTTAGACGGCATTGTGGCACTGCTACTGACCGTTCCTGTTGGTTGGTGGTGGACGTCCAGTTTGGGTGGCGGTAATAGCGTTATTTTGGATTTGGCGCGCATCCATCCAGGCATTTGGGTGCTCATCGGGCTGTTTGTGGTTCGGTTCGTATTCTCGATGGTGGCGTATGGCTCCGGATTACCCGGTGGGATCTTCTTACCGATTTTAACGTTAGGTGCCGTCATCGGTGCAATTTATGGCCGGGCGATGGTCATGATGGGCTTACTGCCCAGTATTTACGTGGTTAACTTAGTTATTTTTGCAATGGCGGGATATTTCGCCGGAATTGGGAAAGCACCGTTCACGGCGATTCTATTGATTACGGAAATGGTCGGGTCCCTGCAGCATTTGATGCCATTAGCCGTGGTTTGTCTAGTTGCCTATATTACAGTAGATGTGTGCGGCGGCGCGCCAATTTATGAATCCCTATTGGGACGAATGCTGTCACCGACGGCGGAACGAGCTGCTGGTTTTACGGACCGAATTGAAGTACCCGTGTTCGATGGCTCGTTTTTAGTTGGCCATCAGGTACGGGAATTTAGATGGCCGGCAAATGCTCTATTAATTGGTGTTCATCGTGGCGAACGGCAGATTATTCCGCACGGCGATACGATTTTGCGTGCCGGGGATACCTTGATTGTGGAAACACAACATGATAATCGTGCCTTTATTCGTGAACGAATTGCCGGGATGGCAGAGCAAATTAGTGTGCGTGGTGAAGACTGAAGGATTACCTGTTTGCGTACGTTTAGTAGCATGCTCACACTAGCAATCCCCACCATTTTATGTTAAATTAGTTGAGACATACCGCGAAGTTTGAATGGGAGGAACCACTTTGTATAATTTTTTGTTAACTGCACTGATTGTGATCGCAATCTTAATCGTTATTGCAGTCATGATGCAACCCACGAAAACAGATGATGCATTAGGTGCCTTGTCTGGCGGCGGTGCAAACGACTTATTTGCTCAACAAAAGTCACGGGGCTTTGAAGGCTTTATGCAACGGGTTACAGTAATCCTTGGCATTTTGTTCTTTGCTATTGCCTTGGCGTTAGTGTACTTGTCCTCGCATAAGTAGGCTTGTTTTTTGACGACTAACGTTTACAAATTGGTGATGGCCTCGTGCCATCTTCATTGATGTATGACAAAGCTGGGCTTAGTCCCGGCTTTTTTTCATGCAATTTTTCAGTGAAAGGATGGAAAGAATGACAATTCATTTTCGTCAACCAGAACCACTGTTTATTGAGGCGGGTGCAAACGCAGTCTTGTTGCTGCATGCGTACTCTGGCAGTAGCAATGACATGGGGATGATTGGGCGTGGCTTGGCGCGTGACGGTTATACAGTCTATGCCCCAATGTTCGCTGGTCATGGCACCATGGAGCCCAAAGATATTATCACAAAGGGCGGCGTGGCCGCTTGGCTGAAGAACGCGCAAGATGCAGTGACCTTTTTAAAAGCACACGGCTATCAACAAATTGCAGTCTTTGGTCTATCTATGGGCGGTTTGTTTGCCACACGCTTATTGGAAATTGATAACACGTTAGTCGGTGGTGGGACGTTTGCATCGCCAGTTATTCGGGTTGGTCAAACGAACGTGCCACAAAGCTTTTTAAGTTTGAGCAACAAAATTTATTCACGTACACAAATGTCAACGGATGAAAAGCAACAAAGTCTCGACTGGTTAGCTCAGCACAATCCAGAACAGTTGAGCGACATTGAGACCTTTGTCCAAACACAAGTGGCAGCAAATTTACAAATGATTAATAAGCCATTCTTTATCGCCCAGGGTGATGCGGATCAAATGATTGATCCTGGCAGTGGGGCGGCTTTTAATGAACGAATGGAGAGTTTAAATAAAGATGTCACGTTTAAGCTGTATCCGAACGCGGGCCATGTTTTAACAGTAAATAACGCGCATCACCAATTGCAAACAGACGTTGAAGCATTTCTTGGACGACTGTTTTAACCTAACGCGAAAGTAAAAATGAGGTAATTATGACAGAAAGCAATTTACAACAACAAATTTTGACGTTTTTAAACGCCAATCAGGAGGGCTCGTTTACAGCGGCCGAAATCGGCACTGCACTTAAACAACCAGAAGCTGAATTCACGCTAAGTGTGCAGGCACTTGCTGGGTTGGAACGTGCTGGCAAAGTGGCTGTTACGGACACCGGTAAGTGGGCCATTGTTAAAGTGGCAGCTGGGTTATCAGGAACTTTCCATGGTAACGACAAGGGGTTTGGTTTCGTCGCATATGATGATGAACAACCTGATGCTTACATCAATCCAGATCATACCAAGCATGCCATGACAGGTGACACGGTTGAGATGAAGATTTTACGCCCATCTAAACCGGGATCTGATCGTGGACCTGAAGGTGAAGTAACAAAAGTGACTGAGCGCCACTACACACAAATCGTCGGTGAGTTTAGGTCCAAACGTGACGCCAAGTTGCCTAGTGTTATTGGTGAAGTGCTCCTTAAAGATAAGAAACTCGGCAGTTATACGTTTGATGTACTCGACGGCGGTATTCATCCAGTTGATGGTGAAGTTGTCACGGCCGATGTTACCGGTTATCCAACGGATCTCAATCCACAGTTGTTAAGTGGTGTGGCCACGAAGGTGATTGGGAACGCCGACGAACCAGGTATCGATATTCTCCAAATCGTTTACGCTCATGATGTGCCTTCCGAATTCCCACAGGAAGTATTGGATGAAGCCAATGCAATTCCTGATACGGTGCAAGAAGCTGACAAGGCCGGTCGAGTTGATATTACTGATCAACCGTTAGTTACCATCGATAGTATTGAAAGTAAGGATTTGGATGATGCGGTCGTTGCGTGGAAACTGCCAAATGGTAATTATCATCTGGGCGTATCCATTGCCGACGTTAGTTACTACGTGAAGGAAGGTTCTGCGCTCGACAAAGAAGCTTACAAACGTGGAACTTCTGTTTATTTGACTGACCGCGTTATTCCAATGTTGCCAAAACGCTTATCAAACGGCATTTGTTCACTGAACGAGGGCGTTGAACGTTTATCAATGACCTGTGACATGGAAATTGATGGTACTGGTAAGGTCGTTAGCCATAAGATTTATCCTAGCTTGATGAAGAGTCATGCCCGGATGACTTATAAGGGTGTTAATAAGATTTTGGAAGCTCATGATGCCAAAACCATGGAACGTTATGACAGTCTTGTTGGCATGTTTGAAACGATGGCAGAATTACACAAGATTCTGGTTAAGAAACGTCACCAGCGTGGTGCAATTGACTTCGATGCTCCAGAAGCAAAGATCATTGTTGACGCAGAAGGGCATCCGACTGACATTGAGTTACGTGAACGTGGCCTGGCAGAACGGATGATTGAATCCTTTATGCTGGCTGCTAATGAAACCGTGGCTGAACATTATGACCGGATGCATGTTCCGTTCTTATACCGTGTCCATGAAACACCAGATGGTGATCGGGTAAAGAGCTTCTTTGATTTGTTGAATGTCTTTGGCATTAATGCCAAGGGTGATCCAAACAACCTGAAACCGAAGATGTTACAGTCTGTGTTGAAGGAAGTTGCCGGAACACCTGAAGAGCAGATGGTTCAAACCATGATGCTTCGTTCCATGAAACAGGCGAAATATTCAGATCAGCCATTAGGACACTTTGGTCTTGGTGCTGAATACTACACACACTTCACGTCACCAATTCGTCGTTATCCAGATGACATGGTTCACCGGATGATTCGCTGGTATGCGGCAAACGGTGACAGTGATGCTGCTAAGGCAAAATATGCAGATAAGCTACCACAGATTGCCCAAGATACTTCTGAACGCGAGCGTCGTTCAATCGACACTGAGCGGGCTACCGACGACATGAAGAAGGCCGAATACATGGCTGATCATGTTGGCGAGGACTTTGACGCAGTTGTCAGTTCTGTTCTGAAGTTTGGGATGTTTGTGGAATTGCCAAACACGGTTGAAGGACTCATTCACATTTCTAACATGAAAGATGACTTTTACGATTACGATGAAAGTCATTTAGCATTGATCGGTGAACGGCATCATCACATCTTCCAAATTGGCCAGCCAATCAAGGTTCATTTGGAGAAGGTCGATAAGGATGCTGCTGCAGTGGACTTTACCATTGTGGACCCGCGGACTGCGCCAACGACAGACATTCGTGTGGCCCATGATAATCATGGCAATGGCGGCCGTCGTGGAAACAGCAACCGTGGTAACCGTAACTTTCATAACAATGCCAAACGTGATGAGAAGAATGGTGGCAAGAAATTTAACCACTATCAAAGTAATCGCAATAAGGCTGGTCGTAGTGGTAAAACCAATTTTCACGGTGACCGGAAAAAGTAAGTTTAAGACCAAAATGCTGAACGAAAGGCAGGCGTGAACATGGCCAAACGAAAACAAACTGGCAACGACGCGCTGGCAAATAATCGTAAGGCGCGTCATGAATATTCGATTCTCGACACATATGAAGCTGGTATTTCACTGACCGGTACGGAAATTAAATCCGTTCGGGCGGCCCGAATCACGATCGGTGACGGGTTTGTGTCGATTAAAGATGGGGAAGCTTACCTCATGAATGTCAATATTGCCGAGTTTACGCAGGGGAATCGTTTCAACCACGATCCGTTGCGTACACGAAAGCTATTGCTACATCAAAAAGAAATTAGCAAGTTACAGTCGGCAGTGTCCCAAAAGGGGATGACCATTGTGCCATTAAAGGTTTACATCAAGCATGGTTTTGCGAAGGTGCTGATTGGTGTGGCGCAAGGAAAGCATTCTTATGACAAACGTGAGACACTGAAAAAACGCGACCAACAACGTGATATCGATCGTGCATTGTCGCGCCGACGATAATTACTTTACTTTTGTAGTATTTGTACCTATTTTACTGTCGCTTACGGTTGTCAACAGTGATACGCCCGCCGTGGGACCGGTTCAAGCCTCCTAAAATTCGGAGTCTTTCACCTCGCCGCCAAGCCTCGTGAAAAGCCGAGTCTTGGCGACCGTCCGTAACCTAAATTCGAGCAAACCGCTCGAATTTAGGTTACCTTCACGGCTCGGTATCACTGTTGACGTCCTCCAGCTACGTAGAGTGTTTGGTCCGCATCGATTCTGTGTAATTACAGGATCGTTTTTTTGTTTAAGAATTTAAAAGAGGTCACAAAAAAAGACCCATCCGAAGATGAGTCTTAAGTCAGAGCATAGTTGTTAGATTAACAGTAGATTACCAACCGCGGTATGCAGCCCAGTGGGCAGCAGCGGCTGACCATGAACCGTAACGTGAAACAGCGTAAGCAGATGCAACACGTTCTTGGTTAGCAGCGGAGTAGTCACCGTTCAACTTGTCAGCACTCAATTGGTATTTACCAATGTACTGACCGTTACGGGCAGTGTAGCTACCACCAGATTCACCGGCAGCAATATAAGCCATGGCAGCTTCGTCAGATGATGAAGCTGTTGAAGTTGAGGCAGCCTGTGTAGTTGATGCTTGTGTATTTTGCGTAGTGGAGGCCTGTGTTGTTTGTGTAGTTGCTTGAGTCTGTTGTGCAGACGCAGCTTGTGTAGTAGTTGTTTGGGCTACTGGAGCTTGTGTCTTAGCAACAGTCTGTGTTTGTACAACTGGTGCAGCTTGTTGTAAAGGGGCTGCAGCTTGTGTCGTCGTAGTTGTTGTAGTGTTGGAAGTGCCGTCAGGGATAATCAAGTTTTGACCAACGTAGATTAAGTCTCCCTGGTTTTGCAACTGGTTAGCGTTGATGATTGCATCAATGCTTGTGTTGTTGGCATGTGCCAATGCGGAAACAGTGTCTCCGCTCTTAACAGTAACGTTTGAGTCTGCGTTTGCGGCAACAGTTCCAGCGGCTAATAAAGCACCGGCGCTTAAAGTAGTTAACAAAATTTGTTTGATCTTCATGTAGAAATTTTCACTCCTATATTGTGTATGGCGTCGCATCTTAATTGGCGACGCGCTTGGCAACCCCTCACGAGGATTCGTGGCTGGGGTGTTGTTCTCTTCCAAACAACGATGCCTACTATACATGGTGTAAATAACAACGAAATACCGTAGACATTACAAAATCAGAGTGTTTTGTCACATAAAGATGCTTTTGAAATATTTTGTAACATGATAATGTTTATAACTCGAAAATTATTGAAGTGTTGCCGCACTGACGGCAATGGGCATGATTACAAACATGTAACTATCCCTAGAAACGCTGATTTGACGGCATTTATCGCACATGAAAACGCCGTGAAGCATCAAATAATGATACTCGCAGCGCATTTCTTTACTAATTCATTCCTTTTCTCGATACTCGGGTCCAAGTGTTTTTGGTTCTTGGCCCAAACGAAGGGCCTGATTATGAACGAGGCGCCGCCGCCCATTTTGTTTGGACCAACGATCCATGATTGCCGCAATCAGCAAGCAGACAGGTTCGGCCGAATGGTTAGCTACACTGAGTTGATCATAGCCACCGTCTGAACCGTCAACTGGGCGCATACTGGCAATAATATGGGTGCCATGGTAGATTTTGTATTTTCCAGACATGAGGTTACCCATAACGACCCAGTTAAGACCGTGAATATAAATAACCTCGCGCCAAAAACCAAATGTGCGTCGAACCGAGCCAACTTCTTTACCATTAAAGTAAATTGCAAACTTTGGCATAATGCCTAAAGAGAGTTGTTTTGCTTCCGCCAGAGCTTCACCTGAGGCAGAAGAAGCAATTAATTGTGCCCGTGACCAGCCGAACTGACCGGAGATTAGGTAGAGTGTTTGTCGATGAACATCTAATACGGGGCGGACACCGTTTAAAACGCCCGGGGTTTGTCTAATGTATAACTGACGCATGATTAGTCTCCATTATAAGGACGAGTGATTTAGTAAACTGTTGTCTACGTTTGATTGTAACACGGTCAACGCTCTGAACCGCGGGAAACTCGTTGTTTCTCTCGACTAACTTTTAGATCGATGAAGACAGTTAGTTGATAATGTATTTTACGCTAGAGGTCTGCTACAATAAACGTTGAGGTGCAGGGAATGAAACCGTTTATTCATAATGACTGGTGGGATATTTTACAGCCTGAATTTGAACAGGCTTACTACCAAGAATTACACAACTTTTTGAAACAGGAATATCGCACGCAAACGATTTATCCTGAGATGAACCACATCTTCACGGCTTTCGAATGGACGCCGTTTCAAGATGTTAAAGTGGTTATTTTAGGCCAGGATCCGTATCATGGACCGCATCAGGCATTTGGTCTGAGTTTTGCTGTGATGCCCGGTGTGCAAGTGCCACCGTCGCTTCAAAATATTTATAAGGAATTGCAGGATGACCTTGGGATTGCGCCAGTGAATCACGGTTTTCTAAAATCATGGGCTCAGCAGGGCGTGTTGCTACTCAACTCCGTTCTGACGGTTCGGGATGGCAGGGCATTCTCTCATGCTGGTAAAGGCTGGGAGCGCCTGACCGATACGGCCATCAAACGATTGTCGGAACGTGAGACACCGGTTGTCTTCATTCTTTGGGGTCGTGCTGCTCGAGACAAGATTAAACTGATTGATACGCATACTAACATTGTGTTGCAGTCAGCACATCCGAGTCCACTCTCTGCATATCGTGGCTTTTTTGGTTCCAAACCGTTTTCGAAAACAAATGAGGCGTTGGTTGCGATGGGGGAAGCCCCCATTAATTGGCAATTGCCAGCTTCAGTTTCGATGGCGGATTTAAAAAATGGGTAATTAGACTAAATTATTGGAGGAATCACGCATGGATTTATTTGATAGTTTAAAGGATAAAATTGGTGGTCAAGACAAAACCATTGTCTTTCCAGAAGGTCAGGATCCGCGGATCTTGGGTGCTGCGATTCGGTTGGCCAAGGATGGCTTGGTAAAGCCAATTATTTTGGGACACGAGGCTGATATCGAAAAGACCGCAGCTGACAACAACTTGGATGCCAGCGGCGTATTATTGATTGACCCAGAAACATATCCTGAAGATAAGAAAAAGGACATGCTTGATGCCCTCGCTGAGCGTCGTGCTGGTAAGAACACGCGCGAACAGTTGGCAGATTGGTTAAAGGATGTTAATTACTTCGGCACGATGCTGGTTTATATGGACCAAGCTGATGGGATGGTTTCCGGGGCTGTTCACCCAACTGGTGATACGGTTCGCCCAGCACTTCAAATCATTAAAACTAAGCCAGGTGTCAAACGAATTTCCGGTGCGTTTGTGATGCAAAAGGGTGACGAACGTTATGTCTTTGCCGATTGTGCCATTAACATCGAATTAGACGCTGCTGGCATGGCTGAAGTTGCTATTGAATCGGCCCACACGGCGAAGGTTTTTGATATCGATCCAAAGGTTGCTATGTTGAGTTTCTCAACCAAGGGTTCCGCTAAGGGCGACATGGTGACTAAGGTTCAAGAAGCTACTAAGTTAGCCAACGAACAGGCGCCTGATTTAGCACTGGATGGTGAATTACAATTCGATGCTGCGTTTGTACCAACGGTCGGCGCGGCCAAAGCACCTGGCTCAAAAGTTGCTGGTCACGCAAATGTGTTTGTCTTCCCAGAACTACAATCTGGCAATATTGGCTATAAGATTGCCCAACGCTTTGGCGGTTTCGAAGCAATCGGCCCAATCCTACAGGGTTTGAACAAACCGGTATCTGATCTTTCTCGTGGCTGTAACGAAGAAGATGTTTATAAGGTTGCAATCATCACCGCTGCACAATCCGTTAAGTAGTTAGATAAGGTCACAATTAATCGCGATTCCACTTGTTTTGGGATGGCGATTTTTATTCAAAGAATGACGTGTTAAGTACGTTTGAGGAGTGGATCACACATGTTTTCAATCACCACGAAGACTGACGAAGAAACACAGGCTATTGGGCGACACCTTGCAGAGCTGGTGTCTGCGGGCGATGTTATTTTATTAGATGGCGATCTTGGTGCTGGTAAGACGACCCTGACTAAGGGCTTGGCGGCCGGTTTAGGCATTCACAGGTATGTTAAAAGCCCTACGTTTACCATCATTCGTGAGTACAAAGAAGGCCGTTTGCCACTGTATCACATGGATGTATACCGACTGGAAAATGGCGGTGGTGATGATTTGGGCCTCGATGAATATTTTAATGGACAAGGTGTCAGTGTCGTTGAGTGGTCACAGTTTGTTAAGGGTGAGTTGCCAGCTGAACGGTTAACGATTCATTTACACCGTGATGAAAGTAATATTGATCGACGCACTTTAACGTTTGATCCACAAGGTGAACACTATCAAAAAATGACTGATAAATTGGAGGCACAATACGATGAGTGAACCGACTGTAGACATTCGGCCTGTTACTGAAAATGATGCAGCAGACCTGCTAACCCTATTGGAAGATTTAAAAAAAGAATCTACCACATTCACTGCTGATCCTGCTTTGGCACATTTGTCTGTTGAAGAGGAAGCCGCTCAATTACGGGTGATGATCAGTTCACCCCAAAATCATCTGATGGTAGCGGATTATGGTGGTCAGTTAATTGGCGTTGCCAGTATCATTGCTAAAAACGAAACCGTTGGCGAAATCGGAGTAGCCATCTTAAAGTCGTATTGGAATGAGGGGCTGGGATCGGCCCTCATGGAAGAGATGCTCTATTGGGCGAAAACGACCAGTTCACTGACAAACATTGTTTTAACCGTCCAGCTGGAGAACACGTATGCCAAACGGCTATATCGCAATTTAGGGTTTAAGGTCACTCATTCCGATTCTGTTGTGAATGCTGTCGGGGATGAGGTGCCTGCCCAGCAAATGACGTTAACCGTTCATCATGGGCATCAGGCGTAACTCGTATATGAATGTCACTGAGGTCAGGCTTGATCGGCAACGTTGCTAGTATTAATTCTGTCCAAATGCACTAGCAAAAATAAAAATCGTTTCGTCAACAGATACAAAATCTGATGGCGAAACGATTTTTATTGTCTATGATAGGTTACGGGAATCAAGACAAGTTATTGTAATTTTACAAATGGCTTGATCGCGGAAGCACCAAACTGTTGATCTTGGTAGATTAAAATGTTGGCGCAAGCTAAACTATCATCTAGTGCATTGTGATGGTGTTCCAAATTAACGTGGAGCCGTTCACTGACAGTATTAAGCTTGTGGTTTGGAAATTCTGGGAAAAAGCGACGGCTTGTTTTGACCGTGTCTAAGGTCAAGTAGTGGACTGGTGCCAGATCATAATGAGCTAACGTGCTTTTTAATACGCCATTATCAAATGGGGCATTGTGAGCCACGACAAGTTGGTTGTTTGTATAAAACTGATTAATGTGCGGCCAGATTTCTGGGAAGGTTGGCGCGTCCGCGACATCACTCGCATGGATGCCATGAATCTGCGTATTGCGCCAAGAGAATTCTGTATCGGGTTTAATCAGCGTATAAAATTCATCGACGACCTTGTTTTGTCTGACGATGGTCAGTGCCAATGAACACGCACTGTGGCGTTTGGCACTAGCAGTTTCAAAATCCATTGCGACAAAATTCACGACGCTGTGACCTCCTTAATCATTAGGTAACGTTAAACTTAAATTTATTATGTCAGTCTAAGGCCTTCACGTTTAAATGTAAAGAAATCTGTTAACGGGTTTAGGCAGGGTGCTGATTAACGAACTGGGATCAGTTCAACACTTCTGTTTCTAAAGCAACTGGACAGTGATCAGAGCCAAGCACATCATTAAGGATTTTAGCATCGGTGACTTTAGCCATCAAAGGCGTTGATACAACGAAGTAGTCAATTCGCCATCCTGCGTTGTTTTTACGAGCGTTAAAACGATAACTCCACCATGAATATTGGCCGGTTAGGTCGGGATAGAAGTGCCGGAAACTATCTGTAAAGCCGGTGCCCAGTAAGGCTGTGAAATTGTCACGTTCAGTATCTGTAAAGCCGGCATGCTGACGGTTGGTCTTGGGATTCTTGAGGTCGATTTCCTCATGAGCGACGTTTAAATCACCGCAGAAAATGACGGGTTTCTTAGTTGCTAATTCATTTACATAAGCAGAAAAGGCTGCGTCCCAGCCGTCACGGTAGTCTAGCCGCTTAAGCTCTTGACCAGAGTTAGGTGTGTAACTTGTGAGCAGGTAGTACGTTTGGTATTCTAGCGTAATCACGCGACCTTCGTGATCATATTCATCGACGCCAATGCCGTAGGTGACGTCCACCGGTTCATGTTTGGTAAAGATGGCTGTGCCTGAGTAGCCTGGACGATCGGCATAATTCCAGTACTGATGGTATCCGGGCAGGTTGACCGTCGCTTGACCCTCGTGCATCTTGGTTTCTTGAATACAAATAGCATCGGCATCTAAATCCATCGCCGTTTGTTCAAAGCCTTTTTTTAAAACTGCTCGTAATCCGTTAACATTCCATGATACAAATTTCATGATGCTATCCTCCAAGAATTTTGTGTGAGCGGCGTTGTCCACCGGTGGTCGCGCTATGTAGTTTAACAAATTGATTTTACCACAGCCATAAAAATGAAGTCTTTAATAAGGAAAACTGGTTTGAACTCAAATCGTGGTAAAATAGGACGAGGTTTACGGGCACCAGCTAATTGTGGCAACCAGCCACTTTATTGCGAAGTGAAACCGAAACGGTTAATTAATGAAGAAAGTAAATGGGTGACATCATGCAACAGGTTGATTTAAAAACTGTTTTTGCGTCCAGCAAGGTGATGCAAAACGAACCATTGGGGAATTACACAAATACGAAAACAGGCGGGCCAGCTGACTGGCTCGCATTTCCTGAGTCGCGCGCTGAAGTGGCTAAGTTTGTTGATTTTGCCAGACTTCACGAGATGCCAGTAACGGTCATCGGCAATGCTAGTAACTTGATTGTTCGTGATGGTGGCATTCGTGGATTGGTACTTATTCTGACCCAAATGAAGACGATTACTGTGACGGGTAACACGGTCACTGCTGATGCTGGCGCAGCGTTAATTGATGCGACTGAGGTTGCTTATCAACATCACCTGACTGGTTTTGAGTTTGCAGCTGGCATTCCCGGCAGTGTTGGTGGGGCAGTTTTCATGAACGCCGGCGCATATGGTGGGGAAGTCAAGGACATTGTCAGTTCTGTTGATGTGCTGACGCGTGCTGGTGAGTTTGTGACGTATCCTGCTGAAGAAATGGCGTTTGGTTATCGACACAGTCTGGTTCAAACGACCGGCGATATTGTCGTCGGCGCCAGCTTTACCTTGGTGCCAGGCGAAGCAACGACAATTCGGGCAAAAATGGACGATTTGAATGCACGGCGGGCCGCCAAACAGCCACTGGAATTGCCTTCTTGCGGTTCCGTGTTCAAACGACCAGAGGGTTACTTTGCTGGCAAATTGATTACGGACAGCGAATTACGCGGCTATACATCTGGCGGTGCACAGGTTTCAACCAAGCACGCTGGTTTCATCGTGAATGTTGGTGAAGCGACGGCCACGGATTACCTAGCAGTTATTCACCATGTTCAAGAAACAGTCTATGCCAAGTTCGGTGTACATCTTGAAACAGAAGTTAGGATCATTGGTGACAACTAAATGTTTGCTGTTGGCTGAGCGTATTAACGTACTTGCTGACTTATTGAAATAGTTAATTAAACAAAGATGAGTTTTCAAACTTTAAATAATATTATTTTATCTGCTGACGCAGGCCAATCTGATTGGTCATGCGTCAATTTTTTTGTATGATAGAAGTAGATGCACGTTGAGTGTGGTGCCAATACGTGGCCACAGGAAGGGAGACAACAACTTGAACATTATTGAAGCGGTGATCATTCTTGTCCTGCTAGTGCTGCTGTCAAACATACTGGGACACTACTTGGAGGCCATTCCGGTCAGCTTGATTCAAGTGACCTTGGGATTATTATGGTCCGTTATTTTTCACATTACGATTCCACTCGAAACTGATTGGTTCTTACTATTATTTATCGCGCCACTACTATTTAATGATGGGCGACGTTTTCCCAAAAGTGAGTTGTGGACATTGCGGGGGCCAATTTTGGCAAACGCAGTCTTACTTGTGTTCCTAACCACGTTGCTAGGTGGCTGGTTATTTCACTTGCTCATTCCCGGTTTGCCGTTATCCGTGGGATTTGCGTTGGCCGCTATTTTGTCACCTACGGATCCCGTAGCCGTGACATCTATTGCTGAGCAGGTGAGTTTACCGTCCGCAATTATTCATCTGGTCAGTGGCGAAAGTTTGATCAATGATGCCAGCGGTCTGATTGGATTTAAATATGCGTTAGCAGCGGCCGTGACTGGAACCTTTTCACTCTGGTCTGCAGCTGGCGACTTTCTTTACACCAGTATTGCCGGTTTTGTGGTCGGTTTTGTCGTGATGACAGGATTGCAAATGTTGCGGGAGGTGTTGAGGCGCTCGGGAATCAATGATCCAGTGTTTAACACAGTGTTACAACTAGTGGGTCCTTTCGTGATCTACTTAGGTGCAGAAGCGATTCATGCTTCCGGTGTTATTGCCGTTGTCACGGCTGGCGTTTTAGCTCATGTTTCAGAAAACCGAATTGTTGAGGATTTACCGGAACAACGGCTTTTGATTGAGCGGACATGGGATATTGTGGTGTACGTGTTAAACGGGATTGTGTTCATTATTCTTGGGGATGAGTTGCCTAGCGCGACGAAGGCAACAATTGCTGACCCGGCAACAGGAACGTGGCGTGCAATCGGCTATGTCATTGTGATTTGGCTCATTCTTTTTATTCTGCGAGCTGTTTGGATTTATGTTTATGGTACATTGAGTCGTTTAAGCAAAAACTGGCGTATTGAACATAAGAATACGGAGCCAGTTACGGTTAAAACAGCGATTGTTTCTGGTTTGACAGGTGTTCGTGGTGCAATTACGTTAGCGGGTGTGTTGACGATTCCGGCGACCATTAGTAATGGGGATGCCTTTCCGGAACGCTCATTAATTTTGTTTGTCGCTGCCGGTGTTATTGTGCTGAGTTTGGTCATCGCGGCAGTGACATTGCCATTGATCAGTCGGCGTGGGGCCATGCTGTTGACCCGGGGTAGTCAGGTTGACACTTTGGAAGAATTGACTGCGCAAGAAGAGGCCGATGATGGTGAAACGGTGCCGTTAATGTCGGTAGATGAGGCAAAAACATACCTTTCTAAAACGGCAGTTAGAGTGCTGGAGTCACTGCGACGGCCTGAAAATCAACGGGCTGCGTATGACTTGATTCTCGATTATCAATTTATTATTCGACGGTTACAGATGCGAACGCAGCCTTCCGAAGATGTGAAAACAATGATCGATTTTGAAGTTGATATTCGTCGAATTGCTTTGCAAGGTGAGTTGAAACGGCTACAAGAGTTACATGATGCTGGCTTAGTCAATATTTGGAATTTTCGTTATTACCGTCGCCAAATCAAGTGGCGGCTACGTAATGTGGATGCCCATCAGCGACGGGAAGCTTTACCCGCTTGGCGAACAGCTAGGCGTTTGATTCGACATGGTTTACGGCGTCTACGAATTTTAATGACCGGCAATGATATGGTCACTTTTCGTCAGCAACGTCAGTTAGTTGAAACGGAAACTGCCAAGGCAGCGATTGCCCGATTGTCGCGTTTCTTTAAAGTTCATAACGCCAAGAAAAACGCACAGCAACGACAAAGCGTTTACCATTTGATCGTCCACTACCGCTACCGGATTGAACGGCGTCATCCTGTGACAAATGGCAGTGCTCGACAGCTCCAGTATGAGACTAATTTACGAGACTTGCGGGTGCGTGCACTGGCAGCGGAACGTTCAGCGGTGACAGAATTGTTGGATGCTGGGCGGATCAATGCTGTAATGGCAGCTAACCTGCGTCAATACGTTAATTACTCGGAAAATGTGCTGATGCTTGGTGAAGATTTACAAACGGAGGCAACAAGCTAGCGGATTGGTTTGCACGATGGTAAATCTGCTATACTTAAATGAGCGATTTGTCGCGTAATGCGAAGATTGCACGCCAATATTTGGCGATTTTAGGAGGAGTGTTATGTTACTTAATCCTAGCAACTGGTTCACTTGGACGGCCGCAGCACGTTTGCTCGACATTCTAGTGATTTGGTTTGTTATTTATGAGCTGATTATGCTATTACGAGGCACGCGAGCAGTGACGTTGTTCCGCGGGATCCTTGTGATTATCATTATTAAGATTGCTAGTTGGTATCTGGGCTTAGAGACAGTTTCCTGGGTCATGGACCAGATCATTAACTGGGGGGTTATTGCCCTAGTGATCATCTTCCAACCGGAAATTCGGCAAGGACTTGAACGTTTGGGCCGCGGCTCATTCATTCAACGAGGTCGGACGGCTCATGACGAAGAAGAAAAATTAATTGATGCGTTGGATAGAGCTATTCAATATATGAGCAAACGTCGAATCGGGGCGCTAATCTCTATTCAAATGGAAACTGGCTTGGAAGAGTACATTGAAACTGGGATTGATTTGGATGCGGACGTAACCGGCGAGCTATTGATCAACATTTTCATCCCTAATACACCGTTGCATGATGGCGCGGTTATCATTAAGGATAATCGGATTGCTTCTGCTACCGCATATTTGCCGTTATCAGATAGTAATTTGATTCCTAAAGAGTTAGGGACACGTCATCGTGCTGCTGTGGGGATTAGCGAGGTAACGGATGCGTTGACCATCGTCGTTTCTGAGGAAACTGGCGAAGTGATGTTTACGCGGAATAATGAAATGATGCGTAATTTGACTCAGGAAGACTATTTAAATTACCTTCGCAAACAATTGATCCCGGCAGAGCCAGAACGTCACAATTGGTTCTTGGACATTGTTAACCGAATTTTTAGGGGAGGTGGCCATAAATGAAAAAGTTTAATCGCTTTCTCAATAGCACGCTCTTCTACCGTTTATCAGCGTTAGTTTTGGCCATTTTCTTAGTTGTTTACGTCACCGGTTCAACTGGCAATGACACCCGTTTAGCACGTCAGGACAATCCTAGTAGGGTATCTTCACTGACTTCGACCAAAACGAAAACAGTGTCGATGCCATTGCAACTAAATATCAATTCAAATAAATACTTTGTAACAGGTTATCCAGAGCGCGTTAAAGTTAAAATCACAGGACCGGCTGCATTGGTTACGGCAACGACGAACACGCAGAACTTTAGCATTAATGCAGACTTGTCAAAGTTGTCAATGGGTAAACACAAGGTGACGTTGAAGGCCGATGGACTCAACAAAGAATTAACCTATCAAATTGAGCCGAAGACAATCAACGTTACGATTGCTCATCGTGAAACGATTACAATGCCTGTCCACGTGAAATATGACGCCAATAGTTTGGCGAGCGGCTATCAGGTTGGTACGCCGACAACGTCAGTTAATAGCGTGACGGTAACCGGTGCGACATCTGAAGTTGAACAGGTAGCCCAAGTGGTTGCGCCAATTAATTTGACTAAGAATAGTACATCAACCTTAACGGCGACTGTTCAGCTGGAGGCTCAAGATGCTAATGGCCATACAGTTAACGTGGTGATGACACCTTCAACGGCTAGTGTGACCGTGCCAATTACATCCAACGAAAGTTCTAAGAAGGTTAAGGTTAATTACGAGCCGAAGAATGCTGAGGATGGTAAGAGTTATTCGATTACCGGTGACGTTGATAGTTTGACTGCATACGGCACAAAGAGTGCGATTAGCAAATTAAAGAGTAGTATAGTAGCTAACGTAGATGTTTCTGGTCTGCCAATTGGCACGACTAAGCAACAAGTTAATTTAACGCCTTCTGCCAGTGGCATTAGAAGCTATTCTGAGACGACTGCCAATGTCACGATTAAAGTGACCTCCAGTAACGCAGATAGTAATGGGGTTCAGCATGGCGATTCGTCAACAAGTTCCTCTGATGAATCATCTAGTGAAGCGGCTGGTAGCAGTGAAACGTCTTCTAGTAGTGGTGATACGAATAGCTCGGCGAGTAGCAGCGAAACGGGCAGTAGCACAAGTGCGTCCAGTAGTTCAGCTGCCAGTAGCAACTAGTTAGCAAATAAACAAGTCTTTAGGGACAAACAACGAAGTGAGGAAGAAACAAATGAAATATTTTGGAACAGATGGTGTACGAGGCATTGCAAATCAGAATTTGAGTCCTGAACTTGCATTCCGACTTGGCCGTGCCGGCGGGTACGTGTTAACGGAGCACGCCGATGAAGATCATCAACCACAGGTTTTGGTGGCGCATGATACGCGTATTTCGGGTCAAATGTTGGAAGAAGCACTGATTGCAGGGCTCCTGTCAGTTGGGATTGAAGTACTTAAACTCGGTGTTATCACAACTCCTGGAGTAGCCTACCTTGTCCGGGTACAACAGGCAGATGCTGGTGTCATGATTACGGCGTCTCACAATCCAGTTGCCGATAACGGAATTAAGTTCTTTGGTGGTGATGGTTTTAAACTATCTGATTCTTTGGAAGAAGAAATCGAAACCCTTTTGGATGCGCCTAAAGATGAATTGCCACGCCCATCAGCAGAAGGATTAGGAACTGTTGAAGACTATCAAGAAGGTGCTGCCAAATACACGCAATTCTTGGAGCAAACAATTCCTGATCAACTAAATGGTTTGCACATTGCTGTGGATGCGGCTAATGGTGCTACCAGCAAGTTGGTGTCGCGTTTATTTGCAGATGTAGACACTGATTTCGACACGATGGCAACGAATCCTAATGGGTTGAACATTAACGATGGTGTTGGTTCTACTCATCCTGAGGCACTACAAAAATTTGTGGTTGAAAAGGGTGCCACTATGGGTGTTGCGTTCGACGGTGACGGAGATCGTTGTATTGCTGTTGATGAAAATGGTGACATCGTTAATGGTGATAAGATTATGTTCATCTGTGGTAAATACATGCATGAACATGGGCGTCTTAAGAAGGACACGGTGGTTACCACTGTGATGAGTAACCTTGGTCTTTATAAGGCCCTGGAAGGCAATGAAATGCACAGCGTGCAAACGCAAGTCGGTGACCGATACGTGGTTGAAAAGATGTTAGCGGATGGCTATAACGTCGGTGGAGAACAGTCTGGACACGTTGTTTTCTTGGACTTCAATACAACCGGTGATGGCATGTTAACTGCTTTACAACTTATGTACATTGTTCAAACGACTGGTAAAAAGTTATCTGAACTGGCCAGTGAAGTAACGACATATCCTCAAAAGTTGGTTAACGTTAAAGTTGCTGATAAAAAGGCAGCTTTGGAAAATGACCAGATTAAGGCGATCATTAAAAAGGTCGAAACTGAAATGAATGGTGATGGACGCGTGTTGGTTCGTCCAAGCGGTACGGAGCCATTGCTGCGGGTGATGGCTGAGGCACCGACTCAGGAAGTTGTCGACGGTTATGTCGATGAAATTGCTGAGGTTGTGCGCCAAGAAGTCGGCATTGAATAGTGACAACGCACACTGCAGGCTGATTGTTTTATTGGCTGATGAGTTAGTCACTGAGTACGAAAATTTGAGCTGTGTTTCCGTTTCTGGACGCACAGCTTTTTTTGTTTGCAATTCGAAATATCACATTAATGTGGTCAAACACGAATCTGGTAGGCACGCTGATCCGTCATTAGTCGTGCTGGGTGGGTTTGTCCTAAACGTTCCATTTTTGAGAAAATTAAGGTTTGGTAATCATATAGACCACTAAAGGCAAAAAGTTGACGTGATATGCTTAAAAACGTTATTATAATACTGCTTTCAAAAAAGAAAACGGTATTATAAAAGTCTATACCAATTTGAAAAGGATGAACGTTATGTGTGGAATTGTTGGAGTGACAGGAAACGAAAATGCGGTTGAAATGTTGATGAATGGTCTCCGTCGTTTGGAATATCGTGGCTACGATTCAGCTGGAATTTACGTAAACGACCAAAATGGTAAAGATTACTTAGTAAAGGAAAAAGGCCGCGTGGCTGATCTGGCTAAGGCAATCGGTGAAGATGTCCACGGTTCCACGGGAATTGCGCATACGCGGTGGGCTACACACGGACAGCCTAGCGTTGCCAATGCGCATCCACAAGTATCCGCTGATGGGCGTTTTTACTTGGTTCACAACGGTGTCATCGAAAACTACATTGAACTAAGAGACAAGTATCTCCAAGATGTGACGTTCAAGAGTGAAACAGACACTGAGGTCGTTGTCCAATTAATCGATTACTTCGTCAAACATGATAATTTAACAACCTTAGAGGCCTTCCGTAAGGTGCTTTACTTGGTGGGGGATTCTTCATACGGTTTCTTGCTGATGGATCGCGAAGAACCGGACACTTTGTTTGTTGCTAAAAACAAAAGCCCATTGCTAGTTGGTGTCGGCAATGGCTTTAATGTTGTTTGCTCAGATGCCATCGCAATGCTGAACTACACCCATGATTTCATTGAGATGCAGGATGGCGAAATCATGATCTTGACGCCCGAAAAAGTGGACATTGAAGATGAAGAAGGCCACCACATTACCCGCTTGCCATTCCACGTCAGCATGGATGCCAGTGAGGCTGATAAGGGAACTTATCCACATTACATGTTGAAAGAAATTGATGACCAACCAACTGTCATGCGTAAATTAGCGCAAACGTACTTCAATGATGACGGCCAAGTGACTATCGATGACGAACTGTTGGCGGATTTGCAATCAGCCGACCGGTTGTATATTGTTGCTGCGGGGACAAGCTACCACGCTGGTCTAGTCGGTGAACGTTTGTTTGAACGATTGGCAGCGGTACCGACCGAAGCCCACGTATCCTCAGAGTTTGCTTATAATTCACCCATTCTCTCCAAACATCCTTTCTTTATTTTCCTGAGTCAAAGTGGTGAAACAGCTGATTCCCGTGAAGTATTAACTGAGGTAAACGCAAAGGGTTATCACAGTTTGACAATCACGAATGTGCAAAACTCAACGTTATCGCGTGAAGCAACTTACACAATGCTGTTAAATGCGGGGCCAGAAATTGCGGTTGCTTCGACCAAGGCTTATACGGCTCAAATTGCTGTTGAAGCAATTATTGCTAAGGCATTAGGAGAAGCAACGCAGCAAGCAGCCGCAGCCGATTTTGACTTACGTCGCCAATTGGGACTGGTCGCTAATGGTATTCAAGCTTTAGTTGATCAGAAAGAACGTTTTGAAGCTGTTGCTAAAGATAATTTTGTCGATCAACGTGATGCCTTTTACATTGGGCGTGGCATTGACTATGCGGTTTCACTTGAAGCCTCGTTGAAATTAAAGGAAATTACTTATATTCATTCCGAAGGGGTTGCCGCCGGTGAATTAAAACACGGCCCAATTGCATTGATTGAGTCCGGCACGCCGGTCATCGGTATCATTACTCAAGAACGAACGGCTTCACTGACCCGTAGTAATTTGGCAGAAACTGCCGCTCGGGGTTCTCACATCATGACGATTGTGACGAAGTCGTTGGCTAAAGCACATGATGATATCATTTTGGAAGACGTCGATGAGATGTTAACGCCACTATTAACCATTATTCCGGGTCAGCTAATTTCCTACTACACGAGTTTGCTGAAGGGATTAGATGTTGATAAACCACGGAATTTGGCTAAGAGTGTCACGGTTCAATAATAAATAGCTTGTTTTTAGTTTGGACAGGAGCTGTGACATATCTCCGTTTTTGAGAATAAGCATTACACGTAATAGCACCTGATTCCTACTTTGGGAATCAGGTGCTATTACGTTAGGCAAGAAATTTGTAATGCGATAATGCTCACAGTGTTTGTTCTAAATGGACTCATGCCGAGGGTTCTGCTCTATTTAACAAGTCCTTCTGAATCAGCTAAATGGCCGGTCTTTACTGGTATGAAGAAAGCAGTGACAAACAAAAATCAGATTTACAGCTTAGGTGACTTGTAAAATTGTCTAGACCTGTTATAATTGGACTATACCAATAAGAAAAAGGGAGACTCGACATGAAGGTTATTGTTGTAAAGAACGCCGCTGAAGGCGGTAAGCAAGGTTTTCAAGTGTTTAAGGACGCATTAGCTAATGGTGCTAAGGTATTTGGGTTGGCAACTGGTAGTACGCCAATTTCAACATATGATGAAATTACGAGTTCAGACTTGGACTTTAGTCATGTGACTTCTGTAAACTTGGATGAATACGTTGGTCTTGGACCTGATCATCCACAAAGCTACAACTACTTCATGCACGAGCATTTCTTTAACAAGAAGCCATTTGCAAACTCATATTTGCCAGATGGGTTAAACAAAGATGCTGAAGCTGAAACGAAGCGTTACGACAAGGTAATTGCTGATAACCCAATCGATTTAGGTATTCTGGGATTAGGCCGTAATGGGCACATTGGTTTCAACGAACCAGGTACGCCATTTGATTCCACAACACATCAGGTTAAATTAACAGAATCTACTATTGCTGCCAACGCACGTTTCTTCGATAACGAAGAAGAGGTTCCTAAGTATGCTTACTCTATGGGGATTGGTTCAATCTTAAAGGACAAACAAATTTTGCTGGAAGCTTATGGTGAAGAAAAAGCCGATGCAGTGAAGGGTATGATTGAGGGCCCTGTTACGCCTGATTTACCTGCTAGCTCATTACAGAACCACGATAATGTTATCGTTGTGATTGACGAAGCAGCTGCTTCAAAGCTCAGCAAGAAATACTAGAAATAAAAAGAAAGCAGATATAACACGTTTAAGCTTTCTCAGGTCACACAAATAGACGTTCATGGGTGGTGGATATGCCCATGGACGTCTAATTTGTGTTAAATGAGCAAAAGGCAGCGTTATGGCTCGCATTTACGACAATTTTCATCTGCGCAAATTTTGCGATTGAAGGGGAGCTGCTTGTTGCCATTTCACTAAAATTCAAACTGAAGTGTTATGTTCCAATGCCTGCGTGTTTATAAAGAAAAATAACCAAACCATCATTTATAAATGGCAATTTGGTTATTTTTCTAATAAAAACATTAAAATATGGATAGACATAATTTAAAATACGTGATAACTTTAAATTACCATTTATTTACTTCCTCTTCCAAGGACGTTCACCCCAATGACGCCTTGGAACGGTACATCGTTGATTTGGTGTTCCTAACCTAAATGGCCCTTGAAAGGAACCGATGCCCGTCGGTTCCTTTTTTGGCCGCTTTTTTAGTTAGCCGACTTGGTTTTCTCTGAGAATAGCATCGACAACAGCTTGCATTTCTGGTGTCTTAATCCATTCTTCCCAGTGATCCATATCCCAACCTTGCATGAGAAAATGATGATTAATGTAATCTTCATATTTAATCACGTTTGCTGATTCAGGAATATTGAGTTTTAGAATACGGACTTCTTTAATGAACTTTTTCTCGGCTGCAAATTCTGCACGTCCATTGTGAACCATGTTGCCAATTTCCATGTACTTTGAGCCATCATTTCGGGTGATTTCCTCGATCATGTCTAACGATTCATGGCCTGGTTCTTCTAATGGTGCTGGTTCTTCTGCCATCGTATATGACTCCTTTCTGTAAAAACAACGCTAGTCTATTATCGCATGAAACTTATTTGTTGACGAAAAAAGAGTAAAAAAAAACCACCATCTTGCGACGGTGGCCGGCATAAGAGAGAAAGAGAATTGATTAGAAGGTAATTACTAAATACCTTACGAGAACAATATACCTAATAATGAAAGCGCTGTCAATGACTATTTTAAAAATACTTTTATAGCGTGCTTTACAGTTTTCTTGTTCCAAGAGACCTATTATCAGGAATTGATCATTAGGGACTACTTGATCAGTTCAAAAACCATGTGATTCAAAGATTTTCATTGCAGTATCAAAGCCTTGTGAGATCCGCAAGTTTCTATATTAGTCTGATAGTCTTTTGGGTAGCAGCCCCACGATTTAGCAAAAGACGGGATTTAAAATAATTCGAGTTGTAAGCGGTTACAAAATATGCAAAATCGGTTAGAATAGAGGTGTAGAAAGAAGCTATTACTTAAGGAGATGAGCTTATGGGGTTTCAGGTTGAACTAGCAATCATTGCCATTACCGCAATTGTAATTATGGTGTTGTTGGGCATTTTGGGACTGCATGACGGTCGTCACCTACACACTTAATATCCGTAAGATTAATAAAACGGGGGTGGGGTTAGATGACTAAGCAACTTTTTAATCGAAAAATATTGGTAAAACAAGATGATGGACGTCAATTTATTGATGTCATCGAGGATGCAACGCATTTATCCTGGACGTCTACAGTTGATGAAACATTACAACAACGCGATGTGGATGCTGTAATCACGCGGCTCGCTGACGGCGTATTCAACTTGAATTGGTTGGGATTACGCGGCGCAATGTCAGAAACGATGGATTTTAATCGGCATACATTAGTCGGCGTTCGGTTTGATTCGGAAAAGGGACCACAACGGTTTGCCGGTAGTGTTCAATTATTAAATGATGATGGAACGCCTGACTTGAGTCCGTTTACGAATTGCCAAATCGTGTTAGCTTTTTGGAATGCCTTCTTTAATCGTCACGATGTTTCTGCGGTGGCACAGTATGTGGCGCCAGAGTTCATTCAACATAATCCAAGCATTGCCGATGGTGCGGAAACATTTACACATTATTATCGAGTTTTGTTTGGTCCTCAGGGCAGTTTGCGCGAGTCGAAACGGACGGTTGTCAGTGTAGCTGATCGAGATGATCTTGTGTATTTGCATGTTATTAGACAGGATTCTCCGACAGCGACCGAAATGGCCGAAGTTGATATCTTCCGGGTTCGCGATGGTCAGTTAGTTGAACACTGGGCTGTGAAACAACCGTTTCCAAATCATAGTGCAAACGGCCACCCAATGTTTTAAACTTTTTAACAAAAAACTAACACACCACTTCTGATGAGAATAATTAGGGAGACTGGTTTGTGATTTTGGAAATTAAAAAAATATCAAGGTAATTGCTAGGTTGAATGACAACTGGTAGTTACCTTTTTTGTTGGAAAAGTTACCGTTCGTTCATTGTCAGCAAAACAGTGTAATTGGTTCATTTTTAAGGATGAATAATATCTCTTACGTTAACAGAATCATATAGTGAAGGCGGAAAGTTTTTAGCGGCTGCTTTATAACCGAACTAAGATTTGGAAAGGGAGATAATCATGTCAATTAAACATGTAACCGTTGCAGGTAGCGGTGTTTTAGGGAGTCAAATCGCGTTTCAGGTCGCCTTTAAGGGGTTTGACGTCACTATTTATGACATCAATGATGATGTAATTGATAAAGCCAAGACGCGTATTGGTGGACTGGCTGAAATCTATGCTAGTCAAATTGCGAGCTCGCAAAGTCAGTTTAGTAACCTTGTGAAGGGAACAAACTATAATGCTAACTTGCTGCCCGGATTACCGGACGCCATTATTGGCAGGATTCAGGATGCGGAAAAAGTTGCGCGAGAGACCCCAGCTCGAATAAGCTATGCGACGGATCTGAAAACCGCCGTTCAGGACAGCGACCTGGTGATTGAAGCTATTCCTGAACTGTTGGATTTAAAAACAAAATTTTATCAACAGTTAAGCCAAGTAGCCCCCAGCAAAACGATTTTTGCGACTAATTCGTCTACACTAATTCCAAGTCAATTTGCAGAAGCAACCGGGCGTCCTAAACAGTTTCTTGCGTTGCACTTTGCTAATGAAATCTGGAAGAACAATACTGCTGAAATCATGGGACACGCGGGGACTGATGCAAATATTTATCAGACGATCGTTCAGTTTGCAAAAGATATTGGCATGATTGCAATTGAAGTTAAAAAAGAACAGCCCGGTTACATCTTGAATTCTATTTTGGTCCCGTTTTTACATGCAGCACAACTTTTGTATTTGAAGGGTGTCGGTGATCCACAAACAATTGATCGAACTTGGATGATTGCCACAGGTTCACCAATGGGTCCGTTTGCAATCTTAGATATGGTCGGTATTCAGACGGTTTACAATATTATCCAGAACTATGTCGCAACAACTGGGGATCCAGACTTCAAACAGTTGGCGACAATGATGAAAACGGAGTACCTTGATAAAGGAAAGCTTGGTGTCTCAAGCGGAGAAGGATTTTACCATTATCCTAACCCAGCCTTTGAGGATGAAAATTTCTTAAAGGGATAATTTGAACCGACTCGAAACCAATGCTCATAAAGTGGCAAGCAAAATAAAGGGTCTTTCACCGGAGGACATGCTACACTACCCGTAGCACGCCTAAGGAGGAAGACCCTTTATGAATGATCATGATGCAAAATGGGTATTAGATGAACTAGCAAAATTGCGAACTGACGACAATCGGGTGACTGTTGATGCAGCAATTGATTTAATCAAGGAACAGCGCGATGAAATTGAAAGTTTGCATGGGTCGATGGAAGGGCAACTGTGGAGTCCTAAGCAGTGGCGACAGTAGATGATTTTTCAGTTAATCTATTCGTTTCCATTGATTGTCAATGTCGTCGTGCCGATGTTTTTCTGACCATCATGCACGGTCAATGTGACCGGTCCATCTGACGGCGAAATTTTATACATGGCAGCCACTGTGACGTGTTGGCCAGCATCAACTGGCGTCACAGAATTGTTGATGTCGTCATTGTCGCTGTCACTGTTTTGACCCGATAGTGATAATGAGCCGCTAACTAAGTTTTTACCATCCTGGGCGGCCTTGAAATGTTTTGACCACAAATCTGATGGCACTTGCTGTTTTGTCGATTGATTTGAGTACTCGTAAGTGATGAGCAATTGCTGATGGTTTGGAAATGCCGAGGCAACTTGACGTTGGCCTGTAATTTTAATAGTACCGGTGCTGGCTGTAAGCGTATTGTTTGCAAACGTCGCTACCGGTGCTTTTTTGTTTGTACGAGTTGTTCGTGTTGATTCACTAGAAACTTTTTTACTCGATGTTTGACGTTGAGATGATGGCGAGTGCTTTGCTGATGGTGCACAACCAGTCAATACAGTGGCTGAAATAGCCGTGGCCAATAAAGAAGAGACGATTTTATTCATGAAAACCTCCTAAAAGGTATATTTATATTTTCGCAGCTGACGTTTATTTTATCGTGCACTATTTTATTTGTTAACGCAATTAATGTGGTTAAAACGGTTGTGCAAAGGCGTAGGCCTTTTTCCTAGAAGCCACACCGTTTATGTATATAATAGTAGATGAGTATGTAGGCCACGGTAGTCGTTTTTTGGGTGGTGCCTCGTTTGTAAATGGAGGAAGAAGCAAATGGCCAACGAAGAATTATTGAACGAATCAATTGATGTTTATATTCACTTTTTAAAATACTTAGATGAATTTGTGTCACGACCAGCGGCAGAGTATCAAATTTCGTTTGAACAGTATTTGATTTTACACGATGTCTCGCGGGAGAAAAACTTGACGTTGATGGAAATCGCAGCGCGTCGGAATGTCACACGGAGCGCAGTTTCTCGTCAAATTCGTGCCTTATTAACTAAGGACTTGATTAAGCAAGTTGCGGATAGTCATGATCGTCGTCGAATGAATCTCAGCCTAACTGCTAAAGGTAGCAAGGCGGAATCGCAAATTAGTGAACGGGTTACTCACCGCTTCAGTGTTTGGATTAATGAATTCGGTGAGGATCAGGCTAAACAAGTGTTAGCCTTTATTCGTGAATTTGGAACTAAGTTTGCCGATCCAAATGGCACACACGATTCGCGCAAGCCAAAATGAGATAAGTTAATTTTAATGAAAACGGGGTAGTTGATGAATGACAACAGTCGTTGTGAATGAGGGCAGTGTTGATTTAGTAAATGGTGCGAGCGTTCAAGCTCATTTTGAGATTCACGATGTTGAGCAGGGCGTATTATTGGTTCTGACTAATAGCAATGTGAGTGCAGATCAACTCGTCTCGTTAATGAACGAAAAAGAGGACGCAATTGGTGATGCGCTAGCTGATGCGACTAACCAAGATGTTAATGTGGTCTCTTGGCGTGACGCGGCGGGACAGATACATCAGTTGCAGTAAGATGAAATTTATACACCTGTTGAGAATTGTTATTTTAATGAAATTAACGTGATGCTGAGTTGATCAGCATCTTTTTTTATGGATTTGATAAAAATAACAAAAAAATTTCAATGTAACCATTTTCAAACGACCTTTATGGCTTGTAATTTGGGCAATTTCGGCACATAGTATACGTGGTTCAAAAAGGACTATCAATTTCGCAAAGACGGAGTGATTGTGACGGTTTTAAAATCTAAAAATTAAATGCGTAACAGTCCGATGTTACGTCGACTTAGCAAAAAGCCAATCAGTATCACTGATGTGTTTTTTGATGATGCGACGCTAGCGACCATCTTTGAAGGATTAGACCTGATTATTCAGGAATCAAAACGGAAAAGAGGGCACGAAAATGAGCAAAAAGCACGAAAAAAAAGAAGTCATGGACGACACGTTGGTGGCCGAGAAGAAGACTTCTAAGAAAAAACACTTTGTTGATACAACTGGTAATCATGCCAAGAGTTTGGACGAAGTGAACGGTTCCATTCTGGTGCCGCAGCACGCAGGCTATTTCAGAACGTTACTAGCCTACACTGGACCAGGAGCATTGATTGCCGTTGGGTACATGGATCCTGGTAACTGGATCACGTCAATTGCTGGTGGTGCTCAGTACAAATACGCATTAATCAGTGTCATTCTGTTGTCGAGTTTAATTGCGATGTTGTTGCAAGCAATGTCAGCTCGGTTAGGAATTGTAACCGGTAAAGATTTGGCACAGATGACCCGTGAGCGAACGTCCCGTGGTATGGGAATCTTTCTATGGATCATTACAGAACTTGCAATTATGGCGACGGATGTCGCAGAAATTATTGGTTCAGGGATTGCGCTAGAGTTGTTGTTTGGTTTCCCGTTGATCGTTGGTTTGATTATCACGGCGTTTGATGTCTTGCTGCTGCTAGTGTTGATGAAAATGGGCTTCCGTAAAATTGAAGCCATTGTGGCCACACTGGTGGCTGTTATCCTGTTTGTCTTCTTGTATGAAGTCATTCTGGCCCAACCAAACGTACCACAGATCTTCGCTGGCTTCGTGCCACATCCGGGACAATTGCTAACGCACAAACCAATGCTTTATCTGGCATTAGGGATTGTGGGGGCTACGGTTATGCCACATGACTTGTACTTGGGATCATCTATCTCTCAAACGCGGGCTTTGGATCGTGAGGATCATGACAGTGTTAAAAAGGCCATTCGTTTTACAGTTGCCGACTCAAACATTCAATTAACGATTGCATTTGTGGTCAACTGTCTGTTGTTGATTCTGGGTGCGGCGTTGTTCTACGGCACTAACAGTGAACTCGGTCGCTTCGTTGATTTATTCAATGCGTTAAGCAACTCAAAGATTGTGGGTGCAATTGCCAGTCCGTTGCTCAGCATGCTGTTTGCCATCGCCTTACTTGCTTCCGGTCAAAGTTCGACCATTACCGGTACGCTGGCCGGGCAAATTATTATGGAAGGGTTCATTCATCTTCGGATTCCGCTTTGGGCTCAGCGGCTCTTAACACGACTGATGTCCATTACACCGGTGCTGATATTTGCCTTTATCTATCATGGCAATGAGGCCAAAATTGAAAACTTGCTGACGTTATCACAGGTTTTCTTGAGTGTCGCGTTACCGTTTGCCATGGTGCCACTGGTTCTGTTCACCAGTAACAAAGAATTGATGGGTGATTTCCGCAATAAGGCATGGGTAAAGTGGACGGCATGGCTCGTCACTGTTGTATTGATTATTTTAAACCTATGGTTGATTGCTGGGGTTTTCACTGGCTGATCAGGTTTAAAGCGTGAATTTACTTTGTAAGGAAATAAAACGTCTGCCAATATTTGGTGGGCGTTTTTGTTAGCCTTGAGGCAAGCCTCATACGTAGACGTTTATAAGGTCTCGTGTTATGATAATAAAGCACCTTTTGGGGGTGTTCTGGATTCGACAGGTATAGGTCGAGCTTGAACTGCGCTTCGTGGGTTGCGTCCACGTAAAAACGCTACCTAATTTTTATCTGCAAAAGATAACAATTCTTACGCTTTAGCTGCTTAATTGTAGCTTGACGTAGATCCGTCCGTTACGGCCCAGGTGGCGGGTTACGGGTCTCAAAAATTTGGGCTACGCTGTTAACTCACGCCTGAAGTGAGCAGAAGAGATTAATCAGGCTTAGCTAATCACGGTTGCCCGGTCAAACGGCGTTTTGGTTAGTGAAATTTAAATGGTTTGACTATGAGCGTAGAGGTTCGGGTGGCGATATGCTTGGACGCGGGTTCGATCCCCGCCACCTCCATAAAATTATAGCCAGTAAGACGAAAATATGTGTTCAACTTCATTATCGTCTTACTGAGAAAAAGTCATTCTGATTTTAAAGTCAGAATGGCTTTTTTTATAAAATACGCGTGTAGAAACGTTTGCAGACACAATGTTTTAAAGATATAAACATAGTTAGTAAATAATGAAAACTTTTTTCGTTTAAAAATTAATTCGTAATGGACTAGTCCACAATCCGCTAAGCCGTGCGGATTAACAACTTTGTGAGTTGCAAACGTTATCAATAAATTAGAAAAGTTATGTAAAAGGGGTTGTAAAAACGCTTTCATTGTAAGAGAATAAACCGTAAACCTTTTACATGTTCAGTTGTATAAGAAGAGAATTGAGGAGAAAGTTTTATGGCTAAGAAGAAAAAGTTAATCGGTGTTGACCTTGGTGGGACAACAATTAAATTTGCGATTTTAACCCTAGATGGTGACGTTCAACAAAAGTGGAGCGTACCAACCAACATTCTTGATGAGGGTTCACACATTATTCCTGATATTGTGCAATCAATTAATCACCACTTGGATTTGTACAAAATGAGTGCCAACGATTTCGCTGGTATTGGGATGGGGACGCCAGGGACAGTTGATCTTGCAAATGGCACTGTCACTGCAGCATTCAACTTGAACTGGAAGACCACTCAAAACGCTAAGGAACAGATAGAAGCCGGTACACACATGAAGTTTGCGTTGGACAATGATGCCAATGTTGCGGCTTTAGGCGAACGTTGGAAGGGTGCCGGTAACAACGAACCAGACGTTGACTTCATTACTTTAGGAACCGGTGTTGGTGGCGGTATCATTGCCAGCGGTCGTTTGCAACACGGTGTTAACGGCGCCGGTGGTGAGATTGGTCACGTGACCGTTCAACCTGGTGGTTACTTATGTACCTGTGGCAAACATGGTTGTTTAGAAACCTACGCTTCAGCAACAGGTGTTGTTCACTTGGCACACGATTTTGCTGAAGAATATTCGGGCAACTCCAAACTTAAAAAAATGGTCGACAACGGTGATGAAATCACGTCCAAGATTGTCTTTGATTTAGCTAAACAAGGTGACTTCTTGGCTAACGAAGTAACAAACAAAGTAGGCCAGTACCTTGGGTTAGCCGTTGCTAACATGGCAAACGTGTTGAACCCAAGTTACGTCGTTATTGGTGGTGGCGTATCAGCTGCCGGCCAGTTCTTACTTGACCTTGTTGACAAGACGTTCCAACAGGAAGCCTTCTCAACCGTCCGTGCTTCAACAACACTGAAATTGGCTAAATTGGGCAACGATGCCGGTGTTATCGGTGCATCATCACTAGCATTACGTTTTGTCGACGGTGCTGACTTAAGCGAAGCTGCTAAAGTAGCCAATGTTGCGGCAACGGTTGCTGAATAATTGAATAAACTAGACAACGAAGAGATTTAGAGAATTGGAGATTTTTGAATCATGGGAGTTACAAACATTCTTATTGCCTTAGTCCCTGTCATTGCCTGGGGGAGTATCGGTCTTGTTTCAGGCCGTTTGGGTGGTTCTGCTGCTCAGCAAACGCTTGGTATGACAATGGGGGCTGTTGTTTTTGGGATCATTGCTTGGTTTATTTATCGACCAACATTGGATGCCAAGGTTTGGATTGCCGGAATCTTGTCCGGTTTGTTCTGGGTAGTTGGTCAAGGTGGCCAGTTTACCTCCATGAAGGCACTGGGTGTTTCCAAGACAATCCCGATTTCGACCGGGATGCAGCTTGCTGGTAACGCGCTAGCTGGCGTGTTGTTGTTCAGAGAATGGACAACAGGCCGTCAGTACACGTTGGGCACGCTTGCTGTGATTGCCTTGATTATTGGGGCAGCGCTTACGTCAAGAGTTGACAAACGCAATGCTACAAAGACGGATCGTCATGAAAATACTGGCGCCGGTGCCCGTGCTTTGACGTACTCAACCCTTGGTTACGTTGCTTACACGATCGTGATCAAGAGCTTTGAAAAATGGGGTAACGTTGGCGATGTGACGAACTTTACCCATGCGGTTGTTTTACCGCAGTCCATTGGGATGTTCCTTGGTGCAATCGTGTTCGTTATCATGATTGGTGCTCGTAAAGAAATGTGGCAATTACCATCTTGGAAAAACATCATTACCGGGTTATTCTGGGGTACTGGTAACCTGTTCATGTTCTTGGCCACAATCAAAGTTGGTTTGGCAGTTGCCTATTCAATGGCTCAAATGGGAATTATTATCTCTACCTTTGGTTCTATTTGGCTGTTGGGAGAACGCAAGACTCATTGGGAAATGGTCAATATCATCATCGGTTCTGTCTTGATTATCGTTGGTGGTATCATGCTTGGAACGATGTAATAGCCTTTAAAAAAGTTACAGCAGACGATGGATGTCTGCTGTTTTTTGTTTGGCAAACAAAGAAACGAACAGGATCTATATCATTCAATTGAAAAGAAAATTAAAAATTAGACCAAAAAAATTTTGAGTGGTCTAGGTGCTGATAGCGTGGGGATGACGAGCAAAAATATTATTGATTTTGGTATATACCAATTTTATGAATTGGCTTTCATTGCCCACAGACCAATGTATTAGTGTATACTTGTAACCGTAATCATTATAAGAAAGAGGTAGGAGAAGCATGGCATATATTTCCTTTGATAGCTCGAATCTGACAAAGTTTGTTCACGATAATGAACTGGGTGAAATGCAGGCAATGGTCACTGCAGCTGACTCAGAATTACGTAATGGTACAGGTGCGGGTGCTGATTTCCGTGACTGGATTGATTTACCCACGAATTACGATAAGGACGAATTCAGCCGCATTAAGGCCGCTGCAAAGAAAATTCAAAGTGATTCAGAAGTATTGGTTGTCATTGGGATCGGTGGCTCATATCTTGGTGCACGTGCAGCCATTGACTTTTTAAACGAAGCCTTTTACACAGCATTACCTGCTAGTGAACGTAAGGGCGCTTTGGTTCTGTTTGCTGGGAACTCAATTTCTTCTTCATATGTTCACGATTTGATTCATGTTATTGGTGACCGTGACTTTTCTGTTAACGTTATTTCGAAATCTGGGACTACGACTGAACCATCAATCGCTTTCCGTATCTTCAAAGATAAGTTGGTTGAAAAATACGGTGAAGCCGAAGCTAAGAAACGTATCTATGCAACAACTGACCGTGCTCGCGGTGCGCTGAAGACTGAATCTGACGCTGAGGGTTACGAAGAATTCGTTGTTCCTGATGGTATTGGTGGTCGTTTCTCTGTATTGAGTGCGGTTGGTTTGTTACCAATTGCTGCTTCTGGTGCCGACATTGATAAATTGATGCAAGGTGCTGCAGACGCTTCTAAAGATTACACATCAGACAAGATTGAAGACAACGATGCTTACCGTTACGCTGCTTTGCGGAACATTTTATACCGCAAGGGTAAGACGACAGAATTGTTGGAAAACTACGAACCAACCATGGCTTCATTTTCTGAATGGTGGAAGCAATTAATGGGTGAATCAGAAGGAAAGGACCAAAAAGGCATTTACCCATCAAGTGCTAACTTCTCCACTGACTTGCACTCACTAGGCCAGTACATTCAAGAAGGCCGTCGTAACTTAATGGAAACCGTTGTTAAGGTTGATAAACCAAATTATGACATTGACATTCCTAAGGAAGACAGCGACCTTGACCAAATTGGCTACCTCGAAGGGAAGACGATGGATTATGTTAACACGCAAGCATTCCGCGCTGTTACACTAGCCCACACAGACGGCGATGTTCCTGTTATGGCCGTTCACATTCCTGATCAAACGGAATACTCGCTTGGTTACTTAATCTACTTCTTCGAAGCTGCTGTGGGTATTTCTGGCTACTTGAACGGGATTAACCCATTCAACCAACCAGGTGTTGAAGCGTATAAAGTCAACATGTTTGCTCTTTTGGGTAAACCTGGCTTTGAAAAAGAAACTGCCGAAATTCAAAAACGCGTTCAAAAATAATTATTCGTAAGCGACGCTGAACAATTATTTTTACAACTATACGAGTAAAACCGCATCTGCTGAGTAATTCAGTAGGTGCGGTTTTGTTTTGCAACGTATTAATCTTTGGGAGACTGCCATTCGTCTCGCAAGACGCCATATTTCACAGAATCCCAGTATTGACCCTGCCAATAACGAACCTGTCTGACCGTTGCTTCTCGTTTCAAGTGTAAATGTTCAGCGACACCAATCATACGAACGTTGCCGGACCAGGTTGTGAGGCCAATGTGAGGCAGGTCGACCATTTGCCACAGTGTGTCGATCCATTTGGCAAGCGCTTGATGACCAAGACCATGATGCCAATTTGTTTGGTCATAAATGGCAATGCCAGCATCTAACCACCGCTTAAGTCTGCCATCGTCGTAATAGGCCGAGACCATACCGACCATTTTGTCATCGACACGAATAACTTGGCAAAATGGATTTTGAACATATTTGTCTTTTGCAGGACCGTTCACAAATTCTTCACGTGTCGGTAAAACGTCGCGAAAATAAGGGCCGTTCCATTTTGTCCACTCAGCGTTTGGATTGCTAAAAGCCAATTGCCAAAAGTCAGCAACTTCGTTTGGCTGTAATTCAGATAAGGTTAATTTCATGAAGTCATCCCCAGATATTATATTGACCCAAGTGTACGCCAATAAAAGGCTTTTTAGCAGAATAAACTTACATGCCCAAAAAATGATTTTAAAATTCACAAGCATTTGTTTTGAATAATAATAACGATTAATTATAAATTATGGTTACGCAAAAAATTAGTCGAAAGAAGGCCATTATTATGATTACAAACGCAACGGAATTTATTCACGATTTACACAAAGTTTTACGCGGTGCGGCTAAACGTGCCGACGAGGATATAACTAAAACCATCAAAACTGTCAGTTATAAATTAAAACAAAGTGGTTCACTTCATTACGAACTTTCGCGTTGGCGTTGTTCAGATGCGCGTCAACATGAATTTACGTTTAAGAAAAATAATGACGGTACCTATACGTACATTTATAGTCGCTAAGACAATCATTATCAGGATGAAGCGGATTAAAAGGACAGTGTAGGAGGGACAAAATGAAATTACTCAAGCAAATTGGCACTAGTTTAAAGTTAGTAGGGTGTGCGTGCTGTATTACGGTTGGTCTTTCAGATACTCAAGTATCAGCTGATCAAGTTTCTTGGCCGGGTGCAACGACAGTCCAAACGACATCTGCGGTTCAAAATCAGGACAGCAGTTCACTGATAACAGGGAACATAAGCGGAACTCATTTGTTATCTGGGCAAGCATTGATGGCGGCCCAACAAGCTGGGCAACAAGGATTCTATGACGGCATTGATGGATATCCAGTGGGGCAGTGTACGGGATTTGTCGCAGCCATTTTGCGCCAACAACAAATCCCGGTTAACACATACAGTTATTTGGGCAACGGCGACCAATGGGCCGAATCGGCAACACAACGGGGATTATTGGTCGATTTTCGACCAGCGGTAGGTTCCGTGGTGTCGTTTAAATCGATGCACGTGGCCTATGTCACGGAAGTTAACGATATTACCGGGACCTTCAAAATTATGGAAGGAAATTTTGAAGGACAGTCACTGCATGAGCGTACCCTAACGATGAACGACGATATTGCTGGGATTATTCATTTTGAAAAGCTGTCGACCGCATCTCAATCTACGCTTACTGTTTGATAAACGCAGCATTATTTTGAATATAAGCCATTTCATCAAAGATAATATGTTGCTGAAGTGATTCGGCTGTTTCGACATCAATGGTGCCCTTATCAAGGGCGTTTTGAACAAATTCATATTCAGCGTGGAATGCGGTTAGAAAAAGTTGATAAACGACTTGAGGGACGGGATCCGGCATGTTCATCCGACGATGGCGTTCCCGATAAAAACGTTGAACATCATGTAGCTCGACGGTCGTTACCTCGCCGTGTTGATGACGTTCCTGTCGTAGGGCGTGCATGACAGCTTGATAGCCAACTTCTTCTAAAGGACGAATATCTTCGCCGTGTGCATGGAATTGACGTTGCCAATAAAATTGTTCAGCAATCAACGGCGTGGTGAAAAACATTTCTTCGCCAAACTTAAGGTCGCGGCTCAAGCGACTGGAGTGAACACCAAAACGCACTCGGAGCCATAGATTCTGCCAAACAGTATTATTGAACGTGAACTTGGTCAGGTCTAAAAAACGCAGGTAATAATACGTTTCGTCATCGTTAAAATCGCCCTGATCGTGTTTACGGTTGATGACTTCACGTTCAGCAGCATCGGTAATTTCAAACAGTCGGCGTTGTTCACGACGATGCGGACGATTGTTTTGATGAAGTTGTTGGCTCAACGCATCAACCACGATGTGCGTTTCAGTTGGCGCGTCCTTGGTTGAGCGGACCTTGTTCATAGCCGTCATAATCATTTCTCGTGTCCACTGACTCATCGGTTTTGTCTGAGTGCCGGTGGGCATTTTTGTGATGATCGGCACGGCGATGGCGGCTACCGTCAGACTGACCAAAATGACCACCGTGACGACGAAGATGAGTGCGTTCCGGTCAGTAGTTAAATTGTGACCGTTTATTGTTGGCAGCAGAAAGGCTAATGAAAGTGAAATAGTCCCACTGGCACCACTGACCGCCATTAACCAAGCGTCCTGCCAGCGATGATCGCTAGAAATGTGCATCCAAACTAAAAAACGCGACCACAGCAAGCGAATAGCAAATTTCAAAACATACAGCACAATTCCTATAAGAATCAGTAAACCAAGGAGACCTGGATGCTTAGAAATGATTTGTTCCATGATTGTCGGCAAGGATACGCCTAGAAGGACGAAAACAACACCTGTGAGCGCCTCCTGAACAATTTCCCATATATTTGACCGGACGAGCTGTACCCGACTTGAAACAAGCTGTAAACTGTCATTTTCCATTCCTTGAAACAAGCCAGCGGCGACGACCGCCAAAATTCCGGACAACGTTAAGCGTTCAGCGACGAAATAAGCTAGAAATGGCACTAATAATTCTAATGTAATCATGACGAATGGTGTGTCATCACTAGCTTGAATAAGCTCGCGGCGAATGCTTAAAAAAAGTGCACCGATAATTGCGCCGGTGATCAAGCCGCCGATAAACTCTAACGCAAACACACCAACGGCTCTGTTAGCTGAAAATGAACCAGTCGTAAAGGCTAGTAGGGACAGATCGAATGCCACAAAGCCGGATGCGTCGTTAAATAATGATTCGTTTTGCATGATGGTGAAGGGCACTTGGAAGTTTGGATTGGGCTGAGCAAATGCGCTGACTGCTGATGCATCGGTTGGGGTCACAATGGCACATAGCGCAATGGCTAAGGCTAGTGGCAGAAATGGAAACAGTAAGTGAAGTGCACTACCAACGACAATCACGGTGGCAATGACAAGCATGATGGACAGCGAAAAAATGTTGATGGCACCGCGACCAATCCAGTAGCGAGAGGCCGATTGTGCTTCGTTATAGAGCAAAGGTGCTACGATGAAAAATAAAAATAAATTGGGATTAAAAATGTAGTGGTGATACAGCGGCAGCAGCGCCAATAAAATCCCCACCACAATAAAGACGATGGGGAGCGGCACGCGGTTCAAGTGATTATGAATTATCACAGCGGCCACGACTGCAATTAAAATGATGAGAAGAAAGAATGTATTCTCCATGCCAATGGCTCCGTTTCGTTAGGTTCTGTATAGGACAATCATGAACGAAATTAATGATCGACGCAAACAAAAATGTCTTCAAAAACAATCTGGCGTATTGCTGAATATCTGCGGCAGTGCCTAGCAAGTTTTGTGACAATAATGATTGACGATCAACAACAGTAATACAGGCGTAAAAAATGCAGTGAAAATAGTTATATGTTATAAATACAATAAGATAAAGCAATAGAATATAGGAGGCATAACATGACATTTAAACCAAAACGCATTTTAGTTCCGACAGATGGCTCAGAAAACGCACAATTGGCCCTGCGTAAAGCAGTTGATATTGCTAAAGCTGCTGGTGCAGACATTCTATTACTACAAGTTGTCGCGCCGTTATATGCAGCTCCTGAATACGCAATGGCGGGGATGTCGGAAGGTATGCTGACACAGGCCAAAAAATATGTTGGCGAATTAGCTCAAAAGATGCAAGCAGAAACGGGCTTTGACCGCATTTCGGCCTTTGCGATGCAAGACGCGCCTAAGCCGACGATTGCGAAGACTTTTCCAGAGCATCATGACATCGATTTAATTGTTATCGGTGCTACTGGAACAAACGCATTTGAGCGAGCGATTCTTGGATCAACAACAGGTTACGTGGTGCGCAATGCAGACGTGGATGTGCTAGTTGTCAAGGAAGATGAAACTGAATAGATTCGGAATTGACAACAAAAAACGACGTACCTGATATTCAGGACGTCGTTTTTTTTGAGTTTAATTTGGTTCTCCACAATCATGATAATTATTAAGACAATTTAGTAGGATCATCACTTTGTGTCGTTTGCATAAACACTTCCAGCGGAATGCCAAAATGCTGGTTAAGTAAAGAAATCTCACGAACGTTAAATTGAGAATGTCCGTGTAACTTACGACTTACAGTACTTTTGTTGATTTGCAATAGATCGGCGACCTCAAGCTGTGTTATACCCCTTGATTTCAGCCATCCCGAGACTGGGAAAATTTCCATGGTTACCACGCCCCTAATAATTAAATGTTTAAACCGTTCCCTTATATGGGAATAGTAACCTTAATTCTCGATGCTCGCAAGTTGAATTTCTTATTTACTGCGTATTCCCGTCAATAAATTGATAAAATGAGCACTAAAGGAGCTGACTTGCAACATGGAAACAAAACCAACTGATATTCAAACGTGGTTACACCTTTCGCGAAAGCAAAAGGGTCTCACTGGCAAGGAAGTGTTGCGACAACTGGAGGAGCGTTACAACTTTCGAATTAGTAAATCAGCTTTTTATCGTTATGAAGATCCTGATACTAGCCTTAAGTCGATTCCACTTTTGCTGATAGTTGCCTTATGTGACATTTACGATCGAGACTTTGAGGAGCCATTTAAAATTGTTCGTAAACAAATTTCGATAGACTAATAATGGCCGCCGCAGGGTGGTGTTTTTATTTCGGTAGCTTAACGGCTGTTACATTATTGCAACGGCCGTTATTTTTGGTTTTAGACTTAAAAAAAGCAATGAAAAATGAGAATTTAAAAAAGTCGTCATTTTTATGCGTTAAGGCGTTGACGTCATCTGTCAGTACTGTATAATTAATTAAGTAAATTTGCCCCATGGTCAAATTGGTTAAGACGTCGCCCTCTCAAGGCGGAGTTCTGGGTTCGATCCCCAGTGGGGTGATTTAAAGTCACCCGGGCGCTTGCTTGGCAGATTTACGACTTTAATAATGGATTATTGGGTATTAGCCAAATTGGTAAGGCACCGGACTCTGAATCCGTAATGTACTGGTTCGAATCCAGTATACCCAATTATTGCGTTCACAAGAACGCCGGTATCAAAGGGTTTCTAAGCCTTCTTTTCAAAACCGTGCACAATTCGTGTGCATGGTTGAAGACTTAGAGCTCTTTTTTGTTTTCAAACTAAAATGTGTCGTACATTCGGATTCTTAAGAATGATTTTCAAGCAAAGTCTGCCAGAAACAGATGACACATCGAATCTTAAAAAAGATAATCAGGTGATTTTATCAATTATTACATTGCAAGCTCGTTTGCTCACATATCGCTCGTTCGTGAAGTTGCGGCTCGTTTGGATCAATCAGGTTGTCAAAACGTGTATGACTGGACCGTTAATGAAGCCAATACGCTTGAAGCGTTACAAAAAATTGGTATTCACGAGAAAATGGCAGTCATGAGTTGCGATGTATTTATCATGATTTATCCGGCCGGAAAGGGCGCCAACACTGAGCTGGGATTGGCGTTAGCCGCAAATAGAAAAATATATATTTATGCTACAAATCATGATATTTGGAATGTTGCCAAAACCAGCACGTTTTACCAATTGCCAGAGGTTACCATCGTTTCTGACAGTATTGCAAAGCTTACGGCCTTAGTGTTAGATACTGCTAACTGATATGAATAAAATTTAATCGCTAAACAGTGTTTGACGTTGTCGTTACAAAATAAGCCGACCATTTTCTGGTTCGGCCTTTTTTGTTTTTGTTGTAATTATAATTGACCACTGAGGTGCTGATGTTGCTGCCTTGAGCTGTGCTGCCACAAATGGTGAATCGCACGTAGCGCCCACCCCAGCACCATCAGTAACCAACCAATCGTACCAAGGTGAATTGCAAATTGAATGTGGACGGGCGATAGAAGTAAGGCATCAAGACCAGCCAATAGGCCCCACAAAAAGAAGAAGACACCGGCACCAAACGGAATTTGGTAGACAAGTTTTAAAGCCATCGTTTTCAACATAATAATCCTCCATTTCATGATTAATACTGAGCAGATTAGGCGATTAGAAAATAAAGAATAACGATGATTCCTAAGATAATTCGGTACCAGCCAAATGGTTTGAAATTGTTTGTTTTGACGTAATCGAGCAACGCCTTGATCGCAATGTAGGCGGTGACAAAAGATACAACAACGCCAGTTAACAGGATTAGGCCTTCCTCGCCAGCGAGTGTGCCACCATGCATGAAAAACTTAAGGAGTTTGAGCAGCGTAGCGCCAAACATGGTTGGAATGGCGAGAAAAAAGGAAAACTCAGTGGATGCCAGGCGTGAGGCCCCAAGAAAAATACCGCCAAGAATCGTTGCGCCAGAGCGTGAAGTTCCTGGTACGAGGGATAAGAGTTGAAAACAGCCAATTAGAAAGGCAACGCGATAAGAAATTTGCGGAACTATTGAAATGGTGGGCGTTAGTGCGGCATTGTGGTTTTCCACGAGGATAAATAAAATACCGTACAGAATTAGTGTGATGGCGACAACAACCCAGTTCATTAAGTGAGCGTCCATCCAATCATTGAGCAACAGGCCAACGACTACAGATGGAAGAACGGCAAAGATGACTTTCCCCCAAATTTGCCATGTAGCTTGTCTTTCGGCTAATGTCTTACGAGGTGAAAAGGGGTTCAACTTATGAAAATAGATGATCACAACGGCGAGAATGGCCCCAAGTTGAATGGTGACGTTGAACATATTAATGAATGCGGTGGACTGGTGTAACTTAATAAACTGGTCAGCTAGGATAAGGTGGCCAGTTGAGCTGACCGGCAAGAATTCGGTAATGCCTTCAATAATGCCTAAAATAGCTGCTTTGATGATATCTAACACGTTGTTTCCCCCGCTTTTTGTAGTTAGTTGATTGGCAGGTGATGGATGAGGCCAATTAACTTTTAGCCACAGTATAACGGAGCAATGTAACGTCTTAATGTTGCGTTTATATTGACTATGTAAACGTTTGGTAAATGTCGGGATAACATAGTAGGCCACAAAAAAAGTTTGCCGTTTTAAATTGGCAAACTTTTTTGTGTTTTTATATTCAACTTTTTGTGATGCTGTTTTTATGCAGTGAGGATTTGGCAAAATTCAACAATTTCACCATTAGGACCCTGAATATTAAAGTATTTAATCCCGTGCTCCCAGAAGGGCAGTGATTGAACTTCGTGGTCAATCATCGTGAAACCGGCATCTTTAGCAGCAATGAATGCTTTATCCGCGTCACTAGTATTTAGGGAAATATGATTGATTGCACCAGGCTTCATTGGCGTTTCATCAGCAGTCCAAGTTTCAATAGTGAGGTGGTTAAGCGTCATGAAAGCAACTTGACCGTCGCCATTCTTGAATTGGCCCCGTTTAGTAAAACCAAGTGATTCCCAAAAAGCAATGGACTTAGATAAATCTGTCGTTGGAATACCCACGTGTTGAACGTCGTCGATAAAATCTGTAATTTTCATAATGATATCCTTTCAAGTTTGAGTGACTTTTGGTTAAGCATTCGTTTGTTTCGAAGGGGATGGTGTGGCGTTTTCTGCATGGCCAACATCCAACGCTTGATGTTTTAAGTTGGGGAACACAACACGGTCTGCGATTCCCGTGATGCCGCCTTGGAAGACGAAGGCAAACAGGGTGCCAATCCCAAAGTTAGTGAAGTCGCGGGTGATGGCAAACGCAATGATGGCCATGATGGTCGGTGGAATGTAAGAAGCCCACATTGCTAGGTTGGCGTTACCACGACAATATTTGAAACGGAGAATCTGCATTAAATCATCTGCTGGATGCAAAACGAGGTTGACGCGTTGGTAAATTGAAATTGCGATAGCGATGAGTGCAACGCCGAGAAAATTTAAAATGACGTAAAAGCTAATCATCCAAATACCATGGGCTTGCGGGAGACCAGCAAATAATTGTGGATAAACACCGTTAAAGAAATCCGCAAATAGTTGAATCAAGGCTGAGAAGGGCACCATAAAAATCAAGTTGCCGAGAGCCCGGCGCCATTCCCATTTGCCCACTAAAATGGCGTTTAAGACAGTGGTCAACATTCCAAAGATAAGGAATGCCCAGAACAGATTCCAGTGAATGGCAGTCCCTAAATTCGCTTCAGCAGCTGTCCAATACGCGGAACCGAGAAAAGATGGGTGAATCTTTGACGACGTGACCAAAGTTAAAACATTTCCCGCCGAGTTAATTACCAATGAAAGAATGAAGAGGCCGATTGCAGATCCCATGGAAATGGTACGGCCATTGTTTGATTGTGTCGTCATGTTGAAAACTCCTCACTTAAATATAGGACCAAATAAACGCGTTATGCTTGTAGTTCTCGCAATGCTAATGCAAAGTTACCCAGTGTCGCTGAGCCGTTATGTTTAATGGCAGGCATGGCGATGTAATCGTCAAGATTACCAACATTAACGTAATCGTTCAGAAGTTCACTGAACTGTTGGCGAACTTTCTTTAAAAATGGCTCGCTGACCACGCCACCACCGAAAATGATTTTGCCAGGTCTCATAATTAGCGTGACCTGCAATGCTGCTTGGGCAACGTAATACGCCATGATGTCCCAGACATGGTCAGTTAACGGGACTTCCTTGCCAGGTTTGCCAGTCCGAGCTTCAAACGTTGGCCCAGCGACTAAACCTTCAAGACAGTCGCCGTGAAATGGGCAAATGCCTTTGAAATCGAGGTCATCAGGATGACGTTTGAGACGCACATGGCCCATTTCTGGATGGCCCATTTCGCCAAGAAAGTCGCCATCAATAATGGCGCCGGCGCCAACACCGGTACCAATGGTGTAATAAACCAATGAATTGATTCGTTCATTAGTTAGCGTCGACATAACATACTCACCATAAGCTGAACCATTGACGTCAGTTGTCCAAAACATGGGAATGTCAAAGGCTTCTTTTAAGGTGCCGATGAAGTCTGTATCTGCCCAGTTAGGCTTAGGTGTATTGGTGATGTAACCGTACTTGGGATCGTTACGGCGTAGTTCAATTGGGCCAAATGAGGCCACCGATAGTGCTTTAATATCGAATTGACGAAAGTAGTCAATCGTCTTTTGGAGGGTTTCCGCCGGCGTGGTCGTGGGGAAACTAACAATATCTTTCGTTCGGTAATTTTCGTCACCAACGGCACAAACAAATTTAGTACCGCCTGCTTCAACGCTGCCTAATAACATAGTGATGCTTCCTTTCTGATACTCAGTAAATGTGGTTGAAATAAAAATGTGAATGATTAATTTAAATCTTGTAAGCGATTACAATGTCTAATCATAGCCACACACAGAAAGGAGAACAATCTTTATTTGAGGATATTGTTAACTTAATCACTAACCATGTTGATTGTTATACTCCCGTTGTGATGGGCTTTTAAAGGGGGTAAAGGAAATCAATTAGGCGGCTGTGAAAGCCGATGGAAGGTCAAAGCACCGAGACAAACGTTTGTCTTTGAAAGTCGAAAAATCAGTATGAAAATGGTTAATCGTTTTCATGAGGATAGTTTAAAAACAATAGAGACAAACGTTTGTTTTAAACGCAATGAAGGTGAGTAAAACATTGAAGTAACAGGCCTGAGGCAAGGGAAGATACTGCTTGGACAAGGTCGACAACTGGGGTCAATTTGGCCTAATTTGCTTTAAAAGTGGGTTGTTTCATCCGCGGGGAATTTTTACAATAACGAATGTTATGAAATTCACATACAAATCAGAAACGGGGTTTATGAAATGAAGGCACTTGTTCTTGAAGGCTTAAAAGATATGAATGTGCGTGATATCGACGCACCCAAGGTTCCAGCCAATGAAGTAAAAATCCAAATGAAATATGCAGGCATCTGTGGCACGGATACGCATCTTTACCAAGGACTCCCAGGTTCGGCTCAAGCAACGCCACCAATCGTTTTAGGTCATGAGAATTCAGGTCAAGTGGTTGAAGTTGGTGCTGACGTCACGACAATTAAAGTTGGCGATCGGGTGACAATTGACCCCAACATTTACTGTGGTCATTGTCGTTACTGTCGTGAAGGTCGTCCTCAATTGTGTGAGAACTTGTCAGCCGTTGGTGTAACACGGAACGGTGGACTTGCAGAATTTGTTACTGCACCAGAATCTGTCGTTTACCCAATTCCTGATGAACTCTCATTTAAAGCGGCTGCTTTAACCGAACCAGTTAGTTGCGCAGTGCATGGGGTGAAATTACTGGATTTAGATCCTGCTCAACACGTGTTAATTATTGGTGATGGTTTTATCGCCCAACTCTTTACAGCGATGATTAAGTCACTGGGTGTGACACATGTTGACGTTAGTGGTCACAATGATCAAAAACGTGACCTGATGAAACGTTTGGGTGCTGAGAACGTTTATAACAACGGCACCGAAACCGTTCCCTCTGGTTATGACGTGGTCGTTGAAGTTGTTGGTGCGCCTGCGACTCAAGCTGCCGCGGTTGACGCTGCAGGGAAGGGTGGTCAGGTCTTGATGTTTGGGGTTGCTAACCCAGATCAAACTTTCGCACTGAACTCTTACGACATTTTCCAAAAAGAACTGACAATTAAAGGTTCCTTCATCAACCCATACGCTTTTGAAGATTCACTGGCATTTTTGGCAGGTCATCAGGAATTAGTTGAATCATTAATTTCAGATGAATTAACGTTTGATCAAGTTGCTGATTTTCTTGGTGGCAAGTTTGATCACAAAGTCAACAAAGCCATCGTCAACGTTAGCGAAAGTGTTAAATAGTTAAGTGATATTTTTCCAGAATTAAATTTTTGTTGTATGCAAAAAGCACGTGTTCCCTCACTAAAAAGGAGGAGAACGCGTGCTTTTACTTACTACAGAAACTATTTAATTAGCGATGATCCGAATCTGCGTTTAAGATTAATTGCATTTCTACAAATGGATACTGACCACCATTTGTGGCTTGCAGGTGACGTTTTACTGGCATAAAGCCTAAGTTACGATAGCATTTTTGAGCCCGAACGTTGAATTCAGCAACATCAAAAATAATAGTTTCTGGATGATGATGCGCACTAACGTAAGCCAAAATTAACTGGACAAATTGTTTGCCCGCCCCTTGGCCCGTCAATAATGGTTTCATTCCGAGACCAACTTCAACAATCGATGATTGATCGGTCGGTTCGACCATGAAAAAACCAGTGAGTTGGTTTTGTGTCACCACCTGAAAATAATGATCGGAACGTAATTTAGGGGAAAGTATCTCTTCGTAGTCTTCAGGATCTGCTGACATGTCATAAAAACTGTACATTCCGTCATAATGCCAAGTATTAGCAATTAGCTCAGCGTTATTTTGAGTCAATGGGGCAATTGTAGTCATGGTCTATGGCGTCCTTTCTGTTGGCTGTTGAACGCTAAAAGTTCTGGTGTAACGTGACAGGTAAGCATTGGGTCGTAACTGGCGCAGTCGGTGTCGCAATTCGGTTGAGCAGAGTTGTTACAGCGGCATGACCAATCGCATACGTCGACTGTTGGACAGCAACCAGATCCACGTCGAGGTAATCAAACCAGCTGAGGTAATCGAACGTACCTAACCTAAAGGCTGCTAGTTTTCCCTGTTGTTTGAGCAATTTCATGACTTGGCTGAGGATAACACTGTCGGCAACTATCAGGCTATCGATTTTTTCCTGTTGTAGGAGTTCGTTGAGCGCTTTGGCCGTGGCAGCAGGCGTATAGTCCGTTTGACGGGTGAGGTTGCGTTTGGCCGGCAAACCATTGTCCGTGAGCGCTTGTTGATAACCATTGAGACGTTCGATTGCTGAAAACGCGACCTGGCTACCGATGAAACCGATCCGCTTGCCACCGGCATCAATCAAGCGTTGGGTCAGATCACGGGCAGCCGTCGGATTATCCGTCAACACGGCGTCATAGTGATGAATGCTATCTGCATTGGGCACTCGGTCCACGAAAACAGTGGGTGTGGTTTGCGTTAACTTATCGTAATTATCAATCCCGCCAGTACTGGCAATAATTAAGCCATCGACCATCTGACCCGTCAATGCATTTAAAAAACGCGTCTCTTTAGCGGCTTGTTCGTCCGTGTTAAACAGCACCATGCGTTTACCGGACAAAGCTAGTTCATCACCGATACCGCGAAGAAGTTCCGTGAAGTAAGGATTAAGAATGTTGCTGACAATGATGCCAATTGTGTCTGTTTGTTGGTTACGAATACTTTGCGCCAACGTATTTGGCTGAAAGTTCATGTCTTCTGCAATTTGATGAATTCGTGCTCGTGTGGCAGGTGTCACGCGGGGACTATCCCTCAGAGCGCGAGAAACAGTCGACGGGGCCATTCCGACGCGTTTGGCAACATCTGCTAACGTTACGTGTTTTGCCATGTTAACTTCCTCCGTTTGCGACACTAAGTGCCCATCATTGTGAATGATTAAACTAATTTTAGCATATTCAGTTACTTTCAATAAGCTGGATTAGTGGCGGAACAGCAATTGCCACTCCAACCACAGCCACAGGCCAAACAAGACCAGCACGTAAAGGGCGCATGCCCAGAAGGCAACGATAATAAAAGTGTTGATGATAAACATTCGGACGACCAACAATCCTAAGGCCAGAACAGCGGCGATTACTAACCGTCGTTGAATGGCGTCGAGGTGCTGACGAAGCTCTTGTTGAGACAAACTGACCAATCCTTCCTCTTTTCTTGCATTTTACACGCTGAACACGTTAGGGTGGTAGGTAACATCAATTAATTAATGAATTTAGGCAAGTAAATTTGTAAAACTAGAGAAAAAGGGTGAATAACCGTGTTCTTATCGATGAGCCACTTAAACAAGACATACTCCGGTAACAAGGTCGCCGTTGAAGATTTTAATTTGGAAATTGAAAAAGGCGAGTTTATCTGTTTTATCGGGACCTCTGGCTCCGGCAAAACAACGACCATGCGCATGATCAACCGGATGTTGAATCAAACTTCTGGTACGATTCAGATTGAGGGTCAGGACATTTCCAAGATGAATCCGGTCCAATTGCGACGTCGAATTGGCTATGTGATTCAAAATATTGGTTTGTTACCGCATATGACGATTCGTGACAACATTACGTTGGTGCCCCGCCTCTTGAAATGGCCCGAGGACAAACGTAATCAACGCGCTAAAGAAATGATTGAGATGGTTGAACTGCCAGACAGTTTCCTAGACCGTTATCCGGCTGAATTGTCTGGTGGTCAGCAGCAAAGAATCGGTGTGGCCCGTGCGTTAGCAGCGGATCAGGACATTATCCTGATGGATGAAGCCTTTAGTGCATTGGACCCCGTGACCCGTGAAATGTTACAAGACCTCGTGAAAAGTTTGCAGCAGAAGTCTGGTAAGACCTTTGTGTTTGTTACGCATGATATGGACGAGGCGTTGAAGTTAGCAACACGTATTGTCGTGATGTCTCATGGAAAAATGGTCCAAGTGGCCACGCCAGAAGAAATCTTGCGCCACCCGGCCAATGACTTCGTTGAAGAATTGATTGGCCGTGACCGTCTTATTCAGGCTAAGCCAAGTATCACCACTGTTGGTCAGGTGATGTTAAAAACGCCGGTTGCGATGGTTTCATCTGCTACTTTGGTGCAAGCGTTGAAGTTGATGCATGACCGACGGGTTGATACGCTACTGGTCACGGATAAAGAAAACCATTTGCGTGGCTTTGTTGATATTGAGACCCTAAATGATAACTACTCACCAACTAAACAACTGGGTGATATTTTTAACGAACGCATTTTCTATGTAAATGAGAATGCGGTCATTCGTGATACTGTGGATCGTATCTTGAAACACGGTTATAAAAACGTCCCTGTTGTGGACGACGATGGCAAGCTGGTCGGTATCGTGACACGGGCTGCATTGGTGGACATCGTGTACGATGCGCTATTTGTCGATGATAAATTGGATAGTACGGGCAATGAGGATCAGGAGACAACGGGGACGACTCAACCGAGTTCTGACAGCGCCACGAGTCAAATCGCTAAGTCTACCCCAAGCCAGCAAGCCAGTGCAGAATCTGCTGGCACAGCAACATCCGATGAGACAAAGGTGGGTGATTAATGATGATCACCTTCCTACAAAATTTTGGTGGCCAATTAATCTTTAAAACGTGGCAGCATCTGTATATTTCAGGAATTTCTTTGTTTCTTGGCGTAATCGTGGCGATTCCACTTGGCGTTTTGTTGACACGCTTTAAAAAGATTGCCGGAATTGTTATTGGACTAGCCAGCGTCTTACAAACGGTGCCGGCGATGGCTCTACTAGCATTGATGATTCCGCTGTTTGGTATCGGTGCTAAACCAGCTATTATTGCGTTATTTATCTATTCGTTGTTACCGATTTTAAGAAATACGTACTTAGGATTAGAAGATGTGAATCCCAGTGTCTTGGATGCTGCCAAAGGGATGGGCATGAGCCGACTTGAGTCCATTCGAATGGTCGAGTTACCGTTGGCAGCGCCGGTGATTATGGCCGGTGTCCGTTTGTCAGGCACTTACGTCATCGCGTGGGCAACGTTGGCTTCTTATATCGGGGCAGGCGGCCTCGGGGACTTTATCTTCAACGGTTTGAACTTGTACCGGGGTGACCTGATTCTTGGTGGCTCGATTCCCGTTATTATTTTGGCGCTAGTTGTTGATTATTTGTTGGGTCTGTTAGAAAAGGCTCTAACACCGCGGGTTACCGGCGATGAAGGAGGTCAAAGCTAATGCGACATTTACAACGAAAAGTTTGGTCATTAGTCATTGTTGCGCTAGCTGGTGTGATGCTTTTGAGTGGCTGTGGTTTCCCCGGTCTCAACAACTCGTCAACAGGGACAGTTCGGATCGCATCCATGTCGACAACGGAATCACAGATCATGGCAGAAATGCTGAAAGATCTGATTGAGCATGACACAAGTTATAAGGCAACGATTGTTTCAAACCTGGGTTCAGGTAACGTTACTTTCAACGCGCAAAAGCGTAACGATGCGGATTTATCTGCGGTGCGTTATACGGGAACGGATTTAGAGTCAATCATGGGTAAAAAGATTGACCGCTCTCGCACGCAGGCCCAAACGGATGCTTACGTTCATCAATACTTTAAGAAGCATTATCACATGACGTACTTCCCGAGCTATGGATTTGCGGATACTTATGCGTGGATGGTGACGAAAGATTATGCCAAAAAGAATCATGTGGATACAGTTAGCGACCTAAAGTCACACGCTAGTCAGATGAAAGTGGGGATCGATCCGATTTGGGAGAATCGTCATGGCGACGGTTACGCCGATTTCAAACGGACTTATGGGTACTCGTTTGGCGATTTATATCCTATGCAAATTGGTCTGGTTTATGAAGCGTTGTCACAAGGCCGGATGGATGCTGTGTTAGGCTATTCTACAGATGGGCGCATTAAGAGTTATAACTTAAAGGTTTTAAAGGACAATAAGAATTTCTTCCCGCCTTATAACTGTAGCGTTGTGGCCAACGATGCTGCCTTGAAGAAGTATCCTCAACTGAAAAAGACACTGCGTAAACTGAGCGGCAAAATCAGTTTGAACACGATGCAGAAGTTGAATTACGAAGTGGACAATAATCTTGAGGAACCTGCGACGGTTGCCCAACGTTACTTGCATCAACATCATTATTTTGAAGGGGGCCGGTAATATGAGTCAGCTAAATATATGGCAACAATTACTGTATTATTTTCAGCATAATGGCTTATATGTTTTGAGTCAGTTTAACCGACACTTCCTTATTTCGATTTATGGTGTGTTGTTTGCTGCAATCGTTGGCATTCCGATTGGTATCTTGATTGCCCGTAACCGTCATTTGAGTGGCTGGGTAATCGGAATTGCCAATGTTATTCAAACAATTCCGTCTTTAGCGATGCTGTCGGTGTTGATGCTTGGCCTTGGCCTCGGCGTAAATACCGTTATCGTGACAGTGTTTCTGTATGCGCTATTGCCAATTATCAAAAATACGTATACCGGGATGTTAAACGTTAATCCAGATGTTCTGGATGCCGGCAAGGGGATGGGAATGACCCGTCTTGAAGTACTGCGTTACATTGAACTGCCGCTTTCATTGTCTGTTATTATGGCAGGCATTCGAAACGCTTTAGTGTTGGCAATCGGAATCACTGCGATTGGTTCATTCGTTGGCGCTGGTGGCCTTGGTGATATCATTATCAGAGGGACGAATGCCACAAATGGTGGTGCAATCATTTTAGCTGGTGCGTTGCCGACCGCCTTAATGGCCATTGTTTCCGACGCAGTGTTGGGTTGGCTACAAAAGCTATTTGATCCCTCGGCACGACGCAATCATGCGCAGGGTGCAGAAGAGTAGACAGTATTTGTAACCTCAATAATTAGGCGCCACTACTTTAATGAGCGTGGATTACGCTTACGGTTGTCAACATTGATACACTCGCCGTGGGACCGGTTCGAGCCCGAAGTTCGCGGTCTTTCACCTCGCCGTAAAGCCTCGTGAAAATCCGAGTCTTAACGACAGTCCGTTGTGTAAATTCGAGAGAAACAGTCGAATTAACACAATTTTCACGGCTCGGTATCAATGTTGACGCCCTCCAGCTAATATAGTAAAAGCTTCATGACAGCTATCATTTGACAGAATGGGCTTGCGTGTAAACATTTTATTGATTGGTACAAGAGTGGAGCTGACCGGAAACAGAGTTCCGTGTCGGCAACACTTGGCGGCGAGAATTTGGCCGCTTAGTGTTGCGGGATGACTTATGAGACGTGGTTTGGCGGCTCATAATCAAGGGTGAAAACCGCGTTTTGTGCGGGTTGAACCCAGTCCCATGGAACGGCGTTTCCGGTCAGTGTAACGGATGCTAAACATCCATGATCTATTCAGGATTTTCAGTTTATGAGGATTGTTATTTAAATTGAGTGCTAGGCGTTGTTGTTCACTGAAGTAGTTGACGACAGCGCCTTTTATTGAAAAAGGTGACAGTAAATGCGTGATTATAAACAAACACAACGTGTAATTCAGGACTTGCTGGATGATCAGATTGTACCTGGGGTCAGTTACGCGTTGATCGATGGCTCAGAAGTGTATCAAAAGGTGAAGGGTGATGCCCAGTGGTGGCCGGAACATGAACCGTTAAAACCGGGGATGCTGTACGATTTGGCCTCGTTGACTAAGGTAGTTGGTACCACGACCGCATTATTACAATTAGTCGAACAGGGTCGGCTTAGTGTCGATGATAAATTGGCCCAGTTCGTTCCTGAATGGCATGATAAACGCGTTTCATTACGGGATCTGCTGACTCATACGTCGGCAATTGCGGGATACATTCCACATCGTAATGAGTTGCCCGCCAATCAGCTTAAACAAGCGTTATTACAGTTGCCAGTCGGTGACACGTTTGAACAGCGCGACCATTATACCGATATTGGCCTGATTTTTATCGGCTATGTGTTGGAAGCCGTTTGTCATCAACCAGTGCAACAGATTATTGAGGAGCACGTTTTGAAACCGCTGAAAATGGGTGCGGCGACATTTACACCAGATCCGTCAAACAGTGTGCCAACCGAATTGACTCAACAGGGTCTGATTCGCGGGCGTGTTCATGATCCGAAAGCCGCTATTTTAGGTAAGCATTGCGGATCTGCTGGGTTGTTTGCATCATTAGCTGATATGACAACTTTTGCACAGTGGTTTTTAAGTGATCGTGACGACGTCTTGACTGCCAAGACGCGTGACTTGTTGCGGACAGATCAAACACCATCGCACAACTTGGGCCGTTCATTAGGGTGGAATTTATTAGCGAGTTCGGATAACACACATTTGGTCAGTTTTCACACCGGCTTTACCGGCACCATCATCATTTTGGATCGGGTTACGAAACAGGGGTTAGTGTTATTGACAAATCGAGTGCATCCGAGCCAGAAAAATCACCGCTTTATTGAGTGGCGACCGTCCCTATACCGGACCTTTTTAGATGAAGTTGCTGGTGGTTAAAATAACGGCCGACACACTGTGCTAAACTGAGAGAAGTGTATAGTCCAGCTGTGGGCTAAAGCCAAATTAATTACAATTAGGGGTGCGTTTGATGACTGAACCAATGTTTATGATTCCAGTGTTCCATGAAAAAATTTGGGGTGGCACTGGTCTTCACGACCGCTTTAATTATGATATTCCAACGGATCACACCGGTGAAGCGTGGGCCATTTCTGCTCATCCACATGGTCCCGCAACGGTTGTAAATGGTGAATTCAAAGGTGAATCATTGGACACAATTTGGGCTCAGCATCGTGAAGTATTTGGCAATGCTAAGGGTGATGTGTTCCCATTATTGACAAAAATCTTGGATGCCCATGAGGACCTGTCAGTGCAAGTTCACCCAGACGACGCTTACGCGGAAGAACATGAGCATGAACTTGGTAAAACTGAGTGTTGGTACGTGATTGCCGCAGAACCAGGTGCCAAACTTTATTACGGCCACCATGCACAAACTCGCGAACAACTCGCTGACTGGATCAATAATGACCAGTGGGACAAGTTGTTTCGCACGGTACCGGTGAAGGCCGGCGATTTCTTCTATGTTCCTAGTGGCACGATCCATGCGCTCGGCGCTGGGATCATGGTGCTTGAAACACAGCAGAGTTCGGACACAACGTACCGTGTTTACGATTGGGACCGGACGGATGCTAAGGGTCGCAAACGCCCATTACACAAGCAACAAAGTATCGATGTGACCACGGTACCGCATGTTGATCCAAAGCTTGATATTACAAAAACAACAGTTGGCAAGGCCACAATCACAAAGTTCGTTGCCTCTGAATTCTTTGCGGTTTATGAATGGCGGACAAACGGTGGGGAAGCCCACTTTAGTCGCGGCAAGGCGCCTTACACTTTGGCATCTGTACTTAATGGCCGTGGTGAACTGATTGTTCCCGGTGAGCAGCCATATACCCTGGTTAAGGGAATGCACTTCATTATTCCGTTTGGCATCAAGGAATGGACCGTTAAAGGCGACGTACAAATCATCGCCAGCGAACCCGGCGCTAAGGCTTAGTGTCACAATCACTGTCACCGGAAGGGGCATTAATTGAACAGTTAAGAAGTCAACCAGACCTGTTACTAACACGTAGCAGGTCTTTTTGTGTACTCATCAATCGAGCGTAAAAGCTAATCTTGCCAAGTAAACATATTCGAAAAACAGTGGTTTTGGTGATTAGCGATGTGAACTAAATTAAATCAACCGAACTTACCAATTGAAATAAGGAAATTAATGTTTGCATCGAAAATGTAGTTATCATTGATAGCTGTCATTTTTGAAAATGGGTAGGCTACATAGTGGATCTGATATTTAAGCAGGTTCAGTGAGACTGACAAAGGGACAAGAAGGTGACAATTATGCCAAGTTCGGCACTTAATCAACTTATGATGATGTATGAACGAATGAAGCAGCTCGTGGAACACGACACGTTAACAGATGATGTCGCAGCACAATATCAGCATCAGCTTGCCGGCGTTGTGATTGACGATGAGGTGGCCCCTGCTGAGCAACAATTCCTGAAGGGACTGCAGAATAATATTTCCGCGATGCTGGCGGCTGTCGGTCACCATAGTATTTTTCTGACAATCATTAATGATGATGGGTCTTTTTCACCGTTTGAGATTAATGTCACAGATATGATTCATCTGCGTGAGACGGACTTAGATTTATATAATCGATTGCAGGACGATGCGTTTATTTATCAAACACAGCATTTGGACGGACCGGCGGCATTAGCTTTGTTCCAACAGGCACCATGGGTAGCAGGCTCACAGTAAGGGGGCATCTGTATGGCACAACAACAACTGGCACGTAATCTGCGCAATCGTCAAATTCAGTTGATTGCGATTGGTGGCACCATTGGCACCGGCCTATTTTTAGGATCTGGCCGTGCAATTCATCTGGCGGGCCCGTCAATTCTCCTGAGTTATATGTTAACGGGGGTAGTCACGTTTATCATCATGCGTGCGCTAGGCGAAGTGCTTCTGTCTGATGAACGATTTAATTCGTTTGTTGATTTTATTCGCCAATATTTAGGAGAGACGGCTGGTTTTATCGCAGGGTGGACGTACTGGCTGTGTTGGCTAGTGACGGCGATGGTCGAACTGACTGCTGTTGGGCTTTACTTTCGATTCTGGTGGCCTTCGCTACCTCAATGGTTACCAGGGCTCGTATTGCTGCTGGTTTTGCTGGGGTTGAACCTAATCACAGTTCGTTTGTTCGGTGAAACGGAATTTTGGTTTGCATTGATCAAAGTGGCGGCCATCATCTTATTGATTATCATTGGTACGGTCATGATTGTCATGCATGTCAGAACGGCCAACGGGGTCGTTGGTTTGCAGAATCTGGTCAGTCATGGAGGTTTGATGCCAAACGGCTGGCGCGGCTTCGTGACCGCGTTGCCAATGGTTGTCTTCAGTTTTGCTGGCATTGAATTAATCGGTCTCACCGCTGCTGAAACGAAAGACCCCCGAAAGATTCTCCCCAAGGCAATCAATGAACTGCCGGTAAGAATCATTTTGTTTTACGTCGGCGCACTATTCATTATCATGACGATCATTCCGTGGACGGTGGCCAATGCGAACCAAAGCCCGTTTGTTCAAGTATTCGCAGCTGCTAGAATACCGGCCGCTGCCAGCATTATTAATTTTGTGGTTATCACTGCGGCAGCATCGGCTTGTAACAGTGCGTTATTTTCGACCGGTCGGATGCTTTATACCTTGACGAATCGTTATCATGGTCGGGGAATTGCTAAGCTGGGCCGTTTATCTAAGACACAGGTGCCGGGCAACGCACTGACTTTTTCGGCGGGCATTATCATGATTGCATTAATTTTAAATGGCATCATTCCAAATCAAATCTTTACGATTTTAGCAACGATGTCGACTACTTGTTTCTTGTTTGTTTGGGTCATGATTGTTGTGGCTCATTTACGATACCGGCAGAAGGTAGGTGTCGGTGACGGGACGTTTTTGACGCCCTTAACACCTGTAAGTGACTATTTTGTACTGGGCTTTTTGGCATTTGTTGTTATTGTGATGTTATTTAATGCGTTAACAATTGTGTCAGTCTTCGTTGTCGGCGGTTGGCTGGTTTTGCTGTTTGTCATCAAACGAACAAAGACGGACATTATTCAACGGACGAAATAGCACGCAATTTAATCAACAATACCGGTTTATGAATGGAGGAAATTAACATGGCATTTGTTCAATTAAAGGATCATAAATCACGTTACTTATGGATTCCAGACGACTATACTTTGATTTCAACTGAATCGCATGAACGTAACGGCGAACCAATCACAATTGAACGGTATCAGGAGCAGCCAACGTTTTTATTACATGGTGCACAGGTAACCACTATCTATGCAAACGATGGCCAGGACTTACAAAGTTACCACAACTATACACAGGCACCCGATCAGCCATTGCCGGGCACTCAGGAGGCAGAGAAGCTGGCCGAAGATGTTTGGACCGATACGGATCCAGATTTTGCGCGCGGTCTATCCTTGTTGGTTGTGGAAAATCAGCAACGTTCCTATGTGGACGCTAATGGTGAGGAGCACCAGTTCCCAGTTTTGTGGGTCAAATTTGCTCATGAGAATGGGTCGTATAATTGGGTCACGGTTGCTGGTGGCAACAAGATTGTTGAAGTTGAGCGTAATTCCGAATGGGATTACTTTGGTGGTCGCCGTGCTACAGAAGAGTGGGACAATGACGACTGGGTCCAGGCCCGCAACGGCGAACGGCCACAGTTGGCAGCACCACATGCACGAGCATAGTTAGTTATCAAAGAGTGTCCTTTGAATCTTGGTTTTAGCGTTACGCAAAAACGACACAACGTGATTTTTCACGCTGTGTCGTTTTTAATTGTTTGAATTCTAGCAAACGCTAAAACGTTGCTGGAATCACCATGTTTTCCTGTTCGCTAAAATCTTGGTCTGGATACTTGCGCTTTAATGCGGCGACTAGTAGATGTTTAGCAATGTCACCATTCCGGGTCAGGATGGGACCGTGGAAGTAGGTGCCATAGACATTTTTGTAATGGACACCTTCAGTGCCATCCGCACCATTATTACCAGCACCTTCGGAAACAACTCCTAGTGGCGCCTCATCCTTACCAAGAAAGGTCATTCCTTGATGATTTTCAAAGCCATGATAAACTTCGCCGGTTTGTTCATCCTTGATAATCGTATCACCGATAAAACGATGGTCATGCTGATTCTTCGTGTAGTGGCTCATAGACTTGGTTCCAGTAATCCGCTCACCATCCGCGCCAATATAATATTGACCCAGTAATTGAAAGCCGCCACAGATAGCTAGGGTAGGGCCGCCGTCTTCGATAAAGTCGGTAATAGCTGCCGCCTTTGTTGGCAGATCTTTAGCCACGATGGTTTGCTCGAAATCCTGTCCACCGCCGAAGAAAACAATATCAAAATCATTAGGATCAAATGGATCACCGAGACTGACCAATTTTGTTGTCACATCAGCGTCCATTTTTTTGGCGTAATACTGCATTGCTAAAATATTACCGACGTCACCATAGGTATTCATCAGATCGCCGTAAAGATGGGCGATTGTTAAATGATAGTTAGCCATTAAGCACCCATTCCTTCCTTTATCAAACCTTCACTGGCTAATTGTTTACGTAATTGTAGCACGGCCGTATAGGTTGCCAGTACATACACTTTTTTGGTTGGCAGTTCCTTGATCTTGGCAGTGACTTTAGTTAAATCTGGTTCAATCATTGGTTGATCGATACCTGCCACCTTAAGTCGGAACGTAATGTCCTTATAGCGTTCGCCACCGGTCAAAAATGCTTTTATTTTGGGATTCTCGCCAGTACCGGCAGCACCAAGCTTTTCAAACTCACCATCCCAGATCCAACTAGTATCAATACCGTCAGCATAATTGGCGTTGAGTAAGCCGACGAATGAGAAGTTCTCAGGTTCCGTTAAAATCATGTCGATAACCTGGTTCACACCAACGGGATTCTTAATCAAAATCAAGGTAACGTCCTTATCGCCGACGTGAATGACCTCTTGGCGGCCAAAGACACGTTCATCACTGGTGAAAGCTTGGCGAATTTGAGCAGGTTCTACATTGAGAAAACGGCCAACAGCGTATGCAGCGAGGGCATTATAGATATTGTATAAACCGCCGATGCCAATCTTAAATGATTCACCATCCAAATCAAACGTTGATGCAGTGGGCGTCATGGCACCCAATTTAGTAACTGCATAGTTAAGCTCTGGACGATGGAAACCACAATTAGGGCAGAAGTAATCGCCTAAATTACCATAGGTCATAAAATGATAGTGCAAAACGTGCTGACACTTTGGACACAAGATGCCATCCGTATTCGTCGGGGCCTTCATATCGCCTTGTGGGAGGTGATTGAAGCCGTAGTAAATTTTGGGGTTAGGCAGATCAACTGAGTTAAAGAGTTGAGCGTCACCATTCGCAATGATAGTCGCTTCAGGTGCAAGCCGCACGCCATCGATAATCTTTTTGTACGTCGTGTAAATTTCACCGTAACGATCCATTTGATCACGGAAGATGTTGGTGAACACAAACGCAATGGGTTTAATGTAACGCGTTACTTTAATAACGTTTGCTTCATCCACTTCCAAGACGGCCAGTGGGCGTTGACCCCGGGAACGTTTGGCATGAAGAAATGTGCCGACAATACCTTGTTCCATATTTGAACCAGTAGGATTTGTCAAAACATGATCGTATTTTTCGCGTAAAACACGGACGGTTAGAGCGGTCGTCAGTGTCTTTCCGTTTGTTCCAGTAATCACGATAACATCATAATTTTGTCCCAAATGTTTCAAAATTTCGGGGTCAATCCGAGCGGCTAGTTTGCCAGGTAATGATGAACCACCGTGCATAAATGTGTGTAAAAACCAGTATGATGTCTTGCCAACTGCTGTGGCAACCCCGCTTCGTAATGACATGAAAAGCTCCTTTAATCTGTAATTAACTTTAGCCAGTTTAGCACATCTCGTCTAAAACCCACGGTCCAATGCTCAGTTTTAATGAATTCACTAACTACTTAACTTGTCGATCAGAGAAAGCAAGTTCAAACATGTTTGGCCGTCGTGCTGTTCAAGTATTGGTCCATTCGGTATAATGGAAAGCGATAAAATTTTTGACAGAGGAAGGCAACGCATGGCACAGTTATTTTTCCGGTTCGGGGCAATGAACTCAGGTAAGACGATTGAAATCTTAAAAGTCGCGCACAATTACGAGGAACAAGGCAAGTCCGTCATTATTATGACAAGTGCCGTGGATACTCGTGATGGTGAAGGTTACGTTTCAAGCCGAATTGGTTTGAAGCGTCCGGCTCACACCATCAAAGCAGATACTAACGTCTTCGAGGCCGTTAATGAAATTGATCCGGAAGCGTCTTGCGTGCTGGTTGATGAAGCTCAATTTTTACAAAAACACCACATTTTGGAGTTAACTAAGGTTGTGGATGAACTACACATTCCGGTGATGACGTTTGGACTGAAAAATGATTTTCGCAACGAATTGTTTGAGGGATCAAAATACCTATTACTTTACGCTGACAAGATTGAAGAAATGAAAACGATTTGTTGGTTCTGTGCCAAAAAAGCAATCATGAATCTTCGTTTTCACGATAATAAACCCGTTTATGAGGGTGAACAGGTCCAGATTGGCGGAAATGAAAGTTATTATCCAGTGTGCCGTGAGCATTATTTTAACCCGCCTTTACAGAAGTAAACTGACAGAACGAGCGAAGTAGGAGACAGAAGTTATGGATGAAATGTTTAATAAACTGCAGGCCGTGTCGGACCGCTATGAGGAACTTAATGAACTCATGAGCGACCCTGAGGTCATTGCGGATTCAGATCGCTTTATGAAGCTGTCCAAAGAAGAGGGGAGCATTCGTGAAACAGTCGAAAAGTACCGTCGTTATCGCAAAGTGATGGATGAAATCAGCGACGATAATGATTTACTTCATGAAAAGCTTGATCCTGACATGGAAGAGCTGACTAAGGAAGAACTAAAAGAATTGGAAGACGAAAAAGCCCAGTTGGAACAGGAAATCACTGTTTTGATGCTACCTAAGGATCCAAATGATGACAAGAACATCATCATGGAAATTCATGGAGCTGCCGGTGGTGATGAAGCTAGCTTATTTGCTGCGGACTTATTCAACATGTATTCTCGTTATGCTGAAAAGCAAGGCTGGCAAGTAGAAGTCATCGACGAAAATGCGACTGAAGTGGGTGGCTTTAAAGAAATTGTCCTGATGATTACGGGCGATAAAGTTTATTCCAAACTGAAGTTTGAAAATGGTGCACATCGGGTTCAACGGGTTCCGGTGACAGAATCTGCTGGTCGTGTGCATACCAGTACCGCGACTGTTGGTGTGATGCCAGAGTACGAGGATGTTGATATCGACTTAGATCCAAAAGACATCCGGACTGATGTGTTTCGTTCATCCGGTGCCGGTGGTCAGCATATTAACAAAACAAGTTCAGCCGTTCGAATGACGCATATTCCGACCGGCGTGGTTGTGTCAATGCAGGATCAACGGTCGCAGCAGCAAAACCGTGTCAAGGCGATGGAAATTCTGAAACAGCGTGTGTACGATTATTACGCTTCTCGTGAACAGAGCGAATACGACGAGCAACGTAAGAGCGCTGTTGGAACTGGGGACCGTTCGGAACGAATCCGGACGTACAACTTCCCTCAAAACCGGGTTACGGATCACCGAATCAATTTGACCTTGAATAAATTGGACCGCGTGATGAACGGCGAGTTAGACGAAATTATTGATGCCTTGCTGTTAAACGAACAGGCTGAGAAGATGGATGAGTTAAATCGTGGATAAACCAACTATTTTAGAAGCCCAGCAGTGGGCTTCTTCTTGTTTTGACCAACAGTTAAAAAATACTGACCCCAACTTAGCGGCCAGTATTATGATGGATTTGTTTAACTGGTCGCGAACCCAGTTATTGATGCGTTTAAGAGATGCGCTGACGGCAGCTCAATGGGCAGCCTATCAGCAGGCCGTCCAACGGATTGCAAAGGGAGAGCCTGCTCAATATGTAATCGGTAAGACTCAGTTTTACGGACACTCATTTATGGTGACACCTGCTGTATTGATTCCCCGGCAGGAAACTGAGGAACTTGTTGATTGGGTGCTGACTGATCATGATGATGTCGCTAAAAGTGTCTTGGATATTGGCACGGGTAGCGGCGCATTAGCCATCAGCATGGCATTAGCACGTCCACACTGGCAGGTAACAGGAACAGACATTAGCGATTCTGCCATTCAGGTGGCCAAGCGAAATGCACAATCGCTGCGAGCAAACGTCGGTTGGCAGGTTGGCGATTTGTTTCAACCTGTGGCAGATAAGGTGTTTGACCTGATTGTTAGCAACCCGCCTTATATTAGTGAGGATGAGCGACCTTTGATGGATCAAAATGTGTTAGATTATGAACCCCATCAAGCGTTATTTGCGGATCACCAAGGTTTAGCAATTTATGAACGGATTGCGCAACAACTGGCCGATCACTTAACAGACCAGGGCGTCGCGTACTTCGAGATTGGCTTTGCCCAAGGCAAGTCAGTCAAACATTTGTTTGAGACGGCTTTGCCTGAAGCACACGTGACATTGCGACAAGACATTACCGGTCATGATCGAATGATTCGTGTTCAACGGTGAACAGGAACATTAGAACAGGAGGATGTAAGGGCATGGAAACGAAACGTTTTTCAAACCAGGAAATTGAAGCTGCTGCAGAGGCATTACGAGATGGGCAGTTGGTTGCATTTCCAACCGAGACTGTTTATGGGTTGGGGGCCGATGCAACAAATGAAACAGCAGTTAAGCAAGTGTATCAAGCAAAGGGACGGCCAAGTGACAATCCGTTGATTGTTCATGTGGCCGACGTTGAAACGGTGGCCGCATTAACAGAACCACTATCGGAGGCTGCAAAAAAATTAATGGCGGCTTTTTGGCCAGGTTCGTTGACCATGATTTTTAAATTGAAACCAAATGTATTGTCCAAGGCCGTCACGGGTGGTTTGGACACAGCAGCATTTCGTTTTCCAGCTAACAGGACGACATTGGCGTTAATTAAAGCTTTAGGACGGCCAATGGTAGGCCCATCTGCCAACACGTCTGGTAAGCCAAGCCCGACCACGGCCGATCATGTGTTGCATGATTTAAGTGGCAAGATTGCGGGTGTTGTTGACGATGGTCCAACTAAGGTTGGCGTTGAATCAACGGTATTAGACATGTCAACTGATCAACCCGCCATTTTGCGGCCAGGAGCAGTCACACCTGAACAAATCGAAGCGGTAATTAAGCAAACTGTTGCAACGGAAGTCCACAAAGTTGGCGCAAAAGAAACACCGAAAGCTCCTGGAATGAAGTACAAACACTATGCGCCAGCCGCTCAGGTTTACATCGTTAACGATGGCGACTGGCAGTCTGCATTAGACTGGGCTGGTCAGCAGCCTGTCCAAATAGGGTTGATGGCGACCGAGGAGCGTTTGGCAGGATTGCAATTGCCAACAAACGTAGAAGTATTTGAACTTGGGCAGAATGTGACGACCGCTAGTCATTTGCTATTTGCGGGATTGCGCCACTTTGACGACGAAGGTGAAATTAAAGATATTCTGGCCGAGGGTTTCCCAGCCAACGGACTTGGGCTGGCATACATGAACCGTTTAAAAAAGTCTGCTGGTAATGTTTTCTTCACGACGTCACAAATCTGATTGCGTGATAATTTCCGATTAGCGTAAAATGAAGATATGGTTTGAACAATTAATACCATCAGATCACGTAGGGTTACTGAACCTGTCAAGGAGGAATTGCCGATGAGTTATCAAGACACAGATCCAGAATTATGGCAAGCAATCGCCAACGAGGGGAACCGTCAGCAGCATACCATTGAGTTGATTGCGTCTGAAAACATTGTTTCAGATGCCGTTCGGGCCGCACAGGGCTCCGTTTTAACCAACAAGTACGCTGAAGGTTACCCGGGTCACCGTTACTATGGTGGCTGTGAATATATTGATGTTGTGGAACAACTTGCAATTGACCGTGCCAAACAACTCTTTGGTGCTGAATACGCTAATGTGCAACCGCATTCCGGTTCGCAGGCAAACATGGCGGCTTACATGGCCCTCATTAAGCCAGGGGATGTCGTGATGGGGATGGCACTGGATGATGGCGGTCACTTAACTCATGGCTCTAAAGTTAACTTCAGTGGCAAAACATATACTTTCTATGGCTATCATGTCGATCCAGAGAGCCAACGGTTGGATTATGACGCCATTTTAAAACAGGCTCAGGAAGTTCATCCCAAATTAATCGTTGCGGGCGCGTCTGCCTACAGCCGTATCATTGACTTTAAAAAGTTTCGTGAAATTGCGGATGCAGTTGGTGCCAAGCTTATGGTTGATATGGCTCACATCGCTGGGTTAGTGGCAACTGGGTTACATCCAAGTCCAGTACCATATGCAGATGTTGTCACGACAACCACTCACAAAACACTTCGTGGACCACGTGGTGGACTGATTTTGGCTAAGGCTGAATACGCGAAAAAGTTAAATTCAGCTGTCTTCCCAGGCACTCAGGGTGGTCCATTGGAACATGTTATTGCTGGTAAAGCAGCTGCGCTGGGCGAAGACTTGCAACCTGCTTTTAAGGTTTACGGTGAACAGGTCATTAAGAATGCACAAGCGATGGCTAGCGTATTCAATGCGGATGATCAGGTTAAAATTTTGACCGGCGGTACGGATAATCACTTAATGACACTAGATCTGACCGGGACGTCATTAACTGGGGCAGCCTTACAGGATTTACTTGATGCTGTTGATATCACGACGAATAAGGAAGCGATTCCTAACGATCCCGCTGGTCCACGTGTTACTTCTGGATTACGTTTAGGCACGCCGGCGATTACTACTCGTGGCTTTGGTGAGACAGAGAGCAAACAGGTTGCAGAATTGATTCTATCAATCATTCACCATCCCGAAGATGCCACTGTGGCGCGTGATGTAGCAGTTAAGGTGCGTCAACTAACGGATGCGCATCCAATTAATGTGAATTAATCAAGAATTACACTCGCGTTCAGAGCTAAAATCGACTAGAATTAGGTTCAGAAAATAAAAGGGAGTGTGGCATCCGATGGGGAAGTTTGAGGTTCTTGATCACCCGTTGATTCAACATAAATTAACGATAATTCGTAACCGGGATACAGGCACAAAGGTCTTCCGTGAAGTTGTGAACGAAATTTCAACACTTATGGCTTACGAGGTTTCACGCGATATGCCGTTGGAAGATGTCGAAGTAACAACGCCAATCGAAAAGACGGTAAAGAAGCAGTTGGCTGGTAAAAAGGTCGCTATTGTGCCAATTTTACGTGCAGGTTTAGGAATGGTCGACGGATTTTTGAACTTGATCCCTGCTGCCAAGGTTGGTCATATTGGGATGTATCGTGACGAAGAATCATTGCAGCCCGTTGAGTATTTCGTCAAAATGCCAGCTGACATTGATCAACGTCAGATTTTTATTGTTGATCCAATGTTAGCTACTGGTGGCTCAGCAATTATGGCTATTGATGCACTTAAGCAACGTGGTGCACACAGCTTTAAATTTATGTGTTTAGTAGCAGCCCCAGAAGGTGTAAAAGCTTTACAAAAGGCTCATCCAGAAGTTGATATTTACACAGCTGCATTGGATGAAAAGCTCAATGAAGATGGTTATATCATGCCTGGTTTAGGGGATGCCGGTGACCGTTTGTTTGGCACAAAGTAGTTATTTGTTTTCTGATTCCAATATTTAATGAGAGATTTAAAGCTTCCTGATGATCAGTTGTCAGGAAGTTTTTTTAATTTGCTCACCCTTGGTGTATTGCTAACAACGTGTTCGGTAATCAAATAATCAAACTAAAAAAGATTTAGACACTAATTCGCAGTGACTGAACTATAATAAGAACACTTTCCAATTGTGCTGTTTTTAGAATTTTTTCACAATCAGAAAAGTGTTCATTAATAAAAATTGTTAATGAAAGGAGAATAATGTAAATAATTTTCTCGAAGTTGTTGAGAACGGTTGCAAAACGCTAAAATCTTTGTCGGAGTAAGAATAATCAGACATTAGAGAATGCGAAATTCTTTTGCGATTGATTTTCAATGGTGGTATCATATTTCTGTATTTTGAACAGCAGGGGCTCGGATTTTATGGCTATTTTTACATAACTGTAACGAGCTGGTTCACAATATTGCAACACAACTAAGGTTACGGAAAGAGGTGATATTTAGTGGATTCCTTCCAATTTTTGGGGCTGACTTTTAACACCGCCAACATTATCTCGATTACAATTGCGTTTGCCATCGTGTTTTTTGTCGTTTTCTTCTTATCGAGAAGAATTACGATGAAGCCAACCGGTGGCCAAAATATTTTAGAGTGGATAATTGATTTCACCAACGGTATTGTTCGTGGTCAATTACCTGGACGTGATGGCGGTCAGCTTGGATTATTTGCGTTTACAGCGTTTCTTTTCGTTTTCTTCGCTAACCAGTTAGGTTTGTTCCTACAGGTTTCTGTGAACGGCGTTGATTATGTTCGTAGTCCAACTGCTAATCCAGTTGTGACGCTGACGATGGCTATGGTTACACTAGCGTTGGCTCACTACTTGGGTGTGGTTAAGTTCGGTTTTGGTGGTTATATTTCAAATTCTTATCTCAAACCATTTGCAGCATTACTACCAATTAACCTCGTCGAAGAATTCACGAACTTGTTAACGTTGGCTTTGCGGCTTTACGGTAACATCTTCGCTGGTGAGACGTTGCTGAAACTGATTGGCGGAATGGCCTTCTCACACGGTCTTCCAACGATTATTGTAGCGTTACCACTTGAGATTGTTTGGCAGGGATTCTCGGTATTTATCGGGGCAATCCAAGCCTATGTTTTTGTAACCTTAAGCACAGTATATATTTCTCGGAAAGTTACGGTAGAGGAATAAAAATTTCTTAGGAGGATTCAATATTATGGGAGCAATTGCTGCTGGAATTGCCGCTGCTGCGGCAGCTATCGGTGCCGGTGTCGGTGACGGGATGGTTATTTCTAAGACCTTGGATGGTATGGCACGTCAGCCAGAATTATCCGGTCAACTTCGTGGAACGATGTTCATTGGTGTTGGTTTAATTGAAGCTATGCCAATCATTTCTATCGTTATCGCCTTCTTAGTTATGAACAAGTAGTTTCAAGACTAAAGAAGTACTAATTCTGACAAGGGAGGTGCCAATAGATGTTTTCACCATTAGTTTTAGCGGCTGAAAAGGGTTTTGATTACGGCGATATGCTGTTTTATATGGTCGCATTTGTATTGTTAATGTGGTTAGTTAAGGTGTTTGCTTGGAAACCCGTTACGAAAATGATGAATGACCGGGCCACGAAAATTGCTAACGACATTGATTCTGCTGAAAAGTCACGCTCTGATGCAGAAAGTTTAGCAAGTCAACGTCGTGATGCACTTGCCAACTCACATCAAGAAGCCTCAACAATTGTTGCTGACGCTAAGGATGCGGGTAATCAACAACGTGACAAGATTATTAACCAAGCACAATCAGATGCCCAGAAGTTACGCGAGAACGCAACTTCTGATATTGAACAACAACGTCAAGACGCTCTTGTAAGCGCACGTAAAGACGTGGCTGATTTGTCTATTGAGATTGCTTCCAAGATCATTCACAAGCAATTAAATGCCGACGATCAAAAGGCATTGATTGATTCTTATATCGAAGGGTTGGGAAAAGATGACCAAACTCGCTAAATCGCAAGTTGCTCGTCGTTATGGTCGCGCCATGTTTGACGCGGCAAACGAAAAGCAGCAACTGGAACCGGTTTATGATGAGCTCATCCAAGTCCAAGGCGTTTTTCAATCCGTGCCTAATTTGGGAACGGTTTTGACAGGTGCTGGTTTACAGAACCCCGAGAAAGAAGCCCTCTTGAAGCCTTTGTTAAGCTCAACTAGTCCACTAGTTCATAACTTTTTACAAATGCTTTTCGACTACGGCCGGTTGGATGATACGGTCGCAATCATTGATGAGTTCAAACGGCTCTATGATGAACAAAACCAAACAGTTTATGCTGATGTAACTACTGCTGTAAGTCTCGATGAGACTCAAAAACAGCGGCTAGCGGACAGCATTGCTAAGCGGGTCGGTGCTAAAACTGTACACGTAAATCAGATTGTTAATCCAGATATTATTGGTGGCGTGATCGTCAACAGTAACAACACTGTGATTGATGGTTCGATTCGTACCCGTCTGGCGCATATCCGTCAAAGTTTGACGCGATAAATTTTTAAACAAAGAGGTGAATTCCGCATGAGCATCAAAGCTGAAGAAATCAGCGCTCTGATTAAGCAACAACTTGAGAACTATCAAGAAGAGCTAACCGTTGAAGAAACGGGAACAGTAACCTACGTTGGTGACGGGGTTGCTCGTGCTCATGGTCTGGATAATGCATTAGCTGGCGAATTACTTGAATTCGATAACGGCGTGTATGGGATGGTCCAAAACCTTGAATCCGATGATGTCGGAATCGTTGTTTTGGGTGCTTACGATGGTATCCAAGAAGGTTCGTCCGTTAAGCGGACTGGCCGGATCATGGAAGTACCAGTAGGTGATTCTCTTATTGGTCGTGTTGTGAACTCTCTAGGTCAACCAATCGACGGCAAGGGTGATTTGAAAACAGATCACACGCGTCCCGTTGAATTTAAGGCCCCGGGTGTTATGCAACGGAAGTCCGTTAGTGAACCATTACAGACTGGGATCAAAGCGATTGATGCCTTGGTACCGATTGGCCGTGGTCAGCGTGAGTTGATCATTGGTGACCGGAAAACTGGTAAGACATCATTAGCCATTGATACAATTGTTAACCAAAAAGATCAGGACATGATCTGTGTCTACGTTGCTATTGGTCAAAAGGAATCAACTGTGCGTGCACAGGTTGAAACTTTACGTCAATTAGGCGCCATGGATTACACGATTGTCGTTTCTGCTGGTCCTTCTGAGCCAGCACCAATGTTGTACTTGGCACCATATGCCGGTGCGGCAATGGGTGAAGAATTCATGTACAACGGTAAGCATGTGTTAATCATCTATGATGACTTATCAAAGCAAGCCGTTGCTTATCGTGAACTTTCCTTGATTCTTCGTCGGCCACCAGGTCGTGAAGCTTATCCTGGGGATATTTTCTACACTCACTCACGGTTACTTGAACGTGCTGCGAAGTTAAGTGACGAAATGGGCGGTGGCTCAATGACTGCTTTGCCAATCATTGAAACCCAAGCCGGTGACGTTTCGGCTTATATTCCAACCAACGTTATTTCCATTACCGATGGGCAGATCTTCCTGAATTCAGATTCGTTCTATTCAGGTGTTCGTCCAGCTATCGATGCTGGGACTTCTGTTTCCCGTGTTGGTGGTGACGCCCAGGTTAAAGCCATGAAGAAGGTTGCTGGGACATTGCGTTTGGACCTATCTTCATACGCTGAACTGGCGTCATTCGCACAATTTGGTTCTGATTTGGATCAAGCGACTCAAGACCGCTTGAACCGTGGTCAACGGACGATTGAAGTGTTGAAACAACCACTGCATCAACCACTTCCTGTTGAAAAACAAGTTGTGATTCTGTACGCCTTGACTCAAGGATACTTGGACAAGGTTGACGTGGCTGATATTGCACGGTTCCAGAGTGAATTGTTCGATAATTTTGACGCTAACCACGCAGACCTGTTGGACACCATTAAGACGACTGGTAACTTGCCCGCTGATGACGACATGAAGGCTGCAATTTCAGCATTTGCTGATTCTTTCCAACCAACGAAAGCTGCCGCCACTGACGGTACAAAGTAGGTTGAAAGGAAGGTGAGCAAATGCCTGCAGCATTGAACGAAGTTAAACGCCGCATTAGTTCGACGCAAAAGACGTCTCAGATTACGACGGCCATGCAAATGGTCTCAACGTCAAAGCTGAGTCAAATTCAACGTCATACGAGTGGTTATCAAGTTTATGCATCAAAGGTTGAAAGTGTTGTGACTCACCTTGCTGCATCACATCTATTGGATTCGGGCAACGTTGACATGAGCTCGACCAGTAAAAACGATGATGTACCTGTTAGTGGCTTAATGACACAACGTCCTGTTAAAAAAACGGGATTGTTGGTCGTTACCTCTGACCGTGGACTGGTAGGAAGTTACAATAGCAACATTATCAAGTCGACTAATGACTTTATTAATGAACATGGTAAGACGCCTGATGATTATGTCATTATGGCTGTCGGTGGCATGGGTGCCGATTTCTTTAAGAAACGCGGCATGAATGTTGCTTATGAATACCGTGGTGTTAGCGATGTTCCGACTTTTGTTGAAGTTCGGGAAATCGTTAAAACTGTGACGGCTATGTACAATAACGAAGTTTTCGATGAACTGTATGTTTGTTACAGTCATTTTGTTAATCGACTAACATCACGTTTTCGTTCGACACGCATGTTACCAATTACTGGTGACACGATTGAAGATACGAAACCTGATGGTGACGAAGTTGTTCAACCTAAGACTGCGCCGATCAGTATTACACCGGAATATGAATTGGAACCTTCTGCTGAGGAGATTTTACAAGTTGTATTGCCACAGTATGCTGAAAGCTTAGTTTATGGTGCGATTCTCGATGGTAAAACGTCAGAGCATGCCTCTAGTGCAACTGCGATGCAGACTGCTTCTGACAATGCCCATGACCTTATTGACAGCTTGAGTTTACAGTATAACCGTGCTCGTCAGAGTGCGATTACGACTGAAATTACTGAAATTACCGGTGGTCAAGCTGCCTTAGAGTAATTGGAAGCATCCATAAGGAAAGTTTATGGTTGAAAAATAAGCGGAAGGAAGAAACGTACATGAGTTCTGGTAAGATTGTTCAAGTTATCGGCCCAGTCGTTGACGTTGAATTCCCTCTGGACGGTACATTACCTGCCATTAACAATGCGCTCTTAGTTAAGCGTCCCAACCAAAAGGATTTGACGGTCGAAGTTACCTTGGAATTAGGTGACGGAGTTGTCCGGACAATCGCGATGGATGGAACAGACGGCTTGCAACGTGGGATGGAAGTTGAGGACACTGGTGGTTCTATTTCTGTTCCTGTTGGTGAAGACACATTGGGCCGGGTATTTAATGTCCTTGGGGAACCCATCGACGGCGGCGAGGACTTCGGTCCTGATGCTCAACGTAACCCGATTCATCGGGAAGCGCCAGCATATGACCAATTGACAACTAGTACTGAGATCCTTGAAACAGGGATCAAAGTTATTGATTTACTTGCCCCATATGTTCGTGGTGGTAAAGTCGGGCTCTTCGGTGGTGCCGGTGTTGGTAAAACAGTTCTGATTCAAGAATTAATTCACAACATTGCGCAAGGCCACAACGGGATTTCAGTGTTCACTGGTGTTGGTGAACGTACCCGTGAAGGTAACGACATGTACTTTGAAATGAAAGGATCAGGTGTCCTTAAACAGACGGCCATGGTTTATGGTCAGATGAATGAGCCACCTGGTGCCCGTATGCGTGTTGCTTTAACTGGTTTGACAATTGCGGAATACTTCCGTGATGTTAAAGGCCAGGATGTGTTGTTATTTATTGACAACATCTTCCGGTTTACCCAAGCTGGTTCTGAAGTTTCTGCTCTTCTTGGGCGGATTCCTTCAGCCGTTGGTTATCAGCCAACGTTAGCAACTGAAATGGGACAATTACAAGAACGGATTACATCTACCCAAAAGGGTTCCATTACTTCCATCCAAGCCGTTTATGTGCCAGCCGATGACTACACGGATCCGGCCCCTGCTACGACCTTTGCGCACTTGGATGCGACGACTAACCTGGAACGTTATCTGACTCAACAAGGGATCTACCCAGCCGTGGACCCATTGGAATCAACGTCTTCAGCGTTGACACCAGAAATTGTTGGCCAGGATCACTATGATGTTGCAACCCGTGTTCAGCAAATCTTGCAACGTTACCATGAGTTGCAAGACATCATCTCTATTTTAGGGATGGATGAATTGTCTGACGAAGAACAAACAATTGTTGCCCGTGCTCGCCGGATTCAAAACTTCTTAAGTCAACCATTCTCCGTTGCATCTCAGTTTACTGGGATTGATGGTCAATACGTTTCTGTTGAAGATACGGTGGAAGACTTTAAAGAAATTTTGGATGGTAAGTATGACGATCTTCCTGAAGAAGCATTCCGTCTTGTCGGAACTGTGGATCAGGCTGTGGCAAAGGCAAAGCAATTGCAGGGTAATAATTAAAGGAGGCGTGACCAATGGCTGAACCTCATTTAACTGTTACGATTGTGACGCCTGATGGAACGTCTTACGATAATGACCACGCATCCATGTTTGTTGCTAAAACAACAAACGGAGAAATTGGGATTTTACCTAATCACGTGCCATTAATTGCCGCTTTGGAGATTGACGAAATCAGGGTGAAGGGTGATCAAGATGCTGAAGATGAAATTGCCGTAAATGGTGGTTTTGTTGAGTTCTCGAATAACGTTGCAACCATCGTTGCTGACTCAGCTGAGCAACAAGATGCGATTGACGTTACACGTGCCGAGAATGCACGTAAACGAGCACAAGAAGCGATTGAGCATGCCCAACAAGAACATGATGCGAATGAATTACGCCGCGCAGAAGTTGCATTGCGTAGAGCAATCAATCGAATCAATGTTGCATCACATCAACGTAATCGATAAAGACAATTAAATGTGTCACTCAAGAGGCTTACTAAGTTTTTAGTAAGTCTCTTTTTTACGGTGTTTTTTTAAGGAACTCATTTAACGAGTATGATAGAATTGGTTGTATCAATCAAAGAGGTGCAAGATGGCTATATATGGTTTTTCTGTGGTAATTAAAATCGTGTTTCAATTGGCCTTTATTTGGTTTGCGCTATGGGCAATCAAACCGTTACCACTTGTCAAAATCATGCCATTATATCCACGCCAGGCACAGGCAATTTTAGTTTTACTGGCAATCGTCATTGGATATACTTGTAGCTCCTTTTTTATTGACTTGTTTCAGTCGATCATTGGATTTAAGCCATGATTGAAGCTTGTTGTTATTAACAATTAAAACTGTTGCACTAGGAAATTGAGTTTGGAGGAACATCTTTATGGAAAAAATCATTGTTCATGGCGGTCAGCCATTGAAGGGAACCGTACATATCGAAGGCGCTAAAAATGCTGTGTTGCCAATTCAGGCTGCATCGCTGTTAGCCTCAACGGGTGAATTGATTTTAACTAACGTTCCCGCCCTGTCCGACGTGTTTATGATGAATAAGGTGCTAAGTTTTCTCAATGTCAGTGTCGATTTTGACCGGCGGGTTAAGTCTGTTACCTTTAATGCCAGCAAGAAGGTTGGTTTTGAAACACCGTTTGAGTACGTTTCGAAAATGCGTGCTTCAATTGTTGTCATGGGTTCCTTGTTAGCAAGAGTCGGTCGTGCTCGTGTAGCGATGCCTGGTGGCTGTGCAATCGGCAGTCGTCCAATTGATTTGCATTTAAAGGGCTTTGAAGCGCTCGGTGCTAAAATTGAACAGCATGATGGTTATATCGAAGCTAGTGCGGACAAGTTGGTCGGCGCTAACATTTACTTGGACTTTCCTAGTGTCGGCGCAACCGAAAACATCATGATGGCCGCAACCCTAGCTGAAGGGACGACCACCATTGAAAATGTGGCTCGTGAACCAGAAATTGTTGATTTAGCTAATGTGTTGAACAAGATGGGCGCTAAAGTCTTTGGGGCAGGCACTGAGTCAATTCGCATCGAGGGTGTGCCGGCTTTGCATGGTTGCGAACATAGTGTGGTTCAGGACCGGATTGAAGCAGGAACATTTATGGTTGCTGCTGCGATCACTCACGGTGACGTTTTAATTGCTGATGCCATTCCTGAACACAATAAACCATTAATTTCAAAGTTATTGGAAATGGGCGTTGAGGTTCGCGAAGAACAGAACGGCGTCCGTATTATTGGACCTGACAAGTTGATGGCAGCAAATGTGAAAACTGCTCCGCATCCAGGCTTCCCGACGGACATGCAGCCTCAAGTATCAGTTCTTCAATTGATGGCTGATGGCACCAGCACGTTAACAGAAACTGTGTTTGAAAATCGTTTTAATCACTTGAATGAACTTCGTCGAATGAATGCTCACTTTACCATTGAAGGCCGCTCAGTGGCACTTCAGGGGCCAACAAACTTTAACGGTGCTGAAGTGGCCGCAACTGACTTGCGGGCTGCAGCTGCACTTGTACTGGCTGGCTTAGTGGCAAATGGGTATACAACGGTCACCAACCTGAAGTACTTGGACCGTGGTTATTGTGATTTCCATGAAAAATTGGCGAACCTCGGGGCAGAAATCGAACGAGTTGATATTGATACGGATCTCAAGGCTGTTATTTCAAAGAAGAGTCTGAAGGTAATTTAATTAATTTGATTGGTTTGACTTGAATCACGACACTTATTGATTCACAGTTAACAGAAACCGGTCAATGCAAAATGTCCTCATTCACATTTTTGGTGAATGGGGACATTCTATGTTGATAGACGTCTGAAGAAAAAATTTGAGATGGCTTATTTGCGTATAACAAGTTTTGCGTCTGAGATGGAAATTAACGAAAACCTAAAAATGTTTGCAAATTCCTATTTCTCCGCGGATTTTGACCGATCAACTGCTGACGGACAAAGTGGTAATATGCTATAATTGTGCATTGAAATTGTACGAATTGAAAGGAGTTCAACATGGCCAAAGATATTGGAATCGATTTAGGCACGGCCAATGTGTTGATTTATGTTGTTGGCAAGGGCATCGTTCTTGATGAACCGTCCGTCGTTGCCGTAGATACCAAAACTGAGCGTGTTTTAGCTGTGGGTTCAGAAGCTTACCGAATGGTTGGCCGCACGCCCAGCAATATTCGGGCCATTCGCCCATTAAAGGACGGGGTTATTTCCGATTTTGATGTTACGGAGGAAATGCTGTCATACTTCATTAATAAGCTGAACGTGAAGGGTTTTATGTCGCGTCCTAACATTATGATTTGTGCCCCAACCAACATTACTGAAATTGAACGAAAGGCTATCATTCAAGCCGCTGAAAAATCTGGCGGTGCCAAGGTTTATTTGGAATATGAACCTAAGGTTGCTGCTATTGGTGCCGGCCTAGACGTTTACCAGGCGACTGGTAACATGGTTATTGATATTGGTGGTGGAACCTCTGATATTGCGGTCTTATCTCTTGGCGATATTGTTGCCAGCACATCATTACGCATGGCTGGTGACCGAATGAATGCTGATATTGCGGCTTATGTCAAACGTGAACATGGGCTGACGATTGGTGAACATTCAGCCGAAAACATTAAGATTAAAATTGGGACTGCTATTCATCTAGAACATCCAGAGAGTATGGAAGTTCGTGGTCGTGATGCTGTTGATGGGATGCCTCATGCCGTGGAAATCAATGCTAATGAAGTTGAAGCTGCATTGCATGACACGTTGCAACAGATCATTGACGCCGCACATGGTGTTCTGGAACGAATTCAACCAGAATTGGCTGCAGATATCATTGATCGTGGCATTATTTTGACAGGCGGTGGTTCCTTGCTAGAAGGTATCGATCAGCTCATTTCTCGCGAGCTTCAAGTACCTGTCATGATTTCCGAACAACCACTTGATAATGTGGCCAAAGGTGCCGGTGAACTCTTAGAGCGAATGAACGGTAAAAAAGGTCCACAGTTGTAACGGAGGCAGTTATGAAATGGTTACTCACGAAGTTGGTTCGTGGTTACCAACGGTTTATTTCACCGTTATTTCCGCCAAACTGTCGCTATTATCCAACATGTTCAAACTACATGTTGACGGCTTTAAAAAAGCATGGTGCTTTTCTAGGCCTAGTGATGGGAATTGCGCGGATCCTGCGCTGTAATCCTTTTATTCGCGGCGGGTATGATCCGGTTCCAGATTTCTTTACAATTCGCCGTAATCCAGATCCTAAAGATATGGATCCAATTGTTGCGGCATACTTTCATGGGGAGCATCATGGCAAAAAAAGATAAAACAGTGCCGGTATCGATTGATGAAGTTGATGTTGACGGAGAAACGATTGAACAAGTTTCTGTTAACAAGCAGGTCATTGGTGATATTCGACCAAATGATAAAAAGTTTCTGGCAACGACCGCTAATGGTCAAAAGATTGTTGCAAATAGTCAGGAAGATGCACTACAAGCAATCTTGGCTGAGTTTAATTTACATGGTTAAAGGAGGCTGCACGTGCAACAGGGACGAACTTCAATTAGCCGCAAAAACAAAGATAAAGATTTAGATTCACGCATTGATTGGGGCATTATTTTTTGTGTGCTTATGCTGGCATTGATCGGTATTGCATCGATTTATGTCGCTGCCAGTCATGATACAAAGTCAGTTAGCGTCGTTAAACAGGTTATTACACAGGTCTTATGGTATGCCATTGGGACTGTCGCCGTCGTGATTTTAATGCAGTTTGATTCCGAACAGTTGTGGAAGCTGGCGCCGTTGGCTTATGGCGTAGGAATTTTCCTGTTGGTCGCGGTGCTTGTGTTTTACAGTCGTGCTTATTATGTTCAGACGGGTGCTCGTAGTTGGTTTGCTATTGGACCGCTGACATTTCAGCCGTCTGAAGTGATGAAACCGGCGTATATCTTGATGATGGCGCGGGTAATCACAATGCATAACAATGATCATCCGACTCACACAGTTAAGACGGATTGGTTGTTAATCGGTAAAATGTTCCTGTGGACGCTACCCATTTTTGTTTTGATGAAGTTACAGAATGACTTTGGAACAAACCTGGTGTTTGCTGCTATTTTTGCTGGTATGGTTTTGGTTTCAGGGGTTACTTGGCGTATTATTGTGCCAACCTTTGCGTTCGTTGTCATTGTCGGTGGTGTTGCACTGACATTGGTGCTTAGTGACTGGGGACGGACGCTGTTAGGCCATTTGGGTTTCCAGGCCTATCAGTTTGCCCGTGTGGACACGTGGCGGCATCCGGCTGCAGATACCTCTAATCAAGGCTATCAACTCTGGCAGAGCATGAAAGCAATTGGATCAGGTGGCTTGTTTGGTACCGGATTTAATGTATCTCACGTTTACGTACCAGTTCGTGAATCAGATATGATTTTCTCAGTTATTGGTGAAAACTTTGGTTTTGTTGGTGGTCTGTTACTGATCATGCTGTATTTCTACTTGATTTGGCAAATGGTCAGGGTAACGTTTGATACAAAGAATGAATTTTATGCATACATCGCGACTGGTGTTGTCATGATGATTTTGTTCCATGTTTTTGAAAATATTGGGATGAACATCGGACTGCTACCGTTAACCGGGATTCCACTGCCGTTTGTGAGTCAGGGGGGATCCGCTCTGATTGGGAATCTGATTGGAGTCGGGTTAATTATGTCGATGCGCTATCATTACACGAGTTATATGTTTAGTAGTGAAGCCAGCTTCAAATAAGTTGATAAAGTGAGGAATAGATTGTGGAAAACGAAAACAAGTATTTCTGGACTAAAAAAGATGGTGACAATGTTCGCTTAGGCTTAAGCAAGGACGCGCAAGACGAATTGGGCAACGTCACTTACATCGATTTGCCTAAGGCAGGTAGCAAGTTAGTTGCCGGCGATACCTTTGCTAGCATTGAAGCCGAAAAGGCTGTTTCCGACATGCCAAGTCCAGTAAGTGGAACTGTTGTGGAAGTTAACCCAGCATTAAAGGAAAGTCCGGATGCCTTAAACGGCGATTGGGACGAAGCTTGGTTACTAACACTGAGTGAATCAAAGTAAATTATCGGATTAAATAAAACGTGCTCATGGATGATTAAACTCCATGAGCACGTTTCTGTTTAGAACTAGAGTGATATGAGGCTTAAGCTAGTGTATCGCGAACGTCATTTACGAAGGCGGTAAACAGTGCGGCGGCTTGTTGGTTGGTGGCTGCCATCATTTCAGGATGAAATTGAACAGCTAAGATATGCCGGTCAGAATCTTCGACGGCTTCCACAACGCCATCAGCGGCCGTGGCAGTGACAGTCAAACCTGGTGCTACTTTCCTCACGGATTGATGATGAAAAGAGTTAACCCAAGCTTGTTTGCCATAGATTTGCTGAAGCAAACTGCCGTTTGTGGTTGTGATACGATGAACCGGAGACGCCCAGTCTGTTGGAAATTGATTATGACCAATAGCGTTAGGTACCTGCGTTGGAATGTCTTGATAATCGGTTCCACCCAGAACCGCGTTGATGAGCTGGATACCACGGCAAATGCCCAAAATTGGTTTGTGAGCAGCAATTGCAGCGTGAATGAGTCCTTGCTCAAATTGATCACGATCCCAATCATTTAATTCATTCTGTGGAATCGGGTCCTGACCATAGAGACGGGGACTGACATCTTGACCGCCGGTAAGCAGAATCGCGTCCACACGTTCAACATAGGCCGCCGCCATCTCTGGGTCTGAAATTGGCAACAGTAGGGGCAGTGCGCCGGCATTAACAAGGGAGGAAACGTAATTCTTTTGTGTATAGTCAACATAGTTGGTACTCATGTGCTGGCTGGGGCGAACCAAGTGGTTGGTTCCAATTCCAATAATTGGCTTCATAAATAATCAACTCTCTTTCTAAAAACTGTCTGCGATTAGTGTACCGCAAATTGTTGGTTTGTGTGGTTGATTTATGCCGGTACGCTCAAATGTTAATTGTTCAGATGACATGAGTTGCTTATCGACTTAAACGTCAGTAAGATTGTAACCAGAAAAAGAAATGGGTGAATAATGATGGCAGATGAATTGAAACAGGTTGATGATGTTCGAACACAATTAAGGAATCTTCGTCAACAGGTACAGGCTGGCGCCGTTTTTCAATCGCTAAACACAAAAATTGGTGCGGTATTGGATAATTTACCAAGTAATGATGAGACGCCAGTTAGTTTACCTGATGATACTGATGGCATTAAAGACCTATTAAAGATGTTGAATCAGCAAATTCGGGCGACAACATTGGATAAGATCACCGATGATCAGTTGATGCAATTATTAAATCACTTAGGGTCACCTGATGTTGATGTACGCGATCGGGGAATTTATTTCTTCTTTAATGACGCATTGCAGCAGCATGTGTTGTCGGATTCTCAGCTACGTTTGGCAGTCAATACGCTTTTGCAGGATCGGGTTTTGTTTAATCATATTACTGAACCAGAAAATACAGCTATTTTTGGTCGGTCATTTGCGGTGATGATTTTGTCATTGCTTGCGTATGCAGATCGGGTTGACGCCCATTTTTTAGACGCTGAGACCACTATGAGGTTAGTTGATCAGCTGGCCACCTACATTGCTTTAGAAAATGATACCCGTGGGTTTGTTGGGACTTCTGGCTGGGCACATGCCTATACACATATCGGTAATTTACTGGATGAACTGGCGGAAAGCCAAGTCCTTACACGGGCCGATAAAGTCTTTCTAATGATTGAAATTTTAGAAAAGTATCGTCGACTCGAAACGCCACTAATTTTTGGGGAAAGTCGGCGGTTAGCAGCTTATTTAGCTACGGTAGTTAATTTAAACGACTTATATGAGCAGGCCTTTTTGCAGGAATGGCGTCAATGGCGTGTACGCTTAAGTAATACACCTCAACCAGAAGATGAAGCGGGGTGGACACGACTGTTTAACCGATCACGGCTACTATCCGCTATGATTTTACGCGAAGATTACCCAGAAGAAGTTAGCAACGCAATTAACGCCGAAGTTGACTTCCTTTCATAGTGGTCGGGTAGCCTAGACTGTAATAAGTAAAAATCTTTTCTAAACGGGCAAAGTGAGTTGGTGTCACTGGTCGATTCTGGTATACTTAAGTTTCACTTACTGACCGGAAAAAAGAAAAGATAGGATGATCAACGTTATGAAAAATAAAAAGCTGCACATTGCGTTATTGTTTGGTGGTAACTCGTCAGAACATGATGTTTCTAAACGTTCTGCGCATAACATTTATGACGCAATGGACAAGGACAAGTATGACGTCAGCTTATTTATGTTTACCAAGGACGGCATTCTGCTAGGTAATAAGGCTTCACACCGTATTTTTGATGGTGAAGACGAGGACTTGGTTGTTAGCGAAGAGATGCCTAAAATTGATTTAAGCAACCCATTGGCACCAATCATGGCATTAAATGAGGTGTCTGATATTGATTTGTTTTATCCTGTTATTCACGGAAATTTGGGTGAAGACGGGACTGTGCAAGGTCTGTTTAAATTATTGAAGAAACCTTACATTGGGAGTAATGTTCTAGCATCTGCACTGGCCTTTGATAAAGACATGACCAAGCGGATTCTGACACAAGCACACGTCCGTAACACGGAGTATGTTGTCATTACGCCTGAGAACAAGGATCAGATGGACTACGAAACAGTAGCTGCCAAAATTGGTCGCGTCATGTTTTTGAAGCCAGCCGATCAAGGCTCGTCAGTGGGGATTCATCGTGTAACGAATGCTGATGAATATAATGCTGGATTGGCAGATGCGCTTCAGTATGACTTTAAAGTGCTGGCTGAAGAGGCAATCGATGGCCCTCAAGAAATTGAAATTTCGATTTTAGGTAATGAAAAACCACGGGCTTCAAAATTAGGTGCTGTCCGTGTCCCAGATTCAGATACGTTCTATGACTACAATAATAAGTTTGTTGATGCAAGTGGCGTCGTCTTTGAATTGCCCGTTGTGTTGCCAGAATCTTTAACACAGGAAATCACTCAGATGGCACTGGACGCTTATGTTGCTCTTGGACTTAAGGGGATGGCACGGATCGATTTCCTTGTGTCTAAAGATGGCGTGCCTTATCTTAGTGAACCAAACACGCTGCCTGGTTTTACCAACATCAGTTTGTATCCACAAATGTGGGGTGTTTCGGGAATTGATTATCCAAGCTTGATTGATGAGATCATTAATTACGGACTAGCAGAGTACAAACGTAATCAGTCCATCAGTTACTCCTTCACCAAGCTAGGTACCGAACACGTTGGTGAGAAGAAATTTAACTAGAAATTGTCGTGTTATTTTGTAAAACTGCCTTTCAAAAATAAGTTTAAAAACGGAATCCTATAAAATTGGATTCCGTTTTTTATTTGATAAAAAACAAATTGGTTCGCTTTTACGTATGTCTAGTGTGTTGACTAAAAGGACACTATTGGAGGTTTATACATGCAACAGCGATGTGGATGGGCAGATCGAAATGAATTGGTTATGAATTACCATGATAGCGAATGGGGCGTACCCGTATATGAAGATCAATTATTATTTGAACTGTTGAGTTTGGAAGTATTTCAAGCTGGTTTGACGTGGTCACTAATTTTGTCACGACGCTCAGCTTTAAGGAAAGGACTAGCAAACTTTGATATTGATCAACTAGCCGGCTTTTCCATCGCAGATACGCAACTGCTATTGGCTGATCCAGCGATGATCCGCAATCGAAGAAAGATTGAGAACGTGATTCACAACGCGCGTCAGTGGCAACAACAGCAGTTAGGAAAGATATCGCCGGCGGAACAGTTATGGGATTTGCGACGTCAACAACCGCTGAGATTAGAAATGGCGAGAAATGGGCAAGTGAAATATACATTCATTAAACAAACAACCGCACTTTTTTATGAATGGGGAATTAAGGGAGTGGGTCCCAAAACGATCACCAGCTTCCTACAAGCGGCGGGCTTTATCAACGATCATGAAGATAATTGCTATCGCCAAAAAGAAATATATTTATCGGTCCATACCACTGGACGAATTTAAGAAAACATGCGATGATGATAACGGCAAAAATTATCGCGGACATGGAGATGGAAACCGTTCTGACACGCGGCTTCATGAGCCTGACGATGATGGTAAAACGTATAATATTTCACAAAGTGTGAATTTTTTACCGCCGTGGTAAAAGTAATTTAATCTTGATGCGACAATCATTTTGGAAGAAGGCGTTTGTGTTTGGGTAACTTTAATTTGCGACTGGCAACGACGGCAGACATGGATCAAATAATGGTGATTATCCGTGGTGCCCAGACGTTTATTGCAAAGCAAGGGTTTGACCAGTGGCAGGATGGTTATCCGGCACAGGCTGATATGTTGGCAGATATTAAGGCGAGTCGTTTGTATGTGCTTGCCAATGACACTCAAATTGCTGCTGTTGCTGCTGCGATAGTTGGTGTTGATCCAAACTACCGCTTAATTGAAGCCGGTAGCTGGCTAATGCCGTCTGCTAAGTATGCGGCGATTCATCGGGTCGCTGTCTCAAGTCAATTTCGTGGTCAGCATCTCGCTGAGACGCTGTTTACAAAGTTGATGGCAACGTTGAAGCGTGATCAAGGCGTTGTGTCCGTTCGTGTCGATACGCATAAACAAAACCAAGTAATGCAACATGTGGTCCAAAAAGTCGGTTTTGAGTACTGCGGGCATATTTATATTGACGGAAATGCACAACGTTTGGCCTATGAGTGTGTATTGAAATAAGTGCATTGCGCCTCGCCTGATTCAGCAGAATGAATGAGGCAGAAAAGATGAGAATTTTAGGCGCTCGGGTTCGTGCATACCGCAAAGCACGAGGTTTATCGCAGAAGGATTTGGCTAAAAACATTTGTACCCAAGCAACTATCAGTTTGATTGAAAAACGGAATAAGATTCCGAGTATGCAGATTTTATTAAAACTTTGCAGCCGTTTGGGAATTCAATTAAATGATGTGATCGTTGAAACAGACGATCAGGCCGTCCAAATCTTTCGTGAAGTCGGCTATGCAGTGCGGACTGCTCAGTACCGTAACGCAGAGAGCCGTTTGGATCGTGTGAAACTGCGAAGTTTGAAAGAGAATGATGAAATTAAGGCTTACTACTATTATCGTGGCCAGTTGCAACTGATGAATCATGACAATCCAGATGAGGCTATTTTCAACTTTGGCATGTTATTGAATGAGTTCAATAATCGCAGTAAGGATATCTATTCGCTGATGTCACGGTTGGGATTAGGGCTTGCCTATGCGAAAAAGGGTGAATTTGACAAGGCAGAATTATTTGTTAACCAAGCCGTTCGCGATTTGGATGAATTTGACTCAGATAGCCACGATCTTGTTCAGGATCAAGTATCTTCATATCTGCAGGCAGCTAAGTTTTTCCAAGAAATTGGCAAAGATGGTCGTACTTTATCGCTTGCCAAGAAGGCGATTAAGCTGAGTGAACAAAATAACAGTTTGTTTTTACTTGAAGATATTTATCAAACAATGGCGCTTAGTCAACTCAAGTTGGATGATGGTAAAAACGCGCAACAAAATATGTATATCGCCTATGCATTAGCGTTAGTATCTAAGAATCAGCGGTTGGCTGAGAGTATTACAAGTAATGTTGCAAAGTATCAAATTCCACCGTTGGCATTATAAAATTAATGGCAGTAAATTAAAACGAAAAAAGATTCAATCCGCGTTTGCTCACTGTGGATTGAATCTTTTTTTATTTTGATTTAAGTAGAAATTACTTCTTGTTTGTGGCTTGAGCGCCTTCCTTAGCTGAGACAGGCTTGTTAGCTAAATCAGTCCGAACAACCAAGACATCGCAAACTGCGGCACGAGTGACATATTCGGTAACAGAACCGATTAATAAGCGTTCAACAGCGTTTAACCCGGTAGCGCCAATCATAATCAAATCAGTATTTAGTTCCTTAGGGACCTCTTGTGCAATGATTGACTTTGGTGCGCCATACTCGATTGAGTATTCACACTTAACGCCAGCTTCTTTAGCTTCAGCCGCATACTTATCGAGTGTTTTCTTGGCCGTTTCAGTAACTTGTTCAACCATGGTTGTATCAAAACTTGAGATGTTTTGGAAAGCACGGGTATCAACAACATGGAGTAAGTGCAACTCGGCATCGTCACCATTTCGTTGTGTAACCGCGACAGCCTTCTTAAAGGCCAATTCAGCTTCACGTGAACCATCGATTGGAACTAAAATCCGTTTGTATTGTTGTGCCATGAAATTCACTCCCCTTTATTTTTCTACCTTTATTCTACTGTAAACCGCTTGAAAACAAAAGTGAAAGCGCTGTATTTTCATTCAAAAATCCGTTTTTGCGTGCGATTTATAATAAACAAGGAGACGAATTTGAGGAGAGTGTTAAGGAAAATTCACTAATTGCTATGGCCACTAGTTCATAAAACGGACGAGCGTTAATCCGAGCAGCGTCCCTGATAGGCAGCCGACAATCAAAGCGATTACCATCACAACGAGACTAAATAAACCTGCGATAGCCAACAGTCCGACAATGAACAATTCGATAGCCCAAAAAGTGAGGAGTGTGCCAATTTGTGGGTGACGATCAGGTGTGAACAATAAAAAGCCCGTTTGGCGGTGAAGCCAAAGATAACCACTGATGAAAAAGAAGATGACTGCAAAAATGCAGATTAAAATTTTTATTAACATAGTCTTACCTCGTGAGAGTTAATTATAAATGACTCTTGCCTAAAACGATAGGGCGAATTGTTTTCATCGTAGTTAAAATTTGGCGATTCAAGTAAAAGAAAAACGCCAGCCTCTAGGAGACTGACGTTCCAAAGTATGCACTTTGATGAAAACTAGTGATGCCGACAACCGGCTCTTCAGAGTTGACCCGCGACAAGGCAGGTGGGCGTGGCTGTTAAGGCTTCTGATTACCAAGAGAAAAGGCCTATCATAGGCGATACTAGAGTCACACCCTAAGTAAAAAGACTGTAAGGCAACACTGTAAGTTGAGCCTTGCGTACATCTTAGAATTCATATCGAGCATAGCATGATTCTTTTAAAGACGCAATTATTAGCGTTGGTTGTTTGAAAAACATTATTTTTTGTTCCTAGGTGGTAATGGATGCCCGCTAGCCGCCATTAGTCGGGCATATTGTTCACCGAGTGCAGATTCATAGCGCCCATTGTCCTTAGGATGATAATAGGTTGCATTTACCAAATTATCCGGCAAATATTGCTGCTTTACCCAGTCATTAGGAAAGTTATGTGGAAATTGATAGTTTACGCCGTGCCCCAGTTTGGCGGCGCCTTTATAATGGGCATCCTTTAGGTGAGCGGGAATATCACCGCTTTTACTGGCATTGACATCAGCTAGCGCACTGTCGACAGCGCTGATGCCGGAGTCTGATTTAGGAGACAAACAAAGCTCAATCACTGCGTCTGCTAGAGGAATTCGTCCCTCTGGCAGGCCTAACTGTTGAGCCGCCGTGACGGCTGAAACGGTGTGGGCGGTGGCAGGGGGATTTGCTAGCCCAATATCTTCATAGGCGATAACAAGAAGTCGACGGCAGATGATAGTCAAGTCACCAGCGGCAATTAAACGGCTCATGTAGTGTAGGGCGGCATTAGTGTCTGAACCACGAATGGATTTTTGAAAAGCAGAAATAACATCGTAGTGGGCGTCACCATCTTTATCCGCAGACAAGGCTTTGCGCTGTAAGCATTCTTCAACGATTGGGAGTGTAATGTGGACAGTTTTATCATTGTCAGGATCAGTAGATTGAACGGCCAATTCTAGTGCATTGAGCGCACTACGCAAATCACCATTTGTGGCACTGGCCAGGTGATGACGGGCATTTTCATCTAGATTGACCTTAATTTTACCCAAACCGTTTGACCCGTCCGCCAGTGCGCGGTCGATGGCAGTTTCAATATCTTCAGGAGTTAGGGGATAAACTTCGAAGATTTGGGTACGGCTACGAATGGCAGGGTTAATGTTGATATACGGATTTTCAGTGGTCGCTCCGATAAGAATAATGGCGCCGCTTTCTAACAGTGGTAGCAAAAAATCTTGTTTAACTTTGTCCAAACGGTGAATTTCGTCTAGTAATAAAACCACCGTGCCACTCATTTTAGCTTCTTCGGCGACAATTTGAAGTTCTTTTTTGCCGTCTGTGGCCGCGTTGAGCATTCGGAAAGCATATTTAGTTGATCCGGCAATAGCGCTTGCAATACTTGTTTTACCGGTACCAGGTGGACCATAAAGAATCATGGACGAAAGCAGTTTCGCTTTAACCATGCGGTTAATGATTTTTCCGGGACCAACAAGATGCTGTTGGCCCACGATATCTTCAATGCGTTTAGGACGCATGCGATAAGCTAAAGGTTGCAAGGTGTTCCTCCGGTTAAAAGAAATAGTAAGTTGCAGTTACGTGTGTGATCTAGTGACATAAACGCACTGAGTTCCCTGGGAGGGAAGCCAGTGCGTTTATAGATTGAATTCAGTAATAGTTTTCATTTATTGAATAACCGCTGCCAAAAGCTTGCTTTTTTCACTGGCTTTGGCTGATCACTATCAGATGAAGTTGGGTCGGCATATTTTTTGGCGATGTCAACAGGATTAACGTCAATGGCCGTTTTGGCAGTGACCACTAGTGCTAAGTCATCATCACCAACTTTATATTCAGGATCATTTTTAATTGTAAATGAGACCGCATGCATGGTTGCGGCCCGAATGTAAGGTCCTAAAACGTCCTGACCTAAGTTTCCGTTCATCAACACGGTATTATTAACTTCGTCTCGTTGACTCAAATCGTTGCCGAACGCAGTGAGGTAATCGCCACTCTTAAGTTGAGCAACGGTCATGGTCAGTGCAACGCGTTCACGAAATGTTCCCAGATAATGACGCTGTTCGTCTGGGTTGATTTTTGGAGTACCATAAATTGCATTTGAAAGGCGTTGGTTCGTATCACCGTCTGTGCCATGATTATCAGCCATATCAATACCTCCCAGTTGATTTCTCACTGGCTAGTATAACATAACCATTATATGTGACTGCGCATTTGGGACTTGTTACTGATTAAAAAGAACATAGAAAAAACCGATGGGCGAGCCCATCGGTTTCGAGAACAAGAAGTAAGAAAATTACAACTTGTTGTAGTATTCAACGATTAATGATTCGTCAATATCAGCATCCAGATCTTCACGTTCTGGCAAGCGAACTAATGAACCCTTTAAGTTATCAGCATCGAACTCAACGTAAGCTGGGCGACCAACAACGGCTTCAACAGCAGCTTGGATAATAACTAATTTCTTTGACTTGTCACGAACGGCAATTTCTTGGCCAACTTTAACTTCGTATGAAGGAATGTCAACACGTTTGCCATCAACAGTGATGTGACCATGGTTAACCAATTGACGAGCTTGACGACGAGTAGTAGCCAAACCTAAACGGTAAACCATGTTGTCCAAACGACGTTCCAACAGAACGAGGAAGTTAGTACCATGCGTGCCCTTACGAATTTTACCAGCTTTAATGAACAAGTTAGCAAATTGACGTTCAGTCATGCCGTAGGTGAAACGCAACTTTTGCTTTTCGCGTAATTGCGTACCATATTCTGAAACCTTACCACGACGACCTTGACCATGATCACCAGGGGCGTATGGACGACGAGCTAATTCTTTACCTGTTCCTGAAAGTGAAACGCCTAAACGACGTGACAATTTCCAGGAAGGACCTGTATAACGTGACATTTAAATGTCCTCCAAATAATTTGTTTGGAGTAAAATATGCGAAGTGTAGGCTCGGTATTCGTGCAGGTTGTTTTGCAATGTTCACCGGAGCAGCCCCGGGTACTAGTTGAACCAACGATGGCACTAGGCAATCGCCGGCACCAATCTGTTGACGAGCTTACCACCTACTGCTGCAAATTTTACAACTGAAATAGTATACCGTGATTTAGGCGGTAATGTCAAGATGGCTGACGAGAACCTGTGCGAATGCGGTTAGTTCAGTCGCGTCTTCATCGCTAAAACGATTTAATGTTGGCGAGTCTAAATCCATGACACCGATTTTAACGCCGTTTTTCGTTAATGGGATCACCAGCTCTGCATTGCTAGCAGAATCACATGCAATATGGTCGGCAAATTCGTGGACATTCGGCACAACTTGTACTTGCTGGGTGGTTAATGCTGTACCACAGACACCACGGCCTGGTTTAATGTGCACGCAGGCGACATTTCCTTGGAATGGGCCAAGAATAAGTTCATCGTCGGCAGGGTGGTATAGGTAGAAACCGGCCCAGTTAAGATCGGGAACTGTTTGCTTCAATAAAGCAGAGGCATTTGCTAAATTTGCAATTAAATCGTGCTCATCAGTTAAGAGGGCGTCTAATTGTTGATTTAATAGGGATTTCGTTGTTTCAGACATGTGAGCCTCCTTGGCTAAGACCTAAAAAAGTGTAAAGTCACAGAAACGTAATCTAAAGCGAAAAACTGGCTATGCTATACTTTTCATTAGTTAGTTACGTTTCAATTAGTGAGATTTCAATTTGATGACGTACATTTTAATGATTTATTTCAAAAAAGCAAGCAATCAATGGCTTGCAAACGGGGATGGACGTGCAAAATGGTTCAAGTTTTAATTGGCATCATCATTCTAGCAATTATCTTGTTTGGAGCGGTCTTTGCGTTCCAAAAAATAACTGGTCGGAGAATTCAAGCGTTGAAGGATCGACGCGAGGATCTGCGTCAACTTCATGTGGACAAACAAGTTGAAACTGGTCATCAGTTGAGTTTGACGGGTCAATCGTTGACTGCTTTCAATGGCTTAACCGATGAATACCAGAGTGTGGAAACAAAGACGTTACCACAAGTTGACCAAGTGATTAATCAGCTGATGGTAGATGCACGGGGCATTAACTTTGTTAAAACCCGTAACGAGTTGCAGCAGGCGACTGACTTACTGGACGAAGCAACGGACAAGTTGACGCACGTGCAGGGCGGCCTTGAAGCGCTAAAAAAGGTCGACAGTGATCACCGAGCTGCCGTTAATCAATTGGAAAAGAAGTACCAAGATTTGCGAAAGGTACTCTTATCTCAGAATTTAAGTTTCGGTCCTAGTATAGATAAGTTAGAACACAACCTTGCTGAACTCGAAGATCAGTTTGATGAGTTTACAAACTTATCTCAACAGGGCGATCATGTTGCTGCCCAAAAGGTCTTGGATCAGTTGACTGAGGGAACAGATGACTTGGATCATTTGATTGATACCATTCCACCGTTATATCGTGATCTGAAGAGTGGCTTCAGTGATCAATTGAACGACATTGTTGATGGTTACCAACAGATGACGTCGCAGAATTTTGTGTTTGGTAATGTGGATATTCCCGGTCAAGTAAACCGAATTAAGGGTGAAATTCAGACAGCCAATCAACATTTATCCGATTTGGATGTTGCTACAACGACCGCTGATAATCATAATATTGAAGTTCAAATTGATGATTTATATGCGGTTCTTGAAAAAGAAGTTAAGGCTAAGCCTGAGGTTGATGATCAAAACGAAGAGTTGCAAGCTTTCTTGGCACACGCCAAACAGCAAAACCGCGCCCTTCAGGTCGAATTGGATCGACTTGGGCAAAGCTATGTATTGAATCATGGTGAGCTCGACAATGCACAAACACTGGCAACAGAAATTGAAAAAATAGAAGAGTACTATCGTACGGATGTCAATGCATTAGCGACGCATACCGATAGCTATTCCAACATTCAACAACATCAGTTAGACCAGTTACAGACTTTGACGCAGATTGAGCAGCAACAGCGTCAAATAAATGATGGCATCAAAGGATTGGGCGCACAGGAACAAAAAGCACGACAACGTTTCCAACAGTTTGATAACCAGATGCACACCATCAAGCGTCAGTTAGAGAGTCTGAATCTACCTGGTTTGCCTAAGGACTACTTGGATTATTTCTACGTTGTTAGTGATGAGGTAGAGAAGCTGGGTGGTGCTCTGAGCCAAACTCAGATTAATATGGAAGATGTGACCAAGCAGTTAGTGATGATTCAGGCCGATTTGGCTACCTTAACGGAAAAGAGTAATGACGTTCGTGACAGCGCCGTGCTGGCTGAGCAATTGCTTCAATATGCTAATCGTTATCGAAATTCGGATGAAGAAATGGTTGCGGCCAGCCAACGCGCTCAACAACTGTTTGATCGCGATTATAAGTATTCCGAGTCATTAGAGACAATTGCTAATGCACTGGAAAAGATTGAACCAGGCGCGTACAAACGGATTGAAGACAGTTACTATGGTGATCAGCCGGGAACACCGACTCCACAAGCGTAGCTAGGTTTTCTCTTCCAATAAGATAAATTGTTTCGTGAGCGTTAATTGAAAATGCCGATTGTCTGTGTGAAGTATGCATGGATGATCGTTTTTTCGTTACAACCGCAATAGTCATATATGGTTGCTAACGATGGCACGCTCGTTATGTGATGAATGTTGTCGTGAATGGACAGATGTTCGCATGAGGACGGACAAACGTGATATACTGATTCAAGTTTTTAACTCGAGTCGAACCGAATTTAAAACGAGGAAGGGACAACATGATTTACTTTGATAACAGCGCAACGACAAAGGTGGCACCATCTGTTTTGGAGACGTACTCCAAAGTCAGTCAAACCATTTGGGGCAATCCGTCGTCTTTGCATAATTTTGGTGAACAAGCCTATAACTTGCTGGAACAATCTCGTCAACAGATTGCCGATTTATTAGGTGTTAAGTTGAGTGAAATTTTGTTTACCAGTGGTGGTACTGAAGGCGACAACTGGGTCGTTAAAGGCACAGCGATGGAAAAACGGGCGTTTGGTCGCCACATTATTACTTCTTCTGTGGAACACCCTGCAGTGCATAACTCGATGGAACAATTGGCACAACTTGGTTATGAGATTACGTATTTACCTGTTGATGAAGAGGGACGTGTCAGTGCAGCCGATGTGAAGGCGGCAATTAGACCAGACACGATTTTAGTCTCTGTGATGGCAGTTAATAACGAAGTTGGCAGTATTCAACCATTAAAGGATATCGCGGCTGTTTTACAGGATTATCCGACGATTCACTTCCACATTGACGCCGTTCAGGGCATTGGTAAAGGCATCTCTGATTTGATTTTTAACGATCGCGTTGACTTTATTACTTTTTCCGGTCATAAGTTCCATGCCCCTCGTGGCATCGGCTTTATTTATGCTCGTTCAGGCAAACGAATCGCGCCGCTGATGACCGGTGGTGGTCAAGAACGCAATTTGCGTAGTGGGACAGAGAATTTACCTGCAATTGCGGGGATGGCTCGTGCTCTACGTTTGTTACTGACAAATGAAGAGACCAACGTTGCAAATGAACGGGCAGTCCGTAGTCGAATCTTGAATCACATCAAAGATTTTCCGAAAGTCACGTTGTTTTCACAGGACAATGACCATTTTGCACCGCATATTTTATGCTTTGCTATTGAAGGTGTTCGTGGTGAAACGATTGTGCATGCTTTTGAAGATCATGATATTTACATTTCGACAACGAGCGCTTGTTCTTCCAAGAAACATTTGGCCTCAAGCACGCTTAAAGCAATGAAGGTGCCAGATCAAATTTCAACCAGTGCTGTTCGTGTGAGCTTGGATGAAAATAATACGTTAGCTGAAGCAGACACATTTAATCAAGTGTTTGACCAGCTATATGAGCAGTTTAAGAAAATTAATAGCTAGGCGATTGAGTGAATTTGTGACAAACGATCGGCAGGTAATCAACTGCTAATAAAGTAATTGAAGACAAATAAGGGAGGCTCGTTAATGCAATATGATGAAATTATGGTTCGCTATGGCGAATTATCAACAAAGGGGAAAAACCGCAAGTCGTTTATTGACCGTTTAGGCAATAATGTCCGTGGTGTGCTTCATGATATTCCCGACGTAAAGGTTCATCCTGATCATGACAGAATGCACTTAACACTTAATGGTGCGGACTCAGCGCTAGTGATGAAGCGGTTGAGCAACGTTTTCGGAATCGAAAACTATTCACCATCTGTCAAGGTGGATCTGGATCAAACATTGGTTGACCAACAGGCCATTGACATGGTTAAAGAGCAATACAAGCCAGGCATGACGTTTAAAATCGATACGCGGCGGTCTAATCATCATTTTGGTTTGAGCACGTATGAGATGAATGATCACCTTGGTGGTGTCATTTTAAACGCTTTTGAGGATATTCATGTCCAAATGAAGCAACCTGATTTAACGCTGCGGGTTGAAGTACGTAATAACGGTATCTTTCTGTCTAGTCAAACGTTTGCTGGCGCCATGGGCATGCCTGTGGGAACCGCTGGTAAAGGAATGATGATGTTGTCAGGGGGCATTGACTCACCAGTCGCGGCTTACCTTGCGATGAAACGTGGTGTGCAAGTCGAAATGGTGCATTTCTTTAGCCCGCCATACACGAGTCAACAGGCACTGGATAAGGCCATGGAATTAACGGCTAAGTTAACGGCCTATACTGGCAAGATTCGGTTTATTCAGGTGCCATTTACCAAGATTCAGGAAGAAATCAAAGAGAAGGTTCCTGAAGGCTATCTGATGACGGTACAACGTCGGATGATGTTGCGTTTGACCGTTGCGTTAGCTGAAAAACGTCACGGACTAGGCATTTTCAACGGCGAGTCGCTTGGTCAGGTCGCCTCTCAAACGATGGAAAGCATGCTGGCTATTAATGATGTAACGACTATGCCAATCCTACGGCCAGTGGTTTCAATGGATAAGAATGAAATCATTGATGTAGCCAAAAAGATCGATACGTTTGATTTGTCAGTATTACCATTTGAGGATTGTTGTACGATTTTTGCACCACCAGCACCTAAGACAAAGCCTAACCTGGATCGGACGCGCGAGTTTGAACAGCGGATTGACGTCGAAGGTTTGCTCGAGGAAGCATTGGCTGGTGTCAAAATGACAGAGATTCATCCTGGTGAAACTTTCTTGAATCAACAAGAAGACGTATTCGCCGAACTGCTATAATGATAAAAAGATTACTTTGAAAAGTCAGGTGCAGGCATGATAACGATCAGGGATATTGCAAATCAAGCGGGGGTGTCGGTTTCAACGGCGTCGCGAGCTTTGAACGATAATCCGCGGATTTCGGCGGCGACACGACGACGCATTCAGTCGCTAGCAGCACGTTTGGGATACGTCCCCAACTATAACGCGAAGAGTTTAACCCGTGGTGAAGCAAACGTGGTCGGTGTCGTGTTTCCACCTAGTCAAAGTAGCACGCAGGGCAATCCATTCTTTATTGACGCTATGCGCGGTATCAATAGGGTGCTGACAGAACGGCAGTATGTGCTATCTGTTGCGATTGGTGAAACGTCCGATGACGTTCTGGCCAATGTGTCAGCGATGGTTGATCAGGCCAAGGTTAAACGGTTTGTCTTACTGTATTCCCACGAAGATGATCCTGTTGCCGATTATTTGCGGTTGGCTGGACTACGGTTTGTCATTGTTGGTCAACCCAGTGTTAGCCATGATGACGATTATGTTGACAATGACAATGTGGCTGCTGGTGAGGCAGGGGCAACGTATTTGATTGATAAGCTTCATGCTAACCGGCCTGTCTTTGTTAGTTCCGCAGTGGACTGGCCATACGAGCAAAATCGTCGTCAAGGATTTAAACAGATTGCTACTAAGCGTGGTGTGCCGACTGTTGAAACGCAGTTGCCACGTGCTGATGCACCGATTGCTTCGATAACTGAATGGCTTGAGAATCATCCTAATATTGATGGTATTTTAGCCACAGATGATCTGATTGGGTTATCGTTTTATCAACGGTGGCAACAGGTTCATCCGGATGCGCAGGTGCCATTGGTCAGCTACAACCGATCGATTTCGTTACCATTGCCAAACGTCAATTTCCATTCAATTGATTTGTATCCTGAACGCTTGGGTGCCGCTGCGGCCGAGCTCGTTTTTCGCAAGCATTCAACGGAAGCAGGCCATGAGAATCGGATCATCCTGCCGTTTGAGCAGTTGAACTAATTAACGCGTTAAAAAATTGAAAGCCATCGCTATGATGACACCGTATACAGGTGTCACGGTAGCGATGGCTTTTATTTGTGACTGATAAAGTAAAACTGATAGACAATTTGACCAATTAAGACAAGTAAGTAAAAAAGTTTAAAAAACTTTTGTGCAAACGGTTGCATTTTATTGTAAGCGGTTGCATAATAAATATCGATTAATCAACGTTGCTCTATAACAACGCGTTTGCAATTATTGGTTTGATTTTTGAAATGGAGGAAGCAGCATGGCAGAGAATAAGTCGTCATCGCAGAGCGTCGATAAAAAGCATAAATTACCGACATTACCTGCTAGTGTTATTTGGATGATCAGTTTTGGTTTTCTTGGGGTCCAAATGGCCTTTTCGTTACAGAGCTCAAACATGGGTCGGATTTTCCAAACAATTGGGGCAGATCCAACCAAGTTAGGGGCGTTCTTCATCTTGCCACCGTTAGCTGGGTTGGTTGTTCAACCATTAGTTGGTTATTACTCAGACCGTACCTGGATGCCTAAACTCGGTCGCCGGATTCCTTACTTGCTAATTGGTGCCATTGTGGCTGTTATTGTCATGATGTTATTACCAAACGCTGGTAGTTTTGGATTTGGTTATGCATCACTGACAGCACTTTGGTTTGGTGCTATTACCATTTTGTTCATGGATTTATCCAGTAACGTTGCGATGCAGCCATTCAAAATGATGGTTGGTGACATGGTCAACGATGACCAAAAAGGTTTTGCATACGGTGTTCAAAGTTTTCTTTCTAACACAGGTGCCGTTTTAGCTTCTGTCTTTCCGTTTTTACTGACAGCACTTGGTGTTGCCAACACAGCTAAAAAGGGTGTTGTACCACAATCTGTTGTTATTTCATTCTATGTTGGTGCGGTTATCCTGATCATTTGTAGCTTATTCACGGTTTTCCGTGTGAAGGAATACGATCCTGCTACATACGCGCGGTATCATAACATTGATGAAAATGCTAACAAGAAGAGCGAAAACATGTTTAAGTTGTTAGCACATGCGCCTAAGGTATTCTGGACTGTTACGGTCGTCCAATTCTTCTGTTGGATGGGTTTCCAGTATCTATGGACATACGGTACTGGTGCGATTTCTAAAAATGTTTGGCAGGCAGTTAACCCAGCAAGTGCAGGGTATCAGGCCGCTGGTAACTGGTTTGGTTTAATGTCAGCTGTTCAATCACTTGCTGCTGTTGTGTGGTCACTTGTTATTGCACGGGTACCAAACAACTTGCACAAACAGGCGTACTCTTTAGGACTGGCCTTAGGGGCCGTTGGCTTTGGTTCAGTATTCTTTATCCACAATCGCTGGTTATTAATTGTTTCATTTATTTTAATTGGTATTGCTTGGGCTTCAATGATGGCATTCCCATTCACAATCCTGACAAACGCACTTTCTGGTGCCAACATGGGAACCTATCTTGGGTTATTCAACGGTTCAATTTGTTTGCCACAGATTGTTGCCAGTGTGCTTAGTTTTGGTTTGTTCCCACTTTTGGGTTCATCCATGCCTGTTATGATTTTACTTTCCGGTATTCTATTATTAGTCGGTGCACTTTCCGTTGGTATCGTTCACGAAACGTACGCGGAATAAGAGTGATGCCGAAGCCCAGTTTGCACTGAGCAGAGAACAATATATGTGAGAAGGGACGAATAAAACTATGAAACAAACGTTTGACATCGAACCATGGAACGTGGTTACCCGCAAATTTGATCCAGAGGACAAGCGCCTACAGGAATCAATGACCAGTCTTGGTAACGGTAACATGGGGCTCCGTGGCTTCTTTGAAGAAGATTACAGTGGCGATACTTTACCTGGTATTTACCTTGGGGGCGTGTGGTTCCCAGATAAGACACGTGTTGGTTGGTGGAAGAATGGTTATCCTGCTTACTTTGGTAAAGTTATCAACGCGGTCAACTTTATTAAGGTCAATGCTGTGATTAATGGCGAAAAGCTTGATTTGGCCAAAGATCAAGTGAGTGATTTTAAACTTGATTTGGACATGCAACATGCTTTGTTGACCCGGACATTCACCGTGACGAAAGGTGCAGCTAAGTTGGCTTTCACGTTTGAACGGTTTGTCAGCGCTGCACAAAAAGAGTTAGCAGTTATTCGAGTTAGTGTTAAAAACGTGGGCGATCAGGCTGTTAAGCTAGAATTAAACTCATCGTTGGATGCTGATGTTCAAAACGAAGACGCTAATTACGACGAACGGTTCTGGGATGTGCTGAATATTGACGGTACCAGTGACCAAGGTGAAGTGGTCACTAAGACCAAGCCAAATAATTTTGGCACGCCTCAATTTACCGTTGGAATGCAAATGACCAATAAGAGCACGTTGCCAACTGTTGAAAACGGTGTGCAAACAGCAACTGAAGTCACGAATGAATTTGGTGGTGAATTGGCTGCCGGCGAGACCGCTCAGTTGGAAAAACGTGTGATCGTGGTAACGTCACGTGATTATGATGACCAAATTGCCTTAACGGCAGGAATGCATGACTTGACGGCAGACGTTAACAAGCAATCATTTGATGACCTTTATCAAGCACATACGGCCGTTTGGGCTGACCGCTGGACAAAGAGTGATGTTTCCATTGAAGGGGACGTTGGTGCTCAACAAGGGATTCGTTTTAATCTGTTCCAGCTGTTCTCGACCTACTATGGTGAAGATTCACGGTTAAATATCGGACCAAAGGGCTTCACTGGTGAAAAGTATGGTGGTGCTACCTACTGGGACACAGAAGCCTTTGCAGTGCCTGTTTACCTTGGCGTAACGGATCAAAAAGTTACTCGCAATCTGTTGATGTATCGTTATCAACAATTGGATGGCGCTTACCACAATGCAAAGATGCAGGGACTTAAAGGTGCCTTGTTCCCGATGGTCACATTTGATGGTATTGAATCACACAACGAATGGGAAATTACGTTTGAAGAAATTCATCGTAATGGTGACATTGCGTTTGCGATATACAACTATACACGTTACACGGGCGACAAGAGTTATGTCTTACACGAAGGTAGTAAAGTGTTGACGGAAATTTCCCGCTTCTGGGCTGACCGTGTTCACTTCTCTAAACGTAATCAACAGTACATGATTCATGGTGTAACAGGTCCAGATGAATACGAAAATAACGTCGACAACAACTGGTACACCAACTACTTGGCTCAATGGACGTTGAAGTACACGTTGCAGGTATTACAAGAGGTTGACGCAAAACAGGCCGCTGATTTAGCTGTTAGTGATGAAGAAAAGAAGCAATGGCAAGATATCGTCGACAAGATGTATCTGCCACACGATGACAAACTTGGCATTTTTGTTCAGCATGATGGCTTCCTTGACAAGGATATCGAACCAGTCAGTGCGATTCCTGCTGATCAATTGCCAATTAACCAACACTGGTCATGGGACAAAATCTTACGGTCCCCTTACATTAAGCAAGGGGATGTCTTACAGGGTGTTTGGGACTTTATTGATGACTTTACACCTGCCCAAAAGAAGGCCAACTTTGATTTCTACGAGCCATTAACGGTTCATGAATCCAGTCTGTCCGCAGCCATTCATTCGATTTTAGCAGCTGATCTGCATTATGAAGATAAGGCTGTTGAAATGTACGAACGCACATCACGCTTGGATTTGGATAATTACAATAACGATACGGTCGATGGTTTGCATATTACATCAATGACTGGTAGCTGGTTAGCAATCGTTCAAGGTTTCGCCGGCATGCGAGTTCGCAATGATGAGCTACATTTTGCACCATTCCTACCGAAGAAATGGACGAGTTACCAATTCCGTCAACTGTTCCGTGGTCGTCTGATTGAAGTTCATGTGGATGCAAACGGAACAAACGTCAAACTGATTTCGGGTGATCCACTTACGGTTTCGGTTAATGACAAGGAAGTTAATTTGTAGTCAGCTTTAACGCCCTTTAGCAGGGATAGTTGCTATTAGTTGACGTTTAAACTTCAAATTAAACTGTTACAAATCTGATCTAGTGTTAAAACCGTTGATTCATCGGCACTCATTGCTTATGAATCAGCGGTTTTTGCGACAATTGCTAAAATCTGGTCAGCACTATTTATTAATCTTTATAAATCGAGACTGAAATTTAAAGTGCCAGTCCTTTACTTAACGGGGAAATGGTTTAGAATAAGGCTCAACGAACACCTTATGACCGTAATTTGTGGTGCTTTGTGAGTGAATTTAAATAGACAGGAGTGGTTCTTGTGGAAATCGTTGCAGATGACAATAAAGTACAGCTGGTCGGTGAACCGCTGGCCGTTGGGGATGCGTTACCGCATTTTAAATTATTTGATGAAGATGGCAATAAGGTCAAAATGGCTGAATTGTTGGGCAAACCACTGGTCATTAGCGTGGTACCAGATTTGAACACGCCGGTATGTTCAGTGCAAACCAAGAAATTTAATCAGCAGGCTGATTATCATCAAAATGTTCGTTTTGTGACCGTTTCGAAGAATACACCGTTGGAACAAAAAAACTGGTGTGCGGCTGAAGGTGTGACGAATTTATCCGTGTTGTCGGATGAAGAAGAATCGTTCGGTTACGCGACAAATCTGTTGGTTCCTGATTTAGACGTACTTGCGCGAGCCGTTTACGTAATGGACGCAGAGGGTAAAGTCGTTTATCGCCAAGTGGTACCTAATATTGGTCAGGAACCTGATTATTTGGCCGCTTTAGACGCACTAGAACAGTTTGAAAAATGATCCGCTTTAATTGTGAGATGGAAAACCATCTTGACGGTCAATGCTGGACAGTTTATGATAAAAAATATTAAAGATGTTTGAAAACGAATAATGCATTGAACAAGAGAGTAGTGAATCGTGGTTTTATAGCAAGCTGGTGTTGATGGAAGGCCGGTAAACGACGTGTAGCGAAAGTAGCTTGTTGGCAGGTTTGCTGAATCCGCTTGAGTGCTGAGCGTTAGTAGGTGAATTCGGGTCACGTCCGTTAAACCGTGCTTGAGTGGGGTAGCAATACCCAATTTAGGTGGTACCGCGATAAATCGTCCTAATTTCCGTATGGAAATTAGGGCGTTTTTTCGTTTGAAGGCATAACAAGTTGCTCTCACCACACGTTGATAACATGACTTAAAAAGTAGGATGAGTTGAAAGGAATGATTACATGGGAACTAAAGATTTACCGACTAAATATGATCCACGTGCCGTTGAAAATGGTCGTTATCAAAAATGGCTGGATGCAGGATTATTTAAGCCATCTGGTGACAAAAAGGCCAAGCCTTATTCGATTGTTTTGCCACCACCAAACGTTACAGGAAAGCTTCATTTAGGACACGCCTGGGATACCGCCTTGCAAGATATGCTAGTTCGTTACAAACGAATGGAAGGCTACGACACATTGTGGGTTCCTGGTATGGATCACGCTGGCATTGCCACGCAAGCAAAGGTTGAAGCCCGCTTACGTGAACAAGGCATCTCTCGTTACGATCTTGGCCGCGAGAAGTTCGTGGAACAAGTTTGGGACTGGAAGGATGAATATGCCGCTACTATTCATAAGCAGTGGGCTAAGTTAGGTCTGTCCATGGATTACAGCCGTGAACGGTTTACCCTTGATGAAGGCCTTTCAAAGGCTGTTCGTAAGGTCTTCGTCGACTTGTACAACAAGGGCTTAATTTATCGTGGTGAATACATTATTAACTGGGATCCACAAGCCCGCACAGCGTTGTCTGATATTGAAGTTATCCACAAGGACGATAAGGGTGCTTTCTACCACGTTAAATATCCATTCACGGATGGCACGACGTATGAAGGTAAGGATTACATTGAAATTGCCACGACTCGTCCCGAAACAATGTTTGGTGACGTTGCTGTTGCTGTTCACCCGAGTGACGAACGGTATAAGGAATTAGTCGGCAAGCACATCAAGGTACCATTGGTTGACCGCGAGATTCCGATTATCGCGGACGAATACGTTGACCCTGAGTTTGGAACGGGGATGGTTAAAATCACGCCAGCTCATGACCCAAACGACTTTCTGGTAGGTAACCGTCATAATCTGAAACGGATCAATACCATGAATGAGGATGCAACGTTAAACGAAAATGCCGGTAAGTATAACGGGATGGATCGTTTTGACGCTCGTAAGGCCATTGTTCAAGACTTGCAGGACGGTGGCTGGATGCTAAAGATTGATCCAATCGTTCACTCAGTTGGTCACTCAGAACGGACCGGTGTGCAAGTTGAAGCCCGTCTTTCAACCCAGTGGTTTGTTAAGATGAAGCCATTGGCAGAACAAGCATTGGACCACCAAAAGACAGATGACAAGGTCACGTTCTGGCCTTCACGTTTTGAAGATACCTATGAACAGTGGATGAATAACGTTCATGACTGGGTTATTTCCCGTCAACTATGGTGGGGTCACCGGATTCCGGCTTGGTACAATAAGCAAACTGGTGAAACGTATGTTGGCATGGAAGCACCGAAGGACGAAGAAAACTGGACTCAAGATCCAGATGTTTTGGATACGTGGTTTAGTTCCGGCTTGTGGCCGATGACAACTATGGGCTGGCCAGACACTGATAATCCAGATTTCAAACGGTATTTCCCAACTGATGATTTGGTTACTGGTTACGATATTATTTTCTTCTGGGTATCCAGAATGATGTTTGAATCAGTCGAATTTACTGGCAAACGGCCGTTTAAGAACGTGCTGATGCATGGTTTAATGCGGGACAATCAAGGCCGTAAAATGAGTAAGTCACTCGGCAACGGGATTGACCCAATGGATGTCATCGATAAGTATGGTGTCGATGCCATGCGCTGGTTCTTGGCTAACGGTTCAACGCCAGGTCAAGATGTTCGTTATGATACGACCAAACTTGATGCGGCGTGGAATTTCATTAACAAGATTTGGAATGCTAGCCGTTACGTCATTATGAATTTGGGCGACATGGAGAAACCAGTATTGCCAGACAAAGCAAACTGGAATTTGGCGGACCGGTGGATTTTGAGTCGGTTGAACCAAACGGTCGCTGACGTTCACCGCCTGTTCGATAAGTTTGAATTTGGTGAAGTTGGTCGTGCACTTTATAATTTCATTTGGAATGACCTGTGTGACTGGTACATTGAAATGACCAAGGAAGTGCTTAACGGGGATGACGAAGCCGCTAAGAAGAACACTCAAAATGTCTTGGGTTATGTTCTTGACCAGACGCTACGTTTGATGCATCCGTTGATGCCGTTCGTAACGGAAGAACTATGGCAAGACATGCCGCATGAAGGTGAATCCATCATGGTGGCGGACTACCCAGTTGTTCATGATGACTTTGATGATGCCAAAGCTGAAACTGACATGGGCCGCTTAATTGAGTTGATCACTGCGGTTCGTAATATTCGTGGTGAAGCTAATGCACCGATGAGTAGTGCCGTTGAACTGTTGATTAAGACCAATAACCCAGAGCTGAAGACACTGTTTGAAACGAACCGTGATTTTGTGGATCGGTTCTGTCACCCGAGTGACTTGCAGATTGGACCAGATGTTGTGGCGCCAAAGCTGGCCATGTCAGCCATCATTTCTGATGCGGAAGTTTACATTCCGTTAGCTGAACTGATTAACTTGGATGATGAAATTGCACGTCTTGAAAAAGAAGTCGCCAATTTGCAGAATGAAGTAACCCGTTCCGAAAAGAAACTGGGTAATGAACGCTTCGTCGCTAATGCGCCAGAAGCAGTTGTCGCTGAAGAGCGAAGTAAGCAAGCTGATTGGCAACAAAAACTGACGGCAGCCACTAGCCGTTTGGCAGAGGTTAAAGCGAGCCGTAATTAAATGAACGCTCTGTTACAAACGTTGGCTTGAAAAATAGTCAAGTGAAAAAGCGCCGTTCTGTTAACTTGAACCAAGGCAATAAGTTAACGGAACGGCGTTTTTGTATGCTTTTCGCATGGCTAACATAGTTGTTGGTGTATGATAACAAGTAGACAAATTGAGAATGAGTGGGGCACTAACATGGTTAAAACGTATGAAGAGGCTGTGGCCTATATTCACGGCCGATCAAAGTTTAAAAAATCACCAACATTAGATCGTATGAGATTGTTTCTGGAGCGGTTAAACCATCCTGAAACGGATATCCAGATGGTTCATATTGTCGGAACAAACGGAAAGGGCTCTACACTAACCTTTTTGCGCAATTTATTACAGGCAGATGGATTGACCGTGGGCAGTTTCACGTCACCATATTTGGTCCGTTTCAATGAGCGAATCAGTGTGGATGGTGAACCTATCAGTGATGCAGATATTCTACGACTAGTTCAAATCATTCAACCAGTTGAAGCAAAGTTAGACGAAGAACTGCCTGAGGGTGGACCAACAGAGTTTGAAACGTTGACCGCCATGATGTTGCTGTACTTTGCTGAAGGGCACGCTGATATCGTTCTGGTAGAAGCCGGTCTTGGCGGTCGCTTTGACTCTACTAATGTGATCACACCGCTACTATCGGTTATCACGACCATTGGCTTGGACCATATGAAAATGTTGGGGGATACGGTTAGTAAAATTGCTTGGCAGAAAGCTGGTATTGCTAAGCCCAATGTCCCGATGATTACTGGAAACATCACTGACGACGGCGCATTGTCCGTTATTCGTGAGGTCACTACACGTACGGACACGCCTTGGTTTGCCATGAACCGTGATTATCAGATTCACTATCAGTCGGCTCAGGGGTGGCAGGAACGGTTTAGTTTTGATGGTTTTGATCAACATTTAAAGGATTTGACAATTAGCATGTTGGGTCGTTATCAAAGTGACAACGCGGCCACAGCACTAGCGGCTTACTTGAAATTGCATCAATTACAAAAACTGCCAGTGTCAGTTAAAAGTATTCGTGATGGCCTCAACACCGCTTTTTGGGCAGGGCGTTTTGAAAAGTTGAACGACCAGCCTTTGGTAGTGATCGATGGTGCTCATAATGAGCCAGCCGTGGATGAACTTGCTGAGCTAATCAAAACGCATTTTGGACAACAAAGTGTGACCATTATTTTTGCGGTTTTGGCGGATAAAGCTTACGAAAAAATGTTGCCAACGCTAGCGGCATTGCCAAACGTGCATTTAGTGCTAACACATTTCGCAGGTCCTAATGCAAAACGAAATGCGGCAGATTTGGATGCGTTGGAAGCTAGTTTAAAACAGCCTGTACCCAAGTTTGACAATTGGCAGGTGGCAATTGCACAAACAGCAGGCGGTTTGTCCGCGGATGATGTTCTGATTATTACGGGGTCGTTGTATTTTATTTCTGATGTGCGTCATTTATTTACAGATAATGATGAAGTGGCGAACAACTGACCCTCAATTTGCGTATGTTAAGTCAACGTCATAATTTGGAGGTTGGCAAACATGAAACAAATTGGTACAAAAACAGAAGGGCAGACAAAATTAACAGTTGGTACTCAAGCGGGGTCCAGCCGTACAGTCGGGATTGCGTTGAGCGATGAAATGAGTGATTTACGTCAGGAAACGTTATTGCTGCTAGCACTGAATGTTAAAAATCAGGTTGTTGCCCGTTGCGAAGTTTTCCGTGGGACAGTGGACGCGTGTGTTGCTCATCCGCGTGATGTGTTTTATCAGGCGATTATCGCTAACGCAGCCAGAGTGATCGTTGCACACAATCATCCAAGCGGTCTGGCCAAACCCTCACCAAGTGATCAGGAATTTGGTCAGCGTCTGTGGTTGGCTGGTCAGTTGCTTGGCATTGAGCTACTAGATTGTTTTATCGTTGGTCGTCATAGTTATTTTAGTTTCGGCGAGCATGATCTCTTTAATGCCGTGACATTACCGGAAATTTTGGCTGAAAAAGATACGGCTACGTCGTAATTCGGTTTGTTTAAGGAAGAATAAAAATCTTGATAACAGTGGAAACGACCTGTTTTCACTGTTTTTTCTATGGTATACTTTTTCCGATATGATTTGGCCCAAGGGTCTTTTGAAGGGAAGAAATACTGTGTTTGGATTAGGACAAAAAAACATCGGCATCGACTTGGGAACTGCCAACACACTTGTATATATTGACGGAAAGGGCATCGTGTTACGCGAGCCCTCTGTCGTTGCACGTAACACGAATACAGGTGAAGTAGTTGCAGTTGGCCAAGAAGCACGTAAGATGCTGGGTCGTACCCCCGGTAGCATTTCAGCTATTCGACCAATGAAAAACGGGGTTATTGCCGATTATGACACGACGGTAGCCATGATGAAGTATTACATTCAAAAGGCCCTCGGTCGGTCTTCTGAAAAGCCATACATCATGGTATGTGTGCCGAGTGGGATTACTGAAGTTGAAAAGCGGGCAGTGATTGATGCTACTCGTGTGGCTGGTGCCCGTGACGCATATGTCATTGAGGAGCCTTTTGCAGCCGCAATTGGTGCCGGTCTTCCTGTCATGGATCCAACTGGTAGTATGGTTGTTGACATTGGTGGTGGGACTACCGATGTTGCCACGATCTCACTCGGTGGGATTGTATCCAGTCGGTCCATTCGCATGGCTGGCGACAAACTCGATGAGTCAATTGTTGCTTTCGTTCGTCAAAAGTACAATTTGTTAATTGGTGAAACGACAGCGGAAAACTTAAAGATTCAAATCGGTTCTGCTTCGGTTGAAGCATCTGAGAGTATGGATGGCGCATCAATCCGAGGCCGTGATTTGATTTCTGGTTTGCCAAAGACCATTGACGTCACTGCTGAAGATGTTGCCAAAGCAATTCATGACACCATTGTTGAAGTGATTGCTGCCATTAAGGAGACACTGGAAGAAACCTCACCTGAAATTGCGGCAGACGTTATCGATCATGGGATTGTCTTGACCGGTGGTGGTGCATTACTGAAGAATCTTCAGGATGTTATTTCTGAGGCAACTAAGGTGCCAGTGTTCATTGCCAATGAACCACTCGATTGTGTGGCTATTGGTACTGGTGAATCGTTGAAGAGTATTGACGTCATGAAACGGCGCAACAACCGTTAATAATTCGAAAATGTGTGGCACAAAGCATTGGTCTTGGTCGACAAAAATAATGTGTGAAAACGACATTGTTTTTGTCCAGACCGCGTCAACGGACGTTGAAAGTGGTTAGATAACCGCGACGCCAACGCGTTTGTGTCGCACTTTTTGATTGTGATGTTTTTAGACTTGGAGGTAACAATGCATAGATTCTTTTCAAACCGACGACTCGTAATCATCGCCGTGGGAATCATTACATGCCTGGGACTATTGACGTTATCGGTGACGGTTCGTAATCGTCGAAATACACCACCGATCATTCAACAATTTGGGAATGATGTGGCTGGTTTTGCTGACCGAGTGGTAAGTGTACCTGTTGGTGGCGTCGGTGCTGGGGTCAATTCGATTTCTCAGTTGTTAAGCACGTATGATGAAAATCAGAAGTTAAAACAACAAGTTGATCAAATGGCCCAGGACAAGGTTCGTTTGCAAACAACTGAAAATGAAAATAAAGAATTACGTAGCGAGGCCAAGTTAAACAATAGCTTGATCGATTACCAGCCAATTACGGCTGGCGTTATTGCCCGAACACCATCGGCATGGCAGAATCAATTGGTTATCGGCAAAGGTAAAACCAGTGGCATCAAGAAAAACATGCCTGTTCTTGCGGGCAAGGGATTGATTGGTCGCGTGATTGAGGTCAATCAAACCAACAGTAAAGTTGAGTTGATTTCTGATGATACTGACACCGCTAACCGGTTTGCTATTCAGGTCACTAATGCCGGGGGTGAGACGGTTAATGGCATTGTGACTGGCTATGATAAAGACAAAAATCTGTTAGAAATGGGTCAGATCACGACTAAGGTTGCCATTAAAAAGGGCGATAAAGTGACAACTAGTGGACTCGGCGGCATAACCCCTAAGGGACTGTTTGTTGGCACGATTGTCTCAACCAGCTCTGACGATTATGGCTTGGCAAACAAGGTTTACATCAAGCCAGCGGGCAATCTTGGCACGGTTAACGTTGTTACAGTTGCCGCAAAACAATAAATAGGGGGATGATAACATGCGTGAATCGAGCTTACGCTGGACGTTTATTATTGGCCTTCTGTTGAGTGTGTTTTTAGATGGCACGATCAGTCAGCAGTTCGCTGGTCATTTATTCCGCAGTTCGGCGACGGCTGTGCCAGAGATTACTACCCTGTGGTTGCTTTGCGCGTCTTTCTTTGAAGATCAATATCATATGCCAACATATTGGTTTGCAGTTTTCGCTGGTGTGGTTTTTGACCTCTTTTACAGCGGTTACTGGGGCGTATACCTGTTTATTTTCCCAGTTATCGTGTGGTTAGCGCGTACTTTACGACAAGTGCTTCCCGTTAATTTATTTGCGACATTGCTGGTCGGTTTTTTAGGTTTTACCATTCAACCATTATTGAGTTGGTCGGCCTTACAAATGATCGGTGGCACTGGTACGTCATTCGCTGATTTTATGGTAATCGATCTGGCACCAACGTTGGCTCTAAATGAAGTGATTCTGTTGATCTTGTATGTGCCATTGCGACAACTTTATTTGCGTGGTGCACGCGTTCAGTAAATTTTTTTACTGCGTGGCTTCTTTAATAGGGTTGACAGAGTGTGTAAAGAACACTATAGTGTTGCTAACTTAAAAATATGAATGAAATGACAATGAACAGAAGAGTAGATGACAGGCTTGTTCAGAAAGTAATCGTTGCTGTGATGATTACCATGACTGTTGTTGAAACACATCTGTGAGTCGTTTGGCTGAATTTATGAAGTAGGTTAAACCGGTCGGTCCGTTACCCCAAGGAGTTTATAAACAAACTCGTTGAGTCAGTTACTGTGAAGTAATTGAAAGCTTGAGGTGGAACCGCGCGAACACGCCCTCTTTAGTCATTATAATGACTAAGGAGGGCGTGTTTTTGTTTATAAACTCCGTGAGTTTATCGTCGTGAGGCGGTAGAAAAATGAGGTGGCACCACGTTAACCAACGTCCTCTAACTAGCAATTAGGCTAGTTAGGGGATTTTTTGTGTCAAACGCAATGCGTTGTCATTAATTTGAAAAGTTGTTCATCATAGGAGGGGTTAACATGTCGTTAACATACGTCAATCAGATTTTGCCATCATTATTTAGTGGGGCATGGATGACCATTCGTATTTTCTTTTGGACGTTGGTTGGTGCCTTACCACTAGGTGTATTAGTTAGTATGGGACTGCGGTCACGTTTTTCACCGATTCGTTGGGTGTTAAACTTTTACGTTTGGCTTATGCGGGGGACGCCGCTATTGCTTCAATTGATGTTTGTCTTTTACGGACTTCCAGACGTTAATATTGTGTTTGCCCGTTATCCCGCAGCTCTGTTCGCCTTTATCTTAAACTACGCGGCTTATTTTGCTGAAATTTTCCGCGGTGGCTTTGCCGGTATTGACCACGGTCAGTATGAGGGTGCTCAAGTGCTCGGATTGACCTATACCCAAACATTGCGAAAGATCATATTGCCACAAGTGGTCAAAAGCGTTATCCCCGCTGTTGGTAATGAAGTGATTAACTTGGTCAAAGATTCATCGCTGGTTTATGTCATTGGGTTAGGTGATCTGCTGCGTGCCGGCAATGTGGCATCTGCTAGGGATGTCACATTGGTTCCGCTGATCTTAGTGGGGATTATCTATCTTTTATTGACGTTGGTTTGTACTTACGCCTTACGTGGATTAGAGAAACACTACAGTTACTACCGATAGGAGGGACAAACTATGCTGGAATTAAAAAACATTAACAAATCATTTGCACAACGCAAAATTTTAAATAATTTTTCAATGATCGTTCCTGACCAACAAATTGTGAGTATCGTCGGTCCCTCTGGTGCCGGCAAAACGACCTTGTTACGGTGCATTGCTGGATTAGAACGACCAGACTCGGGCAGCTTTCTTTTAGACGGTCAACCGTTCGATCCAGTTGAGGATCGTGGCAGCGAACGTAAAATCGGTGTTGTATTTCAAGACTTTAATTTGTTTCCTAATCTAAGTGTGGTCGACAACATCATGTTGGCGCCCAAAATGGTAACAGGCCAGACGACAAAACAGGCCCGTGAACAAGTTGAGCCGTTGGTTGACTCGCTTGGATTGACTCGAGTCGTTAAACAGTATCCATTTCAGTTATCAGGTGGTCAAAAACAGCGTGTTGCAATTGCGCGAGCTTTGGCTATGGAACCGGCTATTTTATGTTATGACGAGCCAACGTCAGCATTGGACCCAACGCTTCGCGATACGGTTGGCCAACTCATTTTAGACCTCAAAAAACGAGGGATTACCCAGATTGTTGTCACACATGATCAGCAGTTTGCGGAAAAAATTGCTGATCAGGTTGTGACAGTTAAACCACTGAATGCCTAAGGTCATGTTAGTTTGACCAGGGATAGTGGGGAGGATGAAGATAATGATTCGAAAACGAACAATAAGCAGGTATCGACGATTAGCGGCATTAGTTGTCGTCATGCTAATGGGCATTTTAGTTTTGAGTGGGTGTGAGAGCGTTGCTACCCGTGCGGATCAGCAAGATACCTGGCAACATATTAAACGCCGTGGAACGGTCGTTATTGGTGTTGATGATAGCTTTGTGCCGATGGGTTTTCGCGAAAAAAATGGGAAATTGGTTGGCTACGATGTAGACTTAGCAAAGGCCACGTTTGCCCAGTATGGTCTCAAAGTAGATTTCCAAACGATTGACTGGTCCATGAAGGAAACGGAATTGCGGAATGGGACGATTGATGCAATCTGGAATGGCTATACCATAACGCCTCAACGGGCAGCCAAAGTGGCGTTTTCCCGACCATACCTCAGAAATCGTCAGGTGTTGGTAACTAAGAGAAAACAAAACATCCGACGATTTTCAGATATGAAGGGCAAAATCTTAGGCCTGCAAACTGGATCGTCAGCTCAAACGTTAGTTAATCAAAAGCCTAAGCTATTGAAACAATATATCAAAGGATCGCCGATAACATACGACACGTTTAATGATGCCTTTATTGATCTGAACGTTAACCGTATTCAGGGATTATTGATTGATCAAGTATATGCAGGCTATTACGTTAAGCACGAACCCAATCCGTCTGCTTATCGAACGATTGTTGACGATTTTGCCGGGGAAGACTACGCGGTTGGCTTACGTAAGGGGGATGTCACTTTACGCAAAAAGATCAACCAGGCCTTTGTTAAACTTGCTAAGAATGGGCAACTCAGTCAGATTAATCACAAATGGTTCGGGCAGGATTCAGATTCATTAATTCAGAAGTAGCTTTTATGGAATATTCGCGGTTTTCAACGTTCAGTTAAATTTTTTAGTAATAATAAATAAATATTAAAAAGTCGTATGACACAAATTTAGAGACCATAAGAATTTGTATCATACGATTTTTTTCGATAGTGGTTCTAGTCGAGAGGATTGTTTTTGAGGGGCATTTCAGCTAGTATAAAGCAATGATGACTACACAAATTTATTTTAACGGAGGCGGCTGGAATTGAAACAGGATTTAGCAAACGGTGTTCATTTAACCGTTCTCCCAACCACACAATTTAAAACAGTTAGTGTGCTGGTATCATTTTGCTCACCGGTTCAATTAGCAACGTTAACGACGCGTTCGTTATTGGCTGATCTATTAGAGACCAGTTCGGCGATGTACCCGACACAAACGGCATTGGCCGCAGTGCTGAGCAATATGTATGGTGCAAATTTTAATACGAATGTCACTAAAATGGGCAACTTAGCTCAGTTTCAGTTTGCATTGACCCTAGCCAATGGTCGTTATCTAGAAGGACAACCTAATTTATTGGCTGACGGATTTCATTTCCTCAACGAAGTGATGTTAAATCCATTGGTTAGCACGCAAAACGGTATTACCGGTTTTGATCAACAAACATTTGATCGACAAAAAGAAAATTTGGCCATTGCCTTACGCGCAGTCAGTGATGATAAGATGCTGTACGCACGTTTACAGGCACAGCATTTGCACTTTGGCGACACTGCGGCTGCTTATCCCAGTGCAGGTCGGTTAGCTGACGTCGAAAGTTTAACGGCACAGTCAGTTTATAATGAATATCGACGTATTTTGACTGAAGATGAAGTGTTTATTTATGTTATGGGTGATGTTGATGCTGATGAAGTGGCAACGTTGCTTGATTCATTTGATTTAACGGATCGCCCATCGATGTCACGACAAATTACGATTCCACAGGAGGCTCCTTCGGGTGTCACCAGCAAAGTGGAACATCAGCAGATAACCCAAGCTAAGCTTGACCTGATTTATCGTCTGCCGGTTCATTATGGTGACAATCAGTATTTTGCGGCGCAGGTTTTTAACGGACTGTTTGGCGGAACGCCGCTATCATTGTTGTTTACTAACGTTCGTGAAAAGAAGAGCTTAGCCTACTACGCTAATTCAGGCATTAATTTCTTTAATCAAACGTTATTGGTACAAGCCGGTATCGATGGAGAGCAGGCGGTGACTGTGCAGCAGATCATTGGTGAGCAACTGGCTGATCTGGCGGCGGGAAAGTTTAGTGTGGACCGCATGAGTCAGGTTAAGGAAACGTTGATTAATCAACGTGAAGCAGCTCAGGATGCGCCACGATTGGTAGTTGGTTCTGAATTATTGGGTGACTTAACGGCTAGACCAATGAATGTAAGTGACTGGGTTGATGGAATCAACGCTGTCACAGCCCAGGATGTTGCCGTAATTGCACAGCAAACGAGTTTGGCAACGAGTTATTTACTTAGTAAATAGCCAGCTAAAATTCAAATTGCCAGTTTACAAAGTATCTGATTGATAAGGAGACAACTGTGGAAAAACACGATTATCAGCAGTTAGGCGAAACTATTTATGAAGAAACGCTGCCCAATGGCTTACTGGTGCAGTTGCTGCCAAAAGCAGGTTTTCATAAGACATATGCCTTAATGACAACTGACTTCGGTTCAACGGATCGAACGTTTACACCACGTGGGGCTGATGAAGCAGTGACCATTCCAGATGGGGTTGCCCATTTTTTGGAACACAAGATGTTTGAAAAAGCAGATCACGACGCATTCGATCTGTTTGGACAATACGGTGCAGATGCAAATGCTTATACGAGTTTTACACGAACCAGTTATTTGTTTGCTGCAAGTCGTCATCTCAAAGAGAATTTAGATATTCTTTTGGATTTTGTTCAAGATCCTTACTTTACCGAAGCTACTGTAGCTAAGGAAAAAGGGATTATCGGGCAAGAAATTCAAATGTATGACGATGACCCAAGCTGGCAGTTATTTATGGGTATTGTGGGTAACTTATATCCAACAGAACCCGTTCATATTGATATTGCCGGAACGGTCGATTCAATTAGTCAGATTACGGCAGAGCAATTAATGTCGACATACCAAACGTTTTACCATCCAAGTAACATGAATTTGTTTATCGTGGGTGCATTTGAGCCTGATTCAGTAATGGCTTGGATTAAAGAAAATCAGGCCGGCAAGACGTTTGAACAACCGGCTGCAATTGACCGAACGATCATTGAAAATCATGATCAAACGGAGATTCTTCCTTATCGAAGTCGCCACTTGGACGTTACAATGCCGAAGTCAATTGTGGGGCTTCGTGGTTTAGACGATGTGCCCATTGGGCGTGATGGATTAAAATATAGTTTGGCTGCATCCTTGTTGCTAGATATGCTGTTTGCAGACACCAGTGAGACGTATCTGAAGCTTTACGATGCTGGCATTATTGATGATAGTTTTGACTATGATTTTTCTTTGGAACGTGGGTTCCACTTTTTGACCGTCAGCAGTGATACCGATGATCCAAACGGTTTTTCAGAGGCGATTATTAATGTGTTAGAGCATGTTAGTGATTACCTATCCGGTCAACCGGCTATTGAAAACTTTGAATTGGTTAAACGTGAAGCAATCGGCCATCACATAATGATGCTGAACTCGGTGGAAGCAATTGCTAACGCATATGAAGGTAAGCTGTTTGATAATGCTAATTTACTTGATGAGACACAGCTGTTAGAGTCACTAACTTTAGCGGACGTTCAGTCTTTGGCGGAAGCCTTAATTCGATCTGAAGGAATTAGTGTGTTTGATGTTTTGCCAACAGAAGATATGGAAGATCTTGAAAATTCTTAAAAAAATTCACCGTTTTTGTAATTCAATAACAGGAACAGGCTGTTATGCTATACTTAAATTCAACGTGTCATTAACGTATTCTATAAAGATGGAGTCTTTATCTTATGAGTGAGGAAACACCAACGATTGGTCAAAAGTTGCAAGAAGCCCGCAATGCAAAGGGTTTAACAATTGATGACGTTCAACAAAGTACAAAAATTCAACGTCGCTACCTCATAGCCATTGAAGACGGCAAGTTTGATGAGTTGCCAGGCGATTTTTACGTGCGGGCATTTATTAAACAGTACGCCCAGGCGGTTGATTTGAATGGTGATGAGCTATTAAAAGATTATAACGATCAGTTGCCACAGGCGGCTGCAACACATGTCATGCCAGCTGATGAGGCCCCGGCAACACGGGAAAAGACGCCTCAAGTGCGCGAAAGTAACGGAACATTGGAACGGTTACGATCAATCTTGCCAATTGCACTAGTAACGTTGCTAGTTGTGGTTATTCTTGGTGCCATTTGGGTGTTTGCGGTGCGTAATGGGAATAAGTCCAGCAACAATAGTCAGATTTCCAGCAGTGCAGTTAAGGTAAGCTCTTCGAAAGATACTGAATCGAGTAGCTCAAGCAGCGCCAGTTCAAGTAGTTCCAGCAGCTCGTCCAGTAGCTCAAGTTCGAGCAATTCAAGTAGCAGCTCTAGTTCAGATAAGTCGAAGAAAAACAGTAAGGCAAAGTTAGTCTCCGTTTCTACGACGGGCGGTAACAGCACCTATCGTTTGGAAAATGCCCCTGCTACGAACAAAGTTACTATTGCTGCTGACAATGCTTCATCTTGGATGCAAGTTACACCAGCAGGTAGTTCTGCACTTTATATCGGAACAATGCAGAGCGGTAAGTCACAAACAGTCACCTTACCTAACGGCGCAACTTCGGTCGCAATTTCATTTGGTAATCGACCAGCGACTAAGATTCAAATCAACGGTAAAGACGTTGATATTAGTAAAGGGACTGGCAATACTGGTGTCTTGACGATTGAATTACAGGCGGCTACTAGTAAAGTGAAATAACGTATAAGCAGAGGTCACATTGTGAATTTACCTAATAAATTAACGGTTTTTCGAATCATTTTGATTCCAGTTTTCTTGATCATTATGGCAATTCCTTTTAATTGGGGAGTTGTTACGTGGGCCGGCACGAATGTTCCGGTTACGAGTTTGATTGGCACGATTATTTTTATTGTTGCGTCAGTAACTGATTTTTTGGACGGTCGAATTGCGCGTGGACAGCATTTGGTCACAAACTTTGGTAAATTTGCCGATCCACTTGCTGATAAAATGCTGGTAATGACTGCTTTTGTCATTTTAGTTGAGATGGGTAAGGCACCAGCTTGGGTTGTTGCAATTATCGTGTGTCGTGAACTTGCAATCACCGGTTTGCGGTTATTAATCGTTGAAAATGATGGCACTGTGATGGCTGCGGCTTATCCAGGTAAAATCAAAACAACCACGCAAATGTTATCAATTATTCTGTTGTTCTTGAATAATGTGTTCTTTAATAACATTCATGTACCGATGGCTGGCATTCTGCTTTATGTTTGCTTATTCTTCACAATCTATTCAGGAATTGATTACTTCGTTCAAAACCGGAGTGTCTTCAGTGATGGGTTTAAATAAATAACGATTTTTAGGACACCTTTGCAAACTGTGAAGGTGTCTTTTTAAATACTCTTTTCAATTCTTCAGGGCTACGGTTATGTGCAAACTGTTTTATAATTGAAATTGCACGAACATTTGTGACTAAAATGCGTATGTTAGGAGTGAACATCGTTTGCAAGCAGAAATTATCGCCGTTGGTACGGAAATTTTATTAGGACAGATCGACAACACGAATGCGAGTTATGTTGCCCGTGGGTTAGCCGGACTAGGCATCAATGTATTTCATCAACAGGTAGTTGGTGACAATCCGGAACGTTTGGATGATGCCATTGCATTGGCGGAGCAGCGAAGTGATCTCGTTGTTGTGATGGGTGGTCTCGGACCTACCCGAGATGATTTGACCAAACAAGTTGTTGCTAGGCATTTAGGCCGAAAATTAGTGGTTGATGAGCAGGCGCTCAATAAGATTGTTACGCATTATAAAACGACTGGCCGATCGCTAGGTGATAACGATCGATTGCAGGCATTGTATGTGGACGGTGGTCGTTCATTACCTAACGAAAATGGTATGGCTGTTGGTGACTTTATTCATCAGGCAAACTGGACAGACTTTTTAGTCCTGCCAGGACCGCCACGTGAATTAATCGATATGTTTGATCGAACAGTCATGCCGGTCTTAAGGGACACGTATCAAATTGAAGAGCGGCTAAAGTCCCGAGTCTTAAGGTATTTTGGGATTGGTGAAGCAGATTTGGCGCGTCAATTAGATGATTTAATTGATAATCAGACGAATCCGACGTTAGCCACCTATGCTAAAAGCGGTGAAGTCACGTTGCGTTTGACCGCTAACGCCAAGGACGACCAGGTTGCTAATGCTCTGTTAGATAAAATGGAGAAGACCGTTCAAGATCGCATTGGGCAGTACTTTTATGGGTACGGAGACGATAACGATTTGGCCACTGTAGTTGTTAATCAGCTTATTGCGCATCATTTAAGTATTACGGCAGCTGAAAGTTTAACTGCTGGTTTATTTCAAAGTACGATTGGATCGGTTCCTGGCGTTTCAGCTGTTTTTCCAGGCGGTTTTGTAACGTATGCGGCTTCTGCGAAACACGAGCTGATTGCTGTTCCACAGTCTGTGATTGATCAATTTGGCGTGGTTAGTGAGCAGACAGCTATTTGGATGGCACAGCAATCGAAGAAATTGTTGCATACAGATATCGCGGTTTCATTTACTGGGGTTGCAGGTCCAGACGAGCTAGAAGGTCATCCGGCTGGCACAGTTTGGATTGGCTTAGCATATCGTGATGAACCAGTAGTTGCACATGAATATCACTTTGCGGATGATCGCCAATTAAATCGTTGGCGATCTGTACTAAACGGATTGGATCTGATTCGTCGTGCCATCAACGATCATAACTGATGCGAACTTTTGTTCGATTTTTCTTGCTTTTTGTTCTATTACTCGGTATCATAATGACATTAGGTTATGTGATTGAAGGAGGATTTGCCCTTGGCAGATGCACGTCAGGCAGCCTTAGATGCTGCACTAAAAAAAATTGAAAAAAACTTTGGTAAGGGATCCATTATGCGTTTGGGTGAAAATGTAAACACTCAAATTTCCACGATTCCTTCCGGCTCTCTGAAACTGGACGATGCACTGGGCGTAGGTGGTTACCCACGCGGGCGGATCGTTGAAGTTTATGGTCCTGAATCATCAGGTAAGACAACAATTGCGTTACACGCTGTTGCTGAAGTTCAAAAGATGGGTGGCACGGCGGCGTACATCGATGCCGAAAACGCGTTAGATGCCCAATATGCTGAAGCCTTAGGTGTCAAAGTCGATGACTTATTATTGTCTCAACCAGATACTGGTGAGCAGGGATTGGAAATTACGGATGCGTTAGTTTCCTCTGGTGCGATTGACATTGTTGTCATTGATTCAGTAGCTGCTTTAGTTCCTCGCGCTGAAATCGAAGGTGAAATGGGTGATGCTCATGTTGGCCTTCAAGCACGATTGATGTCACAGGCTTTGCGGAAACTTTCTGGAACCATTAACAAAACAAAGACCATCGCAATCTTTATCAATCAGATTCGTGAAAAAGTTGGTGTGATGTTTGGGAATCCAGAAACGACACCGGGTGGACGGGCACTTAAGTTTTATGCCACAATTCGCCTAGAAGTACGTCGTGCTGAGCAGATTAAAGATGGCACTGAAGTGAAGGGAAACCGTACTAGGATTAAGGTTGTTAAGAACAAGGTAGCTTCACCATTCCGTGTTGCGGAAGTCGACATTATGTACGGACACGGCATTTCTCAATCGGGTGAACTGCTGGACATGGCGGTTGACAAGGATATTGTCGACAAGTCTGGTGCTTGGTATTCGTATGATGGTGAGCGAATCGGTCAAGGCCGTGAAAATGTTAAGGCTTATCTAGAGGCCGATGAGCATCAAGCAATGCGTCAAGAAATCTATGATAAAGTGCGTAAGGCATATAATATGGATGGAAACGCAGACGATGAAGATTCGGAATCTACTGAAAACGATACGAAAGACGCTAAGACAGCAAAAGCATCATCCACTAAAGCGGCTAAGTCTTCAGCAAAGGGCAGTGAAACAACGTTAGATGTTTAACTGGATGTTTTGTGCTCAGGAATGAAACGCTTTAAAAAATAATCAAATCAATCAATTTTCAAAAGACGCTGATACTATGTTAGCGTCTTTTTTTGCAGAAAAAAGTTGACTTTTGTCTTCATTACTTATACAGTTAGTCACACAAGTAATTAACCGCATAGGTGATGGAGGAGATATCATGCAAAAAACACCAGTAGTTTCAGTTAGTGGGTTACACAAAACCTATGGGCGTAAGAATGAACAACAATATGAAGCTTTAAAAGGAATTGACTTTACGATTGATGAAGGCGAATTTGTTGGCATTATGGGGGCTTCAGGGTCGGGTAAAACAACGCTCCTCAACTTACTATCTACACTCGATACGCCAACAAGTGGCAGTGTTGAGGTGAATGGGCAAGATATAACCGGGTTCAAGGGAAAAGCATTGTCAGATTTCCGTTCAGAAGAAATTGGTTTTATCTTTCAGGACTTCAATCTTCTAGAAAGTTTGACGGCTAAAGAAAACATTGCTTTGCCGTTATCACTTCAAGGGGTAAAGAAAGCGGAAATTTCAAAGGCAGTTAAAGAAGTGGCCACAACATTGTCGATTGAAAATTTGTTGTCTAAATACCCTACAGAACTGTCTGGAGGTCAAAAACAGCGGGTAGCGGCCGCTAGAGCGATTGTTCATCGTCCTGCAATCATTATGGGGGATGAACCAACCGGTGCCTTAGATTCAAAGTCTGCGCGTGATTTACTAGATTTAATGACAGATATTAATAAAAACCAACATGTTTCTGTCCTACTGGTCACACATGATCCTTTTTCAGCCAGTTTTTGTGACCGGATCTTGTTCATTCAAGACGGTCAAATTGGTCAGGAATTAAAAAAAGCTGACAATAATCGCCAAACTTTTTATCAAGAAATTCTGAACCAATTGGGCACTTTTGAACAGTAAGCGGGGGAATGACATGTTAACTAAATTATCATTAGCAGGAATTAAAAATCGGTTTAAAGATTACTTAGTTTTACTTACCGGTCTTATTATCTCAGCCGCTGTTTTTTACATGTTTGCCAATTTAGCGACAAATCGTGAATTTGTTAAATCCAATACTCAAATTTCCATGGCTTCACAAGTTTTTATCTTCGGCATGATTTTGCTGATTTTGATTACAATCGTGTACATTGCCTATGCGAATTCATTTTTGTTAAGCATGCGACAACATGATTATGGTTTATTTATGATGTTGGGTGCTAAAAAGAATCGCATTGGCGAACTGGTTTTTATTGAAACGCTACTGATTGGTGTGATTTCCACCATCGTCGGGATTGTTTTAGGAATAGGCATGAGTATGGGACTATCCCAAATTTTATTTAATCAACTGGGGCTGACTGTGCATCATTTTAATGCCCTCTACTGGCCGGCAATTGTGACCACAATTTGTCTGTATGTCGGGTTGTTTCTTTTATCTGGCATTTTCAATTTAACTAAATTGGTCAGAACACCAGTGCTCAAATTATTACACATAGATGATGAGGTTTATCTACCGAAAAGGCGGCCATTAGTGCAATTAACGGAAATTGTAGCAGGCATTTTGTTGCTAGCAATTGGATACGTTGCTATGGCCAAAATCATGACGCTGCAGTTGCTAGCTGTTCCACTAGCGCTTGTGACGATCACACTTGGTAGCTATTTGCTATTTAGTGCAGTTATTGTCGGCGCTGTTGAATTACTGAAGCAAACAAATTTTGCTAACAAAAAATTGCATAATTTTACATTAGCCCAGATCATGTTTAGAGTTCGTAGCTATACGCGGATTCTGACGATTGTGTCGTTACTATTTGCTTTAGCGTTAGGGGCAATTAGTGTCGGTGCAGGTTTTCAACGACAAGCACCGCAGATGGCAAAATCGACTAGTGCCTATACAATGGCAATTAACGATATGGACAAAAAGGAACACAATCTGGTCAGTCAGTTGAACGACACGCACACGTTGACCTATTCTCAAAAGATTGTTGGCAACACAGTGTACTATAACGAACAAGAATTTGTTGATCATCCTCTGCCGATGTTGGATAGCCGTCAGGCATTAAACGACGGCTCACTCAAGACGCTACCTATTGCTCAGTTTAAAAAGGTAGCCTTGAATGATATGGATTTCACCGGACTGGTCCCGAAAAATGGTCAACAGAAAAGTGAGTTTGCGACTCAAAGCGATTTTGAAAATTTAAATACGGCAACTACTCACACAGTGACAATCATTCGTTTAAATAATGTCCTAGCTCAACGAAAAATTTTGGACCGTTTAGAGAAACTTCAACAGCAACGTTTTCCAGCGCCGACTATGGCGACAGTGGGTGGCTTTCAAACCTACAAAATGTTCAATGCACTCTTCAGTGGCTTAGAATTCATGGGATTTTTCCTCGGCTTTGCCTTTTTGGCGATGCTTGCTAGTTGCCTGATGTTCAAGATCTTGTCGGGCGCAAATAAGGATGTTGTTCGCTACAATATGCTGAACCGGATTGGAACTAGACGGGTGCTGATGAAGCAGGCGGTGCGTGGTGAAATTTTGACACTGTTTGCGCTGCCAGGCATTTTGGGCATTGTCGATGTATTATTCGGATTACAGGTGTTTAAGCCGCTGATGTATCATCCTAATGCCATGACGGGTTGGTCGATTTTGATTTTCTGTGTTTTATACGGTGTTTATTATGGAATCACAACATTAATTTATGAACGGCTAGTGATTCCTAAAGAGCAGATGAACGCCTAATTAATTTAAAAGTTGCTTTTAGGGTTAATTGCTTGATTGACGAAGCAACAGACAATCGCGTATCCTTATCTTGCTAACACATAAAGAAAGCTAAGGCTGGAGAAAAAACATGCACTTTGACTTTGATGGCAATACGCCACTTTATTTACAAGTGGCAGAACAAATTGAAGAAGCCATTTTAACGAATGGTTTTAAGTCCGGGGAACAAGTGCCGTCAACGACCGAGATTTCCAGGGAATTTCACATTAACCCTGCAACTGTGCTAAAAGGTATGAATATTTTGGTTAATGATGAGATTATTGAAAAACGTCGTGGACTTGGCATGTTTGTATTGGAAGGCGCACGTGAACGGATTACGGACAAGCGGCGTACCCAATTTTATGAAGACAACATTCAGCCACTGATTAACGCCGCAAGGCAAATCGGTCTTTCGGAAGCTGTTTTGGCAGAGATGATTAAACGGGGGTATGCAGATAATGGCACTGACAATCACCAAATTGACTAAGCACGCAGGGCGCAAAATGCTCCTTCACAGTGCCAATCTAACGTTTGAACCGGAAACAATTTATGGTCTACTGGGTCGTAATGGGGCTGGCAAAAGCACTTTACTAAATATGGTTGCCGACCGAATCCCCCGGTCAAGCGGTGAAATCACAATTGATGGCCAATCAGTTCACGAAAATGATCATGTTTTACAACGACTTTTTTTGGCCAGCGAAGATAACCTGTATCCCGCTCGTGAACGAGTAAATAACCTATTTAAGATCACGAAGCAACTATACGGCGACTTTGATGATGACTATGCTGAATATTTAGCTAAAGCATTTGGCTTAAATACACGCACCAGTTTTGGACGCTTATCGACAGGTTATCGAACTATATTTAAGGATATTGTTGCACTTTGCGTACCGGCAGATTACATCATGTTAGACGAACCAGTTCTTGGCCTTGATGCTGGACATCGTGAACTGTTTTACCGCGAGTTGATAACTACGTATGCGAACCGCCCACGAACCTTTATTATTGCGACCCATTTGATTGAGGAAGTAGAAACGATCCTAAATAATGTGATTGTGATTAATCAAGGTCAAATTAAACTAGCTGAGCCTGTCGAGTCACTGATGGCTCGGTCATATCGTTTGGCTGGACCAAGCGATGCGATGGCAACGTTCTTGCCTAATGTCAAGGTGCTGTCACAAAGTTCCTTTGGGCATGAAACGAGGGCAATTGTAACGATGATTGGCTCACCGGCGTTACCAGAGGGGATTGCTAAACACGCTTTGGGCTTGCAGGATCTGTTTGTGGCATTAACGGAGGATAGTCATGAAGATTAAACCAGTTTATCAATTTCGTCTTCAGCGTGATGCAAAACTGTTGGGATGGGGTTATTTAGCTTCGTTCGTTGGCTTGTGGTTCATTCCATTTTTGATCAGATGGATGACCAGTGGTCTTAAAGCAGCGTTGCCACTCAAACCGTATCTTGCAACTAATGCGTTAGAGTCGATTATGGTCTTGTTTCTCTTTGTAGTCGGCGCACTTGTGTATCAGGGATTTGAATTATTTATTCAAAATGGCATTTCAAGACGCACTTACTGGACAGGAAAGTTACTGAGTCTGATGACAATTGCTGTTGGTATTTCCTTTATTAATGTTTTATATCGGCTACTGGTAGCACAGCCGCTGGGGATGCGAACATTTGAAAGTGCCGGTCGCGCAGAATTTGGTCACTTCATTCAACACGGCAATATTGATATCTTTTGGTTTTGGATTCGTGCGCTGAGTACGTTGACATTAGCATTGGCGCTCGGTATGCTCGTTGGCTCTGTGTTGGGGCTAATGACGACTAGGTGGAAGATTATTACATTTGTTGCGGCGCCAATCATCGGTCTTGGCCTGCTGACATTTATTTTGTACGCTGGTACAAATGGTGGTCAACCGATTTCATTCACATCAACCTGGTTAGGAAGCCTATTCCGGGTGATGTACGGATTTGATGGCTACATTCGCTATCAACATCCATTAAATTTAGTTATCACAAACTTTATTTTAAGTGCAATCGGTTTGGCTGTTAGTTACTGCTTTAACCGTTTGCTACGCCTAAGACGAATTTAATGAACACAAACGTTAACCATCGTTTATTGACAGCTTGCTCGTTTATCAGTAAACTGAAATTGTGTAATTAATCAATTTAACATCTTACAAGTTTGCGGCTGGCTTAACGGTCAGCCATTTTTGATGAAGGGCGGGAATTAAATATGGTTTACGTTGTAACCATAATCCTCGTGCTCATCGCTATTATTGCCGGTCTGTATGGTGGACTTGCTATTGCCAAGAAGCGTCACGAACGCGATATTGACAATGCCAACAATTCTGCCGCAGCCATCCTAAAGAAAGCTCATCAGGATGCAAAAACCGCTAAAAAAGAGGCTTTACTTGAGGCTCGCGAAGAGAACCACAAGTACCGAACGGACGTTGAAAATGAATTAAAGGATCGACGTGCGGAGGTTCAAAAGCAAGAAGATCGGTTATTGCAACGTGAAGAAGCTCTGGATCGCAAGGATAATACGTTTGAAAAGCGTGAAGCTCAATTAACACGTAAAGAAGACAAGTTAACTAGTGATCGGGATGCACTGAAACAGCAACAGCAAGAAGCAGCAGACCTCATCGATAAGCGACAACAAGAAGTTGAACGAGTGGCGGCTTTGTCTCAAGACGAAGCACGTGATTTAGTTATTCAGGAAACAAAGGATCAGTTGGCTCATGAACGAGCCGTACTGATTAAAGAAAGTGAAGAAGAGGCCAAGATCTCTGCTGATAAGGAAGCTAAGAACCTAATTGTTGCTGCCATTCAGCGGAGTGTTGCAGACACCGTCTCTGATAATACAGTGACGGTCGTTACATTGCCGAATGATGACATGAAGGGCCGAATCATTGGTCGTGAGGGTCGTAACATCCGGACACTTGAAACGTTAACTGGAATTGACCTCATTATTGACGATACGCCGGAAGCAGTTGTGCTGAGTGGGTTTGATCCCGTTCGTCGTGAAATTGCTAAGTTGGCGTTGGAAAAATTGATTGCTGATGGTCGGATTCATCCGGCCAGAATTGAAGAAATGGTTGAAAAAGCACGCAAGGAAATGGACGATAAAATCCGTGAAATTGGTGAACAAACCGTCTTTGATTTAGGCATTCGAGCCATGAATCCTGATTTAATTAAGACAATTGGGCGAATGAACTACAGAACTAGTTATGGTCAAAATGTTTTGAACCACTCTATTGAAGTTGCTAAGTTGACCGCTGTGATGGCGGCAGAACTTGGTGAGGATGTTGCGTTAGCTAAGCGCGCAGGATTATTACACGATATTGGTAAGGCCGTGGATCATGAAGTTGAGGGATCTCACGTTGAATTAGGGGTTGAATTGGCAACTAAGTACCATGAAAACCCAGTTGTTATTAACACAATTGCTTCTCACCATGGTGATGTTGAACCGACATCTATCATCGCCGTCTTGGTTGGCGCTGCGGATGCTATTTCTTCAGCAAGACCAGGTGCACGTTCCGAATCGCTTGAAAATTACATTCAGCGTTTGAAACAGTTGGAAGAAATTGCTAACCGTCACGATGGTGTGGCACAAAGTTATGCCATTCAGGCAGGTCGTGAAGTACGGGTTATCGTTAAGCCTCAGGATATCGATGATCTTCAAGCAACGGTCATTGCCCGTGACATAAAGAATGAAATTGAAAACGATCTTGAATATCCTGGTCATATTAAAGTGACCGTTATTCGGGAAACGAGAGCTGTCGAGTACGCCAAATAGGTGACTTAATAGCATAAGACGACACTTAGCCGAGATTTGGCTGATGTCGTTTTTCTTTGCTGTTAAACATTATTTTTAGTAGGGACCACGTGTTCGAATCAACCCAGACAGTGACCGCAAAAAATGTTAAACTTAGACCATCGTTTTTTGGGGACTTAGATGAAATTGTTTGTTAGTTCTAAGTGGGTGAAGCCACTTACGATGAACGACGAATTTTTTGAAGTAGTGAGGAGTTTACGTTACATGGCAAAAAAGTCAGCACAAGAGAGTATGGAAACGCCAATGATGAAGCAGTATCAGTCCATCAAGGATCAGTATCCTGATGCCTTTTTGTTTTATCGAATCGGTGATTTTTACGAACTATTTAATGATGATGCAGTTAAGGGTGCCCAATTGCTCGAATTGACGTTAACCGCGCGTAACCATAATTCAGCCGATCCAATCCCAATGTGTGGCGTTCCACATCACGCTGTTCAAAATTATATTGATATTCTGGTAGATCACGGGTATAAAGTTGCCATTTGTGAACAAATGGAAGACCCGGCCCTTGCAAAGGGCATGGTAAAGCGACAAGTTATTCAGTTGATTACACCAGGAACGCGCATGGAAACCGGTGTTAGTGGCGCGAAGGAAAATAATTATTTGGCAGGCTTTATCAAACAAGACGATCATTTTGGCTTTGCATATGCGGATGTCTCTACGGGTGAACTGCGAACCGCCAATCTATCGACATTTGATACGGTGATGAATGAAGTCATGTCTGTCGAGGCTAAAGAGGTGGTTGTTGACGACACTGTACCTGCTGAGCTGACTGATCAGTTTAAGCCACTTGGTATTTTGGTCTCTCATCAAACGGAAATCACGACTGGGGCAGAATTGAGCTTTGTAACACAGGATCTGGATGACGGTGTTGAAACGTCAGCAGTTTCCATGCTGTTGAGCTATATGGAAGGCACCCAGAAGCGGAGTCTGTCTCATTTGCAGCGCGCAATTGCGTATGAACCATCCTACTATCTTAAAATGGATCATTATGCCAAACGGAACTTGGAATTGGCAACTAATATTCGTACCGGCAAAAAATCCGGCACACTTTTATGGTTGTTAGATGAAACTAAGACAGCGATGGGTGGTCGGTTATTAAAGCAATGGTTGGATCGACCACTGTTGTCACTGGATGAAATCAAAGCACGTCAAGACAAAGTGGATGAGTTGCTTCAACATTATTTTGAACGCTCAAATCTACAGGATGAGCTGGTCAAAGTTTACGATTTAGAGCGGCTGGCTGGTCGAGTGGCGTTTGGTAGTGTGAATGGCCGAGATTTGATCCAATTGAAGACTTCATTGCAACAGGTGCCAAAAATCAAATATGTTTTAGAAGAGTTGGATCAAAACGTGTTTGGCGACATGTTGACTGGATTAGATCCTGTTGATGATGTTGCTGAGCTGATTGATCGTGCTATCAACGACGATTCCCCAATATCAGTGACTGACGGCGGTGTCATCAAGGATGGTTATGATGATCAGCTTGATGAGTATCGGGATGCAATGAAAAATGGCAAACAGTGGATTGCCGAGCTTGAGGCCAAAGAACGGCAAGCCACTGGGATCAGTACCCTTAAAATTGGTTATAACCGGGTATTTGGGTACTATATTGAAGTCACCAAGGCGAACCTTAGCAAGTTGCCAGATGATCGTTATGAGCGTAAGCAAACACTGACTAACGCGGAACGGTTTTCAACACCAGAATTGAAGGAAAAGGAAACGTTGATTCTGGAGGCTCAGGAAAAGTCGACCGCCTTGGAGTATCAACTCTTTACTAAGGTTCGGGAGGTCGTGAAGGCTGCCATTGGCCGTTTGCAACGACTGGCTAAAGCATTGGCCAGTTTAGATGTCTTGCAGAGTTTTGCCGTCGTTTCAGAAAACTATCGTTTTGTTCGCCCTGAACTGAATAACGGGCATGATTTAGAAATTGAAGATGGTCGTCATCCCGTTGTTGAAAAAGTACTCGGAAAACAGGAATATGTGCCTAATGATGTCCGAATGGCTGACGATACAACTGTGCTGCTTATCACTGGACCGAACATGTCTGGGAAAAGTACCTATATGCGTCAACTGGCATTAACCGTCGTGATGGCCCAAATGGGTTGTTTTGTGCCTGCTAAATCCGCTAGTATGCCGGTGTTTGACCAAATTTTCACCAGAATTGGTGCAGCAGATGATTTAATTTCCGGTAATTCAACGTTCATGGTTGAAATGCAGGAGGCTAACGATGCGTTGATGCATGCGACCGCTAATAGCTTAATCTTATTTGACGAAATCGGCCGGGGCACTGCGACCTACGATGGAATGGCATTAGCCCAAGCAATTATCGAGTATGTTCATGATCACGTTCATGCTAAAACTCTGTTCAGTACGCATTACCATGAATTAACAGCACTGGATGAATCTTTGCACGCGTTGAAAAACATTCACGTTGGCGCGGTCGAAGAGAACGGTCAACTGGTATTTCTTCATCAAATTCAACCGGGACCAGCTGACAAGTCTTACGGGATTCACGTGGCTAAGCTAGCGGGGATGCCGGATGGGTTGTTGTCTAGGGCTAGCACAATTTTGCAAGAGCTTGAGGCTAATGCAGGTGAAACACCAACGCCTGTGAATGTTGATGAACCTTTATCAGAGCCAGCACCGGAACCTGCGTCAAAACGAAAGCAGACGGCAACGAGCAAACAGTTGGCGTTGTTTGAAACGCCGACGATGGATCCGAAGGTTGCAGATATTATCAAGGATTTAAAACAGATGAATTTAATGGGTATGACACCGATGGATGTTATGAACAAGTTTTATGATATTCAACAAAAACTACAGTCATAATTTGACCATTATTCAAAATGAAGCGGTGAAGGTTAACAAGAGGATTAAACAGTATGGCAAAAATTCATGAATTACCCACTGTCCTCGCAGATCAAATTGCTGCTGGGGAAGTGGTTGAACGACCGGCATCAGTGGTGAAAGAGCTTGTTGAAAATGCCGTTGACGCGCATGCTAAAACGATTGATGTGCTGGTGGAAGAAGCAGGACTAAAATCGATTCAAGTAGTTGATGATGGGGTTGGCATTGCGGATGAAGATGTCGAAATGGCCTTTTCAAGGCATGCGACCAGCAAAATAACCTCACGTGAAGATTTGTTTCGTGTTCACTCGCTGGGATTTCGTGGTGAAGCGTTACCTAGTATCGCATCGGTTGCCGATGTTTGGCTAAAAACGGCGACGGGTAAGGGTGCGGGAAGTGAAGTGCACATCAAAGGCGGCGAAATTCTGACACATACGGCCGCGCAGTCACGACCAGGGACTGAAGTAACCGTCAGCGATTTATTTTTTAATACGCCGGCACGCTTAAAATATTTAAAATCACCGCAAACTGAACTAGCCAACATTGTGGATATTGTGGACAGACTTGCACTGGGGCACCCAGATGTCGCCTTTAGCTTAAGTCACAATGGACGCGAACTATTGCGGACAGCAGGGCGTGGAGACAGTCAGCAGGTTGTTGCAGGAATCTACGGTGTTCAAACGGCCCGCAAGATGGTAGCGATAGAAAATGAGGACGCCGATTTCAAACTGACTGGTTATGTATCGCTGCCTGAATTGACGCGTGCTTCACGTAACTACATTTCGATTCTGATTAATGGACGTTACATTAAAAATTACCAACTGACGAAAGCTCTCATTAAGGGCTATGGTTCCAAACTGATGGTAGGGCGTTATCCTATCGCCGTCCTTAATTTAACGATGGATCCATTCTTAGTTGACGTTAACGTTCATCCAACTAAACAGGAGGTTAGGCTAAGTAAAGAGCCTGAACTCGCGGATTTAATTGACAAGGCGGTTTATAACCGGATTGCGCAGGAAAACCTAATTCCTGACGCTTATCAAAATTTACGTGGTGAACCAAGTTTGGATTCAAATGCGTTAGCACAGCGACTAAGCGAAGCATCGACCACTAGGAATGCGGATGTGAATGTTCATTATGCGCGGCCACAACAGTTAGCGGGACGGCAACCGCAACCGGTAGCATCATCTTCACCAGTTGTGGATTCAGGTTCAGAAACAGATGCTGAAACGACAGCCAGGGATGATGGTAACGTTGGCACAACGTTGCCAAATGCCTTACCAACACAAACATTGGCACCTGTTGTGGTGCATCATGTGGACGACATGGCAGACGCTTCAGTTGCGGCTTTCGATGCGCGCTATGCTCATGATGACACGACACCATTCGGCGATGAAGAAGCACCTCAAGTACCAATGCCAAATGAGGAAACGGAAATGTTACCGGATCAATCAACCAGTAGTGATGGTCAACGCCGTTTTCCAGAATTAACTTACATTGGTCAAATGCACGGCACCTTTCTGTTTGCTCAAGCTGAAGATGGTCTTTACCTCATTGATCAGCATGCCGCTCAGGAGCGAATCAAGTATGAATACTACCGTGTCAAAATTGGTGAAGTTAGTCGTGATTTGCAAAACCTGTTGGTACCGATCGTTTTGGACTATCCGACTAGTGATGTCTTAAAGATTAATGACGCTAAGGATAAGCTCGAACAACTGGGATTATTTTTGGAACCGTTTGGCAACAACAGTTTTATTGTGCGTCAGCACCCAACCTGGTTTGAAGAAGGTCAAGAAGAGTCAACGATTCGTGAAATGATTGACTGGGTGCTGACTGATCATGATTTAACGGTTGCCAAATTCCGTGTAAAAACGGCGATTATGATGAGTTGTAAACGGTCAATTAAGGCCAATCATCATTTGGATGAACGGCAGGCGCGGGCGTTATTACACGATTTGGCTCAGACACAAAATCCGTTTAATTGTCCACATGGGCGGCCTGTCGTGGTTCATTTTACTAACGCTGATATGGAAAAAATGTTTAAGCGAATCCAGGATTCTCACGAATCGTGGGCAGAGTTTGATGAGCATGAATTTTAGCGTGTGGTTTGACTTGGGATGGTTTTGAGTAATGACGAGCTCTCGTTCAGACTGTTTAAAGTTGGCCGATGCAAACGGAGGAAAATGAATGTTTGAGTATTTAATTGGTCTCGTGACGGTGGTGACGCCGGCCTATGTTGTTCTTGAAGTAAACGGGGTCGGCTATTTGTTACAAACAGCGAACCCGTACCGGTTTCAAGAGGATTCTAAAAAGAACGTTAAAATCTACGTTTACCAAGCTGTTCGCGATACTGACATTAACTTGTTTGGTTTTGTCGATAGTGAAGAAAAGCAGTTATTCCTAAAACTGCTTAACGTATCAGGTATCGGTCCCAAGAGTGCACTGGCCATTTTGGCAAACGAAGATCATGGCGGCCTAATTAGTGCAATTACAAATAATGATGTTAAGTATCTGACGAAGTTTCCTGGTATTGGTAAAAAGACGGCACAACAAATTGTTTTGGATTTACAGGGGAAATTGGGCGATATTGGAATCGTTACGTCAGCTACAGAGGTCGAAACAGGACCTACTGTTAATTCATCAGCTCTTCGTGATGCGTTGGCGGCGCTTAGCGCATTAGGCTACAGTGGTACCGACGTAAAACGGGTGGCAAAAAAATTAGATGATAATCAAACAACAAGTACGGATGCCTATTTAAGTCAGGCCCTACGTTTGTTAACTCAAGCGTAGTATGATTGAAAGAGTGATGCCGAAGCCCGGGAGAAGTTGAGCAATAACGGGAAGGTGAAGTATTCGGTGAATTTCCGAATCATTCAGCTTCATCTTATGCACAGACTTCTGGGCGTTAGGTGCACGTTTGAGAGTGATGCCGAAGCCCGGGTAGAAACCAGGCAATAAACTAGAAGGGGGACTGTTATGGACGACGAGTTAATGTCAAATGAGCCTGTGGATGATCAGGAAGAGTCTTTAGAGCGTTCTTTAAGACCCGCAACGTTGGCACAGTATATTGGTCAAGATACCGTCAAACATCAGTTAGAAGTTTATATTCAGGCTGCTAGTGCCCGTGAAGAATCATTAGACCACGTGCTCCTTTATGGACCACCTGGCTTAGGGAAAACAACGCTTGCCATGGTGATTGCTAATGAAATGCACGTAAACATCAAAACAACTAGTGGTCCAGCGATTGAAAAGCCGGGTGACGTAATTGCCTTGTTAAACGAGCTTCAGCCCGGCGATATTTTGTTCATCGATGAAATTCATCGTTTGCCAAAAATTGTCGAAGAAATGTTGTATTCCGCAATGGAAGACTTTTTCGTTGATATTGTTGTCGGCCAGGGTCCCACAGCTCATCCGGTGCATTTTCCGCTGCCTCCGTTTACTTTGATTGGGGCGACTACGCGAGCAGGTTTACTGTCAGCACCTTTGCGTGATCGATTCGGGATTGTGGAACATATGAACTATTATTCGACCGCTGACTTGGAAGAAATCACGTTACGTTCTGCCGATATCCTTGCGACTCAGATCGTTAAGGAGGGGGCTCATGAAATCGCCCGTCGTTCTCGTGGCACCCCCCGAATTGCTAACCGGCTATTAAAACGGGTGCGCGATTTTGCTGAGGTTAGTGATCACGATGCCGTTGATGCTGAAATCGTAGATCATGCGCTAAAAGTCTTAGGCGTGGATGATCTCGGCTTAGACGAAGTGGATTTAAAATTGCTTCGAACCATGATTAAATATTATGATGGCGGACCGGTTGGCTTGACCACATTGGCGGCAAACATTGGTGAAGAATCGGATACGATTGCCGAAGTTTATGAGCCATACTTGCTACAAATTGGCATGATCAAACGAACACCACGGGGTCGAACCGTGACTTCGGCAGCTTACCAACATTTAAAAATTCCCGAACCAAAAGGGGACTAATTTGCTGGATTCGTTTGGCAAGCGTCGGAAAGTCTGTTACAGTACTCTACAGAATAAATGAATGAGGTGGATAAATTGGTAAGCTCTTTAACAACGACTTTAGTCGGTGCGGCTGCTCAAGGAAGTAACTTATGGAGTTCAGTACTTCTAATTGTTTTGTTTGTCGCAATCTTTTACTTTTTCATCATGCGTCCTAATCGTAAGCAACAGGATCAACGTAAGGAAATGATGAGTGGTCTTCACGTGGGTGATCGCGTGGTTACCATCGGCGGTATGCACGGTGTGATTGATTCACTCGACAGTGCTAACAAGACGGTTACAATTGATGCAGACGGAATTTACCTTGTGTTTGACCTGCAGGCCATTCATCACGTAGAAACGCCTAAATCAACAAGCACCGCTAAAGTTACTGACCAGGCTACAAGTAGTGTAACTGCTTCAACAAGTGAAGCCACGAGTGCAACTAGTGAAGCTACTAGTAGCGTTGCACAAAGCGCTGACAGTGTTGCCAGCGAAGCTACTGAAAAAGATAGTGAATAATTGTTTTGCATAAACTGCAGAATAAGACAGGTCACACGGGGTTACCGTGTTGACCTTTTTTATTCTGGTAAAACGAACGTACGTTTGCTAAAATGGACATACAGTTAATTCAAGTTGAAATCAGTCTGGGTGAAAAGGGGGGCGAAATCGGTGGCCAATACGTTGTTAAAAATCCCACTCACAGTTAATGCGGAAAGGAAAATTATCCATGTGGATATGGATGCTTTTTACGCGTCAATTGAAGAACGTGATCATCCTGAATTTCGTCATCAAGCGCTGATTGTCGCGCGCAATCCACGAGAAACGGGCGGTCATGGTGTTGTGACAACGGCCAATTACGTTGCTCGAAAACTGGGTGTACATTCAGCAATGAGCGCGCAGGAAGCGCAGAAACTGGCACCCAAGGCAATCTTTAAAACACCAGATTTCACGAAGTATCGTGCTGTTTCAGCAACGATTCACCAAATTTTTCACGAATATACAGATCATATTGAACCGATTGCATTCGACGAGGCTTATTTGGATGTTACTAATAACAAGCAAGAAATTGATTCTGCAGTGACTCTAGCCCATCAGCTACAGGCCGAAATTTGGGAAAAGGTTCATTTAACTTGTTCAACCGGCATTTCCTACAATAAATTTCTTGCCAAATTGGCATCTGATTTTGCTAAACCGGTCGGTGTGACAGTCGTCTTACCCGGCGATGCAGAGGCATTTCTTGCACCGCTGCCCATTGAGAAATTTCGTGGTGTTGGCAAGAAAACAGTGCCTAAGATGCATGATTTGGGAATTTTGACCGGAGCTGATTTGCTGAAATGGTCGGAGGCAGATCTGATGCAAAACTTCGGCAAATTAGGGTACAGTCTCTATCGTCATGTGCGTGGTAGTGATGACCGCCCAGTCGAATGGCAACGAGCGCGCAAGTCAATTGGTCGCGAAGAAACGTATGATGCACCGTTGGATAACGAAGCAGATGTCGAAACCCAATTACAATTGCTTGCTACAGATTTGGTCAGTCATCTAAACAAGCAACAGCGTCATGGGAAAACGATTGTTTTAAAGGTTCGTGACGCTGATTTTAATACGATAACAAAGCGTCAAACGCAGGCTGAATATTTTGAAAATGACGCCACGGTACTTTATGAAGCGGCTCATGAAATTTTCGATGATACGGCTGACTTGAGTAAGGGGATTCGGCTGTTAGGCATTACCATGACCAACTTAGATCCGTTAACTTTTGAAAACTTAAGTTTGCCACTATATTCGTTGAATTCTGATCGGGCATTTTAAATTGATTGAGTCTGCTTTGTGTTTAATGGCTTTTTTCGCTATACTTGCAGATACGAGATAAGTGGAGGTCCAACAAAAGATGGACGTGCAAAAGGCAATTTTTGATGACATTAAACGTAAACAGACAATCATTATTCACCGGCATCAGCGACCAGATCCAGATGCTGTTGGCTCACAGGTTGGTCTGGCTAAAATTCTGCAACAGGCTTTTCCAGAGAAGAAAATCTTTGCGGTTGGTAAGCAGATTCCGGGATTAGCTTGGTTAGCAGAAATGGATGAAGTAGAGGATGCTCAGTTCGATTCTGCGCTCATTTTAGTGTTGGATACCGCAAACGAACCTCGAGTGGATGATCAGCGATGGCGCCGCGGTCAGGAAGTTATCAAAATAGATCACCATCCTGATGATGATCCGTTTGGCGATTTGAGCTGGGTGGAAGAGGATGCATCGAGTACGTCTGAAATGATTGTCGATTTTGCCAATCGTTTTGACCTGAAGGTTTCTAAGGAGGCAGCGAGGGTCCTTTACGCGGGGATTGTGGGCGATACTGGTCGATTCTTGTACTCGGATACGCGGCCTCATACCATGACCGTAACGGCACAGTTGATGGAGACTGGTATTGATGCAGTTGCTGTTAATCAGATGGAAGATGAAATGTCCTTGCCAGTGGCTCGGTTGACCGCGTATTTGTATGAGCACCTTACGATTTCTGCATCTGGTGCAGCGCATGTTATTCTGAGCGCAGACACGATTAAATCGTTTAATTTAGGTGATGCTGGAACTGCTAGTCTTGTTCCCATGGCTGGCAAGATTGACAGTGTCAAGACATGGGCCATTTTTGAAGAACAAGATGATCACAGTTATCGGGTCCGTTTACGATCCAAGGGGCCTGTTATTAGTGGCTTGGCTCGTGAACACAATGGCGGTGGTCATCCGCTGGCAAGTGGTGCCAAAGCTAAGGATCTTGATGAGGTTAAACTGATGATTGCTAAGCTTGAAACACTGACAGCCCAAGATAAGTAAACGCTAATGTGAGTCGTGATGATTCACGCGTTAAAGGAGAAACAATGACGGAAACATTTAAGGATTTACAGTTGCGACCGGAGTTATTGGAAGCACTGCAGGAAATTAATTTTGTTAAGCCAACGCCAGTACAGGCTAAGCTTATTCCTGTGATTTTAGGCGGTCGATCTGTAGTTGGCCAGTCACAAACAGGAAGCGGGAAGACTCACGCATTCTTGCTGCCAATTTTTGATCAATTAAAGATAGACGTTGATGAAGTACAGGCGATTATTGCGACGCCATCACGTGAACTGGCTAGCCAGATTTATGAGGACGCAAAGCAATTGGCTGGTCATTTCAAGGATCAGATTAGAATTGCCAATTATGTTGGTGGTACTGATCGTTCACGTCAAGAACGCCAATTAGATAAACATCAGCCACAAGTGGTTATTGGAACGCCAGGTCGTTTACGCGATTTCATGGAAGAACACGAACTAGATTTGCATACGGCTCATCAATTTGTAATTGATGAAGCAGATATGACGTTAGACATGGGCTTTTTAAAGGACGTAGATAAAATAGCTGGTGCGTTGCCAAAGAATCTTCAAATGATGGTTTTTTCTGCGACAATTCCACAGAAATTGCAGCCATTTTTGAAAAAGTATTTGACGAACCCTGTGGTAGAAGAAATTCCTGTAACTTCAATTATCAGCCCAACAATTGATAACTGGTTGATTTCGACTAAGGGTAAACAAAAAGATGAATTAATCTACGAATTACTGACGATGGGGGAACCGTACTTAGTGTTGGTATTTTGTAATACAAAACAACGAACTGCTGAACTTACTGCTTACCTTAAGGGTCGTGGGTTAAAGGTTGCCATGATTTCCGGTGACGTACAGGCGCGTGAGCGTAAACGGGTTATGAAGCAAGTTCAAAACTTAGATTACCAATATGTTGTTGCAACTGATTTAGCGGCCCGTGGAATTGACATTAAAGGGGTATCACACGTTATTAACGATGATATTCCGCATGATCTTGATTTCTTTATTCACCGAGTGGGTCGGACAGGTCGAAACGGAATGCCCGGCATTGCAATTACGCTGTACAAACCTGGTGAAGAAAACGAAATTGCTGAGATTGAAAAACTTGGTGTTAAGTTTGCCCCGAAGGATGTTCGTCATGGTGAAGTCGTTGATTCATACGACCGGAACCGTCGTTTCCAGCGAACGGCTACTCATGAAAAACTTGATCCGACCTTAGTGGGGATGGTCAAGAAAAAGAAAAAGAAGATTAAGCCTGGTTATAAGCATCAGATTAAGACGGCCATTAAGCGGAAAGCTCAGGCGGACAAGCGGATTGAAATGCGTGAATCGGCTCGTAGCCAGCGACGTCAAAATCGGCGTCAAGGTGAATCCCAACGATCAAATAGAAGTCACTAGTTCTGAAAGCAACTGAGGTGTAGCCTGTTAATTTTCTGAAAACAAATTGACATGCTAAGCGTGAATGCTATACTAAAAAACAGTCAAGGATATGCAGCATGAACTTACTTTTAAGCGACGCTCTGGCCGGTGAAAAGGGCGAGGTAAGCGTGACTGTGCTCCCTTGAATAAAATTTGATAAACACTTGTTTTAAAACAAACACGCGACTCAGCGTTATGAGTGAGTGGTTAACGACAACATCGTTGCAAGCAAAGTGGTACCGCGGCCCTTGGCCGTCTTTGCAAGCGGCAGTGTTGTTTTTTGTTTCTGTCACAGGTGATGAAAGGAAAGTCATGAAAGAATTAACAAGTAGCCAAGTTCGGCAAATGTACCTTGATTTTTTTGAACAGCACGGTCATAAAATTATGCCTAGTGCTTCACTAGTTCCTGTGGATGATCCAACTTTGTTATGGATCAACTCTGGTGTTGCAACGATGAAGAAATATTTTGATGGATCCGTTGTGCCTGATAATCCACGGATGACGAGTTCACAAAAGAGTATTCGGACTAATGATATTGAAAACGTTGGTCGGACGGCGCGTCATCACACGTTGTTTGAGATGCTGGGAAACTTTTCCGTGGGCGACTACTTCAAACATGACGCTGTTCACTGGGCTTGGGAACTATTAACCGGCGAACAATGGTTTGATTTCGATCCAGAAAAACTGTACATCACAGTTTACCCAAAGGATACTGACGCTAAGGCAGAGTGGCTAGATGCCGGTGTTAAAGAAGACCATATTGTGGAGGCAGAGGATAATTTCTGGGATATTGGTCAAGGTCCTTCAGGTCCTGACTCAGAAATCTTCTATGATCGTGGTCAAGAAATGAACAATGTTGCTGAGGATGATCCAGAAAATTATCCCGGTGGTGAAAATGAACGTTACCTAGAGATTTGGAACATTGTGTTCTCACAGTTTAACCACACGCCGGAAGGTACTTACGAACCATTGCCGCATAAAAACATTGATACGGGGATGGGATTGGAACGGGTTGTTTCTGTGTTCCAACATGCCCGGACCAACTTTGAAACGGATTTGTTTTTACCAATCATTCGGGCGACAGAACAGCTCTCTGATGGTAAAAAGTATGAGGCTAACAAGACTGATGACGTTTCCTTCAAAATTATTGCTGACCACGCTCGGGCAGTTACGTTTGCTATCGGTGACGGTGCATTGCCATCAAATGAAGGCCGTGGCTATGTCATTCGTCGATTGATTCGCCGGGCCATCTTGAATGGTAAAAAGTTAGGTATTAACGAAGCCTTTCTATACAAGCTTGTGCCAGTTGTTGGCGAAATTATGAAGAGTCATTACCCAGCCGTTCTGGAACAAGCTGATTATATTGCCGGCGTTATTCATTCTGAGGAAGATCGGTTCAATGTGACCTTGGACACTGGTTTATCGTTGTTGAATGATACGATTGCTGCAACAAAGGCTGCTGGAAAAACGCAGTTAGACGGGGCAGAAGCCTTTAAGTTATTTGATACTTACGGTTTCCCCGTTGAATTGACCACCGAATATGCAGGTGACGAAGGCTTAGGCGTTGACCAAGAAGGCTTTAAGAGCGAAATGGAAAAGCAGCGTGCCCGGGCCCGTAATGCGCGTTCATCAGCTAAATCAATGGGTGTTCAGCGTGCCTTGTTAACGGATATTAAGTCAGTTAGCAAGTACGTGGGCTATAACCAATTAACGGTTGAAAATGCTAAGTTGCTGGATATCATTGTTGATGAAAAATTAGTCGATCAGGCCGATGAGAATGCTGACAGTGCCGAAGTTATTTTTGATATGACACCGTTCTATGCAGAAATGGGTGGTCAGGTTGCCGATACTGGCAGTATCGTTGATGAAAATGGACACCAAGTAGCTAAAGTTACGGATGTTCAACATGCACCAAACGGTCAGAACTTGCATACAGTGAAGGTGACTGGCAAGCTGGTTAAAGGCGCAACTTATACGTTAACGGTAGATGCTGCACGACACAGCAAGATCGAAAAAAATCATACAGCTACCCACTTGTTAGACCAGTCACTGCGTAACGTACTGGGAACGCATACTGCTCAGGCAGGTTCATTAGTTGAACCGCATTACTTGAGGTTTGATTTTACACACTTTGGTCAAGTTACCAGTGAAGATTTGCATAAGGTTGAACAGATGGTTAATGATCAAATCTTTGCTGAAATCCCTGTAAAAACTGTGGAAACTGACATTGAGACGGCTAAGAAGATGGGCGCCATTGCCATGTTCTCTGAAAAATATGGTAAACGGGTGCGGGTTGTTTCTGTTGGCGACTTCAACACAGAATTCTGTGGTGGCGACCATGTTTCAAATACAAACGAGCTGGGGTTATTCAAGATTGTGTCAGAAACTGGTGTTGGTGCCGGTGTCCGCCGGATCGAGGCCGTCACAGCTGGAGATGCATTTAAGTTCTTAAACGATGAGGAAAACTTGTTGAGCCAAACTGCTGCATTGGTTAAGGCGCCACAACTAAAGGAAGTGCCACATCGTGTTGAAGCACTTCAAGGTGAAGTCAAACAGCTTGAAAGCGATCAGCGCGCATTGCAAGCTAAGATGGCTGCCCAACAAGCGGCTAGTGCATTTGACAATATTGAAACTGTCAACGGAACAACCCTAATTGCTCAGCAGGTTAACGTTGCTGGCATGGGTCAATTACGGCAACTAGCCGATGATTGGAAACAAAAGTTACCTTCAGATGTGCTTGTATTGGCAACTGCCAATGAAGGTAAGGCCAGCTTGTTAGTGGCAATGGCACCGGATCAGGTTAAGGCCGGCCGCAAAGCGGGTGATCTTATCAAGGCGATCGCGCCAGCTATTAATGGTGGTGGCGGTGGCCGTCCTGACATGGCTCAGGCCGGTGGCAAGAACCCAGATGGTATTAGCGAAGCTTTGACTCAGGCCAAGACTTGGCTGGAAAAATAATAAATTAAAGCACTGGCTCACTAAAAGTTACTTGTGTAATTAAACGTAACTAATGGTGTTATTGATCATATGTGTTTATTGAAAACGGAAATTAACGGTGAAAACATCGTTAGTTTCTGTTTTTGTTTCAGTTTGGGGCTGTTTATTTGACAATACGGTTACAATGGGCTGGATAATTGTTATTTGGCTAATGTTTCAGTAGAATAGTTATTAATCGGAGTGTGTAGATTTTAAGGCTCACGGTAATGGTCTGTAACTGCACGCGGAAGTCCGTTGGGTTGATTGACCATGGAGGGATACAGATGAGTACGACAGATAAAACCATGTTCTTTGATTTTAATAATCAGCAACAAAAAGACGTGCATGATACGTTAACAACGGTGTATGCTGCACTTGAAGAAAAGGGCTATAACCCGATCAATCAAATTGTCGGGTACTTGTTATCGGGGGATCCAGCATACATTCCACGTTTGAATGATGCTCGCAATTTGATTCGGAAGCATGAGCGCGACGAAATTATTGAAGAACTAGTACGTTCATATTTAAAGGCGGACAACAGTAATAAATGAAATTAATGGGATTAGATGTTGGTTCACGCACCGTGGGTGTTGCAGTCAGTGACGCTTTTGGTTGGACCGCGCAAGGTGTTGAAATTGTCCGCATCAATGAAGATGAGGGTGAATTCGGTTTAGATCGAATTGAAGCGTTGGTCAAGGCTCATGGGACACAGGGCTTTGTGCTGGGATTACCGAAAAATATGAACAACACGCTTGGACCACGCGTGGCGGCGTCGCAACATTATGGTGAGTTACTCACTGAGCGCTTTCACCAACCGGTTGACTTTGTCGATGAACGGTTGACAACGGTTGAGGCAGAACGAATGCTCGTTGAACAAGCAGACACCTCACGTAAAAAGCGTAAACAAGTAATCGATAAGTTAGCTGCTGCTCTAATTTTGCAGAATTATTTAGACGGTCATGGTAAACTGACACAGGCATGATTGTCGGATGTCTAAGGTGACAATCAGTCGTTTAATTTTGTAGAAATTCTTCATAATCGTAATAAAGAAAGTGGGAACCAAAATGGCAGAAACAAAACACAGTGGTGCGGAAGACAACGACGAACAACAAATTACACTAGTTGACGATAATGGCAATGAGACACTTTATAATGTTTTATTTACGTTTAAGTCAGACGATTATGGCAAATCATACATTTTACTTTATCCAGCCAGCGCGGCAGATGATGAAGAGGTGGACATTCAGGCATATGCATTTGATCCTGAGGAAGATGGTTCGACAGAAGGCGAGCTATCACCGATTGAGAATGACGACGAATGGGACATGGTTGAGGAAATGCTAAATACTTTCCTCGATGATGACTCAAACATGTCGAATTAACTTGTATACTGACTTGTGTTTAATGACGGCGCTGTATTCCTATTCATGAGGAGTGCAGCGCTGCTTGCGTTAACTGACTTAAATTTAGAAATAGGTGGAGCGTAACAGTATGGTGTTATCGTTAATTGTTATATTATTACCGCTTATCGCGTTGGGTAGAGGGTATCGGCGTGGTTTTGTCGTTGAAGTTGCCACGACAGTTGGCTATGTGTTTGTCATTATCATTGTCAAACTATTAATGCCAACAGTGGCAGGGTGGCTGGCCCATTTGTTGCCGATGAATCATCAACCAACCGCTAATGATCAGCTATTAAACAGTCAGGTGAATCACTTTTGGTCCGCCGGTTTGGCCTTTTGGTTGTTGATGATTGTTGGCTTGCTTCTTCTTCGCTGGTTAACGCGATCGTTAAAATTATTTACCAATATTCCGGTGATTCACGGTATCAACGCCCTGAGTGGTGCGTTGATTGCCGGGTTACTGATGTATGTATTAATCTTTTTTGGTCTCGCAATTGCTTCTGTCTGGCCGGCAGCATGGATACATGATCAATTATTACATTCACCAGTAAGCCACTGGATTTTGCACCAAACACCACTGTTGTCAGAAAAAATCTTTCAATGGTGGCTGACTCGGTAGAAAAGGACTGAATATAAATTGATGAATAAACGTGGGCTCACAACCCTCGAATTTGATAAAGTAAAAGAAAAAATGACCGGTATGTTAAGCTCGCCGATTGGTCATAGAGAGCTTGCTGAATTACAGCCGGCAACGGATCCCAGTATCATTCAGCGACGTTTGGACGAAACAAAGGATGCCACGGACATTCTTAGGCTCAAAGGCGGTATCCCGTTGCCGGAACTGGCTGATTTGACCCCGCACATGAAACGATTGGCCATCGATGCAGCTCTAAACGGAACTGAATTAGCTGCGGTTGGTCGTGTTTTGCAAACTGCAATGAGCGTCAGAACTTTCTTCAGTCAGCTGGCGGAGGACGGAACTGAGCTGCGACAACTCAATGAGACGGCCAAACAAATTGTTGCATTGCCTGACCTAACTCGTCAGTTAAACACCGCGATTGAGCCAGATGGTCGGGTTAGTGATGCTGCAAGTGAGGAACTGGCCGCAATTCGTCGCCGCATTAAGAGCACCGAAGACCTAATTCGGTCTCGTATGCAAAATTACGTTCGTGGCAAGCAGGCCCGTTATTTGAGTGAGCCAATTATCACGATGCGTAATGATCGTTACGTTGTCCCGGTCAAAACAGAGTATCGCGGACGTTTGGGCGGTGTCGTTCATGATGAAAGTCAATCCGGTCAAACCTTATATATTGAACCAGAAGATGTGGTGGACTTAAACAATCGTTTGCGACAAAGCCAGGTTCAGGAACGTAATGAAGAGGCCCGTATTTTACAAGAATTATCGGCCGTGCTAACACCACACCGTGAAGATATCTTGGCAAATGCGGATGTGTTGGGACATCTAGATTTTGTGAATGCTAAGGCCCGTTATGCGCATCAATTGAATGCGACAGAGCCACAATTGAGCACAGATGGACACATTAACTTAAGACAGGCGCGGCATCCATTATTGGATCCTGAAACAGCCGTGCCTAATGACATCACACTTGGCGACGATTACGATGCAATCATCATCACCGGACCTAATACAGGTGGTAAAACAATTACTTTGAAAACATTGGGGCTAAGCCAATTAATGGCACAATCCGGCCTATTTATTCCGGCATTTGAGGGCAGTCAAGTCGCTATCTTTGACAATGTTTTTGCTGATATTGGTGACGAGCAGTCCATTGAGCAGTCGCTAAGTACGTTTAGCTCGCATATGGACAATTTGATTCAAATACTAAATCAAGCAACGTCAAACAGTTTAGTGCTGGTAGACGAAATCGGCGCAGGAACGGATCCTAAAGAAGGCGCCGCGTTAGCGATTGCCATTCTAGATGCATTTGGAACGATTGGCGCGGACGTGGTGGCCACTACCCACTATCCTGAACTCAAGGCTTATGGCTATGATCGACCACGGACAACGAATGCCAGCATGGAGTTTGATGCGGAGACATTACAGCCAACTTATCGGCTACTATTAGGCATTCCAGGACGTTCAAACGCACTGGAAATTTCACAGCGATTAGGATTGCGTTCAGATATTATCGCGGCGGCGCGTGAGCTAACGAGTCAAGATAGCCAAGATTTGAATGCGATGATTGGGGATCTTGTTGCCCAACGTAAACAAGCTACGGATGAGGCAGCTGCGTTGGCTGAACAATTAGCTGATGCGACGAGGCTACAGACCGAGTTGACTGCTCAATTTGATCGATTCACGGAGCAAAAAACGCATCAGCTAGATGTGGCAAAACAAGAAGCAAATCACATTGTGGCAGATGCCAAGAAACAGTCTGACAAGATCATTCATCACCTGCGTCAAATGGAAGTGAAGCAGGGAGCTGGCGTTCGCGAGAACGAGCTCATTGACGCCCAAGGAAAGCTTAATGCGTTAAGACAAGACCCATCATTGGCTAACAATAAAGTATTGGCACGTGCGAGAAAAAAGCATACGTTCCATCCTGGAGATGCTGTGGTCGTCAAATCTTATGGCCAACACGGAACGATCAATCGTCAATTGAGTGCGCATGAATGGGAAGTTCAAATGGGTGCGCTTAAGATGAAAGTAGACGGTTCAGATCTTGAAAAGTCTAATGAACCAACCGCCAATGAAAAGGAACAACGTGCCAGCCGTACAGCTGTTCACAGTAATATTGGTGCACGCGCGCAGGCACAATTAGACTTGCGGGGTCACCGTTACGACGCCGCAATGAGTGAAGTGGATCGCTTTATCGATTCAGCATTGTTGGCTAATCTTGGTGAAGTGACGATTGTCCATGGTAAAGGAACTGGTGCACTGCGCCAAGGAGTAACAGAGTACTTACGGTCTAATCCGCGGGTCAAAAGCTTTGGTTTTGCACCAGCAAACGCCGGTGGTGATGGCGCAACCGTTGTCAAACTTGGTTAGTGAAGACAACTAAAGGCGTATTGACTGCGTGAAGTGGTCAGTTTGTAGAGATAAGCAAAAGAATTGCGTGTTCCCCAAAAAAGAGTACACTATGTTTACGTACAAAAAGTTAGTGAATGGAGGCTAAATGTTTATGGCAGTTAATGTAACAACAGACAAAACCTATGAGGCAGACACTAATAAAGGTGTTGCGGTAACCGATTTCTGGGCAACTTGGTGTGGACCATGTAAAATGCAATCACCAGTTGTGGAACAATTAGCCGACGAAATGGGTGATAAAGTTTCGTTTACAAAGATGGATGTGGATGAAAATCCTGACACACCATCAAAATTTGGAATCATGGGGATTCCAACGTTAATCGTCAAGAAAGACGGTAATGTTGTGGACACACTCGTGGGTTACCACACAAAAGAACAAATTCAAAAGACGCTAGCACAGTACATGGCGTAGATTCTCGCATAATGTTCGTAAAGTGAGAATTTAGTGAGACTCCGACCACATCGTTATGTGGTTAGGGTCTTTTTTTGTGTTTTCTGGTATGCTAGTCGGTGTACCAAAATAGAGCCAGTCTAGTTTAAGACTTTTTTTAACAATGGATGGGGTCAAAATCGTTATACTGGAGACATTGGTACAAAGTGGAGGACAGAGAAAATATGGCAAAGTTTAAAATATGGCTGAATCAGCCATGGGTCACATTTGTCTTACGGACTGCTTTTTATTTCGTGATTTTGTTATTGTTGATCTACTTATACAGTTACTCTGGCTTGAATCAGAGTAAGTTCATCTATAACGAATTCTAGAACGTGGGATGGAGGGAAATTATGATTGATAATATGATTACCACGATTGATAACTGGGCAGCAACGACCCCTGATGCCATTGTTTACAATGACATGGGGGAGACGCATACATATGCACAGTTAAAGCGTGCATCAGACGCCATTGCTGCCTATTTGGACGGACTCAATCTACCTGCTAAATCACCGATTATCGTTTTCGGTGGTCAACAGTTTGCAATGATTGCAAGTTTTTTAGGTGCTGTTAAGGCTGGGCATGCGTACATTCCGGTGGATAAACATTCACCTAATGATCGGTTAACGATGATTGAAGATATTGCGCATCCGTCTGCAGTGATTGCTGTTGATGCATTGCCAGTGGATGTTGGCGAACAACCTGTACTGACAGGTGATACGTTAAGTGACTTGTTTAGTGCGCAAACTGCAACTTACCAGTTGGATCATCCTGTTGATGGTGATGACAATTACTACATTATCTTCACGTCAGGCACAACTGGGAAGCCCAAGGGTGTGCAAATCAGTCACACCAATTTGCTCAGTTATACAAACTGGATGCTTAGCGACGATTTTAAGTTGTCTCAAAATCCAGTAACGTTGGCACAGCCGCCATATTCGTTTGATTTATCCGTTATGGATTGGGCACCAACACTGGCTCTGGGTGGTACTTTAATGGCACTGCCAAAACAAGTGACGGATAATTTCAAACAGCTGTTTGAAACATTGCCAACAATGAACTTGAATGTGTTTGTTTCAACGCCATCGTTTGCTGATATTTGCTTGTTGGAACCAACGTTTGACGAGCAACATTTGCCAGATTTGAGTCACTTTCTGTTTTGTGGTGAAGAGCTGACTGTTTCTACTGCGAAAAATTTACGGACGCGCTTCCCGCATGCGCACATTTTCAACACTTATGGGCCAACTGAAACGACAGTTGCCGTTACTGGCGTTGAAATAACCGATGCACTGATCGAAAAAGGGCGTTTGCCAATTGGCACGGTTAAGTCTGACACCCAGATTCGTATCGTCGATGACGAAAACAAGTCCTTGCCTGCTGGTACGAATGGCGAAATCGTTATCAGTGGACCAAGTGTTTCCAAGGGTTACCTTAATAATCCAGAAAAAACGGAAAAAGCATTCTTTACAGAAGATGGTCGCTCTGCCTATCATTCTGGTGATCTTGGCTTTCTTGATGAAGACGGCATGTTGCATTACTTAGGTCGCATTGATTTCCAAATTAAGTTACATGGTTACCGAATCGAATTGGAAGAGGTTAATCATTATCTTGACGCCAATAAATGGATCAAGCAGGCCGTGGCTGTGCCAAAGTATGATAACAACCACAAAGTGAGTCAAATGTGGGCGTACGTTGTGCCAAATTCAAAGGACGACTTTAAGAACGATCTTCAACGGACAACGGCGATTAAACAGGAACTGAAAGATGTCATGATGGACTATATGGTTCCTAACCGGTTTGTGTACAAAGACAGCCTGCCATTGACGGCAAACGGGAAGGTCGACATTAAATCGATTATTGCCGAGGTGAACCCTGCATGATTAATTTAGAGCCATATGGGAACCCCCAATACTTTATTTATCTGTTAATTGGGTTAATCCCGCTAATGATCGGTTTGTACCACGGTCATCGCTGGCGTTGGTATCAAAGTGCAGTGTCGCTTGTTTTTATCTTCTTGATGTTTGATAGTCAGAAGTGGCAACAAGGTGTGGCACTGATTGGCTTCGTAATCTGGGAATGGCTCATGGTCGGTGGTTACATGGCTTATCGTAAACGGGCCAACAATCGGTGGATTTTTTACGGTGCATTTTTATTGAGCATTGTCCCGTTGTTGTTTGTTAAAATTACGCCCGCCATTAATCCTGGACATACTTCTTTATTTGGATTCTTGGGGATTAGCTACTTAACCTTTAGATCTGTTGGGATGATCATGGAAATGCGGGATGGCATTATTAAAGAATTCCATCCAATGCTATTTCTTGAGTTCTTACTGTTTATGCCAACCATTTCGTCGGGACCAATTGATCGGTACAGACGTTGGCTCGATGATTATCAAAAAGTTCCCGATCGTGAAAAATATGTTGGCATGATTGAAAAGGCCGTGCATTACATTTTCTTGGGCTTTATGTATAAGTTTTTATTAGCCTATTTGTTTGGTACCATGCTTGTACCAAAGCTGGAAACGTTAACGTTGCGCTACGGTGGAACAGGATTCTCATGGCCACTAGTTGGGGTAATGTACGCATGGTCAATGTATCTGTTCTTTGATTTTGCCGGATATTCATTGTTCGCGGTTGCTATCTCATATTTGATGGGCATCGAAACACCGATGAACTTTAACCAACCATTCCGTTCTCACAATTTGAAGGATTTCTGGAATCGTTGGCACATGACGCTATCATTTTGGTTCCGTGATTTCGTCTTTATGCGGTTAGTTTTCGCCATGATGAAAAACAAAATTTTTAAGAGTCGGGTAACGGTCAGCAATGTTGCCTATATCTTCAATATGTTGATCATGGGGTTCTGGCACGGGGTAACTTGGTATTACATTGCTTATGGGTTGCTTCATGGTGTCGGACTAGTCGTCAATGATTGGTGGCTACGCTTTAAGAAGAAACATCGTGAGAGTATTCCGCACAACAAGTTGACGGAAGCATTTGCGATTTTTCTGACGTTCAACTTTGTTTGTTTTAGTTTCTTGCTCTTCTCTGGATTCTTGAGCAAACTTTGGTTGGGTCATTATTAAACCAAGTGATTTAATTTAGTAACACATTGTTATTGCGAGCTACTTACAGGAGGAAAATTAATTATGGATGTTAAAGAAACGGTTATTTCAATTTTGAACGACTTAACAGGGAACGATGTTTCAGAGGATATGGACACAAACTTATTTGATTCTGGCTTGATGGACTCAATGGGTTCAGTTCAGTTGTTACTCGAATTACAAAGTCAGTTAGGTGTTAACGTACCTGTATCTGAATTTGTTCGTAGCGAATGGGACACACCTAACAAAATTGTGACTAAGGTGGAAGGACTTGTAGACTAATCATGAATTCCTCGAAACGACTTTGGTTGATTATCGGCCCGGTCATTACGGCATTCATCATTTTACTTTTGCTATTACTTTCGCCAATTAACTTTGCTCACAACTCGGCGGAAACGGAGCGTCGTGCGGCGGTCTCATTAGCGCCACAAGTTTTTAAGGGCCGTCAGATCAAAAAGCAGGCGTTGGCTGGTAAGTACGTGCCATTCTTTGGCTCTAGTGAGCTGTCACGGATGGATCCATTACACCCATCTGTTTTGGCGCAAAAGTATCACCGTAATTACCGTCCGTTTTTGCTCGGTGCGGCCGGTACACAATCGTTAACCCAGTATTACTCAATGCAACCAATTGAAACGCAAATGAAGAATAAAAAAGCTGTCTTCATTATTTCTCCTCAGTGGTGTGTGCCACAGGGTGCCCGTCCCGACGCTTTTGGATTTTACTATTCTAAACTGCAGACGGTAGATTGGTTACAACAAATTCAAAATACACGGATGAACCGTTACGCGGCTCAGCGGTTGTTGGAGATGCCTTCCGGTCACTCAGACCATGCAATTGCTCAAATGTTACGTAAAGTGGCTAAGGGCAAGCCGTTGTCAAATTACAATCGTCTCCAATTATCCGTTAGTGCTTTGATTTTATCTCATGAAGATCAACTTTTCTCCGATTATCGTTTAGGACATAACTTGAGCAAGATTGATAAAGGTGTCAAACAATTGCCGGATTCTCAAAGCTATGCTTCTCTCGACAAGACGGCGACCACGTTGGGTAAAGAGAACACGACCAATAATACGTTGGGTATTAAAAACAGTTTTTACAGTAATCGTTTGCGAGGCCATGTTGCTAGATTAAAGGGTGAACAGGCCAAGTTCGATTACCGAAAGTCTCCTGAGTACAGTGATTTTGAACTGGTACTGAATCAGTTTGCGCAAACGCATACGGATGTTTTGTTTATCTTGCCACCAATCAACGAACGGTGGGCCAAGTATACGGGGCTGAATCGTGAGATGATCGACCAAACGAACAATAAGATCAAGCAACAACTGGCCTCACAGGGCTTCAATAATGTGCTTGATTTGAGTCAGGATGGTGGTCAACCATACTTTATGGAAGACACGATTCATTTAGGTTGGCGTGGTTGGGTTGCTGTGGATAAGGGTGTTCGCCCATTCATGGCTAACAAACAGGCTAAGCCGCAGTATCACATCAATACACGTTACTACTCAAAGGACTGGCAACAGTTGGATCCAACGACACAAAATCTGACCAGTTTTAAGTAGTTAAGGTTTTGTTTCGGTAATGCGCATTTTGATGTTTTAAAAGCATTTTTAGACTAAAATAATTAGTCGTAAAAAAACACTTCAGTCCATAATGGATTTGAAGTGTTTTTTCATACATAGATGCCAACTGACATCGTTTTTGAATTATTAAATCATAAAAAAATAATCTTAAATCATGGGCAATAGAGGCTCATGTGGCAGGCATTTTGAATTCACAGTTATTTTGACTGTTGCGCGTCAGTGGTATCTTCACTATTGATCTTTAAGCTCGGAACTCTGGCAGCGACTTCACCGACGATGTTTTTTGGATCACTTTGAATGATAAACGTCACATGATCTTTATGAATTTCATCAACGGTACCTTCTGTAGCGGCACCAGTAATGATCTCGATTTCTTGAGCGAGAAAACCGGCCTCAAAGTCGAAACTTGCTTCCGGATAGGCAGCTAACCGATGACTGACTGCTGGACCGTTTAGTTCGAAACGTTGTTGTTTGCGACCGCCGTGAGTTTGAACCAGCCGACCAAAATTAAGTTGTGCGAATAACGTGGTAATGGCTTGTTCTTCTGAAAGGGGATTTTGACGTGCCATTTGACGACCAATCCAATAGAGAATGGTCAACTGGTCACTGCCGAGAATAGCAGGAAGTACTTCGTCGCGTATGAAACCAGCGCCGAGTGCAGACACTGCGGGCTGTTGTAAAAGTTTATTATAGGTTGATTGGTCCATGACTGGTCTCCTTAAAATACATAATTACTTTAATTATAGCCTTGCGGCGGCAAACTTTCATCCGTCAAGAAAAACTGGACAGAAGTTTTCAGACTGCATGCTTGAAAAAGACCGCAGAAAGCGTCATGCTATAGTTTCAAGTTTTTTAGAGAACGGAAAAAAGTACGAAAACATAAAGGGGCGTTTGTCATTATGGTTGAAATGGATAAAACTCGGTTGCGGGCGGATTTGCCAATTGGCTTTTTGGATTCTGGTGTCGGCGGTTTAACGGTGGTTAAGCAAGCGTTACGTCAATTGCCAAACGAGACGATCCGCTTTATTGGTGATCAAGCTCGATTGCCTTATGGGCCACGACCCGCTGAACAGGTTGTCGAATTTACTTGGCAGATGGTTCATTTTCTAGAAAAGCAAGGCATTAAAATGCTGGTCATTGCCTGTAATACGGCAACTGCAGCCGCATTACCAGACTTGCAAAAGAAAATGACGATTCCCGTTATCGGTGTGATTAATCCAGGTTCCAAGGCGGCCATCAAGGCTTCCAAAAACGGCCATATTGGTGTTATTGCAACAGAGGGAACGGTCAAGAGTGGCTCGTATGCTCGGGCGATTCATGCACAGAATGCTGCAGTCGATGTCCAGAGTGTGGCCTGCCCGAAGTTTGTCACGCTTGTTGAAAGCAATGAATACCAAGCACCAATTGCAAAACAAATCGTGGCACAGGGACTACAACCATTTGCAAATAGCAAAGTCGACACGCTCGTCATGGGATGCACGCATTATCCGTTGTTACGGCCGCTGATTCAAAACGTCATGGGGAGTAATGTAACCTTGATTGACTCCGGAGCAGAAACTGTCAACGTGGTGGCCCAGTTACTTGATGTTTATCACATGGCCGCTAAGGAAAAGGTTGGCGAAGATCACTACTTTACCACTGGTTCGCCAGCAATGTTCAAAACGATCGCGATGCAGTGGCTTGAATTATCGGGAATGAATGTGGATAAAGCGGTCATTGATTGAAATTTTTACTGAAAATGGTCATTATTAAGGGTGTAAGACAATAACAAGGTGGAGGCTAGTTATGGCAGATACAATTGTAATTGCGACTCAAAATGAAGGTAAGGCTGCGGAATACCGCAAACGGTTTGCAACATTGGGAATTAAAGTACTAACGCTCAAAGATTTTCCTGGTGTGACGATGCCGCCAGAAAATGGCAGTTCGTTTGCTGAAAACGCTCAAATTAAGGCGGACGCGCTGGCAAAGACGGTGGAATTGCCGATTATTGCGGACGATTCTGGTCTCCAGGTCGATGCGCTAAATGGTGAACCTGGTATCCACTCAGCTCGTTACGCTGGCAACCACGATGATGAGGCAAACAACCGTAAGCTTTTGGCAGCCATGGACAAGGTGCCTGATGATGAACGCACGGCTAATTTTCACACGACGATTGTGGCCGTTAAGCCAAATGGTAAACGGTTGTTTGTTAGTGGGGATGTGCGTGGCACAATTCTACGTGAGGCGCGTGGTAAAGATGGGTTCGGTTATGACCCACTATTTTATGTGGCTTCAAAGAAAAAGACGTTTGCCCAGATGAATATGGATGAAAAAAACGAGATTAGTCATCGGGGCAAAGCAATGGATTCACTGATGGCGCAATTTCCAATTTGGTGGCGTGAAGACTGATGAAATTATTAGTGGTAAGTGACAGTCATGGTGATCGAGATATTTTGGTAACCCTTGCTGATCAATTTAAAGGCCAAGTGGATGCTTGTTTTCACTGTGGTGATTCTGAATTGCCAGCGAACGATCCGTTATGGGCAACTTATCATGTGGTCGGCGGGAACATGGATTTTGATGCTTCATATCCTGTTTCACAGACGGTTACCGTGGATGGCAAACGGATTTTCTTGACACATGGTCACCGTTACGGAATCAAACAAGATTTAACGCGACTGGCTCTGGCCGCACGGGAAGCAAAGGCAAACTTTGCTTTTTTTGGACACTCGCATGAATTGGGCGTGGTTGAAACGTCCGGGATTATTTTCTTGAATCCTGGCAGTATTAGCCAGCCACGTGGCCAATATGCCACTCTAGGCGGTACGTTTGCACTCGTCACGTCGACTGGTGATCAAACGAAGATTGAGTTTTGCACGCGAGATGGACGTACCGTTCCAGAATTAACTGTTACTTATGGAGGAAAAGGCTAAGCATGGTAGCAAAAACGTTTAAGTTTGATGACGAATTAGAAGTTAACCGACTGGGCTACGGCACGATGCAGTTGCCAGGGAAGGGCGTTTGGGGCCCAAATGCGGATCCTAAGGCTGCGATTGATGTGATGGATGCTGTTCTTAACAGTGATGTTAATTTCATTGATACGGCCGATGCTTATGGTCCATTGTTTGCTAATGACTATGTTAGACAAGCTTTGCAGGATTATGAAGGCGCCCATAAAATGATTGCCACCAAGGTTGGCTTTACCAGGCAAGGACCGGATGTTTGGACGCCGCTTGGAAATCCCGATTATCTTCGCCAACAAGTTGAAATAAATCTTTTTTCATTGGGGTTAGATAGTCTTGATTTGATTCAGTTGCATCGAATTGATCCGCACTATCCGTTAGCTGACCAAGTCGGTGTGCTGGCCGATATGAAAAAAGAAGGTAAGGTTAAACATATTGGGTTAAGTCAGGTCACGATTGATGATCTTGAAGCAGCTCAAAAGATTACGCCGATTGCATCAGTTCAAAATCGCTATAATTTAACGGATAGACATGATGAAGGCGTCTTGAACTACGCTGATCAGCATCATATCGCTTTTATTCCGTGGTATCCATTGGCAACGGGGCATCTTGCCACCGCCACTGGTCCACTGGCCGATATTGCGAAGGCACATCGCGCAACGCCAGCACAAATAGCATTGGCATGGCTATTACATCGTTCAGACGTGATTCTGCCAATTCCTGGGACTAGCAATGTCAATCACTTCTTTAGCAACACCGCTGCTTCGAGAATTGCATTATCGGCTGAAGAAATGACTCAGCTCACAAACTTGAGTAATGCAGAATAATGATTGACGAATGAAAACGGTTTTGTGCGTTTGCGGTTTATGGTATGCTGATGCTAAGTACATGATTCATTATGAAAAGTTGGAGGAAAGATTATGACAGGTGGCGTAATTGCAGCAATTGCATTCTTGATTTTGGCAATCTTTATTAGCATTTTTCTGATGGTATTATTGCGGACATTTCACGAAGTTAACCAGAGTGTCGCGGTTATCCGTAGCTCTGTGGATGTCTTGTCCAAGCAGGTAGAAGACATTCTTGGTAATGCAAACGAACTGTTAGATGATGTGAACCACAAGGTTGCAACAGTGGATCCAGTCTTTCAGGCTGCTGCTGATTTAGGTGAAAGTGTCTCTGACTTAAATAACGCAACACGTGATCTGACCACACGGGTTACCAGCACTGGTAAAAGTGCAGGCAAGGTAGGCGTTGCTACTAAGGCTGCCAACTCTGTTTATAAGATGTATCGAAACCATCAAACAAAAAAGCAGTCTCGAGCAACGAATAAATAACGCGAAAGAAGGACGACAAAATGGCTAAAGGTTTTTGGTTAGGACTAGTGTTAGGCGGTGCTGCAGCTTATGCTGGGTATCGTTCGTTATCACAGGAACAACGCGATAAATTACGCGAAGAAGCAACAGAACGCTATCAAGCGGTTCGTGACCGTGCTGTTGATTACGCATTTTACGCTGCCGACGCAGTGGATGATGCCAAAGAATCATTGAAAGACTACACGGAATCGGCTAATGAATCAGCACATGATTTTGCCGGTTCATTAGGTGATCGTGGGGCTTCATTCCGTGACCGTTTCCGTCAGAAGCATGACGACTTTGATGATGAGACGGCTTCATTGCGGGATGAACTGAACGGTGTTAATGACGAAGACGATGCTGACGATAGCGATGACATTGTGATTACTGCTGATAGCAAATTAACTTCGGAAGCATCCGCGGCTGAGGCCAGTGCACAATCAGCTACAGACAAGGCTGCTAGTGCCGCAAAGTCCACTGCTAGCTCAGCAAAGTCACTTGCCAGCGCTGCGCAAAGCAAGGCAAGCCAAACAGGCTCAGCTGCTAAGTCAGCGACTTCAACAGCAAAAAGTGCTGCTGATAGCGCCAGCGATAAAACAAAAAAATAATTAGTGTTGATCTTTAAATCAAAAATGCTTCAGTTCACGCTAACGTGAATTGAAGCATTTTTGTTGAGCTGATTGTTTTGTATCAGCGATATTATCAATTGTATAATAAGGAAAAAGTTAACGGGGGTGCTAATATGAAACCATCGTTTTATCCAACACATTATGTTAGTAGCATCGTTGTATTGGCCTGGCTGATTGTAATGGCGGTTAATCGTGCTCTGGCGGTTAATCTCAGTTTAATGGGCAGTTTGCTGTTGCTATTTGGTGTGACAGTGATGCTTGTCCTTATTATCGTTAACCTTGTTAATCTATTTAAATGGCGACGCAAGTCCTGGCATCCTGGTCCAAGACTTTATTAATGGAGCACGGTGAGTCTAATACGTTGAGAGAAAAAGCCACTGATAATTCCGGATAACGTTTCGGAATTATCAGTGGCTTTTAGAAACCTAAATTTTAACGACAAGTGTGATGCGTTTACTAGATTAACCGACGTAAGTTAAGTCTTTGCTAGTGTGAGTGAATGGTTCACAACCATCGGCGGTAATGTGGACACAATCTTCAATCCGAACACCAGCTACGTCAGGAATGTAAATTCCAGGTTCAATTGAGAAGCACATGCCTTCCTTCAGCACCAGATCATTACCTTCCATGATGCTTGGAAATTCATGCTCAGATTGCCCCATACCGTGACCGAGACGGTGAATAAAGTATTCTCCATAGCCTGCTTTACTGATAATATCACGCGCAACTTTGTCTAACTGGGCGGCGGTAATACCTGGTTTGGCGGCGTCCATGGCAGCCAACTGGGCCTCTAAACAAACTTTGTAGATATCTGCTTGTTTGTCTGATAGTTTGCCAAGAGCGACAGTCCGTGAGGCATCTGAGATATAGCCTTCGTGAACAGTTCCTAAATCAAACAGAATGAGTTCGTTATTTTCAATTTTATTGGCACCAGTTGCACCGTGCGGTTCAGCGGCATGTGCACCAGCTTGAATTAAGGTATCAAAGCTCATGTTCATCACGCCACGCTTCATTAATGCGTATTGTAATTCAGCAGCGACACGTTGTTCAGGGACACCAGCGGCAACCGCCTTAAAGCCAATTTCAAAGGCGTAGTCAGCTTCAGCACCAGCAGCGTTAAGTAACTCAATCTCATGTGGTGTTTTGATGACGCGCAAGTTAGCAATGTAATCTGTAGCGTCTAAATCAAACATTGCGTCAGGGAACTGTTCGTGCATTTTATTGAATCGCTCAATGGTTAAGTTACCCATTTCAATGGCCCATTTAGCAGGTGAAGAAGTGCGGGCCTTAATTTGGTCGGCAATCATTGCATAGGCATTTTCGTGGTCTAAGTAACCGTACACACCATATGGCCAGCCAGTGTCCTTGACGGCCTCAACTTCCAAAGCAGGACAGAATAAGAAAGGATCAGCATCTGGAAAAACGAACAGGGCCAGTACCCGTTCGATAGGGTCTGATCCAAATCCTGTTAAATACTGAATTGTTTGAAAGTTGCTAAAGTAGCCAAGATCCATTCCTTGTGTACCAATCCATTGCTGGACTTGTTTGAGTTGTGAATAATCTGCCATAACTTCGCCTCATTTTTCATATTAATTTGTAAAATCAAATGTAAAACCAGTATATCACACCAGTGGCTTCTGACTTGCAGACCACAAAGGTTTGATTTATATTAAAAGTAAGCGGTTTCATGATTGCTTTCATTTTAATGCTCTGTTATATTTAACAGGTTATGAAAACCGATGAAAACAAATTAAATTAGTAATGAAAGGGTATAACAATGGATAAACAAACAGTCACGATTTATGATGTTGCCCGTGAAGCAGCAGTTTCAATGGCTACGGTTTCACGGGTTGTTAATGGCAATCCCAATGTTAAACCAGCTACACGGCAGAAGGTTTTGGATGTGATTGATCAGCTTGATTATCGTCCAAATGCGGTTGCACGTGGTTTGGCTTCTAAAAAGACAACAACGATCGGGGTTATCATCCCAGATTTAACAAACTCGTACTTTTCTGAATTAGCACGGGGAATTGATGACGTTGCTTTGATGTACAAGTACAACATTATTTTGGCTTCCTCCGATGAAAACCATGATAAAGAATTACAAGTTGTGGATAACTTGACCGCTAAGCAGGTGGACGGGATTATTTTCATGGGTAACCAAGTAAGCAAAGATTTGCGCGATGCCTTTAACCGGGCAAATGCGCCAATCGTATTTGCTGGATCAGTTGATCCTGAACACCAGTCACCATCCGTCAACATTGACTATGTTGCTGCAGTAACTGACGCTGTTGCAAAACTGGTTAGTCGTGGTAACAGACGCATTGCGTTTGTAACGGGATCAATGGATGAAAGTATCAACAAGGATTACCGTTTGAAGGGTTATAAGCAGGCTTTGAGTAGCAAACGAATTGGCTATGATGAAGGCTTGGTTTTCCAAACAGATTATTCATATAAGGCAGGGTATGCATTGGCTAAGGCATTGCAAGATGTCAAGGCAACCGCTGCATTCGTTGGTGACGATGAATTAGCTGCTGGGGTATTAAACGGTCTGACCGACGCAGGTGTTAACGTGCCTGAAGATTTCGAAATCATCACTAGCAACGATACTCGCTTTACAGAAATCTCTCGCCCAACGATGAGCTCGATTACGCAACCGCTTTATGATATCGGTGCTGTATCCATGCGCTTGTTAACTAAATTGATGAACAATGAAGAAATTGGCGATAAGACGGTTGTTCTACCTTATGGTTTGAAGAAACGGCAATCAACTAAGTAAATTATTGTTGGCCGGTAGAATATACAATCAATTATTAATAGTGAGTTTCAAAGGTCCGCTTTCACACAGATGGCGGGCTTTTTATTTGTCGTCTAACAAGGGTTGGAATAATGGTGACTTGTTAATGAATTATTTTCGATTTGTAAACTAACGGGGCTGGTTGTTATCGGATTTTTGAGGCTAAATTGACAAATTATTTATTTCAGTTCTATGTATACCAATATTTTGACTTTTTTAAAAGCAAATGCTTGATTAGTCCTTGTATCATTCAAACATCAGTAGATTCCAAAAAGGCATGTTGCAAATGCGAAATGTTTTTGGTATTGTACATGTTGATATGTACATGCCAATGCTCTACTGATCGTTCGATTAGTAGAGCTATTTTTTTGCCCTCTAAAATTCAAACAAATTTAGCACCCAACGTTGCCAGAACAGGAGTTTTATCTTGAACTGGTGACGTTTTTTTTTAGTGTCCAAAATCGAACGATTTGTAGAGGGCTGGAGGGAAAAAATGGCTAAGGTATTGATTACCGGTGGAGCAGGATTTATAGGGTCGAACTTAACGATGCGATTACTTTCTGAAGGTAATGAGGTCACAGTGGTGGATGATCTCTCAATGGGATTACAAGATAATTTGCCACAACAGCCAAATTTGACGTTTATTCAACAGTCAATTACGAATTCAGAATTTATGAGTGAACTATTAATAGATCAAAATTTTGATTTTATTTACCTTTTAGCCGCCGTTGCAAGTGTTGCAGATTCTGTTGAACGACCAATTGAGACGCACGAAATTAATCAAGAAGCAAATTTACGAATTTTTGAAACCATTCGCAAACATCATTTGCATCCAAAACGCGTCATATTTTCTTCATCCGCTGCCGTATACGGGGATGAACCATCATTACCCAAAACAGAGGGATCACCAATTGCACCACTAACACCATATGCAATTGATAAATTTGCAACGGAACGTTTCTTAATGGCGTATGCCAACCTTTATCAAATTAATGCATCCGCTGTGCGCTTTTTTAATGTTTTTGGACCTCATCAAAATCCACAGTCGCCATATTCTGGGGTGCTTTCGATTTTAACGCAAACGTTTAAAACAGAAGGATCATTTTGTGTGTTTGGTGATGGGCAACAATCACGTGATTTTATTTATATCACGGATGTTTTAGATGCTTTACAACTACTGGCTAAAAATGATTTGGCTAAAGGACAAGTGTTTAATGTTGCAACTGGTCAGACAACAACGTTATTAGATGTCATTAAGGATTACGAAGAGATTACGAATAAACGAATTACAGTCACATATGCAAATATGAGGCAAGGTGACATTAGGCACTCTTGGGCAAATATCGATAAATTGTCCACACTGGGATTCGAACCACATATTAACGTTTATGAAGGGTTGCGTCGTTACTGGCAGTATATCAATCGATAAGCATGAGGGAGAAACATGGAAACAATGGGGAATATGGAAAAACAGACAGGGACGATGAGCAACCTGCCTTTTGTTAGTCAGATTCAACCACCGGTGAAGTCGTGGTACATACCGGTTAAGCGTTGTCTAGATTTAGTTTTTGGATTAATACTTGGAATCTTTGCGTTACCAATCATTGCCGTCTTTGCAGTGGCGGTAAAGCTGGATTCGAAGGGAAATGCATTCTATTCACAGGAACGAGTCGGGTATATGGGAAAGCTCATTAAAGTGACCAAGCTGCGTTCCATGCGCAATGATGCAGAACGCGATTCGGGCGCTAAATGGGCAGAGAAGGATGACCCACGTGTTACACGTGTTGGCAGTTTTATGAGAAAGACACGAATCGATGAATTGCCACAAATATGGAGTGTGGTTAAGGGAGACATGAGCTTTATTGGTCCGAGACCAGAACGTCCTGAACTGACGGAAAAATTTTGTCATGAGAATCCAGGTTTTGAACAACGTTTAAGAATCATGCCTGGATTAAGTGGTTATGCACAAGTACACGGTGGTTATGAGATAACTCCTGGTCAAAAGGCAATATTGGACCGATATTATATTGCCCATTTCTCATTAAAAATGGATTTACTCATTATTTTTGAAACGATACGAGTTGTCTTAACAGGTGACGGTGCACGCTAACCTGGTGAATAAAACTGTTTAAATGATTAATACGCTGGTGTGAAAGAGGGATCTTAGTGAAGCTAGAAGATTTGTCTGAAGAAAAAGCTGAAAATTTACTGTTGAATTTTTCGCAAAATAAATTTGATGATTTTTCCCTATTAATGTCAGTTTATAAAAATGACGAATTCACAGCGTTCAAACGAGCATTTGTTAGTGTTCTAGAAAATACGTTGTTGCCAACTGAGGTTGTCATCATTTTTGATGGACCAGTGAATCAGCAAATTGAATATTGGTTAGAAAAAATTAGACAACAAACTGGTCAATGGATCAGAATTGTGCGTTTTAAGATCAATCATGGCCTAGGAAAAGCGCTACAAACGGGCGTGATTAAGGCACGCAACAGTATCATTGCTAGAGCAGATGCCGATGACATCAACGTAAATAACCGATTTGAGCTTGAATTAAATTTCTTGAAGAAACATCCGAGTGTCGGCGTTGTGGGCGGTCAAGTCAAAGAGTTTAATCAAAAAATTGGCGATGGTGCGCTACGCATTGTTCCAACTGATGATGTTGCAATCAGAAAAAGATTGCCCTTTCGGAATCCCTTCAACCATCCGACGGTTATGTTTCGCAAACAACTTATTCTCAATGTTGGTAACTATCAATCACATGCAGGATTAGAAGATTACGATTTATGGTTTCGGCTGTTGCATAAATCGGAAATTAAGTCAGCAAATCTGACACAGGTTCTGGTTCATATGAATGTTGGCAATGATTTATATGCACGTCGAGGCGGAAACGGTTATGTTACTGAATATACAAATTTAAAATGGCGGATGTTCATAAGACATTCCATATCCCTTGGAGCACTTATTGTTTCTGTTGTTGGTCTAGCGGGAACAGTGATTACACCGCCTAAAGTTAAAAAGGCAATTTATTCATTACTCTTACGTAAATAGGATTGAGCTAATTGATGAACATATACACGATTGTTTTAATTATTTTAGTGGTAACGGGGTGTCTAAATGTTGTGTTTAGGCAACGGTGGGTTGTTTTTGTCACAACAATTTTACTTGCCCTTTTCGCAGGTCTGCGTGCAACAAATATTGGTCCAGATACTATTAGTTATTACACCGACTATTGGCTGAGAACAATGGATTTTAATTTTCATTCCCAGTTTGAACCTGGATATAGCTTGTTGGTTAAAATCTTTGTCTTCTTTAATGTAAACGCCAATATGTTCTTTTTATTATTTGCATTTTTGACTTTATTCTTACTTGGCATCTTTTTTCATCGCTACTCTTATTTACCAATTTTTTCCTTGGCTTATTACTATGCACGATTTTTTTTGACTCGAGACATGAATCAAATACGTCAATCTTTAGCGGCAGCAATTCTGTTGTTTTCACTCAAATATATGGCCAAACGTGATTTGAAACGTTTTACGGTCATTGTGTTGCTTGCAAGTCTCTTTCACAGTGTGGCACTGATTATGTTTGTGCCATATGTCCTGATCAACTACTTCGGTTTTAAAAGTGACGAAGGGTTACCACTTAAATATGGAATTGTGTATATCGCCAGCTTAATTGCGTCACTATTCATTACGCCGATTATTACATTCATTTTTAATTTAGTTGGTCTAGGCACAGATTATTTGACAGCTTCTGTTTATACGTCAGGTGGTGGTCTGCTTAACCCCGTCTTATTGTTTCAAAGCGTTATTTCATTTTTCCTCGCTTACATTATGGAACATCGAGATACGACATTGTTTCGTCGAACACTCTACAAGACTTATATGGTCGGTACATTGATATTGTTGCTTTTAAATCAATACCGAGTATTAGCCGGACGGACCTCGACTGTGTTAGTGACTGTTGAAGCAATTGTAGTTGTTGACATCATCAAGACGTTAGTACCGCGCGGTGGGCAAACCATTGTGACCGCCGCCGTGATTGTTTTGACGTTCTTTTTAATTTCAGAGTCAACACTATCAATTGGTTATTTACCCTACGTGACATTTTTGAATTAGGAGGAAATCTTTTGAAAATCACTTTTATAGTGAGCTCTTTTCAACAAAGTGGGCCGGGAAATGTGGTTAAGACGTTAGCAAATCAACTTTTGAAAATGGGCCATCAAGTGCAAATTATTGCATTGAGTAATGATTTTCCTGTTTACAGTGGGTTACAACCAACAATTGTTATAGAAACACTCAATTTTGACCATAAAAAAATCAGTACCTTAATGATTCAAAAGGTGCAGTCAAAAATAAGGAAATTTCAGCCAGATATTATCCATTCTCACGGGCTTCGCGCCGACAAGATTAATACTCAGTTGACTCAAACTCGGGTGGTTAGAGTTAGTACGTCGCATAATGAACCTTTCCGAGACTATCCAGCAGACTATCATCTGAAGGGTTGGCTAATGGCTTTGTACCAAATCATTCAGTTTAGAAGACTTGATGGCGTTGCGACATTAACACCTGAGATGGATGAACAGTTTAATCGTTTACTACGTGTGCATCAGACCCAGTTGATTCCTAACGGGGTGGAAACTGTGCCGACTGCACAAACACATCATGGAATGGCTCAAAAGAAGAGGTCAGTATGTAGATTGGGTGTAGTCGCAAATTTGATTCCAAGAAAGCGAATTAACCAAATCATTGAGGCGTTTCAATCTGTTTCGACATTGAATTTATCGCTTGAAATTTTTGGTGAGGGTGCACTACTTACGAAGCTTCAAGATCAATCCAACGAGTGCGTCAACATTCATTTTCATGGATTTGAACATGAAATAACACAGATATTCAGTGACATTGATGTTTTCATATCAATGTCAAAAGCTGAGGGATTACCACTAACGGTTTTGGAGGCCATTAGCGCAAATAAACCTGTTATTTTATCCGACATATCGCCACACAGATATATATGTTCACAGTTACCGGCCGGTTCTTTCAGATTAATTTCTTCAACTTCGGAATTATCTAAGACCATTAACGCGTTGAGCGAAGGCAAATTAATCTTCAATGATTATAAAGACAGTTTCTTTAAAAAATTTAGTGATCGAATTATGGCGCGTCGCTATGTGATCTGGTATCAAAAGTTGTTGAAACATGACGAAAGGGTATAGGTGCGTTTGATGAAAGTAATTTTCCTACGAGATAACGATATTATTGCGGATTCAAGGATACTTAAAGAGGCCAGTAGTTTAGTTAAAGTTGGACACAACGTTTCAATCATTGGATGGGATGAGCATCGTGACGCTTCCAGTGTTGATGGTGAAACATCGTATGCTGGGGTGTCACTGCCAATCCATTTTTTAAAGGCTAAGCTGAGTTACCATCATAAAGTTTTTAAGGTGTGGTCATATGTAAAATTTGAAATTGCATTATTTTTTTATTTGCTTAAAGTTTGTAAACGAATTGATGCAATTCATGCCTGTAACCTGCAGACAGGTGTCATTGGTTTATTGGCCGCAAAATTAACGCATAAGAAATTGGTTTACGACATTTTTGATTTTGCCGCTGATACACGAAACTACCCAGCGGGGTTATCTCAATTTATTCATCATTTAGAGTTTTATGTTATTAATCGAGCGGATACGACCATAATCTGTTCTGAGGAACGTCGGGCGCAGATCAAAGGAACCCACTCAAAACATCTGTGGGTTATTTACAACAGTCCAGATTTACCAGTGAATCACGGTCCAGAGGGTCAGCAACCCAAATATACAATTGCCTATGTTGGAGGGCTTAGTCCGTATCGATTTTTACCAGAATTGGTGGATGTGGTGGCCATGGAACCAAAGTGGTCGATGACAATCGCTGGTTTTGGTAAATATGAATCCATGATCACTGACTATGCGTCGCAAGATGAGGGAATTTTCTTTTTAGGAAAGGTTCCTTATTCGAAGGTTGCCGAAATTGAAAGCAATGCTGAAATTTTGGTTGCTTTATATGATCCAATCATCAAGAATCACCGTTTTGCATCACCCAATAAGTTTTTTGAGGCCTTTCGTTTAGGTAAACCGTTGATTATGATCAAAGGTACAGGGATGAGCTCGTGGCTGACTAAACTTTCAGTTGGTGCTGTGGTTGAGCCAAGCAAAGCTGGCATTCAAGCGGGAATTAAAAAAGTAATGGCCAATAAGAGCTCATGGACACATGACGGTGAAATTATGAAACGAACTTATACGGCAGAATTTTCGTGGGAACAAATGACACATCGTTTACAGCGTATTTATCAAACGTTATCGTCGCAAAATTGATTGATCAGAAAAGAGGATATCAGTGAAAATAAAAGCTTCACGAGCAGATGTGATATGGAGTTACGTCGGGACATTTTTCTCCTTATCAAGCTCTTTTCTGTTACTGCCGTTTATTTTACATTTTTTATCGGGCAATCAAATTGGCATGTGGTACATCTTCCTAGCTATTAATGGATTGGTTAGTTTGTTTGACTTTGGCTTTGATCCAACTTTTGCCCGCAACATCGCTTATGCGTGGAGTGGTGCAAAATCGCTGACTAAAATTGGTGCCTCACAGTTTTCAGAAAACAGTACACCTAATATTCATTTACTTAGGATAATTATTGCGACTTCGAAACGGCTATATGGCCTGTTGTCGCTTGCTGCATTTGCAACAGTTGGTACTATTGGCACCTTTTATGTCCTTCATGTTGGTCATGCAATCTCGGTTGATTCACTTATGCCGGCGTGGATTATCTTTTGCATCGCTTTATTTATGAATCTTTATCTCGGTTACTATTCTGCTCTTTTACGTGGACTGGGAGCCGTTGCTAATATCAATCAAGCAACCTTTATTTCCAAGGCTATTCAATTTGTCCTATCAGCGCTTGGACTAGTGTTTGGATTTGGGTTAATTGCTGTAGCATTAGGATTTTTTACAAACGGCATTGCATTTCGAATTCTATGTAAATATAGTTTTGACACCTTTAAACTGCAGCAAACACCTGAATGGAAATTATCGGTTAGTCGGGATGATGTCATGTCGACGTTACGGCTAGTGTCTTTCAACGCCGTTCGAGATGGAATTGTAGCCATTTCTAACTACTTAGTCACGCAAGCTAGTTCGATTCTGGCTTCGTTATTTTTAACATTGACACAGACCGGTGTGTATTCAATTTCACTTCAACTTGCGACCGCGGTTTCCAATATTTCCGCATCTATGATCTACGCATATCATCCAACGTTTCAATCTGCTTTTTTAAATCATGATGTTAGGACGCAAAAAAAAGTTGTTAGTCGCGGCCTATCAATGCTTTATATATTAACGATACTGGGTACATTAGCGGTGTGCGTCGCTGTATTTCCCTTATTACGTATTTTTAAGCCGAATAGTAGTTTTAGTGTTCCCTTTTTCATCGGCATGTCGATATACATGTTTTTGTGGCAACAGCAATCGGCCGGAGCTTCTTACATATCTGATACGAACAATGTGCCATACGTTCGTGCTTACTTAGTTAGTGGTTTGTTGAGCGTGATACTGACCGTTGCGTTATTGATGACTGGCAGGTTCGGTGTCTGGTCATTAATTTTGGGTGCTGGATCAGTCCAGCTCAGTTACAACAATTGGAAGTGGTTATCTGAAGTCTTTCGAAGGTTACGAACCTCATTAGGACGTTCGCTTCTAGATGGTTCTCAAGAGTGGATGATACTAATTAAAAGAAGATTTAAACGAGGAGAGTCAGAAAAATGAGCAAACCGCTTAAGGTAATGACTGTGTTTGGTACCCGTCCAGAAGCAATTAAGATGGCACCAATAATTTTAAGAATGCATGAGGATAAGAATTTCGAGCCGATTACCGTTGTCACGGCCCAACATCGAGAGATGCTTGATCAGGTGTTAAAGATTTTCAAAATTACACCAGATTATGACCTAAATGTTATGAAACCAAATCAAAAATTAGATGAATTAACCGCTAGAGTTGTAACAGGTTTGACCACGATTATTAGCCAGGTTAATCCAGATATTGTTTTGGTTCATGGGGATACAACCACAACATTCACCGCCGCACTGGCCTGCTTTTATAATCAGGTACCAATTGGGCACGTTGAGGCGGGTTTAAGAACATGGGACAAGTATTCACCTTTTCCAGAGGAAATGAATCGTCAGATGACAGATGTATTAGCAGATTTTTATTTTGCACCAACCGAATTGAGTAAACGTAATTTACTAAGGGAGCACCATGCGGCCACCAATATTTTTGTGACAGGTAATACAGCAATTGATGCACTACAGGAGACTGTCAAAACAGATTACAAACATGATGTACTGAACCAAATAAAGCCAGGGAATCGCGTGATTTTACTCACTATGCACCGTCGAGAGAACCTTGGACAGCCAATGACAAATGTATTTCAAGCTGTGAAAGAAGTTGTTGAGCAACACAATAATGTTGAGGTTATTTACCCAGTTCATTTAAGCCCTAATGTCCAGAAAGTAGCACAACGGGTGCTGGGACATGTTGATTGCGTTCACCTTGTAGAGCCACTCGATGTTTTGGACTTTCATAATTTAGCGGCCAAAAGTGATTTTATTATGACTGATTCCGGTGGCGTCCAAGAGGAGGCACCGTCACTAAATAAGCCTGTTCTAGTTTTACGAGATGAAACGGAACGTCCAGAAGGTGTCACAGCGGGCACATTAAAGCTGATTGGGACTGACAAAAATAATGTTAAAAAGGCAATGATTGAGTTACTAACAAACACGGATTTATATAGCAGAATGGCTGAAGCGAAGAACCCGTATGGAGACGGTCATGCTGCTAAATACATTCTCAGCGACATCAGACAGTACTTTTCAGAAATTGAAAAACATTCGGGAAACGCTGAAAGGAAAATTTAATTATGGAACAAAACATAAGTTTACTTCAGGCATGGGGCATCATTAGAAAACACCTTGTGGCAATATTTCTGTGGGCAATTTTATTTGGAGTAGGGGCATGGGGCATTGCAACGTTTGTGATGACGCCAAAATATAGTGCCGATACGCAACTTTTGGTTAGTCGCAAAAGCGACACTAATTCTGCTAGTAACAATGGTGCACAGTTTCAGGACCAACAAGCCGATGTACAAATGATTACAACTTATAAAGACATTATTACGAATCAGGTTGTTTTAGATCATGTCAGCCATGAATTAAAGTATCCCTCACGTGTATTAGTTAAAAAGGCAACCCCGGCGCGCTATGAAACAACATTGGCTGGTGGAAAGGTCTTAGTTGAAAAGGCCCAGCCAGCCGTGACAAGGGCCAGCAATGAAGAAACTTATGACGTCAGTTCAGCTCAGCTAAAAAATAGTATTAAAATCTCAAACCAGCAGAATTCACAAGTTTTTGCCATCACGGTGACGAGTGGTCAGCCGAAGGAGGCTGCACGAATTGCAAATGTTACTGCGCAGGTCTTTAAAACGCAGATTAAAAAAATTATGTCTGTCAATAATGTGACGATTGTTTCAAAAGCGGTGGCATCAGATCAGAAGGTCTCACCAAGAACGACGTTACTAGTACTTCTTGGCATTATAATTGGTCTCATTTTAGGATTATCATATGCATTTATCCGGGAATTAACAGACACGACTATTAAAGATGAAACTGTCTTGAGTGAAACTCTAAAGCTCACAAATCTAGGACACATTACGCGAATCTCAGGTACGAATAAATTAGCGGCTCACAGTAAACCAGTTGGTGAATCAGAGGGAAACAGTAATCCACGACATTTATCAAATCGAGTCTAGGAGGAAAACATTATGCCATTATTTCACCATCGAAAAAAATTGTCAGACGATACAATGCTTAACGGGGCTAAAGTTGTCACAGCAACGCATCCGAAGGCAGTCGTCTCAGAACAGTTTAGAACTGTTCGTACTAATATTGAGTTTGCTTCAATCGATGCCCCGATTAAAACCATTATGTTTACCTCGGCTGACACAAGTGAAGGCAAATCAACAGTTTCTGCCAATGTTGCAATTACTTGGGCGCAGCAGGGACGAAAAGTATTATTCGTTGATGCAGACCTGCGGCGACCAACGCTACATTCCACTTTCAATGTCAATAACACACAAGGATTAACAACAATTTTGACGCAAGACAAGATTGAGTCGTTTCGGGAAACCGTTCAAAATACTTCTGTGGAAAACTTATCAATTCTTACGAGTGGCCCCATCCCACCCAATCCGGCCGAACTGCTAAACTCACATAGAATGAATAAACTGATTGCTCGACTTCGAGAAGAATTCGATATTGTTGTGTTTGATGTTCCACCGATGTTGACGGTAACCGATGCCCAGTTATTAACAGCAAAAGTGGATGGGGTAGTATTGGTCGTTCGTTTTGGAGTAACGACCAAGGCCGCTATTGCTCGTACTAAAGAATTATTGGATTTGGCTAATGCCAATGTGTTGGGTTATGTTATGAACGATGCAACAGGTGAAGCAGAAGGTAGAGGCTATGGCTATGGATACGGGTACGGATATGGTTATGGCTACGGTAAAACTGATGGAAATGGAAGTAAATAAATGAGTCGTGTTGACTTACACTGTCATCTGCTACCAGGCATTGATGACGGATCGAAAAGTATGGAAGTTTCTTTACAATTGGCGCGTGATGCTGTAGCTGATGGCATCACACATGCCTTACTAACACCTCATCATATGAATGGTGTGTATGTTAATCACAAAGCTGACGTGTTGAAAGAAACTGCAATCTTTGAGCATGAACTGGTTGCACATAATATCCCATTGACAGTTTTTCCTGGCCAAGAGGTAAGGATAAATGGCGAGCTTATTGAGGCACTTGACCAGGACGATATCTTATTTGCAGACGAAACCGGCAGATATCTTATGCTGGAATTTCCTGATAATGATGTACCGAGTTACACCAAACAGATGATCTATGATATTCAACAGCGTGGAATTGTACCGGTTATTGTTCATCCGGAAAGAAATACCGCTATTCTTGCGAAGCCGAATTTGATTTATGATCTTGTTTCCAGGGGATGCTTAGCACAACTGACAGCTAGTAGCTATGTGGGTACATTTGGTAAAAAGGTTCAGAGATTTAGCAAGCAACTAATTGCAGCCCAACAAGTGAATGTGTTGGCCTCTGATGCGCATGATTTGCCTGAACGAAAATATGAAATGGATGATGCTTTTCATAAGTTGACCAAAGATTTTGGCTCAAAAGTCGCCGCTCAATTTGAACAAACGGCGCAGGATATTTTAAATGGTCAAACCGTTCAAAACGCGCCGATTCCGATTAAACGACGTCAATTTTGGTTTTAACAATCTACGGGAGCATTAGATTGTTGCGGATGGGTTCGTGATAGTCCTGCCTGATGAGCTAGACGGTAAACGTATGCGGGACTGACGTGGTTTCGTGTCGCTATTTCTTTCACAGTTAATTTTGATTCAGCGTAGTTGTGCAAAATAATCTCTTTGGTGTCTGAGGTAATTCGAACCGGTCTGCCTAACTTTTTTGTTGTCATTTTAAGTGCATCCTTTGTTCGCTCTGAAATCATATTGGCTTCCAATTCTGCCACAGCAGAAAGAATCGTGAATAGAAAACGGCCATTAATGGTTTCTGTATTAATATTGTCGTGAATTGATTTAAAATGTGCGCCTTTGACATCTAATTCAGCGATAATATTGACGAGTTGTTTTGTACTTCGACCTAATCGATCGAGCTTATACACTAGAAGTTGGTCGCCAGGTTGAATTTCAGAAAGGGCTTTTGTGAGCTCTGGACGATCACGTTTTCTGCCAGAAATTTGTTCATGAAAAATCTTATCTGGATGGTATTGACGTACTTGCTCAAGTTGAAATTCAAGACCTAAATCCTGACGATTTGTGGATGTTCGAATATATGCAATCACACGTTGGTGCATGTTAGGTTCCTCCAGTTTTAATGGTTAACTACCATGTTAGCTGAAAGCACCTATCTTTTCCGAACAAATGCCTGCATTTTAGTTTCAGATGCCAAACTGGTACTATTTCTCTTTAGTTAGCAGAGTTAATGCGAACCTGAAAACATAATAAAAATCAGGATACTCGCAAGGTAGCACAAGTGCCGAGATGAGTATTCCGATTTTGAATCGAATTAAGTTTTAATAATTAGGCTACACAACGTCGCTATTTTTTTACCGCCCGATTGCGTTTGATGGTGTAATTAAAGGACGCTAATTTATTCATACCCGCCGCAAGTACTAGTGGGATAACCTTTGCCATCTTGTCTGATTGTTCACTCAAAAATTGGTCGATGGCCTGGTCATAATGGTTGTGAACGGCTTCATTACGAACATGCCAGTTAATGTTTTTAAAACTGGGGAGAATTTCGTGATCAGTAGGTAGCACGTCTAACGTCAGCCAAGTGGCCAAAATAGGATATCCTGGATAACCTTGCCAATAAGTGGCATTATCATTGCTACTAAATGTTTGACCGTTGTCACTACTGATGACCGTGTAATGTTGTGCACGATCACTTGAAATAATTTGCCAGTGCGTTTCATCAATTTGATGAATTCGTTGATCTGCGACAGCGGAATAAGCCTCGTACAATTTGGCAATCGGTGGTTGCTTCATAAATAACCATTCCTTTCTTCATAATTATTATAAAATAAACTGTACAATAACGCTTTTTGAAAACCTTGAATTAATCCGACAAACAATATTAATTGAAGTTATGAAGGTTCATACTGTGATTAATTTAAAACAGGGTGGTGAGGTGAGTGAACATGTTTAAGCCTACTCAATTAAAACGAGGTGATCGCATTGCCGTGGTGAGTTTGTCAGGTGGTGGGTTAGGTGACGAATCCTTTAAGCATGAACAACAGTTAGGAGACCAGAGATTACGGGCCATCGGCTTGGTTCCTGTGTATATGAAGCATGCATTGATGGGTAGTGCTTTCTTGCACAATCATCCTGAAGCACGTGCAGCAGATTTGCAGCAGGCCTTTGCCGACGATTCAGTTCAGGGTGTTTTAGCGGCAATTGGTGGAGATGATACGTATCGTTTGCTGCCATATTTGTGTGAGGACGACACATTCATCAATTTGGTACATATGCATCCTAAAGTGTTTATGGGATTTTCAGATACCACTATCAATCATTTAATGTTTCATAAAATTGGTTTGGAGACCTTTTATGGACCCAGTTTTCTATCAGACTTTGCAGAGTTAGGGCCACAAATGCTGCAGTATACGAAGGACGAGTTTATGCATGTCTTTCATAATCCAGCGGCCACAAAAATTATTGGTAGTTCAAAGTGGTATGAAAGTCGTCATGATTTTTCTACAGATGCAATTGGGACTCTTCCAATCGAGCATGATGAAACACATGGTTATGTCGTGCTTCGGGGCCACGGTGTTGTCTGTGGTCGGTTGCTTGGTGGTTGTTTAGATAGCTTCTATGATTTATTAACGAATACGCGGTACGCCGATGAGGCGCAGGTGGCAACTAAATTTCAACTCATTCCACCGGCGACAGAGTGGCAAGACAAGATTCTGTTTATTGAAACCAGTGAAGAACAACCAGCCCCATCGCTGTACAAAAAAATGCTCACACGATTGGATCAAGTTGGTATCCTGAGATCAGTAAGGGGTATTTTAGTTGGTAAACCTCAAGATGAAAGCTACTTTAGGGATTATCAACGGTTATTATTGAATGCAACGGAATGTTACCAAACGCCAATCTTGTTTAACTTAAACTTTGGGCACGCATACCCACGAACAATTTTACCTTATGATGCCACGACTGCAGTCGATTTTGATCAGGCAACAGTCACGGTTGAAGAACCTTATTTTAAGTGAGATGACAGACGTGTAATCTAGTGGCGGGAGTTCGTTTGTGATTATCTGGTTAAATGATTGAACCGACCGCGGCCCAGTGGTATAGTGTATAGGGTTATTTTTTGCTCAAAAATCATACTAACTATCAAAGGAGTGCTGAACATGTCAGGACATTCAAAATGGCATAATATTCAGGGTCGTAAAAACGCCCAGGATTCCAAGCGTGGAAAAATTTTCCAAAAAATATCACGTGACTTATACCAAGCCGCAAAAACTGGTGGTGCCGACCCTGACGGAAACGCACAACTACGGTTAGTCATGGAAAAAGCGCGTGCTGCTAACATGCCTAAAGACGTTGTTAAACGTGCTTTGGACAAAGCGACTGGTGCTGGTGGTCAAAAGTTTGAAGAAATCACTTACGAAGGTTACGGACCTGGTGGTACTGCCATCATGGTTGCTGCTTTGACAGATAATAAAAACCGAACTGCTTCGGCAATTCGTTCTGCCTTTACTCATCATGGTGGTGCATTAGGGGCCTCAGGTTCTGTGGCATTCATGTTTAACCGCCGTGGGTACATTGTAATCCTACGTGATGGTTTAGATGCTGACGAGGATACCATGTTAATGGACGCACTGGATGCCGGTGCTGACGACATGAATACGACTGATGATGCATTTGAAATTTACACGGATCCAACACAATTGGCTGCAGTTCGTGATGCCTTACAAGAAAAGGGCTTTGATTTGGATACTGCCGAAATTACAATGATTCCGGAAAATGTAACCAAGGTTCCAAGTGACAAGGCTAAGCAATACGTCAATTTGATTGATGAGTTGAGCGACAATGACGACGTTTCAGATGTCTATGAAGCAGCTGAAGTTGCTGACGAGGATCTCGCTGAATAGGCGTTTTCAAAACTCGAATTAAATAGTGCAAGCTAAGACATGATTCTTTTTGAATCATGTCTTTTTTGTCTTTTTTTGACATCGGCAAACAACGGGGTCACTTTTTGCGTATGTAAAGGGTATGAAAGGAGTGATGAGATGCAACCAGCAGAAAAAATGACGCATACGTTGACTCAGGCAATTGCCAAACATGCAAGTGATGTGTATTTTTTTCCAAAGTTTCAAGGTTACGAGATTGTCTGCCATACGGTCACCGGAATTGAAAAGATGGGGGAGTTGAGTTGTGAGCAGGCAGAACAACTTATTGCATACGTTAAGTATGAGGCGAATATGTCAATTAGTGAACGCAGGCGCCCACAACTGGGAGCACTACACGTTCGAGTTGATAGGGTGCAAGTTCACCTGAGACTTTCGACGGTCGGGGATTTTCAAGACCGTGAGTCGATGGTGATTCGAATTATTTATGCTTTGGCGGAGGTGAGTCATGCAGTTCGGCAAAATAAACAGTGGCCAGCAATTCGTGGACTTACAAATTCGGCCGGACTAGTTGTCCTTAGTGGTCCGATGGGCTCTGGAAAAACAACCACAATCTATCAATTAGCGCATGAACGGCAAACGGACTCAGTAGTGCTGTCCATTGAGGACCCAGTAGAAATCGAAGAGCCAGATTTTTTGCAATTACAAGTGAACGAACTTGCTGGCATGACCTATGATGCCCTTTTGAAGTTAGCGCTACGACATCGACCAGATGTTTTTATAATTGGTGAAATTCGAGACGAGCAAACGGCACGGGTGGCAATCAAGGCAGCTTTGAGTGGCCATTTAGTGTTATCCACAGTTCATGCTCAAAGTGCGCCTGGTGTCGTTGGCCGGTTAACACAGTTGGGCATTGCCAAAAACGACTTAGAACAGGCAATTGCAGGAGTATGTTATCAGCGATTGTTACCGGGGCGGCACCAGCCAGTGACAATATACGACTGGTTAACACGTGAAGAATTATTTAGTGAAGCCAGCCCATTTTTCAATGGTCAACAAAGGAAAACACAAATGACAAGGAGGTGGCATGATGCGCTCAGAGAAGCAGTTGACGACGGTTTGGTGGCCCCAGAGGTGGCTCAAAGATATCAGGCTGGCTAGTTGGCGCAAGCGTGGAGCAATACGGCAATTGTCAGGACCACAGACTGCACAATTATTCAGTCTAATGGCTGACGTATTGACCGCAGGATTTTCATTGCGTGAAGGATTAAATTTTGCACGAGTGATGCTGCCCAAAATGCATCAAACAATCGCAGACATTCAGAATCGATTGGCCCAGGGAATTCAGTTTGCTGAGGCAATGCGTCCGTTTGTTTCTGTCGACTGTTTTTATCAAATAAAAATTGCTGAAGAAAATGGCGAATTGATTTCAGTTTTGACGAACCTGGGTAATTTTTTGGCTGTTAAGGTTCGCCAACAACAAAAGATTCGTGCAGTATTGCGGTATCCAATGGGCATTCTGATTTGTTTGGGCCTGTTAATTGTGGCCGTCAAACAGTTATTGCTACCAGAATTATCTGGTCTGGGTGCAAAACAGTTATTGATTCCTAGCATCGGATGGCCGTTAAGAGTGGGTTTAATATTTTTTATCACTGGCATCATCATTGTGGGATGGCGTTTTTGGCATCTGCCGAGGTTACGCCAATTACAAGTGTCATGTAAATTGCCCATCATTGGCCCACTTTTGAAAATGTATTGGCATTACTATTTATCACTTAACTTGAGTCTGCTATTAAATAGTGGCATGCAGTCACATGATGTTATGAAATTATTGCAAACGTATGAAGCAAAGTCGTTATTACGCCAGTTGGCTGATCAATTAAATGATCATTTGATGGAAGGCGCTAAATTGAACACTTTCGTCGATCGTTACCGTTTTATACCGGCAACGTTTAAAGTCTTTTTCAACAAAGGTTTGAGTAATCGTGAAATTGCTAAAGATCTCAAAGTAGATGCTCAACTAACTTACCACCGTTTGTTTAATCGGATAGAGGGCTTGATTGGGCTGATTCAGCCATTACTATTTGGTGTCATCGGGTTAGGCATTGTCGGTGTCTATCTCAGCATTCTGTTGCCGCTTTACCACACAATAGGAGGATTATCATAATGATAAAAAAATTGAAAAGCTATGCCCCAAAAACGCGGGTTAAACAACGGCAGGCCTTTACGTTAATTGAAATGGCCATTGTTCTATTTATTATTTCACTGTTGATTCTGATCATCGTGCCGAACTTAACGGCATCTCGTCGCAATGCTACTAAAACCCATGGGGAAGCCATGACACAGGTAGTTCAAACACAAGTAGATCTTTATCAGAATGATAACGGTGATAAGGACGTGACCTTTGATGAACTTCAGACGGGAAATTATCTCACGGGTAAGCAAGTTTCGAAGGCCAAGGATGAGGGCATTGAAATCCACAATAATGTGGCAGCCGTGGATGTTAAAAAATAGGTCGGCATTTACATTGGTTGAAAGTTTGTTAGTCCTTGCAGTTACGACAGCAATTCTAGGAATTGGTGTGCAAACGTTTAAAGTGACTCGTGAGCGCCAGGCCGAAACTCAGTTTTTTGAAACACTAGTGAGTCTATTTGAACGGGCCAAAATGCATACGATGTTGGGACGCCTAGTTACAGAAATTAACATCGATGATCGAAAAGTTGTTTACAAGGAAACTTATCATCAACCACAAACAATCAAAATGCCGTCAACCTTATCCGTGACAAAGACATCACCTAAAATCTTGATCATCAAGGATGAAATGATTGCGCCAAGAAGAATTGTGTTAACGTCCTCACTAGGCGAAGAGTACGCGATTAAACCACAACTGGGATGGGGGATTATTCACATTGAAAAACTCAAACGTTAGTCAACGAGCTGGCTTTGTTATGGTCGAGGCAATGTTGGCTTTGGCGCTAGCGCTCAGTGCTTGTACGCTAGTAATGGGGGTCACACAACAAATGAACACTCGACTAACTTTCGAACGACAGCGTACAAAAAAGGCCCGTTTACGCTACGAAAAAACAAGTCGACAGTTAGGTGAGGTTATGAATGGTAAGCGTGAGGTCAAGGCCAGCGTTCACAATAGTTGAAACTTTGTGGGGGCTAACAATCGGTGTGCTGGTATTGTTTACCGTGGCATTAACGTTGCAACAATTGCGGTATAATGCCTCGAATGAATATCAAAGCATTCACCAGCTGGATAACACTGTTATGCATTTAGGAAATCCAGAAGAAAAATTTCGGTTTGAAAGCCAGCAGGACAATGAGGTTAGGATGATTGGGCAAACGCATAAGGGCGTTGTTCAGCATTATCGCTTAGTTGCTAAGCGAAACAGCCTTATTATGACAACAACTAAGGGTGGTTATATGCCATTAGTAGAAAACATATCAGACATTTCGATGATGTATGCGAATGGTTGTTTGACCATCTCGTTTAAAACACGTCATCATCGACAAGTAAGCAGAACAACGTTCCTTCCGGAGGCTAGTCTTGAAAGTTAGCGGTGATACAAAATTACGAACAGCGTTTGTTATGCCAACCGCCATTTTTTTGATGACTATGACGCTGACTATTTTGCTCATTCAGTTAATGACGTATGAGTCGACTATTTATGCCCAAAGAAATGAACGAAAATATTGGCAGATTCAAACAATCGTGAACGAAGTCAGTCTGATGCAGGCAAGGCATTCCCAGCAAATCAGCTTTTCTTTTTCTGAGGGGAAAGCCACGTTAAAAAATTCACAAATAAAAATAATTTTAACAAGTGGAGAAACCGCGTCCTATCAAGTTTGGGAGCGGAAACATAACTTGAAATAACTGACATAAATCGGTATCCTTAACAAGGACATCGATTTTTGTTTTTGATGTAATTAAAAAAGAAAAATTTTTAAAGAGGTGAGTAGCGCTGTCACAAGAACAGGCACAAACACTTTATCAAACACTTGATCAAGCGATTGGGATTTTACAGACACAGCTGGAAACGAGTTATTTAGACGCCTTTATTGAAGTGGGTGACGATCTTATTGACGGCGGTCAGGTCAGAGTTGAGAATGGTCGGCCTGATACGGAAGCGGTCGAAAAGTTAACAGCTTTGTATCGTCAGATTAAGTTAAATCAACTAGATGAAGAAACCATCCGACGTGGCCTCCAATTAGTCCTATTGAAGGATGTCGAGACCGATGCAGTTGATGCTAATCATCAGCTGACACCGGATACCATTGGCTTTTTGGTTGCATATTTGGCCAGTCGCGTTATTCATCGCGACCAGTTAAATCTGTTGGATCTTACAGTGGGTACAGGTAACTTACTGACGACAGTTATTAATCAACTAGCTGAGTCAAACTCGGTAAAAATCAGCAGTTTTGGTGTTGATAACGATGATTCTATGCTCGCGGCGGCCAATGTTGTCGGCACCTTGCAGAAACACGATATTCAATTGTTTCATCAAGATGCGTTAGATCCATTAGTGATGCCTAAGGCAGACCTAGTGGTGAGTGACTTACCGGTGGGGTATTACCCCTTGGATGAACACGCCAAACAGTTTAAAACGGCAGCCCAATCAGGACATTCGTATGTGCATCATTTACTTCTTGAACAAGCTGTTAATCAGTTAACACCCGGCGGCTGGGGGATTTTCCTTGTTCCTAGTGAACTATTCACATCTGTTGAGGCCAAGGGATTGGTTGAGTGGATTCAAACGGAGGCACACCTTCAGGGACTACTCAACTTGCCGACAGAACTATTTATTAATAAGGCTGCTCGCAAGGCCATTTTGATGCTTCAGAAAAAGGGCGGCAATGCAAAACAGGCCGGTCAGGTTCTATTGGGTGAATTTCCATCATTTAAGGATTCAAACGCTGTCCGCCAGTTCACCAATCAAATTGATAACTGGGTAGCAGCAAATATTCAAAAATAGTTTCGTTTCATAAATTTGATAAGTAACTAAAAGGAGAATCGCGCACATGGCAAAAACAATCGCAGTTAACGCAGGTAGTTCAACTTTAAAGTTCCAACTTTTCGACATGCCTTCGGAAGAGGTTATTGCAAAGGGGCTAGTGGACCGAATCGGTTTAGCAGAAGGCTCATTTACAATTGACTATGGTGATGGTCAACACTTTAAAATTGAACAGCCCTTTAAAGATCACAAGGTTGCTATCAACGTTTTGTTGAAAGAACTTATTGATCTGAAAGTTATCGGCAGTTTTGATGAAATTACTGGTGTTGGACACCGTGTGGTTGCTGGTGGTGAATTCTTCAAGGACTCAGTTGTGATTGATGATGATGTCTTAGCGAAGATTGATGAGTTAGCTGAATATGCACCATTGCACAATCCTGCCAATGCAACAGGCATCCGTGCTTTCCGTGAAGTTTTGCCAAATGCAACTGCAGTCGCCGTTTTTGATACGTCATTCCACAGCACAATGCCTGAAGAAAACTACTTGTATTCAATCCCTTACGAATACTACGAGAAGTTTGGTGCCCGTCGCTATGGTGCACATGGTACAAGTCATCGCTATGTTTCCGCTCGGGCCGCTGAAATTCTGGGTAAACCATTGTCAGACTTAAAAGTCATTACGTTGCATTTAGGGGCAGGTGCCTCAATTGACGCGATTAAAAATGGTGAATCGATTGATACATCCATGGGCTTTACACCACTAGCAGGAATTACAATGGCAACCCGTTCAGGGGATGTGGATCCTTCGCTGGTTACGTTCCTTCAACAAAAGTTGGGAATTACTAACCCTGAAGCGATGATTGACATTTTGAACAAGAAGTCTGGTTTGCTTGGTATTTCTGGTACGTCTGGTGATATGCGTGATCTACAAACAAGTGATGATCACCGGGCTCAATTGGCCATCAAGATTTTTGTTAACCGCATTGTGAAGTATGTCGGTTCATACATTGCTGAAATGGGTGGTGTTGACGCGTTGGTATTTACTGCCGGAATCGGTGAAAACGCGAAGGCCATTCGTGCTGCAGTGGTTAATGCGTTTAATTATGCTGGTATCAAGATCGATGATGAACGTAATGACATTCATGGCAAAGAAGCGATTATTTCGACAGATGATTCAACGGCAAAGGTCTTATTGATTCCAACTGATGAGGAGTTAATGATTGCGCGTGACGTTGAGAGATTGAAGAAATAATTGAGCGTGATTAGTACGATTAACGGATATAGTTAAGATAAAGAGAGAGTTAGCTGGCATATTTTTTCACTGTCAGTTAACTCTTTTTTTAGTACCTGAAATATTGAGATGAATTATTTTCACCTTTCCTGTGAAATCGTTTCGTTTGTTCATTATGAAAAACGCTCGTATAATATAATTTATGAATTAGTGAGTGCTAATTTTAAACGGACATACGGAAAGTAGAGGATTCGATGGCAGAAAATCAAACGGATCAGCAAGAATTATCACGATCATTAAAAAGTCGGCACGTACAACTTATCGCGCTAGGTGGAACAATTGGGACTGGGCTGTTTTTAGGGGCTGGACAATCCATTCATTTGGCGGGGCCGGCCATTATTTTAGTGTATATGTTGACCGGATTGATGTGTTTTTGGTTGATGCGTGCCTTAGGTGAGTTGCTCATGTCGGATTTGTCGCAACACTCATTTATCGACTTTATTGACCGCTACATAGGTAAACGCACTGGCTTTGTGGTTGGCTGGACCTACTGGGTGTCATGGATCACAATTGCCATGGCAGAAATCACGGCTGCTGGATTGTACTTTCAGTTTTGGTTTCCGAAAGTACCACAGTGGTTACCAGGTTTTGTGATTTTAATTGTGTTGTTGTGTTTAAACTTAATCACTGTAGAGGCGTTTGGTGAGGCAGAATTTTGGTTTGCCATTATTAAAATTGTAGCGATTATTGCGCTAATTGTTGGCGGGTTGGCGATGATCTTTCTTTCGATTAAAACGCCTGTTGGTCATGCTTCTTTTGGCAACTTGTTTCGCGATGGAGGCTTTTTCGCTAAGGGTGTAAAGGGCTTTGTTCTGTCATTTCAAATGGTGGTGTTTGCGTTTGTCGGAATTGAAATGGTGGGGATGACTGCGTCTGAAACGGCCAATCCACATGAAGTCATTCCAAAGGCAATCAATGAAATCCCCATGCGGGTTATCCTGTTCTATGTGGGTTCGTTGTTAGTTATTATGAGCATTTATCCGTGGTCTTACGTGTCACCATCTAGCAGTCCATTTGTTCAAGTCTTTCAAAACGTTGGAATTAAGGCGGCGGCTGGTATTATTAATTTTGTTGTGCTGACCGCGGCTGCATCTGCATGTAATAGTTCTTTGTTTACAACTGGTCGGATGCTTTACTCATTGACGTATGGTGGTAAATCACGTTTTTCCAAACGGATGAGTAAGTTATCTTCACATCAAGTGCCAGCTAATGCATTACGTTTCTCAACTTTGATTATTGCCATCGCGGTAGTTTTGAATTTCTTATTTCCTGCTGGTGTATTTACCTTTATTTCCAGTGTTGCCACAACGTGTTTTATTCTCATTTGGGGGCTGATTATCGTTGCGCACTTGAGATATCGGCAATCAATGAAGGCACAACATCTTCCATTGGCTGATTTCAAAATGCCATTTGCACCATTAACTGATTACCTAGTATTGATCTTTCTTGGTTTCGTAGCGGTTGTGATGTTATTTAAGACGGAAACATTGATTGCACTTATTGGCGCTGTAGCTTGGTTTATCTTTTTGTTTGTGGCTAAGTCAATTAGCATGAAGGCTGAGTCCGAAATGGCACAACATGATTGATGATTAAATAAATTTTTAAAGCCATTACCTTGCCGTTTGAACGGACAGATAATGGCTTTTGTTTTGTCATTTTATAATGAAGCATTAAGCAGGGGCAGGCGGTCTCGACAAGGTGGTTCATGTTAACATGTGGTACAATAAATAGACGAAATTGACGGGAGGTTTGCAGATGCGGTATTTTACGTCGGACACACATTTTTATCATAAAGAGTTACTAGGGATGAACGACTTCGCTCCGCGACCTTTTTTGACCGTTGAAGACATGAACGAAACCATTATTAAAAATTGGAATTCTGTCGTTACAGACACGGATACGGTTTATCATTTAGGCGATATCGCGATGTACTTTACGCGACCAGCTGTCACGTCACACATTGCGGTGAATGACATTTTGCATCGGTTGAATGGTCACATTGTGTTGATTAAGGGTAATCATGATAACCGTGCGTTGTTCAAATATTTGGCAGCGCATAATGAAACCATGATGGATGGCAAACCTAAGTTTGAATTCCATGATGTTGGCGCGTATTTGAAATATGATCACCGACAGTATTATTTAACACACTACCCATTTTCCATGGGGATTGTTGGTAACATTATCAATTTGCATGGTCACATTCACCATTATGCTTTTCCGGCCAAGGAAAATATTAATGTTGGTGTTGATACACCTGAAAAAAGCTATATTGATCACGAAATTCCATTTGGTCGACCATTTTCGTTTGCAGAAATTGAGCAAATGATTGAGGGCAAGGCGATTGATTATAAAAAGCGTCATTAATTGATTGTAAAATATGATATGTAACTATTGTTGTAACAAAGGTTAGGAAGGTGATCGTTATCGATCGTGAACACATCCAAGAGCTTGCTCAGGAAGCTCAGGAAAAGCGAGCTGCGATGTTTACCATTGTTCGTGAAAACGAGCAACAATTTTTTATTAATGGGCATCCATACGAATTAGTGACTAATTTTCACGATGCGTTTGATGTGCATAAATTTGCTGAGCGATATAGTACTGTTTTGAGTAAGTATGATTTCTTGGTCGGGGATTGGGGATTTGATCAACTTCGGTTAAAAGGCTTTTATGCTGCTAAAAAACGCAATGTACCAGTGAGTCAAACGATAACGGCACTACAAGATTATCTATATGAGTATTGTAATTTTGGTTGTGCCTATTTTGTGCTTCATAATTTAGACGTTGAAATTGAGCAACAAGATCGACCACAAAAGGAAGAACATCAACGTTCCCATCGTTCAAGACGGCGTCGAAGCAATGGTAGTCAGGAAACTAAAACGACCCAAACAGCGCGGAAAAATGATGGCTCGACAAATCAGCGGAATCAAAAGCAGAACGGACAACAGCGTCATCAGTTTGAAACGCATCATAAAAAAGAAACAGCTTACACGAAGGAACGTACAGTTAGTAAAGCAACGCGGCCCACTGGTCATAGTGGACAGCAAGTTCAGTCTACGCAAAACAAACGACCTTCGCGGCGTCATTTTACAATTAGACAAAAATCGCATTCGCAGGCTCAGAATAACGATAAACAGTGAGGATCTTGAAGGATGAAACGTTATTCAGGTTATTTTATTGATTTAGATGGCACAATCTACCAGGGAACTAAGGAAATTAAGACGGCCCAAACGTTTATGCAACGGCTGATTGATAGTGAGATTCCCTATTTGTTTGTAACAAACAATTCTACGCGCAGTCCTGAAGATGTTGCGGAAAATCTGCGCGCACATCACCACATCGCTACAACGGCCGCACATGTGTACACGACTGCTTTGGCTACAGCGGACTATTTGCGTCGTTTAGCGGCAGATAAACCATTAACTGCCTATGTTATTGGGGAACGTGGACTTCAGGACGCACTGCGTAACGTTGGCTTTGCACTTGTTGCTGATGCGTCGTTTGCACCAACGTTTACGGTTGTAGGACTTGATCGTGAGGTTACCTATGAAAAATTCGTACAGGCGGTGTTGGCTATTCAGCATGGCTCACGGTTCGTAGGGACTAATCTGGATACTAATATTCCAAATCAGCGGGGGATGTTGCCGGGCGCTGGAGCGGTTGTCGATTTTGTCCGTTACGCAACAGGAAAGAAGCCAATCACCATCGGTAAACCCGCTAAAATCATCATGAATGAGGCGCTCAACAGGATTCAATTGCCACGAGAAGATGTGCTGATGATTGGGGATAATTTGCATACAGATATTATGGCCGCAAAGAATGCCAACATGGACTCTCTACTGACACTGACAGGGCTAACTAAACAGGCGCCGGCGAGTGATGCAGATATTGTTCCGACGTATGTGGTGTCAGATTTAACTAAATGGCGGTTAAACGGATGATTATTAAAAAAGTAAACCACTGGCTGCGCTATTTGTGCGGCTGGTTTTTTATCTTAACAAGTTCAATTTTTCTGACAGTTCACGCTGTCTGGTTGTATCGCATCATGTTATCAACCACAACAATCTTGCATGATGTGAATTTGAATCGGCAAGCGATGCTGAAAAATTATTATCAGTTACTCCATTACTTAGATTTTCCGTGGGTGGAGCGGTTGCACATGAGTAATTTTACTGATTCGGCGGGAGCGCTCAAACATTTTGCGGACGTAAAGACATTATTGTTACTCAATAATGTCGTTCTGATTGTAACGGTGATAGTTACGGCATGGGGACTGTGGCGGATGTATCGGGAAAGCCGTTTATGGCAGTTGATTATTCCGATGCGGATTGCGTTGCCAGTTGCTCCCGTTGTTGCAGTGATCATGAGCTTGAATTTTGAAAGCTTTTTTATCACATTTCATAAACTGCTGTTTAGAAACGATGATTGGTTATTTGACCCCAATCAGGATGCGATTATTAATGCGTTGCCCGCCAGTTTTTTTCTCGCCTGTTTCGGATTGTTTTTTGTTCTGATTGAAACGTGGCTAATCGTTGGCATGCTAGTTGGTCAGCATAATTTAAGACACGGACTCGTTTTGAAACACTAAAAAGCACGTCGTTTAGCACTGTGTGAAATCACAGTATGCTAAGCGACGTGCTTTTATTTGGTGAAATTATGAAGCCTTAACCTTCCCACGAATATAACCTACTACGGCAGGAATCAACGAGATGATGATGATGCCTAAGACAACTGCGGAGAAGTGCGCTTTGACAAACGGAATGTTACCAAAGAAGTACCCCCCAGCGGAGCATAGGGTTACCCATGAAATACAGCCGATCAGTGAAAAACGGATAAAGCGGCGGTATGGCATATTACTACCGCCGGCAACAAATGGGGCGAAGGTTCGGATGATTGGCATAAACCGCGCCAGAATGATAGCCATCGCACCATGAGCATTGAAGAACGTTTCTGAACGTTCGAGCGCGTCTTTACGAATCAGTTTGCCAAACAAAGAATGATTCGACAAGGCATGACCAACGCGCTGACCGATGATAAAGTTAAGTGAATCACCGGAGATACAGGCTATTAGAAATAAAATGACAAAGGTCCAAATATTCAGGTGATATAAGCTGTTTGCAGCTAGAGCGCTAGCCGCAAAGACTAGTGAGTCACCAGGCAGGAACGGTAGAATAACCGCACCGGTTTCAATAAAGATAATGGCAAACAGAATAAGGTACGTCCAGTTACCGAAGTTATTGACGAGTGAAACAAGGTGTGCGTCAATATGTAAAACGAAATCAATTAGGGTCGACATAGGTAATCCTCTCTAATTTTCAAAAGTAAGTTTGTTAAGATGTCAAATGACAATGGGCTCACTATAGCAGAAATGAGTGGCAAACAAAATAGGCGATTAAGCGAATATATGGAAATTAACAAAAAGTTTCAAAATCACAATGGCGGACTTTCCTAATATTGTCATTGCAATCATAGTGGTGCTGGTTTCAATTACACATGATAAGGAAATATAGAAGAAGTAAGAACAAAAACAGTCACCAACAATTGCATGTCAGCAGCCGGTTGTTTACAATGATAAAGATTTGACATTCTTCAATGAGAATGTGAACAGGAAAATGTATATAAAAATAAAACAAGCTGTAATAAGGAGAATAAAAATGTATCCACAGATTGAAATTGGTGAGGCTAAGGGCCCACAAGTAACACTGCACACGACGATGGGAGATATCAAGTTCCAATTGTTTGAGGACCAGGCACCGAAAACAGTAGCAAACTTTGTTAGTCTTGCTAAAAATGGTTATTATGACGGTGTAAGTTTCCACCGTGTCATTGCTGATTTTATGATTCAAGGTGGCGATCCCACAGGAACTGGTGCCGGTGGTGAAAGCATCTATGGACAAACGTTTGAAGATGAATTTTCAGATAAATTGTTTAACTTTAGAGGCGCGTTATCGATGGCCAATGCTGGTCCAAATACAAACGGCAGTCAATTCTTCATTGTCCAGGCAAGTCGAGTTTCTGCCGATATGATCGGACAATTGAAGGATATGGGATTACCTGATGAAGTTATTGCCAAGTATGAGCAGGGTGGTACACCATGGCTTGATGGACATCATACTGTTTTCGGGCAAGTTATAGAAGGCATGAACGTTGTGGATGAGATGGCTAAGGTTTCAACTAACTATGAGGATCGTCCTGATACGGCAATTTTAATCAACAGTGTCTCCGTGAGCGAAGCGTAATTAATTGCGGGGAGGCGCGGTTTATGAAGTACCAGATTGGTCAAACAGTGACTGGTGTGGTAACTGGGATTCAGCCGTATGGGGCTTTTATTAGTTTAGATGAAACTCATCAAGGGCTCATTCATATTTCAGAGACACATTATGGATTTGTACGTGATATCCATGACTATCTAAAAGTGGGGCAGTCCATAAAGGCTAAAATACTTGATATAGATGAGTACTCACAAAAGATCAGTCTGTCATTACGCTGTTTGGAAGAGGATCAAGAAGATGTACCAGTGGTCAACGCCCGTGATGTGCACAAGCGGTACTGGACAAATTATCATGTTCACACGGGTTTTCAACCAATTTCAGATGCAATGGATGGGTGGCTGGCGGAAGCCCGTCAACGATTTTTGAAGTAATGCTAAGTTGTAAGAGGAGGATGAAAGAGCTTTATGAAACAAGTTGCAGGGACTATTTTGACAATTAATGATGGCACCCCAAGCTTTTTAGTTACAAAGAATGAAGGTAATTACGGCTTTTTCTGCACTAAGGTTTTGGAAGACAAGACTGCGTTGGCAAGTATTCTTGAATGTTTGCACGATGCTTTAGAAGTAGATCTCGAACAATTAAGGTTAAGCGAATTAACAACTTGTGAGATAGCTGAGGCTAATGTGTCGCTGTTTGTTTTTGACCATCTTCAGATTACGTCAGAATTGAAGCAACGTGCGCTTGAGCAGGGTCTTGATTTTGTACAAGGAGATCAGCTACACACGCTATTCCATGATGTTAAGTTTGACTCTGCACCAGTATTTGATTGACCGTAAAGAACTATTTTTCATTTTTTTTGAAATTTGACTTGACCCAGATTCATGTGATTGATATAGTATTACTTGCTGCTACGGAATGTTGATGCAGCAATCATCTGGACCGATTGTGAAACAAAAAAGTTCTTCAACTTTTAATTGACACAGTCAAGTTTGAATGATATTATCAAATAGTTGTCTTGAGGCAACGAAGTAGATCTTTGAAAACTGAACAACGTTTCGACGAATCAAATGTGTAGGGTCTTTGAACGAAAGTTCGAAGCAATTACAATTGTGAAGTCAATTCACTTT
>NZ_WEZQ01000020.1 GCF_009864005.1 Furfurilactobacillus milii
TTAACCAACGCCCCCTTAAAGTACTTAACTGGCAAACACCTTACCAAGTGATGCTGACTAATTTGTCAAAAAATTCGGATCAAATTTGCAATCTACCTATAATCCATATTCTTCTTCCTTTCAAAAAAACTCGTCTTTCTCCATGTCTAATAGCCATGAAAAGAGACGAGTTTGCCCGCGGTACCACTCTAATTGATAAAATCCACTCATTAAAATATTTAAATGTCGTTCTAAAGAACACGCCTTCAGGTAGTATCAACACTGGGCTCTCATCATCCCCAATTTGCTGTTGTCAATATCGACCCTACTACTTTCTTATCATCAAACATTACATTTGCATGGTAACAAACAGTAACTCCGAAAAGCAAATCGTTATTCAATTCATGCTTTATTTTGTTTTAATTCATCATCACGAATAGTCGACTTTAGATCTACCTTAGACAATGGAATTAATGTCGTTCTATAACGCAATTTGTAATACAAGAACAAAATCAAAAATAGCGGAATACTCAAATACGTTACACCAATTGACATCCAATCAAAATCTGCAAAAGATTTCAGGTTTTGTCCGATAATAACCAAAATACAAAGTACAAGTGCTAGCAGTGGTCCGAAAGGAAACAGCTGAGCATGATACCGCAACTCCGATAACTTATGTCCCTGCTTGATAAAAGCGCGCCGAAAGCGATAGTGTGAAATAGCGATTCCTATCCACGCAATAAAACCTGTTAGACCACTGGCTGAAACCAAGAAAAGGTACAGCTTTGGGCCAAAAAAACTCGTCAAAAACGTTAATGCCGAAATTAAAGTTGTTAGTAATAGCGAAAAAATTGGAATTCCTCGCTTGTTAGCTAACCCAAACGACTTAGCCGCATATCCCTGAAGTGACATTGAATACAACATTCTGGTAGACGCATACATACCTGAATTAGCGCTTGAAATGACAGAAGTCAGAATCACAGCATTCATAATGCTTGCAGCTCCTGCCAATCCGGCACGTTGAAATACAACAGTAAATGGACTAATAGCAATATCCTTTGCGGATGAGCCAAGTAAAGTCGGACTGGTATAAGGAATTATCAGTGAAATAACTAGGATTGAAAAAATGTAGAAGATTAAAATTCTCCAAAACACCTGATGAATTGCTTTCGGAATACTTTTTTCTGGAGTGGCTGACTCTCCTGCCGTAATACCAATTAATTCAGTACCCTGAAATGAGAAACCTGCAACTACAAACACACTTAAAATTCCGGGAATACCATTCACAAACGGTCCACTTCGATAATTCCAATATTTTAAACCAGTTCCTGGTCTGCCCATAATGCCAATAATACTCATCAGCCCAATCACTAGAAAGATCAGTACAGTTACGACTTTAATAATGGCCAACCAATACTCAGTTTCCCCAAATGATGAAACAGATATCGCATTAATAGTGAAAATAAGAATTAAGGCAATAATACTGAATATCCATCCGGGCACATTTGGTAACCAAAAATGCATGATAAGTGAAACTGTACTGATATCAACAGCCACTGTGATTGCCCAATTAAACCAGTAATTCCATCCCATGGCAAAGCCAAGCGCTGGATCGACAAAACGCGTTGCGTAAGCAGCAAAAGATCCTGAAACAGGTAAATAAGTCGCCATTTCACCTAGACTTGTCATTAAAAAGTACACCATAGTTCCGATTGCAATATAAGCAACTAATGCACCGCCTGGCCCAGCAGTTGAGATAGCTGAGCCGCTTGCGACAAATAATCCAGTGCCAATGCTGCCACCTAATGCAATCATCGATAAGTGGCGGGTCTTTAACGAACGTTTCATCCTATTTTTGTTATCCTCAACAGGATCTTCCATACTCACCCTTCCTCACTCATCGATGTCATATTGTGCGATTCCCGCTAATTGATTCAACATGCAATTCATAATTTATCTTTTCACCAGTTTCTCAGATTTGTTGTCATTTATCCCATTAAGGCACGAATGCGATTAGCAATCCGAGTCGCATCTTCATTTTCTTTAGTCAATACCCACATATTGTCGTAGCCAGCTAGAGTACTGACCACTTCAGGAAAATCTGAACGATCAATTAAATCAGAAATAGAGTCAGTCCAATACGGTACGGTCCTAATAACAACGATAAAATCGTTCACAATCACATCTGTTACTTCATCACGAACCTCTACTAGTAATTCATCACTAGGGTCTTTTTCTATCGATTGTTGTGCAAAATATCGCACTTTTGTTTCCGAATCCATAATTTTGCCAACTCGTAACGACTGCAAATCTCGTGACAATGTTGCCATTGCTACGTTTATTTCACGCTCAGCCAACACACTGCGTAATTCAGTAATGCTGCTTATTTTTTGTGATCGAATAATCTTTAAAATCTCTGTTTGCCGATCTTCACGTTTCATGTCTCAACATCCTCAATTTTTAGTTCAAAAAAGTGATTTTCTTGTGCACGTACGCAATTTTGTGATCTGCTATCAACTCACTGACAACTGCACTGGCCGTCTCACGAGTTGTTGCACTCACTTGAGCCAACTCAATTAAAGTCACGGGATAATCTACATGTATTTGCCCGTTCTCATCTTTTTGTCCAAGTCGATACCCAAAAATTTCTAACGCATGACGCACGCGATCACTGGCTGATGAGGTTACCATGTTCTGTAACTGATCTTCATTTTGACTAATGATTTGACCCATTTCCTGAATGACAAGTTCCATCATCGCGTTATTCTGTCTAAGAATAATTTCAATTGTCGACATTGAAAACACTGCGATTGTTATTTTTGTCATTGCCCGGGCGGTGTATGAATATTCCCGGTCGTGGAATAAACCACGGTATGGAAACCCGTGATTCTTGTTTACATATTCGTAATAGTTAAATTCCCCGTTTTCATCAAATCGTTCAGTTCTGATAATTCCATCAATCAAAAAATAAAATTTGTCGCGCTTATCGCCTTGATCATATAGGGCTTGTCCCTTCGAATATTTTTTAAACACAACATCCTGAGAAAAAATTTGCATTTCATTCTCTGTAAATTTAGAAAATTCTGGTTTCGTCTGCAGCAAGGCCATGTATTTTGGATAATCAGAGTGTGGAACCATAGGCACCTCCCAAAATTGATAAATTGAAATAACGACCTAAGACATCAGCTCATCGTTAATTTTACTAATTATTTTAAACATTATTTGAATTACTGTTCATAAAAAGTACACGGCATGAATAATTCTATCACTCAGTTGATGTCACTTTTTTATTTAGTAATAATCGTTCCGCTGCCATCATTTAAATAATTGGCAACGTTCTGCAACGATGTCACCACTGCGGTTCCACCGCTTTTTTCAACAAACTCAATAGCGGCTTGCACCTTTGGTAACATTGAGCCCTTTGCAAATTGATTTTCGTTCATGTATCGTTTCAACTCAGCAACAGATACATTTTCTAATTTTTTTTGATCCGGCTTATTGAAATTGACATAGATATTATCAACCGCTGTCAGAATAATAAGTTGATCTGCATGAACGAGTTCTGCCAACTTTTCCGAAGCAAAGTCTTTATCAATCACAGCTTCACGGCCTACCAACTGATTTCCTTCTTTAACGACAGGCACGCCGCCGCCACCTACAGATATCGGCACAATATCATTCGCTACCATGGTATTGATTGTTCTGTACTCCTGAACGCCAACAGGTCTTGGTGACGGAACCACTCGACGATACCCGCGACCTGCATCTTCAACAAAAGTGAAATCTGGATTAGCCGCTTGAGCTTGTTTCATACCAGCTTCATCATAAAATGGTCCAACTGGTTTTGAGGGGTTGCTAAAAGCCTGATCATTTGCATCAACTAGTACTTGGGTAACAACGGTTGCAACATCTTTATCGATGCCTTTTTCACGCAGAACACGCCCCAAAGCATTTTGAAGCCAGTAACCAATCGATCCCTGTGTCATTGCAACATCTGTATCTAGTGGCATTGCTGGATTCTTATCGGTCGATCCACCGGCCATTTGCAATAACAAGTTACCAACTTGCGGACCATTACCGTGCGAAACAATTAACTGATTCCCTTGGATTATGAACTCTGCCAAATATTGAGCCGTTTCAAGCAGTGCTTTCTGTTGCGCCGTTGCAGACGCATCATCCGTCAAAATGGCATTGCCTCCCAGTGCAACAACAATTTTTTTACCCATTTTATTTACCTCTTCTTTAATTACTTTGCGTATTTGCTATTGTGAAGAAACAACGACAAGCGTTTTAATCCTTCCTGTAACGTTGCAGTATCAGTACAGTAACCAAGCCGTGCATGACTAGGCATATCAAAACGGTTACCAGGTACCATCAACACACCTTCATCTTTAAGCAGATCAATGCAAAACTGCTCTGTCTGTTCAGGTTGGATATCTAACTTCACAAAGGATGTTGATACTGCGCGTGGAAAAATCATGCTAACTTTAGGTTCTTGAGCCACCCACTCTTTCAAGATGGACAAGTTATGCAACACAATTTTGGAATTTCGAGCCAAAACACGTGCACGATTTTTCAGTACATAAGTTCCCAATAAATCATTGAAAACCCCTGCACAAATCATGGTGTAATCTCTATATTTGCGAAATATATTAGCGACCTCTTTGTTTGACGCGGTCCATCCCAAGCGGATTCCCGGGACAGAATATGTCTTTGATAACGAGTTGGTCGCAATGCCTTTGTCATACAAATCGGCAATTGAAACAAAACTGTCTGGATCGTCAAGAGGCAGGTAAACCTCATCGACCAAAACATAAGCGCCAACCTCTTTGGCCAGTTCAACAATCTGTTGAAGTAAATTACGATCCAAAATGGTTCCCGTCGGATTATTGGCGTTATTCAAACAAATCATTTTTGTGTTTGGTTTAATTAACTGCTTCAGCTCTTCAATGTCTGGATTCCAATTATTGTCTTCACGAATGTGCCAGTAATCTACTGTTGCTCCCAAAGACTTAGGAATATCGTACAGTTGCTGATAACTTGGATATTCCGCAATGACATGATCTCCGGGCTCAATCAGGGAATACAAAGCCAGATGATTAGCACCAGTAGCTCCATTTGTCTGTAAAATATTTCCGGCAGGTACATGTTAATATAATTTTGCTGCCTCTTTTTTAAATTCAGGTGATCCTTCAATCCATCCGTAATTCATTTTTTCTTTGTTTAACGATGCATAAAACGTCTGACCATTCACACCGTCCAGACTCAACAATTCAGCCATAGTCATGGATGAAATCGTGCTCTGTGAGATATCGTAAGTAGCAGATTTTTCCCACTTATTTAGCCATTCTTCAACACCGAAACCTGCAATCTTCATATCTGCCTCCACTTAAACGGCAATCAATCCTTTACTCAGCAATACAATTCCGACAATGGCCGCAATTGTGATTACTATTGAAGCAACCCATTCCATCTTCGATAGATAATGACCTGCCCCATTGTCTTTATTGGCCTTGGCGTAGAAGAAAATTCCTGGCACATAAACGATTAGGCATAGTAGTAAGTACTGCCAACCAGCCATCAAGATACCAAAAACCTGAAACGCTGTGGCAAATACACCAATCCACATCTGACCCATTGAACCTTTTTCACTGCGATGTTGCCACGAATACTTAACTTGATACATTCCGACGAAGATGTAGCAGATAACAATTGCTGCCGTACAAAGTGACAGCGCAAAAGTATAGGCATTTTTAGCAAACAACAGTGACAACAAGAACAACTGAATTAGTACACCCGTCATAATTAACGAGAACGTGGGTGCATTGTGTTTGTTCTCACGTCCAAAGATTGGTGGCAACAATTTACTCTTCTTCATGAGCAACATGGTCTCTGCCGGTAGCATCGTCCAAGAAAGCCATGAACCTAAAATGGAAATAATAAGTCCAACACTAATGAACGCACCGCCCCAAGTTCCCAACATATCCTTGAAAATATAAACCATAGCCGGTTGCTGAATTGTTGCTAATTTTTCTTGACTCATATAGCCATACGGCAGCATTGATCCAAGAACATAAATAATTAATAGTGAAATCAAACCAATAATCGTTGCCTTGCTGGCATCGGACTTTTTACGCGCTCGTGACGACATCATAGTGGCGCCTTCAACACCGACAAATACCCACATCAGAACTAAAATAGTACTTTTGACTTGAGTCCAAATACTGTCAGTACGACCTGCATGGCTGGCCACATTCGTCCAGAAATCTGTGGTAAAAATGTGTCCCTTAAACAAAACTATTCCAACAACGATAAACGCAAATAATGGGATAATCTTGCAAATCGTCACGATCGCATTAATAGCAGCAGCACTCTCAACTCCGCGATTGACAACCCACGTTAAAATCCAGGACACAATACTGGCGACAATGATAGAGGGCACATTCTGTCCACCCTTAAATGCTGGAAAGAAGTAGCCCAGCGAACTCATTAAAACGGTAGCAAAAGCAACATTTCCTAGCCAAGCGGATAACCAATAGCCCCATCCACTGACAAAGCCAGCAAAATGACCGAAACCATCCTCAGCGTACGTAAATATTCCTTCCAAATCAGGACGTTTGTTGCCTAGGTTGCTAAGTGATAGCGCAAGCATTAAAATGCCAAAGCCAACGATTACCCAGGCGATCAGAGCTGGGCCGGCGGCCGCGCCGCTCGACAAGTTTGATGTCAGAGCAAAGATTCCTGCCCCAATGGAAGAACTTACAACCAGCGCAACTAAGGCTGGTAGGCCAATCCCCTTTTTTTCAGGTTCCATTTTTTCGACCTCCATTTAAAATAAAAACGAGCGTATAGAACTCAATCTATACACTCGTCATGCAGCATCAGTTACATCTTTGGAATGAACAAGTCACCAAGTGTAGCTGCCATCATTGCTTTAATGGAGTGCATACGATTTTCCGCTTCTTCGAATTGACGCGCGTACTTAGAACGGAATACTTCGTCAGTAACTTCCATTTCAGTAATACCGTATTTCTTCGCAACATCTTGTCCATATGACGTCTTGGTGTCGTGGAAGGCTGGCAGACAGTGCATAAAGATCAATTGATCATCAGGTGTTCCCGTCTTTTTCATCATGTCCATGTTGACTTGATAAGGTGTTAGCAACTTAACCCGTTCTTCCCAGTTAGTTTCTCCCATTGAAACCCAGACATCAGTGTAAATAACGTTCGATCCCTTAACACCTTCGTCGATATCGTCAGTGATCAGTAGTTTTGCACCACTTTCATTGGCAAACTTTTGGGCAATGTCAACAACATCTTGAGCTGGATGTAACTCTTTAGGAGCCAGAATATGAATGTTAACGCCAAGCATTGCACCTGCAACTAACAAACTGTTAGCCATGTTATTTCTGCCGTCCCCGACAAATGTCAACGTTAGGCCTTTCAGATGGCCAAAGTTTTCCTTAACCGTCATAAAGTCAGCGATCATCTGAGTTGGGTGCCATTCATCCGTTAAGCCATTCCAAACTGGCACGCCTGCATATTTAGCAAGTTCCTCAACATCCTTATGAGCAAAACCACGGAATTCGATTCCATCAAACATACTGCCGAGAACCTTAGCGGTATCCTCAATTGATTCTTTCTTGCCCAATTGAATGTCACCAGCACCCATAAATTCTGGGTGAGCACCTAAATCAATTGCAGCAGTGGTAAATGCGGACCTTGTCCGTGTCGAAGTTTTTTCAAAAAGCAAAGCAATATTCTTACCTTCCAAATAGTGATGTGGAATATTCCGTTTCTTTAAGTGCTTCAAGTGGAGCGCAAAGTCAACCAAGTACTGAACCTCTGCTGGTGTAAAGTCCTTATCAGCTAAATAACTACGTCCTTGTAATTCGGATACATCAAATTGATCTTTTTCTGTCATTTTTTAAACCTTCCCTATCTCTATTTATGATCTACAGATCTTCACGAACTAATGGCATACTCATGCAACGTGGACCCCCACGGCCTCTTGATAGTTCACTTGAGAGAATGTCAATAACTTTCAAACCGTGTTTACGCAACAATTCATTTGAAACGTAGTTACGGTTATACGTCACAACAACACCTGGGGCGATTGCCAATGTATTTGAACCATCGTTCCATTGTTCACGGCCCGCAATGATTGGATCACCATTACCAGTTGGAATTAAATCAAGTTCAGATAGCTTGAGTTCTTTTTTCAAAACGGCCTGTAAATCTTGATTGTGTTCTATGGTGAAACCATCTTCGTTATCTGATGGATGCAACGTCCAAGTATCAATTTTTCCACCATCACCCAAGATTCCTGGATGAACGGTAAACTGATCTTTGTTAATCATGGTGAACACGGTATCCAAGTGCATCATTGCGTGGTTATGCGGAATATGAATGGCAATAATCGTGTCGAAACCACTGTCCTCTGTAAATAAGTTGCGAGCAATGTCCTGGATAGCGTCGGCTGACGTCCGCTGAGAAACACCAATGGCCATAACGTGATTGTTCAGGACCAGTTCATCCCCACCTTCAATCCGCGTGTCGTGATTACGGTCACGCCATACATGAACACCTTGGTTAGCAAAACGTGGATGATATTTAATAATCGTTTCCATGAACAGAGACTCACGTCTGCGTGCGGTGAAGGTCATATGGTTGATACTTAATCCGTCACCGATTGAAGCCGCTGGATCACGAGTAAAGTACAAGTTTGGCATTGGGTCCATATAAAATGGATACGTTGAATCCTCGGCTGCACTGACAAGATCGGTTGGTTTAAAATCAATCTCATTTTTTCTGATTCCAGCCATAATTTTGTCAACCATTTGTTGCGTGCTCATACTGAACAAATATTCATAAAGTGCATCATGAGTTGAACCGGCAGCATATCCAGATTCAGCCAACATTTGTTCAAGAAACGGCTTCTTCACATCTCCAGCATCAATTGCTTCTGCTGACAGTTTTTCGAGGTATAAAACCTCAGCACCATTTTCTTCAAGAACATGAGCAAAGTTGTCGTGTTCCTTTTGAGCAATTGGTAAGTACGGAATGTCATCAAACAACAAACGTTCCATCATATCTGGCGTAAAATTCTCAATTTCCTCGCCAGGCCGCTTTAGCAAAACAGTCTTCAACTTGCCAATCTCAGAACGAACATGAATTGGTGATGTCATCTTTGTAGCCTCCTGTTTGTTTTTTATTACACATGAAGTGTATTGCTGAAAACGGTTTCAAAGTTTTGCCTATTTATCATCAAAAATGCGAAGTAGTTCGCATTGTATATAAAATATGCAGGCTGTGAAAGCGTATACATTTTGGACTGCGATTTATAAAGAAAAACTGAAAACTTATGAGAATAATCAAAATATTACAAAGTTGTTACGTCATTTTGAAAATTTATTAATTTTCACATACTAGATTTGGGCCACCTCACACGCAATCCCACCATTTCAAAGTCAAACGATAATAATTAATTACACTGGGGTTGCGAACAAGATTAATTATTTGATTGTCTAATTAGTTCGTCTCCACTGACTGCATATTCTTTCAAGTCAAATCACATTTTTATTGCAATCATCCATCCTTGACCGTTAATTATTTTCCCGACCAACTTTAAAAACGTTGCGCACTTCGCATTTACGCCGGAAAAACAAAAAGGCAAAGCATGGTACTCTAAGTACCTCATGCCTTACCTTTTGTTGAGTTTGTTAATTGTTTTTCAAATCATAATTACTAATTAAACTGTGTGCTCGATTTTGCTGTGGACACAAAAGTTATAGTACAGGTTGTGTTCAAGTAGTTTTTAAGACGTCTTTCAAGACAAGCAATTGCATTTCTATATTGCACCTGCCATTCCGGCTTTAAACACTCCATGTACATTACAACATTTTTTGTAGTCTCAGTTACTTCTGTTCGAGAACTATCACGCCATGCCCATTGACGGCTAGTTACATCAGTATCGTCACGATAAATCACCTCGCCAGGCAATGCTATTTCGTCATCATTTTCCCCAATTGCGGAGAAATGTTCAGTCCCGTTTGCTACCGTGAACTCAAGTTGGCCATTAACTTTGTCTAAGTCTAAACAGCCAACTGGAAACCCATATTCTAAGGAAACAGAATTATATATGTCCACCAAAGGGTTAATCGAACGAACTGGGTTGCCATTTTTTGCCCTCTTTAATAGATTTTCAATTGCGCTACGTGCACCTTTATCCGTTTTAAATTTTCTAAAGGCATCACGCCATGCTCGAACAATCCCGTTGTTGCTGATTGGTTCATCTGGAATCAATGTAGGTGCAATCTCATTTGCATGTTGTAACACGCTGTCTGGAACCTGCGTTCTATCCTGGTTGTTAATGTTATGCACCGTGATAATTGCAATCTTAACCTCCGGGAACAGTTTCCAAAATGCCGGGCTAACAGAAAACATGTGCATACTTCTCGCCTCGATTTATGCATAACTTCTCTTGCATGTACTCATCTGTCTTCATAACTAGAGGATCACTTAGCTTGTCAATTGCCATATGTTAATCATCCGAATTAGTAGCACAGTGTCAAGACAACAATACTTCCGCCACTAATAAGCCACCACCGAAGACCAGTACAAACACTACGACAGGCCAGACAAAGCGAATCCAATGCGAATATTTCATGTCTAACATCTGCAACGTCGCCATAACCAAACCGGTTGGCGCTAGAAATAACATTGCGTACTGTCCAAATTGATAGGCCGTTACCACCGTGTAGCGTGGAATATTTACCGTATCAGCAAGTGGTGCCAAAATTGGCATGGCCAACACAGCCAATCCAGATGAGGATGGCACGATAAAACCAAGAACAAAGAAGACAAACATCATGACGATGATAAATAACGGGCCACTCATATGAGAAACAACTTGCGTAGAGGCATGCAGGATAGTATCGGGAATGTATCCATTATTGAGTACTAAGTTAATACCTCGGGCCAAACCAATAATCAAAGAAACTCCTACCAGACTTGAAGAACCACTAACGAATGCATCAACAACACCCTTTTCGCCCAGTCCATGTTTTCCAAAACACGTAATAAACATAATAATCACTGCAATTATCAGAAATGACGAAGCCATGTCGGGAAATGCCCATCCCTCTGCCATCACTCCCCAAATCATAATTGGAAAGGCCATGGCAAACAGTATCAAAATCAGTTTCTTCTTTGCATCAAAGGTTAGGTCTGTTGCATTTTCTGAGGAAACGGACCACATTTTATTAAATGAATCATGATCGTCATATGAATAGGAAAACTTAGGATTCTGCTGCACCTTTCGAGCATAGCGGTACAAATACCAAAGAACAAAACATCCCGCAATGATTAATCCGACAACACGACCAGCTAGACCTTGAGTAAAATTCGTGCCCGCCGCATTTGAAGCAATAACAACTGAAAACGGATTAATTGTTGAAAATGTGGTGCCCACAGAGCTTGCCAAAAATATTGCTCCAACACAAACAATCGAATCATATCCCATGGCAATAAAAACTGGTACCAAAATTGGATAAAATGCAACGGCCTCTTCTTCAATTCCACAAAGTGTACCGCCAAGAAGTAGCAAAACTGCCACTAAAAATACGAGAGCAAATTCATGACCTTTTGTTTTTTTCGTTAAAGCCATTAAACCCGCTTCAAAGGAACCACTTGCTTTAACAATTCCAATCAAACCACCCAAAACTAGAATGAAAATCATAATGTCAACGGCTTCAATAGTGCCATTAACCATACTGGTAAAAATACTGAGAACACTTGCCGGATGTTGTTTTAACCGTTTATATGTATTCGGAATCGAAACTGGTTTGCTAATTGCACCTGACTTGAACTGTGCGATATCAATTTTCACATGTAATTTGTTCAACGTCTCCTGCGTCGCAGGCAAAGAACTTTTAATGCCGGTCGGTGACGTAACTTGTAAATGATTGCTACTATACTGCATTTTTGCGTAACTGCCAGCCGGTACAAACCACGTAAGCATTACTGCGACAATCGTAAGGAAAAATAAAATCGTGAATGCACCTGGCATTTTAATGTGAAACCTTTTCTTGCTCATCATCAAATCCCCCACACTAATATATTCGCCACTATGCATTATCCAAGCCCATTTTCGCTAAAAAGTAAGCGTTTTCAAAAAGTGCAACAGTAACGTGTACATTTAGTATGCCAAAGGAAAAAGCGAATTCAACACATTAGGAATAACTGGCAGAAAAATCTCAAATCAATTTCAAAAAAAATCCATTATTAATGCCAACAATTTCACATTCAAAAAAAATAGTGGACTACTAAAAATGAATAAATTCATTTTTAGTAGTCCACTATACAATTTTTTAAAATCTTATAATTTTAATAATATAACAGAATGTTTAATGGACATGTTGCTGAGTGTACCCAACTTCAAAGCCGATCATTAATCTTCTTATTTCTAGACTAACTTATTTTGCGGGCACCAATTTCCATCTGCGTATCTAATGCGACTAATATTCCCGATAAGGTACCAACGTCTGGAATTTGCTGAATGTTCTCAATCTTTGCAATTTGACTTTGACTGAGATTAACTTTCTGTCCCAATTCTGCCTGTGTCCATCCTTTAGCTAAACGTTCGTGGAGAATTTTAAAAGCTGCACAGACATTGATTGGCAAACCCATGGCTTCTGCCACATTCTCACCATTTGTCGCCGCAACAATCATTTTAGCGTCATCGTCAATCGTGTCTTTATGATCTAGATGTTTGGCAATCAACGCTGCCTCCCTAACATCCATATGTTCATAGTAGAGATCATCGAGTTTTTTTGAAACACGAGTGTACTCTGCAGAACTGGGCAGTGATTTTTCAAATTCTTTCCGAAGTTCTTTTATTTTGTCTCGAACTTGGTTTTCGTTCATTTTCGTTTACCAACCCTTCTCTAAATACTTAGTAACATTTCTTTGACAAACCTCAGGCTGGAAAATCATCGTTTGTTCAAACCAAATAGCACCAAGATGCAAATAAAACATTTGTACACCGTTTGTCTTGGCTCTCAAACTAACATAACCACCATTGTCAGGAATTTTAATTGCTTCTCGCATCACCAGTGCTAGCAACATTGCGCCATAACTTTGTCTCCGATATAACTTTGCGACTTCAATCAAGGAAACTTTCGTAAACCCTCGTAAATGTGAAAATGAAATTAGCCCGACTAACTGTTTATCTATAAATATGCCCATCACCTGATGGATTTTCAATTCAAATTTCCAATCAAACCCAGACTCAAATCCGATCCTACTCAGGTTTCTCAAACTTTTACCATCACGCATGAACTCATATTCTTTCATTGACTATTATACTATATATTCTAGTTTAGAATATTCTTTCGGCTTTATTTCTGTTTATTTTCAGCGTTACTCATTACATACGCAAAAGAATTCCCTTTTAATCGTCCATATAAGGCATTTTGCCATCCGAAATACTAAAAAAGACATCACTCACAAAAGCAACAGCTTTCATGAATGATGTCTTTTACCGAACTCAAAATCGGTAACTTGCTTATTTATATTCTGCCTTAATCTCATCCAGTGTTGGAATTGAAGGCTGAGCACCAAGACGTTGAACAGTGATCGATGATGCGTGGTTAGCAAACGTAATGGCTTCACGCATGTTACTGAAGTCTGGCTTCAATTGTGAACTTAAAGCGCCAAGGAATGTGTCCCCGGCAGCTGTTGTATCAACGGCCTTCACCTTGAATGCATCAACGAAACCACTACCGTTCTGGTTGGCATAAAAGGCGCCACGAGCACCAACAGTAATGATCAGTTCCTTACAACCCATTTGGGCGAACTTAGCAGCGTTCAACAACATTGAAGCGGCATCAGTCACTTCGATACCAGTGATGGTTGCGGATTCTGTTTCGTTCGGTGCAATCAAATCAGTGACCTTTAATAGATCAGCTGGGATCGTTGGAATCGCTGGTGCTGGGTTTAAGATGGTTGTGACGCCAACGGATTGCGCGTACTCGAATGCATATGTCGTCGTTTCAATTGGTGTCTCAAATTGAGAAATCAAGAAATCGGCATCTTTGATCACATCTTTGGCAGCATCAACATCGGCCTTGCTTAAGGACTGGTTAGAACCAGCGTAAACAAGAATCGAGTTTTGACCACTTTCTTGCAATAAAATGAAGGCTTGACCAGAACCGCGTTGTTCATCCGTCGTGACATGTTCAACACTAATGTTGTCTGACTTCAAAGCATCGCGCAATACTTCGGCGGCATCATCAGCACCAACTTTACCGATGAATGATGTTTGTGCGCCAGCACGAGCAGCAGCAACGGCCTGGTTAGCACCCTTACCACCAGGTGCTGAACTTTTATCCGTCATTTCCATAGTTTCGCCGCCAAGTGGCAGACGTGGAATCCGTAAGATGGAATCCATGTTTAGACTTCCTAATACAACGACTTTGTTCGCCATAATTGTCCCCTTTTATATTCAATAATAAATCGCATAAATTGTTCTATGAACAATTTACCATAAAACACCTAAACAAGAGTAGTGCTTACAATGCTTTTAGTGTTCCGCAACAGTTTCTGGATGTGCAACTTCATAACGGTGTTCAAAGAAAAAGTAGGTCGTTACGATGACGAAACAGATAACCGGCACGATGAATGAAAACTGCATTGTCGTCAGATCAGAAACGGCACCCTGCAACAATGGCATCACTGCACCACCGATGATGGCCATAACCAGAATGGCACCAGACGTTTCGGTGTACTTCTTTTCGGTAACTGTGTCCAGTGTGTGTGCATAAATCGTTGGCCACTCAGGACCGAAGAAGAAGCTGGCTAAGATGGCAGTGTAAACGGCCGTCATGTTTGGAATCAAGAAGGTTGCCAACAATGACAATGTTCCCAGGAATGAGTAAACGGTCAAAACTTTCGTAATTGAGAAACGGTTCATCAACCAGTTGGCCACTACTTTACCAAAGAACCACATTGCGTAACTGAAAATCATAAACGTTGAGGCAGCGGAATCACTAATTGAATGGTTTAGATTTAAGGCCAAACGAATGGTGAATGACCAAACGGTTGTCTGCATACCAACGTAGAAAAATTGAGCCATAACCCCACGTTGATAACGTTTGTTATGAGAAAGATACTTCAATGTTTCACGTAATGTTACCTTTTCAGTCTTTGTATCCGCAGTCGTTGCTTCTTCAGCACCTTCTGCAGTGGCCTTAGCGGCTGGCATTTTTGTAAAGGCAATAATCACAAAAATAATCAGCAGCACACCAAGAATGTACTTGTAAGGTTGCAATGTTAACTGCAACATTTTTTCGCCATAAGCCTGACGAGCAGCTGGTGCCATGTGAGACATCTTTTCAGATAAGTTCCCACCGTTACCAAAGATCAGGTATTTTCCTAGCACGATACCCAACATATCACCAAGTGGTACTAAAGTTTGTGAAAAGTTTAACCGCGCATTGGCCGTCTTTTTCGGTCCCAGCATAGAAGAATATGTGTCACACGCTGTTTCCAGAAAACTCAAGCCAATGGCAATCGCAAAAATAGCAACTAGGAACATGCTGTACGTTGCCATTCGTGATGCTGGGAAGAATAAGCTACATCCGACAATGTAAGCAAACAACCCAATCATAATGGCAAACTTGTATGAACTCTTTTTAATAACCAGCGATGCCGGAATGGCAATTAAGAAATAGCCACCGTAAAACGCGCTTTGAACAAAGGCTGTTGCCAAGTCGTTCAGTTGGAAAACAGTTTTAAATTGTGTGATCAAGATGTCATTTAAACTAGCTGCGGCACCCCACAACGGGAAAATCATCGATACTAATAAGAAGGTAAACATTGGTGTACGGGATAAATACCCGTCTGATAATTGCTTAACCGAAGTTTGTTGCATGTTCGTCTCTTCCATTTCTATGCTCCTATAAAATGATGGCTGACAGTTAGAATGTCACGCCACTCTCCAAAATGATGTTTGAGTACGCCGTCATTTCGCCAGTGCGAACAAAGGCGTGTGTCTTACTGAGGTCTTTTTTTAATTCGCTGTGCGGTACAAACGTAATTGGCGTGTCAGGCAACAATTGCTTGATTGCCGTCAATTGCTCAGGGTTGACCGTCTTAATTTCTTCTGCCAAATAAATGTGTTGTACTTCTAATTCAGCCAAAACATTCTTTAGAACGTCGATAAAACTTGGCAATTGTTTGGTAACTGCTAGATCAATTTTCTCTGTTCCTGCGGGTACCGGCATGCCGGCATCCCCAATTGATAACCAATCCATGTGACCCATATTTGAAATCACACGCGATAGATCTGAGTTAATTACTGTCGTTTTTTTCATCGTGCTGCTCCCTTCAATGTGAATAACATTTGATGCTGTAAAACGTTTTACTTAACTAATTTTAGGCGGGTATTGCTTACCCGCCAATTACTGGTAAAACGTTTTATCAAATTTCAATGTGAAAAATATATCATAGTTTGGAAAGGCTTTCAAGTGTTTTCTTGAATTAATTTGGTTGGTCCGCGTTGCGTACTCCAGAAATTACGTCTGTTATCCCGTAATGACACAGAAAAGGGAAAAACTATGACAAAACATGATGGGGCATTATTTATTTGCCTAAGAAGCGTAATCCATTCACAGACCCTAAGTACATTGCCGCTCACAGCGGTTCTGAATTAGATGAAGGATTTGAGGTCGATGCAGATGAATTAGAATAATTACGTTCCTGATCATCAGGATATTATTTGGATTAACTTCAGCCCTAGTCAAGGAGAAGTAATCGTTAAACGTGTCGTCCAGCTGTCGTTATCAGCCCTAAAGGGTATACTTCACTAACTGGACTTACCGTAGTTGTTCCGATTACACAGGGTGTAGACAATAGACTAAAAGATTTTTTTATCCCGATTCAAACTAATATTGATATCGATGGTTTTATAAATCCGTTACAACTGCATACCTTCTCAGTTAAAAAACGGCGTGCCGAATTTGCGGGCGAAATTGTGTCAAGTTTCAATTATGCATTTTTACAACAAAGACTGAAACAGTTAATGTACGACTAAAAAAGAAGCATTCTATTCATCAAAATTTCGATGGAATAGAATGCTTTTTAACTTTGAATTTAATTGTAAAAACTAGATGATTTCAACTTTACTTAACCTTACTCAACGCATCCTTAACCGCGGTCTTAACGGCCCGGCTAGATGACGAAGCACCAGAAACTGCATCAACGTCAGCCGTGTTTTGTGCGACGATTTCGCGTGGAATCTCCTCCACGGCTTTACGACCAACGTCTTCACTTTCACTTTCCTGAAGCACTTCGACATTTTTAATGTGTTGATCCGCATAAGTTACCCGAACCACGATTTGACCACCAATACCGTTGTTAGCACTACCTAGATATTGGTTATCGCCAACCGTGTAGTTGGTCGTCTGATCAGCCAAGTCGTTGCCGCCAAGATCAACTTCAGTATCTTCATAAATAGAAGCGGACGTGTCTGCATCTGTAGCTGTTTGGGCAGAATCGCTAACCTTATCCTGCTTTGGTGCAGCGGCGTTTTCACCGGCGATCTTACCGAAAATTAAACATTCAGCCAGATTACCACCGCCGTTATACTGATTGGCATTAATGCCCCCAAACTCACCAGCTGAATAAAGATGCGGGATCGGTTCGCCGTCAGCGTTTAGCACTTCAGCCTTTGCATTTCGTTTGGCACCACCCTGGGTATTAAGCATTGCAGTGGCCAGTTCAACGGCATAATATGGTCCGTCATCTAATGCACGCATGCTATCGCCGTCACGACCCAATTGATCATCGCGACCTGCATCGGCAAAGCGATTAAAGGAAACCACCGTTTGTGACAACACTTCAGGATCAGCCTGAATCTTCTCTGCAAGCTCTTCAATTGAGTTTGCTTTAATGACCAACTTAAAGAAGTCAGGATATGGCAACTCGTCCTGCTCCTTGATGGCATTGTATTGCGCTTGATCGAAAATTAAATGTGGATGTGCATACACGGTCGGATTATGCCATTGACCGTGCTCATAAGCATGACCATGACGGCCATTCTCATCCTCGCGCACATACCGACTGCCATCATCAGCAGCAATGAAAATACTACCATGCGATAACTCTGGCCAAGCACCAAGAATGAACTTTCCGCGTTCTTCGCTTGGATTTTCAAAGGTAAAACCGGTATCGAAGCCATACCCCTCATAACTGTGCATGTGCCAGAAACTAGCTCCGACCGCTTGCGCCATCCGAATACCGTCACCCTTGTTGTATAAGGTTCCAATAACTTTTAGCTTGGGAACACCGATAAAGTTTTGAATATCATCATTATTGTTTTCAAATCCACCCATCGTCATAACAACACCGTTACGCGCAGCAATGTTCACCTCATGACCATTGCGTTTGACTGCAACACCAGTAATCGTCTTAGAGTCAGCATCTTGAATCAAACGCAGTGCTGGGCTTTCCAGCCAAACATCAATCTTGTCGGCTCGGTCAGTCACGTGCTTGCGCAAGTTCTTCCACAGCGTGGCGTCAAAGAAACCGTCATGAACTGTCGTTAAATCAATGGCATCAGCGCCAGCAAACTCTGGATATTCGGGTGATAATCCATGAGCAAAATCTTGCCAACCTGGATCACGGTGAGTCTTGTTGTAACTAACTGGTTCCTCAACATCGAGATAATCGTGCATGTATTCTGGAATCTGATTAATACCGTCAACATACGTGGATAGCATCTCATCGTCGATGTTAATGCCATTAAACAATTGCTTAAAGTAGGCCTTCGTTTTAGCCCGATCATGACCAGTCAGAACAACTTGACCAGCGTACCGTGTGTTACCGCCTTCGTGCCCCAGCGGCGCAGCATCTACTAATAAGACCTTGGCACCGTTATCTGCCGCAAACCTACTAGCTGTGGCACCAGCCGCCCCGAATCCAATCACAACTACATCATAGGTTCGTGCCCAATTTGTCTTTACCATTGTGTTGCCTCCATTTTTTTCGGATAAAAAGATTATTCTATAGTTTGTTTAATAGTGAGCATAGAACCTTAACAATCCTGTTTGATTCAAACCGCTCAACTTCATTGTTACTGTTTTTTTGCCGATTGTGAAATATCTTTTTAAGTGAGATGATATGCCTAAAATGGCATATTGTTTGGAGGCTTATCGATGACAACCATGAATCAGAACCAGCAGTTATTACATATTCTCAGTTCGTTACAAACAACAGGTAGCATTTCTGATACCGCGAATGCCATGTACCTCACCCAGCCAAACGTCAGCAAGCAACTCAAGCGATTTGAAAATGAACTTGGCGTTCGGTTGGTGGATCGGCGTACCCATCCCCTATCGTTAACCGCAGCAGGCAATTATTATCTCAATCAAATGGGTGTCCTGATGAACGAAGTCGACCGTGTCGTGACCAACTTACAAGCCTTCAAAACAAATACGCAAACCACTTTGCGTTTAGGGGTTACCCAATCATTAGGCTCAATTCTGTTACCCAATCTTTTACCGGCCTTTCATCGCCTTCATCCCGAAGTCACGTTAGAGTTAAACGAACTGGCCCCTGAACAAGGCGAGCAGGCGTTAACTAGCAATCAACTTGACATCTATTTTGGTGTGGCACCAACACCACAGCCCGAAATCACGCACATTCCGCTCTACTCAGAAGGATGTACTTTAATAATGTCGAAAAACGCCGTCGAAAATATTGGTGCCGAGGATGTAAGCGCGCATTTAGAGGACATATTGTTTAACTTTGCTCGTCAGGAAATTATCGTCGAACATGGTGATTCCGGCTTTCAGCGAATTATTTCAGGATACCTTGCCGCACATAATATTCATCCATGGCGAACGTTTGCCACAGCTAATTTAATTACAGCTGAACGATTAGCAGCTAAAGGCATGGGCGCCGCTATCGTACCGAATTCACTTGTTGAACCCGCCAAATTAATGGCAGATGTCGCAGCCATTCCCTTGCCCATCAACGAATTAAATCTCAGTGTCGTCGCGCAAATTAATAAGCAAGCAACCTCAAATACCGTGATTGCTGATTTTCTACAAATGAAGTTTGATTATTAATCACATTGTTCAACCGTGCCGCAGCCGGCATTAAAGATGGATAAAAACTGGCTTTAAGAAAAATGAAAACCTTCCCCTTTACGTATGTTTAGGTTAGACGGACTAACAAGCAATCCTTGCTGTCCAAAAACTTAGGTCATCACGTGAAGGAGTTGAAAAAAAGTAGCATTAATGCTACTTTATTGGATGAATACAAAGCCAAAATTTATTCCCAGTGACCGTTTCTTAAAGTTTTTGCACGATCTTCCGGATAAAGATCGGGCGAAATTGATCGGAACGATTTCGTTAATAGAGTCACATGAGCTGTATATCGCTATTCGACAACTGTGGGTCAAAAAGATTGAGGCCAATTTGTTCGAGATTAGGTCAATACAATCTAGCAACATACAACGTGCCATTTATTTTCACATTGAAGAGAACAATTATTTTATTACCCTTGGTTTTACAAAGAAAAGTAATAAAACACCGCAAAGACAAATTGATAGTGCTAAACGCATACGTGAAAAATATCTAAGGAGAAACACTAATGATCAAGAATAAGCCAGAGACCATGGATGACGTGATTCAACAAGAACTAAAAAACACAAAATTTCAAAAAGCTTATGATCAGACTGTCAGCGCAGGCAATGCAGCTATTGCTTTATACGAGTTTCGCCATGAACTTGGTTATACTCAGACCAAACTAGCTCAAAGGGCTGGATTAGCCAAATCAACGATTGTTCGTATTGAGACCGGCATTATGAATCCACGATTGGAAACCTTGCAACAAATCGCTGACAGTGTTGGCGCGCATGTTGAATTAAAATTTGTTCGTTAATAAACATGGTATAAAAAGGATTGAAATGATCGCAGTGTGACTCTGCCGATCATTTCAATCCTTTTATTGTCTTATTTATATTTTACGTACCGAATCACGTTTGACTAGCGAAACATCAACCACTTTCAACTGTGGTGCGTGCTCTGGATCCCTAAGCCGATTCATAATCATCTGACTCGCCCATGTCCCCATGTCATAAACAGGCTGATGAATGGTCGTCAAACGTGGCGCCATATAGTCATCCAAATCGATGTCATCATAGCCAACAACGGACAGATCCTGCGGCACATTCTTACCAACGGCCTCAATGCCGCGCATCAGTCCCAGAGCCATTTCATCATTGGCACAAAATACCGCGGTAGCCCCCGAATCAATCACCTGTTTTGCTACAGCCCATCCGCCTGCTTTAGACAGCTCAGTTGAAAATATCAAGCTGTCATCGACGGAAATACCATGACGAACTAACGCACTTCGATAACCAGCCATCCGTAACCGTACATTCTGTGAAGGCCGGTCTGGCAACACCACAGCAATCTTATGATGACCGGACTCGATTAAGTGGGTAGCGGCCAATTCCCCGCCTCGCTCATCATCCACAATAATGCGATCACCTTCATTAAGGGGATCATTTTGATCAAATAACAAATAGGGCACACGGTTACTCTTAAGCAGTCCATTCAGCTCCTTATTACCGACAGCGGAACTAGCGATAATCATCGCGTCCACACCACGTTCAACCAGTGTTCGTAGGTAATAATGTTCTAATTTTTCATCGCGATCTGCGCTTAAAATCATCGGTACACATTCGTGCTCGTACATCGCATCCTGAATGCCACGCAAAAACATGGCAAAGAATGGATTTACTAAGTTGGGCACGATAATTCCAACAGTTTTCATTGAATGGCTGATTAGATTACGAGCATTAAAGTTAGGAACGTATCCTAACTGATCCCTAATTTTCATCACTTTTTCTTGTGTTGCGGCAGGAAATCTTTCACCCTTCCCGTTGAGAATTTGGGAAACCGTCGTAATCGACAGTCCAGCAGCCTTTGCGACGTCTTTAATCGTTACCCGCTTTGCCATTTTTACTTTTCAACCCCCATAAGTTCGGTTAAATCATAAGTTTTTTATGTTACGAATATCATAGCATATTCATTCTCCATAAAGTGCGCTGATCCGCGTGAGACTGCATTTCATTCACCATTATGTTGAAAATAAATCGACTAGTTTTCGCGTTTGTTCGGCGAATTTACAACTTAACATAAATATTGTTATTCAAAAAAATAACTATTTATACTCATGCTAGAAACATTAATTGCAATATAAATGGAGATGAATATCATGATTAAAATTTATACGATTCCGTCAAACTTACCCTCTCGTCAGGCAGTCCGTTGGTTAACCCAACATGATGTTGCCTTCGCTGAACAACGTGTCCATGTCGACCAACCAGAATTGACGATTGATGAATTGAAGCAATTTTTAATGGCCTCCGAAAATGGCGTTGATGATTTGCTTTCCTTCCAGTCACTCGCTTACGCTGCGTTTATCAAAAATCATGATCCTGAAGCAATGTCTTTACAAGCATTGTTAACTGCCATGATTGCGAATATCCGTCTTTTACATTTTCCAATTATTTATGACGAACACCTTCACATCTTGCAAACTGGTTTTTCACAAGATGACATCAGAGTGTTTTTGCCTAGAAGCGTTCGGGTTCAAGAGCTAACTACTATGCTACTTCGTGAATCCAAAAGCGATGATCTTTCTGACATTGAGTGAAGACTAAAAACACCTTCTGACAATCGTGCGGGGCCAACCAACGGCTGGACATACACAATTGTCAGGAGGTGTTTTGGTGTCATTTCAAATGAACACATTTTTCCACATTAGAGCGTTTACGCTAGGTTGAAATAAATATCTTTCACTACGCTACATCGTCACTTTGCTCTACAAGCATCATGATGCTAGCACTGATTTGTTGAATCATTGCGGTCGTTAACGCTGGATTGAGTAACCGTAAAGTTTGCATCCCCACTTCCATTAACCACTGTGTATCAGCGCTCATTCCGAGCAGGGCGTGAAAGGCTAGTTCTAAGTTAGTCGCTGTTCCGTCCAATTGTTTGCTGGCCAAATCGTCCGGTTCAGCTGCATAGTAATTGGCACGGACTTGTTCGTGAAGCAACCCATAGTCCTTGAGCAGTAAAGATTCCTTGTCCATTAATGCTGCTAAACGCTGATGCAACGCCTGACTGTTCTCGGAGAACTGCTTTAAATGATCTTCATTTTCGTGTTGTTCTAACAGGTTATAGTTTTCCGTAAGAGCAAACGTTTGTAACTGACAAGCGAATACGTTATTGAGAAACGGTAATAGGTCAAATTGACGACCATTAACCAGCCCTGTCAAATGCTGATCCATTAAGTCCTTTACGTTTGCAAGTGGAGCGTCCACAGTCACCTTACGTTGGTGAAACCGTTTCTTATCTGCCTGACTTAACGGCATCACATATTGCATTATTTCTACCCCTTTCGTGAGGATCCATTGGCGTTGCTAGCATCATTATTATCCGGTCCATCCGGTTGCGGTTGGTTCATGTCAACTTTGCGTTCTTTTGGACCATGTTTTGGTGCTAACTTAGCCTGAATTTCAGTTGCGACCGTTTCGACATTTACATCTGGATTAATATTTGCCAGGATTTCCATGATGTTAAAGAATTCCCACTTTAAATCAACCTGGAACATAATGTAATCATAGCCAAACAGGTCTTGAGACCGCCATTCACTACGTGGCTTTTTAAGCAATTCTTGAGGGAACCCTTGCTCCGCCTGTTTTGCTAACTGAACCCGTTCTTGTTCAAATGGACCGAACTGATCAGCATGTGCTTTCGTGTTAGCTGATAAACGATCCCCAGTTAACTTATGCCATGTTTGTAACTGCGACCACCACTCCTGGTTAATAGTATCCACTAAGCGGTTAAAATCTAACTGAACGGCAACATAATCTGACAATAAATCGTTCAAGTCGACGTCACTGCCCTCAAAATTGCCTGTCATATTAGGAACCTGCTTCAAACTGTCGAATACACTCAGTGGATCATGGACAGGAATCTGATAGTCATGAAAAACCTGTTGTTCTTGTTTCGTAATCGGTGTTGTAAAACTCATTGCGAAAGCCTCTCTTTGTGTTGTTTTGTTGTCTTTATCATAACGCTACGGAATCCGCTTTCATAGAAAAACTAGTTTGTCTCGTCGTCCTTATCTGACACAAAGTGGCGTGTCTTCGGCACAATTAAATGCCCATGTCCTCTTAAAAACTGACGGGCTTCCTTTGCAATTGTTTCACGGTCTAAATTGAGCACGGCATCATAGCCGTCCACTAGGAAATCTTCTAACCCTGCCACCATTAAAACTTCGACCGTGTGTGCATAAAATTCTGTTTCGTCATGCAAAACTTGTTCGGGTCGCATTCCTAATACTTGAGCCAACTTATTGGTGAAATTCGGCCGACACCGATCAAAGCCACTGTTTTCAACCATCAATTCTAACTGTTCTTTTTGTAATTGAATAATCGTCGCCGCATCTCTTAATCGTTGCAGCATAAAATAATGTGACAACGGTAAAATGAGTTTCATGTTATTTTTAAAAATCAGCAAGGTTTCATGAGTCAAGCGACGAATCTGAACTAATTTGTAAAATCCCAACCAGCCAGTCTCTCGCATCGTTGATCCCGCAGTTGGTACAAAACCATATTTACCGTTTACATATGGTGTGTAATGTTGCTGTCCCAAAAAATGATGGGCGATCGCCATTTGTTGGCGAGTCCGACTGTTTTTAGCCATCAATTCTCGCATCAACGTACCACACGGTCGGCGAACCAATAATGGTCCAAGTCGATAATCCAAAATCAAAGTTAAACGTTCCTGCTTCACGGTCACCGGTAGAACTAGCAAAGTCGTTGTTAAACTAATTTCGAAATCGGCAATGGTGTCTTTTGTGGTCCAAAGATGATTGATAAATGTTGATACTCGTAAATCGATTGTTTGATCGCGTAAACTAGCGGCTGAAAATTGTTGCTGACTCATTTTTGATCCCCTTAAAAATAATGTATCGGTAGAATAACGATTAATTTTCATTAATGCAATTCATTAGACAGCAATAAAGTGACCAAAATACTGTTCCAGCAAAAAATTAAACGCGACATATTAATGACATTATCATCATCAATATGTCGCGTTTAACGTTTGTAAACGGATTATATATTATCAACGACCATTGAAAATATATAATCGTCCCGCCCGCGATATTTATTTAATTATTTTCGGGTACCGTATTCTTTAATTTTACCGTTAACCGGCTCAGTACCAAATGTAGACTAGCTGTAATGAGCATTGCAAATACCGTTGCACCAATTGTATTTCTTACCCAACCGACTTGGCGTAACAAGAAATAACTCAAAATTCCGAATCCCCAGTTTGCATAGGCCAACCAGTTCAGCCTTGGTGCGTTAGCAAACATATTATCAGTATAGTGTGCGCCATGGATAAGATAATAATCGACTAAAATAATGGCAATCTCTGGTCCCAAGATCATGCCCACGTAATCCAAGAACATCGTGAACACGCCCAAAAAGCTGTTAGACCACAAAGGAATCAATGTCATCAGCGTCGCCAACACTGTTACTAGCCATAGAGCTGGCGTAAGTCGAAGTCGTTTAAAAATGTTGGTTAATGCCGTGCCGGCAGCCATCAGATTAACTGCATTTGCGGTGGTACTCGTCAATACAATCACAATCATTGCCAAAATACCTAGGCCAAGCCGTGAAGCCACTGTACTTGGGTCAGATGCATTGGGATTAAAGCTGTGAAGCGTCACCGCCGCACCAATGGTAGCGATGATACCAACGAGCGCAAACCAGAACAGTCCAACTGTGCCGCCAACAAACGGCGCTACGGTAGCAGCCGTCTTATTCTTTGCAAACTTGGTGAAATCCGCGCCAGCAGTCACCCAAGCAAGGTTAAACGCCGCTAACGTATCGATCGCATTACCAGTCGGCAGATGAAACTTAATTGGCACTTGCCACTGAGTCAACTGATTCAACGATACGGTTTGAAAAACCGCCCATGTTTCCCACAAGACCAGTAAAATCACCAACACAATCCCAACACGCTCGATAATCCGCACGGACCGTTGACCAAGCGAAATGCTAATCAGATGCAAGATTGACATCATCAAAATACCAAAGATAATGCCCTTCAACCCGCCGCGTTGACCAAAAACTGGCCAGCCCAGTAGGTCATGAAGCAAATAACTAATGGAACCGGCTGCAATAAACGTGTTTACAGCAGCCCAGCCCATAAACTGAACCACATTAACTAATGACGGCCCGACGCTACCCCAACGGCCGAACGAAACATTCGTCAAAGCCATTGTAGAGCGCCGTGTTTGAAACCCCATATATCCAACGAGAGCCAGCAGCAGGTAAGCAACTGGACCGGTGATCATTAATACTTTCATCGCCCCACCTAGTCCTAGTGCAGCCAATACGCCACCAACATACCAAGTGCCATTGTTGGCATTGGCGCCAATCCATGTCGCCGTCTGATCCCAAAAACTCATACTGTGTGATGCTTCTGATGCTGTTTGCTTCATGTCTCTTCCTCCGTTTGCTGCTAAGAAAAAGCGCTACCAACACAGTAGTGTCAGTAACGCTTGTAATTAACAATATTTGCGGAAAATGACTGAGAGGCCACGATGCCCTTAACTTGTTGTTTGAAAAAACGCGTCATCAAAAACATCATGGTCTTGCCTCCAAAAAAGGTCCGCTCACTGTCGGACAGTTATTTTCTAGAGTAGTTTAGCAATAATCACACGCAGATTCAAGCGTGAGACCCAATATTCGACATGCCTTTTTAATACAATGATGGCAAAAGCCGACCCAAGAAACTCGCCTCTATCAAGCTTAAGTGCAAATGTTACTTGAGCAAACGACACTTGTTCTAAAACCAATCTTTAATCGATAACCTCATGGATGAGTGTCAGCGGCCGCGCCTCATCACCAATTGCAATATTTGCTTCAATCAATCGCTGGACATCGCTAACATCCTCTCGGTTACTGGGAATTGTCAAAATCGTGTCACCTTGATGAACCTCGTCACCCACCTTTTTGGACAACACCAAACCGACAGCATAATCCAATTGATCATCCTTCTTCTGCCGGCCACCACCGAGCATCATCGCAGCAATGCCCATTTCATCTGCCTTCATTTTGGTGATAACGCCATCATGAGCAGCCAATATCGGCATTTGATATGTTGCCTGAGGCATCATTGCTGGGTTTTCAATCACTCGACCATCACCACCCTGAGCGATAATCATTTCTTTGAACTTGTTCAAAGCGGAGCCATCATCAATATGCTGCTGTAGCATTTTTCTGGCGGCATCTAGATCGGTTGCCTTATTTGCCATGACGACCATTTGACTGCCAATTGTTAATACCAAATCAAGCAAATCAGCTGGGCCATTGCCCTTTAATAATGCAATTGACTCTTCAATTTCCAAGGCGTTACCAATGGCGTTCCCTAATGGCTGATTCATATCGGAAATAACCGCCATTGCATTCATACCAACACTTTTACCAATGCCGACTAGTTCCTTGGCTAACGCAACTGAGTCCGCCTCTGTTTTCATAAAGGCGCCACTCCCCGTTTTAACATCCAAAACTAAGGCATCTGTTCCACTGGCAATTTTTTTACTCATGATTGAGCCAGCAATCAGTGGAATAGAATCAACCGTATCAGTTACATCACGTAATGCATAAATCTTTTTGTCTGCTGGAGCGATGTTTCCAGTTGCACCGACGATGGCGCAACCAACATCGCGCAATTGCTGTTTAAATGATGCTTCGCTAATTTCAACCTTTAAACCAGGAATGGCCTCCAACTTATCCAACGTGCCACCCGTATGACCAAGGCCGCGCCCAGAAATCATTGGCACTGGAATACCAACCGAGGCTACCAAAGGCGCTAATGGAATGCTGGTCTTGTCGCCAACACCACCAGTCGAATGTTTGTCCACCTTGACGCCAGGAATATCACTCAAATCCAACTGATCTCCCGAATGCAACATGGTCATTGTCATGGTGGCCGTTTCTTGCTTTGTCATTCCTTTTAGATAAATCGCCATTAATAGTGCACTAACCTGATAGTCCGGAATGTCACCTTTTGTATATCCATTAATAAAAAATTCGATTTGCTCAGTGGTTAGTTCCCCACCATTACGTTTCGTATCAATTACATCGACCATTCTCATGGTTACTGACCTCCATCACTTAGTGAACTGGGTCATAATTTAATAGCTGAGTTGCACTCCCTTGATCAATAATCAACGTGTTCGCATAACCGGCTGTAACAGCACCGTGTACAGCAGGTACCTTGGCAGGATTGGCCGCCACTAACACGCTATGTGGAATATTGGCAAGCGCGTCAAGTGGAATACCAATCGTTCGCTGATCAATATTTGTATCGACCAACTGACCATGAGCGTTAATAAAGCGAGAAAACACATCGCCAACCGCATGGTCTTGTAAATAAGCCTGTTCAGCTTGAGTGAAGTATCCCAACTTAAACAGCAATGCTGAGTCGCGAACTGTACCAACAGTAAAAACTGCAATATCAGCTTTTTTGCCCAGTTCAATAATGTGTTTAATGTGTGTATCCTGTTCAACCAATTCTTTTGTTTGTTGGTGATCGAAAATAACTGGGAGCGGCAGGTACTGCGGCAGCGTATGAAATGCATTAGCAAATGTATTAACACTTTCAAACGCAAAGTTATTACTCTGCGTGTTTGCCACGCTACCCTTCATCTGAACAACGATTATGCCGCTAACATCCTTAGGATCCAAATGATTTGCAACTTGGTGAATGGTCTTTCCCCACCCAAGTCCGATAATGTCATCTGTCGTTATAATCGATTCAATATATTCTGCCGCCGCTTTTCCAACACGTGACAATAAATCGGGAGTACCCGTCCCTTGTGTTGGCACAACTAGCAAATGCGCTAGCTGATACTTTTCTTGAAGCTGCGCCGTTAACGTAGCTACTGGTGTCATCGGCGCAGCAATCTCAATTTTAACCAGACCAGTTTTTCTTGCGTACTGCAATAAGCGTGAAACCGTCGCACGTGAAATGTTCATTTCGGTTGCAATTTCGCCTTGCCCCCAATTGTTTTGGTAGTACAAGGTCGCTGCCTTAAGACTATCTGCCGTTTTTTGATCATCTGTTTCCACGAACATTTCCTCTTTTCGTCCCACGGTTTCGGAATCCCTGTCACGATTGCAGTTAACATCACGTTTTGACTGGAAATAATTTCAGTACGGGCAATCAACAAAGAGCGAATGATTTGGCAAATCGCCGAACCATTCGCCCTTTATTAATTAACCAATGTCTTCCTAAATATTTCAAACTCAATGTTGCGTTACTTACCAGCAATCGCTGTTGCTAACGAAATGTTAATCATGTCGTTGAACGTTTTTTCGCGTTCCTCCGCCGTGGTTTTTTCTTCGCCAAAGATTAAGTCACTGACCGTCAACACAGACAGTGCACGGAAGTGAAGTTTGGCACCCAATAAGTATAACCCTGCTGATTCCATTTCGGTGCCGATAACGCCATAATCAGCCAACTTCTTCATGTCCAGTTCGTCATTATAGAAACGGTCCGCGGCAAAAATGTCACCTACTTTGGGCGTAATGCCCATCTTCTGAGCTTCATGAAAAGCTGTGTCCAGCAGTTCAAAGTTAGCTAGCGGTGCATAATGGATGCCTGGTCCAAAAGTATTCGCAGTTACAGCAGAATCAGTTGTTGAGCCTGATGCCAACAGCACATCCCGTAAGTGGACATCCGGCGCCATGCCGCCACACGAACCGACCCGAATGATTGTTTTCACACCGAAGAATTTAACTAATTCATTAATATAAATGGACATGGATGGAATTCCCATCCCTGACCCTTGAACGGAAACACGGTGGCCTTTATATTCACCTGTATAACCAAAAGCATTTCGAACCGAATTCACCTGTTTAACGTTGGTCAAAAAGTTCTCAGCGATATACTTTGCCCGCAGTGGATCTCCGGGCAGCAAAACTGTATCAGCATAATCGCCCATGTTGGCACCAATATGTGTACTCATTGTGCATCCTCCTCATTCGAAAGGTTTATTTTACCGTTTCGCCATTGCTGACTTCACTCAAGAAACTGGTGCCTTCACTATTCCCTTGCACACCAAAGTTTTCCAATACTGTCGCGCCCATATCAGCAAACGTTGGACGAATGCCCAATGACTGATTAGCGTGTTTCATAGATGGAGAGTACGCCAACAACGGAACAAATTCACGTGTATGATCTGTACCACGGTAGCCAGGATCGTTACCGTGATCAGCTGTGATCATGAGCAAATCGTCGTCCTTTAAGTTTGCCAATACCTTGGTCAACCGTTGGTCAAAGTCCATTAAAGCCTGACCAAATCCCTTTGGATTACGGCGGTGACCATACATTGCGTCAAAATCGACTAGGTTCGTAAAGCAAAAGCCATGGAAGTCACTAGCCATAACTTCATCCACATGATCCATTCCGTCCATGTTGCTTTCATTGTGGTAGCCTTTGGTAATGCCATGGCCGGAGAAAATGTCATTAATTTTACCCACACCAATCACATCAAGTCCAGCCGCCTTTAAGCGGTCCATGTCCGTTTCGCCAATTGGTTCTAGACTGAAGTCGTGACGGTTAGCCGTCCGAGTAAAGTGATCCTTGTCAGGGCCAACGTAAGGACGCGCAATAATCCGGCCAATTGTCCATTCTGGTCCATTAACTAGTGAACGCGCATATTCACAAATTTTGTACAGTTCTTTAACAGAAATAACATCTTCATGGGCGGCAATTTGAAGCACCGAATCTCCAGAGGTGTAAACGATCAATTCGCCGGTCTTCATCTGTTGTTCACCGTAATCGTGAATAACGTCAGTTCCTGAATAAGGCTTATTGACAATTACATGGCGGCCAGAGAAATCTTCCAACTTTTTAATGATTTCTTCCGGGAATCCGTTTGGAAAAGTCGATAAAGGCTTTCTAACAGGCAGCCCCATCATTTCCCAATGACCGTCCATGCTATCTTTACCAGCAGAAACTTCACGCATTTTGCCAAATGCACCAATGGCTCGATCAGCGGCTGGTACACCCTGAATCGGCTTATCGGGACGAATGTTGCTCAGTCCCAACTTACCTAAATTTGGCAGTGCCAAGTCTCCTGCATAAAACGCGCCAACATGTCCAAGTGTATCAGCACCCACATCATCGAAGTCCGCTGCGTCTGGGGCCTCCCCAATACCAACTGAATCCATTACAATTGCAAAAATTCGTTTGTATGCCATGATTTTTGAAAGTCCTTTCCTGTCTCGCTTACGCCCATATTAATGAGCGGTTATCTAAAATCACTTAACTTTTTCGTTTAGCAAGCGCTTACATTTTCGCTGAAAATGTATTTTGTTAAACTGTGGCCGTTTGTGCCTTTGCTTCTTCAAGAATCGCAACTGATGCAGAGACACCTAAACGATTGGCACCTGCGTCGATCATTGCTAACGCATCCTTCAAGCTGTGCATGCCACCGGCTGCCTTAATCTTAAAGTCAGGACCAACTGCCTCACGCATTAAACGAACATCTTCGGCCTTAGCGCCAGAAGTGGAAAATCCAGTCGAGGTTTTAACAAAATCAGCGCCACCCTTAACGGTCAGCTCGGAAGCCCGCCGTTTTTCTTCATCCGTTAATAATGCATTTTCAATAATCACCTTAAGCAATTTACCCTTAGCATGAGTAGCCTCTGCTACAGCTTTAATGTCTGCTAACACAGCTTCATCATGATTAGATTTTAATTCGCCAATATTGACAACCATGTCAATTTCGTCGGCACCGTTATCAATGGCATCATTGGTTTCAAAAACTTTTGTTGCGGTCGTTGAAGCTCCCAGTGGGAAACCAATTACAGTACAAGTGGCAATGTCTGTTCCCTCAAGTCCTTTGTGAACACGAGCAACCCAGTACGGATTGATACATACGGAAGCAGTGTTGTATTTGCGAGCCTCCGCAACAGTTTTATCAATCATTGCCGAAGTTGCTTCTGGTTTAAGCATTGTGTGATCCATGTATTTTGCGAGTTGCGCAACAGTTAATGTCATCTTATGAAACCCCTTTCATTTGTCTGATATCAGTATATCAGGAGCTATGAACATTTGTCCACAATATTTTAGAAAATATTTTCACAATAACGATTAAGCGCTTTATATCCGTTTAGTAAATTTACAATCTTTCATACCGTTAATTCCCATCAGACTAGCAGCCATATATTGATTAAACAGATTTAGATACCAGTTTCGAATATATTGGTCTAGTCCAAATGATAAAGCGATTTCACATGTTTTGTTTGCTATCCCTCAGTTTGAATTTGCAGCATGGTGTATTGTTCACCAGCACGTTATTCTCCTTTACGTCAACGGCCTTCGACGAAAAAAATAATCGTTTGGACTGTGTCTGTGTACAAGGCAACGATCAAAATCAAATGAGGAAAATATATGCCCATTCATAATGAAGATGAACAATTAACACAACAAGCCTTCGCCTTTATCACACACGAAAGTAACAGCCGGGTTCTGTATGGCGTTCTAAAACGTCTCAACGTACGCCCTGGAGATCCAAATTTTGACGATGCTGTTTCTGAGGGCCGCCTCATCTACGTGGAGGTATTTAAAGACTATGTGAATGACTTCGGAGACCACGATGCCGACGCCTTACGTCGCTATGCTTACCAACGGCTCTACTGGCGGCTTTTAGACTGGTTGCGCGCTAGTACACGTCGATTAAGCCATCAAAGTGAACTCAGTGATACTGTAGTCAACCAGCTCCAAAACACGGAGGCAACAGCGATTGACATGGAAACCCATGATTTTATAAACCGATTAATCGCGACTTGCACGCCGACAGAAAAAAAGTTGCTAAGCCTTTTGCTTGATGAAGAAATGACCATTAGTCGGGCCGCTAAGTCACCTCATGTTTCCAGGCCGACTCTTTACAAACACCGTGAACGTTTGGCAGCCAAGCTTCAGACTCATTTTCCTGAATTCTTTTAACGCTGCAACTTAATGGACACAAAACGGTCATCACTACCTTTCCCAGAGATAGTGATGACCGTTTTGTCGTGTTATTTTCTCAAAATCGTGTGTTGCAATAAAAATTAATGGCAGTCATAAGTCGGTGGCTACTTAGTCAAGATTTTAAAGCCCAGTGCCTGGCTGTCGGCTTTGAAACGTTTGACTGTGTCTAATGAATACTCAGCCAATGGCTTGCCCAATAACGTCAGCTTCTTCAATGAATCTGGCGTGCAAGTAATGATGTCTGTGTGCGTTTGTGCCGCCTGCATAATGTTGTAAACTTCCCGCTGACTTGCCCACAACAGTTTCAAGTTAGGCTTAAAGTGAACAATATCAGCATATTTGGACATTAATGGTCGCGGATCCACACCAGTATCAGCAATCCGGCCCGCAAAGACAGAAACAATCCCACCTGTTGTTTCATCAAGAGCATCGCGTACATGACGAACTTGCTCTTCCGTAAAAATAGCAGTTGCGTTAACCTTAATGCCATCATGAGACAATTTGTGAATCAACGGAATGCTTGATTCACCTAAAGAATTCATGACCGGAATTTTCACATACACGTGTGTTCCAAAATGACTGATAATATGTGCTTCTTCTTCCATATCGCCAAAATCATCACTGAATACTTCAAATGAAATTGGTAAATCAGGAATGCTAGCAACAGCTTGATGTGCAAACTCAATGTAGTCTGTAACTCCGGCAGCCTTCATTAAAGAAGGATTGGTTGTAAAACCAGTCACTAAACCTGATTTGTAGGCATCGACCATTTGGTCAATATCTGCACCGTCAGCATAAAGTTCTACACCTAATTGATTAATTCTTGTTTCGTCCATTGGTATCACCTTTTCAATCTAAGTATATAGGCCTTTAGTACATGTTTATGTCAATTGGTCTATGCTTCACACCATACCTGTTCACAATTAGCTCGACAACCCATATATTATGAGAAAATAATTAAAAGCCGTTTTTTCTCTCATCAATTATCAAAATTGGTTCTTTATTAATTGCTTATATACCAAGGGATTTGGAAGATTGGTCTATGATGGCACAGACGTTTGCACAATTCTCATGAAACATTCCATACTGATTTTCAGTTATTTTCGTTTTCCGCATCAAGTTGCAATTTCAAGATCGTCAAACAGGACGAATAAGCTTAAATTAGCTTTTTTACACAAACCGCCACTTTTAGTCGAAATAAGTGCTATAAAGGATGTAATCGGTTTAGAAAAGGTGGTTTGAGATTATATGGAAGAAAAACAAGTATTAACGTTATTGACAGATTTCATCAAAATTGATTCTCGCAATGGTCATGAAGAAGCCATGTCAGACAGGATCATCACTGAACTCGGTCAGCACGGCATTACAGCGAAAAAAATCCCTTATCAGGATGGCAGAACAAATCTTTTTGCTGAACTGGACTCGGGTAAACCCGGCAAAACGTTAATGTTGACGGGTCATCAGGATACTGTAGCGGCTGACGAACATGACGATTGGCGTTTTCCGCCGTTGGCAGCCCACGTTGAGAATGGTCAACTTTTTGGTCGCGGTGCAGCAGATATGAAGAGCGGTCTCGCTGCTATGGTCACCACTCTGATCGACCTGCATGATGCCGGATTACCCAAAACCGGTAAACTACAATTTCTAGCTACTGTTGGCGAAGAGTATGGTGCCCCCGGTTCACGAATGTTAACGCAGGCAGGCTATGTCGATCACGTGGACGCCATGATTGTTGGCGAACCAACCAGTGATCAAATTATTTTTGCTCATAACGGTTCCATTGATTATTCTGTCGATTCAATTGGTAAATCCGTTCATTCTTCCATGCCCGAAAAAGGCATCAATGCCATTACCAATCTAGTCAAGTTTATTAATGAAGAAAACAATGCATTTGACGATGCGCCAACCAGTGACGTTCTGGGTCCAGTTGTTCATTCTGTCACTGTCATCAACGGCGGTGATCAGGTCAATTCAATTCCTGGTCAAGCGCACTTAGAGGGCAACATTCGGCCTATTCCAGAATTTGACAACACCAAAATCATTGACCGACTGCAACAAATTATCGACAAACTCAATCAGGAACCCGGCGTTCAGTTAAAACTGACTGTCGATTTCAGTTTCTTCCCTGTTATCTCAGATCGTGAATCTTCACTGGTTAAGATTGCCAGTGATGCCTTAGCGAAAGCTACAAAACGGCCTGCAGAACTATCCGTGATTCACGGTGCTACGGATGCTTCTGAATATACTAAAGCAGATAACAAATTCCCCATTATTGTCCTCGGACCCGGTCGGTGGGACATTGCTCACCGGGTTAACGAATATGTCGATTTAATCGATTATTTACATTTAATTGATGTATACAAACAAATTGCCACTAAATATCTAAGTTAGCTTTGCATCTTACAATATCTTATTGAATAGGAGTTTCCCAATATGACCATCAAGCTCATTGCCGTTGACATGGACGGCACCTTTCTAAATGACGAAAATGACTACAATCGTGCTCGATTTGCACAACAATTCCGCCAGTTAAGTGCAAAGGGCATTCATTTTGCCGCGGCCAGCGGTTCACAATTTCAACGACTTGTTGATCAGTTTCTACCTTTCAAAGATCAAATGGATTTCATCTCAGATAATGGCGCGATTGTACATGCTCGCGATGCATTATTATTTGCCAGTGAAATCCCTCATCAGTTAGTTAATCAAACCTTGGCGGTACTGAAACAGCATTACCCACAGCCAATGGCACTTACGACATTATCTGGCGTTAACCGCGCGTACGTGGATAGCGAAACGCCAGAACCAATTTTCCAATTGATCAAACGATACTATAATTCACTGATTCGTTTGGACCACCTTTTTGATGTCGATCCTGCGACTCTGGATGATCAACTGGTTAAAATCGCTGTTAGTTTCGATCAAACGGTTAACACCGAGGCAGTGATTCCAGAAATGATCAATCAACTTCAACCTGGTTTATCTGCCATGAATTCTGGCTTTAACACTGAAGATATTGGTGTTTCCGGAGTATCAAAAGAAACTGGTTTACAGCATTTACAAGAACGTTACGGTATTCAAAATGATGAGATCATGACGTTTGGTGATAATGAGAATGATCTCGACATGTTAACGATGACACCGCACGGGTATGCCATGGCCAACGCTCATGCTGATGTGCTGGCAAAGGCACCGCATCGGACAGACTCTAACAATGATGAAGGGGTTCTTAATGTCATCGATCAATTACTTTCCGGCTCACTGGACGTTTAGCTTCATTTCATTAAGGAACTTGATAATGCCATAATGCCGTTACGTTGTTGCGAAACGCCGTTTCCTGAGGACCGGTCTCAACCCGCGTAAAACGCGGTTTTCCACCTTGATTATGAGCCGAAAACCACGTCTCATAAGTCATCCCGCAACACTAAATGGGTAAAACCGCCCCATTAAGTGTTGCCGACACGGAACTCTGTTTCGCCACAACTTCACTCCATCGACCTTTTAGCTTCAAGATTTTAAAAGCTATTCTAGAGCAAACAAAGCGACGTTGAATTACCCATGAAAGTGGGAATTCAGCGTCGCTTTTCTTCAACAAATTCTAAGAGCACTATTTTTCTGCTTCATTGATAGCATCATTTAAACCGGATAATTCGATGTCAGCTTTCATAAAGTCAGCATTATCTGTCGGCAAATGTAACATCAAGTTTGGTAATACTTGCGCGGTCACCTCGCCTGTCATGACGGTGAAATCAAGCAGGTGACCGGCAAATTGATGGTCGTCGCTGATAAAATGCAAGTGAAAGCCGCCGACAGTCGCACCCGCATACAATGCTGGGGCAAAGTAACCAACAACAGTTCCCTGAACATTTTCTCGCGTAAATTCCGGCTGAGCGGCAGTCGCCGTCGTCAGCGGTGGATACGGTTTGGTTTGCTTAGGTGCCACCCGTACGTGTACTCGGTTAAAGATACCAGTCATCACAATGCCCGCAAAGGCATTTTTCAAACCAGCTGTCGTTTGTAACCAGGTCGTAAATGCTGGCATTGTCATGGCCGCCAATGGCGTCTTAGGCAATTGATTATCAAACGTATGGACTGAAGCGAATGGCATCGTCGCATCACCATTGACCGTGTTGACTGAACCATCAGCCGCAGCTTGAAAGGCCTGTCCGTCAACAATGACTACTTCACCATCCAGACCGGCTAGTGTGCCAATGCCTGTATCACCATGGTTTAGCAGTTCTTTCGTTGTGATTGTGCCGTCGAACAGCCCTGGAACTAACAGTGCCAAGGTTCCGTGCTGAAATAACGTTTCCGTATCTTTCATTAACCTAAACTCCCTTTGTGCTATCAATGTTTTCTAGAATTGATCTGGCAACAGCGTCTTGCCAAGCTCTTGATTATGTGAGTAATCAACGGGCACATCAACAATTACCGGTCCCTTAGTCGCAAAGGCTTGGTCCAGCACTTTGTTCAAATCAGTTGGCTTGTTAACCCGTAATCCCGTTGCACCAAAGGCCTCAGCGTACTTAACATAGTCAACGTGGCCAAAATCAACCGCCGCATCTACACCATATTTCATTTCTTCCTGGAACTTCACCATATCATAGTGACCGTCATTCCAGATAATGTGCACAATGTTGAGCCCTAAGCGAACCGCCGTTTCTAACTCCTGACCGGAGAATAAAAAACCGGCGTCGCCTGAAACAGAAACAGCCTGATGATTTGGTCGTACCAGTGCCGCAGCGATTGCCCATGGTAAGGCAACACCTAATGTTTGCATCCCGTTGCTGAACAACAGATGCCGCGGTTCATAACTGCGGAAATGACGCGCCATCCAAATGTAATGGCTCCCCACATCAACACTCACAGTCATATCATCGGTAACGTGATCCTGCAGAGCTGCCACGAGCGCTAATGGCTGCACAGTTGCGTCTTCATCACTTGCTTCGAAGTTTTGATCCCGCGTCGTTAATTCTTCATGAAATTCAGCTAACGTCTGTTTGGCAGCGGCGCTGGGCTGATACCCTTTGATTGCTGGTTGTAAGATGGCCAACGTCTGGGCAATGTCGCCCACTAGCTGTGTTTCCGGTTGAAAGTGTTGATCCAACTGAGCTGCTGTCGCATCGATCGTCACGATGCGAGCCTGCTTCTCAGCGTTCCAATTACGCGGTTCGTATTCAACCGCATCATAACCAATGGCAATTACTAAATCGGCCTGTTTTAGCAAACGATCGCCTGGCTGATTCCGGAATAACCCAACACGACCAAAGTAGTGGTCGGCTTCCAAATCGCGAGAAATAATTCCGGCACCCTGGAACGTTTCAACCACAGGAATGTTGGCAACTGTCACGAGATGGCGAATCGCACTGGTAACTTCTGGTGAAGAAGCCCGCATGCCAGCCAAAATAACGGGCAATTTTGCACTACGAATTTCCTGGGCCAGTAAACTAATATCGGCAGGACTTGCCGGTCCCAAAACGGGCGCCTGCAATGGTTCTAACGCTGGGCTGGTAACTTCGGCATCATCCACATCCTGTGGCAAAGAAACAAAGCTCGCTCCTTGTTTGCCGGCAGTCGCAGATTCAAACGCATTAGCCAACACTTCTGAAATATTTTCTGGATCTTGAATTTCCGCAGAAAATTTCGTAATTGGCTTAAACAAGGCCGCATTAGCCATACTTTGGTGAGTCAGCCGTAGTAAGTCCTTACGTGGAACCTGTCCACCAATGGCCACTACGGGATCGCCTTCAGCTGTTGCAGTGACTAAACCAGTTGCTAAATTGCTAGCTCCTGGTCCTGAAGTAACTGCAACTACCCCTGGTTCGCCTGTAAGTCGGCCAATCCCCGCCGCAATAAAGGCCGCGTTTTGCTCATGTCGTGCGACAACCAGCTTAGGCGATTGTGGATCAGTTGGATGAGCCAAACGCTCAAATAAACGGTCAATCTTAGCACCAGGAATACCAAAGACATACTTCACATTATGGTTAATCAAACTTTCAACAACGGCATCAGCGCCGTAACGCGTTTCTTCAGTCATGAATAATCTCCTTAATTAATCCGTGACGTAGCGACCGTCTTTCAGTCAGCAAATACGTTCACTTGTGAAAAAATCATGATTTCAGCGTACCACACTTTTCACAAATGATTAAATATTTTGTGATAAAAAGGCATCTTCTTTATTGAGGCTGCCTTTGTTTGACACCATCGTATTTAGATGACGTTTCCAAATGATAAACGCTAGTCTATTTCACAAGTGGAAATTCCGTTTGTGAATTTAATAGCTGTATTCATCACTTTCAAAATTCACAAACTCAAAAATTCAGTTTAGTAACTTTAGGCGTTGTCTGTGCAATGACACGACCGCCACGGATTGAATACAACACTTCTGAATGTTCATTAAGTACGTTGTAGAAATCACTGTTGTTATAAACAATACAGTTACCAGGCTTGCCGACCTCGATGCCGTAATGGTCAGTAATATGCAGCGCCTTAGCAGCATGGCTGGTCACAAATTGATATGACCCATTAATCTCGTCATAGCCCATTAAATGACCAACATGAAGGCCCATTGAAACAGGATCTAGCATATTGCCATTCCCCATTGGATACCACGGATCACGAACATCGTCTTCACCGAAAGCAACATTAATACCATCTTCGTTAAGTTCTTTGACCCGCGTCATCCCACGACGTTTAGGATAAGTATCAAAACGCCCACCTAGATTGGTGTTTACTAACGGGTTCGCAATCATATTAATGTCTGCCATCCGTAGCAAACGGAATAATTTATAAGCATACGCATTGTTGTAAGAGCCGAGTGCAGTTGTGTGGCTAGCAGTAACCCGATCAGACAGCCCAGTTTCGTATGCAATCGTTGCCAAAGTCTCCAAGTGACGGGATGCGGGATCGTCAATTTCATCACAGTGAACGTCAATCAGGCGGTCATACTTTTGAGCTAAGTTACCAATAAAATGTAACGATTCGATCCCATATTCACGAGTGAACTCGAAGTGAGGAATACCGCCAATGACGTCTGCCCCCAGCTTAACGGCCTCTTCCATTAACTGTTTACCACGAGGAAACGACAAAATGCCTTCTTGTGGAAAGGCAACCAGTTGCAGTTCTACCTCATCAGCCATCTCTTTTTTAACTTCCAAGAGCGCTTTTAAGGCGGTGAAAGAAGGATCAGTTACATCGACGTGTGAACGCACAATCTGAATCCCATTGGCAATCTGCTTGCGCAAGGTCTCCTTTGCCCGTTCCTTAACATCTTCAATCGTTAACGTTTTCTTTCGCTCCGACCAAATGCGAATACCATCAAACAATGTACCAGATTGATTCCATTCAGGATCTCCAGCTGTTTGGGTAGCGTCCAAATGAACATGTGGATCAATCAATGGTGGCAATAATAATTTGCCGGTTGCGTCAATCACCTGCTCGTTATCTTTAGGCGTTAAATGCTGATCAATTGCTTTAAAAACACCGTCTTCAATTCGAACATCTTGTAAATCGCTCTGATTGTTGATGTGAACCTGCTGAATAAGCATTAGTTGTAACCTCCATGTGTCAGTGATATGTAAACGTCTTCAATCTCGGTTTAGCGTAATGCTAATAAGTTTTGAATGCAAGCAAAACTATGATACAAACGGATTTGAAGCACTTTTCGAAAACAATTTGAAACCTTTTTTCAAAAGTTTATCTTGATATTTGTAAATGATTTTCATATAATCAACATGTGCAACAGACAATTTATTTTAAAAGAGGAGCTTTCTAATGAAATTAGGGTTAATCGGTTTAGGCAAAATGGGTCTGAACTTAGCAGAAAACATGATGGATCATGAAAACGAAGTTGTTGGTTTTGACTTAAACAAGGACTTTGTTAACCAAGCAGTAACCGCTGGTGCTGAAGGTGCCGACTCACTTGCTGACATGGTTGCCAAATTACCATCACCAAAAGTCGTATGGGTTATGGTTCCAGCCGGCAAGCCAACTGAGTCGACGATTGACCAACTGTTAGACTTACTTGACGAAGGTGACTTCATCATCGACGGTGGTAACTCCTTCTGGAAGGACTCTGTTGCAGATGCTCAAAAGGCTGAAGAAAAAGGCATCAAGTTCTTCGACTGTGGTACTTCTGGTGGTCAATCTGGCGCCCGTCACGACGGTAACTTCATGATTGGTGGAAACGATGCCGCTGCCTTTAAAACACTCGAACCTTTGTATGAAGGTATCGCCCAAAAAGATGGTTACCTTTACACTGGTAAAGCTGGTTCAGGTCACTACCTCAAGATGGTTCATAACGGGATTGAATACGGTATGATGGAAGCCATCGGTGAAGGCTTCGATGTGCTTGAACACAGTGCGTTTGACTACGATAACGAATCCGTTGCCCGTCTTTGGAACAGCGGTTCAGTTGTTCGTTCATGGCTGATGGAATTGGCTCAAGATGCCTTTGCTAACGACGCCAAGTTAGACAACATCAAGGGTACTATGCACTCATCTGGTGAAGGTAAGTGGACTCTTGAAGAAGCTATGAACCAACAAGTAGCAACCCCTGTTATCGCTATGTCACTATTGATGCGTTACCGTTCAATGGAAAACGATACCTTTACTGGTAAAGTTGTTTCTTCATTGCGTAACGGCTTCGGTGGTCACGCGGTTGATAAAGCTTAATTTAATAAATTTTTTCTATCGGATGATGCCCTCTTGGGTGTCATCCTTTTTCTTTGCTTATACCAAACTGAGTTAACTTCCTCGAGTATGGCAAGTCAGCATACCGCGTACTGCCGTTGCGCTGATAATGACTAATTAGGACTCTGTTATGTCGATACGGTTTTCTAATAATACTAGCCGCAAAATTTGCCGATACGTGAGCGGAGAGCGTCAATAGTGGCACCGAGTCGTGAGAGTGGTGTTAATGAGGTGGTTTTCCGAATTTACACCACGGACGGTCACCGAGACTCGGTTTTTGCGAGGCTTTGTGGCGAGGTGAAAGACTCCGATTTTCAGGAGGCTCGAACCGGTCCCACGACGAGCGTGTCACTATTGACAACCGTAAGCGCCATTTACAGTTCTACATTAATGCCAGCAATTAATAGAACTAAAAAAGCTGCACCTCATTGTGGGGTACAGCAAAACAAAATTGAATTTAATTAGCGAACCACCAGCACGGACACTGGTGAATATTTGGCCACATAAGCCGCTTGGCTACCAAAGTACTTGGCAACCCCTTGACGAGACAATGAGCCGACAATTACAAGGTCTGGATCAACTTGTGGGATGACCTGCTTGACGATTGTTTCACCAGGATCACCTTCAGCGATCAACGTTTTAACAGACTTAACCCCTGAATTTTCGGCGACCCGATGATATTTATCTAATCGTTCTTGAATCGTCTTTCGTTGTTGATCCAACATTTCCTTGCTTAACGCAGTAAAAACATTAACATCCTGTTCTTCAAGGATACTAACAATAACCAGCTCGGATTTATCTTCCTTCGCCTGTTTGACCGCGTACTGGTAAGCTAGTTGTGCATCCGGAGAATCATCAACACCAACAAGCACACGCTTGTAGTCGTAAACCTTCCCCTTTATGATGTCATCCTCACTTTGTACTTTCTTGTGTTCACTTTTTGCCATGTTAAACAACTCCTTCACAGATAATTGTAACCGCTAACACTGCAATAAAGCTAGTCTAAACGACTAATGATTTTCAATCGGCTTAATATAAGCTTGAGCTGTTGCTAAGGTATTCGCCGATGACTGTTTCATTGAAACGGTCACTTTATTCTTCAATCCAGTTAACCGCTTGTGCTTTGCATCAACCCGGTATTGCAAAGGCTGACCATCTTTCGCAAAGATAAGTTGGCTCTTAAAGGCCTCACCACTGCGGTGATAGTTGGACGCTGCATGTTTCTTGTAGTCCGCCTCAGTCTTATAAACAGCAGTTGCCGTCGACTTCGGCACTAAGGTTAACACGTCGCCCCTTTGTGTTACTTTCCCATCCGTCACTTGTTCTTGAATACCGTTCATACTTAACGAAGTGGTCACACGCTGTCTAAATTGATGGTCTTTTGTAAAGACGACCAGCAGCGTATTATTCAACATCTGCTTTTTGCCTAGTGTACTTTGCCGTTTGTAAGACCCTTGATAACCAAGATCTTGCCAAAATGTAGCCTGTGCTTTGCTACTCTGTTTTTGGGTGGCCACCTTTGCGACTGAATGATGATGTGCTTCCGCCTTCGCAGGTTGGCTCGCAACGCTGATGGTCATTAAACTGGCCATCACCGCTAATGCAGCGATTTTAATTTTACTGATGTAACGTTTTCCCCCACTTGGTGCAGATTGGTGCTGTGTACTCATACGTTATTTGTCCCTCATTTCAAAGTTTCGATGACAATCTGGCACCACGTGCTTACCAGTTGTCATCCCCTTAACTGATTATCGAGTACTATTATCGCAAACATTTGTGCAAATTTCAGAAAAATTTAAGTAATCTAATGTCTATATGGCCCTTTTGATGTTTCTGACAATATAGAGAATCCGATGTAATCAAGGTGTCTACCGTTTTCGAAACAAGAAATTACAAAATCATAACAATTTATTCCTAGCTGCGCAAAAAACTGCTCAAGTAATTATTGGGCAGTTTTTTCTTGCATATATTTAACGGCATCAGCCAGTTTTGTAAATTGTTTAGTTTGGCCAGCATTTAATTTATGGGCTCGCTGGTACACCCGCTTAGTTGGCGTAAAGTGTGTATGTGTTTTTACTTTGCGACTTGCACTCGCATACGCATCCTCCAATTTTTGATACGTCGCCTGACTACTCGTTGCATCGATATTAAGCCGCTTTTGGTCACTAGCCTGCAAATGATCGATGTAAACGCCTGCCTGCGGTTTAACAACTTTCATCGTCTGATTGATCGCAATAACATTGTCCTGCTTGTTAGTGGCCAATTGCTTAGCATATGTGCGTTCAAAATCACCAAGTGGTAATTGATAGATAGCTAACGCAATATTGTTAGGCTTAGCCTTTTTCTTATTGTTGCTATCAAACTGGTAATGAGCCACCGTTACCACCACTGCAGAACGGCCAAAACTCATTGAAGTAATGGTTGCCTGCTTGTGCGAGAACGAAGCTACCCCGTGTGCTGTGACCGTTTTACCCTTATACGTCAACGGTTGGGCGGCATCAACCAATTCATAATTCGTTGTTGTCATATTTTTATACAGCACAGTGCCACCAACCGCCGCAACTGCAATCACAACAGCAGCGACAATGGCACTGATCAACCATACGAGGCCCCGATTATGAACCGGAGCGTTTGTCTCTGTTTGCTTCATTACCCAAGGTCCCCTTTATTGCGCTAATTTTTTCTAGAAAGCCCGCATAATGTGAAGAACTCCCTCAATGAAGAAGTAGATGCCAATCAGTGTAGCTAGGGTTAGTGCAGCTACCACTGGCTTTAGTAATAATAAAATACCCACGATAAGACCGAGTACATCTAAGCCGATGCTGACCCAGAAATACCGTTTGTCAAACGAACGCATTAACCCTGACGTAATCAAACCGGTCAATGAATCAACAATGAACCATATTGCAAAGAAAATTGGTAATAAGCGCATTCCGATGCCTAAATGAAAGATTAAAAATGCCCCAATTACAATGTCTAAAATTCCCATAAACAACAACCACACAGGAGAACGCCCCAGAAGCCGCCGGACGTCATCATGGAACCATACCTCATAAATACCTCTGAGTAATGCAACGGCCCCAAAAATGGCCACCAATGCCATTAAACTCGATGCGGGATCCACAAGAGCAATTCCCGCTGCAATGATAAATAATACGCCAAGAATGAAACTATACCAGTCAAAGGACCGACGGGTGGAATTCCAATTCATGTCATCATCCCTATCTTTACAAAATTTTGATTCACGTTCATTACGCTATCTGTGTTCAGTCTAACACTCGCATCATGACCGACCAACAGTTGCGCCCCATTCATCAACAAAAATTAGTTAATGTCATATCCGCATCATTTTGCGAAGAAGGATAAACAAAAAAACATCCTATCCCCGAACTGGGAAATAGAATGCTTTCAAAAAACGAGGATTGTGCTCAAGACTTTAAATGACGAGGCCATTTCGCATTGTGCACCCAAAGTCGTAACGAAATCACTGCCATTTGTTCGTAAAATTCAAATTAACGGTGGTCAGTTTTACGAGCCCACAAATCACCTAAGATTTGGATAATAAACACGATAGCTAGAATGATAATCATCGCCATGATGGTGATGTCATTTTCAAAACGGTCATACCCGATGCTAATCGCAGTATTCCCAAGGCCACCACCACCAATGGCACCAGCCATTGCAGTAAGTCCGATCAAACTAATAACGGTGACAACCGATGTTCGAATTAAATCAGGTAGTGCTTCACGTAAATAAACACGAAAAATAATTTGCATTGGTGAAGCACCGACCGCTTCCGCAGCTTCAATAATGCCACGATCAACATCGACTAGGGCATTTTGAACTTGACGTGCATAGAATGGTGCGGTGCCGATTGTCAAAGGCACTAAAGCGGCGGTAGTACCAATTGAGGTACCCACGAGCAACCGCGTGAATGGTGCGATAACGGCTAATAAGATGATAAAAGGAATGGATCGGAAGATGTTTACCAGTTTATCCAAAATCCAGTATGTCGTCCGGTTTGCCAGAATGCCACCTGGAGCTGTAACTACTAACGCAATACCGATAATAATTCCAAGAATGCCGGCAATTATTCCGGAGACCAGCGTCATGTAAATTGTTTCCCACGTTGATTGGATGAAGACGTCCTTATTAGCCACAACGTTTGGCATAATGGATGTCCAAAAATCCGTTGCTAAAATAGTTGTCATGCTTATGCCTCCCCTTCGTCGTTGGTGTCTGCTTCAGCAGCCTTGCGTGCGAGTTCCGCCTGATATTCCGCGACACTGATTTGCCGAACAGTCACGCCCTGTTCTTTCACGTAAGCCAATGCCTTATCTACGGCATCGCCTTCTCCACTTAATACCAAGCCCAAATTACCAACTGGCGTATTTTGTAGAATCTCGACATTCCCGAACAAAATATTTGGCGTAACTTTAAATTGCTCATACAGTTGGGCTATCAGGGGATCATCAGTCGATGCACCCGCATAGGAAAGTACGACCAGTCTCTCGTTTGCTTGTAAGTGCTGGATACTTGGCTGAGCAACAACGTTTGCCAAGGCAGCATCAATCTGAGAGGACGTTTCGATAAATTCTTTCGTCAGTTGCTGAGTTGGTTTGGAGAAGATCGTCAGCAAGTCGCCTCGTTCAACGATTTCGCCACTCTGCATGACGGCCACTTTGTTACAGATGGATTTAACTGCCTGCATTTCGTGGGTAATCAACACAACCGTCAATCCTAACTTTTCATTCAAATTTTTCAGCAAATCAAGAATTGATGACGTTGTTTTAGGGTCTAGTGCTGACGTCGCTTCGTCAGAGATCAAAATTTCCGGATCATTTGCCAATGCCCGGGCGATTGCCACCCGCTGTTTTTGGCCACCAGATAACTGGGCCGGATAATCATTTTTCTTTTCAGATAGGCCAACTAAGTCCAAGAGTTCATCTACCTTAGCTTGCTTGTCATGCCGACTCAATTTAGAACCCAACAATAGTGGAAACATGACGTTGTCACCGATGGTCCGCTCATTCATCAGGTTGAAGTGCTGGAAGATCATGCCAATCTTTGTCCGTGCTTGACGCAGCGCCTTTCCCTTTAAGGCACCCATATTCTGACCACTAACGGTCACCTTGCCAGATGTTTGCCGTTGTAATTGGTTAATCACCCGCACGAGTGTACTTTTACCCGCGCCAGAATAGCCAACGATCCCGTAAATGTCACCCTTGGCGACTTCCAGGTCAACATTTTTAACGGCCCGCACAGTGCGGTCAGCCTCCTTAAACGTTACATCAATGCCCTTTAAATCAATAATCGGTGCGTTTGCTGCCATAATGGTTGTTCCTTTCCTAATTCGGATTCAATGCAAATACTTAAAATATTCTATGTATGCAAACATGAACTGTAAAAGCAGTCCATGCTTGTCTTAAATAATACAAAGGAAGTTACTTAATGTCCAAATTCCATGCTGGCTTTTCAGTACCTTTGAAGTCCTTGTTGATGATATCAGCAATCTTCTTGGTTTGGTAAGCCTTAACAATTTCTTTGACGGCTTTCTTGTTCTTGTCAGCCTTACGGGACACGATAATGTTGATGTAAGGTTTAACATTCTTGTCGATTTTTTCTGCGTAAACGGCGTGCTTGATGTTCAACTTAGCGTCAACAGCGTAAGTATTGTTGACAACTGCGGCCGTGGCAGAGTCGAGCGAACGTGGTGTTTGGTCAGCAGCCACCGCCGTAATCTTCAAATGCTTTGGATTTGAGGTAACGTCCTTAGGCGTTGGTAACTTAGCATTGTCTAATTTAATCAAACCAGCGTTCTTTAATAAGTTTAAGGCACGACCTTCATTAGTTGCATCGTTAGGGATCACAATCTGATCACCCTTCTTAAATTCAGAAACCTTCTTAAGCTTTTTTGAGAATAATCCAAGTGGTGCAACAGCTGTTTTACCAACCGGTGTCAAATCTGCTTTGTGCGCCTTGTTCCACTGGTCTAGGAAGTAATAATGCTGAAAGGCGTTTAGGTCAATCTGCTTATCATTCAACGCTTGGTTTGGTTGAGTGTAATCAGTGAAGGTAACGATTTTTAGGTTAATGCCCTTCTTCTTAACATCCTGAGCGATTGGCTTCCAGATCTTTTCATCGTCGGTGCCAACAATACCAACTTTAACTGTTGTCGTCTTAGCCGAACTAGACTTGCCACAACCCGCTAATACCAAACCTAACGCAAGTACAGATGCAGTCCCTAACAAAATACGACGAATTCTTTTATTCATGTTAATTTACCCCTTTTTTCATCCATTTAGATGTCATTAATATCGACTCATTTTTAATTTGCCGACTTCACATAACCCTTCACTGACAAAGCTGAACTCCAGCAACGAAAAAAGCCCGCCTCTAATAAAAATTAGAAGCGAGCTTATCGCGTTACCATTCTAGTTCGAACTGAATTTACATTCAGCTCCTCATCAACCGACACCTAGAAAGGGTCTAGAATTCCTAAGTAGCGGTGTGCGCGGTAATGGGCGCCAAGTCATTATCACCTTACCGACAGTAGCTGCCGGTTCGACGATACCAATCGCAGGCCATTTTCATCCTAACTTGACTCACCCGCTCTCAGCAAACGCAGGCTTTCTGTACAGTTTCGTTAAAACTACTTTCCTGTTCAAATTGTTTTTCGGTCATGTGAAATTGTTATTAGATTACCGCACAAAAAATCGCTTGTCAACGATTATTGTAAGAAAATAATGAGATTCGCCACGCCGTTCTCATAATTATTTTTATATTCATGAATAAAAGCGTGTGGAATCCCTTTAACGATTTAAGATACTTTCAATTCGTTCAAGCTCATCTGTCGTGAAGGTCAGGTTGTTAACTGCCTTGATGTTGCCCAACAAGTGGTCAACATGTGAAGCCCCAATGACCACACTCGTGACCACATCATCATGCAACAACCACGCCAAGGCCATCTGTGCCAAAGTTTGTCCACGGTCGGACGCCAAGCTGTTCAGATCATTTAACTTGCTAACCACTTTGTCAGTACCTTGTTTCAAAGACAGCTTATTGCTCCAGTGAATTGGCATATCTTCGGGGATTCCCTGTAGATAACGATCAGTTAGCAGACCTTCTGCTAGTGGTCCGTATGCCACCAATCCTAGTTTGTTTTCCTTCAGTACGTTTAGCAAACCATCGTCTTCCACAGCACGATTAATCATGTTGTAGCTGCTTTGGTTAACAACAAATGGCGTGTGGTGTTCCTTGAACAACTTAGTTATTGCTGCTGTTTGATCGGCAGTAAAGTTTGACACACCAACGTATAAAGCCTTACCCTGCTTAACCATCAGGTCCAATGTTTCAACTTGTTCTTCGAGCGAGGTGTGTGGGTCGAAACGGTGCATATAAAAGACATCGACATAATCCAAATGCATCCGGGTTAATGATAACTCCAGTGCATTCATCAATGTCTTACGCGATGAAAACTCGCCGTATGGTCCAGGCCACATATGAAAACCAGCTTTTGTCGTTATGACCAATTCATTACGATATGGCTTCAGGTCCTGTTCGTAAACTTTACCGAACGTCTCTTCGGCGCTCCCGTTGCTAGGGCCATAATTTGACGCGTTATCGAAACTGAAAATGCCGTTGTCAAACGCCTTCAACATTACCTCACGACTATTTGCGTAAGGTTGTTCGTCTCCCAGATTCCGCCACAGGCCAAAACTGACCGCTGGCAACATAAAGCCAGTGTCAGCAACCCTGCGAACGGGCATGTTTGCGTACCGTTCTTCGTTTGCTTGATACATATCAATTAACTCCTCTCAATCTACGCTTACAAGCCTCATTTTAACGTAAAATGCGGTCAAAAACGAACTTGTCTTGCTTGCGGCGCGGGGTTGGCGCCGCTTTTTGTTAGTGGTATATAAGTTAAAGTAAGAATTTGTTTGTTAAATTAATGCATAATCTATATTTAGAAAGAGTGTCATTGCCCCTCTTTTGTAGATACAAAAAAATCGTGCATTCTGTTCGAATACCACGATTTTTTGATTTATTTTAAATAAGATATCAATTGGTCTATCTTAATTTAACATCCGGATTTTGCTTACTAATAAACAATTCATCGACCGGCTGATTGTTGTGAATCCGTAAAATAGCCTCACCAATTAAATCAGCTACCGAAATGACGGCCAACTTATCAAACTGCTTTTCAGCGGGGACTGCAATCGAATCCGTGACAATCACCTTAGTTAACTTTGATTGTTCCAATGATTCCGTTGCACGACCAGAAAAGACAGCATGAGTCGCTACCGCATACACATCCTTGGCCCCACTGGATTTAAGAATATCTGCCGAGACTGTCATGCGATCCGCTGTATCAATCATGTCATCAATAATAACGGCAGTTTTACCCTTTACATCACCAATCACTGAGTCTGGCTCCGGATCAAATTCATCCTCTGAACGGTTATCAATGATTGCAATCGGTGCCTTTAATAGCTCAGCAAAGTTACGCGCCCGTGAAACACCAGCATGATCAGGGGCAACCACAACAATGTTATCCAGTAAGTCGTTGGTGTAAAAGTACTTAGCTAATAGCGGTGCACCCAGCAAATGATCGACAGGAATGTTGAAGAACCCCTGAACCTGATCGGCATGCAAATCTAAAGTCAACACACGGTCGACACCGTCAATTTGAAGAAAATTGGCCACTAACTTGGCTGTAATTGGTTCGCGGGGACGTGCTTTACGATCTGCCCGTGCATACCCATAGTAAGGCAGCACCACATTGATTTCACCGGCACTCGCACGCCGCAACGCATCAACCATAATCATCACTTGCATGAACGAACTGTTCACGGGATCACTAATCGATTGGATGACATAAACTTCATCCCCACGAACACTTTCATCAATGGTAATCGCAATTTCACCATCAGCAAACGTACTGATGGTAGTTGGACTCAGCGGAATATTAATAGACGCTGCGATTTTTTCTGCCAACGGCCGATTGGTGTTCAGTGAAAACAACTTAATGTTGCCGTTAGACTTTTCTTCACTCATGACTGCCTCCACAAATTCATTTCAATAGTCCTATTATCGCAAGTAAGCCCGTGAATGACAAGGAAAACCCAATTAAAACCGGTTAACTTGCGAACATTTGTCACCCACCAGCACTGCCGGAATCTTTTACTTGATTGGCATTTGCTCACGACTAGCTAAAGTGTGGTTAAACCACCAGGCAATCCCAACCAGCAAGATGCCCGTAATCATAAATAACCACTTGATTGCCACCACATCCGCTAATGGACCAAAGAACAACATTGCAATCGGATAAATCCCAGCCGAAACAATCTGAAAAATGGAAAAGACGCGGCCCATCATGTTTGACGGCACGGTTTCTTGAATCAAGATATTGCTCGTCGCCTGAATAATTGGCATCGCAATGCCGCTGATGAACATGAAAAACAGATAGACCGCAAATGGTTCTGGAATGCCCATCGCAAAGAACGCTACCCCACTAACGGCCAGTGCCACTGCAATAACAGGCACTTTATGATTAATTTGTTGATGGCTACTGATCCAAATGCCGCCAATGGTGGCGCCTGCCGTCCACAGCAACTCGTTAAGCGTCAATAACATCACCCGGCTACCAAATGTTTGTTTCACAAATAATGTTGATAACTGCGAACTGGGCGCCACCATGATAAACGCTAATGCAATGAGGATCATAAACCAACGCATAAAACTGTGATTGAAGGTAAATTTCAACCCACCGCCAATTTGACTCAACGTCGACGTAACCGCACCAGCCGTTGCCTTTTGTTGATCAAGTACAACCGGGTCAACTTTGATTAGTGCCAGTAATAACAGACCAACTCCGGCCGTCACCACATCCACGATAAAAATAAAGATAATCCCGAGTTTTCCTAAAATCAAACCAGAAACAATCGGTGTGATGAGCAATAATACCGCATTGATCAGCTGGTTCAGTCCATTCATACGCGTTAGCTGTTTACGCGGCGTCAATTGCGGTAACAACGCATTGCCAACAGGCATCTCCACTCCCGTTCCCATCGAACGAACAGCGGCGATTAGTAGCAAGAGCCATAAATCACGCCAGCCAAAATAAAACATCAGTGCGATGCCCAGCGTCACAACGGTGACCATCCCCGTCGCCCACATAAGCAGGTTCCGGCGATTAGACCGGTCAGCCCACACGCCAGCCCATAGTGACACTAAAATTTGTGGCAAACTTTGCGCCAGTGTGGCCAACATCATCCATGTTCCAGATGACGTTTTGAGCGCAATGTACCATAAAATCGCAAAAAAGACCGATGAAGAACCGAATAAGAAAAAATTCTGAGCGGCCAAAAACAGTCCTGTATTCCGCTGCCAGTGTTTCTCAATCGCAGCATTTACAAGACTAGTCGACACATTTGAAGCACTGTTTGACGAAGCCATCATTCTCCCCCGCTTACCCTAACTTTAGGTTAACCTTCTTCCGGCGCAAAATCCTGAGGCGTCAACTTGCCCATTCCAATCAATGGATCGATATTGCCGCTTAGGATTAAGGCCGTCGTCAACCTTGGCTCACCTAGTGTACCGCTTTCTTCGTCAAGCGTGGTTGCAGACGACTTTTCCACATTTGCAGACACTTCTTTTGCCTTTGTTGATGGCTGAGTTGATTCAGACGTTGTTGCATAATTTGAACCAGTTTCTTGAGTGATCGGTGCCTCGGAGTCGACCACTGTTGCACTAGCGTCAGCGACGCTGTCCTCACTGGTTGAACTTGGTACCGTCTGTTCCGACTCGACAGTGTCGTCACCCTCATGTTTGAATACCTGTCGCAACCGGGCTTGCAGTGTCGTTTGCCGGTTAGCAGATTTATTCGCAGCGGCTTCTGCAAAGGATTGTTCATCACCAACCAGAATCAACCATTGCTGTGCTCGCGTTACCGCCGTATAAAGCAGGTTACGTTGTAGCATCCGACGAAACTGGGGTACCAAGGGCAAAATCACTAGTTTGAACTGTGACCCCTGTGCCTTATGAATGGAGACACAATAGGCCAGCGTCACCCGGTCAAACTGGGCGCGTCCGTAAGTAACCTCTGTTTGATCAAAGGCAATGGTTAGCTTGTCAACCTTGTCCTCGTTGGACTTATCAGTGGCTAAATCAATCCCGACGATCTCCCCCATGTCGCCATTAAAGACATTGTTTTCCGGACTGTTAACCAGGTGCAACACCTTGTCACCGATCCGAAAATGCTCATTGTGAGCCTCGATTTCTTTCGTCCGCGCACTCTTTTTCGGATTCAAGGTATCCTGAAGGGCCGTGTTTAACGCATTGATACCGGCAGCTCCCCGGTACATAGGTGCGAGCACCTGAATATCCGTTTTAGCAAAGCCACGCGACTTCGCACGGGCGACAACCTGGTTGACTAGCGGCACAACTTGATATGGTCGAGCTGCAAAAAAACTGCGATCCGTTTGATTAACCGTAAAATCAGCTGGCAATTCACCGTGCTTGATAGCATGTGCTAAGGGAATAATCGAAGAGCTGTCGTCTTGGCGATAGATTGTTGTCAATTCAGTGGATGGCAAACAGTCTGATTTTAACAGGTCAGCAAATACCTGTCCTGGACCCACAGAAGGTAATTGATCCTGATCCCCAACCAAAATCACCTGCATGTGGTTAGGCACTGCCTGAATCAATGTTCTAAAGAGAAACGCGTCCACCATCGACATTTCGTCCACGATGAGCAGTCCGCCCTCAAGATCTTTGTCTGAAGACTGTGTGGCCTCATCTTCACGCCCGGTCAAGCCAAGCAAACGATGAATTGTGCTAGCAGGTAAATCTGTCACTTCACTCATCCGCTTAGCCGCCCGGCCAGTTGGCGCCGCTAATAAAATCGGAAAGGTGCCATCCTCATACTCATTGATATCCAGCGACAATTCGTGAATCCGGGCAAACAAGGCGACAATCCCGTTAATAATCGTCGTCTTACCCGTTCCGGGACCACCTGTGAGTAAATAGACCGGCGAGGAAATTGCGGCCACTAACGCGTCTTTTTGAGCATCGTCGTATGTGATTCCCAACTGTTTTTCGACAAGCCGCACCTCATGATCCAAATCAACATCTTTAGGTAATAACCGCTCCTGCTGTTGTTGCAAACGCATCAAGTGTTCAGCGCTATCCCATTCAGTATCATACAGTGACTTCAGGTAGACCTGCTGGCCATTGCCGACGATGAGCTGATCTTTCGCCATGGCAATTAATTGATTGGCCAGCATATCTGGTGAAATTTGCACGTTTCGCGCAGATTCTAGCAATGCCGTGGCATCGTGAATCAATGGCTTTAGCTCGGCAAACGTATTTCCGGAAGCAAAACAAATATCACTGATTGTTTCCAACAATGCCGCCCGTAACCGACCTGGCGCATCCGCATCAAAGCCCAATTGTTCAGCAATTTGATCCGTTCGTTTGAAACTCACCCCGTTGATATCTTCTACCAATTGATAGGGATTTTCTTGAATAACATGAAGCGTGTCCTGCTTGTATTTTTCATAAATCGTGCTGGCCAACTGACTGCCAAAGCCGAAACCATTGAGGCCAATGATAATCTGTTCCGTGCCGTGATTTTCGGTCAGAACTTCAATCAGGTGATCAGCGACAGACTTTTTTAAACCGATGGGCTTTAAGACATCGGGATCTTTGACGACCTTGTCGATTACGCCGGTGCCAAGGGTTTCAACGATTCGCTCCGCTGTTTTTTTACCCAGACCGGGAAATTGATCGCCAGATAAATATTTGACCAAGCCCGTTTTAGAAGTCGGCGTCTCATTTTCATAATTACTGGCATTAAACTGTTTGCCATATTTGGGATGGTCCACAACCTTGCCAATGAAACGGTAGGTGCCTTCTTCCGCCACGTCACCAAATGAACCGGTGACAACAATTTCGTCCTCAATCCAGTCTAAGTCCGTTTGATCCACGTGAACCAACAGAACCTTATAAAAAGAATCAGAACTACTAAAAAAAATGGCGGCGACCTTACCCACGACATAATTGGGTTTAAAACTGGTGTTGTCGTCAAATAGCGACATTGACTCGGCCATGTTGGTTACCTCCATTCGTTAATTTCAATTATTTTGCTTGTTGATCGCCATCTTGATGACGTTTGTTGACTACCGTTGCAATATCGTTAACACGCTGTTGACTCCGTTTGACAAAATCAGGGTCCAAACGTTTGGCGGCATTCATAAATGGCGTAGCATCTTGCTCCAATACCATGGCCGTCAAGCCGCGGCTAAAATAAACATGCCCATTTTGATCATCTGCTGCTAATGACTGATCATAAAAATCTGCCGCCTGGTTAAAGTTACCCATGGCCATCAAAATATCGCCCAATAAGGCATTAACACTCGCATCTTTTGGCTTTGCATCGTGAACCGTTAATGCAAACGCAAAGGCTTTTTGATACTGGTTTTGTTGCATCGCTGTTTGGGCCATCATTTGATAAGCTTCCAAGCGCAGCTTTTCGTCTTTCACCTTGCTAAACGCAGACACGGCTTTATCGTAGGAAGCCGCCTGATAATACACGTTACCTAAACCATAGTTCAGTAATGATAATGCACCTTCATCTTTGGCAAACAAGCCCTGTGCCTTCATCAGCAGCTCTTCAGCCTGTTCATAATCCTGCATTTCGGTTAGGACCGTGGCCAGTTGGTAGTACAAATGAAAGTCGTTAGGGTTCGCATCAATCTGTTTCACCAAACGTGCAACCGCCTGCTTGGCCTCTGCCTGAGCAGTGTTGGCTGTCTGGTCATCATGTTTTTCACTCATGTTGTTGTGTGCCCGCCTCCTCGTTAAATCGTGTTGGTGGCATCTGGCGATTCCTCTAAGTACGCCGTCAAATTGCGGACCAGCAACTTAAAGTGTTGTCCACCGTCCACCGTTTCAAGAATTGTGGTACTGGTATTCGATAAACCGCCCTTAGCGCGCATTTGCGCCAACGGAATGTGCAGTAGTCCGTTAATGCCGGCATTCAAGGCCGCCCCGTGTGAAACAAACAACAGGTTGTCATTGTCATCGGGATGACAAGCAGCCGCCCGCCGAATGACCGGGTCCATCCGGGCAATCACATCTTCAAATGTTTCGCCGCCAATAGAAGTCGGGTCGTAGTTTTCCGCATGAAAACGAAAACCATCATACTCCTCAGGAAATTGCCGTTTGACATCATCAAAATACATGCCTTCCATTTTACCTAGTTCAAACTCTCGCAAACCGGAATCCAGCGTCAGCGGCACCCCCTGATGAAGACCGGCCATTAAGTGGATGGCGGTCATGCGCGCACGTTTGATTGGACTCGCATACACGTGTTTAAACGGTACGTCATGCAAATAATCAGCCAATTGATCGATTTCGTCATAACTGCTCCGCAGCAACGGTGAATCACCATTGGCGCCTTGATAACGCCCCTCTAAATTCCATTGTGTTTTACCATGTCGAATAAAGTACAGTTTAGTCACAGTAACCCCGCCCTAAAGTAAATAATGTGCCTATATTATGTCACAAAAAAGGCCGTCAAACCAGCTCAACTGGTTTGACGACTCCTTTACGTTTGCAAAACCAACTTACGGCTAGAACAACCTTGGCTGAAGTTTACAAACAAGCTTTAAATGTATTGTAATTCACGTGCTTCGTTGTACGCTGCATCGATGATGCCACTACCCAAACACTCGTCCCCATCGTAGAAAACGACTGCCTGGCCGGGCGTAATCGCACGAACAGGTTGATCAAACGTCACGGTGGCAACCGTTCTTTCATCATTCAAATGAACGGTCACACCAGTGTCCTTTTGACGGTAACGGAACTTGGCTGTTACGTGGAAATCATTGTCATCACTTGGGTTAACCCAGTTCAGATCTGATGCGGACAACTTGGTTGCTAACAAGTGCGGATTATTGAATCCTTGACCCACATACAAAACGTTCTTTGAAAGATCCTTGCCGATCACAAACCATGGCTCATCACCTTGCTTTTGACCGCCAATACCGAGCCCTTTACGCTGACCAATCGTGTAATTCATCAAGCCATAATGAGTCCCCATCTGCTTACCATCAAGGGTCATCATCTTCCCCTCTTGAGCAGGCAAATACTGGTTCAAGAAACCCTTCCAGTTTTTCTCACCAATGAAGCAAATACCAACAGAATCCTTCTTCTCGGCAGTTGCCAAACCGGCCTCTTCCGCAATTTCACGAACCTGTGGCTTCTCCATTTCACCCAGTGGGAACAATACACGATCCAACTGGTCAGAAGAAAGCTGACTTAAGAAGTACGTTTGATCCTTATTGCCATCCAGGCCACGCAACAAGTGACTGTGACCCTCCTCATCATGAGTCACACGAGCATAGTGACCCGTCGCAATGTAGTCCGCACCCAACTCTAATGCATAATCTAAGAAGGCCTTGAACTTGATCTCCTTGTTACAAACAACATCAGGGTTAGGAGTACGACCCTTTTTGTACTCATCCAAGAAGTACGTGAACACACGGTCCCAGTATTCCTTTTCAAAGTTAACAGAGTAGTAAGGAATGCCAATCTTGCTGGCTACCTTAGCCACGTCCTTGTAATCTTCTGTCGCCGTACATACGCCATTGTCATCGGTGTCGTCCCAATTTTTCATGAACACACCGACCACGTCGTAGCCCTGTCGCTTTAGCAACAACGCTGTCACTGACGAATCTACCCCACCACTCATGCCGACGACAACACGGGTATGTGAATGATCAACTGCTTGATCAGTCATGGTATCACCATCATTTCAATTAGATTCTGAGAATCAACGATTTGAAGGTCGTTATTATCAGTGCCTAACAGTATAACAGGACGCACTTACAAAATTCAAGTGACACCTGTTGGTAGTAAGGGCTTCACATTTGTGCGTGGCAAAAATAGAAAAATGCCGCTTGCGGTTGTCAATTTTGAAACGCCGCTGTGTAGACCGGTCTCAGCCCGCTTTGCGGTCTTTGACCTCGACTTGAAATCTCAAAGTCCGAGTTTTCAAGCTCGTCCGTAACCTAAATTCGGATAGCCCACCGAATTAACGTTACTTCCACAGCTCTGTTTCAAAATTGACGCCCTTTCGCTACTTTTTCGCGATTTGGCATTCCATCAGGGGTATCGTCTAACTTGGCTTCGCTTATTTTGCATAACATGTCTAAACTTCAATATCTAAAAAAAGGAAACTGGGACATAACGCCTCAACTCAATTTCTAATAAATTGCCGCAAGCGCAGCACCTTACACTGACTTTTGCTCATCTAACACGAATAAGGCATTCATGGGAAAACACCCATAAATGCCTTATTCGCGTTGCCTGAGAAAGCCAAAACGTGTTATGTCCCGCTCTCGTTTATTTCGTTTGAACTGCAATCACATGGCGCTCGATCAAGTTATCAATTTGATAACCATACTGTTCGACCAATTCATCATGATTAGCGTTGGTATAGATGTTCACGTTACCTGTACCACTGGGATTGACGGTGCCCATTTTAAAACCGTTCAATTGTTTGTTGATCAACACGCGCAGTTTGATTGATTTAGCCAACCCAGCAGCCGGATCCAGTGGTCGTTCCAAACTGAAGCCGCCAGCATTAGTTTCCATAAAACCAAGATCGCGCAACGTGTACTTCTTCAATTGATCACTGAGGGTAAAAATGCGGTCATCCCCAGGAACCTGAACTGTTTGTTCAAATGCCATTAGAGCCCCTTCCTTCCTGCCATTTGTGGTTGTAACCGAGCAGTCATTGCTGCCATCGCCTCAATAAAGGCATCCAGATCTGCCGTTGTTGTATAACGGCCAAAGCTCAATCGGATCGACTGCATGACACGCGGGTTATCCTTGCCAAACATTGCGACTAGAACATGACTAGGATCTAAAGAGCCTGCCGTACATGCTGAACCAGCAGAGACTGCAACGCCAGCCAAATCAAGATTGGTTAGCGTAACATCGTTGGGAATTCCCTTAATCCACAGATTAATCACATGCTGCAGATTGTCCGACTTCAAACTGCCATTAAGTTCGAAATCAACCTGAGCCTTTGTTAAGCCATCAATAACATACTGTTTAAACCCCGCATATTTTTCTTGACGATGTGCTTTTTCCGCAGGTGTCAAAGCTTTCACAGCCGTCGCAAAACCAGCGATGGCCGGAATATTCTCTGTGCCGGCACGTCGTTTGTCTTCTTGGTCGCCACCCTTTATGAAACTTGGGAATGATATCCCATCGCGACGATACAAAAAACCCATCTGCTTGGGTCCGTTGATTTTATGCGCTGAGGTCGACAGCATATCGATATGATCACGTTTAACGTCGATGTCTAATAATCCAAAAGCTTGAACCGCATCTGTATGGAACCACGCCTGATGATCCTTCAATAACTCGCCAATTTCATGAATCGGCATCGTCGAACCAACTTCATTATTTCCTGTCATGATGGAAACTAAAATCGTATCGTCTGTTAACGCGGCCTTTAAGTCGGCCATGTTAATCTCACCTTGTTCGTTGACTGGCAGATAGACAATGTCATAACCGTTATCGCCAAGCCACGCCGCCGTTTTCATAATGGATTCGTGCTCAATCGCAGTCGTAATAATTCGCCGGCCAAGATTCTTGCGGGCAATAGCCGTTTGCATCCAGGCCGTATTATTACTTTCTGTGCCACCAGCAGTAAACACAATCTCATCGTCATTCGCATTGATACTTTGTGCAACCACATGGCGCGCATCATCCAGCACCGATCGTGCCTTCCGACCAAAAGCATGGACAGAACTGGCATTACCAAAGTCGTTTTTCATCTGGTCCATCATGGTTGCGACCACCTCGTCACTCATTGGCGTGGTGGCAGCGTTGTCTAAATAAATATGCTTCACAATCCTGCCTCCTGTTTTATTGCTTGAGTGATGCCGGGCTTCGGCATCACTCTTTCTAAACGTGCACCTGTCGCCCAGAAGCCTGTGCACAACCCAAAGCTGCCACCCCACAAGCAAAGTGCGCTTGCATGCTACCACCTTTACGTTGTTGCTCGGACCTTCCCGAGCTTCGGCATCACTCTTTACTTTGCTTCCCGCTCAAAAAAGTTTAGTAACATGTTGGCGGAACGTTTGCCGGCTTCGATGATAAATTCATCGAAAGAAACACCTGCATCACCGTTACCCGTGTCACTCATGGCACGGATGACCAAGTATGGCACATCGAATTGATGGGCCACTTGTCCCACAGCAGCGCCTTCCATTTCACAACTTACCGCTTCAGGGAAATGTGTTTTGATGTCTTTAATGGTTTCATCACTCGCAACAAACGAATCACCTGTAACGATTAAACCACGTTTAACGGCTAATCCGGTAGCATCAGCTGCCTTAATGATTTCATCGGCCCATTTATTCGAGGCTTTAAATCGAGCTGGTTGTTGTGGCAGCTGACCATACACATAATCAAACGCCGTTGCATCAACGTCCCAGTAAGCTGTTTCATCAGCGATAACAACGTCGCCCACCGTCAATCCAGTACCGATACCACCAGCAGAACCACTGTTAATGACAACGTCCACGTCAAAGTTCGTGATGAGCAACGCTGTTGTTAGACCAGCTTCAACCTTACCAATGCCTGAACGAACCAACACGACATCGCTACCATTAATTTGACCGCTGAAAAAATCCACCTTGCCAACCGTGGTCGTTGTTTCATTGCTCAATTGTGCCTTTAATTCCTTGATTTCTTCATCCATGGCACACAAAATTCCAAATTTCATTCATTTTCTCCCTGTCGTTGATGTTTGGGCAACCTGCCCATTACCTTCGCATTGCCGCCCAACTTCTGAATCCGCAGTTGGGCATCAATCCGTCTTTAACCCACAAACCGCAAAATGAGATAGACAAGCACGATTAATATAACCAAAACAATGATGGCAATATTCAAACGATGCGCCAACCGTTTTTGTTTTTGCTCAGGAGTTAATGGCCCCGTTGCTTGCATGCGACTCGTTGGTTCATCACTAGGCTGGTTAGGTTCACCATCAAATGATGCGTTAGCCTCCGGTGCCGACGTTGATGATCGTCGTTGACGATGCAAACGACTCCGAGTTGGTTCATCCTCGCCTTCACTGTCTGGCTGACTATCATAATCAGTCTGCTGAGCACTTTGTTGACGGTACTGCTCGCGCGTCAAATGATCCTTATTCTGATCGTCGTTCATATCTTCATCCCTCGCAAAAATATCTGCTACTTGTCTTTTGGTTACGCTAGTCTTTTGGTTTAACTAGCCCAGCCTCTAACAATTGCCAGTAGTACACTGCAGTAATCGTCTTCTGATCTTTTAATTTGCCATCGTCCAACAATTGCTTGGTCTCTGCCAATGTGTATTCATGTAACACAATATTTTCATCGGCGTCCTGCGGCAACTCTGTTGTAACAGGTTTTAAACCGGTCACTAAATACAGCGTCATGTACTCATCCGTAAAACCAGCCGAAGTATAAAAGCCACAAACTTCATGAATTTCGCTCGCAGCGTAACGGGTTTCCTCGTTTAGCTCTCTGATTGCGGCAGCCTTCGCGTTGTCACGATCACGGTCGTCCAACTTACCGGCTGGAATTTCCAATGTCGTTTCAGCAACCGGTGCCCGCCATTGTTCTTCAAAGATGGCCTTACCATCCTCGGTGATGGCCAACATGGCGACCGCATCAGCATGGTGAACAACGTCGCGATGAGCCGTCTGTCCGTTTGGCAACATCACCGTTTGGTTTTCAACATCGATAATTGCGCCATGGTACTTAGGGGCTACCGCTGTAACTTTTTCTTCGAAATTCATCCTTGGTCTGCCTCCGTCTCTGTCACACGTTTAACTTTCGCTGCCTGGGGTCCGCGAATACCCTCGACAACCACAAATTCGACATGGTCGCCAGGTGTCAATGTTTTATAACCTGACTCCTCAATTGCAGAAAAATGCACGAACACATCAGGATTGCCCTTCACAGCGATAAAACCAAACCCTTTTTCCTGGTCAAACGTCTTCACGACACCATGTTCACGACCATCAGTAAATTTTGCCATTATGTTCTTCTTTCCAGTTAGACTTGATAATAAGTATATGAAAAATTCAGCATTTTTTCCACCTTCAGCGATATCAGATCACAAACTTAACGTTCAAACGCAAAACTTTGCAATTTTTTAATACATTTTCTTAAAAAGTGACTTAGAACCCTTCAAAACCCTACTAAAACAGCATTATTAGTTAATTAATATTTGTGAAAAGGTTTTACTTATGTTATACACTGCCCTGTATAAACGCCGATTTAGACCCTTTTTTATTGCAAGTACTTGCCTTGTTAAATCATTTATTTGGAAAACCAAGTGACAAAACAAGTTGCGTTTTTACCACACACTTGTATAATTTTCTTGTTTCCATAGATTCACAAGCACATCAACCACAATTATAGGAGGTGGCTAACTTGTTGGGAGTTTTATTAAAAGAACAGCGGCTTGGCAAGCACATGACGTTAAGGCAGTTGGCTGCAACGTTAAACGAGCGTTATGGACTTAATTTATCAGCAGGCATGCTGTCTCGTTACGAGAATGGCACTAATGTTTCAACTGGTAACTTATTTTTCATTGCGGACTTTTTTGAAATTGACCTCACCGCATTCGCGAAGTCATTCGTTGAAAACCGCCGCTCTGAAATAGCTGATTAAGTATTCTTTATAAAAAAATCGATTTCCTTGGAGATGATAACACCTTCAGGGAAATCGATTTTTTTGTTAACCAGACTACCGTTGTGTAGCCAGCAATACGTCAAAACCACGTAACTGCCGAATCAGTTCAACATTTAACCGTTGAACGCTACTTGGTACGTCAAATGCGTGGGTCAACGCATAACGACTTAACAAGCCCTGCAAATGCCGTAATTCGGTGCCATAATCACCAGAATTTAAGCGTCCTCGTTGCTGTTGCAATAAGTGCGTCAATTCAGGACGATCTGCTACAGCCGGATCATCAAGCGCTGCTTGCATCTTAGCCAAAATAACCTGAATGGACTGAATACTTGTCGTCATGGTTTAAACCCCCTTCGTCACCGTGCTATCGAGCTTTTCCCTCAATAACAATCTCAATCACTCTTTTACCGAAGCTATTGTAACACCTTAACTGTATTTTGCATGGTCAAACGACTTACACAATGTAAGTTATTAATTGGCGGGGCCGTTTGAATCCGAATCAAAAAATTTGTCCCTAAAAGGATCACTTTAGTCTTTAAACCAAAAAGATTTCATTCCCAATCAAAACAGGAATGAAATCTTTTTTATATCAGGAATCATTTTCAGAAATACCTTATCTGATCTAATTACCCAATCCTAATCATGTGAAGATCATTTACAAAAAGCCTACTTCTCTAATCCTTCAGTAACTGATTCAGGATATTCAGCACGAACAATCTTTGCACAACGGGCACATAAGGCTGGATAAGCATCGTCAGAACCAACGTCCTGCTTGATCATCCGGCATCGTTGACAAACATCCCCGGTGGCATGGCTGACCACGACCGCAACGTCTTCATACTTGTCAGCCGTTTCCGGTGCTTCTGACAACGGGTGAACCTGAAGTTGAGACACAATGAGCAGCTGTGCCACGTTACTGTGTAAATGTTCGAGCATCTCAGCATTATGATCACTCACATACAGATCCAGCGCAGCTTCCATTGGACGGCCAATCAGCTTAGCATCACGCGCCTCTTCAAGTGACTTCAGGACGTCGGAACGTAACGTCATAAAGTCCGCCCAGCGACCGATCAGAGCCTCATTTTGCCATTCAGGTTCTACGTTTGGCATTTCCGCTAATTGCGCAAATTCTGGTTTTTCATGCAAAAATGGCCAGATTTCTTCAGCCGTATGTGGTAATAGTGGCGTCATCAAGGTCGTCATCCGAACCAACACTTGATAAAGCACTGTTTGCATGCTCCGACGCGTCTTTGAATCCGCTGCATCGATATACAAAATATCCTTGGCAAAATCAAGGTAGAAGGCTGATAAATCATTGGTTACAAATGATAAGAGCAGTTTGTATAAATCAATGAAGTCGTACTTCTCATAATCTGCGCGCACCTGTTCTACCAAGTCGTTCAACCGGCTGAGCAGGTAACGGTCCGCACCAGCCAAGTCAGCGTAAGGTACCGTGTTCTTGGCGGGATCAAAGTCAGTTACGTTCGACAACATGAACCGCATTGTGTTCCGTAACTTCCGATAGCTTTCGGAAATCTGCGTGAAGCTTTCCATTGATACCCGCACGTCAGCAGATGAGTCAACAGATGCGACCCACAAACGGAGAATTTCAGCACCCATCTTTTTGATGATTTCGTCAGGTGCAATCGTATTTCCGATCGACTTGCTCATCTTCTTGCCGTTTTTGTCCAACGTAAACCCTTGGCTCATAACAGCCTTGTACGGTGCCTTACCAGAAACCGCAACAGACGTAATTAAACTGGAGTTGAACCAGCCACGATACTGGTCTGATCCCTCAAGGTAGAGGTCAGCAGGATACGTCAATTCAGGCCGCGCTGCCAGCACAGCTTGGTGACTGGAACCAGAATCAAACCAAACATCCATGATGTCGGTTTCCTTCGTGAACTGACCATTTGGCGAGTGCTCAGAGGTAAAGCCATCAGGCAACAATTCTTTAGCATCATGTTCAAACCAATAGTTGGAACCATGCTTGGCGAAAAGATCAGCAACATGGTCAATTGTTTCTGGTGTCATGATTGGCGTGCCATCTTCGGCGTAGAAAATTGGTAATGGAACACCCCAGGCCCGCTGACGTGAGATAACCCAATCGCCACGATCCTTGATCATGTTATACAGACGACGTTTGCCCCAATCTGGGTAGAATTTCACATCATCTAAAGCATCCAAAATGTCTTGTCTGAAGGCGGAAACACTGGCAAACCATTGTGGTGTTGCCCGGAAAATGATCGGCTTCTTCGTCCGCCAGTCAAATGGGTAACTATGCGTATATGGCATGTATTTAAGTAACAAGTTTTTTTCCTTAAGCTTGTCCAAACTGATTTGATTAGCATCCTCGTAGAAGACACCTTCAAAACCAGGCGCATCGGCAGTCATTTTCCCTTGACCATCAACTGGTGAAAAGACAGGCAGGCCGTACTTAGTTCCGACATTGAAGTCATCTTCCCCAAAACCAGGTGCTGTGTGGACCAATCCAGTCCCAGCGTCCAGTGTTACAAAGTTACCGTTCATGACCAGTAAATCACGATCATAATATGGGTGATGAGCAGTCATCTTCTCAAGTTGGGCACCCTTCAAGGTTTGCAACGTCTTAACGTCTTCCCAACCAAGCGTCTCAGAAACCGAACTGAGCAGTTGTTCAGCAACGACAAACTTCCGTGTTTCACCCTTTGGCTGTACAACAGCGTAATCAAACCCAGCATCAACCGTAATCCCCTCTGAAGCTGGAATTGTCCATGGCGTGGTTGTCCATACAACGAAGTAAGTGTTGTCATCTAATAAGCCGTGCCCATCCTTCACTTGTTCAGCAAAGAATGCCGATGGCGATTCAACATCTTTGTAATCAACTTCAGCCTCAGCTAAAGCAGATTCTGAGGACCATGACCAGTAAACTGGTTTCTGTCCACGGAAGATGTAGCCCTTCTTCACGAACTCAGCGAAGACACGAACTTGGGCAGCTTCATATTCGGGCTGTAAGGTAATGTATGGGTGATCCCAATCACCAGCCACCCCTAAACGTTTGAAACCATTCCGTTGCTTGTCAATTTCTTTAAGCACAAATTTGCGACAAAGCTCACGAAATTCGGCGGTCGACATTGACTTCCGATCGACACCTTGGTTCGTCAGTGCCTGTTCCGTTGGCAAACCATGCGTATCCCAACCAGGAACGTAAGGTGCACGGTAGCCACTCATCGATTTGTAGCGAACAATAAAGTCTTTGCTGATTTTATTCATCGCATGACCGATATGAATGTCACCATTGGCGTATGGCGGACCATCGTGGAGTACAAACGTTGGTTTCCCTTCATTTAATTTTTGACGCTGTTCATACACTTTATTTTCAGCCCAAAATGCTTGACGTTGAGCTTCCGTAACGGGTAAATTGCCCCGCATCGGAAAACCTGTTTTATTCAGGTTCAAGGTCTCTTTAATGCGCATTTAATCGTCCTCCTTAGTTAATTTAAAATCGTGGTTAACATCTGGCACCACTAGAATGACATCAAATAAAAAAACTCGTCCTGTATCTAATCAGGACGAGTTTATCGTGGTACCACCTAAGTTTGAGTTTAGCTGTAGCCATTGAAAAGTCAATCATCAACACAATGCGACGATGGCGTTAACAATTAGCCAAACTCCTTATTTCCGGATAGCGGACGGCGCCGGTTGCTCTTACTACCAATGACAGCGTTCAGAACAGCATTACCTAAAATGATAACTTAAACGACGGTGCCGGCTAAACTCTCACCATAATGTCAGCTCGCTGTTCGGACGCCGATTAAGCATTGTTTTTAGTGTTCAAATGAATAATTATTTAGTTGGGTCATCTGATGCTGACGTAGATTCAGCGTCACGCGTTACTGATTGCGCCTCACTTGCGTTACTGCCAGTACCACTGTTTTCAGGGAAGATCACAACCGTTTGTGGTTGATCAGCAGTTACCGGTGAATTATCGCTGGTTGGTGCTGGTGATGTTTGACCAACGGTTGCTGGTGACGATGCCAAATGTGATGGACGTGTCTTCGAAATTGCATCCTGTAATTCAGGATAACTTTCTAAACCAGTTGGCTGCAATAATTCATTCCAGTTGTCCGAATGAACAAGATCCAATTGTGATTGCAACATAGCGGCCAAACGTGATTGGAACGTCTTCGTTTCTTCACGTAAGGCGTTACTTTCGTTGTTCAAGCGAGCAGCGTTGTTAGCTGCATCAGAAGTAATCTGACCAGCCTTAGCCTGAGCTTCAGCCACAACGGCCTGAGCCTGTTGTTGAGCCTCACGAGAAACACTGTTAGCTTGAGTATTAGCTTCCTGCTTAACTTTGTCAGCAGCCTCTTGTGCAACCAAAATTGATTGATTCAATGAGTTCTTCATTTCATCGTATTGACTCAAGTTATGGTTGGCTTTATCAAGTTGATCCTGCAAGTCTTTATTTTGGTTCAAAACTTGTTGATAACTGGCGATAACTTCATCTAAGAAATCATCGACTTCCTGAGCGGCGTAACCATTACGCCCCTTACGTGTAAACTCTTTATTGTGAATATCCATTGGACTTAATGCCATAGTGACTTCCTCCATCCGAAACGAAATCCGTAATTAACTTACGTTTTCATACACTCCTAAGCATAAATTAACTACGCACGACTGACAAGTCGATTTTTGTTTTATCTTTACGAGTTTTACCATTTACGGCATCTAACCGTACCCGACCAAAGTGACGCACTGAAATCATGTCGCCAGCCCCAAGCGCTGCATCGGGATGTTGATTTGTCATCCAGTTTAGCCGCACATCACCATTTTCGATAATGCTTTTGACACGATTGCGTGACAAATTGAAGCCCTCAGCGACGACTGCATCGAGTCGCAGTGAAGCAACCAGACCAGACGCCTGCTCCCAATCAATCTTGGGTAAAACCACATCGGTCAATGCCCGCTCGCTGAGGTGAACCTTGATCTTGCCGATGTGGTCAACTTGAAGCTTAAAAAACGAAGCCATATTTGCAGCAACAAACACCTGCCAGATACCGTCATCCGAAACAATATCGCCAAAAATTGTTGAATCAATCCCCAAATTGGCAAGAGTGCCTAAAATTTGTGAATGATGTAATTCCGCGAACTTGGTTGGATAAACGATTTCAAATAATTGTAACTCAAAATCAGTCGTCTGTGGCACATAATAATCAGGATAAACAAGCGCGCGCTGTTGCTCTGCCGATGAGTAACCACCATTAAAGTGAACCCGAACGCCATCCTGACCATTAACCAACGTCTGCAAAATATACATTTGGCGTGGATTGAGAAAACCGGTTAAATACGGTCGATACTGACTAACCGCAGTCGCAATCCATGTTTCTGCCTCTGTAATGAACGGGGCTTCTTCAGGTCGGAAATGTTGATTAATATTCTCCTGAACATCCATAGTTTACTCCTAAAAACTCGTAACCGTCGACAATACGCCAAACAATCCGTATTGTACTAAACCCAGCACGATAATTGCGACGACCGGTGCAAAACTTAAACCAAAGATTGGGGGAATGAAATCAAAAAGTCGTAGATAAGGTTCACAGATTCTTGCTAAAAACTGCCCAAATGATGTCGCATAGGCACCGGGAAACCACGATAACAACACGTAAACAATGATTGCAAACGTGTATAACTCAAAACCCCAGTTAAGGATGGTAAATAAAAAACTAATCACTTACGTTTCTCCATTCGCGACGGTTCCATTGTAGCCTACTTAAAAGCCGAAGAATCCTGATCAAATCGAGAACTCAGATCACCAGAAACTTCGAAATTATTGGGCGTGCACAGAAAAATTGTATCGCCGACCCGCTTTATTTCTCCACTAATGGCAAACACTGTTCCTGTCAAAAAATCAACGATCCGTTTGCTGGACTGATCATCTAACTTATCAAAGTTAATGATTACCGCCTGATTTTCTAATAATTGTTGCGCAATTCCCTTCACGTCAGAATAAATCCGGGGTTCAAACAACGCAATATGATTGGTTGACGCACTTCGGCCACTCATGTCCACAACCTTAGCTGGTCGACGACCATTGACAGAAGACGGTGAACTCACCGTCTTATCGGCCGTTTGCTGTTGTGTCGGTTGATTATCAAGTTCATCAGTACCAAAGAAATTACTAAAGCTAAATGCCATGTTCATCCCCTCTAACAATAAAGTCACTCAATGCATGAGTGACCTGAAGTTACCATTAAATTAACGATTTTTACAACAGACCGCAAGTGTTTTGACTTGAACTTTACCTAAATAGCAAGGTTTAGTCTTTATTACGATTCCGACGACGACGTAAGAACGGTGGTAAATCTAACCCATCATCTTCGCTTTGGTCATCGCTACTACTGCTTTCTGAGCTTGCAGCAGAAGCATTGAAGACGTCAAAATCTGGTTTTTCAACACCGGCAAACTCACTGCTGTCAGCCTGTTGACTAACTGGACGGTTGTTTGTCGTTGGTTGCTGACGGATGTCCCAGTTACCAAACGGATCGTTGTTAACGGGTGCCGCTTCGCTCGGCGCTGCTGAACCAGCAGAACCAGCTGGCGTACTGTCAAATGGCGTACGACCACCCTTGTTTTCCTGACGTGCACCGGCTTTTTTGTGATCAATACCAGTGGCGATAACAGTGACCCGCACTTCATCGCCCAAGTTTTCATCAATTGATGTCCCAAAAATAATGTTAACGTCAGTGGTTGCGGCTTGTGCCACGATGTCTGAAGCTGTTTGGGCTTCAAACAAGGATAAGTCTGGGCCACCGGTGATGTTAAGCAAGACTTGTTGCGCACCATCAATAGCAACTTCCAGAAGTGGTGACGAAATCGCCGCTTTAGTAGCATCAGCAGTCCGGTTTTCGCCAGATGCCGATCCGATGCCCATCAGTGCTGTCCCTTGATCCTGCATCACTGTCTTAACATCGGCAAAGTCCAAGTTAACGTAACCAGGTGATGTGATCAGGTCTGAAATACCCTGAACACCTTGACGAAGCACGTTATCAGCTTCTTTAAAGGCATCCATCATCGGCGTCTTCTTATCAACCATTTCCAACAATCTGTTGTTGGCGATGATGATCAGTGTATCAACGTTTTCCTTTAAATTGGCAATCCCTTCAGCAGCAAAACGGCCACGACGAGGTCCTTCAAAGGTAAATGGCCGAGTTACAACACCAACCGTTAAAGCGCCCTGTTCCTTAGCAATCCGAGCAACGACAGGTGCGGCACCATTCCCAGTACCACCACCCATACCAGCGGTGACAAAAATCATGTCAGCGCCAGCGAGTGCTTCTGCTAAGGCATCTTCACTTTCTTCGGCAGCCTTTTGACCAACCTCTGGATTAGAACCTGCACCCAACCCACGAGTGAGTTTTGGTCCTAATTGAATCTTCGTTGCGGCATTACTTGCGTTCAATGCCTGTAAGTCAGTGTTAGCCACGATAAAGTCAACACCGGCCACTTCTTCATCGATCATTCGATTGACGGCGTTACTACCCCCGCCACCAACACCGATGACCTTAATTTTTGCGCCAATTGGTTGGCTCTGGTCCACTGCGTTTTCCATTTATGGTTCCTCCAAATACTTAATCAAAGAAGTTGCGGATAAAATCACCAACACGGTTCGTGCGAGATTTCTTTTCCTTTGGCGCCTTAGGTTTTGCTGACGGTTGTTGACTCGCTTCATTAGCAACCTGCTGACGTTGTGTGCGTCCATCGGATACCGGTACCTGACTTGTCTGGGCCACAAATTCGCCCATCAATGCATCCTTCACTAAGCGGCGAGTTTCTGACTGACGGCCACTATACGTAATCAAGGATAAAGCAGTCGCATTTTGCGGATGCCGTAACCCCATTTGTTCAGGAACGTAAATCCGCACGTTAACACCCAAAATATCCTCAGCCAGTTCAACGATCCCAGGCAAGGCAGCAACGCCACCCGTCAAGACCACACCACCTGGTAATTCTAACGCGGAAACCTCATCTAATGAAGCCCGAATCGTTTCAAATATTTGTTGTAATCGAGCTTCAATAATTTCTGCCAAATACTCTTCGCTAACTTGAACAGGTTTACTTTGACCAACGACAGTCACTGGAAATTGATTTTTATCACTAGCATCCTCGGTGTTGGCAAAACCGTAATCCCGCTTTATTTTTTCAGCATCTGCCAGTGAAGTGTTTAACACGACTGAAATATCTTTGGTGATGTAGTTACCACCTTCTTGATCAACGGTCGTGTATTTTAACTTGTGATCATGAATAACCGCAGCAGTGGTCTGTCCACCACCAAGATCAATGATCACTGTACCAAAGTCTTGTTCACCGTCGTTCAACACGGTTTGGCCCAAAGCAACGGGTGTAACCGTGACATCTGCAACATGCAACCCAGCTTGTTCAACAGCCTTTTTGGCGTTGTGCACAATAGTCTTAGGACCAGTATACATAGTGCCATGCATTTCCAGACGAACACCCATCATGCCACGGGGATCTTGAATGTCGTCGAATCCATCAACTACAAACTCGTCCGCCGTAATTGAAATTATCTCACGTTCAGGTGGTAAGCTTTGCAAAAGCGCCGCATTCGTCACGTTCTGAACATCGCGATCTGTAATTTCACGGGTCTGGTTGCCTTCTGAAACGGCTACCATGCCACTTGCCGGTTCGATTTTGAGTTGATTAGCCGGAATGCCTAAAATCACAGAGTCAATGTGAACGTTAGCCTTTTGTTCAGCTTGTTCAATCGCTGCGTGAATCGCACCTGCAGCCTGGTCAATATCAACAATCACGCCACGGCTAAGACCACGTGACGGTTGCGTGCCAGCGCCAATTACATTCATTTCACCATTATTGCTTTCAGCAACAATGACCTTAATCGCGGTGGTTCCAATGTCTAGCCCAACGAAAATTTCCGCATTATCCATCCTACCGGAACCTCCCATTTACTTTTTTTGTTTCATGAAATTTAGTCCATTTTAAGTTTCATATTTTTGCAGTTACATGGCGAATCACAGCGTTTTCGCTCCGACACCAATTAATTAAAAGTTTACCATACTTAGACGCTCTTTCGCACCCGGATTTAAAAAAACGCCGCATAAGAACGGCGTTTTAAACAATTTTTTCTATTCTGGCAAAATCATGACTAAATTGTCGTCAACTTAGTGCGAACTTTGTTGATTGACGGCACTGCTAGCTGCATTGCCAGTCGTTGTTACCACACTGCCAGCAGCGGTGTTTTGCGAGCTCAAGTTGGTACTGTCACTGCTTGAAACAGCATTGTCATCGAATCCAAATGGATAAGAGTAGGCACCAACCTCGAGATTAATGATGCCCTTCCCGTTCATCTGGGCAACAATCTCCGGATAATATTTCATCTTTGAGCCAAACGTGGCGGCTGTCGCATAAACCTCATTGCCATCATTCATGAACATATGAAGGCGTTCCGGATTACTCTTCGTCGGTGACAAATCAATCTGTGAAATGCCCCGCTTGATATCACTACTTAATCCAGCATACTGTTTGATCACGGTTGCAAACGTATCATCGTGACTAAAACCACTGTACACAGGATAACCAGCTACTGGCCGAGATAAAGCAGTTGATAGGATCCGGCCATTTTCAATAACAACGTAATACTTCCCCTTACGCAACAGATATCCTGCTTGGCGATACTCTTCGACGTTCAACTTAACACTGCGGAAACCATCACGAGAAATCGTCAAATGATGAATCATATCGTTATTTGCCTTAGCCGTGTTAAAAATTTTCTGTTGATGACCCCAGACAGTCCACAGCGGCTGACCCACCTGTAACCCGCTCGCACGGACAATTTGTGTACCTGTCAAATTGCGGGTTGCAGGCGCACTAATTTTGCTCAGTGAAAACAACGGTGAACCAATAATCGCAAGGATCACAATCACTGTCATAAACCCGCTGGTCATCACGTTGCGTCTGTGACGATTCTGCGCATCGGGACGTGGCGTTTTGGGTAACGATTTTTTAATCGGTTTGGGTATTTTTTTGGAACCTTTATCGCTCTTTTGTGATTCACCCTTCACGACACTGATTGTTCGTTTTTTCTTGCGCCAGGGAAACCACCGATGGCGGGGCGGTCGTTTGTTCAATTCAACACGGTTAGCGATGGCCGCCACCTCCTCTATTGTTCAATCTATAAACGTTAAACACATCTATTAAACGACTTATTTTTGGTGTGTCAGCTTAATGACTGCTGCCAATAATTGATCAGCCGCATCAGGCACACCCATCTTTTTAGCGGCAACCGCCATTTGCTGACGTTTGTCATCATCCTTCATCAACTGATCCACGACACTCATTAAATGATCGACCGTCAAACTATCCTCGGTAATCATTTCCGCAGCACCGACATTGACCAAGCTACGGGCGTTCTTGGTTTGATGATCATTAGTAACGTAAGGACTCGGAATTAAAATTGAGGGAATCCCTAACGCCGTGATTTCAGCCAGACTGGTGGCTCCGGCCCGGCCAACGATGGCGGCAACGCGTGGCAACACTTCCGGCATATTGCTGATGTAAGGCTTCACAACAACATTAGCTGCTGGTGTGATGTCATCTTTCTTCATTTGAGCCATAACGTCGTCATAACGCTTTTGACCCGTCACGAACACAACCTGATAGTGCCGATCATTAAACTTAGGAATTGCTTGTTCACTTACCGCATTGATTTTTAATGCACCCTGACTGCCACCGAAAATAAGCAATGTCGGCACATCATTCTGCAAGCCGTAACTGTCCCACTGAAAGTCACTATGCATTTGAGCTACTTGCTGTGCTCGCGGATTACCTGTAAAAATCACCTTTTTGTCAGGGAATTGACTTCGAGCATCTTCAAACGCAATGGCAATTTGATCAACGAAATGTGACAAGAACTTGTTTGTCACACCGACCACTGAATTTTGCTCATGAATTAACGTTGGGATATGCATACGACTAGCCGCATATAAAACTGCAGAACTCACGTAGCCACCAGTGCCGACCACAACATCCGGCTGAAAGTCCTTGATGATTTTGCGTGCATCATGAACACCGCGCAAAAACAAATTTACCGTTTCAATGTTGGTCGTCAGTCCGTGCCAATTCAGTTTGCGAGAAAAACCTTGTAGTTTAATCGTTTCAAACGGAATCCCGCGGGCAGGCACAATTTTACTTTCCAATCCACGGTGCGTGCCGACGTAACAAACCTTCGCCGTTGGGTCCTTGGCGACCAAGTCATCAATAAGCGCTAATGCCGGATAAATATGACCACCGGTACCACCGCCAGATACCATTAACCTCATGCCTGTTGCTCCTTTTCTCCACTAAGTTGTTCAACTGCTTTAATGAATTTATCGCCCCGTACTTCAAAGCTAGGAAATTGATCCCAAGAAGCATTGGCTGGTGACAGTAACACAACATCCCCAGGTTGACTCAACTTGTAAGCTTCGGGAACTGCTTCAACCGCATCCTCGGCAAAGTGAATTTCTGTAATCCCAGCCTTTTTAGCTGCGTCAGCTAGCAGGTCTTTTGTTTGACCAAACAACACAACAGCCTTAACGTGCGCTTTCAAATCGTCAACCAACCGATCAAATGTAAAACCACGGTCCAAACCACCAGCCATCAACACAACGGGCTGGTTAAAACCGCGTAAGGCCATTTGCGTAGCTTCAATGTCAGTTGCTTTTGAATCGTTATAGAATTTGCGATCCTTGTAGGTTAATACATATTGCAAACGGTGCCGCACACCATTGAAATGACTTAGGGTGGTGGCAATCGCTGCGTTACTTTGACCAGCCACTTTAGCAGCGGCTAAGGCAGCTAAGGCATTTTCAACATTTTGAATCCCGGGTACGTTAATTTGGTCAACCGGTAAGATAGCTTCACCCCGCCACATTAATTGACCATCTGCAACGTAAGCATCCGCACCAGTTGCGCCCTTTCGGGAAACCTTAATGATCTGTGCCTTGGATTGCTTTGCTAATTCATGCTGTTCAGGCAGATCCCAATTCATCACCAAAAAGTCATCGGCCGTTTGATTCATCGTGATCCGCATTTTTGCAGCTACATAAGCTTCACGGCTGCCATGCCAGTCAATATGAGCTGTGTACATGTTTGTGATCACAGCAATGTGTGGGTGCAACGTTTTAATACCCGTTAACATGAAGCTGGACAGTTCAGTCACCATCACATCATCCTTAGACAAAGTTTGGACAACTTGGCTGGCTGGCACACCAATATTGCCGGCAAATTTAGCCTTCCCCACTGGACGATCTTGATTCAACATTTCGGTAATCATTGTGGTAACGGTCGTTTTGCCGTTTGTCCCGGTCACGCCAATAAGCTCTGCGTCGTTAACTTGGGCAGCTAACTCTACCTCTGTGATAATTGGAATATTGCGCGATTGAGCAGCTTGAATCAGCGGATTTGAATAAGGAATTCCTGGATTTTTAACAATCAGACTAAAGTCTTCGTCCAGCAATGAAACCGGATTACTCCCCGTGACTACTTTGATGCCATCACTAACCAGTTCCTTAGCATCCGGGTTTTCATCAAACGGTTTAGCATCATTAGCTGTGACAAATGCACCTAGTTTTTTGAGCAACCGGGCCGCATTCACCCCACTCTTAGCTAATCCTAAAACCAATACCTTCTCATTCTCATACGTTGTTACTTGCTTCACACTGATCGCCCTTTTCTCTTCTATATTAGTTTAACCATACCACGATGCCGATCATGACGGGATACCCCTTAACATGATCGGCATAAAAACTTATATGTACTGCGGAGGTTTCCGCATTTAAATAACAAAACGATGTTTACCACATTGCCCATACACCAGTTGCGGCAAACACGGCACCGATTGCCCAAAAAGTAAGATCGATCCGCCATTCACCCCATCCGTCTAATTCAAACTGGTGATGAATCGGTGTCATCTTAAACAACCGTTTGCCATGCGTAATGTGGAAATAGCTCACCTGAATCATGACTGTTGCTGTTTCAATGACAAACACGCCACCGACCCATAACAAGGATAATTCGTGGTGAAGCAGCAGTGACACAGCTGCCAACGCGCCGCCAAGCGCCAACGACCCCATGTCACCCATGAAAATCTTGGCAGGCTTATGATTCCAAATCAAGAAGGCAGCCAACGCACCAACCACCGTCAAACAGAAAACCATTACGCCATATTGACGCTGATGTTGCGCGATAATGCCATAGGCCAGGAATGCAATGATTGAAAGCCCTGTTGCCAAACCGTCTAAACCGTCCGTTAAGTTAACAGCGTTTGAAAAGCCAATCAACCAAATAATGGCAAACAAGACATAGCCGACGCCTAAAGGAACGTCACCAATGAATGGAACGCGAAGACTCATTGAAAAGCCTTCATAAGAGAACACAATGATGAAAACAATGGCGCCAACAATCTGTCCAAGCATTTTTTGCCAGGCCTTTAACCCGTCGTTTTGACGGTTAAACACCTTAATAGAATCATCCCACATCCCTAGTAATCCGTAGAATACTAACGTAAATAGAAGAATTCCAGCACTACCATTCAACACGTGTTGCCAAATACCAACAATTAATGTTGCCACAACACTGGCAGTAATGAACATCAGACCACCCATTGTCGGCGTGCCATTTTTCTTTTCATGCCAACTCAAGCCTTTTTCCCAAATCGTTTGGCCCTCGCCGTGTGCTCTGAAATAACGAATCAAAAATGGTAGAAAAATTGCGGTCACTGCAAACGCAATGATTAACGACCAAAGCCAAATACGAACTTGCATAACTCTACTTACCCCTTTAATTGTGCGGTTGTTAGGACAATCCGCTTTTAAATACACTGCCGAAGTTAAGGCCTTTACGTTGCTACGCGGACCTGCCCGAGCTTCGGCATCACTCTTTTAAACGTGCACCTGTCGCCCAGAAGCCTGCGCATAACCCGAAAGCCACCTCATTCGGAAATCCACCGAATGCTTCGTCTTCCACGTTATTGCTCAGCTTCTCCCAGGGCTTCGGCATCACTCTTCTTAAACGTGCACCTGTCGCTCAAGGTCCTGTACACAGCCCAAAGCTGTCACCCCACAAGCAAAGTGCGCTTGCACGCTGCCACCTTTACGTTGTTGCTCGGACCTTCCCGAGCTTCGGCATCACTCTTCTTAAACGTGCACCTGTCGCTCAAGGCCCTGTGCACAACCCAAAGCTGTCACCCCACAAGCAAAGTGCGCTTGCACACTGCCACCTTTACGTTGTTGCTCGGACCTTCCCGAGCTTCGGCATCACTCTTTTATTTTACACGAAAACAATTGCGGTGTTACTTAAATTTCACAGTCACACCGGTTCCTTCCTGGATGGTGCGGCCAGCCGGCAAACTTTGACTTGTCACATATCCACTACCAGAAGTTTGCACTGACAAGCCCGTTAGCTTGGCAAATTCAAGGACATCACCCATTGACCAGCCTTTCATATCTGCCATCGTCAGGTTGTCCCCGGCACGAAGGAAAATCCGTTGATTGGTCAGCGTCTTTTTGCCCTCAGAAGGAGACTGTGCCGTGACCTTGCTGCCATCACCAATCACTACCGGCGTCAGTGAAAGGTCACTAACTTGCTGTTTAGCGTCATCAACGTTTGTGCCCACTAGCTTCGGCACCTTTGTGCTGGTTGCTTTCCCTGGTAATGCCGTATCCTTGTCCATCGCTAACGCTTCTGTCATGACGGGACTAAAGACATCGTTTTCCCACTGTGTAATCAGCTTGTCCGGCACCTTCTTAGGCTGATTAACGGTCACGTACATCAAGTAACGAGGATTCTTCGCGGGAACCATCCCTATCACAGAGTTCAAAGTCGAATCCATTCCGTCCATGTATTGACCATTGTCACCAACCACTTGGGCCGTCCCGGTCTTGGCCGCCACTTTGTAGCCAGCAATCTTGAAGTCTTTCCCCATCCCGTAAGATTTGTAAACGTAGTCCGTCATGTGTTGACGCACTTTTTTGGCCGTTTCAGCACTAATTGGATTGCCAACAACCTGCCGTTTACCACGATAAACGACCTTGCCGGTATTGGGATCAACAATCTTGTTGATATAGTACGGCTTCAACATCTTCCCGTTGTTAGCTATAGCCGTGTACGCCTGCATGAGTTGCATTGGTGTCACGGTAATCCCTTGACCAAACGCTGTGTTAGCCTGCTCGATTGGTTGCGTGAATTGCATGGTGCCATGTGCTTCATTTGGCAAACCACTGTTCGTTGATTTTAAGAAGCCAAAATTCTGAATGTACTTTTTCCAAGTACTGGCCCCCATTTGTTGTTCCAAATGAGCCATCGCCACGTTACTAGAAAGATCAAATCCTTTGGAATAAGTAATTGTGCCCCAACCTGCTGGATTCCAGTCAGGAACCACGGCGTTACCGATCTTATATCGACCAGATTGATAGGTATCACTACCCTTGAAGTTGCCAGAGTCGATTGACGCCGCTAAGGACATGCTCTTCATGGTCGAGCCAGGTTCATAAGGATCCGAAACCAGTAAGTCATTCCACTGATCACCCAGGCCCTGCATCGTTGACGCATTAAACGTTGGCCGTTGGGTAGCCGCCAAGATTTTGCCAGTCTTAGTGTCAACCATCATAGCGACCATATTTTTAGGCTGCAACTTGCTGTACAAAATCTGCATTTGATTTTCTAACAGGTTCTGCAAATCAGGATTCAATGTTGTATACACATTGTCACCGTTCTTCACACTGCGTTTATTCCGCTGTGAATTGGGCAATGTGTAGCCTAACGAATCGTGTTTAATTTGCTTAACACCATTTTCACCAGATAACTGCCGGTTCAACTGCTGTTCAATCCCCATTTTGCCAATCAATGAGCTAGCCCCGTTGGCCAAGGTGGTCGGCTGTGCGTAACCAATCATATGACTAGCAAAAATCCCGTTAGGATATAACCGTGCACTTTGTGTCGTAAAGGCAATTCCATTTAGATTAGCTTTCTGAATTGCCTGTTTAGTTGCCACAGACAAATCCTTACCAGCCGAGCCAAACTCCACCTGGAAGGTGTTTTTATTACTAGGGTTTAGAATCTTTAAAATCTCACTCGAGCTCATGTTGAGCGTTTTGCTAAGTACCTTAGCCACTTTATCTTTGTCTGTTACATAAAGCGGTTTGCCCGTAGTTGAGACCTGATGTTTGTTTAGCACGGCATACACCGTGTACGTATTGGTGTCCATTGCAATTGGATTGCCGTCAGCATCATAAATGGTCCCCCGCTTAGCGTGAATCGTTTGCTGTTCGGTGTAGAGCGCCTGTGCTTGTTTGGACAAACTCACATGCTGCACATGTTTGCCAACTGCAATATAAACAAAACGAACGCCCAGCAGGATAAACACCGCAAGAATTGCAACAAGCAATACGTTACCGAAGTGACGTCTGTTTGAACGGGTGTTATCTGGACTGGACATTCGTTTGGAATCTTTATTCATTATTTACTGACATTCCTTATGTTTTGGCTGGTTAAGGTCAACCCATTTTTCTGTGCCACTGCGTCCAATCGAGAACGGCTGGACAACTCGCTAATTTCCTGAGTTGCGGAAGCATTGGCATTATTGACCTTTGTCAACTGTGTTTGTGTCGTTTGTAAATTACGCTGTGCATTCGTAATCTCGATTTGAGAATGAATGATGTTCACGGCGAAACACACAACAACAATACCACAAATTATGCTCAATAGAATCTCGAATCCTGAAATTGGGAGCCGTTTCTGATGAATGGCTGGCTGTTCAACCGATTGGGGCTGACGGAGCGGTTTGGCAACACTAGGCTGCTCATATGGTTGTGACTGTGCTAAATTCTGTGCCATGTTAATCAACTTCCTTAACTATGTAAGTCTGGACGACAGACGATTTTTTAATGTAATGACAAACGGCTAATTTACCTAACGACTACCTCAACAATGGCTGTTTTGAATCGGTATTTGTTTCATTGCGCTCGATCACACGCAGCTTAGCACTGTGTGCCCGACGGTTAGCGGCTAACTCAGCCTCACTGGCCTCAATCGGTTTACGTGTAATCAGGTGATAATCCGGTTGCATGTCTGCTGGAATCACTGGCAATCCTGCTGGCAATTCTGGCACCGTTGTTTGCTCCTTAAACATCGTTTTAACTAACCGATCTTCTAAGGACTGAAACGTAATGCAACTAATGCGGCCACCGGGATTCAAGAGTGCTAAGGCTTGCTCTAACGATGTTTCCAACGCACCCAATTCATCATTAACTGCAATCCGAATGGCCTGAAATGTCTTCTTTGCTGGATGACCACCATGACGGCGAGCCGCGGCTGGAATAGCGGATTTAACCAGGTCAGCTAGCTGAAGGGTTGTTTCAATCGGCGCCACCGCACGTTGTTGCTCAATTTTTCGGGCAATTTGTTTGGCAAACTTCTCTTCGCCATAACGATATAGAATACGAACCAACTGCGCGTAATCCCATTCGTTAACGACTTGCATGGCGGACAAATCCTGTTCCTGATTCATCCGCATATCTAGGGGTGCGTCCAACCTGTAACTAAAGCCACGTTGCGCGTCATCAAACTGTGGCGAACTCACGCCGAGATCATATAACACGCCATCCACATGTCGAACGCCTCGCTCAGCGAGTTCCTGAGTAATATTTCGAAAGTTAGCTTGAATCAAGGTTACCTGGTTGTTAGCAATTGCAGTTGCCAAATTTTGGCGATTGTATGCTAAGGCCGTTTCATCTTGATCAAAAGCATATAAATGACCGGCCGTTAATTCTGAAAGAATCTTTGCAGAATGACCACCGCCACCCAATGTGCAATCCACATAAATACCGTCGGGTTTCACGGCCAAACCTGCAACTGCTTCATTCAACAAAACAGTTACGTGATTAAATTCTGCCATGTCACCCCTCCTTTGCGTATCCTGTGTTAAAGCCATCGTGTTAAGTGCTCAATTATTTAAAACCTAAAAGTCAAAGTCGCCCATTGATTCCGAAATATCGTCGATGTTAGCTTCGGTTGACTCATTGTACTGTTGCCATGTGTCAGCGTCCCAAATTTCAAACCGGTCAGAAACCCCAACGATGACACAGGCTTTAGTCAGTTTTGCGTGGTTCCGTAACGGAGTCGGAATATTGATGCGGCCCTGTTTATCGAATTCGCACTCTGTCGCGCCAGAAAACAAGAAACGAGAGAATGCACGTGCGTCACGTTTAGTTAACGATAATGTCTGGGTCTTTTCGACCAACGCAGACCATTCTGCTTCTGGATAGCCAAACAAACAGCCATCCATCCCACGAGTAACCATAAATTTTTCGCCGAGTTGATTGCGAAACTTAGCTGGGATGATAAGACGACCTTTATCGTCAACATTGTGTTGAAATTCTCCGATAAACACGCTCGATCACCATCCCTTCCATTTTTTAAGTCAACTGACGCTGTGAAAATCGAATGAAAACGGTTTAACAACAGTTAAATCAATCATCCTTCTCGCTATAAAAAAGTCTACCACAATCCCCCACTATTCACCACGTACTTAGAAAAAATGTAGTAATTTTGTCACAGAACGTGGCTGCAAAAAAAACGAGCCGTGAAAGAATGCTATTTCAGCAGTCTTTCACGACCCTTTAAACTCACCTCTCCTAAAGTGGGGATTGGTGGGTAAAAATATTCAAATACACGCTCTTTAGTGGTGAATAATGGCACCAATAATCGCTAAAATATAAATCACCAGCCATACTAAATCACTCACACGCCAATAAATCAATAAAAACGTACGGTAGCGAACGAGTTGACGGCCACGAAAAGTTCGCCACACCACACCCACACCAATAATCAACCACAGTGTCACGGCCCAAAGAAATAACGGCCGCACACTCACTGCAGATAACACGATGGCGCTCATTACAATTAACACTGGCAACAACACATCAAGTGGATGAATCCATGTCGGCCAATTATTTTTAGAAATCATTCGTAACACTGACAGAATGATGTACAGTAATATCAATGTTAGAATTTGAATTAATAGTTGATTTGTCCACCCCACTGCGGTCACCTCATTTCTTTTCAACAGTGTTAGTATACTGGTTTGAAATTTGACACGCAATTCGTGGATTCAGCGTGCTTCACTTAATTACCACTAACACGCTAACTTACCCCGGAGGCTCCCATGATTGAATACTATGCAAACGATAAAAACGGTAATTTAATTCCGGTCAACGCGCCTCAACAAGACTGCTGGATCAACGTTGAACGCCCGACTCACGACGAAATCAGTCAACTGGCTCACCGGTATAATTTTCCAGAGACCTATATTAGCGCTATTTTAGATGATCGGGAAAATTCTCGAGTCGACGGCATTGATCCGCAACGCCCCGAGCGACCGCTACATCTGTTACTTCAATTTCCGAAATATGAAGTGAGCCCGCTAGGCTACCTCAGTTTTACTACCTTTCCGTTTTCATTTATCCTCACTGACTCTGCCGTTATCACAGTATCTAAACAGCCAGCAACCTTCATTAACGACTTCATCATGAATCCTGATAACGCAACGATCCGGATCGCCGATCGACAAGATTTTATCCTCCGTTTCGGCTGGTACATCGCCCATTCGTTTGTTCACGCCCTGTCGCTCAGTGAACGGGAAACGACTAGTCTTGAACGTGAGCTGACCACGGCCACTCGTAATGAACAAATTTATAAAATTATGGGATTGCAAAAGTCGCTCGTTTTATTCGATAGTGCGTTAAAAGACAACCGACCAATTTTAGATCAGATCTCGTCTGCACAAGATTATTTTAATGGCCCACATTTTCACGAATTGCTGGCGCAAATTATGATTGAAACTGATCAGGCTCAGTCGATGACCATTATTCAAAATAACATTCTGGAACAGTACAGCAATATGGTTTCCTCCGTTGTTTCAAATAACTTAAACGAAGTCATGAAACTATTGACCTCTGTTACGCTGATCATGACCATTCCAACCATTGTCGGTGGTATTTACGGAATGAACGTCGATCTTCCATTCGCCCACATCGCGCATGCATTCTCACTGGTAATGGGCTTTACAATCATTGTCTGTGCGATTACTGCTTGGATTCTCAAACGTCACGACTGGTTTTAGCTTTTCACATCAACATTTTTGTTGCCCCTTGTGCTTTTGTACGGAACACGGTAACATTAAGGATAAATTTTTAAGACAGTACAAACAATTAAGGAGACAGGTAAAGTTATGCAAGGTAAAAAGAAACGCAGTGGCTTCGAAAAACTCACAATGGTCGTCGTTTGGGTCATGATCATCCTTACGCTTGGTGGGGTTGTATTGGCAGCCTTGCAGCCACTTAACTTGTTCTAAATAGGTTAACAACTTAAAACAGTCCGTTTGAAGTGTACAATGTACATTTCAAACGGACTGTTTTGTTTTACCACTAAATCAATTAGTAATGATGTCGTTTTAGATTATCAATTATGAGAACTCAAAAGTCGGTCCTTAACAAGATTTAAAACCTAACAAATACCACTACTACTCTTAAGCGTCATTTTTCGAGAAAACTTGACGTGGTCGTGAACCATCGGCTGGACCGACAATGCCGCGAGCCTCCATGTCATCAATCATTCGAGCAGCCCGGTTATAGCCAATTCGGAAACGACGTTGTAACAACGAGGTGGATGCCTTTTGTTGATCTTGAACAAAAGCAACGGCGTCGTTATAAAGTTCATCAACTTCGTCCGCCCGGTCCTCATCGCTGTCTTCCTTCAGTTCTTCGTCGCTAACCTCCATGCTACCGTCGTACTCAGCCGTCTGTTGTTGTTTGATAAAATCAACAACTGCCGCGACATCCTTATCAGAGATAAATTCACCCTGTACACGAGTTGGTTTGTTCTGATCAATCGGTTCAAACAACATATCCCCACGGCCAAGCAACTTTTCAGCACCATTAGCGTCCAGAATCGTGCGTGAATCAATACCACTAGAAACCGCAAACGCAATTCGTGATGGCACATTTGCTTTAATCAATCCGGTAATGACGTCAACAGATGGCCGCTGCGTTGCCAAAATCATGTGAATGCCGGCTGCCCGGCCCATCTGAGCAATCCGAATAATGGCGTCCTCAACCTCGGATGAAACGGTCATCATTAAGTCAGCCAGTTCATCAACAATGGCGACCACATACGGCAAACGTGTCTGTGCCACATTATCCTCGGGGTTGGCATTGTTTTGCTCAACCAATTTGTTATAACCATCAATATTACGAACACCAAAGTTCGCAAACAGCTCATAACGACGTGTCATTTCATCAACCACTTTATGCAGGGCCTTGGCCGCCCGCTTGGGTTCGGAAACAACTGGCGTCAGTAAGTGAGGAATATCATTGTAAACAGACAACTCCACCCGCTTTGGATCAATCAGCATAAACTTCACTTCATTTGGCTTCGCCTGCATGAGCAGACTGGTAATGATCCCGTTGATTGCCACCGACTTCCCTGAACCAGTGGAGCCAGCAATCAACAAATGCGGCATTTTCGTCAAATCACACATCACGATATTACCCGTCACATCACGACCCAACGGCACGCTTAACACCTTGCCAGGATGAGCCGGCTCATGCTCGGCAACATCACGAAATGAAACGGTCGAAATCTGTTTGTTAGGAACTTCAATCCCAATCAACGATTTACCGGGAATGGGTGCTTCGATTCGAATATCCTTAGCCGCCAACGCTAACGCTAGGTCATCGGCCAAGTTAACGATTTTCGAAACCTTGACCCCAATAGCCGGATGCAATTCATACTTCGTCACTGACGGTCCTAAGCTGACATTCTTAACTTCTGCATCAACGCCAAAACTGGCCAGTGTTTTTTGCAATGTTTGCGAATTTTTCTCAATCGCGTTGAGCTCATCTGTTTGATCAGTTTGCGGAATCTTGGTGAGCAGATCTGATGTCGGTAATTTATAATCACTCAAATCCTCACTCTGGTCGCCAAGATCCAGTTCCTCCTGTTTAGGAGCTGGTGCACTCTCTTCATTTTGATCAGCAGCAACGGTAATTACCGGCGCAACAGGCGTTTTCGGTGCCGCACTAACAGCTGCGGATGCTGGCGTTTCTGCCGATTGCTGGGCAGCGTGGCGGGTTCGTTTAGGAGCCAACGAAGTAGACTGACTCTCGGGCTGCGATTGTTCCGGCTCTGTCGACTGGGCATCAATCGGTTGATCCGGTGTCGCGCTTTTCTCAACCGCCGCATAAATAAAGTCGTGCAATCGTGAGCTCCCCTGTTTTGTCCACAGCACGAGGTGTTGACAAGTGACCACGATGCCATGACCAATCACAGCAAAGGGGATATTCAATAGAAACATTGCGCCGACAAATAACAAAATTGTCGAAAAAATTGCCGTCCCCAGGTTAGCCACTAAATGTTCACTAGCAGCATAAACGTAGGCACCAATCATGCCGCCGCCGACTTTGCCATTTAATGTACCGCCTGCCAAATTATCGCCGAGCATCCCCCACGTCAATGAAACAAAATGAGCATGATAATTTAGGCTAGTGAATAATCGCAAGTGGTCGTAAACAAGGACACCCAGATAAACAAGTGACCCACCAATGACCCGTTTGACAGGTAACTTAGGCCATTTGCCAGTAATGCCGACGACCAATCCAATTGCAATAAGGATGATTGCAAGTACCTGATTTGTGTTGCCGACAAAAATCGACAGAATGTTGGCTAGAAACACCCCCGCAACGCCTAACCTTAACAAGGCAAACAGCGCAAGCAACGCTACGGCAAAGCCAATAATATTCTTTGTATATTTAAAATCCTGTTTTTTCTTAGTTGTTCGCGGCCGTTTGGTCGTTTTTCTGCGCGTCGTTTTTTTGGCTGGCACGCTGTCAGACTCCTTTCAACACGGTAACTGTGAGGGCTACTTGAGTTTATCGTTTTTGTACCAGTGGGTTTGTTCCAACTGGTTGAAGCCCTGCTGACGAACGACTTCATAAATGACAATCGCAGCTGAATTAGATAAGTTCAACGCACGGATATGTGAGTCATCTTGAGGAATTCGAATCGCCTCATCAGGGTGTTGCCGCATGAAGGGCTCTGGCAATCCTGTCGTTTCCTTGCCAAACAGGAACCAATAATCATGGTCTGGCTTCGTATAGTCGGGATCGACATAAGTTTGTTTGGCAAACTTCGAGACTAGAAACAGTTCGTCACCCTCTGGAATGGCAGCCATGAAAGCCTGCAAATTTTCATGGTACGTAATGTCGACTTTATCCCAATAATCCAATCCTGCCCGCTTTAAATGCGCATCATCGGTGGAAAAGCCTAATGGTTCAATTAAATGCAAAGCAGTATCCGTCCCAGCACAAGTGCGGGCAATATTACCTGTATTAGCAGGCATCAATGGCTCAAATAAAGCAATGTGATTCGTCATTATCTTTCTCCTTATTAACCTTTATGTACTTTTTGGCACATCCATATACATCATTGTAACTTACTTCTACTGCTCAACTTCGATAATTACGGCACTCTTAAAAAGTCTTCAATTGTTTGACGGTCGCTCTTCTCACATGACTACCATTACGATGAGATGCGCGACTGTAGTTTTCAGGAAACTAAAATCGGCCGCACAGTCAGCGTTAACCATCATATCAGTAATTCGCACTGGCACTAAAGTGATGTTTTTTTAGAATCAGAGACTAAAAAAACGTAGTCATCTCGGTAATGGCATACGGCGAGACGCTACGTTAATGAAGTCCGAATCTGAAAGCCACTAACGAATCTGTTCGATATTGACCTCCAAATGATTCCATAAGCATATTAGCACTAGTTTGTTAACTTCGCAAGTGGTCTGGACCTGCAGTCAACGCCTGTCTGACAGTCCTCAGCCGCCCTTAGCCAAATAGCTACGACGTTTGGACAGTCAACACACTAACGTCAATGGTCACGGTGTCCACTGGATTGGTCAATAATGCCGCACGATGGGCATCATCACTCCCCCAACTTAACGGCGTCATTGCCATCATATCAGCAATGCGGTTCTTGCCGATGGGAAAGTCATAGCTCACCGTCGTTTGTTGCATAGCCGGATAGTGATCGGCAAACAACTCCACTACCCGATCATTCGTGTACTGATACTGCGGAGCCGATTCGTCATATAAAGCATGCCGCAACTCTACCAGGTAATTCGCATTGGGCACCACTTTGATCAGGCTGCCTCCTGGTCGACAAACACGTTCAAATTCACGGTAGGCCGATGGTGAAAAGAATTCCATCACTGTATCAAACGCATTATCTGTAAATGGCAGTTGTGCCAAGTCAGCAACACAAAAGAAGGCTTTAGAATCCAACTGAGTTGCGAGGTTTATTCCTGCCTTTGACAGGTCAAACCCAATGAGAACATCATCAGGATTGTTGCGTTCCTGATCCAACTGTACCAACGGTGTCCCTTCTCCGGTGCCGACATCAAGAATCCGTTGACCCTGTGATGGCAATTGTTGATTGACAGCTTTTACAATCGACGCAAACAGCCCAGCTGTCAGCATCCGCCGTCGGGCGGCCAACATCGGTCCATCGTATTCAGTCACCACATTATGTTTGAGAAATGTGGCACTACCCTTTTTATTTAAATCTAATGTATGGCCATTCGGACAACTAAGTGTGTGACCACTGATTTTTTCATAAGGCGTCTCACAAACTGGACAACGAAACATTGCCAAATGTTCTTGCAGATAAGCGGCGCCACGATCAATTTTTTTCATGATGTCCATTATACCATGATGCCGCCTAGCTCACTAGTTGCAATGAGGTGCACCATCAGCTACAAACTCCCCCGATTCACGACAGTGACCTAGACTGTTTATTCATCGACATCCTGTTTGTGGTTTACATTGTCGGAATTTTCATCGGCTAAAACTTTGCGATGACGGTCTGCCTCATCAAACCACTGTGCATTTTCCCGCCAATACTGATATAAGTGGCTCACAATTACTTTTAATACGGCGTATCCGGGAACCCCAAAGATAACGCCCATAACACCGAAAATTTTCCCTGCTGCCAGCAATACGATAATGATCGTCACTGGATGAATTTTAAGTGATGAGCCCAACACCAACGGTGAAATCAGTCGCCCTTCAATTGTTTGTTCAACTGCAAACACAATAAGCACCTGAATTAGCATCCACGGTGACACAAACGCCCCAACGACCACCGCGGGAACCATCGCTAAAAATGAGCCCAGATAAGGAATCAGGTTTAAAATTCCGGCAACAATTCCTAATGTTAATGCAAATTTCAAGCCAATGAGTAAGTAACCGAGATAGAACATTAAGGCCACAAAGAAAGCAACGGTAAGCTGGCCACGAATGTAATTTGACACTTGATCATTAATTTCTTTCAGGACGGTCAAAAACGATTTCTGTAGCCGTTGTGGTAGTAAACGAGACACATATTCCGGAAATTGGTGGCCATCGCGCAACATATACCATAATAAGAATGGAAATGTTACTAGGGCAACAATAACCGTCGTCACACTGCCAACAATACTGCCCAAGCCGCCAACAGTATTACTAGCGGTATTCTTCAAGAGCCCACTCAGTCCCTTTTGTAACTGGGTGTCATACTGATTTAAAATATCGCGCAACCACTTCATATCTGAGCCCTGCCAAAACGCCGTTGTCGAATTAATGAGACTATCCCAATAATGCGGCCAGTCTTTGATTAACCCAGTAAGTTGATCCTGAATGAGTGGCACGACCAAGACAACGCCCAGAACGACCAACGCCAGAATCACGGCAAACAGGCCAATAATTGTCCAAGTCCGGTGAATGTGAAACTTGCTTTTTTCCAAACGGTCCACTAGCGGATTCATCAGGTAGTAAAAGACCCCTGCCAGAACCACTGGGCCCCCAATAATACTAAAAAATTGTTGCAGCGGTGAAAAGACCCAGTTTACGTTATTCAATAACCACAAAATCAACAATACCAGCACCACAATCACTAAACGCAATGCTAGTTGACGTAAGCGACTAACGGGTCGTTGTCGCCGAGTAACGGTTTGTTTTTGCATAGCGGCCTCCTTACGTTTTCGCCCAGTCGTTTATTTCGGACGATGCTTCACTTTGCGTTAGTATAGCATAGTCGCCGAGCATTCTTCGCCCTTGGCGCCTGTCAAACAGTAGACTGATGCAACCGTTTGCAAGACACTGTTAAGGAATCGTTTTCATTATGATATACTCAAGTGGTGAAACGCAGATTAAACACAGAACTCTGTGGCAATGCATACATTGAGGAGGAAGCACGCATGTTAGAAAAATTCTTAGTAGGAACTTATACCAAAAAGACCAGTCAAGGTGTTTATGAAATGGCACTCGACACCACGTCTAATGAGCTAACGGCACCAACACTGGTTGCCAAGGCAAGTAGCCCAACTTATCTGGCTCTTTCTAAAGCAAACAAACTTTACACTGTTGACGGTGACAAAGCAGCTGGAATGGGAGGAACCTCAGCCTTTGACCGCTCCACTACCCCAGCAACTTTGCTAAACCACGCCTTTTCAAAAGGTACTAGCTCAGCCTACGTGGCAGTTGATGAAGCACGTCAACTCGTCTATGAGGGTAACTATCACATGGGGACGTTGAAAAGCTTCGCCATTCAGTCTGATGGTTCATTGAAATTAACTGATGTTGTTACTCATCAGGGTGAGGTTGGTCCACTACCTGAACAGGCCGATGGTCCCCATGTTCATTACACGAATTTAACGCCAGACAACCGGTTAATTGTTTGTGACCTCGGCATGGATCAAGTAACTGTCTATGATGTCGCTGACGACGGTAAATTTAGCCTCGTTTCAACATACCAAGCAGAGCCAGGATTTGGCCCTCGTCATGTGGTCTTTAACCCACAAAAATCCATTTGCTACCTTGCCGGTGAGTTGAGCAGCAACATCTCCGTACTGAAGTACGACGAAGCTACGGGTACGCTTACGCATGTTCAAACGTTAAAGACCATTCCGACAGATTGGACTGCTCATAATGGTGCTGCTGCAATTCGCATTTCAAACGATGGTCAGTTTGTTTACGTCAGCAACCGTGGTTTCAATAGCTTAGCCGTGTTTGCTGTGGGCGAAGATGGTACACTATCATTACGTCAGCAAATCAGTACAGAAGGTGACTTTCCACGGGACTTTGACCTAGACCCTTCTCAACAGTTTGTTGTCGCTGTTAATCAAAATACAGACAACGCAACCTTATACAGCCGCAACGCCACAACTGGTCAATTAAAATTGATTCAAAAGGATGTTGCCGTTCCTGAACCGGTTTGCGTTCTGTTTGAAAACTAGCTAATTGTTTTAGTTAGTCACAAACATCAAAGGAGCCAATTGTGAATACACCATTATTTAAAGAAGTTGCTATCGAAAATTATACTGATCTTCCCGCTGCCATAGCAGCTGGGGCCAACCGCATCGAGCTAAATGACAATTTGGCCGTCGGCGGCACAACGGTCAGCCGTGGTGTTATGAGTGAAAGCAGTCGTTACGCTGCTGAACACCACATTCCCCTCACCGTCATGATTCGGCCACGCGGTGGCAATTTTGTCTACAATGATACCGAAATTAAAATCATGGAAGCTGACCTATTTTCTGCCCAGGAACTTGGTGTGGACGGCGTTGCTTTTGGTGCTCTAACCCCAGACAACAAGTTAGACACTGATGCACTAGAACAGCTCATGGCAGCGGCTGGTGGCATGAGTGTTACTTTCCACATGGCCTTTGATGCAATTTCGCCTGATGATCAACCGGCCGCTATCGACTGGTTAGCCGATCATGATGTTGATCGAATTCTCACGCATGGTGGATCCTTGGCGACGCCAATCGACCAAACGTTGCCACAATTGAAAAAATTAGTTAAAACGGCATCTGGTCGGTTGATTATCATGCCAGGTGGCGGAATCACGGTAGATAATGTGGATCATATTGCGGAAGTGCTCAGTGTTAAGGAAGTTCATGGTACGCATTTACTGAAATATTGATATTTTCACGGTTTTAAAAAAAGCGCTTGGCAAAATTGCCGAGCGTTTTTATTATGCCTATTTTGAAAATGAACTGCTTATTTTGAATCAAAAATGCCCGTTAATTAACATCAAAATCCGTGTTAAGCTGCTGCATCACAGTATCAACATTAATTTCATAACGTGTGAGCAATTGTTGCATATCTTCTGCCAATGGCGCAGTTAATTGCCGTTGAACGTCTGCAAATGGATCATAGAAGCCCAATCGTTCACAGGCCAATGCTTGACGTTTCAATCCCTGATGCAAATCTCCCTCGTACAGCTGATCACCGACTAACGGATGTCCTGCACCGGCAAAATGAACCCGAATTTGATGCGTCCGACCAGTGTGAAGCTTAACCTTCACCACTGAAAAAGTGCCAGCTGTTGCCAGTACCCAAAATTCGGTCCGGGCAGCTTGGCCAGTCTCCCCAGTTTGCCGTTTGATAAACGATGTCGGGTCGCGCTGAATTGGCTGATCAAAGTTACCATGCTCTGGTAGACCCGTGCCACTGACAACGGCCAAGTACGTCTTTTGTAGCGAGTGTGCCTTCAATTGTTGATCTAAAACGGAATGCGCCATGTGATGTTTACCAAACAGCACCAACCCGCTCGTATCTTTGTCCAACCGAGTAACAATATGAGGCACCTGTAATGGAATACCATGAGTAATGAAATAGCCCTTCGCCCGGTTAACCAACGTATTATTAGCATAGTGATGGGCGGGCACAGATGCCACTCCAGCAGGTTTATTAACAACTAAAAAATTATCGTCCTCATAGACAATTGACAACGGCAAATCTGAAATGGTTACCGCCGCATTCGCTGGTTCCGGTGGCAGGATGATCGTAACAACATCGTTAGGACGGACATCATCAACGCTCCATGCTGGTTGGTGATTGATTGACATCGTACCACCCTGAAACTTGATCTGGATTAAAACGGCATGGGAAACACCATGCGCACTCAAAAAGGTTCGCAGTTTTACCGTTTCGTGCGTTTGATTACGCCACTCAAAGCGTAACGGGTATGCCATTACAAGACATCCCCGATAAAGGACTCACGGACCCGTTGCCAGAATGCGGTATGCCGATATTCAGCGAAGTAAATCCGTTGCTGTGATACTTTAAACGTAATTTCCTTGACCAATCGTTCTGGCGTTAAAAATTGATCACAACTGATGGCAAAATTATCAGCATCCTCTGACCGTAACGTCACCCATTCATCCTTACCGATGATAAACGAGGCACCTAACGTCCGGAACACCCGGTTGTTGATGGAGGCAATTTCTGCCATTTGAATGGCCTCGATACCAGGATGAATGACCGCACCACCCAATGATTTATTGTATCCCGTTGAACCAGTTGGTGTTGAAAAGCACAAGCCATCCCCACGAAAACGTTCTAATAATTGATCTTTAATATACACGTCACAAACTAAGGTCTTAGCAGCCTTTTTGACCGTCGCTTCATTGAGCGCCAAAAATTGATGCGGCGCTGTTTCACCTTTGTAAGTGATATTGATATCTAAAAGCGGATAACTGACGCTTTCACCATTATCATGTGCCAGGCTGTTCACGAGCTGGTCCGTTTCATAATCACGCCAGTCCGTATAAAAGCCAAGGTGTCCTGTATGCAAGCCGACAAAACGAATTTTTGCCAGCTCTGCCCGATAGTGATGAAAGGCTGATAACAAAGTGCCATCTCCACCAACCGAGACCACCACATCAGGATGCTGGTCATCAATCGGTAAATGTGCCTTGTTCAAAGCTGTCGTCAACCGTTCAATGACAGCCCGCGTTTCATCGTTTGGATAATAACTATAAATCGCAACTTTCATACTTTGTTCTCTACTCTCTCAATTACATATGATCGTCTCACCGTAAGCAGCAAACATCGATCACACAATTATTTGGTTTCATTCGGCGTCGAAGAAACATCGTCATTACTTCGCTGACCCACATCATCAGGAGAATTGTTTGTATTCTCGTGTGGTTGCGCTTCCGAAATATCTTCTCGAATTGCCGACATTTCTTGATCCAACCTGAAAGCCGCCTCACCAGCTCGTTCCAAACGACCTTGCAACTCCTGAGGAAATTCACCCTGATATTTGTAATTTAGGGAATGCTCAATTGTTGCCCAGAAATTCATGGCTAATGTTCGCACCTGAATTTCGGCTAGGATTCGTTTTTCACCCGTCAGCATCTGAACCGGGTAAGACACCACGATATGATACGAACGATAGCCACTGGGTTTAACGTTTGAAATGTAATCACGCTCTTCCAAGATGGTTAAATCCGTTCGTTTACGTAATAAGTCGACGACCTGATAAATATCGCCAACAAACTGACACATAATCCGTAGCCCAGCGATATCCTGCATGTCCTCTTCCAAACGATCTTCGGCGACATGACGACGAACCATTTTTTCCTTAATACTATCAACAGGTTTTACCCGCCCGGTAACGAACTCGACGGGTGACTGTAAACCGGCATCCTTATATTGTTTACGGATACCTCTCAATTTTATTTTTAATTCCTCGACCGCTTGCTCATAAGGAAGCAAAAAGTGGGACCAATCCTCAATCATCGAATGACCTCCTTGATGATTCATCGTTTGTTGAACAACCTCACGGCGGCCAACTAACTGCCAACAGTTTACCATACTTTGGGACACTAGCGATGAACCGCCAGCGAAGCTTAGTAACACACCATTCGAAACGTTTAGCTTTACATTTCCGGTAAAATCGGGCATGATAGTCCCAGTTAAGAAACGCACAGTGGCGCAGTTGTGCTAATGCGCAACCGATTGCCTTATTAAGTAAAACGTTTCATTATTATCGTATTTATATTCTATGACTTTTTATTTAATTTTTTAAGATTGTTGATATGGAGGATATCCCGTGTTAGAAATTTATCTGTTTGTAAATCCACTCGGAACAAATTGTTATGACTGTGAGAAGCAGATTAACCAGATCTCTGCCCAGACTAAGCGCAAACTTCAAATTCAGTTTGTCCCAATGCTTAATTTACAGACGATAAGCGATACATTTCACCGAATGGCGGCGGATCACCCAGAGTTGGACCGCAACGCCCTAGCAGAACAAATGTATCAAATTATCCTAGATTACAAAGCCGCTTCTTTTCAGGGCAAACGGCTTGGTCGTCAATACTTTCTGCGTTTGCAGGAGCACATTTTGGTCAACCACGAAGCTTACACAGAAGAGCTTGGTATCACCGTTGCCCATGAATTAGCATTAGACACAGCGATGTTTATTGACGATCGTCGGAGCAAGCTCGCTGAAGATGCATTCGCTGCGGACCAACGTCTGGTCTCCGAAATGGGTATTGAACACCCAAGTCAAACGGTCATCTTCGACGTGGAAGATTTTGATTGCGGCTTGCTGATGGAACATTTCGATTACGACACGCTGTTAGAAATCAGTGAACATACAATTAACAATAAGCTAACAACGTTGCCACAAGCCATTAAACAAAATCACGACAAAGCCAATTTACGCATCCTCTAACCTGAACGAAACATTAAATGAAGAGCCTTCAATCAGTACGCTACCGATTGAAGGCTCTTTTTTCATCAATTCAAACTTAAACGAAGCGTGTTATTTTTGCGAATTGTCAATTAACGTTTCAAATTCATTCAAGCGTTGTTCAAAGACATCAAATGCCCGACGCAAGTAATCCGGTTTCGTCATATCAACCCCCGCCATCTTCATTACATCCAATGGATATTGTGAACTACCAGCCTTTAAGAAGTCCAAATAATGATCCAAGGCTCCTGGTTGATGGCTGGTAATACCATGCGACAATGTCGATGCAGCGGCGAACCCAGTTGCATACTGGAAGACATAGTAATTGTAATAGAAATGTGGAATTCGTGACCACTCCAAAGCAATTTCCGGATCTGGGGTTAAATCTTTCCCATAATAAGTTTGATTCAGCTTGCCATAAAAGTCTGACATCCGACTAGCAGTCAACGGATGACCCACAGCATCTTCTTGGTGGATCCAGTGTTCGAATTCTGCGAATTGTGTTTGCCGATAAACAGTTCCCTTAAAGCCATCCAGGTAGTGATTCAAAACGTAGGCCCGCACTTTAGGGTCGTCATTGTTATCAAGCAAATATTGAGTCAACGTATTTTCATTAGTTGTTGATGCAATTTCCGCTACGAAAATAGAATAGTCGCCATACTGGTATGGTTGATTATGACGCGTGTAATAACTGTGAATACTGTGGCCCATTTCGTGAACTAAGGTAAATAATTCCTCTAAATTATCCTGCCAGTTCAGCAAAATATATGGATTGGTATCGTAAACACCAGATGAAAACGCCCCGCTTCGTTTGCCTTTCGTTTCGACCACATCGACCCACCGATTATCGAAGGCTTCTTGAACATGGCTAACGTAATCCGGACCCATTACGGACAAGGCGCGTAAAGCCTCTTGTTGAGCTTCTGGATAGGTGTAACTCAGCGGTGAATCCCCAGTAATTGGCGTATACAGGTCGTAAGAATGCAAATGATCAACGCCTAAAATACGTTTGCGCAAACTAACATAGCGGTGCAATAGGTCAAGATGGTTATTAACCTCTTCAACAAGCGTGTCGTAAACACTTTCAGGAATATTATTTTCCGCTAATGCCGCCGCACGAGCGGTTGGATAGTGATGCACGCGCGCTGTATAATTATGCGCCTTAACGTTGCTAGACAGCGTCGAAGCAAACGTATTCTGAAATTGCTTGTACACCTTGTATAGTTGTTTAAAGGCTGCACCGCGGACAGAACGATCTGTTGATTGCAACAGGACGCCATATACCCCCTGAGTCAAACGAACATCGTTACCTGCTTCATCTTTCACGATTGGGAACTCTAAATCCGCGTTATCTAAAACACCGAACGTTTTTGCCGAAGCTTGGAAAATATCCCCAGCTCCTGCCAATAATGCTTCTTGATCTGCTGGTAACGTATGATCACGTGCTCGATCTAAGTCCTCAAAGAAATGTTTGAATGGCTTTAACTCATTAGTATTCAACCATTCACTGAGTGTCTTCTCGGGAATGGCCAAAACTTCTGGCTGGAACCAGGCCAAAGCGCTGGCAACCTTAGCCACCAAGTCGTTAGCCTGAGCAGCCAATCCTTGCGCTGCTTGGTCACTAGTATCTTGCTCTTGCTTCAATGACGCATACACATCGACATTTTCCAATTCATGGTAAACATCAAGTAGGTAAGCCACGCCCGCTGCAAGTTGCTCTGGTGATTCAGCTAAATGTCCTTGATGGGAGGTAACTTGCTGCAGCTTCGACTCAATTTGGTGATAAGCGTCTGTCCACGCTGCATCAGTTGCAAAAATTTGAGTTAAGTCCCACTTTAGCGTCTCTGGAACTTCATCTCTAGTAGGTAATTGTTTTACGTCTGCCATAACGACCTCCAACATTTAAAATAAGAAAACTAATTATATTTTAATCACTTTTTAACTTTACCATACTTTTCTATTAGTTGGATAGTCAGACAACTTTTTTGCATGCTCACTACTAAAAAATACTTTACATAACTGAATGCTCATCCGCTGTCGCATCCGTTCATCAGCCAGCTGTAAGTTAGGCAACCACTGGATTCTGGGCAAACTAATCCTCGTCCAAGCAAACTGACATTGACGTGATGACGCATTTTGATGGCGCCACCACCATAAGTAAAGCGGAATCCGCCAGTCCAAGGGTGAATTTATTGAAATCGGCATCTCGTAAACATCCTCCAGCACCCATTGTGGCAATGTTGACAGACTAGTCCCTGCCTGATAACACAATGCTTGCCATCGCATAAAATTTGGCTGTCGGCGATGTAAACCAAACGCAATGGCCCGTTGTCGATGACTCAAATTCGCTTTGCTAACTGAGTGCATCTGAAATTGCGTTTGCTGTTGTGACCAATCCATCCAGGATGTCCAAGTATCAAATGACTGTTGGGAATAGGTGATCGGCAATAATGCCACTTCGCCTAAATGATGCAAAACAATCAGTTGACGACGTTGTGTATGCCAGAACAATAAATATGCGCCAGTTTTTCCTCCCCAGCGAATAAACTTGGCAACTTTGCTTAGCGACAACCGTGGTTTAGGCCAATATGGTTGACCAAGCAGCCATATTTGATGAAAGGCGTGTTCACGATAACCTGCCACTCGCTCAGAAAAGCGCTGTAAATCAATTGGACTACATTGAAACTCGACGGCCGTTTGATTGTTGACAAGCAGATCTGGCCGTTGGTGAATCACCTTCAATGACTGTTCCAGCATAACTTCATTATCTTGTTTTTGGAGCCACTCAAATAACTGTCGTTTGCCCAACAAATGTTCAGAAGTCTCAGCCTCTGAAAATGTCTGACAATCTGCTAACCGTTCATGTGCAAAATAGGGTTGCCGCACTCGCCCACGTCGCAAATGAACGGGCGCGTGGCACGCAGGACACTGATATTGGTTTCTCTCGGCAACACTAGCCGCCACAAGTTCACCACCCTCGCAACTCAAAGCCATCAACATTGTTCTCACCTCCGCCTATTACATACGCAAAGACGGCGTGATTTGTTCGTGAAAAATCAAATTGAGGATTCGTTTTCTTCGTATACTCACAAGGCACTATTAAAACTTTAACTGTCGCAGTATTTTTAATCATCTCAAATAGATAAGCATATTAATTGTTTACTGACATCTTGTTTGAAATAATGTGTGTAACGGTAAATGTCACTAATGCAATTAGGAGGTCTCGATATGAGTACAGAAGATAAAATCGATAGTACAAAACACAAGGTCGCTGGTAAAGCTAAGGAACTTGAAGGAAAGGCAACCAACGACAAAGGCCGTGAAGCAGAAGGCAAAGCGGAAGGCTTGATGGGTAAAGCCAAAGAGAAACTAACCGACGCCGTGGATAACGTTAAAGACAAGATGGATAAGAAATAATCTTTAGGAGAAGGCTTTTGGGCCTTCTTTTTTTGTGCTTGTACCTGCATCTCCATCTGTCTATCAAACGTTTTTAAAATTAATCTTCTTATCATTTAAAAGTTATTTTATTCCATTATACTGAATGTAGGGCTATAAAGTATCATTTCCGTGTTAACATCTATAGCCTCAGCAGCTCGTATTATGTTTTGAACGGTTAACGACGGAGTAACCTGATCTAATGAAGCATCCGCCACAGTAAAATTTCAATTTTCAAAATCCTATGCAATTTCAGAGTCTTACCACTCACTTGAGGCACTAGCCTACTAAAATCATCTAGAGATTAACAGCATGAAAAATTAGCAAATTTGGAGATATGTTATGAAAAAAGCAATTACATTAGGAGTAACTGTCCTGAGTGCACTGTTGCTTACGGCATGTGGCAACAATAGTTCAAAAGGTCAAAGTAATTCCGAACAAAAATCAAGTCAGCAAAACAGAAGTCAAGGGTTTAAAAACAGCTCTATGTCAAACGCTAAAGGCATAATTGTGATTAATAGCGTGGATACGCTAACTGCCACTGATCCAAGTGTTGAGGGCGCAGTGCATGCAGTCATTTTCCGGGGTACTTTCACGAACAAAACTAAATCTGGAATCAGTGCTGAAGATTTCTTTAACAAATACATATCTGCCTACTCTGTTAGCAGCGTAACTGACAAAAAGTTGGATACGGATGGACTGCAAGTTAACTCACCCTATGATTCTGAAATTTCATCGGCGCATGACGAAACCAATCCAGAAAAAACATCTCATTTTGCCATAGCCTTTCAAGTTACCTCACTTTCAAAAAAATACAAACTGACAGCGTTAAATGATGCTCAAGATAAACTCGGTTCACAAACCTTTTCTGCTACATCTTTGCAAGCGAAGTCGGATGCCACAGAGTCTAGTTCAAAATTCAACGCCACCAATAAAAATACTCTCTCGAGATCTAGCGTGTCTTTGAACTCGGTACAAAAAGAAAAAATTAACGCCGCTTTCCTGAATTGGGCTGCCGAAAGAGCTGAAATCGGTCACATGGCTGTCAGTGATTGGTATTTTGATCATGGGGCTGCTGGCAATGGTGACTGGTACGCAAATACGCCAGATGGCCGTGTACAAACACAGGACAATGGCAATCCAGGTGCTGAAGCTTTTAAAATCCATTCCATTGGTGGATGTGTCTTTTACAAGTCAAAAGACGGATCTACGGGAAAGCAAGATTTGTATCAAGGTTCCTTCGCAGATAACTATGCAGTTGCCATGGATTTCGACCAACCTGTAAGTAAATATATGCTTGGCGACAACGGGATTGTATATGAATTAAAAACTGGCAATGGAGAAAATGTATCGACCAATACAGGTTTTGGCCAAACTAGTGGCGAAGGAACGGAAGAATACCAACCAGATCAAGACTTCGAAATTTCGTCGGACTCTGCAGCTCAATCTGAACTGAAGAAATTAATAAATCAATATAAGTAAAAAAGCACACCTTTCAGATGTGCTTTAGTCGCTCTGCTAACTATTATTGATAACAAATATACTCAACCATCAAATGATGGTTGTTTTTTTTCAGATATACGCAACTTGTAAAAAAATTCTGTCATCAACCATGTCTTTTTACATGATTAATGACAGAATTGAAGGGCAATTAAATCAGACATTTGGCGTCCTCTTTGTTTCCAAAAAGCTAACCAAAATAATGTCGTGCTAATTCAAGCGCTGAAGTTTCCATAATCTTTTCACCATGCTCTGACAAAACATCACTAGTAATCGTAGTTTTGTTTGCGTATTCCAAAGCCACGGCCACATCATCTTTGATAGTTTCTGGAGTGGTTTGATCCGTGAAGAAGACCAAATCAAGGTAATATTGATCGCGGTATTTATAAAGATTTGATACAGCGCCATCTAAATGAAGAACCTTAGCAATTGAGACAAGATCTTCAAAGTCGTTCAGACGAAGCACAACCTCCCGCGTAGGAACGTTAGGATCAGAAGTATAATTCTTTAAAGCCTCAGGATCATTATCATCCGTGGCTTCATTACTGATTGTTGTTTTCCGATCATCATCGTCTTCTGAATCCTTACCCTGCAACTGTTGTTTTAAAAAGTCGGAAATCTGGTCAGTTGATGCATTGTCACCAAAATCGACTGCGCCACTAAAACCAGCGCTAGCTGCATCAAAATCATCTGTCCCATCACCTTCATCGCCAACATTCTTGCTGATAAACAGCTCTAAACCGTGGCGATTTGGCAAAACTTGAAATGTGACTGCGTCATTATCCTGAAATTGATGATCTACATCAACTTCCTCTAAGATGCTGTAAAAGAATCGTTCTATCTGCTGATGATTACCAAGTAGATCAAGCACTGTGATGCCACGGGCAGATAAATCATCATTGCCAATAACGACTCGAATTGTATTCTCGTTAATGCGTTCCATTTCCATGCGAAACACCCCTTTCGCAAAAGGAATTCCATCCTAAATGTTTATTCATATTTTAGTCCTCTAATCGTCAAAGTAAAGTTTAATCAACTATTTTTAACGGTTTCGATTCGATCAATCACTTTAGTGCATAAAGATAACAAAAAGACCCAACCTATGACATTATCCCATAGATTCGGTCACTTGCAAATTAATCTCTAAGCGTAGTTTTATAAATTTGCTAATCGTTGTGCTTCAGCCAATTCCAGTGCACGAGCATCACGTGGCAAGAAGCGGCGAATTTCATCTTCGTTGTATCCCACTTGAAGTCGCTTGTCATCCATAATAATAGGGCGACGTAACAAAGCCGGGTTTTCATGAACAAGATCAATTAACTTATTCATTGGCAGATCATCAAGATCAACATGAAGATCTTGGAAAACCTTTGAACGTTTGGAGATGATTTCTTCAGTTCCATCTTCTGTCATTCGTAAAACAGTTTTGATTTCATCGGCTGACAGCGGTTCGGCAAAAATATTCCGCTCTTTGAAAGGAATATTGTTTTCAACGAGCCATGCACGAGCCTTCCTGCAAGAAGTGCAACTCGGTGAGGTATAGAGCGTAACCATGTTACTCATAAATTGTCGTCCCCCTTTAAGCATGTTGCGAGCGTTATGAGATCTCTTATCTCATACTTATATTGTACAGCACGTTCGCAAAAAAATAAAGAGGGTTTTATAAAGACAGGGGAACATCTATTCGTAAATTTAAAAGACATATTTTTATAATTTGTATTTTAATTTCCCGCTAAAATACAAAAAACAGCATAAGTAAATAAATATATTACCACATTTATTATTTTTAACGAATTATACCAATAAGACTAAACGTATATAAAATGGTTCAAAACAGCGTCACACAGGGATTACGCTTCTTTTTCGTAAGTAAAATAGTTGTGTTATGTTAAATAATAATTTGATTAATGTCTGATGCCAATTTAACTTGTATTTTTTTGCCGGCAATCAATTGTGCCTCTTCTTTTAATGATTCCAAGTTGCCTGTTTGCGGTAAATGGGTCAATATTAGTTGTTTGACCTGCGCAGTTTTGGCTAAAGCACCCGCTTGGGTGGATGTCATGTGCCACATCCTGCCAGTATGATTTGCATAAAAGTTAGTGTCAACCATTAACAAATCAGCTCCCTTCGAGAAGCTATTTAAGGTATCAGTCACTGCACTGTCAGCTGTGAATACCAATGTATGGCCAGTCTTTGTTTCCGTAATGCGTACTGCAAAAGTAGGAACTGGATGAACTGTTCGCGAAAAGGTAATCATAAATGGTCCAAGAACTAAGGATGACTGTGGATCATACGCATGGCCTTCCGTTGCACCTGCCCACGTTAATGCAGCAAAATTCAACGGATCTTCTGTATTACCATAGATCGGCAGTACAGTGTGTTTACGCGCGCCCTGCTGAAGTTGCCATTCATATTGAAGCACGCCCACATCGGCTGTGTGATCGTGATGGTAGTGTGTCAACAATAGCCCATCAAGTTGTAATGGATTCAGCACTTTCTGCAATGCAAGCAAAGTGCCACTTCCAGCGTCAATCATTAAATTGTAATCGTCGCTCTGCAATAAATAACCGCTTGTCCCTACTCCGTTTGCGGGATAACCGCCATAATAACCCAGTATTGTTAGTTTCATCGTTTTTTACCTCCTCTCTAAAGGTAACTCATTCATGAAATTAATTCGAATAATGAATGCCCATATTTTGCACATCATTTAAAGGTGCGCTTATAATTAAGGTAAATAAAGCATGGAGGTATAATTATGACATCGGCGATTTCCTTAGCATTCGGCACTAAAAATATTTTACAGAACTTGCAGGCACAAAATCCTCAAAACAAGTTGATCTCCCTATCTGAAACAAGTGGAGTCGCGCGTCTCATGCTACTGGATGTAAGTGGTCTGCCAACAGTATTTGCAAACCCCATTACGTTCAAAGTACTAAACGAGTTGCCTCAACCGGCATATAAAGACTTTTTCGCTTTTATCAATTTACAGTTGGATCCAGATCACGCAAAGATTTTACGAGCAAGCGTTGATCACTTTCTAGATCAAGAACGCCCCTTAGGGTTGCGAGCGTTTGCCTTACTGGAGAAGGAAAAAGCTAGCAGCGAATATACTATATTAATGTCTTGGGATCATGTTAATGACTACCACGCCTGGATTTCTAGTACTTCATTTGCACCTTTCGAATCGTTTTACAAGCAATCCCAATACAGTTATCGTGAAACTGCATATAATCGTGTTAGCCTGACACGCTAAACATTACATTTAAAACGTACACGTACTAACAAGGGAACCTTCCAGCGAAAACAACATTTTTGCTGGAAGGTTCTCTTGTTCTGTCATAAACAGAAGTTACATTTCAATTCTAAAAAAAAACTACGCACAATATGCGTAGTTACGATTGATATAAGATTGCGGGGGCTGGATTTGAACCAACGACCTTCGGGTTATGGGCCCGACGAGCTACCAGACTGCTCCACCCCGCGATAATAGTAAGATGAAATGACCCCTACGGGATTCGAACCCATGTTACCGCCGTGAAAGGGCGGTGTCTTAAACCACTTGACCAAGGGGTCATAGAAAATAATGACCTAAATTCCAAAAACGAAAAACGGAGAAGGAGAGATTCGAACTCTCGCGCCGCTTGCGCGACCTATACCCTTAGCAGGGGCACCTCTTCAGCCACTTGAGTACTTCCCCAAAACCAAGTGGGCACAAGTGGACTCGAACCACCGACCTCACGCTTATCAGGCGTGCGCTCTAACCAGCTGAGCTATGCGCCCATGGAGCGGGTGACGAGAATCGAACTCGCGACAGCAGCTTGGAAGGCTGCGGTTTTACCACTAAACTACACCCGCATAACATGGTATGAATGGCGCGGGACAGAATCGAACTGCCGACACATGGAGCTTCAATCCATTGCTCTACCGACTGAGCTACCGAGCCATAAACGGTCCCAACGAGACTCGAACTCGTGATCTCCTGCGTGACAGGCAGGCGTCCTAACCAACTGGACCATGGGACCAAAATTGCGGGGGCTGGATTTGAACCAACGACCTTCGGGTTATGGGCCCGACGAGCTACCAGACTGCTCCACCCCGCGATAATAGTATATAAACAAAAAGGAGGATAAGAGATTCGAACTCTTGCGTGGACTTGCGCCCACCTGACGGTTTTCAAGACCGTTCCCTTCAGCCAGACTTGGGTAATCCTCCATAAGCTGAATATAAGCAATGGACCACCATATTAGTGGACCTTGTAGGACTCGAACCTACGACCGGACGGTTATGAGCCGTCTGCTCTAACCAACTGAGCTAAAGGTCCAAGTTCACTCATATGCTTAATCGCGGCGGGGGGGATCGAACCCTCGACCTCCCGGGTATGAACCGGACGCTCTAGCCAGCTGAGCTACACCGCGATCATAAATAACTAGAGAGCTATTTATAAATCGGGAAAACAGGATTCGAACCTGCGACCCCCTGGTCCCAAACCAGGTGCTCTACCAAGCTGAGCTATTTCCCGAAAATGTAATTGTTTTGCAGAATGAAAACTGCAATGCACCCAGTAGGAGTCGAACCTACAACCTTCTGATTCGTAGTCAGACACTCTATCCAGTTGCGCTATGGGTGCAAATAAGTGCCGAGGACCGGGATCGAACCGGTACGGTCATCACTGACCGCAGGATTTTAAGTCCTGTGCGTCTGCCAATTCCGCCACCCCGGCATCATTGTGAATTGGCAAAAGCGGAAGACGGGATTCGAACCCGCGACCCCCACCATGGCAAGGTGATGTTCTACCACTGAACTACTTCCGCATATAAATGGTGCAATGCCGACTAGAGGATTCGAACCTCCGACCCCCTGTTTACAAGACAGATGCTCTGCCAACTGAGCTAAGTCGGCGTTAACCGAAAATTTTTCACTACCCTCTAAGGGCAATGAGCCGTGACAGTCTCGAACTGTCGACCCTCTGATTAAAAGTCAGATGCTCTACCAACTGAGCTAACGGCTCATTAAATGGAAGATACAGGGCTCGAACCTGTGACCCTCTGCTTGTAAGGCAGACGCTCTCCCAACTGAGCTAATCTTCCAATATGCATGGCGACGACCTACCCTCGCAGGGAGCGATCCCCCAACTACTCTTGGCGCGACGAAGCTTAACTTCCGTGTTCGGCATGGGAACGGGTGTATCCTT
>NZ_WEZQ01000021.1 GCF_009864005.1 Furfurilactobacillus milii
CCAGTGATTGCAATTTAGCACTGTTACTCGAAACACTTTGAGAAGCACTTCCTGTATTAATACTAGTCTCGCTTGTAGCCGATGTAGCTCTGGATGTAGTAGCGGATTTATCGTCTCCGTTTGCCTCACTACTTGATTGACTTTCAACTGAAACTGCCTTGAAATCAGAACCGCTATTCACAGCCGCGTCAGTCGATGATTCTGAACTCGACAAGCTTGCGCCAACAGAACTTGAGCTACCCGCATTAGAACTTACTGCTGAGTCAGATTCTATTGACGATGTGTCAACATTTTTACCTTTTAAACTGCTGCTAAACTGAGAACCACTGGCAGACTTCGCACCATCTACTTCCTCTACTGTAGATACCTGGCTCATTTGGCCGACAGAAGACGCATTCTTGGACAAACTAACTTGCTTGGCCTGAGCAGTTAGGCTGATTGAGTTGGCTCCTTCTTCTGTCTGATTAATGCTATTATTTGCAGTTACATTCTGAATATTTGCTGATACTCCGAACATAATTGCAGAGAACAGCACAATACCTGTTCTAATTATTCCTTTCGATTCCATACTGAACCCCATTCCTCCAAAAAAATTAAACTAACCATTAATTAAACTAACACAAAGATACTATGAGAGTATGTCACCCAGTTTACAAAACAGAGACTCAATATTCCAACTAAAAATCATTTAGTCAGCCTGCAGCCCAACACAAATTTTAAAGTGATTTTATCTTTTTAAGGTAGATTGTAAAATTAATCCGAACGCTGTTCGGACAAAAAAGATCAGCTTCCTTTAAAATGGTGTTTACCACAAACCCATTTTTTAGGAGCTGA
>NZ_WEZQ01000022.1 GCF_009864005.1 Furfurilactobacillus milii
GCATGGCGACGACCTACCCTCGCAGGGAGCGATCCCCCAACTACTCTTGGCGCGACGAAGCTTAACTTCCGTGTTCGGCATGGGAACGGGTGTATCCTTCGTGCCATCATCACCACACTCTGAGCGTTATCCACTCAAAACTGAATCATGATCTTCTTTTCTTTAACCGGACCACCACTTCGTGGTTAAGTCCTCGACCGATTAGTACTAGTCCGCTCCATGTGTCGCCACACTTCCACTTCTAGCCTATCTACCTCATCATCTCTGAGGGGTCTTACTTCCATATAGGAATGGGAAATCTCATCTCGAGGCGAGTTTCACACTTAGATGCTTTCAGCGTTTATCTCATCCATACATAGCTACCCAGCGATGCGCCTGGCGGCACAACTGGTACACCAGCGGTATGTCCATCCCGGTCCTCTCGTACTAAGGACAGCTCCTCTCAAATTTCCTGCGCCCGCGACGGATAGGGACCGAACTGTCTCACGACGTTCTGAACCCAGCTCGCGTACCGCTTTAATGGGCGAACAGCCCAACCCTTGGGACCGACTACAGCCCCAGGATGCGATGAGCCGACATCGAGGTGCCAAACCTCCCCGTCGATGTGGACTCTTGGGGGAGATGAGCCTGTTATCCCCAGGGTAGCTTTTATCCGTTGAGCGATGGCCCTTCCATACGGTACCACCGGATCACTAAGCCCGACTTTCGTCCCTGCTCGACCTGTCTGTCTCACAGTCAAGCTCCCTTGTGCCTTTACACTCTACAAATGATTTCCAACCATTTTGAGGGAACCTTTGGGCGCCTCCGTTACCTTTTAGGAGGCGACCGCCCCAGTCAAACTGCCTACCTGACACTGTCTCCCGCCACGCTAAGTGGCGCGGGTTAGAGTGGCCGTATAACAAGGGTAGTATCCCACGGTTGCCTCCTTCGAGACTAGCGTCCCGAGCTCTACGGCTCCTACCTATCCTGTACAAGTTATACAGACACCCAATATCAAGCTACAGTAAAGCTCCATGGGGTCTTTCCGTCCTGTCGCGGGTAACCCGCATCTTCACGGGTAATATAATTTCACCGAGTCTCTCGTTGAGACAGTGCCCAGATCGTTACGCCTTTCATGCGGGTCGGAACTTACCCGACAAGGAATTTCGCTACCTTAGGACCGTTATAGTTACGGCCGCCGTTCACTGGGGCTTCAATTCTGAGCTTCGCTTACGCTAACCCATCCTTTTAACCTTCCAGCACTGGGCAGGCGTCAGCCCCTATACGTCATCTTACGATTTTGCAGAAACCTGTGTTTTTGATAAACAGTCGCCTGGGCCTTTTCACTGCGGCTACACTTGCGTGCAGCACCCCTTATTCCGAAGTTACGGGGTCATTTTGCCGAGTTCCTTAACGAGAGTTCACTCGCTCACCTGAGGATACTCTCCTCGACTACCTGTGTCGGTCTGCGGTACGGGTAATTAAACTCTAACTAGAAGCTTTTCTCGGCAGCGTGACATCAACGACTTCCCTACTTAAATTTCGGTCCTCGTCACAGCTCAATGTTAAAGAAACAAGCATTTAACTCATCTCACACCTCACTGCTTGACCGGACATTTCCAATCGTCCGGATCGTTTAGCCTTCTGCGTCCCTCCATTGTTCAAACAAGTTTAACTAGTACAGGAATCTCAACCTGTTTTCCATCGACTACGCCTTTCGGCCTCGCCTTAGGTCCCGACTAACCCTGGGTGGACGAGCCTTCCCCAGGAAACCTTAGTCATTCGGTGGATCAGATTCTCACTGATCTTTCGCTACTCATACCGGCATTCTCACTTCTATGCGCTCCACCAGTCCTTACGATCTGGCTTCACCGCCCATAGAACGCTCTCCTATCGCGCCACTTACGTGGCACCCACAGTTTCGGTAATATGCTTAGCCCCGGTACATTTTCGGCGCAGAATCACTCGACTAGTGAGCTATTACGCACTCTTTAAATGGTGGCTGCTTCTGAGCCAACATCCTAGTTGTCTGTGCAACTCCACATCCTTTTCCACTTAGCATATATTTAGGGACCTTAACTGGTGATCTGGGCTGTTCCCCTTTCGACGGTGGATCTTATCACTCATCGTCTGACTCCCGGATAACACATCAATGGCATTCGGAGTTTATCTGAATTCAGTAACCCATGACGGGCCCCTAGTTCAAACAGTGCTCTACCTCCATGATGATTCATCCGAGGCTAGCCCTAAAGCTATTTCGGAGAGAACCAGCTATCTCCAAGTTCGTTTGGAATTTCACCGCTACCCACACGTCATCCCAGCCTTTTTCAACAGACACGGGTTCGGCCCTCCGGTGCGTATTACCGCACTTTCAGCCTGCACATGGGTAGGTCACCTGGTTTCGGGTTTACTTCAACATACTTAGTCGCCCATTTCAGACTCGCTTTCGCTACGGCTCCGGTCTTTCCACCTTAACCTTGCATGTTAACGTAACTCGCCGGTTCATTCTACAAAAGGCACGCTATCACCCATTAACGGGCTCTAACTACTTGTAGGCACACGGTTTCAGGAACTATTTCACTCCCCTTCCGGGGTGCTTTTCACCTTTCCCTCACGGTACTGGTCCACTATCGGTCACTAGGGAGTATTTAGCCTTACGGGATGGTCCCCGCAAATTCCGACGGAATTTCACGTGCTCCGCCGTACTCAGGATCCTGAACTGAGGGACTTTGATTTCGTCTACGTGGCTCTCACACCCTATGGCGACGTTTCCCAACGTCTTCGACTATCAAGGTCTTTGGTAACTCAAATGTTCAGTCCTACAACCCCAAACTGCAAGCAGCTTGGTTTGGGCTGTTCCCCGTCCGCTCGCCGCTACTTAGGGAATCGATTTTTCTTTCTGCTCCTGTTGCTACTTAGATGTTTCAGTTCACAACGTCTACCTTCAACTAGAGTATGTATTCCCCTAGTGATAATCAGCGGTTAAACTGATTGGGTTTCCCCATTCGGAAATCTCCGGATCAAAGCTTACTTACAGCTCCCCGAAGCATATCGGTGTTAGTCCCGTCCTTCATCGGCTCCTAGTGCCAAGGCATCCACCGTGCGCCCTTTATAACTTAACCTAACAGTTCATACGAACTGCGGTTATGAGTTTAGCGATAAACAATTTAACTTGTTAAAAAACTCAAAAACGCGGTGTTCTCGGTTTAAATAATAAAAAGAATCATGATTCAGTTTTCAATGTACAACGTTTCAGGTTGGTCACTTCCGTGACCGATTGGAGGATAATGGGCTTGAACCACTGTCATTCATCTGCAAGCAGATGCCGCTCTCCCATCTGAGCTAATCCCCCATGTCATCGTCTGACATGGTGTGAGGTAAATCCCTCAAAACTGAACAACGTTTCCACTAATGTGTAAGGTTCCGATTTGTTTCCTTAGAAAGGAGGTGATCCAGCCGCAGGTTCTCCTACGGCTACCTTGTTACGACTTCACCCTAATCATCTGTCCCACCTTAGGCGGTTGGCTCCCGAAGGTTACCCCACCGACTTTGGGTGTTACAAACTCTCATGGTGTGACGGGCGGTGTGTACAAGACCCGGGAACGTATTCACCGCGGCATGCTGATCCGCGATTACTAGCGATTCCGACTTCGTGTAGGCGAGTTGCAGCCTACAGTCCGAACTGAGAATGGCTTTAAGAGATTTGCTTGGCCTCGCGACTTCGCTGCTCGTTGTACCATCCATTGTAGCACGTGTGTAGCCCAGGACATAAGGGGCATGATGATTTGACGTCGTCCCCACCTTCCTCCGGTTTGTCACCGGCAGTCTCATTAGAGTGCCCAACTTAATGCTGGCAACTAATCATAAGGGTTGCGCTCGTTGCGGGACTTAACCCAACATCTCACGACACGAGCTGACGACAACCATGCACCACCTGTCTTTCCGTCCCCGAAGGGAACGTCCGATCTCTCGGATTAGCAGAAGATGTCAAGCCCTGGTAAGGTTCTTCGCGTAGCTTCGAATTAAACCACATGCTCCACCGCTTGTGCGGGTCCCCGTCAATTCCTTTGAGTTTCAACCTTGCGGTCGTACTCCCCAGGCGGAATACTTATTGCGTTAGCTGCGGCACTAAGGGGCGGAAACCCCCTAACACCTAGTATTCATCGTTTACGGCATGGACTACCAGGGTATCTAATCCTGTTTGCTACCCATGCTTTCGAGCCTCAGCGTCAGTTACAGACTAGGTAGCCGCCTTCGCCACTGGTGTTCTTCCATATATCTACGCATTCCACCGCTACACATGGAGTTCCACTACCCTCTTCTGCACTCAAGTTATCCAGTTTCCGATGCCCTTCTCCGGTTAAGCCGAAGGCTTTCACATCAGACTTAAATAACCGCCTGCACTCCCTTTACGCCCAATAAATCCGGATAACGCTTGCCACCTACGTATTACCGCGGCTGCTGGCACGTAGTTAGCCGTGGCTTTCTGGTTAAATACCGTCACTATCTGAACAGTTACTCTCAGATACGTTCTTCTTTAACAACAGAGTTTTACGAGCCGAAACCCTTCTTCACTCACGCGGCGTTGCTCCATCAGGCTTGCGCCCATTGTGGAAGATTCCCTACTGCTGCCTCCCGTAGGAGTCTGGGCCGTGTCTCAGTCCCAATGTGGCCGATCAGCCTCTCAGCTCGGCTATGCATCATTGCCTTGGTAAGCCGTTACCTTACCAACTAGCTAATGCACCGCGGGTCCATCCTAAAGTGATAGCCGAAACCATCTTTCAAGCGAAAACCATGTGGTTTTCGTTGTTATGCGGTATTAGCATCTGTTTCCAAATGTTATCCCCCACTTTAGGGCAGGTTACCCACGTGTTACTCACCCGTTCGCCACTCACTTCAATGTCTCGTCAATCTGGTGCAAGCACCGTCAATCAAAAACCGAAGTGCGTTCGACTTGCATGTATTAGGCACGCCGCCAGCGTTCATCCTGAGCCAGGATCAAACTCTCAAATTAATGAGTTATTTGAAATAGCTCTTGTTTTGTTGTTACTTGGTTATAAAGTGAATTGACTTCACAATTGTAATTGCTTCGAACTTTCGTTCAAAGACCCTACACATTTGATTCGTCGAAACGTTGTTCAGTTTTCAAAGATCTAC
>NZ_WEZQ01000023.1 GCF_009864005.1 Furfurilactobacillus milii
CCAGTGATTGCAATTTAGCACTGTTACTCGAAACACTTTGAGAAGCACTTCCTGTATTAATACTAGTCTCGCTTGTAGCCGATGTAGCTCTGGATGTAGCAGCGGATTTATCGTCTCCGTTTGCCTCACTAGTACCAGATGTTGCTCTGCTTGCCTCACTAGCATCGGAAGTTGCACTACTATTAGTAACTAAACTGCCATCCTCATTTTTTGAATTCTTCAATGAGCTTTTAACTGAAGAAGACTCAGATCCTGCGGAACTATTACTTTTAACTTGGTCAGATAGCGATTCCGACTTTGTCACACTCACAGAACTTGAACCAGTCACTTCAGAATTCGCTACTGATCTAGAATCTAAATATGATACTCCAGTACTTTTAGGAGCTACGCTACTAGACTGAGAATCATTTGTGAAACCTGTACCGTTTGTTTTCTCAACTGTGGCAACTTGACTTAATTGGTTAGTAGTGGATTCATTTTCTGTCAAACTAATCTGCTTTACCTGATCCATTACATTGGTTGAGTCTGTACCTTGTGTTTGGCTGACACTAGCGTTTAGGTCTGCCTTAATTGGACTAGAACTCACACCGATCAAACTCAAACCAAATGAAAACAAAAGAATCGATCTGGTCACCTGAGTTGCCAAAACATTGTTATTTCTGCTCATGCAATAGTCTCCTTGTGTGAATGCAACTAACTTTTATAAAAATGTTAACACACTCTTTCAACTACTTTCATGACAATCTGTTTTCATTTTGGTCATAATCCCCTATCAACGTAATCGCCTTTTAACGCGAATGAAAAAACACACATCTGTTGATTATCGAAAACCTACAAATGTGTGTCCTTATAAAGGTTCTCTGTCAACTGTTGTTGGTAACGACCATAATGCACCCAATCATTATTTGATGATTGGGTGTTTTGTTTTTGTCCTTAACATAACAAGGACGCGC
>NZ_WEZQ01000024.1 GCF_009864005.1 Furfurilactobacillus milii
ATTATGCTGAATGTTAAAGAGTTTTTGACGTTCATCTTGAAATTGACCTTGTGAGAAGTCGTTAGCGTCTTTCTTTTCAGGCTTCCAAGTAAAAGAATACCCAATCACTGGTTTCCCGCGGCCTTTACCATATTTCTTTCGAACAGTTAGGCCTCTGAAAAGAGGGGTCAATTCTTCTCTGATTGGTTTAAGAACGTATCTATCAACGTCTCCCGGTTTTTTCCAATAACTTTTAGGAATATCAAGTAACTCAAAAAAATCTTCTTTTGATAAAAAAGCATAACCGGTTGTTCTGAAACCTTTTAACAATCTAAAAGCGGTTTTAGCATAACTGCTTCGAAGATCTCTAAATTCCGCTAAAGCATATCTAACCCACGTGTCTAAATTGTTAAGAAGTGGCAAAGCATCTTTATATACTTCAATGTCTATATAAGGAGAATCAGTTTCACCAACAATTCTGAATTTAGTAAACATAACAAACATTTCTCTATTTAATCCAGATTTACTACGTCTTCCAAAATGAAGTCCCATTAACTTTTCATAAGTTCTTTGAATATCATCTTCAAAGCGATTATTTGCAGTCGGTTTGTAGTTGCTCAAATCTTTAAGTTGTTCAAAAGAAAATCTAACTGTCTGATCTCCCTTATCACGCATACGAGAAATAATTGAAAAAAATAGATTCATTTCAATAGGGGTGAATTTACGTAACGGAATGGTATTAAGTTCAGGATCATATTTTATAAGTTCATTGCTCATAATCACACCTCCACAACTATTATATAAAATCAACGATTGTTTATCAACGATCACCATTAAAAGCCTCGTTGATAAACAGACAAAACCTCGTTGATAAACAGACAAAACCTCGTTGATAAACAGACAAAACCTCGTTGATAAACAGACAAAACCTCGTTGATAAACTTCTGTGAGCCTTGGGAGAGTAAGGCTCAAGAGGGGTCTAAAAGAGGTTTAAAAGAGGTTTATAAAAGAGGTATAAAAGAGGCACCACTGTACGAGGTCAAAACCTAGAATCAAAAAACACAAAGGAGTGAGCCAAAAAACAGGCTCACATTAAACTCCAGTCGCTATGCTCCTTGCGCCTCACTCTGTTCGTTGCCTAAAAGGTGTGGCAAGCCACATTAATTCGGGCGCTGACGCCCCGAACCCCGTCCAAGCTGAGCCAGCTTAACCGCTTTTTCACTCGCCGTTAGGCAGGAAAGCAAAGTTTTATAGAAACTTTGGCTTTCGCCAATTCAGTGTTAAGACTGGTTTAGAGCTGTCAATTCCTTATGCTCCCACGCTTTGCTCGTCCGCTACCATTGACAGCAAACAGTTAGTTTTTCTGAATCTTAATAAGAATTCAACTGCTATGTTCGTTTTTAAGGGCCTTATTTTTTGTTCTCAGCGATTTTAAGGCTATTTATATACATTTATACCAAAGTCAAAATAAAAAGCCCTCAGCAGGCTCTTAGAGGGCTAAATAACGAAGCCAGGACGATTAATAATATCTTCTTGTCTTTTTTGCAAAACATAAGTGTATAAGGAATCATAAAAATTCCTCTTGATCTCATCAGGTTCATTGACAGAAACTTCAAACAATTCTTGAATATCAATTTGCCAAGGATCAGCAAGCATTTCATCAATTGGTTTTAATACTTTCTTTTCGTCCATCTTAATTACTCCTAACATCAAAATAATGACTTCAAGTTTAGATTCACAGATCTTACAACACCGTTATTCGAAAATTGTTACCAATCTTATAAAGATTCTCTGCACAAAGCAATTAAAAAATTTTGGCTTAAAACAGCGTAATCTGCAACACTTTTTAAATATTTAAAACATAACAATCTTAGTTAGGTGCAAACATAAATTGAATTAAAAATACAGTCAATTAAACAACAGCAGAAATTGATTTTATGGTTATCAGCAGACCGAGTGAAACGAGGTCAATGCGCACTTACACCCTTGACAAGTGTCAAGGGTAGATTTAATCCCCATTTTGATGGGGATTATTTGTATTAGAAGGCTAACGCCAACTATCAAAAACCTAGAGTTAAATCTTAAGATTAATCAATCACATTACGAAGGATCCAATGACTATAAGCAAGACGAGCACCGGGAGTTATTACCCAAGGGTGATTAATTTCGAAAATTTGAATTTCAGTTGCTAAGTAAAGTGGCGTCTTACCATGATTAAAAGCAAAAACGGGTTGCGGAAAATCAGGCTTACTAGCAACTTGATGAACACTTTGACGAGAGTTCATCTGCCAACGAATTTTTAAATCTTCACGCGACAATAATTTTGGCAGGTGTGTTTTTTCAATTTGAGCTTGCCGTTGCAACTTTTGTGTAAACTCTTGTTTAGTCTTGTTTTGATGCCAATCATCAAAAAGATCATACTTGTTTGATTTAAAATCTAAATCCATAAAGCCAGCCTCCTAACCAAAATCAATTTTATCCAGCATCGTTTCAGTACTAGCCTGGTCTAAGCCTAAATAAGCTAAAGTCATTGCTTCACTGGAATGATTTAGCAAATTCATGACTAAGCCAATATTATAATTTGATTGCGTGTAGACGCGGTAAGCCCCGGTTTTACGCATCGTGTGGGTCCCTAGATAATTAATTCCTAACAGATCGCCAACCTTACTCATAATTTTGTAGAACTGTTTTTCCGTGATATGTCGTTCTGGGTGCTGAATCGAGGGAAACAACCAGTCAGAAACCAAATGGTTTTCTTGCAACCAAGCTTGATAGGCTAATAAATCAGTTTGCACGGGTTTTAAGTAGAGCAGGTTAGCTTTACCGGTCTTTTGGTCGTGTATAAACGCATTCTGACGCACGGTGCCGTTTTCGTTAAAGACATCTGTCCAACGAAGCTTCATAACGTCGCTCACTCGCAACAGAGTCGCTTTACCCACTTGAAAAACGGTATAGTTACGCCAACCAGCTTTGAAATTATGGAGTAACGTATCTTGCACCTCTTTGAGAACGTTTGAATCTTTGATGGGTAAGACAACTTGTTGCATAGTTTTAGCTCCTTAAAAAATTGATTTTTAGTACAAATTAAAGTACAATATTAAGTACAATGAAAGGGTGGTAAATATGACATTAGCATTAACACAGAGCGATTTTCGCGCTAACCTAAAAAAATATTTAGATCAAGTTAATGACGAAGACGAAACCGTTTATATTGCTCGTTCAAATAGTCGCGCAGTAGCCATCGTTTCACAAGAAAAAATGGACTGGCTAGAAAGAGCATTAAAAGCTAAAGAAGGTTCGTTAGAATATGCAATTGCACGTGATCAGTTAATTAAACGCCATGTTTTACCTGACGATGAAATTGTTGAATCAGATGATGATTATTGGGGTCAGTTTAAATAATGAAAAAACTAAGATTTAAACCACGTGCAACCTTTAATGCTGATCTAAAACGGTTAGCCAGTTTAGACAAATCTATTATTGATGAAGTTCGAGCAGCCATTGACCTGTTGCTTGAGCAACAACAATTACCACCAGAATTTGAGGATCATGAACTTAATCGGCGAATGAGCGGGTATAATGAATTTCACTTACGAGATACCCCGAAAAACAAAATACCAAGCGAAACTAACGATGTCCTGGTTGTTTACACGATTGATAAAGATGAACTAGTCTTAATTGGCATTCGAGTCGGATCGCATGATCGTTTATTTCCTGGTCAAAATCGTGCTAAAAGGTATCGAAAAAATAACGAATAAAAGAAGCTATTTATGGTATATAAAAATAAATAACCCCTAATATCTACATTATAGATATTAGGGGTTATTCTTTCAATGTTTTCGAGGGGTTATTTGTAAGTTATAGACCCTTTGAAATTTTATATAAAAATTCGTGTTAACCATACAGACAATAAACAGATTCCAAAAAATCCGGACCTTGATTTAAAGGGGGCACCAGAATATTTGGACGGTATTAAAAGAGACATTAAAGATAGTGTAAAAACGGTGTTGTCTGAGATTTGAATTGCTTCAGTTTGTGCTTTTATGTTTAATTATAATAATTATGTGTTTCATAATAAAAAATATAATACCCCTCACTATAAGTGAGAAGGTATTATATAAAATATATTGGGAATCTACCCATAAACCGTAACTTAAAAGTTAAGGCGTTCGAACTATACGAACTGTATTATTTTACTACAAAAAATGTAGTATATAACTCATCTATTAAATTCTATCAGTAATTTGCATCTTAATCAAGAAATAAAATTGTGAACTTTCGAAGAAACTATAGAAATATCTTTGCTATTCAAATTTCCTAGAAATTTGATTATTCGTGATTTAGAAATAGTTCTTACCTGTTCACACTCAATACAAGAATTAAAATCCAAAAAAGGATAGTCACTTTTAGATACGAAATAATGATAGGAGTATTTAGGTTTTTCTTGGTTATCATCGTCATATATTAAGTTTTTTGTTATCGGAACAACAGTAATAGCACCTGAATATCTATTAAATCCATTTGGGGAAAGTACTAACGCAGGTCTCCTCCTGTTAATTTCTACACCTAAGTTTTCTCCAAAATTTACTAAATAAATAGATCCACGAAATGCATAACGATTAAGTAATCGTTCACTATTGCTAAGACAATATGTTGATAATGTTTCCTTTTTATTTTCCCATGCTCTTAATTGACGAATTTTCTCTTCAACATCAGTCATAATTAACCTCCAAATTAATACAGCACTTTTAATCCTTTGCCATCAAAATCGGGATAACCTACTAGTTTTTTGCTCATGGTTGTATATATTTTAGAATCTTCATTTTTTCTAAAATGTTGTAATACAGCATAAGAAAATAAGTCAGCTAATTCTAACATAAAATAGGATTTTTTATTATCAGCAGTTCTTTTAGAATTAAAATAAATTCTTTCCCTTAAAAAGTTGAAATTAGCGCCTGACACATAATAGGTTCCATTTTTAACTGTATACAATGCTTTTGAATATAGTTTCCGATCAGCGCCACCGTTGCGAGATTCAAATAAAAGAGCCCCTGCTGATTGGGAACCCATATTAAATGTATAACGTTCTAATAATAAAGCTAATGCATATTCATAAACACCATAGGGGCATGTGCCTCTTTCTTGATTAATTAAAACGTGTTTATATTTATCCACAACTATGGATACTAGTTTAAATGGAAGAGATTCTAATAAGCCACATAAATCCCCAATAAATGAATCATAATCAGGAATACATCTCTTAGAGAAAGCATTCTCTCTATGGCGCATCTCTTTACTATGTAGCACTACTCTTTTCCCACAGTATTCACCGCATGACCAGTATTTTTCTTTGAACTCTGTTATCTTTTGAGGAAGAAATTCCATGGCGTCTTTATTAAAAATAACTCCTGTTAAAATGAACCATTTGTCAATATTATTTTGATCTGAATTACTAATCATACGTTCTATACTTTTAAGCTCTGATGTACCAGATTCATCTATGGCCATAAAAGAATTGACTTCAGAACTCCATGTATTGGCACTAGGAGGATTAGACTGTACTGTTAAATTAGACATTTTAATAGATCTCCTCAACACAATGTATACTTTTATTTACCATATAATAATAAGTTACCACAAATTCCACCATTTTCTCTTGCGTTTTGTTTCTTTTTTTAATGAATCAGTATTTTTCACTATATATTTTAAGTCAGTTGATCCATTTTTAGATAATAGTTGCAGTTGTTGTGATTGATCCAATAATTTTTGCATTAATTTTAATTGTTCATCTTTTTCTTTAATTTGACTATCTTTGATCGTTAATTGTTGATTGAGTAATTCTATTGTATCTTGTATTCTGTTACCAATGTTACTAGTAAATAATCCGCCGTCTTGTTTTTGATTGTTACCACCACCAAAATGCTGTTTTAAAAGCAAATAACCTGAATTGGAAACAACTAACGTTTGTACCCCGTTCCTAGTCACGGTTTGTACATATTTTTCTCTAAAGTTTTCATCGAGTTTTTTCCTAATGGCTTGTTTTGATACATCAAATTCGTCAGCAAGTTCCTTAATTGTTTTAGGCATGATTTCCAAACCCCTTTCGGAGTTCAGCAAGTGCTTCTTTTCGTGCTTGATCTCTTATTTTTTTATCATGTTCGGCTTGTTTGACAGCTAATGCTTGCTTTTCAGTAGAACCTAGAGTTAACCCCTTAACTTTATCAATGGCACGCCATTTTTCCTGTTCTGTTAATTCACCATTATGCTGAATGTTAAAGAGTTTTTGACGTTCATCTTGAAATTGACCTTGTGAGAAGTCGTTAGCGTCT
>NZ_WEZQ01000025.1 GCF_009864005.1 Furfurilactobacillus milii
GGTAGATTGCAAATTTGATCCGAATTTTTTGACAAATTAGTCAGCATCACTTGGTAAGGTGTTTGCCAGTTAAGTACTTTAAGGGGGCGTTGGTTAATTTCGAGTAACGTCGTTGTTAAATCTTGAGCACTAATGTGCTCAAAACAAGTCCCCTTAGGGTAAAAATAACGTAAGTTCCGATTGAATCGTTCATTACTGCCGCGTTCAGCGGGCGTGTAAGCATGGCAGTAATAGGTCTGAATACCGTATTGTGGTTCAAATGACACTAAATTGCTAAACTCAGTTCCACGATCGACAGTAAAGGTGTGTACCGGTCCCTTAAAAGTTGTTAGAAACATAGTTAGGGCTTCATTAACAGTCGCCGCTGTCCGATCTTTTAATCGGTAAGCCCAAAGAAAACGTGATTTGCGATCAATTAGCGTTAATAAAGCAGCCTTGCTATGTCCACGAGGTCCAACCACTGTATCTATTTCAAAATCACCGATGCGGTTACGTTGGTTAATCACAATTGGTCGTTGTTCAATTGAACGCCCTAATGATTGATTATATTTAGAACGTTGGTCAAGGTTACGCCGTTGGCGTAGCCCATGTTCAGGTAGTTCACTCAAGGAGAATTCAATTTTCCCCTGATATAGCCAATTATAAATAGATTTAGTGGCTAGTTTAAGCTCATGCGCAATCACTTCCGGTGACCAGCTTAGACGTAAATGGTTTAGAATGGTTTGCTTTAATTTGGCATTCAGTTTAGTTTTTCGGCCACAATGCGCCCGTTTATATTCAGCGTTGGCCTGTGCTAATTCAGCTTGATAAGGTTGACAACGAGATAATTCATAAGAAATCGTAGACGGAGATCGTTTTAACCGCTCAGCCATTTGGATATTGGTCAGTCCTAGCTCACAAAAGGTTTCAATTTTAATTCGTTCAGAATAGGTTATACTAGACAAAAGATCAGCTCCTAAAAAATGGGTTTGTGGTAAACACCATTTTAAAGG
>NZ_WEZQ01000026.1 GCF_009864005.1 Furfurilactobacillus milii
CTGGAGCTGTATATTTAGTTCTGGGCATACAAAAAATCCCTCCGTAACTGTCAGATGAATTATATTATTTCATCTGACAACCACAGAGGGATTATCGCAATAAAAAGTTCGCGGTCTTTTATTGTTTCAAAATTTGTTAGCAAGACACAACAGTACAGTGAAAACCGCTGTGTAGCCGAGTGGAGCAGACTGGAAACAGAGTCCCATGTCGACACTACTTAATGGGCGTACTTTGGCCATTTAGTAGTGTGGAACGAGTTCTGAGACGGGCTGAGGCTCAGAATCGAGGTTGAAGACTCCGGTTCTCAGGAGGCTGAAACGGTTCCTCATGGGACGGCGTTTTCGGTCTGCGAGACGCGACCGCATCAAAAGAACTGGCCTGTACGCAGACGACAATAATTTGAAATAATAAGTCAAACCACTTGAAAGTTTGACCAATACTGACTATTATAATCTGTGTAGATGGGAGTAACCATTTAAGACTATTGAAAAGGAAGGCTTTTGATATGCGTTACGATTTAAGAAATGATGATTTTAACGACCCTCAGGACGACTTTTTCTTTGGTTTCCCACGCAACATGTTTGACATGACACGCCACGGTGGCTCAATGCGCGCCGATGTGGTTGAACATGACAAGGATTTCGAAGTGAGTGCCGAGTTGCCTGGCTTTAAAAAAGATGGCATTAAGTTGCAGTACAACAATGATACATTGACCATTCAAGCTGAACATGAAAACAACCGTGAGGACAAAGATGATGATGGGCGTGTTCTTCGCCATGAACGTAGTTACAGTAATGTAAATCGTTCATTCTATTTGCCAAACGTTGATCGTGATAACATTGAAGCGCATTACGATGGCGGTGTATTGACCATCAAGTTGCCTAAGACGGATGCCAGTGAAGAACGTAATCACGATATTGAAATTAACTAGTTTAAACAAACTTTCTAGGTAATGATTTATCAGATGGTTTTACCAGCACATTTCCTGCTGATAAAACCATCTTTTTTCGTTTCAAACGTACTTTTTTGCGTATGTTTAACTAAGGCTAATCAAAGACCTGCGTCAAAACCTGCGCTATAATTGCTCATAAGAGTAACCGTGAGTTTGGGGTTGTTAGGAGGAACATCATGACACAGCGTAGTGCACAAGAAATGATGACATTAATTCAGTCCGTTGCCGAGAAGGACGACAATATTCGGGCGATTGGCATGGAGGGTTCACGTAACAATCCGGTGGCCCACCAGGATCAGTTTGCAGATTTTGATATTACTTATTTTGTAAAGGACCCGACACCGTTTCGGCAAAATGATGACTGGTTAAATGTGTTTGGCGAGCGATTGATGATGCAAAAGCCAACGGGTGCACTGTTTAGTGGCACAATGCAACCATGGTATCCATATTTAATGCAGTTTACGGATGGAAATCGGCTGGATCTTAAGATCGCCTGCGTGGGTGATATGGATGCCTATTTAGCGGCGGAACACTTAAACACAGTGATTTTTGACAAGGATCATCCGGTTCAGGCGCAACCTGAGACTTCTGACTGGGATTTTCACATTACTCAGCCGACGGAAGAGGACTATCAAAATTGTGTAAATGAGTTTTTCTGGGTCAGTTTGTACGTCATGAAGGGACTCAAACGTGGTGAACTATTGTATGCCAACCAATATATGGAAACGCCAGTCCGTGCAGAACTCTTAAAGATGTTGGAGTGGTCAGTGGGCGTTAACACTAACTTTCAGATCAGTGTTGGTAAGAATGACAGTCGGCTGAAGGATAAATTACCGACAGAGGACTACGATAAGCTGATTGAAACGTATCGTTTGGATAGCACGGCGGCAACGTGGCAATCGTTGCAAACTGCCAGCCAACTGTTTATCGAAACGGCGCGGATTGTTGCAGATCAACTTGGCTTCGATTTTCCTGATTATCCCGCTCATGTTATAGCTTACGAAGAGAAAGTTATGGGCGAATCATCTGCTGTTCAGCCGCAAAAGTAGGTGTAGCTCATGAGAGAATTGCGTCAACATTCAGAAGTAAGTAACATCGAGCTGTTTTACGATTTGATTTTTGCCTATGCGATTAGTCGCATCACGACAGTTCTACATTTAGTGCACCATGACACCATTCCTGCATTGTATTTGGTCGAATTTGCTGTCATGGTGTTTATGTTTTGGACGGTGTGGACATATCAAACGGTGTTGGTTAACCGTTTTTTTCAAGAGAACATTCAACACAGCATCTTCATGTTGTTTGACATGTTTATCGTGATTGTGTTGTCACAGTCACTGACACCGAATTTTGCGTCCACACAGATTGCCTTTCCCGGGGCAACCTCGCTGCTACTGTTTAGCATTGCCGTTCAGTACTTATTACGCAGTCGTCATTTAACGGATCCACGACAACTGAAAGTGGCTTATGGGCTGGCGCGTATTTTAATTATTACCAGTGTCATCGGTGCCATTACGATCATTCCGTGGGCGCCATACAGTGTTCGTGAGGTTGTTTATATTTTGTCGATGATTTATGCCAACATTGCGCCAATTTTTATGAAAGACAGATTGACCGCCTTTCCAGCGATGTTTGAACATTTGACGGAACGGTATTCGTTGTTTACGTTGTTACTGTTTGGTGAAGCGATTATCGCGGTTACCGAAGTTGTGGATGTTCACCATTTTGACTGGTTGTCGATTCCGTTTTTTCTCATTATTGTGGCGCTCTTTTGGGTCTACTTTACGATTTATCAACAAGGTATTGACCGGCACAAACGGACGGCGGGCATCGCACTCATTAACATCCATTACTTTGTATTTGTCGGTTTAGACTTAGTCGCTGCGATTGTGACGTTATACTTAAAGCATGAGCTAATCGGCTGGCAATTTGCACTACTAATGACGATTGGACTGTGGTTTTTCTTAGGTGGTTCTGCGATGATGTTAGCCACTTATGGTTCTCATCGTGCAAACGAACATTGGCGTTTGTTGTTTGGCAACGCAACGTGCGTGGCTATGATTGCTGGCGCGGTTATTTGGGTTTGTCGTGATTGGCAAGATATCGTCATGGTTCTCATCGCTTTATTCTTACTGAGTATTGCGTGGTGGTGGAATCGGGAAGTGTCACGGTTAAGTACCAACACCGCGGATTGAATAATAGAAAAAATTGATCAAATTTGGTAAACAAGGAGGCCACAATGAGCGATCACGAAAATAAACCAATTTTAATTGGCGATGTGGGTGTACCAAAATCAAAACGTTCCAAACCACATACGAGTTCAACTAACGGCGCTGACATTGCGGCCGATCTCTTGGCTAAACACAAGAAAGCGCCGACTGTGCATAGTTCGCGAACCAGTCGGACTAAAAACGAAGTGACGATGATTGAAGCGCAGAAACGCGCCGGTCGTTACAACGTTTATTTAGATGGTAAGTATGCTTTTCCTATCAGTGAGTCAGTCATGATCAAATACCGAATTTTTAAGGGAATGGTCATCGATAAAGACTTACAAACGGAAATTATCGCGGCAGATGATGTCGCTAAAGCTTATAATCGAGCGCTAGACTATTTATCCGGTCAGTTGCGCTCTGAAAAAGAAGTTACGGACAAGCTTAAAACACTGGAGATTGATGATGACGTCATTGAATCCACATTGGAGCGGTTACGAGAGTTTAATCTTCTGGATGATCAAGCATACGCAAGTGCTTATGTTCGCACAATGCGCAATACATCGGACAAGGGGCCAATCGTTATTCGTCAACATTTGCGTCAAAAAGGGATCGGTGAGAATCTAATTGATAACGCATTGGTTGAATTTAAGGACGATGAATTGGTCGAAAATGGCGTGGCGGTGGCAGAAAAGCTAGCAAAACATTACGCTCGAAAGCCGTTTTCGACGCAAAAGCAAAAGGTTATTCAAGGACTGATGACTAAAGGTTTTCAACGCGAAACCATTGATCAAGTCATGAATCAAATTGAACTCACACGTGACGAAGATACAGAAACGGACTTATTGACGCATGAAGCTCAGAAAGTTTGGCGGCGCAATCGTCGCTATGATGATCGGGAACGATTGAATCGGACTAAACGAACTTTATATGGTAAGGGCTATCAGTTTGACGATATTAATCGGGTGTTGGATACGCTGATTGAGGGCAACGATTAATCGAGAAGTTAATTGATTGGTATAGGTGAAAAAATAAAAGCAAAACGTTGTTATTACACAAGACGTTTTGCTTTTATTTTGGATTGGTTCAGAATATATTATAGAAAAATAATGTATTGCTAAGTTGATTATCAGAACGGGGGAATCATCATGCTTACCAATTCTGAATTGAAGAAAAATGCACGTCAGACGTTGCGCGGTAACTGGCAACGTGCAATTAAACTGACGATTGTGCCAGTGATTTTGGGATTGATCTCATGGGGTTATCTTTATGGTAACTTTAAATGGCCAAGCAATAGTTTCTTTGTTGATCAGCCCAGTTTGTCATTTACCATTGTTTCGGTAGCGTTGTCGATTGGGGTCATGTATACACTATTAGATTGGGTCAGAGATAAGGATGTCATCAACCAGTCACTACCAGATCACGTATTTGGATTATCCATAAATACAATGTTAGCGTTATTAGTACAGGCTCTGTTTATGAGTTTTGTTATCTTGATCGGCAGTCTCTTAATCGTCCCTGGCGTTATCTTTTGGCTCATGTTTTCGCAGTCAGTTTATATTTATAAGGATCAACACGAAGCAGATTCGAACATGAACGTCTGGTCAGGAGTAATCAACAGCGTGTCTCTAAGTGAGTCGATGATGATTGGTCATAAATGGGAGCTATTCAAACTGAAGTTGAGTTTTCTTGGATGGCTTTTGTTGAGTATTGCTACTTTTGGAATTGGTTTCATTTGGTTAGCGCCGTATTATCAATTGACGGTGACGGGCTACTATGTTGCACTAGCCGCTGAAAATCGTGAACAGATTGCACAACATGCCTAAACTCATAAAGATAATAATAGCGACAAACAATTTGTGTTTAAGCAACTTTTCAAGTACCTTTATTTCAGGGACTTTGTTGGCGTCATGTCAACAGCGCCATTTGAAAGGGGTACTTTTTAATGAAAACAAGAGCTGAGTTAAAGCAAGATGCAAAGGATTTGTTGCGTGGACACTGGGGACGGGCAATTCTGCTGGTAATTATTCCACTGCTTTTGTCATGGTTCAGCGGCTCGTATCAGACGACGCATCAGGCCAATTTTTACGCTGATATGACACATATGAATGTTCATATGTCATTTTGGCCATTTATTTTGAGTGTGCTGGCGTGGGGCATTAATCTTGGTGTCACCTACACGTTCCTAGACTGGATTCGTAATCCCAAACGGACGGTAAATCCCGGGACTGATGCCTTTCGGGTTATCGGTTCAGCAGCTATCTTTGGCTTGCTTGCGATGGGGATAATTGCAAGTTTTATAATTGGAATCGGATTTGTGTTAGTAATCATTCCAGGATTTATTTTTGCTTTGATGTTTTCGCAGTCAGTTTATGTTTACAAAGATTTGCACGATAGTGATCCGCAAGCGTCCATCTGGTCGGGGGTATGGACGAGTTTGGCACTCAGCCGGCAGTTGATGATTGGACACAAATGGGAATACTTTGTGATGCAACTAAGCTTTATTGGTTGGTGGCTGCTGTGCGGGATTTCACTCGGGATTGCAACACTGTGGGTAACACCGTATTATGACGCGACGATGGCTGCTTATTACGATGAACTTGAAGCAACTAGCAATATCAACATTGCCTTTCGTGATGTGAATAGACCATAATATAGTTAAATAACAGTTTCATCTAGTTTACAAAACTAGATGAAGCTGTTATTCTATCCTTAGAGCATAACTAGTCAAAGTGTCTAAGGAGGACAATGAGCATGGCTGATTCTTTTAATGACTATCACAAGTGGGAACAACACCTTGCGGAGGTTAAACTACCTAAGTGGGATGAACTACCAAAGTTTGATCTTTATATGGATCAAGTTGTTGCTTATGTTAATGACACCCTGGGGCCACTGGATGTTGATTCGGTGACGCCGGCAATGATCAATAATTACGTTAAACACAACATTATTTTGGCACCAGTAAAGAAGAAGTATCAGGTGATGCAGGTGGCAGATATCTTGTTGATAGGTTTGCTGAAGCCAACGTATTCGATGGATACAATTCGCCAGGGGATGGATCAAGTTACTGCAAGCTTATTCCCTAAACGAGCTTATGATACGTTTATTGACCTTATGCTGGCCGGTCTGCAGGGCACGCTGAGCACGGACGCGGCGACCAATTTGAATGATCAAATGATGAAGATTGCTGTTAATGCAGTATTAGATAAGATGAAGTCAGAGAAGTTACTGGCACTCACGAAAGAGATCGTGAAGCCAAAGCCAGTTGAACAGAAGTAAATTCCGGTTCATGATCCAGTTTGGGTCATGAACTTTTTTTGCGCAATGTGCCCCGTCATTTCTGTTTATTAGGTAGAATAAAATACAAAGATAACTAGACGGGGAGAAAACATGCGAAATCGCCAGAATGTAATATACACTGTAGTAGCAGCGGTAGTTGTCGCAATTGTCTTTGGGGCGTTTACGTTGAGTCGTCAGGCCAGCGGGCCAGTCAATCAAAGTCAACAACAGACGACTCAATCCAGTCATGAACAAACATCTGGTCAAGGAAGTACTCAAGCTACGGATGCTGCTGCTTTAGCGAAGCTAACTTATGCGTCGGGTAAACCTGCGGTGGTTGCGGTCAACCATAATCGCAGTACGCTAAACAAGAATGATTGGCAACGTAATCATGTGATTTACAGTTCACTGGATAATGAAAACCGGACGTCAACGGCCAATACAGCCTATTTAGAGTCGCACAACGTGGCCAACGATTCGCTGAGGGTTCGACAATACGTCCAACCCACAGGCTGGCACCAAAAGATGGTCAACGGCCAAGCAATTATTAATCGCGGTCATTTGATTGCCTATTCACTATCAGGCGGGATTGATCAGGATGGCGAGTACAGTCCAAACAATGAATCGGGCGATCAGAACAATCCCAAGAACTTGTTCACCCAAACGGCTTTTAGCAATCAAACACTACAAACGATTTACGAAAGCAAGGTGCGCAATGCACTGCGTGATAATAAGAAAGTTATTTATCAGGCCCAGGCCATTTTTCAAGGAGATAACGAGATGGCTAATGGTGTCCATTTACAGGCGATTTCAACGGATGGTAGTTTGAATTTTAATGTGTATATCTTCAATGTACAGCCTGATTTTCAGTTTGATTACGCGACCGGTCGTTCTAAGGTAGATCGAGGAATGGATGTTCCGACACCGGATGAATCACCAGAATATTAGTTTTTAAATGTGGACCTTGTTTTGCTGGTCCTTTCAAAAACACGCTTATTCGTTATGACATAAATAATCGCCGTGAAGATCATCAAGATTTTTACGGCGATTATTTGTATCTTACGGTTGTTGCGTCATCATTTACGTAAGTTAGCGCAGTACTGCACATATATTTGATGACTAGTTTAAATATTCACAATGGGTTTTCAAATTTTAAAAAGTGCTGTTAGAAAAAATGTTACGGAACTAAACCCCTTGATAATAAAGATGTAAACGCTTACTAAAATTTTATTTGTTAATTTGTGAGCAAAAGGACTTGCAAAGTTTTTACATGGTGATATGATACTAATTGTGAAAGAGATAACAATAACCTTTAAATTGATGGAGGAAATCAAACAATGGTTGTTAAAACTGATAAGAAGGCTGAAAAAGACACAACTGATATCGCAGAAACGATTCAGAAGTTAGTCGACAAGGGCCATGAAGCATTAGCCAAAATGGACGACTTTGACCAAAAGCGCATTGACCACATCGTACACGAAATGGCCATGGCTGCCTTGGACCAACACATGGAACTAGCTAAGCTAGCTGTTGAAGAAACAGGCCGTGGTGTTGTTGAAGATAAAGCAATTAAAAACATTTTTGCCTCAGAAAATATTTGGCACAAGATCAAGGATGACAAGACTGTTGGTATCATTCGTGAAGATGATGTTGAAGAAATCACTGAAGTTGCTGAACCACTTGGTGTTATTGCTGGTATCACACCGGTTACTAACCCAACTTCAACGGTTGTCTTCAAAGCAGAAATTGCCGTTAAGACACGGAACCCAATCATCTTTGCTTTCCACCCACAAGCACAAAAATCTTGTGTGGCAGCTGGTAAAGTTGTTCGCGACGCTGCGATTGCAGCCGGTGCTCCTGAAGGCATGATCCAATGGATCGAAACACCTTCTATTGAAGCAACGAACCTGTTGATCAATAACGATGGTATTGCCTCAACGTTAGCTACTGGGGGTCCTGGCATGGTTAAGGCTGCTTACTCAACTGGTAAGCCTGCCTTAGGTGTTGGACCTGGTAACGGTCCTGTCTACGTTGAAAAGTCTGCTAACATCAAACGTGCCGTTAACGACATTACTTTATCTAAGACGTTTGATAACGGGATGGTTTGTGCTTCTGAAAACTCAGCTGTTATCGATGCCGACATTTACGATGACGTAATGGCTGAATTCAAACGTTTGGGCTCAGTTGTTATCAAGAAGGCTGACCAGAAGAAGTTGGCCGATGCAATGTTTAACCCAGTTACACACGGTGTCAAAGGATCTATCGCTGGTAAGTCAGCATTCGAAATTGCTAAATTAGCTGGCATCAAAGTCCCAGAAGACACTAAAGTGCTGTTAGCTGAAATCGATGGCGTTGGTCCTGATTACCCATTGTCAGCTGAAAAATTATCACCAGTTTTGTCCGTTTACAAGGCAGCAACACGTGAAGCAGCTTTGAAGACTTGTGAAGAATTACTAGACTTTGGTGGCCTTGGTCATACAGCCGGTCTCCAAAGTGAAGATCAAGATTTGATGAACGAATTCGGTATTCGCATGAAGGCTAGCCGTGTCTTGATTAACACACCTTCCGCCGTTGGTGGGATTGGTAACATCTACAACAACATGATTCCTTCCTTAACATTAGGAACTGGTTCATGGGGTAAGAACGCCGTTTCGCACAACGTTTCATCATTTGATTTAATCAACGTTAAAACGATTGCCAAACGGAGAAATAACATGCAATGGATTAAGATTCCAAGTAAAGTTTACTTTGAAAAGAACTCTGTTCGTTACTTAACTGATATGGAAGGCGTCGAAAAAGTCTTCGTCGTTGCTTCACCTTCAATGGTTAAGAACGGTTACGTTGACATCGTCCGCGATCGTCTTCGCAAACGTCCAAACGCTACCAGCATTCAAATCGAAGTCTTTGACCAGGTTGAACCAGACCCATCAACTGACACGGTTGACCGCGGTGTTCGTTTGATGAACGAATTCAAGCCTGACACGATTATCGCCATCGGTGGTGGTTCGCCACTTGATGCCGCTAAGAACATGTGGATGTTCTACGAGCACCCAGATGCAGACTTCTTCGGTGCTAAGCAGAAGTACTTGGATATCCGTAAGCGGACATACACGTTTGAAAAGCCTAACAAGGCTAAGTTCGTTGCTATCCCAACTACTTCAGGTACTGGTTCAGAAGTAACACCATTCGCTGTTATCACTGACTCCAAGACTCACGTTAAGTACCCATTGGCTGACTATGCTTTGACACCAGACGTTGCCATCGTGGACCCTCAGTTCATCATGACAGTTCCTAAGCGGACAATCGCTTACTCTGGCTTGGATGTCTTCTGTCACGCCATTGAATCATACGTTTCAAGCTTGGCCTCAGACTACACGAAGCCATGGTCATTACAAGCCTTGAAGTTGGTTTACAACAACTTGACTGCTTCATACAATGGTGACGCCCATGCCAAGGAAGAAATGCACAACGCTTCAACCTTAGCTGGTATGGCCTTTGCTAACGCATTCTTGGGTGTTAACCACTCTGTTGCCCACAAACTTGGTGGGGAATTCGGCTTAGCCCATGGTCTATGTATCGCCATCACTTTGCCACACACGATTCGTTACAACGCCCAGATGCCTACTAAGTTGGCTATGTGGCCTAAGTACGAATACTACCGTGCTGACGAAGACTACGCTGAAGCTGCTCGTTACCTTGGTTTGAAGGGTGACACGACTGAAGAATTAGTTGAAGCATTGGTTCAAGCATTTATCGACTTGGCACACAGTGTCGGTGTTGAATTGAGCTTGAAGGCTAACGGCGTGGACAAGAAGCATTTCGATGCAACTGTCGACAAATTAGCAGAATTGGCCTACGAAGATCAATGTACAACTGCCAACCCTAAGGAACCTCTGATTTCTGAATTGAAGGAAATCTTGGAAGAGGATTACGACGGTAAGGGTGTTGAAACTAAGACTCGCGGTGCCTACTAAGATTAAGTATTCTTTGAAGTAAATGAAGTTTGAAAAAGTCGTTACCGATGAAAAATTGGTAGCGACTTTTTGCTGTACTCATTTTGTTAATGCAGAGGTCAGTTAATGGTTAAGCTGACGCTTGCGGTTGTCAAACATGCACGCCGCCGTGGGACCGGTTCAAGCCGGAAGTTCACCGTCTTTCACCTCGCCGTAAAGCCGAAGTTCACGTCTTCACGACCGTCCTGTGGTGTAAATCAGGCATAAAAGCCGCCTGATTTACACCACGTTCACGACTTGCATTCATGTTTGACGCCCTTCAGCTCAGATTGTGCTCTGCATTTTGACAGAATCACCGAAGTTGAGCAAACAGAGTTCCGCTAGTCTGTTGGTAATGATCGATATTTCAACATCATTAAAACCCGATTTAGGACTTTTACTTTTACCATTAAAAATAATTCAGTGTAAACGTTGTTAAAAGCCATTTCGTGTGTAAACACTGCATTCGTTGTAGAATAATTAAAAAGATTATAAATGATGATATAAGGCAGGTGTTATTTATGAAAGCAAAAATTAGTCGTTATGTCCTTGGTATTATCACCATTTGGGTGATGCTATTTTTGTATCAAACGTCACAACTTCCAGTACACATGCCTGAAATGATTGGCATACCGGAAACTAGAAATTATCAATGGCTCTTTATTATTTTGGTGACAATTACTTCAATTCTATTTATCTGGCTAGAATTGTATACGATCGATGATGCCCGACGCTATTATGGTAATGCGTATATTGAGCATCAGCCTACTCGTAATCATAAATGGCTGATGTTTGGCGTCATGTTTCTCGCATTAATCATTTTTTTAATCGTTGAACCACTTGTTAAAACGCCAATGCCAGAAAACGAGAAAATGATTGAACAGTCTATGAAAGGGATGCCAATTCTTACCGCATATGTCGAAATTGTTCTAGCACCAATAATTGAGGAGTTGCTTTTTCGACGACTGTTTTTTGTTTTCTTTTTCAAGGGAATGGCTAACCCGTGGAAACGAGTCTTAGGAATTGTTGTCAACGGATTATTTTTTGCCAGTTTGCACACATCGCTACTCTCACCAGGTATGTGGGTCTACGCAGTGATGGGCATGATTTTTGCGACAACGTATGTGACAACCAAGGATATTAAGTACAGCATTGCACTTCATTTTCTTAATAATCTGATCTCTGTGATTTAAAACTTCGTTAATATTAAATGATATGAGGAAGATGAGCTCTTGATAGAAGTGATTGGTTTAAAAGGCATCAGCCAAATTGAGGCAAAAGATGATATTGGAAAACTGATTGTCACAGCGTTCCATGATAATGATGTTGTAATCAAACCGTATGACATATTATGCGTGGCATCGAAAGTTGTTTCAGTTGCTGAGGAACGGCAAGTTTTGTTGTCTAGCGTTCAACCGTCAGCTGAAGCAATGAAGATTCATCAACAGGTTCCTCGCAAAGATGCTCGTTTAATTCAGTTAATGTTGAATGAAATTGATGATGCTAGTGCACAGCTAACGATTAGTGAGAAATTTATAGGTGCACGGCTACCGAACGGCCTGTTTTTAACGAGCGCTGGCGTAGATAAACTCGATTCACAATCAGCTATTCTGTTACCAAGGGATCCAGACCGATCAGCCAAACGTATTGCGGAGACAATAACAAGATTAACTAGTGTGCCCGTGTCTGTTGTCATTACAGATAGTGATGGACGGCCTGACAAAAAGGGTGCAACACAAGTAGCAATTGGTGTGTATGGATTAACGCCAATGCGGTCTGCGGAGACATTGTGTGATATGGTCGCTGCTGCGGCTGGGTTGGAGATGGGACAGCGTGATGCAGGTATTCCAGTCGCAATCGTAAGTGGTCTAAAATATCAGTTTGATACCAATGCGAAGATTACTGACGCACTCAATTGACCGCGTTTTATGAGTTTGGCAGAATTGCGCGCAAACTGTGCAAATTTGACACCGTTTCCGTTTGAGGCGATAATTATGCATTAAAGTTATTGTTCTGTTCTTAAGCAGCAACCCCCTGAGGAGGTTTTTATGCGGCCCCGCAATTATATTTATATTTTAATCGTTGCTTTGGCGGCAATCGGTGTCGGCGCGCTGACCGTTAAACCGGTGGCAGAGTCGAAGCCAGCCACTAGCCAAACGCAGTCAAGATCAACAAAGGCAACATCGAAGAAGGATTCATCAAAATCGGCTTCACAGAGTTCAACTAAAAAAACGACGCCTAAAAAGGCACCTGCCAAAAAAATCAGTACAGAAACAGTTAGCAACTACACGCTGACAAAAACGGCGACTGACTTGCCATCAGGCCTAGCAAGTGGACAGGCACCGTCAGGATGGTCAGCTCCGATCACCTTAAGATTGTCTAGTGCAGCATTGTCTGGTACATCAGAGCAAAACATGGTTCGTTTTGATGGCTTGCGCGCAGGAAGTCATTATCGTATTTGGGTCGCTCCCGTAACGTCCTCAGGAACTACCAAGGCTTATCAAATTGATTATGAGCCAACGACATCATCGTCATACGTTCCGACGCGTTTGTTGAGAACGGCACTGACAGAGGCACAGAAGTCCGGCGATAGTGTGAGTCAGTTAGCGTTATACAACATAAGAGAAAACGGCTAATTTGATAGATTAGTTCTTAACTAACATCCCTAATGTTTTCATGCGTAGCCGAAGGGCGTCAATATTGCAACCAAGTCGTGAAGGTGCTGTTGATTCGGTGTTTTTCCGAATTTACAGCACGGACGGTCATGAAGACGTGGATTTCGGCTTCATGGCGAGATGAGAGACTGTGGTTTAACAGGCTCGAATCGGTCCCACGACAGTGTTTCAATATTGACAACCGCAGGCGGTAGTAAAGTTTGTACAACTTCAAACAGTATGATAAAAAACACGCTGACTTCTCAGCTTTTTTGAGAGGCCAGCGTGTTTACGTTTGCTAATATAAAAATTAGTCAAGACAGTTTTCCTTGCACTCGTCGCAACATACTGCCTATGATATGCCTAATAAATGGATTAAAAGTGGTGACGATAAATGACAGCAGACCGTATCAGAAGGTATCTAATGGGAGCCGGCGCAATGTTTGGCCTGTTCCTGCTTGAACAAGTGGCAGCAACGCCTTCACAACTGCCCAGCATGCTCCGATTGACGAGTGTACCTGCCCAAATCACGTTTGGCGTAATTACCACAATAGTAAGTATTTTAGTATTCTGGGCGTTATGGCGAGCGTATCAAAATGGATTAGCTAACCGTGAACCGCTTTACTTTGATCAACAGCCTACCCGACGTCACAAATGGCTCGTTCTTGGACTGATGGTGCTGGCACTGATTGTGTTGATCGTGGCAGAAGGCTTGATTCACAGCAAGTCGTCGGAAAATCAAAAGGCCATTGAACAGATGTTTAAGACAACGCCGTGGTTAACCTTGTACTTTGGCGTGTTTGGCGCACCAATCCTGGAAGAACTCATTTTCCGTGGGCTGTTCTTTAATTACTTCTTCATGAAGTTGAACAAACGGTGGGTGAAAATCCTGGGAATCATCGTGAACGGCCTGCTGTTTGCCCAACTGCACACAAATTTGTGGACACCAGATGCGTGGGTGTACTTTGTCATGGGTGCTATCTTAGCGACAACTTATGTTCAAACAAAAGATATCCGCTTTGACATTGGTCTCCACTTTGCAAATAATGCGTTTGCAATGTTCGCAATGCTAATCTAAATTTGCTGCGATTTGTTTTAGGTAGTCGTATGAGTTGAGCATTTCGGTGGCTTTGGTAGAATCTGCCAGATTAATTTCGAAAATGCTGGATGCTTTAGGATTCAGCAACGGCAGCACGCGAGCCCAGTCAATCCGGCCAAGCCCAAGCGTTAGGCTATCGTGCGTTAGGCCCATTGAATCGACGAGGTGGTAGTGAACGACATGTTCACCCAGTTTGGCTAGGGATGCTGCTAACACGTCATTGCTGCCGTGATTCTTGATGAAACAATGGCTGGTATCAAACGCCAACCGGTAGTTACGATCGAAAATAACCTGATCCATGTGAGGATCACCATAGAAAAATAGTGGCGAGATAGAATTTTCGAACATGATGTGGTCACCGCCTTGTTTGGCGTATTCATCCAAGCGTTCGAAGACAACATGTTGAGCTGTTTCAAAATTGGGATACAGGTCGATGAAATGCTGCGTTTGCCGCGAGTAAGAACCATGTAGTAATAACTGAATGTCGTTTTTAACGGCTAAATTTAGCAACGTGTCGGAACTGTACCGTAAAAAATGGTACAAGTCCGGCATTTCTTTTTCCGGCGTGACCATTTCGTTGAACCACTTGCCATACCGCATCGGTTGGTGCATCACAATTCTTGGCGTGACAGCCTTCGCTTCGTCAATGGCATCCTGCAAATGAGCGAGGCCTTCAGGGGTTAAATCGTGTTGATCTAAATAAAATTCGAAGACATCGGGATGATACTGGAGTCGGTTACGGTATTGTGCTGGATCCGTACTGCCCTTTAGCCCAAGTAATACTTTCATATAAACCTCCTATATTTTAGGTAAAAATATGTGACAGTCTATTAAAAATTGGTTATGTTCAATTCAAACGAACATAGCCAATTTTTTTACGTATGTTAAGTGTATGAGAAGATGGTTCCGTCAATTTTAGAAGGCAAACTTTTCTAAAAATTGAGCGACACCGTCGTCATCGTTGTTACCCGTAACGTCGGTTCCCGCCGCTTTGATTTCGGGTTTGCCATTATCCATAACTACGCCAACTTTGGCTGCTTTCAACATACCTAGATCGTTTTCAGCATCACCGAATGACATCAGGTTATCAAACGTCATGTTGTAGTGTTTCAACAAGGCGCTAAGGCCAACATGTTTGTCCATGTCTTTATCCAAAAATTCAAGAATCTTTGGTTGTGAGCGAACTGCGTGATATTTGGCTGTCATTGCCGGTGTGAGGTTAGCAACGGCTTCGTCCAGTACGTCTGCATCGTAGGACATGACAGCCTTGCTGTAGTCACCCTCGGGTAAGTCTTTGAAATCGCGATGAGTAAAGGTTAATCCCGCGTTGAGCATTTTTTCGTAATAGGAGTCAGGCAAGTCAGCCAATGGCCAAACCTGTTCAAAGTCCAAGACGTCGAGTGGATAGTGGTGTTCACTGCAGTATTCGTGAAGTAAGGATAAATCTTCCTTTCTGATCCCTTGTTGAAATAGCTTTTGGTGGCCGACATTTTGAATAACTAATGCGCCATTAAATGTGATGGTGTAATCGTCTTCGTTGGTAAGGCCAAGCTGTTCAATATATTTCCAAATGGCGTTGATTGGTCGACCAGTACAGAGCACCACTTTGATGCCTTTCTGATGGAGTTGTTTTAAAATCTTTTCATTACGTAGACTGATTTTTTTGTCACTCGTCAATAGAGTGCCATCTAAGTCCAAAGCAACCATTTTAATCATGAGAATCCTCCGTATTTGTGGCCGATGCCACCGTGTTTTCAGTCTAATTCGTAAGGACAACGAACACTGGCGAATCAAACAAACTTACATCATAACGGTAGCATAGTTTGTTCACTCAAGAACAAGTTTTTCGACAATTTCCAAAAAGGGGCGTGTTTTTGCTTAATTTGATTTAACTTTGTTAGGGAAGCCAGTAAAATAAAGTTAGCAAGAGAATTGCTAAGAAAATTGGCAGGAAGTTAACATGAAATGGCCAAGGATTTTAGCAAGAAAGTTGGGAGTGGGTAGGATGAATTATGAAAGTGAATATCGTTTTGATGGTAGTGAACGGCTTCATTTAAAGAATCAGGCAACCAGTTTGCCAAGCCCCGTGCCAGACAAGGATAAAATCAAGGCTCAGCTGGCTGATAATATTACTAAGCTGGCAGATCTCCAGTCGCGTTTATATGCACAATCTAGCTACGGTGTGGTTGTGTTGTTACAAGGAATGGATGCGGCCGGTAAGGACAGCATGATTCGTCACGTGATGAGCGGTCTAGACCCAGAAGGCACATCAGTGGTGAGTTTCAAGCAACCAACAAGTAATGAGTTGGCTCACGATTATTTATGGCGAATTTCTTCTGCACTCCCACGTCGCGGTAGTATTCAAATTTTCAACCGTTCCCAGTATGAGGACGTGTTGATTAGCCGGGTTCATCCAGAGATTCTGTTGGGCCAGCATTTACCTGGTATTAACCAGCTTAGCGACGTCACGGATGACTTTTTTAATCAACGTTTTCGTGACATCACTCACTATGAAGAATATTTAAAGCACAACGGTTTTATCATGGTGAAGTTCTTCCTCCACTATTCGCGCGATGAACAGAAGCGTCGGTTTGAAAAGCGAATTGAAGTGCCTGATAAAAACTGGAAGTTTTCCGCAGCTGACATCAAAGAACGTGCCTTTTGGGATGATTACCAGAAAGCTTATGAAGATATGCTGAATCACACGGCCACAAAGGAAAATCCGTGGTACATCATTCCGTCAGATTCTAAATGGAATTCACGGATGGTTGTGTCAGACATTTTAACGACCAGATTGGCAGCCTTGAAGCCAGAATATCCAACGGTTACCGATGAACAAAAACAACAGTTACATGAAATTTTGAATCATTTGCAAACGGACAAAAAAGCGTGAAATAAGTAAGAGGGGGATGTCATGGCCAAAGGAAGTTTATATGGCGCAATGGTGATTAGCGCGCAGGACATGCAGCTAATTATCGTTGATGTTAAGAGACAAGCAGTCATTGAGCGGGTCAGTGCACCCATTCATCTAGGCAACGATTTGTTTGCGGGGAAACGAATTGACCCGGAACGGTCTGACGAAGTTGTCACGATTCTTCAGCGTTTCTTACAATTGCTGAAGGATTATAACGTGACGGATTATCGCCTGGTGGCCTCACATACAATTACCAGAGCAGAGAATATTGATTATATTCGGGATCACATCTACATCATGACGGGTGTGACCTTGCATTTTATGACGGTCAATGAGGAATCGCTATTTTCTTATGAAGCAGCGCAATTGTTACCCAACTTCAATGAGCTTATTAGTGGTCGAACAGTGCTGATGCAGGTTGGCGCCAGCATGGTGCATTTTATGATGTTTGTTGATGGGCACTTAACGTTAACCCGGGAGTTGTTCCTAGGTCCGCTTCAAGTTGCGACCCAGTTGCAGAATTTAGAGCATAAAGTGGAGTCCTATCAGGAAGTCCTTAGCGATTATTTGCATTCAAAGCTAGTGAGTTTATATCAATACTTACCCGATGAGCCGTTTGACAAGGTTATTTTGATGGGTTCCAAGCTGAATTTGTTGGAGAACCTCATTCCCAAGGGTAAACGGTACGTTCAGTTAAGTCGCAAAGACTTCGATAAACAATTCCAGTCAGTTGTACAAATGACGCCGCAGGACATGTTGAACCAAAATAATCTACCGGCTGACCAAGTTAATGAGGTGTTACCACTCTTCCTATTGCTGGATGAGGTCTTCAATCATTTGCACACAAAGTCAATTCACTTAACTGACTTTAAAGTGATTGATGGGTGTGTCGTGGATGAAGAAATGAGTCGGAAGAAGCACCCACGGAATACCGATGCGGTTAGTCAGGTTATGCTGGGGGCAGCTTACGAGTTGGCACGTAGATTTCACGTCGACGAACGGCACCAACAGTCTGTCGTGTTGTTTGCAACCCAGTTATTTGACCGTTTGAAGAAGATTCATGGATTGGGTTCTCGTGAGCGTCTGCTACTCCAATTGGCCGCTATTTTGCAGGACAGTGGTTTGTTCATTGATAGTACGCAACATGCTTTTCACTCCGAGTACATTATTAATCACTCCGAAATGTTGGGCTTGCGCGCTGATGAACAAGTCGAAGTGGCTGCCATTGCCCGGTACCACAGTTCGGAAACGGTATCGGCTGATTTGAGCCGTTTTAACATCACAATGGATAATCGGTTAGTGATGGTAAAGCTGGCGGCTATTTTACGTTTGGCAGATGCGCTAGATGACAGTCGACTGCATAAGATTTCTAAAATCAGTGTTTCTATCAAGAAGCCAGAAATCATCATCCATGCCACCGCTAATGATGACATTGAGTTGGAGACTTGGACTTTCAATGGCAAACGTAAATTCTTCGAAGAGGTTTACGGTATGACGCCGATTTTGAGGAGAACTGGTCGATTTTAGTGGTGTATCGATTTTTAAAGAACTGCTAAGCGGCAGTGGCGAAATGACACGTATTCGGTTTGAATCAATAATAGGAGAGTTGAACCGACAGGAGGGATAAGGATGGATTTTTCAGATCCAAGTTTATATGTCAACCGGGAGCTAAGCTGGGTTGACTTCGACGACCGAGTATTGGAAGAAGCGCGTGACAAAAATAATCCTTTGCTGGAACGAGCACGGTTTATTGGGATAACGCAAAGTAACTTAGATGAATTTTTCATGGTCCGTGTGGCCTCACTGCGTAAGATGGAAGATGTTAATTACACCAAGCCAGATGTGTCGGGGATGCAACCTAGTGAGCAGCTGGAAGCAATCAGCGAAAAGGTTCACCAGTTGGTTGAAAAACAATACAGTACGTTAAATCGTTCAATCGTGCCCCAGATGGAAACAATTGGCATTCATTTGCGTCAGTATGACGAATTGAATTCTGCCCAGGTCAGTTTCCTAACGCAGTATTTCCGTGAAGTGTTGTACCCGGTGCTGACACCAATGGCAGTGGATGTTTCCCGACCATTTCCGTTTATCAGTAACAATACATTAAACATCGCTTTGCGGTTGGTTAAGAATACCAAGGATGAAGAAAGTGGCAAAAAAGAACACCGCTTTGCAACGATTCAGGTACCAGATACATTTAACCGAGTGGTTAGTTTGCCTGGCATGAACGAGTTTATCTTGTTAGAAGAAGTCATTAAGCACTTTTTAGGTGAACTATTTTCTGGCTTTAAAGTGAAAGAGGCGCGTGCGTACCGTGTAATTCGTGACATGGATTTTGACGTGACAGAAGAAGATGCCAGCGACTTACTAAAGGAAGTTGAACATGAACTAGCTGTTCGTGATCATACACAAGTTATGCGTTTGGAAATCGAAGCTGATATGTCCAAACAGTTGAGAAAACAACTGATTCACGATTTGCAGGCACGAGAAAAGGACGTTTATGACATTAAGGGTCCCATCGATTTGCGCTTCTTGAGCAAGCTAGTTAAGCAGGTGAAAGGACACAGCGAATTGATGTATCCGTCGTTCACCGGTTATATTCAACCAGCGTTGCGTCAGGATAATCTGTTTGACGAAATTAAAAAGCGCGATATTTTTGTTCAACATCCGTATGATAGTTTCGATCCAGTCGTGAAGTTTGTGCATGAAGCGGCGACAGATCCTGACACGTTAGCCATTAAAATGACGCTGTACCGGGTTTCTTCACAATCACCAATCATTAAGTACTTAGCACAGGCTGCACGTAATGGGAAACAAGTTACCGTGCTTGTGGAATTAAAAGCACGTTTCGATGAAGAAAATAACGTGAAGTGGGCACAAATGCTTGAACGTGAGGGCTGTCATGTTATTTATGGACTGGTCGGTTTAAAGACGCACTGTAAGTTACTGTTAGTCGTTCGTCAAGAACCCGACGGCATCAAACGATACATGCATATGGCAACGGGAAACTATAATGATGTGACGGCGCACTTGTATACTGACATGGGCCTGTTTACGGCAGATCCATTGATGGGCATTGACGCTTCAAACATTTTTAACATGCTGTCTGGGTTTAGCGAGCCTGATCACTTTGAACGGGTGGCTATTGCACCGACAACGTTACGTGGCTTTTTGTACGATCGCATTGATGATGAGATCGCCAATGCTAAGGCTGGTTTACCGGCGGCCATCAAGATGAAGATGAATTCATTGTCCGATAAGGGCATGATTGAAAAATTATATGAAGCATCAGCCGCCGGCGTTAAAATAAGCCTGATTGTCCGCGGTATCGTATGTTTAAAGGTCGGTGTGCCTGGTGTATCTGATAACATTACCGTTCATTCTATCGTTGGCCGCTTGCTGGAACACAGCCGTATTTATGACTTTTATGCGAATGGCGAGCATCAATTGTACTTATCATCAGCTGACCTGATGACACGTAATATTAGCCGGCGGGTAGAATTACTCTTTCCTATCCTCCAAGATGATATCAAAGAACGGGTAGGCCACATTTATGATCAAATGTGGCATGATAATGTCAAAACGCGCGTGTTACATGCAGATGGTACGTGGCAAAAGGTGGACCGTCGTGGCTTAGCACCACTAGATGTTCAAGATAGCTTGATCAAAGAAGCAGCTCACAAATCACAAGCAGATGCCAAGTTAGCAACTAGTCAACCGCAGACGCCATTCGTACCGCTGATGCGGCCTTTGGATGAAACGGCTACTGATGGCGCCAATGACGACGATTCTGATGACGAGTGACTTGAGATTAAACGTTGAGCGAGTTTGATAAGGAGGGCAATTGTGGAAAATTTTGCGGTCATTGATTTAGGCTCCAATTCGTGTCGGATGACGGTTACGGAAATCAACGACGATGGTAGCTTTAAACGTAGCCAAATGAGCAAACAGTTTGTTCGTTTGTCAGAAGACATGGGACAGTCTGGCGCATTACAACAGGCCCCCATGGATCGAACCATTGAAGCACTGAAGGGCTTTTATGAAGAATATTCACAACTCCCCAATCTAACACTAAAGGCTGTGGCAACGGCGGCAGTCCGCAATGCGTCCAATCAAAAGGCGTTTTTGGATCGGGTACGTTCAGAGGTTCATGGTTTAAACATTGAAGTGATCTCCGGCACGGAAGAAGCGCATTACGACTACCTAGGAGTGATCAATACGTTACCCGTGACTAACTGCGTCATTATGGATACCGGTGGTGCTTCTTGTGAATTGGTCTTGGTTCAAAACGGACGGGAACAAAATTTAGTGAGTTTGCCGTTTGGTTCGGTCAACTTGTCGGAAACCTTTTTAAAGCACGGCTTGGATCAGCTCGCTGCAGTTGACTTATTTAGGCTGTCGACAGCTGTTCAACGATTGTTCAATGGACTGTGGTGGCTACAACGGGGGCAGAATTTACCGCTCGTCGCATTAGGCGGTTCAAACCGAACCTTGGCAAAGATTCGGCGAAAACAAAAAAATGTGGCCGACTTTGAGGATATTCACGGTTTTCGCATGAGTGTTTCTGAAGTTGACAATGTTTACGCGGAAATTATTGAACATAACTTGGCGGAGCGAAAGGCTATTCCTGGTCTCTCAAAGGATCGCGCAGATATTATTGCGGCAGGGATTACGCCGATTGTCACAATTATGCGATTCTTGGATGCCGGCCGTGTTATTTTTTCAGAGAATGGTGTTCGTGAAGGTATTCTGTATGAACATCTTGATCAGTTACGGGCTAAAGGGAAAATTGGCAACAAAAAAGATAATATTTCCAACACTAAAAAGGATGCCGGTAGCCGCAAGAAAGCTGACAAAAAATGAGTGCGTTTGAAATTGATCATTTTGTCCTTACGGTTGCCGATGTTGAGCGGAGCGTGAAATTTTATCGAGATCGGTTAGGATTGCCCATTGAACAATTCGAGGATGGTCGGACAGCGATTCGACTGTCTACGCATCAGAAAATTAATCTCCAGATAAAAGCACATCCTCATTTACCGATAGCCGCACATCCAACGTTTGGTAGCAGTGACTTTTGTCTCATGACGGATAAGACACCGAACGCTTTAGTTACATGGGCAGAGCAGCAACATTTAATTATTGAAACTGGCCCTGTGGTTCGCCACGGTGCAAAGGGGACGATGACGTCGTTGTATGTTCGTGACCCGGATCAAAACTTGGTGGAACTGGCGGCTGTGGGAACGTTGTAGTCGTTTCCAGCTGGACTTATCGCAGAGACTCCAGCAAGAATAAGAAAAGAGTGGCAACTTAACGTAACTAACGGTTTATTAATTCGTTAGTTAGGCTAAGTCGCCACTCTTTTTAAATTTTTTTATTTTAGTTGCGCTTTAATTACGGCGATTGTTGTCTTCTGGATCAACGCAGAACGTTGTGAAGCAGACATTTTAGGATCTTGTTTAACGGCCTGGGCTACCTGTTCACTAACCTTTGCCTTAATCGCTTGTTGTTGGGCAGGTGATTTCATAATCTTGGCAAGTTGCTTGGCCTCGGTGGTGCTGAGACTTAACCACGTTTGTGGCAAACGGAATGTGTAATCACGATGGGAAACACGGTTTTGCTCGCCAGAAAAGGCAAACAGCGCATGTTGCCAATCGTTACGATATTGCCAACGAGTGGTGGTTACGGTTAAAGTTGCCTGATCGCTCGTCGTTGTTTTTAGTTTAGAGCTGACATGCTTAGTTGGTACTGCTTGCGGTTTGGTTTGCGACGTGTTGGTCCGGTACAGATAGACCTTTTCTGTTCCATTGCCTAATGGTTGATAGAGAAGGACATTAGGCGCACTAGCTGGTTGATTTGGAATACTTGAGACCAACGTTGATGTCGTTTGTTGATGCGTCTTTACCATGCCGTACTGAAAATTGTCGTTTGCAATCAGTAAACCAATCATGCCCAAGAATAAAATTAGGAAAACGCCAATTAGCCAGCGGCGTAATTGATGACCATTGAGAAGAACGACGGCCCAAAATAATCCAAGCGTTGCAATGATTAATGCGATAATGACCATTATCCACGCCTCCTTAAGTTACCTGGCTTAATGCGGAAGGCTAGTACGAGGCCGATTAATGCAAAGATCGTTGCAGTAAGGAAGGCCGCATGATAACCCGCTAGTGTTGCGGATAAAGCATGTGTTCCGTAAGTAAGGGGTGTGCTGTGCAGCAACGACTTAGCCGGCATGTTTGAGTTGGTCACGTTTGTTAACACGGAAATGAGGATGGCCGTTCCCATTGAAGAGAAAACCTGACGTCCAGTGTTATTAACAGATGTTCCGTGACTCATGAGGCTTAATGGTAAAGCGTTCATCCCAGTTGTTGTCACTGGCATCATGACCATTGAGATTCCAAACATCCGGATGGTGTACAGGATGGTAACGAAGATAATCGGCGTTGTTTCCGTCAATGTGACGAAGAACGCTGTTCCAATCGTCAGTAAGAACATCCCGGTGATTGCTAAACGGCGTGCGCCAATGCGGTCGAAGATGCGACCGGTAATGGGACTCATGATTCCCATCATTAAAGCTCCGGGCAACAGAATCAATCCAGAGTGAAAGGCTGATTCACCGCGGACCGTTTGAATATAGAGCGGTACCACCATTTCGGCGCCCATCATAGCCATGTTAACAACGGCCACTTCAATGACGGAAAGAGTATAAATTGGTGATTTGAACACCCGCAATTGCAGTAGCGGATTTTCAATTGTCAGTGACCGCCAAATGAATAAGCCAACGAAAATAATCCCGACAATCAGTGTGATGTACACTTTTGGCGCTGTCCATGAGCTAGCCCCCACGCTACTGAATGCGTAAAGCATGCTCCCAAAACCGATTGTGGACAGTGCGACTGAAATCCAATCTGCACTGGTTTTCTTGGTTGGGAAAATTTTGCGCATGGTGAAAATAGCAAGGGTGAAGACAATGACTGGAAATGGCAAAATGACGACGAACAATGCTCGCCAAGAATAGTTCAGCAATAACCACCCAGACAAGGTAGGTCCGATAGCAGGCGCTAATCCGATAACAATTCCGGCTAGACCCATAGCTGAGCCACGACGTTCCGGTGGAAATATTGTCAGCATCGTTGTTTGAAATGTTGGCGCTGTGATTCCGACAGCAACAGCTTCAATCAAACGACCAGCTAGGAGCACGCCAAACGTTGGCGCAATCATACAAATAAAGGTACCAACAAAGAAAATGGCCATCGCGGTTAAGTAGAGTGCTTTGGAACTATAGCGTTGCAGAAGAAATGCCGAAATAGGAATGGTAATGCCCATCGCTAACATGAATCCGGTAGTCAACCACTGAACGGAGTCTGCGTTGATATTAAACGTCCGCATAAGAGTTGGAAACGCGGTGGTAAGGGTCGTTTGCACGATAAATGTGCTAAACGTTCCGATGAGCATTGTGATGATGAGGAGCAAACGGTTATAGGGTTTGCCATTGGCATCAACCACTTTAAATTCGGATGATGAATTGGACACGAAAAAGCCTCCTTGTGAACAACATTTATGTAAACAATTATAAAAATCGTTTTGACAATAAAATAGATAAGTGACACTAACGAGGGCAGTGATTTCCTCAGTCAATTGTGAAGTTGGCACAGTCAGACACGTTAGCGCTAAAATAGATTGAACCACACATCCAAAATGATGAAAGTTCAACAAAAAATTATACGCCATTTACTGAAAAAATGTTAGTAAGAGGGCCGGAGGCAGATCGTGACAGCAATGATCACTATGATGAAACAATTAAAACGCAATCGTTTATTTTGGCTACTATGCGCTTGTGCCATCGTATTGCCGCTTGGTCTCACGAGCTGGCTAGCGTCATTACGTGGTGTTGAGTTCGCAATGTTTGTGCCAATATTAGCGCAAACACGCGTTTTTGTGTTCTTTTTATCATGGGTTGTGCCTGGCATTTTACTTAGCCTGGCAAAAAAGGAAAATGGCCATGTGACGGGCAAACACACCTGGCAAAACGTCTTTTTAATGATGCTTTGTATTGATATAGCATTGATAGTCGTTAATCAAGTGACATTACTAATTACTGGAACGCTATTTTTGGGACACACCGTTGCCTTTCCTTGGCTACAATATTGGCGAATGCAGTTGAGCCTGTTTCCGCTAATAGTGAGCGGCCAAGTAATCTATGAGGTTATTGGTAGTCATAAAGTTAGTCGTACGGCGACAATGTGGTGGTCACTAGCCGCGACCTTTGGGCTAACTTTTTTTATTGCCTTTGGGCGGTTAATGTTTGACTGGTCGCAACAATTGCGATTAATATCAGTATTTAGTTTAGTGAGCGCGGGCTATTGGAACACTTGGAATCAGGTATTGGCGAGCTGGCTGAGTAGCGTGATTACCTGTGTGGTAGCTGTATTAATCAGCTGCTGTTGGATCGGCAGGCACGAGCATTCGTCAAAGTAGTGTTCAAACGACAATGGCACCGCACTCAGGGATTGGAGATTGACAGTGAAAAAAAGAACAATGGTCAGTTTGGCAGCACCGTTTGTGATTGCAACAGGTGTTGCCGGCATTTCAGAACAACTGTATCGTTATGCCTTCAACCGCGTAAATAAGGTTCCTGAAACTTCGAAAGAAAAGCAGAAGTATGCAGATGCCTACTACGGCTATGTTGACTGGCTACGTAATCAGCCAACGCAGGCTTGGCATTTACACGAAGATGATGCAACGCGTAAATTAGCAGCTACTTATCTAGCAGCCGATGTGCAAACGACGGACACGGTGATCATTTCACACGGTTATAAAGGCAACGGCGAGACGATGGCCAACTACGCGAAAATGTTTCACGAGTTAGGGTATAACGTATTGTTGCCAGATGATCGGGCGCATGGCCGGTCAGCAGGTCGCTATATTACATTTGGCTGGCTGGACCGCTTGGATTATTTGGATTGGATTCAGCGCATTATCAAAGAAACTGGTCAGGATGCGCGGATCGTCTTGTTTGGTGTGTCGATGGGCGGTGCTACAGTTGAGATGATGAGCGGAGAAGCCCTCCCAGAGCAGGTACGTTGTATCATTGCGGATTGCGGTTATTCCAGCATTGACGACGAGTTGGTGTACTTGCTCAAACGGAATTTCCATTTACCCAAATACCCGTTTTTGCCAGCGGTGAATGCGATTAATCGGCGTAAACAAGGGTTTAGCTTGACCCAAGTTTCATCAGCTGAGCAACTCAAACATAATCGCCGGCCAATTTTCTTCATTCATGGTGAAAAAGATATTTTCGTTCCTGCGGAAATGCTGGCAGCCAATTATGATGCGACTCAAGGGCCAAAGGAAAAGTGGGTCGTGAAAGATGCGACACATGCTGAAAGTTTCTGGATTGATCCGGAGGCCTATCAACAACACGTCAAACAATTTCTCGATCAGTATTTGACCTATCGATTGCCCAAAGGATAATTGTTGACTAGGTATTGATTAACGGTCGATATATGGACATTGTTCTAATTTAAAACGCTTCATCCCGTCATTTTGTTGCAAAGACGGGATGAAGCATTTTTGTGCTCAACTTAGAGTTGAAGCTTTAGTACCAACATAAACGCCACTTACAGTTGCCAATTTTTTGAGAGTGTCATTGAATGTTCAATGATGCCGTGTAAATGGTTAGCGGTTAACTTGTCTGTAATAGGGAGTGGAGCTGATTGGAAACAGAGGTCCGTGTCGACAACACTTGGCGGCGTGATTTCGGCCGCTTAGTGTTGTGGGACGAGTTCTGAGACGAACTTTGGCTCAGAATCGAGGGGAAAACCGTGGTTTGTGCGGGTTGAGCCCGATCCCCACGGAACGGCGTTTCCAATCGGCGTAACGGGAGACGGTTAGACAGGTTACAGTTTTTAACTTTTTATAGTTAGTTGGCACTATTCAGATCACGCAGCTGATATCCGATCAATCCAACAATAAATAAAACTGCAGCTATCCCAGTTTGCCACCAGAATACAGACCAGTTCAGCGACGAAGCGGGCACATGACCAATGAATCCAAACGGAGACAATTTGGTTGCCCATTCAGGTAGATCAAATAAGCGACCGAAGTAGTTCATCACAAAGGTTGCACCAAGGTAGAGCCAAACAAGACTACGTAATCTGGGCAGCCAACCAACGAGGAGCGCACCAGCACCTAGGAATATCAGGAGTGGCGAGACGTTCGCAATTAGACCATGAATAAATAGTTTGTTAGCCAATGGATGATCTAATACCATGTTGGCTGCGGCAGCCACGCCACCGACAGCTGCCACAAGCGCTAGTAAACTGGTGACGATGCCCCAAAGACTGAGGACTACATTAAGTCGAAAACGTGAAACGGGACGGGCATGTAACATTTCAAGCATTCCCCGTTGCTCATCAGTGGCGATTCGATAAATAATTTGTAAACCGGGAATGATTGCACAAACCGTGAAAATGATCATTAACAGGGCAATAAATGATTTTAAAACTTGAGTAGTGGCTAATGCGGCAGTATGAGGATCAGCTAATAATTTTACCGTAATTGGATTCGACTTGAGAATGTCGGCGACGGTATTAAAAACGGAACCGTACATTGCACCAAAGATAAAGAGACCGATTACCCAGGCTAAGATAGTATTGCGCTCCAACCGACCCACTAGTGAAATTGGCCCGCGAAGAAAGGGGCTGGCATAACGTCGACCAGGTCGGGTGGCCAAAATGCCAGCGTTAAGATCACGGCGTGCGCGAAGCATGATTGCGAGGATCATTAAAACGGCAATAGTGATCAGCATTAACATGGCCGGAAGCCAATTGTTGCTGCGGTACGTTTGTAACTTCTCTACCCAACCGAGCGGAGAAAGCCATGTGTAGCGGGGATGGGAAACGTCGGTTAACATGCGTCCCAGATAGACAATACCAAAAAGCAGGTAGGCAAGACTTGTTGCAGCACGGCTACTGGCAGCTAGCTGAGCACAAACGACAGCAAGTAAGCCAAACATCAATCCGTTAAGCCCCAGGCTAACACCAAGGACAAGATTGCCGCCTGTGTTTGTACCATTTAAACCAGCAACTTGCAGACCACCTGAGTAAAGGCACGCTAACAGGATGTTTGCAACCACTAGTTCACTGATTGCGGCCATCATACTGGCATAAGGACCGACGTAGCGCGCTGATACCAGTTCCGTTACACCGCTATCTTCGTCACCACGTGTCAGTGCAATAGCTAATGAAAAGTTCATGATGACTCCGAAAATAGCCATAAAGACGGTCATTTCGCCAGCAAAGACATCCGCAGAACTATACGGGCCATGAGGTAATCGACCGAAAAGCGAAATCATTGCGGGCGTATTTAATGTAGCGGTAATCTTTTCAATGGCGGTTTTGCTACCGTATAGGTTATTGAACTTGGCTGCAATACTTGCGAATAATCCTCCCAGTGCAATTAGCCAAATCAACAACTTAAGCCAATCACGTCGAAGATTGATACGCAAGATTTGGCCTGCTTGAAAGAACGGTTGCTTAGGCATCAGGACCATCTCCCGTCTTTAAGTCCACAGCCTGAGCATTTTCACGACCATAATAGCGTAAAAATAAGTCCTCTAAGGTTGGCGGGGTGCTTCGTAATGTTAGAATTTGATGACCGGCTAAGTATTCAGTGATTATAGTCATGGCGTCTGAATCGACCGCAAAAATTGCCGTAGTTGGATTAGATTGTTTAAGTTGATGAACACCAGGCTGATTGCCTAAGTCGGTCAACGGTGTTTTTGTAGTCACTGAGATCTGCGTGCGGGTCAAGTGTTGCATTTCTGTGAGCGTACCGGTTTCAATGATTTTACCTTCGCGGATGATACCAATCCGATCACACATTTGTTCTACTTCCGACAAAATATGGCTAGACAGTAAAATTGCTTTGCCAGCAGCTTTTAGGGCTTTTACTTCGTCCTGAAAGACTTGCTCGTTGAGCGGGTCGAGACCAGAGGTTGGTTCGTCAAAGATATATAAATCGGCCTTTTGTGATAAGGCGGCAATTAGAGCAACCTTCTGACGATTCCCTTTGGAATAGGTGCGTGCTTTCTTACCAGTGTCGAGTCCAAATGCCTTAATTAACTCATCCGTTCGTTTTGAATGTTGCTGACGACTGAGCCGGAGAAAAAGGTCGATAATTTCGCCACCTGTAAGATTCGGCCACAGATAAACGTCGCCAGGAACATAGGCGATGTTTTTATGAATACTGACCGCGTCATGAAAAACGTCTTTGCCAAAAATTGTGGCTGTACCACTTGTTGCCCTTAATAAACCAAGTAACGTGCGAATCGTTGTCGATTTTCCGGCTCCATTTGGACCAATAAATCCAAAGACTTCACCAGGTTGTACGTCAAACGAGACATCGTGTAGTGCTTGAAATTTACCAAATCGTTTTTGGAGATGTGATACGTGAATTACTGGGGATAATTGCATGGTTCAACGCCCCCTTTAGGCGGATGAAATTGCAGTTCAAAGACTTACCAATTTGCAGGTTAAATATCCTGTCGCTGTCAGTGTAGAGTGCTATTCTAGGGGTGTCAATTTTAAAATTTTGCAGATGATAAAATAGTTGAACTATCAACTATCTCAGCTCAAATAAAAGACGTTTAATTCAAATTTGTTAATTAAATTGACGAACTACTAACAGGCTGTTGATAATTTGGGACTGAAATTGATTAAAATGGGTTTGCCGTGCGCATTTGAGTGGGTGGGTGCATTACAATCAATTGCGAGACAAGCATTTAGCATGGCTAATTAGAAAATTGATCTGCGTTGTCACGACCGTGTGAAAGTAGTCTTTAAGAATTTACTTTCGAGTGCCGGTTCGGCGGCGACGTTTTTTCGTTAGAATCGCGGTAACAAAGTTTACTTGATGACGGATCAAGGGAGCGATGAGATTCGAGCCTTAAAAGTCGTTGATCCGCGTTAGGTCGTTGATCGTATCGACAGTTGACGTGAACAACGATGGTTTAACATTTTAGCCTTAATGCCCTTATCTTTTAGCGTAACGAACAGTTTTCAGCTAGTAATATGAAGACACTCGGTGGGATATGACGCATATTGATTGCGGCGTTTATTGGCAATATAAAAATAACGAAGCTCGGTAAACGTTAACCACGATTGTTGAGATGTAACCAAGGTAAACAAAGGAGAGATCGTCATGATTCTTTACGTTTGTGAAGATAATTTAAAGGAACGACTATGGCTGACAACTTGCCTTGAAAACGAACTTAAAGAATTGAATATGAATATTCCAATTGAAAGTGAAGGACGACCGGAAAAAGTGTTGGCAACGTTGCCTGATCATCCGGGTCCAAACATTTACTTTCTAGACATTCAACTTAATGCTGCGGTTGACGGTATTGAGCTAGCTCGACGAATTCGCGAAGTCGACCCTTTAGGCTATATTGTCTATGTCTCTATTCGTGAGGATCGTGCGTTTGAAACAATCACGTCGATGACCATGCCAACAGGATTTCTTTCCAAAGAATTTATGTTTGACGCTGAGAAGTTTACGCCTCAACTTCGCCAAATTTTGGTGACGATTCAGGATCACTTAAATCAGGTTCATCCGAATCAGCCGGCTTATTTAGAAATCAAAAACGGTGGTTTTCTAATTCGGTTGCGTCAAGATGATCTGTTATACATTGAAAAGGTGCGCCGGTTGAAAAAAGTTACGGTAGTCACGACAAATAACCGCTACGAAGTGAATGGGAGCATTCATGAACTAGCCAGTCATCTGACGGCAGACAATTTTTTTAATGGTTTTCAAAGTTATATTCTGAATACAGAACATATTCAGACCGTCAACTTTACGCTGGGACATGTTACGATGAGTAACGGTGACGAGTTGAATTTCTCGCGTGGCACCATCAAAAAATTACGCGATTTTATTCGCGAAAAGTAGGCGACAGTATGGCAGAAGGACTGACCTCAGCAGAGCAAACACAACTGGATAAAATTGAGTCTTACGCACGTCAGCAACTCGGTAGCGATCGTTCGGGACATGATTTTTTCCATTTGGAGCGGGTCGCGAAGTTAGCGGATCGAATTGAATTAATCGAACAGACAGGGCAACGTTTTGTTGTTTTAGCAGCGGCCTATTTGCATGATGTTATTGACGATAAGCTTGTTGAAGATCCTGAGGCCGCCCACGCGGCGTTGAAAGAAAAACTTTCAAGCTGGGATGTGAATGAGGACGATGTAACGGCTATCTTTGCAATTATTGATCACATGTCATTCAGCAAAAATCTTGGGCAGCATCAGACGCTGAGCCCGGCTGGTCAAATTGTTCAAGATGCCGATCGCATGGATGCCATTGGTGCGATTGGTATCGCTCGGACATTGACCTATGGTGGTCATCATGACCGGGTGCTGTATGATCCGGAGATTGAACCTCGTCACGATATGACAAAGGCAGAGTACCGCAAAGCGGATGGCACCACGATTAATCACTTCTATGAAAAGTTGTTGCTTATTAAAGACCAGATGAATACCGTTACTGCACGAAAGATGGCAGAACAACGCCAACGCGTGATGCTTGATTTTCTATATGAATTCAAACAAGAGTGGAATGGTGAAGCCTAACCTTTTGGACTATAAATGAACAGAGACTTAAAACACGCTGATCTCCAGAGAATGGAAGTCAGCGTGTTTCTTGTTTTGATAGAAGAATCATTTTATTTATCTTTGGTTAACCAACGGGTGACTACATTTACGACTGCAGAAAGCACAACGACGAGACTAAGTGCAAAGAAGACCGGCACTAGGTGTGCACGAGACCACTCCGTAAACGAACTTGTTAAAACGCCAGCACTTAAGCCGATTAGACCAAGCAGAACAATGTATGATGAGACACCGGCACCGGAATTGCGCAGGTCGGCACTACTTAGGTCGAATCCACCAACACTGAGGTTAGTCACTAATATTGCCCAAATGATCCAACGAACTGTGTTGACCAGTAAGTTACCATCAGAAGTTGCCGGTTGAAACAGGTTACTAAGGGTTGGATGCATGGCAAACATTACCCAGTTATGAAACATTGTTGGCCATAACCAGGCGGTGATACCGAAAATGACTGCACTGACGCCGATAATTGGCGCAAAACCAATAAAAAAGTTACCCATTGTTTGGTAACTATTGCCACTGTTCCATCGATGATTTACGTAGCCGAGGGTTAACGCTTCTGGATCAGTGGCTTGTCTGTCTGGGTGGGCAAATTTAATCAGCCGCAAACCAGTAATTTTATGACCAAATAATAATGCCATGATCAAATGGCTGGACTCGTGAACGATGATACCAAGAAATCCTAAGTAAACTTGAGAGTTCATACCATAATACGTAGCGAGCCGTTGTTTGGTATTTCGATTTATCAGTGTTAGCACCCAACTAAACAAAAGTGGCAGTGCTAACCCGTAAAAGAAGACGGTCAGCAGACTGATTAAAATCTGCTGACCTAACGTGCTAAATGACATTAAGTTATTCCTATTCTTCCTCTAAATCGGTAAATGTACCGTGAACTAATTCTGCGATAGCTGTAGCATCGACCTGAACTGAGCGGCCAATTTTGCCTGATGAAACGACGATTTCGCCCTGCTCTTGAGCAGCTGTATCGAAATAAATGGGATACTGGTACTTCTCCCAAATACCGATTGGCGTATTGGCACCATGTTCGTATCCAGTAGTGTTAAGCAGGTCTTTTAACGGCACCATGCCAACTTTTTTGTTACCGGAAGCTGCCGCCAACTTTTTATAACTTAGGTGAGTGTCAAGCGGAACAACACCTACGAGTGGGCCAGTTACGTTGCCGGTTAGAACCAGTGTCTTATAGATATTATGTTCATCATAATCTTCGTGATCAACATCCAGTTGGGCAACGTCCCCAGCTTGGTGGGTGGCAAACTCAATTTGTTTGTATGGAATCTTCGCCTTATCTAAAATTTTTTCGACGAGGGTTTTCTGAATTCTTTTTTTCTTAGCCATTAAATTGGACCTCCAAGAGATTAAAAATTGGTACGAACCTAAAACACAATTGGCCGGACCAATATTTTTCTGGTATACTCTCAGTGAGTAGTATACAAGAGAAAGGAACCTTGCGTCGAGATGGCAGACTTAGTTTATAAAAATGTAATGCAAGATTTAAAGCGTCGCATTAATGACAATCAGTTTCCAGATAAACGGCTGCCTGACGAGCGGAGCTTAAGCGAATCATACGAGGTGAGCCGGTCATCTGTTAAGCGAGCACTTAACGTACTGGCACAACAGGGAATCATTTTTAAAAAGCGTGGTTCTGGTACGTTTGTGAACCCATTGTACATTAAAAATCAGGCTGTTTTCAGTTACGAAGGGCGTAATCTTGGGGTTACGGATTCGATGAGGGTGGATGGCAAGAAGCCGAGCATTAAGTTGCTCGACTTTCAAGTGATTCCGGCCACACCAGAATTACAACAAGATCTATTCTTGAATGCCGATGATTTTGTGTATCAAATCAAACGTCTGCGGTCGCTTGATCAACAGCCGGTGATGATTGAGACAGGGTTTATTCCCATTAAAATTATGCCAGAACTGTCAACAACGGTTGTATCAGGTTCGATTTTTAATTATTTGGAAGATAACAAACACGTCTCAGTAACCAAATCTTTCATGACCGTTGAAGCCGAGCCTTCGGACGACAAGGATCAGGAATTGCTGTCACTGAAGCCAACTGAACCAGTTGGCGTGATGAGTGGAATTTTTTTTCTGGATGATGGGACGCCGTTTGAAGTGTCAAACATGCGAATTCACTATAAGTATATGAAATACAACAACTTTGTGGATTTAGATGCGGACTAAATTGAATAGAGGTTATTAGAAAACACTAAGAATATTTATTTCTCAGTGTTTTTTAGGTTCAATTTAAGGCTTAATTTGTTAGCATTGGGGCGGATTAGCGAGGAACTGATTCCTATAATGTCGCTTTTTGATAAGCAAATAAAGGTGAACTAACCAATGGAAACATTCGATCTCGGTAATTGGGTCGTACCAATTTTCTAAAAGGTTGACTTTTATTTAAAAGCGTCTATTATAGTAACTGTAAATTGACCGGTAAAAAAGTCGGTGGATTTCACAGCAAATTTCGTGTTATTAAAAATTATCTCGAAGGAGTGTAAATATTCATGGCAGTTGATTACGACTCACAAGAATACTTAGACAAAGTTGACGCTTACTGGCGTGCGGCTAACTACCTTTCAGTTGGTCAGTTGTTCTTAAAGGACAACCCATTATTGAAGGGCGACTTGACGGCAGAAGACGTTAAAGTTAAGCCAATCGGTCACTGGGGCACAATCGTTCCACAAAACTTCATTTACGCACATTTAAACCGTGCCATCTTGAAGTATGACTTGAACATGTTCTATATCGAAGGTTCAGGTCACGGTGGTCAAGTTATGGTTTCAAACGCTTACCTTGACGGTTCATACACTGAACGTTACCCACGTATCACACGTGACGAACAAGGTATGCAACGCTTGTTCAAGCAATTCTCATTCCCAGGTGGGGTTGCTTCACATGCTGCTCCTGAAACACCAGGTTCTATCCACGAAGGTGGGGAACTTGGTTACTCTCTTTCACACGGTGTTGGTGCTATCTTAGATAACCCTGACGTTATTGCTGCTGTTGAAATTGGTGACGGGGAATCAGAAACTGGCCCATTGGCTGCTTCATGGTTCTCAAGCAAGTTCATCAACCCAATCCACGACGGTGCTGTATTACCAATTATTCAAGTTAACGGGTTTAAGATTTCTAACCCAACCATCCTTTCACGGATGAGCGATGCTGACTTGACTAAGTACTATCAAGGTATGGGCTGGAACCCTCGTTTCGTTGAAACTGATGGTTCAGACCACAAGAAGGCTCATCAAGACATGGCTAAAGCCATTGATGCATCTATCGAAGAAATCAAGGCCATTCAAAAGAATGCCCGTGACAACAACGATGATTCATTACCTGTATGGCCATTGATCGTGCTTCGTGCACCTAAAGGCTGGACTGGTCCTAAGAAGGACTTAAACGGCGACCCAATTGAAAACTCATTCCGTGCTCACCAGGTTCCAATTCCGGTGGACGCAAACCACATGGAACACAAAGACATGTTGGTTGACTGGATGAAGTCATACAAGCCTGAAGAATTATTCAACGAAGATGGTAGTCCTAAAGAAGTATTGTCAGAAGTTGAACCTAAGGGTGACAAACGGATGGCTATGAACCCTATCACTAACGGTGGGATTCACCCAGAACCATTGAAGATGGACGATGTTCGTAAGTTTGCCGTTCCTGAAAGTGACTTGAAGGATAACTCCAAGCAACGGATGGACATGGAAGTTATGTCACACTTTGCTGGTGACATCATGAAGGAAAACCCAACGAGCTTCCGGATCACTGGTCCTGATGAAACTCAATCAAACCGTTTGTGGGGCCTATGGGATGCTTCCAAGCGTCAATGGATGGAAGACATTCACGAACCAAACGATGAAAACGTCGCACATTCTGGTCAAGTTATTGACTCACAATTGTCAGAACACCAAGCTGAAGGTTGGCTTGAAGGTTACGTTCTGACTGGTCGTCACGGTTTCTTCGCTTCATACGAATCATTCACACGTGTTATTGACTCAATGTTGACTCAACACTACAAGTGGTTACGTAAGGCGCAAGAACAAAACTGGCGTCACGACTACCCATCATTGAACATCATCAACACTTCCACTGTGTTCCAACAAGACCACAATGGTTACACTCACCAAGATCCTGGTATGATTGGTCATATGGCTGAAAAGGGTCACGAACTGGTTAACGAATACTTGCCAGCTGATGCTAACTCATTATTAGCTGTTATGAACAAAGCTTTGCAAAGTCGCGAAGTTATCAACTTGATTGTTGCTTCCAAGCACCCACGGACTCAATGGTTCTCCATTGACGAAGCTACGGAACTTGTTAACAACGGTTTGGGAATCATTCCTTGGGCTTCTAACGATGAAGGTGCAGAACCAGATGTTGTCTTTGCAGCAGCCGGTACTGAACCAACGATGGAAAGTTTAGCTGCAATCACCTTATTGCATGACAGCTTCCCTGACTTGAAGATTCGCTTCATCAACGTTGTTGACCTATTGAAGTTACGTAAGAAGGGTGACGACCAAGATGACCGTGGTTTGACTGACGAAGAATTCGACAGTTACTTCACGACTGACAAGCCTGTTATCTTTGCTTTCCATGGCTTCGAAAACACATTGCGTGGTTTGGTTTACGACCGTCATAACCACAACATCCACTTCCACGGCTACCGTGAAAATGGGGACATCACTACACCATTTGACATGCGTGTCTTGAACGAATTGGACCGCTTCCACTTGGCTAAGGATGCCATCAACGCAACTAGCTTTGCTGAAAAAGCCGGCGAATTCAGTCAACACATGGACGACATGGTTGCTAAACACAACCAGTACATCCGTGATGAAGGTACTGATTTACCAGAAGTTAATGCATGGCAATGGAAAGACATTAAGTAGTCTCACTGCTTAATCTCTTCTCTGAAAATTAATAGGGTTCACACAGTCCGTTTGGATTGTGTGAACCCTATTTTTGTTTTTTAAAATCCAAAATAGTGGATGAATGACGTCTTCGGTTGCCAAAACTGAACTCTAGCCGTGGGACCGGTTCGACCCCCTGAAGTGCGGGTTTCTCACCTCGCCTTTAAGCCGAAGGGCACGTCTTCAAGACAGTCCTGTGCAGTAAATTCGACTTAAACCGTCTCATTAACAGCACTTTCACGGCCTTCGTTCAGTTTTGGCTCCCTTCGGCTCCATCGTATTTTGTTTTTGAACCTTAAAAATCTGATCAAGTTCTAGCACTTATAATCAAAGCACTAAATAAAAAGAACGCTTATTCGCAAAATTTCATGATTGCAAAACCGCTGTATTAGCAAGATAATATAGCCACGCTGTCAAAAACGCACAGGCAAACGAGGAGGGTAACATGGCGAAGACCGAAGAAGTTGAATTGACTAACATGGTACTGGTATCAGATAACGAAACCAACCAGATTTTGGTTGAGGATCGCAAAAATCCTGATTGGCCTGGTTACACATTTCCGGGTGGTCATGTGAAAGCCGGCGAAAGTTTTGTAGATTCTGCGATTCGAGAAGTGAAGGAAGAAACAGGCCTAGACATTCATAATCCCATCTTTTGTGGGATTAAAGAATTTATGACCGAACATGGGCGTTATGTTGTCGCACTGTTTAGAACCGATTCCTATTCGGGGGAATTGCGATCGTCTGATGAAGGCAAAGTTTGCTGGATGCGACGCGATGAAATGTTCGAACATGAAATTGCGGACGGCATGGATAAATTACTCAATGTCTTTGAAAAACGCAGTGTGTCTGAACTGACATACTTAGAAAATCCGGATGGCGAATTTAAATGACCGAAGAGGCTGATGATCTGCTGTTTAAACGTGATAACCGAACGTTTAACGTGCGCACGAGTGGACTACTAGTTCGAGACGAAAAAGCGTTGTTTCATCACAGTATCGATGACAATGGGCAATCGTATTTTGCATTAGTTGGTGGCAAGGTTAAGTTTGGCGAATCCTCTGTTTCTGCGATTAAGCGGGAGTATCAAGAAGAACTTCATCTCGATGTGCTGCCCAAACGCTTACTGTGGGTGATGGAACATCAATTTGGGACACCAGAAGATATGTGGCAACAAGTTAATTTCGTTCATTTACTCGACAGTCCACAATTAGCCAACTTACCAAACGAACGGTTTAGCATTGGCCGTCACACATTTGAATGGATTAACTTAAAAGACTTTCCGGTCATGCCAATTTATCCAGCAGTCATTGGACAATCGACAACGTTGCCTACTGCTGTTCAATATGTCAACGATATTGACGACTAAAGTGATTGCTCGCTCGAAAAATTGTCGCAAATCGGGTATGATGAATGTACACAATGGTTGTGAACAAATTCTCTTCAACCAATAAAGATGAAGCGAGGCAGCGGGATGAAAACAGCTGTGATCACGGATAGCGCCAGTTACTTAGATCCTGAAGTAGCGAAGGCTGCTGGTATCCGAGTGGTGCCAATTACTGTAATTTTTGGCACCCAGACCTACTTAGAAAATGTTGATATTACCAGTGAACAGTTTTACAAACGGATGCGTGAAGAAAAGGCAATGCCATCAACTGCACAAGTAACGATGATGCAGATGCAGGAGCAGTTTGATGAACTGATCAAAGAAGGCTATGACGAAGTGATTTGTATTCACTTGTCGAGCGGTATTACGACGTTCCTGCAAAACCTTGAAGCGTATGCACCAACCGTAAAAGGAATCAAAGTTTATCCGTTTGATTCGCGAATGGCTAGTGAAGGTGAAGCTTGGTTGGCCTTACTGGCTGCTAAGATGGCTAAGGCTGGCAAGAATGCTGCTGAAATCTTGCCAGTGCTTGAACATTTACGTGAGACAACGCATGTGTATTTTGTGGTGGATGATTTAAGCCACTTGTTACGGACGGGTCGGATTACGAACAGCTCTGCTTTTGTGGGTAACTTATTGCGGATCAAACCGATTCTGACGTTTGAAGATGCTAAAATCGTTGCCTTAACGAAAGAACGGACAGCCAAACGTGCCTTCCAGAAAGTTAAGCGTGATTTTGAGGCGTCATTGGGCGATGAAGATTATCCGGTGCGTGTTGGCGTGATTGACGGGAACAACCCCGATGCCAGTGCCACTTGGATGAGTGATTTAACCAGTGAAAACCTGAAAACGGACGGTGGCAAAGATCCTCAGTTTGAGGTTGCTCACATTGGGCCTTCTATCGGTGTGCATACCGGCGAAAAGGTCATGGGTCTCGTCTGGGCCGAGGACTGGCAAACGCTGGGAGAGTGATGCCGAAGCCCGGGAGAAACCGAGCAATAACGGGTAAGACAAAGTATTCGGTGGGCTTCCGAATGCATTGACTTACGTGTTATGCGCAGGATTCTGGGCGACAGGTGCACGTTTTAGAAAGAGTGATGCCGAAGCCCTGCACATTTGTAACTTAAAATTCAATCTCAAAAGGGTTCCAAACACCATTAACGCTTGCTAATGATGTTTGGAACCCTTATTTGTATCATTTAGTTAGGATTGTTTTCTGATCTTTTGGACCTGACTAACTGGGATTGTCCGGGCTACACTATGTTGATTGTTAGCACCGCTGGGAAAGCCCATCGTTTCAGCCACAACGTACAAAGGCCGTTCGCGCGACTGATTGAACACGCGACCGAGATATTGCCCCAGAATGCCGATACTGAGTAGCAGTAGGCCACCTATCAGCAGGTCGACCACCAACAGGAGTGTCGTTCCGGTAAAACCTGTCCAGATAGCTGCAATTAAGGTGAGGACAGCAGCCGCACATAGAACTCCGCCTGTCCAATTTGCAAACTTCAATGGTAGGTTTGAAAACGATGTGATGCCATCCATTGCCAGACGGACCATCTTGCGCAGGGGATATTTGGAGACGCCTTCGGTGCGTGGTTGGCGTTCGTATTCCACTGCGGTTTGTTTGAAACCGACCCAGCTGACCATGCCGCGAACGAAGGGTTCATCCTCATTCATTCGTTCGAGGACGTTGACCACTTTGCGATCCATCAAACGGAAGTCACCGGTGTCAACTGGAATGTCAACGTTGGTGATGCTGTGTAGAATGCGATAGAAGGCTTTAGCAGAGACTTTCTTGAACCAGGATTCACCATCGCGTTGTTGCCGCTTGCCATACACTACGTCGGCGCCTTGGTGCCAGGCCGACACCATGTCAGCAATAACGGCTGGTGGGTCCTGCAAATCCGCGTCCATGACCACGACGGCCTGACCGGTAGCGTAGCGAATACCTGCTGTAATCGCTAGCTGATGGCCAAAGTTACGGGAGAAACGGACAAGCCGCATCTCTGGATGGAAGGCGATTGCCTTGCGAATTTTATCCGTTGTTGTGTCATTTGAACCGTCATCAACGAAGATAATTTCGTAGCGCTCAGGTTGTTGGCTGACAAACCCTTGAACGGTTCGAATCGTTTTCATAATGAGCGCTTCTTCGTTGAAAACGGGCATCACAATAGAAATAAGTTGATTTGAAGTATTCGTCATGGTTGTCATCCTCCTTAGTTCAGTTTGTACAACGTACCGCCGTTGCCACCCATGCCACCAGCACCTGGCTGGCCCTGTTTGTTTGAACCGGTTTTGCTGGACGGCTTCTGCGACGGTTTGGTCATTTTCTTGGATGTGCTAGACGTTTTTTTGGTGGCTGATGGTTTTTGAACACCACTAGGTTTCTTTGTTCCCGATGGCTTCTTCATGCCAGACGGTTTCGACCCAGAAGGCATTTGACCACCAGGTTGGCCACCTTGTGTACTGCCCGTTGGTTTAGTCGCCTTCTTGCTGGCGCTACTGATTGTTTTGCTTTCTGATGTGCTTGTGGCATCCATCATGGAACTGGCACTTGTACCGCCGTAAGTCTTGGCGCTTATCTTGGTACCGTGTTTCTTAACCCAGTTCACGATGCTGCCACTAGTGCTCTTACCGGCGACGTAGAAGTATTTGACCTGACCGGCCTTGACCAGTTGTTTAAACTTGGCAAGTGAGATTGCATTATCGGTACCGTTGAAACCACCAATCGTCATCACTGATTTACCAGTTTTGATAATATATGGCGCGGCTGTGCCTGAATCCATTGTGGCAAACAGATATTTGGCGTTGCCATTGTGCTTTTCGAGATACTTGATCAGTTTAGTGTTTGCGGATTCGTTACCCATACCACCGCTGTTACCACCACTTGTTAATAAGTCGGGGCCAGCTGTTGGGATGGCCGCTGATTCACCTGCAATGGTTGGTGTCAAAGACCAGAATCCTGGCGCCAGTGACAGCAAGGTAATCGCAAACGTACTGGTAACGGCGACTTTACGCCAGCTCGTAAATACGAAAGCAATCAACGCCGCTGTAATGGCAGACCCGCCAGCGATAAGCCAGCTCAACCACGGATAGTAACTATAAACGTACCATGCTTGCAGTGCCGCTGTGGCGAGTAATCCGATAGCAAAGATATATCGCTGCCAAGGTTGACGACCTTCTTTAACGGATTTTACAAACGTGGCAATACCGATTCCATCCAGAACAGCAAGTGGGGGTGCGAGCATAATCATGTAGTAGGGATGGAAGAAACTAGCGATACTGAAGAATCCGGCAACTGGCACGAGCCAACCAGCCCAGTACCAGAGCTGTTGTTGATTGCGTGTTGTTTGCCACCACCGTTTCTTTCGGTCGGCTTCATACAAGTAGGCGCCAACTAAGCCAGTCAATGCCAGTGGGAAGAACCAACTGACCTGACCGCCAAGTGCTTGCTGGAACAAACGGAATGGGCCTGCAGTACCGATGTTGAAGGCACCGCCACCGCCACCGGCACCAGCACCGGCTCCTTGTTTGCCACCAGTCATGCCAGTTGGTGCGCCACCTTTGGAACCACCGGGCATCTTGGTTCCGGCCATCATTTTGCCGCTGGCTTTTTTACCAGTTGGCTTGGTGCCCTTAGCACCGGTCTTTGATCCTGACGGCGGGGTGCCCGTTTTGCCCTTAGTTCCCGTTGGCGCCTGACCAGATTTGCCTTTACTGCTACTGCCCATGCCTGGGAAGCGACTACCGGTTCCAGTCGATTGACCGAGCAAACGTTGTGAACCATTGTAACCAAAGGCTAAGTTTAAAACGGAGTTCGTTGATGAACTTCCGATGTAGGGGCGGCTACTCTTGTTGGTTGAGTCAACAGCGACTGGCCAAGCTAACGTGAAGACTGCTAAAGCAATCGTTGCCATTGCCAGATGGACTATTTTTTTCTTCCAACCTACCGTGCTGGCAATCCAGTAGAAGAAATACATCGCAGGTAACAGCATAAATGCCTGCAACATTTTGACGTTGAAGGCAACGCCAATAAGTGCAAACGAAACGATTACGAGCCACGTTTTCCGTTTGGCAACGGCACGTTGTAGAAGAAAACCTGCGAGTAACAGGAAGAAAACTAACGTTGCATCCATGTTGTTGGTCCGTGAATCGGCCACCACAATGGGTGTAATCGTCATGAACAGGGCAGCTAAGTTACCTGCCAAGCGACCAAAATAAGGTTTAACCATGGCGTAGATCAGACCGACCGAGCCAATTCCAAACAGGACGGATGGTAACACGACACTCCAGCCGTGAACGCCGAATATTTTGGCACTGATTGCCATGAACCAGAGGGCAACCGGTGGCTTATCCACTGTAATGAAACTAGCTGGATCAAAGCTGGCATACCAAAAGGCTTTCCAACTCTTCGTCATACTGACAATTGCGGCCGTGTAAAAATCGTTGGCCTGGCCGGCTTCCCAGATATTCCACCCGTAGAGTCCGGCAGCGAGGACAAGAATGGCGACTAACCACCAGTCCCATAGTTTAACAAACTTACGCATAAGGTCACTTCCTATCGTTTAGTTTCAAACAAGAACGCGTGATTAATAATTGCTTGAACATTGTTGATTACGATAGACCTGCTTGCATAAAGGGGACTTAAGAGAAACTAAAAGGGAGCTTAAAACGATTACATAAATATAGTAGCTGACTGACACTTGCGGTTGTCGACATTGAAACTCCGACATGGGACCGGTTCAAGCCAGCAGTTCACGGTCTTTCACCTCGCCGTCAAGCCTCGTAAAGAGTCTTTCCGACCGTCCGTGACCTAAATTCGGAAGACCATCGAATTTAGGTCACTTTCATGTCTTGGTTTCAATGTCGACGCCCTTCAGCTCACATTGAGGTTAAATGGGTAATTGATGTTTTCACCCAAAAATGTAGGTAAAAAAGTTTATTACCCATGATGCTGATTATTATTCACTTTTGAAAAGTGGTATTGAAATTGTAGGGTGGTTAGATGCACCTGTTTTAAAGCCAGAGTATCTCACTTTGTTTAAGGCGAAGGCACAGTTGTAAATTTAAAGTTAGATCGATTTGGCCGGAATCTGCGTAAGTCAAAAGAACTTGTAATCCAAGCATTACAAAACCTAATTCAATAACAAATTGCCAACGCACAACTTACCTTTTATGAATACAATCCGCTACTTGAATGCGAATATAAGGACTTAAAAAAGCGGTAGATACCCTCAATCGAGAGTACCTACCGCTTTCTTAAAATCATGATTTAATTATCTTACTTCTGGTTAACCTTAACAATCAGTACATCAACGTCTGCGTTGCGGCTGACGTAATTAGTTACGGAACCAACCATCAAACGTTCAACGGCGTTTAAACCAGTTGTACCCATGACGATCAGTTCGTTACCGTGGTCGTGAGGAAATTCACGCGAGATAACTGGTTTTGGATTACCAAAACGAACGTGAATGTCGACATCTTTAACACCGGCCTTTTCAGCCTGTTGTTTCAAAGATTCCAAACGGTTTTGAACGTCTTCAACCAAACGGTAGATGACATCGCCACTTACAGCGCCACCATAACTGTCCGAGAATTGGTTAACCTCCAAAACGTTCAGGATGTCTAGGTGCGTATCGTTGCGTTTGGCAACCTCAATTGCCTTTTCCAGAACTGGTTCAGTGGCTTTCGAACCATCAACTGGGGCAAGAATATTTTTGTATTGCTGTAACATCGCTGTGTGCCACCTTTCTATCAATCAGGAACTCTACTGCTTTTGCCTTATCTTTATTATACCTTTTATCAGTCATAATGTAAGCGATTTACTAATTTATGGGCGCTAAATGTAAACTTATTTGGTTGCCAATAATTAATGGCCTGGTCAAATGAAAGGTAATATTCAATATTTAGAAAGTTTGTGAAATCACAAAACGAAACACTGTCAAATTAGCGATTGTGTCCGCTTTCAGAAAGTGCTAACATCATTGGTGAAAGCGTGATTCATCTATTTATAAGTTGTTACAAACCGCTGTACTGGGTGAATCATCAATAAAAAAGATGCTTAGGGGGATTTAACGTTATGTACTATGTTTCGATGAAATCGCACAACATTGGCGAGAACTTAGCCACCGAGCAATATTTGATGAACAACAAGAAGTTTGATGAACCGTTATTACTATTCTACTATGAGGAACCATGTATCATCGTTGGTCGTAATCAAAACACTCAGGAAGAAATTAACCAGAAGTATGTTCAAGAGCACAACATTCGGGTAACCCGTCGTCTGTCCGGTGGTGGTGCCGTTTATCAGGATTTAGGTAATTTATGTTTCAGCTTCGTGGTGGACTCAAACAGTGAAGAATTTGGCGATTTCAAATCTTTCACAAAGCCAATCGTAGATGCCTTACACAAAATGGGGGCCACAACCGCCGAAGTTTCTGGTCGTAACGATATTCTCGTTGATGGCAAGAAGTTCTCTGGAAACGCGATGTACACCCGTAATGGGAAGACATTCTCACATGGCACGTTAATGCTTAACGTGGATCTTGATGTTGTGACACATGCACTTAATGTACCAGAAGATAAGATTGCTTCAAAGGGAATCAAGTCCGTTCGTTCACGGGTTACCAACCTGCGTCCTTACTTGGATAAAGAATATCAAGACATTGATGTCCCAACGTTCCGTGACATTTTATTGAAAGAATTGTTTAACGTTGACGACCTCGCTGACATCAAGGACCGTGAAGTCCAAGTTACTGACGATGATCAGAAAGAAATCGACAAGTTGTACGAACAATATTACAATAATTGGGACTGGGTTTACGGTAAGTCACCAGAATTTACGGTGAAGAAGCGTCAGCACTTTGATTATGGGACGATTGATGCACGTTTGAACGTTGATGATGGTAAGATCAACAACATCAAGTTCTACGGGGATTTCTTCGGACCAGAAGATGTTTCTGCACTGGCTGACAAACTGACGGGCGTGAAGTATGACCGTGACGATTTAGCATCTGCTTTGGCAGACGTGGACCTGGCAAAATACTTCGTCGGCATTTCGAAAGAACAATTGGTCGATTTGTTGGCATAGAAAGGTTTTTGTCTAGATGAGAGATGTACGTGTCGTCAGCTTGACGATTGCTTCCTGGATTTTCTACACGATCGTGAATGCGGGGGTGTACTTTGGCTTTGGCAAAAGTGCGAGCCAGCAGTGGCCGCATTTTCTGGCAAACGAAGGCATTATGTTAGTCTTCGTCGCTATCCCTGTCATTATGTTTGCACTTAACTGGCGGTTTTCAGTATATCCGCAGTCTTTCGTTCTAATTATTTTGACAGCTGTGCTACTCTTAGCGGTGGTACAGACGTTTACGGGCCACGGTGTGGTTTTCATAAACGTAATGATTGATCTGTTTGCGGTAATTGGTTTAATTACCAACTTTGAAGCCTTTGTGGCGGGAGCACGATTCCGTCGCAACTACGAGGAAAACAACCGCATTTGGGTCGAACGCAAAGCAAATAAACAAGCGAACGGGAGAAAATAACCATGGAAGAAAAAGTTGCCGATTTTCTACAGGCATTGCAAGATGAAACGTATGTGGCAACCTCATCCACAACCACGTTTGACAAACTGAATGATGATCCGGAAGGCGTTATGGCTGACAGCATTGCCTTTGCACAGAAACAACTCGCAGCTGGTAAGTTAATTCAAACACGGGTTGATATCACCGGCTTTCACGATGTTGAAATGAATGTTCGTTTAGAAAGCTCATTGATCAATTTGCCGTTTGCCTATGCGAATGAGATTGATAAGATGCTTGATCCTGACGACGAACGCGAAGTAAATCTGTACATGATTTTCGACTCGCCAGCCATCAATGTGTCCAAGATGCGAATTGATATGGCCAGTTCTGTTCAAGCATTTTTAGACGATCCAGATTCTGTGAGTGCTAAAATTACTGACTGGCTTCGTGAACAGGTTGAAAAGCTGGAAACGGCCGACGCTGAAAAAGAGGCCGAGGATTAGTTTTCACAATTAAATAAAGGTTTCAATTGCGGCGAGTATTAGTGAAAAGTGGTCTTTCACTGATACCCGCCGTTTACATAAGGTGGGTTTGAACAATGATAACAGCTTTTTTAAAGGGTGATCCCAAGACGGCTGAGGGAATGGCCGCATACATGAAGAATAAGTTTCCGTTTGCTGGTGTTAAGTCACCAGAACGTAGGCAACAGGAACATACACTGCTGGTTGACAGTAAGCAGTTAACGTTGTCGGCATTGAAACGGCAGTTTGCGACACTATACGCGCTGCCAGAGCGTGAGTATCAATACGTTGCCATTGATATGATGCAGCATAATGTCACTCGGCTGACACAGGATGAGTTAGCGTGGCTGAGTGACTATATTACAGTTAAACCTTGGTGGGATAGTGTCGACGCTATTCGTGGGGTGATTGGTCGCGTTGTCAAACGTCATCCAGACTGGTTAGCAGAAGTCGGCACGTGGTATAAAGAAAAGCCCGACTTCTGGCAACGCCGGGTGGGCATTACCTTGCAGTTAGGCTTTAAAACGTTAACGGATGAAGCGTATTTAAGTGAGATGATGATGGCCGATTTAACGACCGACGAATTTTTTATCCAAAAGGCGATTGGCTGGGCACTACGCGATTACAGTAAGACTAATCCGGATTGGGTACGTCAATTTATCGCTGATCATCAATCCAAGATGAGTTCATTGGCCGTCCGTGAAGGGAGTAAATATCTCAATTAAGGTCACGAATCGCATCAACCCATTCACGCACAAACCGGACAACTTCGTGAAGGATAATCGGTAGCAACGCAATACCAATGCAGATAAACGTAAAGTAGTTTTTGACAAACTGTGTTTTGCCGAAGAAAAAACCTGCTAGTGTGGCGATCAAGATCCAAGCCACGACGCCAATCGTGTTAAATAGATGAAATTGGCGTTGATCCATCTTGGTTTCGCCGGCAATGAGCGGCATGAAAAGGCCGACAATAGGAACAAACCGCGCGATAATTAGAAAACTACCCCCGTACTTCTCAAAGTAGACTTCAGATTGAGACAGTCGCTTCATGGTTTTACTTTGCGACTTACCCTCATCGCGTTTTTGCTGAATATGTGCATCAGCGCGCGCCTTCATGCGGATGCCAGTGCGGTATTTGATGGTCGATCCGACCAGTGTCATCACCACAAAACCAATCAATAAGAGGTAGATGTTGAGCACTGAAGACCGGTTCGCAGAAATTGCTCCGGCGACAAACAGCAGCGACTGCGCTGGTAAGAATGAGAATAACAGGTAGGCGCTTTCTAAAAAGAGGACAGTAAATAGCACCACATAGCCCCAGTAGTTAAATTGGTTGGTCCACGGCACTAAAAAGGATAGTGGATGGAAAATAAATTCAATCACCCACGCCAGGCGGGTGGAAGTCAGGAAGTTTGTCATAGTAGTCTTACTATACTTGCAAACGACTAGAATGCCAAGCAAAGAGGGTATGTCGTGGGCAAACTTTGTTGGACATCTTGCTAAACGAAGGTGTTATAATAACAACGTAAAAGGGATGCCACTAGAGATGGCATCCTACCGATCCGCAAAAGCGGTGGCGCTAGATGATCAACGAGCAATCGTCAACTGTCCAAAGTTGAGACGACTGCCCGTTTTTTACGTTAACAGCAGGCCATAATGGCCACTATTAACTGAACGACCAAGTGAATGAGTTATTGTCACATGAATCATCCAATTGTACTGACTTTTTTTAGGATGAACATGTTATAATGACAACGTAAAAAGGATGCCACTAGTGATGGCATCCTACCGATCCGCAAAAGCGGTGGCGCTAGATGATCAACGAGCAATCGTCAACTGTCCAAAGTTTACGACGACTGCTCGTTTTTTTCGTTAACAGCAAGCCATAATGACTGCTATTAACTGAACGACCAGTGCGAGGAGGGCCACAACGAACATGGCAAACTCCAGCACTAGCTGCAGTGCATCCTTTACGGACACGAGGTAACTCCTTTCCATCAGATTCTGCGGCAATACGGTAAAAAATTCTTACCCCATTAGCACCATCTTCTTTCAGACGTATAAATACGCCAGAGTCACCACCGTCTTCACTTCTCGGCAACAAAAATTATAGCAAACCAAGCGACACGGTTTCCTCGATTTAGATGAAGCTTTCATGCTGTTTTCATGAGAAAATCAGTAAGATGATAGCATCTATAAATGTTGTTATATCAGTCGATTGAACGATTTGTTTTTACATGAATCATCCAATTGTACTGACTCTTTTTAGGATGAACATGTTATAATGACAACGTAAAAAGGATGCCACTGGAGATGACATCCTACCGATCCGCAAAAGCGGTGGTGTGAACGATAAACGAGCACTCGTCAACTTCCCAAAGTTTACGACGACTGCTCGTTTTTTACGTTAACAGCAGGCCATAATGGCCACTATTAACTGAACGACCAGTGCAAGGAGGGCCACAACGAACATGGCAAACTCCAGCACTAGCTGCAGTGCATCCTTTACGGACACGAGGTAATCTCCTTTCAGCAGATTCTACGGCAATACGGTAAAAAATCTTTACCCCATTGGCACCATCTTCTTTCGGACAAAAAGATCACCACCGTCTTCACTTCTCGGTAACCAAAATTATAGCAAACCGAACGACACGGTTCCCTCGATTTAGATGAGGTTTCCATGCCGTTTTCATGAGAAAATCAGTAAGATGATAGCATCTATAAATGCTGTTATATCAGTCAATTGAACGATTTGTTCTCACGTTAATAATTCAGTCGTACTGACTCTTTTTAGGGTGAACATGTAATGACAACGTAAAAAGGATGCCACTGGTGATGGCATCCTACCGATCCGCAAAAGCGGTGGTGTGAACGATAAACGAGCACTCGTCAACTGTCCAAAGTTTACGACGACTGCTCGTTTTTACGTTAACAGCAGGCCATAATTGACTGCCGATTGGCGTAACGGACATGCGACTAGCTCAATGAGCCAGCCTCAATCCACACAGATATTAAATATGCACTTTCAGCCATAAAATTCTGTCTTCTGCGCCCCTCACATTTGCATTCATCTCAATAAGATGTTAGTGTATTTACATGCGATGAGTCGAGATCAGCCAGACGGCAGTAATGTCGTTCCTCTGCGGAGGCTAGTGGCTATCGAAGCCGGGGGCACGTTTTTCCTTCGTATAAGGAGTGCTTGATCGTTCGTGTTGTGGAACACGGCGGCCCACCCACCGACTACTAATTGGGTGCCGGTACTCAGTTCTTCGTGATTGAAGAACCCCTCAAGTCTGGGAGGTATACCAGACACGCCAAACTAACTTCTATCATTTATGATAGAAGCTTTTTTTTGCTCATTTTGTTGGTGCTTGAGTTAAGCATTCAAAATGGGTGAAGTTGGCGAGTATGCTACACTAATAGGTAAGGAGTACGGCCTGAGCACTAAGCAATCGCTAGGCTGCACAAAGAGGAGGGCACACATGGAATTAAGCACATTGCATCACATCGCAATCGTCGTTTCAAACTACACGAAGGCCAAGGATTTTTATATAACGAAGCTTGGTTTTCAGATGGTCAGTGAATATGACCGTCCAATTAAACATGATACCGTGATCATGCTTTGTGCTGGCAACGTTCAGTTGGAACTCTTTGTGCGTCCAAACAGTCCGGCACGGTTAACGTATCCAGAGGCGCTGGGATTACGCCACATTGCCTTTATGGTAAAAGATGTGTCGCAAACGGTGATTGAGTTAGCTGAACTGGGTGTAAAGTCTGAACCAATTCGCCACGACGAGTTCACTGGGAAGGCGATGACGTTTATTCACGACCCTGATGGGCAGCCAATTGAGTTGCATGAGTAGTTGCCAATGGCTCGTGAACCATCTTGATGTGTGGTGTGTGGTTGAATAAGAACACATCGCCCACAGCGTGAAAACCAAATTTTGTATATAAACCCTGAACCTGTTCTTGGGCTTCGATTTCGACGGGTAAATCACTGAAGTGATCATTCAATACTTGCATGATCTGTTCGAGTAGCAACCGTCCGTAACCTTGTCCACGAACTTCGGGAATCGACAGCACGCGGCCAAACGTCACGTGCTTTTCTTCTGTGAAAATTCGTGCGTATGCAACAAGACGACCATTTTCGTAATCCATTAAGTGCAGGGCTGCCTTGTCCTGTTCATCGACTTCTTGATAAATCCGGTTTTGATCAACCACAAAGGTCTGGATTCGTGCATAGAAGATGTCGTATAATTCATTTGGAGTTAACTTAGAGAACCGTTTTAATTGCCACATAGTGTTACTTCTTTCGTTATTAATGGCATTTAGTATAGTTTTAATTTATTGCAAATGCAACAAGGAGTTTAAAATGATTGATGAATTAAGACAAATCGGTACCTTTTCACGGCGCGCTACGGCGAGCGCCAATCACGAATTTGCGTCTCAAGGACTGAACAATAATCGTTTTCAATATCTACTGCGGATTTGTGAACGGCCGGGACTCTTTTTTGATGCCTTGGCTGCGGACATGGCTGTTGACCGCACGACAAGTTTTCGGGCCGTTCAAAAGTTAATTGCGGAAGGTTACGTCGAGAAACGACCGGACGCAGTTAACAAAAAAGTTCGTCGTTTATTTCCAACAGAGAAGGCCACGGCACTGTATCCAACCATTCATCAATTTGAAGCAGGGGTGGCTGACCGGACAATCGGCTCGTTAACACCCGGGGAGCAGCAACTATTAGCGGAGTTGCTAGCCAAAATTAATCAAAATCTGTAAACAGTCTTAAAGTGATTTGTAAACAAAAATGACAATTCTGAAAATTTCAGAATTGTCATTTTTTAAACGCTTTGTTGAAAAGCAATAATCTTACCAGACTGAGTGTTGGTTTAAGAATTATTTATCTTTATTCTGTCTTTCATGCCAGTAGCTGTACAGATTATACAGACCAATCAGCAATAACACGAATCCAAACGCACCACTGGCTAATTGCTTGTCCCAGATGCCAAAGGCTAACAGAAAAATACCACCAGCCAAAAAGGACAATGCGTCACGTAATGTTTTACTCATAAATACCTCGTTTAATGGCTTATTTGACGATGTATACCCGATCGTGAATGAGGTCGAACCGGCTAAAATTACGATTCAACGGTTCACTTTCCGTCAGCTCAGCGTTTTGCCAAAACGTCTTGGAGTCGGTGGCACCATTTTGTTCGCCAATGACAATGAATTCTGGCGGCGTCGGCAACTTTCGAATGGCTTGAAGGACTTGCCAGTCGATATCTTGACCATCTGGCGACCAGGACATGACAATAGCACCGACTTGGTCACCGTACTTTTCGATGGCACTGAGCGCATCGAGTTGTTCAATATTGGTCACGGGGTGCTTGCCGGTTTCGTTTTCTTTTGTCCAGTCCTTGGAGTCGGTAGTGAAAATCTGTTGTGAAGGTTGCTTGTCCCGCAGTCCTTTTGAAATATAGCCATTACCGGCCATGAGTTCGAGCGTTGGGCGACCGTTCAGATATTGACTCAGGTCGTTAACAAACGGTGCGGAGATGTAAGCCCACATGCCATACGTATCCTCGAGGTAGTCGCGGAAGTTCCGAAGGGCAGTGTCCAAACGTGGCAGGGCGTTGGAAAATGCATTCCACACCTTGTCGCCACGTTTGTCACCAATCGGATATTGCTTCAGAACATGCTGATAAACGGTGTCCTGGAAGTTGTCCGGCAACAATAGTTCCGGTAGCGGTTGCGGTAACAGTCCGCGCGACAACAACCGGTCAGCTTCCAATACCTGATTGATCAGGAAGACAGCTTCACCCAAACCGTTAAATTGGTCCCGAAATTGGTTCATTTCGGCAATATAATCGTTGTGCGCACCAGCGTCGGGTCGTAAGCCATTTGCATCCGTTGAAGGGGCTGTCTTGCGTTTGGGTTGCTGCTGAACCTGGCGCTTAAGTTTGCGAAGTTGTTTTGGATTCATACACGGTTGCCTTTCTATTCTTTTTCGTCGTCATAACCAAGATCAAGTTCTTCTTGGTGATCAATTGGGACATCTGGACGGCGTGTTTGCCGACCGTGAAGATAGCCTTCAATCAATTGGTACACTTCATAACGGTCTTGGCTGCTCAGTGTTTCGCCGTTAAACGTCAGCCGTTTGCCTGAGAGAAATAAGCGGCCTAGATCATATTCATCCAGTTCCGTTTTTCCAGTCAGGTAATCCAGCGAGACATCAAAGAATTCGGAAAGTTTGCGCACTTCAATGTAGGAAGGGGTCCGAATGCCACGCTCCCAGTTACCAATTTGTGAAGCAGTGTTCGGCTTTTCGTTTGGTGAGAGGTTCTGACTTAGTGCGTCCGCCAACTGATCCAATGTAATGTGACGACCACGGCGGATAGCACGTAAACGTTCAGGGAACATATTCTCACTTCCTTTCTACAGAGATTGTATGATCTTCGATCCACTTCAATAGTACCGCATAGACCTGCTCGTGGTCGCGTTCGTTAAGAATTTCGTGACGCATGTGCGGCCATAATTTGAGTGTCACGTCAGTAAAGCCAGCTCGTTTTAGCGAACGGACATGACGGCGTGGTCCCAAACTAAAGCCGCCAACGGGATCTTCTTTACCACTGGTGAATAGAATCGGCAGTTGTTTGGGGATGCCCTGATGCCATTGTCGTTTGGTTGACAAAGTTGTCATCCGAAACAGCACGGAGAAGCCGTTATTGGTGAAGGTGAAACCGGACAACGGATCATTGTTGTAACGATGAACGTTGACGGGATTTTCCGACAGCCACTGAAAGGGTGAATCCTCAGGAAACCGTTTGGCATAAGCACCGAAGGCCAGTCTATCCAGCGTGTGATTAGGTCGGCGGGGCGCAAAGTTGTTGAGGACGGCCACTATGGGTCTGATCACAGCTAGGATCGGATGAGCAACGGCCGAGCCAATCACAACGGCTGCGTCTACCCAACTTCCATACTGAGTTAAGAATAATTGAACCATCATGGCACCCATGGAATGACCGATGATGACGTGCGGGAGACCAGGATAGTCATGGCGCAGTCGTTTAGTCAGGGTAAACTCATCATTAATGAGATGTTCAATCGGCTGTTGTTTGCCAAAGTATCCGAGTGGTGAATGGCCGACCGAATGACCATGACCCAGATGGTTATCGCCAGCCACGACCCAACCGTGAGCATTGAGAAATTCCGCAAACGGTTGGTAGCGGTCGATGTGCTCTGCCATGCCGTGCACAATCTGAATGGTGCCGACGGGTTGCTGATCATCTGGCGTCCAGATGCGGGCTTCCAGTTCGTGCCGGCGGTCAGTGGATGGAAACGAAAACGCAGTGACTGACATGATAACCTCCTTGAGTCATGTGGATTTTGGGTTGCGCGTTTGGCTGTCGCTTACGGTTGTCAACAGTGACACGCTCGCCGTGGGACCGGTTCAAGCCGGAAGTGCACCGTCTTTCACTTCGCCGCCAAGCCTCGTGAGAATCCGAGTCTTGGCAGTCGTCCGTAACCTAAATTCGGACAAACCGCCGAATTAACGTTACCTTCACGGCTCGGTATCACTGTTGATGTCCTCCATCTAAGATTGCAACTACAACCTTGATTCAATTGAATTCGAAATGGTTGCATCTGTCGATGATCCAGTTAACTGTTATTTGAGTGAAGATGGGCGGAGACAGAGTTCCGTGTAAACAGTACTTAATGGCGAGATTTTGGCCATTTAGTACTGTGGGACGAGTTCTGAGACGGTTTGTGGCTCAGAATCTAGGTCGAAAACCCAGCGGGGTTGAGACCGGTCCTCATGGAACGGCGTCTCAGCACATCGTAACGGCATATAAAACTGTTTGAATTTAGTGAACCAAATCGTCGGACAGTTTGAGGAACTCGTCAATGTCTTTCTTAACCAGATCCGCTCCCGACTGCCAGAAGTCCGGTTTGGTGAGATCAACGCCGAGATGCTTCTTAGCGAGATCTTCCGTCGACATGTTTGCCGTGTCCCGTAACAGGGCGATGTACTGGTCCTCAAAGTTCCCACCGCTTGCCTGAGCCTTCGCGTAAATACCAAGGCTGAAGAGGTAACCGAACGTGTAAGGGAAGTTGTAGAATGGTATTTCGTTGATGTAGAAGTGCAACTTGCTAGCCCAGAAGTGTGGGTGATACGTGCCAAGGTGGTCAGAGAAGGCCCACTTTTGAGCGGCTAACATCAAAGCATCCATCCGTTCAGGGGTCACTTGTCCGTTTAATCGTTCTTTGTAGAAGTTCGTTTCAAACAGGTAGCGGGCGCGGATGTTCATGAACATAGCGACAGGGTTATTCATCTTGGTGTCTAACAGGTTGATCTTTTCACCAACGCTGGTGGCAGATTTAACGTTAGCGTCAGCCACAACCAGTTCAGCAAAAGTCGAGGCTGTTTCGGCGACGTTCATCGCGTAACTGCGACGCATTTCTGGCAGGTCTTTGACGACACTGTAATGGAAGGCGTGGCCAATTTCGTGGGCGACCGATGAGGCATCATCTGGTGTGCCAGTGTAGGTTAAGAAAATCCGCGATTCTTGGCGTTCTGGAATTTCTTCCATGTAGCCACCCGGTTGTTTGCCAAGGCGGTCTTCAACTTCAATCCATTGGTTGTCAAACGCGGTTTGGGCAAGGTCTGCCATCTTAGGACTGAACTTACGGAAGTTGGCGACGATGAAGTCAGCCGCGTGGTCATAGTCAATCGCTTTGCTTTCATAACCGTCGACCATAATTGGTGCGGTTTGATCCTGCCAGTCATACGTTTGTTTGCCCAGCAAGGCTGCCTTACGATCCATGTAGGGGATGAACATGCCCTTGTTAGCTTCAACAACATTCCACATTGCCTTCAATGTTTGGCGGCTCATGCGGTTCAATTCCAATGGGTGCTTCAAGAAATCGTCGGTACCGTGCAGCTTATAGTTCTGCAAACGGAAGCCAGCTAAATGATTCAACGTGTCGCCAACAACGGCCTCTTGGCTGCCCCACGCCTTTTCATAGGCAGACATGATGTTCTTACGCGTGTCATTGTCCGGCGCACCAGTCAGTTGGTTTAGCGCTTGACCTGCTGAAAGTGTCTGCGTTTTACCATTTTCATCGGTGTACGGTACGCTGATTTGTGAGGCGATGGTGTCGTAATGCGTGCTCCAACCAGTAAAGCCATCGATTGCCAGTTTATTAATGATACTTTCGGATTTTTCGTCCAGTTGTTCAGCTGCTAATTTGCGGTCCTCGGTGAGGTTAAAGGCAATTTCCTTGAAGTCTGGCAGAACAATCAGTGCCTTAAAGTCATCGTCATTAATCTCGGCCAATTTTTTGCCAAACGAAATTTCCAGATCTTTAAACGTACTGAATGCTTCGCTGACTTGTGCCAATTTGGGTCCAATTGCGGTATTGTTGAAATCCGCGGACTGGTGGGCGGTCCAGAAAACGTTGAGTTCCATTAAACCGTTGATATCTGTTTCCCGGTGCTTCAAGTAATCGGACAGACCGTGGTATGCTGGTGCATCCTTCGCAAGGTCAAGGGCGGCCAATTCAGTTGCCAGCGTGCCAAGATCTTGGTTTAATTCCTTTAAACGTGCGTTTGCCTGCGGTGAATCGTAACCACCAGGGAAAATGTTTTCCAAATTCCAGTTCTGTTTGTACTTCATGAAATCCCTCCGTTTACCAACAATGTTACCGCTATTATACCAGTCCTGGTGCACAAACGCCCGTTGTGTCAGGTGAGGAATCGTGTTAAAGTTAGACAATTAGGGCAGGGGGTTAACTAATGGCTAAACATCAGATGCGTCATAGCGGTCAGCTAGTTAAAAAACATCACCGAGCGTTGTGGATCACACTAATCGTGGTCGTTTTATTGCTTGTTGGTGGGTTACTTGGCGCTGGCTCATACTTCTTTCAAGTCGCCGAAGTGCGCAGTCACAAGGCCTTTATCAATAATGCAGCAATGAAAAAAACTGATCCTTTATATCAAAAGGATCAGTGGTTCCGTCAACAGAAGAAACAGCGGTGGACTATTACTGGTCAACCAGGCAACCTTAAATTAGTCGCTAACTACTTACCGGCAGCTCAGAAAACCAACAAAACGGTGGTTATTGCCCACGGATTCGGTGGCAACAAAGAAAAGATGTCCGCCTATGGGACGATGTTTCACGATCTCGGCTTCAACGTTTTAATTCCAGATGATCGGGCCGCTGGTCAGTCGCAGGGGAAATACATTGGCTACGGTTGGTTGGATCGAAAAGATTATTTGAAATGGATTAATTTAGTTATTGAAAAGAACGGACAAGACAGCCAGATTTTGATGGACGGTGTTTCTATGGGCGGTGCGACAACCATGATGGTCAGTGGCGAACGCGACGTGCCTAAGCAGGTAAAAGCCTACATTGAAGACTGTGGTTACACTTCCGTGAAGGATGAAATTAACTATCAGGCGAAGTCGATGTACGGCATCCCATCATGGCCGCTGGTACCTATCGTGAGTGCAATCAGTCAGGTGCGCGCCGGATATAATTACACGGAGGCCAGCTCAGTGAACGCTGTCAAACGCAATCAGCGACCGATGCTATTCATTCATGGTAGCAAGGATACATTTGTGCCGACAAAGATGGTCTACCAAAACTACAAGGCTGCCGCCGGTCCAAAGGAATTGTGGGTCGTTAAGGGTGCTAAACACGCGGCCTCGTTTAGACATGATCCTGCGGTCTATCAACAGCATGTAGAGGCGTTTTTAAATCAATATTTTAAGTGAAGATGAATCCAGAAAGCCCCTGATTGATGGAAATCAGGGGCATTTTATTGCAAGAAAATAGAACTTAGGTTCACATTTTTATTGATAAATGCGAACATAAGTTCTACCATGATGATGAAAACAAATTCCACTCTGGCCAGAAAAGAACTGTTTTCAATCAAACACAAAGGAAGTATAACACAATGGCAGTAGATGAAATGGTTTTAGAAACACAAAAGTGGTTAAACACAACGTATGGAGATGTTGCAGGGTTTGGTAATGTGCCTGAAAGTGGGCATACTGGGTGGCCAACGGTATATGGATTGATTCGTGGTCTACAACATGAATTGGGCATTGGTGGTCTTGTAAACAATTTTGGACCAGGTACTATTTCTCGTTGGGATGCGCAGTTTGCTGACAAAACAGTGGTAGGTTTTAAACACAATGTTGTTCGCATTATTCAAGGCGGCTTTTGGTGTAAAGGCATTAGTCCAGAGGCGTTTGATGGTAAGTTCTCAAGTGCTACTGCCGCAGCCGTTGAAAAACTAAAAAAGAATGCCGGTATTAAAGATACGAGTGCACGAGTAGATTCTGATATTCTTGGTGCCTTGTTGACAATGGATGCATTTACTTTAGTTAGTGGTGGCGATGCCAAAATTCGCACGATGCAGCAAACACTTAATCATGATTATCAAGATTACACAGGTATATTGCCTTGTGATGGTATCTATCAGCGTGAAACCAACACGGCATTAATTTATGCTATGCAGGCGTCTGCCGGCATTCAACCAGGATATGCTGGTGTTTATGGTCAAAAAACGATAGATAATACGCCGACATTGACAGTTGGCTCAACTAGCAAGTTTGTACGTGTTCTTCGTTGGGGACTTTACGTCAATAATTTTAAGTCTGCGCTTAGTAGCTCTGGCACGGCTTCAACAAGTTTTGATAGTGCTTTAGGGACGACGGTTGATCAATTCCGCGCCTTCATGGCCTTACCGGAATTTCCGAAGGCTACAGCAGATTTAGACGTGTTTATGGGCGTATTGATTAGTGCGGGAAATACTGACAGAGCCGCATCTGCATGCGACACATCTTTCCAGTTAACCGCTACTCGTGTACAGACTTTAGTTGATGCAGGATACGATACTGTCGGCCGCTATTTGACTGGGAGTGTTGGATCTGGAAGCAATGAACGTGATAAGTCTCTTAGTAGCTCAGAAATTAAAACCATTACAGACGGTAAAATGAGTATTTGGCCAATTTACCAAGATGGTGCCTCAAATGAAGTAGCTTATTTCACCAATGCAAAAGGCCTAAGTGATGCTAAGACCGCATTAAGCGCGGCACGAAACTTAGGCTTCCCTGCAGGAACCGTGATTTACTTTGCGGTTGATGCCGATATTCAGACAGGAGATATCGCTGGCACTGCCGGTGCATATTTTGCAGGAGTACAGGATATTATTGAAGGATCAGAGTTTATTGCGGGTGTGTACGGTACGCGTAATGTTGCCAGCACAGTAATTGAAGACGGCACAGCTAGTCGAGCGTTTGTCAGCGATATGTCGACTGGCTATTCTGGAAACTTAGGCTTTGCAATGCCTAAGAGCTGGGCTTTTGATCAATTTGACGAAGAAGAAATCGGTGATTTTGCAATCGACAAAGTTGGTACGACGGCTTTTCGTTCCACTGCTGTTAAAAACTTTAGTCAAACACAAGATAGTTCCGATATTTATTCAGCAACGGTCAAAGCGGCAAATAAGTTTATTCAAGGTTGTGCGACAGATTTACCTGGATTTTCACCATTACAAGACGTATCATTTAACGAAACTGCGATGTCTGTGCACGTTTCAGGTGGTGCTGCTGACATTGACGCAAAGTTGAATATTGGTGGTTCTGTCAGTGTGCCAGGTGTTGGCGTACAATTTATGTACAATGTTAACAAGAATAAAGTAACTACTAATATGGATCCTTATTATCAACTGCTTCAAAACAAGACATTACCTGCCAGTGCAGCTCAAGGTGCCGTGGACGCAATTTCTAAGCACGTTGGCAACGGACGGGTATGGGTCAGTCCAAATTTGACAGGCAACGGGTTCACCTTGCATATGTATAATGACGCAAAGCAGGATACAGATGGTCACGAAGTTACGGTGAACTTTGAAGTATTGGTATCAATTAGCTTTCATCCAATTGATGTCGCTGTTCCAACGCCGGAGGTTGTGACGTATAATAACACGGTTAAAGAAAGAACAGAAAATGCCGATTATAATTCAACAGAAAATGCAATCGCATTTCAAGCTTTTAGTGCATTCCAAAATGCAAGCCAGTTCTTCTTGCCAGCAGCAAGAGCTGTTTCAGTGGTAACTTTTTTATTAATAGTGCTAGTTGTTGTTTTGGCACCCGCTGGAGCTTAATTCAATTGTTAGGAGGGGTATTGTCGAATATTTTAATTTTCTCGTGATTAATGCTCTAGTGGTGGCACTCTATCTGTTTCTTTGGGTAGCCATCGACCAACATTTGATCAGTAAGCACAATCGTAAACACAAAGCTCAAAAACAAACTGTGCGAGAATACTACAAGAAAATAAAGACGCTTGCTCCTCGACCAGTGTTTTCAATGTTTAGTAGACTGGCAAAGGTTTTAAGGATTCTGCTTGTTTTGTCAGTGGCAGTTGGCTTCCTTTTGCTTGACGCGCCGATGTCTGTACTTGTGGTGTGGGGATTATCAATTAATCTATTACTAATCGCGTATTTTGTAATCAGTTGGATAAACAGAACAAGGTTACGTAAAGCTGCAAGTACTATAACCACCGAGAGTATCTTTATTGAACCAGAAGCGTTGATTACAGCAGAATTCTTGGGAGAGATTGTGATTATCGTCTGTTTTTCGATTCTTATTCTGGCCTATTGATACGGTCAAAAATTTATTGTTAGTTTGAACGACAGTGAGTTTTCACGAAAATTGAGCACCATGAACATCAGCGAGAGTTGGCGTTCATGGCGCTCTTTTTACATAGAAAAAGGCCACTTTGTTTTCAAAGTAGTAAGGCATCTAAGCTAACTGATACTTAGTCCCACGGGATCGACCAGACATTTTAACCGAGTGAGCATCAACGAGTTGCCTCAGTGTACGTTCAATCGTTTTCTGACTGTATTGAGGGACTGCATTCATAATTTGCTGCTTGTTAATGGGGATGAGTGCTTCTTGAAGAGCATTCATCACTAGTAATTGTGGCGTGAGGCGTTTGGGCTTAGTGGTTGAACGTGAATCGCGTTTAGGTGTGATTTTTTCGAAGTCAGTTGGTAAGGGCGTTAGCCGATCGTGAAAATCTCGATATGTCTGGAGAACAACACTCAGGAAAAAATTGATAAAGGGACCATAATTATTGCTGTTCTCCGACCAACCAACGGTGCTCTCTTGCAAGATAGCGTAGTAAGCGTCTTTTTGTTCTTCAATTAATTTTTCCAAACTGATGAATTGGCCGACTGTAAAACCAGCTCGCGATAACGTTAATAGCATCAGTAGGCGAGACATTCGACCATTACCGTCTCGAAATGGATGAATGGTCACGAAATCAAATGTAAATGCGGCGCAAAGTAATAGGACGGGCAATTTGCTTCGGTCGACCGCCTCTGAAAATTGTTGACATAATTCATCAACTAAATTTGGGGTCAAATGCGCGGCTGGTGGATTGAAACGGACAGTGGTCTCGCCATTTTCAGTGGTTTCAAGAACTTGATTATTAATATCTTTGAAATGACCGCCCCATGAATCTTCAGTGAGGCGAAAAAGGTGTTTATGAAGTGTAAGGATATTTGAAGTAGTGAGATTGATTTCTCGAAAATTGGTGTGAATGAGATTTAAAACATCTCGATAGCCAGAAATCTCAGCTTCAGATCGATTTTGTAGCGTCGTTGTTTGGGATACTAGTTTTTTAAGACGTGTTTGACTGGTGTAAATGCCTTCAATTCGATTGGAAGCATCCGTACTTTCAATCTTCGCAACCTTGGTCATTCTTGTCAGGACAGCCGGATTCTTTAAACGAAGGTTGGCCATTTGACCACGAAGCTCATAAATTTGGTTCATTTTATTGACCATTTCAGGGGTTAAAACGAGGTTATTGAGTGTGTCGTAATCAAATTTTTTCATAATCGCCCTTTCTTTATCTATGTCATTTTATGCTAATTGACATCGAAAGTACGAGAAAAGACCACTGATTTTAGTGGTCTTTTCTCGTAGCGATTATGCTATTTAAGCGGACTGAATAAAATTGCCTGTAACCCAACAATACTAATCACCGTTACGACATAATTCCACCAGGGAATCCGAATAACGGTCCGGTGTGTGCGTGGGGCATTCTCGGTAAAACCGTGTGACGTCATGGCTTCAGCGAGATTCTCCGACCAGTTAAGAGCGGCGACGATTGACTTGAAAAGCAACCGTGGTGACCAGAAGTGAAGATCGATGCCACGCATTTGTGCGCTGGCACGGATGATTTTAACTTCACTGCGAATCTTTGGCACAAAGTTAAAGGCACCAAGCATGCCATAGACAAACGTTGTGGGAATGTGTGCGTTTTGCTCAAGTGAGGCTAGCGTCTTTTCTGTTGTTGTGGAGAAGGTGAATAATCCGCCGAGAAATGCGTAAGCATAAATCCGCGTAGCCATAACCCACGCAAAGTGCACGCTTTGCGCAGTCGAAAAGTAGCGGATAGAAAACCAGATACCGACGGCGGGGATAAGCGGCACGAGCAGTAATCGCACGTACGATAAGATCGGTGCACGATGACGTAACATGACTAAAACGGAGATGGCGATAATAATGACGTTTGCCCAGATCACAGACGTAAACGAGATTTCAACACCTACGAATAGGACTAAAATCAATAAAATTGTTGGATTCATAGGCTAGCCTCATAACTCAATTGATGATGATTTAGATGCAAGTGGTAATCCGCGTATTGGCTGACGTCGGTTAGTTGGTGCGTAATCATTAATACGGTGTGATGCTCTTCTAAAACGGCATGACGCAGCAACTTAAGCACCGTGTGAGCTGAAACGAGGTCGAGTCCGGTCAACGGCTCATCTAACAGCAATGTCGGCACATCCATAATCAGCATCAATAGTACTTGCAGTTTCTTTTTTTGACCTTCACTCAGCGAGTACACGACCTGATCATCGCGACCGGCTAAATCTAGTGAAGCCAAAGTCGCGTCAATGCGACTTTGCGTCCAAGCAGTGGTTTGCTGGTATTTAAGGCTGAGCGCAATTTCTTCCGCTACAGTAATGGTCAGAAACTGACTTGCGGCTTGTTGAAAGACGAGGGCAACGTGTTGCGCGTATTTTCGAGCGCGCAATTTGCTGATTTCCTGTCCTTGCCATTGGAGAGAACCGGTGTAAGTTTGCAATTTTACCAGTGCATCAAACAGTGTTGACTTGCCCGTGCCGTTTGCGCCAGTGAGCACAACGAATTTGCCTTGGGGGATGTTCAGGCTGGCATCGTTAATGAGTGGTGTTTGGTGGCCCACTGTGAAGCCATCTAGTGTGAACTCAGGCGATAGTTCAGCGGCTGGTAGGGCAATGGGCGCAGGCTGATGTTGGCGTTGTTCAAAAGCGGCGAATCTTGTCTGTGCCTCACCAGCATCAGCTTGATGGACTTGGTGACGTTCACCGTCAAAAATATACAGTTGATCAATGAGTGGTTCATAATCGGACAAATCGTGGTCTGCGACAATGATTGTTTTGTGGTATTTTTTCACTAATGTGGTCAGTTGCGTTAACAGAAATAAACGGGCATCTGGGTCAATGTTAGCAAACGGCTCATCTAGTAGGATGACCTCAGCGTTCAGCGCAACAATTACGGCTAGGGAAACCTTTTGTTGCTCGCCACAGGATAATGTGGTGAATCTTCTGTCAGCAAAATCCGTGACGCCCGCAAAAGCCAGCGCGTCATTAACCCGAGCGTCCATTTTATCAGCGGGGACTTGCAAATTTTCGAGTGTAAAAATTAACTCATTGCGTGGCGTTTCCATCGCAAATTGTTGACTGGGATTTTGAAACATCATCGCTACGAGTTGAGCGCGTTTGGAAGCTGGCAAATCTACTACCGGCTGATCATTAACTGTGATAGTTCCGGTTGCTTCGCCCATAAAAGCGGGATACAATCCGGCAATCAGTTTGAGCAGCGTGGATTTTCCAGTGCCAGACGGGCCCGTCAGCAGGTTAAAGGTACCGCCGTCAAACGCTAAGTTTTGGTGCTCGATGACAGGCGGTAATGTGGTTTCATAGTGAAATGTAACATCGTTCAAATTAATCTTTGACATGCAGACAAGCTCTTTTTCTTAAGAATTAGCGGTGCTTATTAGGCGTGACGACGGTCTAATAAATGTGACCGGTCAAGCAGCTTCGTGACTGCAGAAACCAGCAGGGCGCCGAAGACCCACATGGAAATGAAGCGGGTGATAAACAAGGCGACAATCATCCACGGATGATAAGCGGCGTAACCGGAACGAACCAGGTCCCAAGCAAACGTCACGATCGCGGTCGTCAGGGCAGATAGCGATAAACTCGCCATGTCATAACGGCGGTACAGAGTGAACGTAAATCCAAGTTCCGACCCGAAACCTTGAACAAAACCAGAAATCAGTGTGCTTGGACCCCATTGACCTCCGATAATGGCCTCAACGGCTGAGGCGAGAAGCTCGCCAATCGTCGCTGCACCAACTTTTTGCAACATGAATGCTGCCAGCGGGCCTGCCATTGTCCACAGGCCCAACAGAATGTCGTTTGCAAACGGCGCCATGCCAAGTGGCGTTAGGGCTAGTGTCAGTCCGTTGTATAGAAAGCCTGTGACAAAGAAAATAATCCCCATAAAAATGGATGTAATGGTGATCAAAATGACATCGCGTAAATGCCACCGGTTAGAATGTGCTGCTTTTTGTTGCATTGTCTTTCCCTCCGTGTTGAGGATGCTGCTTGCCCGCAAAATAACCCGATGATTGCAAAAAAAGACCTTTCACAATCGTCGAGCCTGATGTGAGAGGTCGTATTTCCGTATTGTAAATAACCCGTTTTTACACGGATTCCGGTTACGTATCTCCCTTCGCCGGTATTAACCGGATCAGGTTCAATGGGTTTTATCTCAGCCAAATGGCACCCCAGATATAATGTTATTACGCAATTATCTTAGCTGAAACCGGTTCATATTTCAAATGAAACCTTAGTGAGAAATCGGCGACCGACGTTTGAAAACAAGCTTATGTTTAGTCAGCAAACAAACGTAACGTTTAATTAGCGTGAGCGGCGAACAGCTAAAATGGCTCCGCCAATGATTGGCACAATAATGACGCCGGCAATCATTTCTGCAATTCCATTGACGCCAACCAGTGATAATAAAATCCACGTGAAGGTGCCACTGTGCGGAATGCCAGGAAAGTAGATGTGGAACATTACGATGGTAATCCATGAGAAAATAACAACTAATGCCGTGTTGGTAAATGAAGCCATGAAGCCTGACAAAGTTAATGCCCAACCACGATGTTGTCGTTTGACCGCCAATTCTTGAAAAATGTACCCAACGACGATTCCAATCATCACTCGTGGCAAAATCGCGGTGACAGGATTACGAAATAGAAAGGCACCGAGATTGTAGACTGTCGTCCAAGCCTGAATGAGTGACGCTAGGCCCCAGACGCCACCGATAAGACCGCCCCACCATGGTCCCATGACAATTGCGGCAATCGCGACGGTAAACTGAATGATTGAAATTTGAATGCCCAGTGCAGTGAGTCCCAAGGGAATGTAACCTAAAAAGGGTACCAAAACCTGAACAATGATAATCGCAATAAACAACGCAGCCAACACGAGGTTGCGGGTATTTGTGCTTGAACTTGATTTCATATGGTTAGCCTCTCGGATAAAAGTTTAGTCCTCAATCGTTGATGAACAGTCTAGTCGAGCAGGACACGAATGCCCATGACGATGTTATAAAACCACAACACTAATGATGCAAGACCAAATGCTCCGATAAAAAGGAGTGTTAACCAACCCATCCCAGCGTTTGGTCCGATGGTTAGGCCGTAAACAGCCACAAAGAAGAAAATTCCGAAAGCCATCAATGTTGGCAATAACTGTGTCCAGAAGGCACGTGCGGCATGTGTTGTTACATCGCGTTGACCAGCGGCTGCAATCCAAACGACTAGGGGAAATAAAACGGGCAGAAATAGAATGCTTAGGTAACTGAGGGCACTTAAAATTTTATGTGTCATGATACCTCTCCTGTATTGATAAAATTAATACTTTTATTTTACGCTATCACCTTTGATCACGCCAAAAGTTTTGTTCAGAATTGACCGTCTACGAGATAGTGCAGCGCTGGCGACTACGGTTGTCAATATTGATACGCTCCGCCGTGGGAGCGTCCGCAACCTAAATTCGGCCACACCACCGAATTAAAGTTACCTTTACGGCTCGGTATCAATATTGACGCCTACGTCTAACGTGGTCGAAATTTCCGCATGGACGTCATTTAATTCCCGGCGCCGTTTTTCTTGTTGGTATTTTAGCGCTTCACTAGCGAAGTGAAGCTGATTGAAAACAGAGTTCCGTGTCGACAACAATTGGCGGCATGAACTGGGCCGCTTAGTGTTGTGGGACGACTTCTGAGACGAACTGTGGCTCAGAATCGAAGGTGAAAACTGCCGGTTTTGCAGGTTGAACCTGGTCCCATGGAACGGCGTTTTCAATCGGCGTAACGGCAGTGAGGTGTTTAAAGCTACAGTCTCATAGGAAGATGTGCGAGAAAAAACGACTCCGCCAATTGAGGAGGAGTCGTTTCGGATATTTAATATCGTACAAGGCAATGTTAGTTAATTTTAGTGTTTGGCAAACAAGTTTGTTAACAAGTCCATGAAGTGGGCGAGGTAACGTTCCTTGTCGACATCCACAGCAACCTTCATGTTGGTTGTTGGGTCGTTCAAACGTGCAGTGTCACCGATTGTACGGCCAACATCGGCAGGGTTAGCTGGGTCATCATGAGTAACTTTCATGTTCAAATCGATCAACTTAGCATAGCTAGGATCGATGGCAACACCAACGGCCAATGGGTCATGAATGGCACAACCGTTTTTGTCGATGTCCAAGTTGTAGTAAGCGTCGATGTAGTAGTCGGTAATGTCGGCATACTTTTCACCGGCAACCGTACCTAAGTCACGCCATTGTTGTGTTTCTTTCTTCGTTAACAATGTCCGCAGGGTAACATCCAAGCCAACCATTGTGGACTTCAATGGTGAACGGAAGACACGGTCGGCAGCGGCTGGATCTTGGTTAATGTTAGCTTCTGTGAAGGCTGTAACGTTACCAGGAACCGTCAAAGCACCACCCATAAAGGTCATGTTACCAATTAACTTGGCGATTTCAGGGTCTTTAGTGATGGCTGCATCCAAGTTGGTTTGTGGACCAGTTGGAACCAGAATCAAGTTATCACCATATTTGTGAGCAGCGTCGATGATAAAATCAACTGCTCCCTCTGATTCAACGGCACGCTTTGCCTTTGGTACCTTAACCTCACCAATTCCGTTGACACCATGAATCTTTTGACTGATTTCCATCACGTCAAAGTGATCCGTGGTGCTTGAGTGTGATTCACCCAAGAAGACAGGCACATCAGTCGCACCCAGTAATTCCAATAGATCCAGTGAGTTTTCAGCTGATTTATCAACCAGTACGTTTCCGTATGATGAAACGATCCCAATCAGATCAACTTCTGGTGAAGCAACCGCATAAGCAATAGCCAGGGCATCGTCAACACCAGTGTCCAAATCAAGAATCATTTTCTTTGTAGCCATCTTGTAACCCCCGAAAAATAAGATTTAACACTGTGAAAGTGTCTATTTACACTCTCAATAATAGACGAATGAAAGCCCTTACTCAAGTCCTACCGTTCATTTCTCATTTTCTTATTAAGTTATTCCAGGCTAAATGCGGATAGACCAGTGACAAGATTAATCAATATCAGTAGCAGGGATAGCGGTTGGTAGCTGGCTTTTGATGGTCTGAACCATTTGCTCAACAGCGGCCGGGTGCCAATTTTTGCGGAACAATAGTTGAATGTGCAGTTTTGTGGGAATGTTCGGGGTTAAACGTTTTAGCAACCCATTTGCTAATTCGTCTTGGATTACGAAATCCGGTAGAAAACTGAAGCCCAGACCAGCGCTTACGGTTTGCTTGATGGCTGCCAAACTCCAGACTTCCATCGTTTGCATATGCGTCCCGGGATATTGTTGATGGCGATACTGTTCAAACGCCTGTCGGTAGCCACACTGTTTTTCATTGATAACGAAGTGGGCTTGCGGTTGTGCCAAGATAGCTGACAGTGTGGTCGGCGCATTTCTGGCCGCAACGAGCGAACAGCGTTGTGTGCCTAAGTCAATGACTGATAATTGTGGATCTGGCTTAAATAATGGCCACAGCATTAGGGCAACATCGGCCTGGTCGGATAGTAACAGTTTGCGGTTTTGAACACAGGTTGCATTGTTAATGGTGAGATTAACGAGGGGGTTGTGTGCGGCAAAACTTTGCAGAACCGGATTCAAACCGTACAGCATTAATGATTCTGGGACCGACAAACGCAGTGAGCCACTCAGTTGATGAGGTGTTGCCAGGTCAGTGACTTGTTGATAGTTCGCTAAAATGGCGTCGGCAAGAGGAACCAGTCGTTTGCCAGCTGGGGACAAACGTAGTGTCTTACCACGAAAAAGAAAGGGCGGTTCGCCAATGACACTCGCTAGTCGTTTCATTTGCGCAGTAATTGTTGATTGTGTGTAATTAAGCTCGGTAGCGGCAGCCGAATAGCTACCGGTCGCCAAAATGATTTTGAATGTTCGAAAGTACTGAATATCCATAAGTATTGCCTCCAGCGGTGACGTGAAAGAGAACTATCACTTTTTTGTCCTTTTAGTGTGATTCAATATTTTCAATAGTTTAGTTTAAAAAGTTCAATTTTTATGAATGCTACTTTGTTCTTATACTAAATAAAAAGAGAACGTTGCACAAGCTGGAGGCAATTTAGAATGGAAAAAATAATTGATACACAGAATCTGCACATGGCCGTTAACATCAGTGGTCCTAGTGATGGTCAGCCATTGATATTACTCCACGGCTGGCCGGATAGTTGGCACACTTGGGATGCAATGCTACCGATATTACACCAAGCAGGATACCAGACGTTTGTTCCGTCACTGCGGGGATTTGGACACACTCGCTTCCGACATGAACAAACGCGCCGGACCGGTAGCTTTTTCGCATTGGCTCAAGATATTAAGGATTTGATCGATGTCCTGCAATTGGGGCAAGTACGCGTGATTGGTCAAGACTGGGGCGCGTTTACTGCTTTAATGATGAGTAACCTATGGGGGACGGGCATTGTTGGCAGTAGTGTAGTCCTCGCAGAGGGTTGGCAAACATTTGGAAACCTATCCCTAGAGCAAATTCAAAATTTCTGGTATCAATGGTTCATGACAACGGAACAGGGTGAACGCTACGTGCGCGATCATCCATTAACATTTGCCGAACATATGTGGCAAGTGTGGAGTCCGCACTATGTACTAACTGAGACTGACCGAGCCGACTTTAAAGAAACGTTTGCCAATCCAGATTGGGCGGCCGTGACGCTCGATATGTATCGGTCTCGCTGGGGATATGCACCGACGGATGGACATTACGCACCGTTAGCTGAACGGTTACAACGAAATGATCGAATTTCAGTGCCAACGCTAAACATAATCGGTCAGGCCGATGGTTGCACTGATTATCACCAAGCTAGTTCAATGGCACCGTTTATGGCTGGCCCATTCAAACAGGAATTGTGGCCGCAAGCGGGACACTTTCTTCAACGTGAACAACCAACGCGAGTCGCCAATGCTGCCATTCAGTGGTTTGAACACACTAAATAACGTAACTAGAAAATCGCGTCGTGACAAAATAATCATAGCTAATAAAAAAGATGGACGCGCTTGTCGAAAACCATAATAATGGAGAGGCAATTGACAAGGTGGGACATTTATCATGATGACAGTGATTTTGAGTTTACTATTATTAATCTATTTTATCCGTGGTCAGTTTGGGTTCGAACGCCCTAAACGCTGGCGATATTGGTTAATTCCGATTTTTTCATTAATTATGTTTGGCGTGACGTTTAAATATAGCGGTATCAACGTTATCATCGCGTTGGGGATGTTGATACTTGGTACCGTAATAGGTGTATACCAAGGCCAATTTGCCACGATTCGTCCAATAAAAAAGGCAAATTTAGAAGATCGTGTGGAAGTACGCGGTGAGCTTCACTACCTCATCGGGTGGGCGTTTATTTTAGCGATTCAAGTGATCGCTGAAGCGATTTTAAAACACGAAGAACTTGCCATTGTGGCAGTGTCTAAGGAAGCTTTTCAGGGCGTCATCGAGGAACTATTTCCACTTCGACGAATTCACGGCGGTGGTTGGTGGCTTCTATGGGCCTTGTCTGCTAGTTCCAGCCTGAGTTACACCTTAACTTTGGGACGTCGTTCACCGGCCTTCTGGGCAACGATTAAACGACATGCGCGACGTGACGAACGCCGTGCTGACCGGAAACGGATGTGATGAGCATGGCGTTGATATGGTCAGCAGTTGTGGCTTTTTTGGTCACGAATACAGATGATTTAATTCTGTTAATGTTGTTTTGGGGCATTGTGCGCACGGCCCGTGACCGGATGATCGTTATTGTTGGTCAGTATGCCGGGATTCTTTCACTGGTTGCGGCCAGTTGGCTACTTAGTTTAGGTTTCATGACAGTTCCAACAAAGTGGGTCGGTTTACTGGGACTGTTACCGTTGATTGTGGGGGTTGTCAATCTTTGGAAATGGTTCAAACGGCCACAAGCCGTAACCGAAGCCACGGCGGAGGAGGCAAGCACTGTTTCCGCGATATCTGGCAAACTCTCCGTGGCATTGGTTTGGAGTGTGACCGTCGGTGATGGTGGGGACAATCTAAGTGTCTACATCCCGTTTTTTGTACATCAACCGTTGTGGCGAATGGTCACAATTGTTTTCGTATTTATCGTGATGACGGCCTTTTGGCTATGGTTGAGTCACCGTTTGGTTCAAACGAAGGCTATCGCTCGTGGCATTGAACGGTTTGGTACGTGGTTGATTCCATGTCTGTTCATCATCATTGGTCTATTTATTATTTTAAGTAGCGGTTTATTTTAAACAAAACTCAAAAGGCGATTTCACCACGTTTTTGCGTGCTGAAATCGCCTTTTGGAAAACTATTCAATTATAATTTATCAACGAAAATATTGTTGGCGGCCTTAAAACTGACATCAACAGTAGAACCATCGGCTTTTGCCAACGTCAACGGACCTTCAAACGGTGCATGACTTTTGATCGTGTACGTTTGTTCGATAGAGAAGTTGAGGCTTTCCAAGTAGTCCAGCAAATCGTGGTTATCCACGAATCGTGCCAAACGAATCTTTGTGCCATCGGCTACTTCGTCCAGTGTTGTTCTGCTGCCGACTTCGTAGTTACCGGCCTGATCAGGAATGGCACCGCCATGTGGGCAGTGACCAGGGTGATCTAGAAAGGCATCAAGTGCGTCAATCATATGATCACTTGAGCTGTGTTCCAGCTTTTCCGCCTCTTGATGCACTGTTGCCAAAGTGTATCCTAATTTTTGAAATAGGAAACACTCCCATAAACGGTGTTTACGAACCAGTTCCTCAGCTGCCTTACGACCAGACTTAGTTAGTGAAATCCCAGCGTAAGGTGTGTGCGATACCAACCGTTCTTCCACTAATTTATTGATCATTTCAGTAACTGACGCTGCTGCAATGTCGAGACTCAACGATAATTGTTTATTTGAAACTTTTCCAGAAACGCCACCTAATTCAAAAATCATTTTTAGGTAGTCTTCCTTCATAGGAGTCATTTTATTCCACCCGTTAATTTAATTTTGTGCGTTACAACATTTATAGCCCATTTACGCATAAATAACAAGTAAATGACGGCGAAGATAGAGAAAAAGTAAGTGGCGTCACAATTGGTTTTAAGCGATTTTTATATTGTTGAGTGATTGTCACAGTATAAGCATTTAAATTGTCTCTTATTAATGATTGCTTGATAATTATTATGTTGCAGATGGTTATCACTTCATAAGACAAGCGGCGTGCCTTTGTCTTGCAGCATAGGTGCTCATAAGTTTAATTTGACTCACTCTTGAACTGTCATTTTTTGAAAACAACAGTGTCGAATTAAACGTATCCTTAATAGTTATTGAGACCAATTTAAAGGAAAAGTATTTTTATTGAATAAATAGGGCGGAAAAATAAACTATTCATTGATTGTTTAGAATGATTCTAATATAATGAATTTAACAAACAACACAACGAAGGAGAGGGTACCCATGAAAAACCGGCAAAAACTGAGTTTGATCATTACGGTCGCCGTCATTGCATTAGTGTTGCAATTTATCGCGCATCAAGCGCTTGCTGCTCAGTGGTTGATTACAATCGTTGGGGCGGTGATGGCGTTTGAAATGTTGATGGGGATGATTCGAACGTTACGCAGTGGTAAATATGGCGTCGACCTCCTTGCAATTACTGCGGTGGTTGCCACACTTGCCGTTGGTGAGTACTGGGCCGCGTTGGTTGTTTTAGTTATGCTAACTGGCGGTGATGCGTTGGAAGATTTTGCATCACGGCGTGCGAACAGTGAGTTGCAAGCATTACTGGATAAAACACCCGAAGTTGCGCACCGCGTGACAGATGACACCATCACTGATGTTGACGTTGATTCATTAAAGGTTGGCGATCGCTTGCTAATCAAGCCCGGCGAAATGGTTGGGGCTGACGCACATGTCGTTATTGGGACGTCCACGTTTGACGAATCTTCCCTGACCGGTGAAGCACGGCCAGTTGAAAAGGGCGTTGGGGATGACGTAATGTCTGGTGCGGTGAATGGTGATCAAACCGTCACGGTTCAGGTTGATAAACTAGCGGCTGATAGCCAGTACCAAAAGATTATTCAATTAGTTCGTGAGGCAGAAGCACGACCGGCACATTTCGTGCGCATGGCGGATCGCTATGCTGTGCCCTTTACATTGATTGCTTATGTGATTGCAGGAGTTGCTTGGTTCATTTCTAAAGACCCGGTTCGTTTTGCACAAGTGTTAGTGGTTGCGTCGCCATGTCCATTGATCTTGGCGGCGCCGACTGCGCTAATTTCTGGGATGTCACGGGCATCACGCAACGGGATCATCGTTAAAACTGGGACAACTCTTGAAAAACTAGCTGATGCGCGTAGCATTTCGTTTGATAAAACTGGCACGATCACGAATGGTGTTCTAAGCGTTGATCAAGTGGTACCGGAAGGCTCAACTACAAATGATCAGTTGTTGCAGTTAGCGGCTAGTGTAGAACAGGGCTCGAGCCACATTCTGGCACGATCATTGGTTGAACATGTTGGTGCACAACATTTGGTGCCCGTTAGCGATGTGGCGGAATCCACTGCAAACGGCGTGAGCGCACAGGTTGATGGTCATCTTATCAAGGTTGGCAAACTTAGCTTCGTGACTGAAGAAAAGTTATCGCCACAGCAGCAAACCGCCGTGTATGTCTCACGCGATGGTAAATATTTGGGCGCCATTACGTTTATGGACACCATGCGAGACGAAGCGCCGGCAACCATGAATTGCTTGCGTCGCTTGGGTGTGGACCATATTATGATGTTGACGGGTGATCAACGACAAGGCGCCATGGCCGTTGCAAAGCAGGCTGGCGTTGATGACGTTCACGCTGAGTTATTGCCAGCGGATAAGATTGCTGCACTCAAACAAGTGCCGAAAAACTTACGACCAGTCATTATGGTCGGGGATGGCGTGAACGACGCACCGTCGTTGGCAACCGCTGATGTCGGCATTGCGATGGGAGCTCATGGGTCGACTGCGGCTAGCGAGTCTGCTGATGCGGTTATCGTGAAGGATGATTTGAGTCGTGTAGTGAGTGCCCGCATCATTGCCGCTGACACCATGAGAATTGCCAAAGAATCTGTGTTGATCGGGATTTTTGTTTGTGTCGGCCTGATGTTGATTGCAGCTACCGGAGTTGTACCCGCATTAGTCGGTGCCTTGTTACAGGAAGTCGTGGACACTGTGTCAATCCTTTCTGCGTTGCGGGCTCGTCGTGGTAAGAAACGACCAGCAAGTCAGTTGGCCGGTTTAAAGGCGGACATCGTAAATGCCTAGGCGTAGAATCGAGGAAAAGATGACAGTAATCGAACGATATATCGCGGATCAGCCAGCAGAACGGCAGGCGCGATTGAACGAATTATATGCATTGTTGAAAGCAGAACTGCCTAATGCACAAGAAAAAATCTCTTATGGCATGCCAACGTTTTACGGTCAACATAACATTATTTACTTTGCAAATATGAAGCACCATACCGGTTTGTATCCTGGCGCGGAACCGATTGCGTTGATGCAAACGGAGTTAAGTGATTTTCATACTAGCAAAGGTGCTATTCAATTGCCACTAGACAAGCCACTGCCGGTTGACCTGATCAAAAAGATTGTTCAGTTGGCTTTGGCGCGTGAGCAACGGTAGATTGTTGGGGGGTTACAATTGTCGCTGCCGGTTGGCAACATTGACACACCGCCGTGGGACCGGTTCAAGCCTTCTAAAACCGAAGTCTTTCACCTCGCCGTCGAGCCTCGTGAAGCCCGCGAGTCTCGACGACCGTCCGTGATGTAAATCTGAGCAAATTCACTCAGATTAACATCACCTGCACGGCTTGGCGTCACTGTTGCCGCCCTTTCGCTCACATAGCAGTGATCACCACTAAAACAGACAACACCACGTTCAAACAGCAGTATTTGGCAATGTGGCTTGAGTATGGCAAGTGCCACGATTTTTTCATAGTAATGACGTTATCACTGTAGTCGTGAAGATTGAAAATCTTAAGTAGTTACGATTATGTAGTGGAGCAGACCGGCGACAGAGTTTCGGTGTCGACAATACTTAATGGCAGGGGTCTAGCCATTTAGTATTGTGGGACGACTTCTGAGACGAACTATGGCTCAGAATCGAGGTTGAAAACCGCGGTTTTTGCGGGTTGAGACCGGTCTTCACGGAAACGGCGTCGCCGGTCAGCGCAACGAAAGCACATCATGTAAAACAAACAGCGTTCAGACTATCAAAATAATCTGGACGCTGTTTTTGAATGAATCGAAGAGGGGGGGCGGAAAACTTACTGCACTTTGACAGTATTTTCAGTCAGTGCAGTTGCCAGTCGTTGAATGCCAGCAGTGATTTGTTGTTCATCAACACCGGAAAAGTTCAAACGCAGGCCATTGTGTACGTTTTGGTGAGCGAAGAAGACTTGACCAGGAACGTAACTGATATGTGCTTGCGGCATCACAACGTCCTGTAACAATGCTTGTGTGTCGACATTTTCTGGCAACGTCAACCAAACGAAGAAACCACCATCAGGGCGTGTAAATTTAACTGTGTCTGGCATGAATTCGGTCAGTGCGTTTAGCATGGCGTCTAGGCGATTGCGATAAGTAGTCAGCATGTTAGCCACATGTTGGTTTAAATCGTTGTTGTCCAAAAAGGCTGACACAGCATGCAACATAATGGCAGGCGATTCAAGATCACTGGTTTCTTTTAGTTGACGAAGTTTATTGATGACCATTTCATCTGCGACCACCCAACCGGTGCGCAAACCTGGCATTAAAATCTTTGAGAAGCTGCTGATGAAAATAACGCGACCATGGCGGTCAAAAGATTTAATAGCTGGCAATGAGTGACCGTGGTACCGCAAATCACGGTATGGCGTATCCTCAAGAATATAGAAGTGATACTCTTCAGCTAGTTCAACCAACCGCTTCCGTTTGGCAACGGACATCGTAACACCGGTGGGATTATGAAAATCCGGCACTGTGTAAACCAGTTTGATATTGGGATGGGTTTTTAACAATGCGGCGAGTGCGTCAACGTTCATGCCGTCGTCTTCCATCGGCACGTCTAAGTAGGTAGGACCATATTGATCAAACGAAGCAAGGGCACCAACATAAGTAGGTGTTTCGACAGCAACTTCATCACCGGTATCGAGTAGCAACTTGGCTACTAAATCAATGGCTTGTTGGCCGCCTTGGGTGACCAATACATTATCAGCCGTGGCATTGATGCCAGCCGTTTGGTGAACGCGATTGGCCAATTGTTGACGAAGATGAACGGGGCCAGCGACCTCCTGATACTCAAACAAGTGGTTACCCGCAGTATCGATGGCGGTGTTAAAGGCGTTTTGCATCTGTGCGGTTGGAAACAGGTCAGGGTTGGGATTGCCAGCGGAAAACTTAATCCCGTCTGGACCTAACTGCCCACCAAATAACTGTGCCAAACGACTTTCTGTGCCAATGGCGGCACGATCTGCAAATAATTCACTCATAACTGTCGCTTCCTCTCTTTTACTTGTTGCCAAGTATAAATGATGTTATTAAATAAATAAAACTCAACTTTTTCAATTTAAAGTGAATTATTTTCATCTTAAAAATAAAACCATGCTTTTACAGAGCAGTGCAACATCGTTGAAAAAACGCGATTACAAGTGTAAACTTTAGTCATTGAAACTAGTTAACGATGACGAAAGGTGGTTCTCAACATGGAAGCCACAGTAAAACTTGAAATTAGTGATGCTGAATGGGAAGTAATGCGGATTGTATGGACGTTAGGTGAATCAAACAGCCGCCAGATTACCGAAATTTTAGCCGACAAGATGGGTTGGAAATCAGCCACAGTTAAGACGCTATTGGGTCGTTTGGTTAAGAAGCAGGCGCTCACAACGAGAAAAGAAGGCAACGCGTTCATTTATACACCGTTGGTTGCTGAACAAGACGCCATGGATAGTGCAACTCGGGCTTTGTTTGGACATCTGTGTCAAATGAAGGTCGGTCAAACGTTAGCTGACCTGATTGATAATTTGACGCTCAGCAAGGAAAACATTGCTGATCTGCAGGCTCAATTGGCCGACAAGGCGAAGACGGCACCGGAGACGGTGGCATGTGACTGTTTGCCAGATGGCTGCGATGCCATGAAGCAGGAAGCCTAATTAAATATTTGTCTTGACGAAAGGGAACTGTTTGGCGTAATAGCCAGCCAGTTCTTTTTTCATGAAATCACGAAACTTATGACTTGACGATTTTCGTTTACGATTGTAAACTGTACCTATCGATTACAAATGTAAACGTAAAATTAAAAGTGTCAAGGGAGGCACATGATGAACAACATGTCGATGGATCATGAGATGAAGCACGATGAGATGCAGATGGCCGGGCACGGCATGATGCACATGGGTAATCTCAAACGGAAGTTTTGGGTGTCCTTAGTCTTAACGATTCCGATTATTTTATTAACGCCAATGATGGGCGCACGGTTGCCGTTCCAGTTGTCGTTTCCTGGTTCAGACTGGGTGGTGGCGTTAATCGGCACCATTTTGTTCTTCTACGGTGGGGCACCATTCTTTTCCGGCGCCGTTGATGAGTTGAAGACACGCAAACCAGCGATGATGGCACTGATTGCCATGGGTATTTCCGTTGCGTACATTTACAGTATTTATGCCACAATCGCGAACAATGTGTTCGACGTGAAGCCAATGGTGATGAATTTCTTTTGGGAATTGGCAACGTTGATCGACATCATGCTGCTAGGTCACTGGATTGAAATGAACGCAGTGATGAATGCCGGCTCAGCGGTTGACTCACTGGCCAAACTGTTACCAAACACGGCACACAAGATCGTCAATGGACAGACACAGGATGTTCAAGTCAACGAATTGGCCGTGGGGGATCATGTGTCGGTAAGAGCTGGTGAGCAGATTCCAGCTGACGGTGCGTTGGTGAGTGGAACCACTAGTGTTAACGAAGCCATGGTGACGGGTGAAGCCAAACGGATTGAGAAGAAAATCGATGATAAAGTTATTGGCGGCTCAGTCAACGGTGATGGCACGTTTGAAATGACGATTACCGGAACTGGCGATTCAGGTTATTTAGCCCAAGTTATGGATTTGGTGGCCAATGCGCAACAGTCGAAGTCTGAACAGGAGAACATGGCTGATAAAGTTGCCGGGACGCTGTTTTACGCGGCATTGCTGGTCGCCATCGTAGCCTTTGTGACATGGCTATTCATCGGTAATTTGGCGCTGGCGCTATCCGTGGCAGTGACAGTGCTGGTGATTGCCTGCCCGCATGCGCTTGGTTTAGCAATTCCACTAGTTGTTGCCCGAAGCACTTCTATTGCTGCCCGTAATGGTTTGTTGATCCGTAATCGTGATGCAATGGAACGTGTCAAGACATTGAAGTACGCCTTGATGGATAAAACGGGGACTTTAACTGAAGGAAACTTTGAGGTGCATGCTGTTGGCAGTTTAATTGATGGCGTGAGCGATGATGCGGTATTGGCCCAGCTGGCTGGTCTGGAAAATGGGTCTAGCCATCCATTAGCAGTTGGTATTTTGAACGCGGCCAAACACCGCCAAATTACAGCGGCAAAAGTGACTGACATTGCTCAGATTACTGGTGTTGGCGTGCAGGGCCACGCAGATGGTCATAAGGTAGCCATTGTCTCGGCCACATATTTGAACCAGCAGGGGATAGCCTATGACCACCAGCAGTTTGATCAACTTGCCAGTTCGGGCAATTCAGTTAGTTATTTACTTGTCGATGATCGATTAACAGGTTTTGTGGCGCAGGGGGATGAAATAAAGCCGGCTGCCAAACGCATGATCAGTTTGTTGAAGAAACAACACATTGTGCCGGTTATGTTAACAGGTGACAATGAACAAACGGCCCAGGTTGTTGCCAAACAATTAGGCATCGACGAAGTGCGAGCGCAACTCATGCCAGAGGATAAGGAGAAAATTGTCCGTCAGTATCAGGAAGATGGTTCCGTCATGATGATTGGTGATGGGGTTAACGACGCGCCAAGTTTGGCACGGGCAGATATTGGTGTGGCGATTGGCTCGGGCACAGATGTGGCAATTGATTCGGCCGACGTTGTGCTGGTTCGTAGCGACCCTAACGATGTTGTTGAATTTTTGAATTTAGCCCGTAAGACAACAGGTAAGATGACAGAGAATCTCTGGTGGGGAGCTGGTTATAACATTTTAGCCATCCCATTAGCAGCAGGGGCCTTGGCACCGTTGGGATTTATCCTTAGCCCAATGCTCGGGGCAGTGTTAATGTCTCTAAGTACAGTGATCGTAGCGATTAACGCGATGACACTGCGGGTAAATAAACAAGCTGAATAGTTTTAAGAGTTTGGGACAAAACTCTTGAATAAAAAATAAGGTTCGAAATCGTTTTTTGATTTCGAACCTTATTTTCGTACTATTATGTAGGCACAGAGACAATTCTCTGCTCATCCAACAGCGACTAAACAATTAGAAAGCGAGGTTATCTCCATGTACAAGAATTATAACAATAATCAAACCAGTTTGGCAGTGAATTTAGATTTTACGCCTAGTGAAAATCATGTGGTCACGGTGTTAAGCCGATTCGTAGACTCTATTCCTTTAAAAGACGTCATGAACGCAACTGCCGCCACTGGGCGGCCAGCCTATGATCCACGGTTAATGATGAAGATTCTATTGTTTGCGTATACGCGTAAAACGTTCCACGGTCGTGAAATTGAGTTAATGTGTGCTGAAAATCTGTATATGAAATGGTTGATTGGCGACTATGATTTAGTCCCCAGCTATCGGACAATTAATCGATTTCGTGTTTCCGCAACCATGGCAGTTTTTATTAAGCAAGCCTTCATTCAGTTTCGCGACTTAGTTCGCCAAGCCGGACTCGTTAATGATGATGCTTTATTTATCGACGGCACCAAATTATTGGCCGATGCGAACAAGTACACGTTTGTCTGGAAGAAAAGTATTACTAAGTACAATAGCAAGCTAACAGAGAAAACGCGGGCACTTTATGATGAACTGATTCAAAATGAAGTTGATCTTGCGATTGATCAAGAACGTGATACAGCAACCGACGTTGACCAGATGAAAATCGTCGCCAGTCAATTGGACGACAAGATCGCTCAATTGGATCAGACGATTGAAACAGAAAAGCCACAGCCTGGCGGCTCTCCGGCCAAGCAACAACGTCGTCATTTAAAGAAATTTCAACGCCAGTTGGAAAAAGACTTTATTCCTCGTAAAATGAACTATGATGATGCCTTGGCAACTTTTGGTGATCGTAATAGCTATTCCAAAACAGACCACGATGCGACGTTTATGCGAATGAAGGAAGATCCGATGCGGAATGGTCAATTAAAACCTGGCTACAATTTACAGACTGCGACTCAGCATCAATTTACCCTCTACTATGACTTATATCAACGGCCAACAGATACGCGCACGCTAGTGCCGTTTTTAAAAACCTTCGATTTTGACTCAACACCGGCTAAATACATTGTCGCAGACGCAGGTTACGGTAGTGAATCTAACTATGAATACATTACTGATGAGTTGGATAAACAATATCTCATTCCTTACGGGATGTATGAGAAAGAAAAGAAAAAGCGCTATCGTAACGACCCCACCAAGATCCAAAACTGGCAATACGACGAAAAAAATGATGTTTTCACTGACTACCAAGGGATTGAATTTCACTTTAAAAATTACAGCATACGTCACGATCAATACGGTCAAGAGCGTAAATTCAAAGTTTACCAAGCAGTAGACTACTTCGAAGATCCAGTACGTCAAGCGTTAGCACAGACGCCAAGTGGTCGACAACGCCAGGTCAGCATCAACAATAACTGGTTGTACTTTAAAAATTATGCCAGAGTTCAACTCCAAAGTGACGAAGGTAAGAAGATTTATGGTCAACGAAAAATCGAGGTCGAACCAGTCTTCGCAGATGTGAAGGCTCATTTGAGGTTTACTCGATTTTCGGTTAGGGGGTTAGATAAAGTAAACAACGAAGTTGGATTGGTCCTAATGGCCATGAATATGATTAAATGGGCCCGAGAAAAGGCCCATATAAACATAGAAATTCGAAAAAAGCAGGGCAATGAAAAAATCGACCAGAGAAAAGCAAAAATCACTTTTCTCTGGTCGATTTATTTTGAGTTATGTCCCAAACTCTTTTTTATGCGACTAAAGCCTTCTTTTTCTGTCATCCTCATGGAATTATGACTTTCTCCTTGTGTAACCAATTTCTCTAAATCTTGGACTCGTATAATTTGTTCAAATAGGTGAATGTTGAGTACATTTCTTTGCCAAAAAATGTTAGCGGTTTTAATATTAATCGGGTTCACTAATATATTTATATCACTTGGGAGGGATGCAATGGGTCTTAATGAGCCCCTAGGTTGTAAACGCCTCATCAATTTGGTGATTGCGTTTATAGGACTTAGCCGCTGCGAATACTCATATGTACTCAAGGAGGGGATTAAATAATTGGTAATTAAATATTCCTAATTTTCGAAAAAAGATAATCTGGTTGGAAGATAGAGAATACTATTGTATTTCTATCAGTAGCTTTGAAAGTATTTAAATATAATTAGTAGGCAAGGAGATATTTTTATCATGAAAAACAAGATTGCAACGGGACTAATTTTAGCAGTGCTACCAATGACTTTAGCAACTGTCGGTGCTACAAATGTCAAGGCTGATGCGACACATGCCACGACGTTTGAAATGAAAAGAAACGATATGAGTAAGACGTCTGGTGCCATCGTTGGAAGCTATAATAGTAAAGACAAGAAGGTTGTTGGAGCAACCTTGCCTGGTAAATCTGTATCATTCAAGGTCTCTATGTTGAAAGGAGATTCAACATACTTGCATTTTGCCTTTATGCACGCCGCATCTGGATCAAAGGGTTGGTATTTTGCCCCAATGTCAGCAGATGGAATCAAATTAAGTAAGGCGGACTTTAAAGATGGTAAGAGTATAAATATTACGAATAAAATCGGATTGTTTGCGGCTCCGGACGCAAGTACTGTGAAGTCAGTCAAAGCAAATGAGGGTAAGCTGAAATACGAAAAGACTTCAAAGTTCCTAAAGGCGACTGTCAAAGAAATCGATGGCAAATATACGGTTACTATCAAAAACATGTCTAAGGGCAATTACAAAACGCCATTCTCATCTGGTGTTTGGGGTACGGAAATGAATGGCTCAAAGGCTTTTGACCACACGCCATCAGCAGCATTAAGTAAGCTCGCTACGATGGGACACCGTGACGATTTGCTAAAGACAGCCGAAATGAAATAAGGTAGATATATCGGTAGATAAGGCATCACACTGGGCTTGAAGTTAGGGATATTTAAATTCTCACGAAGATGTAGTTATCTGAGTACCTAGTCTATAAAAAATGAATCTCATAATGTGGCAATAATCCCCTCACGGATGATAGATGATAGTTCCTCTGTCACTCGTGAGGGGATTTTTTATTCACTGTGAAGCCGTTTTGTTGATTATTACCAGCACAACGGGCAGCGGTGACCATCATATTTAAGTGTTGTTATTTCTCTGTGTGGTTACTTCTAAAACATACCGGTATTTTTTGATCTTCGCCTTAGAAAATTTGCAGCAAATTGAAACGTTTAGCAAGCTTGCCAGTGCTGATGTACTTTAAGTACAGTGATCGTAGCGATTAACGCGATGACACTGCGGGTAAATAAACAAGCTGAATAATTTAAAGAGCACAATTCCGATTTGTTTCAGAATTGTGCTCTTTTTCTACCGTTAATTTAAGTGGACGTGCCAAACAGCGGACTAAAGGCTTATTTGCCTGTTGTTTCGTTTGTCATAGTTGTACTTTCAGTTTCACTGTTAACCGCCTTTGAGTCGCCACTATCCTCGTTGGGATTAGTCGTAGGTGTTGGGTCAGCTAAGTAACGGTTAGGTCGTTTGGACTTCTTAGCTAGCAATCCCCATTCAATGAGTTCGAGGATGAAGAATATCAGTAATGCCAGAAATCCCCACTCAAAATTGGCCATGGCAGCGTTCACGTGACCATTCTGGTAGTTCACGACCAACAAGATCAATTCGTACATGGTAGTTAAGAAGAGTAGCAAACGAACTATCCACAGGCCAATCAACCAATGTGCTGACCAATTGAAGTCGTGGGAGCGACGAACTGCAATGGTGAATTTTGGGATGAGCGTTGCCAACATGAAAATAATGGCAAGAATGACAAACGTATTGGCGAATACACTGTTCTCACCACCGGCAAACAGCCAGTGGGTAAGGTGAGGATTTCCAGTCCCCACACGGGCTGACGGATGATCATTGAAATCAAAGGCTCGTAAATATTGCATGGCCTGAAATAGAATTTCAAAAAAGAAGTTAACTAAAAAGGCCCACCAAAATTCCGCCCGGGTCGCAACGCCCTTGATGTGAAATGAGCGTTGCCAAAATTTTTTGTACGCGACTAACATGTTGCTTCCCCTCACATTTCTTAGCAGAATTATACCATGCGATTCCGCAATAAAAAGTAAAGCAACCCTTAATTCTGACTTTGCTAACGTAAATTTGTATAATAGCGTCATGAGAAAGAAGGCGAACCATGATTTTTGAAAAGTACCATCCGATCATGACTAAACACTATGAATTAGACTGGCTGACCACATTCAAAGTGAAAGAAATCTTTGCATTACGTCACGATGCCAGTGTAGCAAAGCTAACTAATCGGGACGTTGATGCAACCATCATGGACACGGCTGCCCACGTAAATCGTGTCATGAGTAAGATCATGCATAACGACGCGTTGGTTTGGGGAATTGGTGACAAACGGACGGGTGAATTTTTAGGGACGTTTGGGTTCGATTCTTTTGTGGCGGATCGAACAACTGCAGCAATTACGTTTGAACTATTACCGTCTGCTCAGCGTCGGGGTGTCATGAGTGAAGTGCTGAGTCATATGCTGTCATTTGCTTTTGATGAGCTCGATCTTCAAAAGGTTATCGCAACCGTGCAATCAGCCAATGTTCAGACTGTCATGCTCTTGAAGGGGCAGGGCTTCACGTTGGATCGCGAGACGACGGGAGAGCTACAGTTTAAACTAAGACAAGACGAACGCTAATTTTGAATAAAACAAAGTTTACCAAAATCTGATAAAAGCGCTACAATGAAACCAACGAGCCGTCCCCACAAAGCGTGGGACTTAATGGCGCCCGTTTCTTTTCCATTTAAAAGAGGCGAATATCATGGCTAAATTGAGTAAGGAAGAACGTAAGGCTTTGATCGAAAAGGCCGAAGAAGATCGTGCTAAGAACCCAAAGCCAGAATCAAAAGAATCTGGTTTTGCCACGATTGATGCAGATGCAAAGAAGTTGGAAGACGAAAACTAGTTTTTCAACGTGGTTGCTTACATAGGTAAGCGTGCCGAGTGATAACAATTGTTGTCGCTATTAATAAAAATAAGGTTAAATGATGCATCTTCAATGTGTCATTTGGCCTTATTTTTATTTATGTCATGACTGTGCAGGCTAGTATTAGCTGTTGTTAACTGGTGTGTGTTTGTTTTTTGTTAGGATATGAGCTGGAGGACGGTAACAATGATATCGAGCCATGATGGCGATGTTAATTCGGTGGTTTTGCCGAATTTACATCACGGACGGTCGCAGAGACCCGGTTTTTCACGGGGCTATGCGGCGAGGTGAGAGACCGTGAATTTCGGGCTCGATCCGGTCCCACGGCGAGCGTGTCATTGTTGCCAACCGTAAGCGCAGGCCACACACGATAAAGCACCTCATCACATATTAAGACATCCTCAATGTGTCACTCAAAAATCGCATGCAAAACACGTAATGCGGTATAATTTAGCTAGCAATCAACAAACGTTTGGAGGCGAATTGTCATGGCAGATGCATTGGAATTAGCACGTCGAGTCCGCGATGGTGAAGTGACCAGTGAGGCCTTGGTCGAAGCAGCTTTTGCGCGGATCGAAGCGACCAACGATGACTTGAACGCGGTCGTTCACACGCGCCGTGAAAAAGCTCTGTCGGAGGCCCGCCAGTTGCAGGATCTTGGTCAGCCATTTTTAGGTGTGCCACTGCTATTGAAGGATCTCGGCCAAAATTTAAAGGGTGAACCGGCCACGCTGAGTGCACGCTTATTCAAAGATGAAATTGCGGGTCAAACAGATAATTTTGTTGCAGCACTGCAAGATGCTGGTTTTATCATAATTGGTCAAACGAATGCACCAGAGTTTGGCTTCAAAAACATTACTGATCCAGTGCTCTATGGTAAAACACGAAATGCGTGGGATCGTGACTATTATCCGGGTGGATCATCTGGCGGCGCAGCGACAAGTGTTGCGGCCGGTTATGTACCATTGGCTGCTGGTAATGATGGTGGCGGATCGATCCGCATACCAGCCTCATTCTCCGGCTTGATTGGATTAAAGCCTACACGTGGTCGAGTGCCTGTCGGTCCTGATGGCTGGCGCGGTTGGGCTGGTGCGTCCATTAATTTTGCGTTGACGCATTCAATTCGCGATACGGCAGCCTTATTAGACTGGTTGCAAACGTACCAACCGGAGGCGCCATTTAGTACGCCCGTTAATCTACAAGGGTTTGCCGCGCAACTCTGGGATCAGCCAGCTCATCTGAGAATTGCTTACAGTACAAAATCACCCGTTGGCACGCCTGTTTCTATGGCGGCTGTGCAGGCGGTCGAGGATGCCGTGGCATTTTTACGGGAACAGGGCTACGAAGTGGTCGAAAAGAGCAATCCATTGGATGGTGTGGCACTCATGCGGTCTTACTACATGATGAATGGTGCTGAAACCGCTGCAATGTTTGATTCTGTTAATCAGGCCTTAGGACGTTCGGTTGGGCCAGACGATATGGAACGGTTGACGTGGCTGATCTATCAGGCAGGACTAGGTGTCACTGGTGCACAGTATAGTCAGGCAATGGGTCTATGGGATCAAGCCAGTGCACAGATGAATGACTTTTTGGACACGTATGATCTGTACCTCACCCCAACGACTGCTTACCCGGCACCACGTTTGGACAATCCTTTGGTGGATCCAGATATAGATGCCCAGATCGATCATGTGACGCGGATGAAATCGCCTGAGCGTTTGCAACTGTTGTGGGATTATTTTGAACAGGCGCTGACATTGTCGCCATTTACACAACAGGCTAATTTAACAGGACAACCGGCCATCAGTTTGCCAACATTTGTGACTGACGCAGGATTACCAATCGGCATTCAGTTCACCGCCCGTAAAGGTGATGAATTGGCATTGTTGCGCATTGGCCGTTTGTTTGAACAACAACATCAGCTAAAATTACCCACCTTTGAAGAGGAATGACAGGATTTAATAATGGATGAAGTAATGTATGATTTAACAATTATTGGCGGTGGTCCCGTGGGCTTGTTTGCCGCTTTTTACGCAGGTTTGCAGGAGTTAAAAACACAAGTGGTTGAGAGTTTGCCCCAGGTCGGTGGTCAATTAACCACGCTGTATCCGGAAAAACGCATTTTGGATGTGGCCGGTTTTAGCCACGTAACCGCCCAAGAATTAGTCGACAAGTTAGTGGCACAAACGAGTGAATTCCCAGTTTCGATAAAGACGGAAACAACGGTGACGAACGTGAGTGGTCAACTGGGTGATTTCACGATCACGACCAACAAGGATGTAACCCATTCTAAGGCCGTTTTGGTGACCACGGGTAATGGCGCTTTCACGCCGCGCAAGCTAGCTGTGGATAACGCAGAGGCGTTCGAGGGACGCAATCTTTGGTACTTTGTGCCGAAGGTCGCTCAATTTAAGGATCATGACGTGATGATTGCTGGTGGGGGAGATGCCGCCATTGATATTGCGTTGATGTTAGAACCGGTGGCCCATCATGTATATTTAATACACCGCAGGGATTCGTTCCGAGCGTTGCCACACAGCGTGACTAAGCTGAATGAATCCAGTGTTGAAACGGTTACGCCTTATCTTGTGAGTGGGCTGACAGCAAACGGCAATCAGGTGACAGTCGACTTAAAAGAAATGAAGACTGACAATCATCGAGCGGTTACCGTAGATGATTTGGTTGTTAATTATGGCTTCATCTCAGATCACAGCGTGTTTGAAAACTGGGACCTGCAGTTTGACCAAAACCGGCAACAGGTGGCTGTCGATGGTAGTATGAAAACTAGTATCGACGGCATTTATGCCGCTGGCGATACAGCCAGCTATGATGGCAAGGTGGCCTTAATTGCGACAGGATTTGGCGAAGCAGCTACGGCTGTTCACGCAGCTGCGTTTGCTATTGATCCGCATCACCGTGGACCAGTGCACAGTACGTCGGTTCACTTACCCAACGAATAATCAGAGAAAACGATAACTTCTGACAATTATTGTTTTTATCGCTTTATGTCGGTTGAAAAACGGCTATAATGATATCTACTAATGTCTTTTTAATTTATGTAAAAGCCCTGTGAAAGGATGTGCTTCACATTAAAAAAGTTATGAGCTGGGTGTGGCCAATTTTAATTGGTTTTGCCATTGCAATGTTAGTTAAATGGCTTCTGATTGCGCATGTACGTGTTGACGGTCCCTCAATGTTGCCTAACCTTCAGAATGACGAGCGGGTGTGGGCCTTTAAGCAGGCGCCATTAAAGCATGATCGTGTCATCGTGTTTAAGGCTTATGGTGTGGACCCACAGGCGACGGATACTAAAGTTATGTATGTTAAGCGGATTATTGGAATGCCGGGAGACACGATTGATTATCACGCTGATGGAAAGTTATACGTGAACGGTAAGTTTGTTTCTCAGAGTTATATCACCAAAAAGCAGCAACAGGCTGGTACTCTCACAGCTTTGCCGCATAACGGTAACGACTACAAAGGGTTTAATTTAAAAACACTTAGCTATGATGAAAACTGGACGCGTAACGCTGGTGTTACTAAGGTTCCAAAAGATAGCTATTTCGTTCTCGGGGATAATCGTGCTGTATCAAACGACAGTCGGTACTATGGCTTCGTACCGAAAAGCAAAGTTGTCGGCGTCGTTAAAGCTTATCCGTGGTCAGAGCATCATGAGCAAATTAACGTAAAATGAATTTAATTTAGTAATAAAGTGACAATAGTGCCGACGATAGGCGTTATTGTTACTTTTTTTATGCAATAAATTTGGTTAAATGGGTATAATATTAATAAGTTTATGGTATTTTTTAGGTTTCTCAACTACAATTAAGTACAATTCATTTCATAAGTTTAACTTTAATCACTTGGGCAAAGCTATAAGTGGATCAAAGACAACTGGGTTTATTACAGTAATTTTTGAGAAAAGGGGTTCTCGTAATGTCCGAACCAATGAATGATCAGGAAAATGTTGATGCAATGGTTGCAGTATTATGTGATCACTACGTTAACGAAGTTTATGTTGCTAACCGTGCAGCGATCAATTTTGTTAATCACTTCGGTCTGAATTTACAAACGGCCGTTTTGTTGAGACGAATCGCTGCAAACAAAGGCATCACCGTGTCACAGCTTACCAAGGAAACGCCGTTTTCAATGAGTGTTGTCTCGACACAAATTGGTAAGCTATTAAAGGACGATCAGGTTGAAATGAAAACAACCGCTGATGATCGTCGGACCAAATTGGTTTTCTTAACCAATAAGGGTGTTCGTTTGCATCATAAGATTGAAAAGTCGATTCGTGAATCAGTTGAAAGTTTAGGTGACACCATTTCAACTGAAAAAATCGATGATGCAATCAAGTTAATTGAACAACTTGGTGCATCCTTACCGACCTTCGAATAAAAAAGACATCAATGCGGATATTTATAGCGTGTTGGTGTTTTTTTTGTGCGCTGAAAAATGGGGATTGTCTGACCGCTTACGGTTGCCAACATTGACACGCTCTCCGTGGGACCGGTTCAAGCCCGAAGCTCACGGTCTTTCACCTCGCCGTAAAGCCTCGTGAAGACCGCGAGTCTTTCCGACCGTCCGTAACCTAAATTCGGGCAAATCACCGAATTAACGTTACCTTCACGGCTCGGTATCAATGTTGGCGCCCTCCAGCTCACATAGTTACAAGCTTGCACATCGTTTAACCAGCAATTTCTGACATAACAAGATTGCCAGATGGCCTGTTGTTTTCAACTGTCGGCGTAAATAATGCATTCCACAAAAAATCAGATTGCTTCTTTCTCAGCATCACGGTTTTAATCTCTTGTTATGATTGCCTCGCATCAGCACGTTGATATGTTTTTAGTGATATGATTATAAAATCATAAGATAATTCCAGCGAAATTAAAGTGACCGATAAAACTTTAATAAATGATTGGAAATTCCGTTATCGAATAACACGAAATTACTAAAACGAAGGTGAGCGGATATGGCAAGACAGGGATTAACGACAAACATAGGATTGCGACGCTGGTTTTTCGTGCAGGTAATCATTCAAGAGCTTATTTTGATTGCAGGGCGTGTTGTACTCCATCAAAGTCGAACTACGCTGGTGGTGCTACTGGATGTGATGCTGGTATTGAATTTATTAGGGTTGATTTTGTTGGCCCCGAATGAGGAAACATTAGCAAATCGTCATTGGTTTAAACGTTTTCTGTATCGTTTTAATCACTATGGCCAAGTATTTGTTCAGACGGTGACGGTTTCATTGGTACTTATGGTATTGGCGGCCATCTGTGTGAAGCGGTTGCACGTTAATGCTAATGGTGCTGCAATCGTAGTCTTTATCATGTCATTGCTGGTTTATATTCCTATCGGCGTGTTTGCTTACGGCCGCATTGAATCATTGGTTGGCCGGATTGTGGTCCTCTTCTCAGTTTGCTTTGAGGTCATCGTGATTGCGCCAGAAATTGCGGTCACGTCGTTTGAAAAGTCATTGGCGCCAGTAGTAAAAGACTTGGCAACCAGTGGTTTTATCGGTGCCGTTAGTTTCGTGATTATTACGGGCTTTGCAATGAAAGTTTGGGGGTTCCGTTTGCCACGATTTGGGTTTTCCAGAACGGCACAGTGGTGGGTCATCGTTTTGCTAGCGTTGTTTTGTGTTGGCTACGTCATTTTTAATAGTTTTGAAGCAGGAACATCGTTTGGCACCCTGTGGGAATTCGACTTTCACATGAAGTCACCGACTTTCAAGATGATGTTAAACGGTGTGGAACCTGGAATTGTGGAAGAATGGATGCTTCGCTTTGCCACGCTTAGTCTCATGATGCGTGCGTTTGAGTTTTCACGTCATCAGTTTGGCTGGTCTGTGGCTGTCACGAGTATTTTGTTTGGCCTGTTTCATTTGCCGAACGGGCTTCAGGGGCAAAGTTGGTCAGCTACATTTGAACAGGCGCTGTCGGCAGCCAGTATCGGTTGTTTGCTAGCCGCTTTGTATTTGTACACACGAGCTTTGTGGTGGCCGATGTTGTTCCATTTCAGCATTGATAGCTTTGTGTTTATGAGCAATGGCACGATGACGATGGGTAAACCAGGGATGTTTGACTGGTGGATGACCGTTATCCTAGCCGTTATCTTTATCGCCATCACCATTTTCTTACTGACAGGTGAGCGGGGTCGCAATGCCAAACGGAATTTCCCAGAGTTTACTGGGAATGGGTTTTTTTTCGGCGGTTCAGTTGCCCTTCAAACGTTTCCAACCCGTTAGTTATGTTGCTTGCGGTTGCCACCATTGACACGCTCGCCGTGGGACCGGTTCAAGCCCGAAGTTCGCGGTTTTTCACCTCGCCGTAAAACCTCGTGAAGACCGCGAGTTTTTACGACCGTCCGTAACCTAAATTCGGGAAACCACCGAATTTAGGTTACCTTCACGGCTCGGTGTCAATGTTGGCGCCCTCCAGCTGATATAACTGGAAATTTTGTACGTAGCATTTTTAGCACTAAATTGGCAGGCAACCAACAATCTACTACATGAGTGGAGCTGACCGAAGACAGAGTTCCGTGTCGGCAACGCTTGGCGGCGGAACTTTGGCCGCTTAGTGTTGCGGGATGACTTATGAGACGTGGGTTTCGGCTCATAATCAAGGTTAAAGACTCCGAGTTTAAGGAGGCTGAGACCGGTTCCCACGGAACGGCGTTTTCGGTCAGTGTAACGGGCTTAAAACTTTTGAAATAAAGTTTACGAGCATTGTTACGGCGCCGATAATTTAGAAGTAAGCAAAAATACCCATCGCAATGGTTAATTTCCGTTTGCGATGGGTATTTTTGTGGTATTGAAATGGATCAACGACCCTTGTCATCAACCTCAGGGGCATCCGTGTGGTATAACCCTTCGATTGATTTATTGCCGTTTTGACTGTACAGCGAGGTGCTACCGACGCCGCGATCGCGTTCGATCTGCTCGGCTTTCTGTAACCCCTTTGTGTACTTATATTTACTAGGATCAACAGGGGTAAAACCATCTGGTTTGTAGAATCGCAATAGGTTCTTTTGATTCAATGAATCAGACAGGCTTAGTTCCTTGGTCACCTTGGCCTGCTCGGCGTCTGTGTGTTTCTTCTGTGCAGCTGTTAGGTTAGCAGGTTGACCAGTTTTGTTGTTGTAAATGGTGCCGGAAAGAGACGTGTAAGTCGGCGTCACAAAGTCTTGGTTACGGAAAGCCACGACTTGATCATGGTGTTTGGAGAAGAGGTCGGTACCAAACTGAACATACTTTTTGGAGTTGATGCCCAATAAGTGGAGCAGCGTTGGTTCAACGTCAATTTCACCACCATATTGATGCTCGATCTTACCATGACCATTGCCCGGAATATGAACCATAAATGGCACACGTTGTAGTTGGGCGTTGTCAAAATTGGTCCAGTTGTCTGGATCCTTCCCAAGGACACTGGCGAGACTCTTGTTTTCTGAATTGGAAATCCCGTAATGATCCCCATAGATGACGATCATTGACTTGTTATACAGTCCCGAGGACTTCAAGAAGTTGAACAGTTCCTCAACGGATTGGTCCAAGTAGTGGTTTGTGACAAAGTAGTTATTAACCGCGGAGTCATCGGTATCAGTCGTTTTGAAGTTGGGATCTTGGTCTTCCTTGCTTAGTTCAAACGGGAAGTGGTTTGTAACGGTCAGATATTTAACATAAAACGGCTGTTGCAGGTGTTGAAGGTACTTTACGGAGTCGTCAAACAACAGCTTGTCCTTCAAGCCATAACCCATGGAACGATCACCACTGTGATTGTAATACGGTTGTGAGAAGAAGTATTGATAACCCAAATTTGGATATACGTTATTTCGGTTCCAGAATGTTGGCACATTACCATGGAAAACGGCAGTGGTGTACTTTTCAGGTGACTGTTCGAGAATCGCCGGTGCGGCTTGGAAAGTTTCGTCGCTGCCCAGTTGGGCAAACAACGACCCCTGGGGCAGGCCGTACGTACCTGCTTCTAGCATGTTTTCCGCGTCAGACGTTTTCCCTTGGCTCACCTGATGGAAGAAATTATCAAACGCATAGGTATCCTTAGAATGATAAATGCTGTTTAAAAATGGCGTGACTTCTTTACCATTAACTTTTTGGTCAATCGAAAATTGTTGGAAACTTTCAAGGTGAATCACAATCACGTTGCGGCCTTTAGCGGCACCAAACATCGTTTTATTTGGTGCGGCATAATGTTTCTGCGTAAAGTCAGTGACATCCTTTAGTTCAGACTTGGTGGCCGCGGCCCGCATTGAGGATGTGTGCCATTCACTAGCACCATCGTAAGCGGTGAAAAAGTCTAGTCCGAGGTACTTAACCACATATGTCCGGTCAAACGTCCGCGTCATTAATTGAGAACGGTCCATTTCAGCAACAGCTAAGTTGAATGTAATAAACATAAGAGCAAACGACGTCACGGCGAAGCCGGTCTTTTTCGGCAGTGCTAGTTTGTCAAACTTCAACCAACGAAAGGCAAACAGCAGAATTAAAATGACTAAGTCCAACCAATAAAGGGCATCATGGGGCATGGTCAGGGCGAGAGAACTGCCTGATAAGCCCTGATTGACTTTGTCGTAGCCAGTCATTGTCGAAACTGTCATGTAATCGGTGAATTCACGGAAGTAAATCACGTTCAGATAAAGTAAGACAGTATTTAAGATGTAGGTTAACGTCAAGATTGGATAGAAGAACCGCGCCCGCCGTGCATAGAAAGCGAGGCCGAATAATAGAAGGCTAGTTCCAATCGGATTGATGGCGACAGTGAAGGCTTGAACGGGATCACTAATGGAAATGTGAAAATCGATCGCGTATGCCAACATTGTTTTGGCCCAAAAGACAAAGACCAGAAGCCAGAACAAACCGATTCGGGTGTTAAGTTTTGCTTGCAGCTTACGCATGAATCAAGGTCCTCTTTTTAAATTTACTCGTCAAAAAGCATATGACATAGTTTACCACGTCGGCCAGTGGCTGTTCACTATTGGCAAAATGACCTTACGCAAACTTTAACCGGCTAAAGAATGTTTACGTTCCGCAAAGAAGCCCGTCAATTTTACTTAACAACGGTACCGTCGTGTATAATAGAGTCTAGAAAACATTAAAATTTGGGGGTTATTAACATGGCATCAGTGACACTGTATTTGGTCCGTCATGGACAAACTTATTTTAATATTTATAACAAACTGCAAGGTTGGAGTAATTCACCGTTGACCGACAAGGGCCTAGCAGATGCTAAGTCGGCTGGTGAACGGCTAGCTAATGTGTCGTTTGCAGCGGCCTATTGTTCTGACACAACGCGAGCGCAACAAACAGCGGCAACGATTTTGACTGAAAACAATGTTTCAAATGTCAAACAACCGATTAGCAGTCCATTTTTCCGCGAACAATTCTATGGTTCGTTTGAAGGCGAAAACATGAATTATGTGTGGGACCAAGTCGGCCGTCCACATGGATTAAATGGGTTTAAAGAAATCGAAGAAAAATATTCAATTGCCAAGGCGAAGGACTTCATGAAAGAGGCCGATCCGTTTCATGATGCCGAAAGTAACGACGAATACTGGCAACGAATCGATCGTGGTTTTGATTTGATTCGTGAAAACGATGATCTTTCTGACGGCGATAATGTATTAGTTATCAGTCACGGCAATACGTTGCTCAGTCTGATGGAGCGCTACGGAGGCGGCAAGTATGATCTCAGCGTCCGTCCAGAAAACGGCAGTGTGACCCGCCTTTCCCTCGATGATCAGAAGATTACGGTGTTGGGGTATAACGAAAAGTGAGCGTGACCAGCCCGGGTTTAGGGCTGGGAGCGCGTTATGGCTATGTAGCAGTCGAGAATCGAGCGGTCTTTGCTTGGTTTTCATCAGCTTCGGGTTATGCACAGTCTTCTGGGCGGCAGTGACACGTTTTGGCTATGTAGTAGTTTTGCCTGTGCAATGGTCAGTTTCAGTTGTGCACAGGCTTTAGGGCTGGGAGCGCGTTATGGCTATGTAGCATCAGCGACATCAATTTAAATAAAAGAATAACTAAGGAGCAATAAATGAGTTTATTTCACTGGGGTAAGAAGAAAGAAGAAAAACCAGAACTTGATATTGAACAGCTTAAGGGAACAGACGGTAAGGTTTACGAAGATGCTGTATCTGTCCGCTTAGCTGTTTTTGTCGACGAACAAGGTATTGATAAGGAATTAGAGTTGGATGGTCATGACGAAGACGCAACGCACTATGTTGGTTACGATCATGGCACACCGGTCGTGACGGCGCGAGTCAAAGCCTTAGATGATGATCTACTTCAGATTCAACGGGTTGCAACCATTGATTGGGCACGGCACCGTGGTTATGCCGTCGCGCTGATCAATCAGATTACGGCTGATGCCAAGGAAAATGGTTTCAAGACGTTATATCTAGAAGCGCAAGAAACAGCTATCAGTTTTTATGCCAAACAAAGTTTCGAAGCTTATGGTCAACCGTTTTTGGAAGCTAACATTTGGCACCGTAAGATGACTAAGGAACTATATCCAGAAGAATAGCACATGGACGTCATAATGAATTTCAGTAACATGCATTAACCTGGAGGTGGGTGGATGGCGCGAACAAGTTTGCGCGACACCAGTAATGGTAAAATTTTTAGCACGGCGAATTTAATTTTCGGTATTAGTCAGATCAGTAAAATGACGGATGTTTCAACTCGTCAACTTCGTTACTGGGAATCAAAGGGATACATTAAGCCTAAAGAGCGTGAAGACGGTAATACGTCGCGTTTGTACGGCTATGACACGTTTTTAAAAGTGTCTGGTATCAAACTGATGTTGGATGAGGGTTACACCCTAGCTGCCTCTGTTGAACGCACAGATGCCTTGATGGCGGAAGCGTTCAATATTCGTGGCTTTTTGCTGGATGCGTATCATGGCGAGGCTACGATTGACGGGCAAACAATGCTAGACCTTGGTTATTTTGATGAAGATCATACGCAACGTTTGTACGCTCACAGAACGGAAGATAACCGCGTCCATTATGTTGTTAAACCAGAAAATGGAGCAAATTGATCGATGATGTCTAAATCACGTTTGGAAGCATTTAGTGATGGCGTTTTTGCCATTTTGATTACGATTCTTGTGTTGGAATTTCACGTTCCCGAATATCACCAGGGTCATTTAGCAGCGGCAATTGCGCAACAGTGGCCGGAATTTCTAGCTTATGCAGTCTCTTATTTCTATGTTGGGACGTTATGGCTTTTTCACCACGATTATTTTGCAAGTTTGAAGGCAATTGACCGAAATATGAATCTGATTAATTTGTTGTCTATGTTTAGTGTGACGTTGCTAGATTATCCCATGAGTTTGGTGGCAACGGCGATTGCAGAACGTAATTCAGCGGATATCCGCGTGTCTTTCATGATTTATTCTGCCGTAGCATTCTTTATTTCCGCTGTTTATTATTTGTTGTATCACTATCTTTATCTGCATCAACAGTTGATGGATAAGAATCATTTTATGTTTGACCGTAATATAAAAATGGATCCATTGCGGTCAATGACTTTGTATGGATTAGCAATTATTATGTCAACCTGGTCCAATTGGATTGGCGGTATTTTATTGCTGTCTGGCATTGCATTTCACTTTATTGCGTATTTGCATTTAAGTCGTAATCGCCGTCAGAATAGCAAACTGGAGGTTTAGTATGTGCACCAGTATTTTCCAAATTGCTTGTGACGGTACGCACGTCCTATCACGGACGATGGATTGGCCGACACTTGATGTCAGACCGACGTTTGTGCCACGAGATTACGAGTGGCAAAGCGATTTTGACCATCGTGTGCATAAAAATCAGTACGCGATTGTCGGCAGTGCCTTTCAATTGCCACATCGTATTGACATGTCGGATGGTGTTAATGAATGGGGGCTGACGGCGCAGAAATTAACGTTTGCCAATGGTTCCAAACGTGCCGTTGAGCGGCGTGATGACAAAGTACAATTGGCGCCCTATGAGTTTGCGTTCTGGCTGTTGGGTAACTTTCGGTCTGTGGCAGAAATTGAAGCGCATATCGATGAAGTCGAGCTCATGGCTGACACATACAGTGACCGCAAGTATGGGCAGTCAGAACTGCATTTTGCAGTGGCTGACCGCACTGGGCGGATGGTGGCTATTGAACCGACGATTATGCCAATGCGTGTGGTCGATGACCCACTGGGAATTTTGACAAACGTACCCAATTTTGAAAAGCAGATTGACCGATTAACTGACTATATGGAATTTACCCCTGAATTTCTGGCGGGGCAGGTCCCGTTAAATACCGCCAAGGTCACTACCGGTAACTTATCGGGTAAGTCGATTCCACCTGGTTCATACAGCCCTTCGTCACGATTTATTCGGGCGGCTTACTTCAAAGAGCGGGCCAACCAACCGTTTAATGAGGACGACGCCATTATTAGTAGCTGGCACTTATTAGATGGTGTTGCGGTACCAAGAAATACAGACCATCAGCAAACATATTCTGTTTACCGTGCAGCAGCGGTTTGTGAAAGTCGCACGTATTACTTTGAACCGTATAATCGTGAAAGCATTGTGAAGTTGCAGCTAACGGATGACATGTTGGCGTGGCAGAAACCAGTTTTTTACGATGTGGCTGATGAACTGCAAGTGGCATCGGTACGATAATGTGACGGCAAGTAGATTGTCGTTCAGAAATAATTAATTTAATAATATAAAGAAGACTTCATGTTGGTAATCCTATCAACATGAAGTCTTCTTTATTGTGGTGACGAAAAGGATCATCCATCTACCGATCAAAAAAAACGGTAATGTCGCAAAATGAGATAAACAACGGCGCCAAGCGCGATCATGATCAGAATGGTAATTTGCCAGCCATAGGGATTGTGCTCAAATGGCAGCGCAACATTTTCACCAAAGAAACCAGAAACGATGGTTGGCACAGTCATGATAATTGAGTAAGCTGTCAAGAATTTCATCGTGTTGTTCAGACTGTTATCAATAAGGTTTGAATAAGCATTTGACACACGCTCAACCACGTCAGAAGCCATCTGGGCCATTTCTAAACCCTGTTGCGATTCAACTAGTATATCCGTAATATGTTCATTTTGATCTGCATTGACCGGTACGACTGGTGTCCGTTGCAGATCCTTAAGCATGTCTGTGTTGGTTTTTAACGCAGTCAGATAGTAAACCAAACTTGTCTCAAGGTCCATGAGTTCGTTAATGGCACTGTGTTCAGGATTAGTTTTTAAACTCCGTTGAATTTCTGCCCGCCGCCGGTCAATCCGATTGATTTTGTCCAAATAAGTCGTTGTCAGTTTGTACATCAATCCTAAAATGGCATCGATTGGTTGCTGTTGCTCAATTGGCGGCAATATCAATGCTGAATTGGAATTGATAACCAGATTATGCACATAGTTCGTGGTACCGCTGGTGAACGTATATACTCGTTTGCCTTTGAACAGAAAACCAATTGGCGCCGTAGCTGCTTCAGGGGAATCATCCGGTAAATCAGTGATGACATTAAAAATCATCAGTGAAATGCCTGCTTCCTTGTCAAATTCGATGCGGGCACGTTCACTAGGGTCGGTTGCGTACCCGTACATTTCTTCAGTTAGTTTGTAACTCTGAATGAGGCGGCGATGCTCAGCAGCTGTCTCATCCTGCACATCGACCCACTCAAAGTTATTATTGATTTCAATTGGTGTCAGCATAATTTGCCTCAAAAATTCAGAATAAAATCGTTTACAGTCCCATTATCCATAGAACCATGGAATCGCAATTGTTAGAACAATAATCAGAATCAGCGCTAATAGATGGCGTGTTTTGTGTAACCAGGTCAGGGCTGCATATTCACGAATGAGACCCCGATGATAGTAGTGCGACCGTGTTGGCGCAGCGATGCCACGACTGTTTAACTTGAGCATCGCAGCGAATACTGAGGCACGAAAGACGTGAAAGTTATTGGTCACAAATTCGATTGTTGGGTGTGGCTCATGAATAACATCGAGTGAATATTGAAAGTTTTCAAACGTACTCGTTGATTTTTCTTCCAAACGGATAGCCGCGGCAGGATAACCGTTATCCTTCGCGTAGGCTGCCATGGCAGAGGATTCACTGACGGTTTCATCAGCGCCCTGACCGCCGGACATGATCAAAATCGGCCAGTCACCAGTCTCATCTTTGGCAATACTGGCAACGCGCATTGCAGTGTCCACACGTGATTTCAACAGTTTAGACAGTTGATTGCCATGATGTAAGCCACTGCCAAGCACGATCACGTAATGTTCACCGTGCAGTTTTGTCTGACGTGGGTAAGTCCAAGTGGCCACGAGGAAGTCAGCAATCGTGATACACATGTAAGCACCCAACAGGGTGAGCGCCGTGTTGACATACTTCATCGGTGTCAATAAGTCAGTAGGCCAGACGTGAGCAGGAATAAAAGGTAGGACGGCCAGCGCAAGTCCAAGGATAATTGCAAAAATGGTTAGCGCGCGAAAATGACGCCGTAATGGTCGAAAATGCCAGTTGATCAACATGACCCAATCAAATAAACCAAGTGTGAGGGCCAAGTACGCGAGTCCACTGAGAATCCGCCAGCCAATATGATGAGTGTCTGATAGTGATGCCAACAAAATAATTGGCATACCCAGTAAAATAACTGCTCCAACGACGAGATACCAAGAATTTAGGAGGCGTCGGGGATCACGACGATATCCAAAGATAGCCAAGGTTACGGCCACAATAAAAATAATAGCGGGAAAGAAAATTAGAAAATTAGTCACTTGCGATAATGAAAACATGGAAACTCCTTAACGTGATTGATGGCGTTCAGAACGAGTTGTGTATTTCTTCTTAGGTGAACTAGGTGTCGATTGTTTGCGAACGGGAGCAGTTGCTTGGTCATCATCAGTAACAAACGACGAAATGGTTGTCGTGTGACTCAGCCGCTCGAATAATAGTGGATACGTTGGCATCATTGCGGCAAGAACGATATCCACCGTGAAGATGAGGATCATCAATACTGTAAACGTACCAATTAGTCCAAACGACGTTAATTGACCGTGAATATTAAAAATATGCTGTAGACCAAGGCCAATTAAGATAAGTGGCATATAAATAACCAAATTTCGAATGATCACCTGTAACCATGAAGCGGTACGCCAGTTGGTTGCCTTAACTTGCAGGTAGACAGCACGCAGGCCAATTGTAGTACCCTTGAAAAGCCCCTGTGGAATGAACACGAAGAGCAACAACCCTAATATCAGCAACAACCACATGTTAGGTTCGTGATCAAAGGCGATACCACCAATCATGAAAATACCGGTGAATGTGCCGACGAACAGCATGTCGATGATGAAAGCTGTGAACCGTCGTAATAGGCCGACCTGATGTGCGCGTTTGGCATTTGCTGTTTCAATTCGTTCCTTACTAGGTAACAACCATGAAAACAATGGGGCACCCAGCCAGCCAATGAAACCACCGGTCGTATTAAGGAGTAAATCATCAACGTCAAACAGACGGTAGGGACGAACGTACAAGCCGTATAAACCAGTTAGTTGAGTGACTTCAAAGAACAGGCTTAAACAAAATGACAAGATAATGGTTGTGAAGAAACCGCGTTTGAAATAGTAATGGAGATAAAAGCCAAACGGAATGGTCAGCATGACATTGAAAAAAGGCTGTTGAAATCCTGCAGTGTGTAACGTTGGAATCCAAGTTGCGGCGTTATGAAGGCTGAACCCGGTGGCTTTAAAAGTATAGTACACCAGCAAGGGATGAAAGTTGTGTGTTGGTGTCGTTAATGCGGCCACAGAAGCCCGCGATGGTAACGGCAAAATAATGAGAAAGTAGGCACAGAGTAAATAAAAATAGAAACTATAATTTACAAAGACCTGCCAACGTGAAATCGCGCCATAGCGATGATAGTGGTAAGCAAATAGCGGTACGGCCATGGCAATCGCTAAAAGCGGGAACAAAATGACTGCCACGTGAATTGGTTCAAGATATTGGCGCCACATTATCGCCACCTCCAGAAAATTCAAGATAAACTCTGCTCTAAATTGTACCACGGGTGAGCGGGTCGTATGATAGTCCAAACACGAACGTGATGAACCTTAACAAAATTAATGAATGAATTACATTACGTTTTTGGGGAGCCAGTTCAAGTCATAACGATAGTGTCGTTGTAGATGGTGCGGTATCGGCTGGAAAAAAGCGGTTGTGGTCAATAACACTAGGCAATAGAAGCAAATAGATGAAACCAATACTGAACAAAACAAAAATCGTCGCCGTAGTGCTTGCAAAGATAAGTGCCGCATCAGTGTTTAGTTGGCGCGTCAATACATAAATTATTAATAGCAATAAGTCGACAGTTACGTTTAAGCCCAACCAACCCGCGGAGCGATTAGCATCGTGTAGGCGACGTACGAACAATGTCAACGACGGTAGTAATGCAATGATGGTGTAACCAATTAATAGAATCAGTAAAGGAAGGGCAGAAGTAGCCGCAGTAACTAGTAATCCAAACGAAAGCCCACTTTTTCCAGCATCGATTGAGGTTAAGAAATCACGGATAGAGTAGGTTGTGGGGATTAAAAAGATCAGAATAAAAATAGTTTGCCAGAACTGCCAGCCCCAGAATTCTAGTCGGTTAGCTCGCCCACGAAAGTTTGTGTAATTGCGCCAAAATGATAAAAACGTCTGTATTAACCCCATTGGTAGGCCCCTCGAATCCAATTAAATATTATCTAATCAAATTCTTATTTTATCATCTTTTTTTAATAAAGTCTGTGATGCCTGTTCGATTTTGAAAACTTTAGTATCTGATAGCAACCACTTGTAAGCTTTTTTTGACTACATAGCGGGGTAAGACGGATTTTTAAGAGTGGTTCATTCTATCATGTCTGCATAGAGGTGAGGGATAATGATTATTCTTAAAACGGACCATTTAACGAAACGTTACGGCGATAAGACGGTGGTTTCAGATTTAAATTTAACAGTTCAGTCTGGCCAGTTAATTGCATTTTTAGGGCCCAATGGCGCAGGGAAATCGACAACGATTAAGATGTTAACGTCGTTGTTACCAGTTAGTGAAGGTTCAGTGGAAATTAATCAAACGACTAACATTCAATCTATTCGTCAAGATATCGGAATAGTATTTCAAGAAAGTGTTCTCGATAATGAGCTTACTGTCAGAGAAAACTTAACGATTCGTGCACGTCTATATGGATCAGGCGTAGTTAAGAATGTTGAGCCAATTATTGCAAAGGTTGGTGCATCGGCATTTGCAGACCAACTGTATGCATCTTTATCAGGCGGACAGCGTCGTCGAGTTGATATCGCCAGAGCTTTATTGCATAAACCGAAGCTATTATTTTTAGATGAACCAACAACGGGGCTGGATATTCAGACGCGTTTCAGTATTTGGTCGATGCTAAAACGAATGCAACGTGAAGATGGACTGACAATTTTTCTAACAACACATTACTTAGAGGAGGCAGAGCAGGCCAACGATGTTTATATTATTGACTACGGTAAATTGATCGCTCACGGTACAGCACACGAATTAAAACGTCAGTTTGCGAGCGGTGTACTGATTGTGTGGTCAGAAAATTATGCCACCCTTTGTGACCAAATGCCGAAAACGTGGACCACACAGTTGGATGATCAGGAACATGTCATTCGTGCACATGTTCCAATTGACGCGAATGTTATCGCTTTTTTGCACGATCATCAAAATGACTTTACTGATTTTGAATTTCATAAGGGCAGTATGGACGATGTGTTTTTGGCATTGACAGGCAGGGAGGTAAGATAATGACAGCAATTATTGATCGTAATCTAAAACTGTTTTTTCGTAATCGGGTTGGTGTATTTTTTTCGATTTTGAGTTCTTTGATTGTTTTATTACTGTATATTGTTTTTTTAAAACATAATATGATTGTCAGCTGGCATCAAATCAGTCGGCCAACGCGCTTGTTAGATCCGTGGCTAATTGGTGGCATGTTGTCCGTTACAGCTGTTACCACAACTTTAGATGGTGTGCGCCAGTACGTTACCGATCAGGAACGAGTGGCCGTTGATTTTGAAATTGCACCAGTTAGCGAGTTTAAATACCAATTAGCGTACGGCATAAGCGCATTTATCATTGGTGTCATGATGCAGATAGTGGTATTTATTGTTAACGCAGCCTATTTTGGATTAGCAGATGGGGTATACTTTGGTTTTTCGACGGACGTTAAACTTTTTCTGGTATGCGTTGAGAATACCCTCGTTACGTCATTAATAAGCATGGCGTTAGCAACATGGGTCAAGTCAATTGATACATGGTCTACCATGGAAAGTATCGTCGCAACAGCAAGCGGCTTTTTGTCAGGGATCTACATTCCAATCGGTTCATTGCCGCGTTTTGCACAAACACTAATCAAATTTTATCCTGGTGCGTATAGTGCGTCATTGTATCGTCGAATTTTAATGAACGAACCGATGAAGCATGTCTTTTTAAATAATGAAGCTAGTGTTCAACGTGCGTTTCAGTCTCAACTTGGTATTGGTTATATGATTCATGGCGTTGTTACAACGTTTGGTAGCGAATTTATGGTTACAATGCTGTTTGGTGGGCTGGCTGTAGCATTCATTGTAATCAAAATTGCGGTAGAGCACATGCAGGAACGTCGATTGCGGTACAATTAATTCAAATTTGAACGAGCGTGATTAAATATGAAAATAAGGTTTGAAAGCGATGATCGGTTGTCACCCGAAGCGCTTGAAGTGACTGTAACGGCTGCATCATATAATCAGGAAGCACATAGATTAATGGATTATCTGGGGCATTTTAGTGAACAACGTGAGGATTTTCAGACCGTTTTGACTGCTAATGAAGATGATCGAATCAGCATTATTCAAGAACAAAACGTTATCGCTCTGGAAGTGTATGGCGATACCTTGTCAATTTTGACTGTTAATCATACGTATAAGACCCACCAACGATTGTATCGGGTGCTGGATCAACTAAAAAGTCAGGATTTTGTTCAAATTTCTCGTGGAGTAGCGATTAACTTGAATTATTTAAAAGCGTTGGAAGCTGGTTTTTCTGGAAACATGACCGCAATCATGACGACTGGACAGAAAGAAAACGTAAGCCGTAAATATTTGGTTGATGTTAAACGTCATTTGGGATTGTAGGTGTAGATATGAAAATAGTTTTTCGGCATTTATCATATGGTTTAGGTGTTGGCTCCACTGTTTACTTGATTTATGGTCTATTGCCGCACGCGGATGATCCCAGATATACGCCGTTTGAAATCGCTAGCGTGTTGATTGTCAGCATGTTGATTGGCCTATTATCATTGATTTTTCAAACGGACCGAATTAGTTGGCCACTTCAGTTATTAATTCATGCAGTAGTGACGTTTGGTTTAATTGCGACAATGGGGATTATTAATCGGTGGTTTACGTTACAAACGATGTTCCGGAGTGCTTTTTGGTCATTTTTGATTGTATATGTTTTAGTTTGGGCATTCTTAGCATTGGATCAACTAGTCACGTTACGACAAATCAATCGTCGTCTCAAGGAGCGTCGGTAAGCAGGGCTAGCCGAAAGCAAAATTTATACGAACCTTTGGTAAATAACAAAATGTAAACGGCCCAACTTGGGGTTAAACAATTGCAATCAATAAAAAATCGACCACTTAAACGAAAAGAGTCTAAGTAGTCGATTTTTTAGTTGGCATATAAGCAGGAAATAGTGAGTGGCTTTAGAAAGGTTGCCCCTGGTTTAAACTACCTTCAACAGTTTCGAGAAATTTGAGAATTGTTTTGCGATCGCCCTTGCTGAACTTTTGCGCAATGCCAAGGTATGTTTCGTTAATTTCACGGTCAATTTCCTGATATTCACGAGCTAGGGTAACGCCATCACCTGTGAGCGCCAATGTCGTTACCCGACGATCTGTTTCACTGACTTTAGTATCAACTAACAATTCTTTGTTGAGCTTACGAAGTGCTTTTGTAACAGCGGGTTTTGAGATGGCAAAGTGGTCGGCCAAAATGCTGTTAGTGACTGCTTCATCACTTTGAAGTAGAAATTGCAGAATTTGTAGCTGAGTTAGGCTTAGCTGGTAAGCGCCAATGTGGGCAGCTGCTCGTGTCCGCAATAATGTGTTCTCATTGGTGGCGACATGGCCCATGGTCTGTCTTAAATGGTCTGCTACTTCTTCAACTGTCACTTTTGCCATGTTCAAAACTCCCTACTTTATTAATCTTTTTATTCAACAGTATTGATGTTTTTGTTATCAATGGTTTTATGGTTGAGAGCCGGAGAGTACATTAGTAGACCGGCTGTATGCCGAAGTGCCCCAGGCCGCAGTTCACGAAGACTCAGCTTTCTTACCGGCGTTTGAGCGTCATGAATGGCGAAGTGGTCGGCTAAATCGTAGCCAAAAAGGGCAAAGTAGTCTGGGCAGTCTGTAGTCAAGACTGCTTGATAACCTCGGACAAATGCGCGATGTTCAAGCTCATCAACCAGTTGCCGACCAACACCTTGTTTCTGAAAGTCAGGTAGGACACCCAACGGATTCAGAATGGCTAGTTTTGCAGTTGGTTGGCCCTGAATATAGGCGTCGGAAATCGTGCCGTACCCGACAATGTTGTCATGTGCATCTTTGCTGACAAGCTCAAAGGTAGGCAGGTAGGTTCGTTCCAAACGGAGCGTGGCTAACTGGTCATCAAAGTTTATCGTCTTTTTGGACGATGCAAAAGCCGCCTTTAAAAGTTCAGCGGCGGCCTGATAATCGGCAGATTCGATTGTGTGAATCGTGTAACTCATGCACTCACCTCAAAAAGATATCCAGTTAATTATAACATTTTGTGTTTGTCGGTGGGGATAAAACCGCGAATTTATGGGCTGAATTTCTGATTTTCATTGATAAAAGGGGCTTCTAGAACAAATGAGCGAAAATTAGTAATGATACTTAAAAACGTCACGATGTCCGCTAGTTTCACTGGACGTCGTGACGATTATTGTCATTGAAATTTTAAATTAGGTTTATTCACCGCGCAGTAACTCACCGAGAGAAGGTTGTGCCTTCGTGTCGATGCCGTAGTGCTTAGCGAATTCATCAACTGTGTCTTGACCGAATTGCTTTGGATCAAGGGGCATAAATGCAGCCGCTACAGGATCTTCTGGATCGATTACAGCATTGAGGACGATTGGTTTCTTGTTGCCAGCGGCCTTCAATTGTTTGATTTGATCAAACGCAGCATCTAGTTCCTTAAGATTAGTGGCCGTCATGCCAACAGCTCCCAGTCCTTCAGCAACTTTAGCCCAGTCTGCGTCGGTTAAGTCGACACCGTAGAAGTGTTGCTTAGTTTCTTGTTGTTCATACCAGATGAATCCGAAACGCTGGTTCGAGAAGACAATGTTGATGACTGGCAATTCATAACGGGCTTCGGTGATCAGGTCTTGAACGACCATTGAGAAGCCACCGTCACCTGAGAAACTCCATGCTTGTCCATCCGGAACACTTAAGGCACCGGCCAAACCGGCAGGAATGCCATAGCCCATTGTGGCAAACAGTCCAGAAATAGCAAACTTCTGATTTTCTGTCATCTTGACACCACGAACGGCAAATTCAGAAACATTCCCAGTGTCAACACCATACGTGTCGTTTGGCCCAGCAAGTTCGCGTGTCTTACGCATAACGGCTTCGGGTTCAAGCCCCTTGCTGTCATCATTGGCGCGATCGTCCAACCACTTCAACCAGTTTTGACGGTTGATGCGGTTTTCCTTGATCCAGTCTGTTTCAGGCAGTGACTCGCCAGTGTCGAGCAACGCTTGCAGATAGGTCTTGCCATCCGCAATCACAGCGTAGTCGATTGGCACAACTTTCCCAATATCAAACGAATTATCGTTGACTTGGACAATCTTGACGTCCTTCGGCCAGAAGCGTGCAAACGGATATTCAGAACCAATGAACAAAACTAAGTCAGCGTGTTGCATGGCTTCAAATCCAGGTTTGCCACCCAAACGACCGTTAGTACCCAGATAGTTCTTGTGATCTGTTTCCATTACACCAGTGGCCGGTACAGTGGAAATGACAGGAATATTGAAGCGTTCAGAAACGGCATCCAATTCTTTACGAGCGCCTTTTAAACCTGTCCCAATGTACAGCAGAGGGTGTTTAGCATCTTTGATCATCGCCAAAGTGTCGCTTACGGCCTTTGGATCAATCACTTGTTTATACGTGTTAGATACCGTTACTGGTGTCTTAACGGCTTCGTAGTCGATTTCCTTGGCAGATAGGTCCTCAGGAATCGTTACAACCGCAACACCCTTGTTCCGATAAGCTTCACGAATCGCTTGGTTTACAACATAAGGCAGTTGTTCTGCTGTAGTAACTGTGCGGTTGAAGACAGCAACATCCGCAAACATTGGGTCTTCATCCATTTCTTGGAAGTAGTTGGTGTTCATGACTGGTTGACCAACTTGCCCAACGAGGGCCAAAACAGGTACGTGATCCATTTTGGCGTCGTATAGGCCGTTGAAGAGGTGGGTTGCACCAGGGCCTGCAGAACCAAAGGCGACCCCAATCTTGCCAGTAAATTTGGCATCTGCGGCCGCAGCCATGGCGCCGACTTCTTCATGGCGAACCTGAATGTACTGTACTTTATCTTTTTCAAGGTACAGGCCTTCAACTGTATGGTTGATAGAACCACCAGGAATTCCGTAAACGTGGTCAACGCCCCAGTCTTCCAATACCTTTACTAATGCTTGCCCAGCAATCATTTTTGCCATAACGTGCATCTCCAATTCATTAAATATCTTGTACTCAATTAGAATGTTAAGACTACTATTTTGAAAATGCACAGATTTATACTCGAAAACTTACAAAAAGTAAGCGAAATTATAAGTTCAGTTTGTTTCCAACTGGGTTAGACTAAAAGAACAGTTTATTAACATCGGATATTACTAAAATTAGTCGGATGTCGCCTACGGTTGTCGACATTGACACGCTCGCCGTGGGACCGGTTCAAGCCTCCTGAAAACCGGAGTCTTTCACCTCGCCGCCAAGCCTCGTGAGAACCGCGAGTCTTGGCGACCGTCCGTGGTGTAAATTCGGTAACACCATCCCGAATTAACACCACTTTCACGGTTCGGTATCACTGTCGACGCCCTCCAGCTAATATAGTAGCAAGTTTCATAGACTGTCAGCAGTTTCTAGCATAGGTAATCCTTTGAACTGAGCTGCAAATTTGTAAAATACTGTTTCTTATTTGTGACAGTAGTGAAGCTGACCAGAGACAGAGTTCCGTGTCGGCAACATTTAGCGGCATGAATTTGGCCGCTTAGTGTTGCAGGATGACTTATGAGACGTGGTTTTCGGCTCATAATCAAGGTTAAAGACTCCGGGCCTCAGGAGGCTGAGACCGGTCCCAATGGAACGGCGTTTCTGGTCAGCGCAACGGCAATAGGGCAATGAAAACGTCAGAAAGTTAATGTTGAAGAAGGAGGGTGCTTCGGTTGGCAACGGTGAATCAAAATGAATGGACAACGCGATTGGTTGTGACCGATCAAGAGGCAGGGTTGAATATTCGTGAGCTGCTCCGTTTGTGGTTAATTCCTAAACGGCTGCAACATTATCTGCGAGTCCGCGAAGATGTGCGCATTAATAACAGCTATCGTCCTTACAATACACTCGTGGTCACTGGCGATGTGGTCACACTCACGGTCCGTGCCGATGAGCTGCAAACACCGGTCCAAACGTACCTTCCCGATGATCACCTGACGTTGCCAATTCTGTTTGAAAATGAGCAATTATTGGTCATCAATAAGCCAAGCGGCGTGAAAAGTCACCCCAATCGTACGGACGAAGCAGGGACTGTGATGAATTTTTTGACCACACAGTTAGCGCCTCAACAGGTGCAACCCTGGATGGTTCACCGTTTGGACATGGCGACGAGTGGTGCGATGATAGTGGCTAAGACGCCACTAGTTGTCCCGATTTTAGACCGGCAGATCAGTGATAAACACATTCAGCGGACTTATCAGGCGTGGGTGAGTGGTCACTTCAACCAAGCGACTGGGGAGTTTACCGATGCGATTGGTCGTGATCCTGAAGACCGGCGCAAACGGATGATTAATGGGGAAAATGCCCAGAGTGCACTAACGCAATACGAAGTGCTCGATACCACGTCAACGGCAAGTCTAGTGTCGTTAACGCTTAAAACAGGACGGACGCATCAGTTGCGGGTCCACTTAGCTGGCAACGGGCATCCAATTATTGGTGATCCGTTGTACCAACCGAATGCCGAAAGTTTTTCACACCAACGGATGCTTTTGCACGCGGTTAAATTAAGTTTGATATTGCCTTTTAGTGATAAACGCGTCACAATTAATGCACCGTTGCCAGAGGCTTTTTCTAGATTTGGATGACGGCAATGCTCCTATGAGCAAGAAAGAAGGACTTTATCGTTGTTACACCTATTAAGCCAACTGTACGGACCGTTTTTCGACGGCCATAACTGGGCGGCGGTATTGACCAGTAGTAATGACTGGTTAATCATTGGTTCATTAGTTTTGATTGAGTGTTTACTGTCAGTTGATAATGCGGTTGTTCTGGCAGCTCAAACGACCTCGTTGAGTAACCTAAAAGATCGTGAAAAATCGTTATTTTATGGCCTCTGGGGCGCTTATCTGTTTCGATTTTTGATTATTGGTGTTGGGACGTATCTAATCAAGTTTTGGATCATCAAGGTGGCGGGAGCGTTATACCTTTGTTATCTGGTCTATCGCTATTTCCATCACTTGATTACCAAACGGAAACGACATCCAGTTGGCCAATCTGAAAACGCTGACGCAACGTCCGCTAAACCGCGACGCATCGGGCATATTTCCGTGTTTTGGTCAGTTGTCATCCAGATCGAGATCATGGACATTGTGTTCTCAATTGATTCAGTGCTTGCGTCGCTCGCAGTTTCAAACAATCCTGTTATCGTTTTAATTGGTGGCTTGATTGGAATCCTGTGTATGCGGGGCATTGCTGAAGTGATTATGAACTTGATGCGCAAGATTCCAGAGCTAGAAACGATGGCTTATGTGCTGATCGCATTGATTGCGATTAAGCTGTTCATCTCCATTCCAGCCATCAACATCGAAATTTCTTCAACACTGTTTGGTCTCGTTATCTTGGTTGCCGTTGTAATCACTTTAATTATTCATTACGTGCGACGATCACGTCGTTTGTCTCGGCAAACGCGACGCGACAGCTAATGTTTTGGATAGGATATTAACCGAACAAACAATGAACGGAAAACTGAATAATAAATTTGATTTTGAAATGGCTGTTCACCTATGTGAATGGCCTTTTGTTTTACCATTACTATGTTGAAAATTGTGATAAGCAGCATGGTCAGGAGGATAAAACGATGGCTGAATATCAGGCAAGCACAGACGAAAAGGAACTTAAAATCAATGATTTAGCGAGTTTGGAACCACTGGTAAAGGCACGCATGGAACCCGGTGCGTTTGGTTACATTCAGGGTGGAGCAGAAACAGAGTGGACGATGCGTGAAAATACCGCGGCGTTTGATCACGCCCAGATTGTCCCTCGAGTACTGCGCAATCTTGAAAACCCAGACTTGCATACCAAGCTGTGGGACATGGAACTTAATACGCCAATGATTGATGCGCCGGCCGCTGCACATGGATTACTGCACGTTAACGGTGAGTCAGAAACCGCTGAGGCGATGGCCGATGAAGGTAGCATCATGTCGATTTCGACGTACGCAAATGAGCGGGTGGCAGATATTGCTAAGGCTGGTCACGGTGGTCCACAATTCTTCCAGTTATACATGAGCAATGATAATGGCTTCAACCACTGGATCTTGGATCAGGCAGTCGCATCAGGTGCGAAAGCCATCATCTTAACTGCTGATGCGTCGCTTGGCGGTTATCGTGAAGCCGACGTGAAGACAGGTTTCTCATTTCCGTTACCGATGGTGAATTTGGCGGATTATTCTGCTAGTGACAACAGTGGTGAAGGGTTAAACATCATGGAAATTTATGCCAAGGCCAAACGGACACTGAGTTTAGCCGATATTGATGCCATTGCCAGCTACACAAAATTACCAGTCATTGTTAAAGGCATTCAGTCGCCGGATGATGCCATGCTGGCCATCGGCGCCGGTGCTAAAGGAATCTGGGTTTCCAATCACGGTGGTCGTCAATTGGACGGTGGCCCAGCTTCGTTCGACGTGTTGCCGGCAATTGCTAAAGCTGTTAACCATGAGGTACCGATTATTTTTGACTCTGGTATTCGTCGCGGCGAGCACGCTTTTAAAGCGCTGGCAAGTGGGGCTGACCTCGTGGCGTTTGCCCGACCATTATTCTATGGTTTAAATCTTGGTGGTGTCGCTGGGGTTCGTTCCGTCATGCAGCACTTCAACCGCGAATTGCAGATCACGATGCAGTTGGCCGGAACCAAAACAATTGATGAAGTCAAACACAATCAGTTGATGTGGCGTCAGGTTTATTAAAAAGTAACGTTGGTGCAATCAACCAGGGACAGTTGCAAACGGATGGTCCGATTGCGTATACTAGCCTCATGAATTTTTACGGAGGCAAGTGATGGCACAAAATGTAACAACGCAAACAGAAATTGATACGGCAACGACTAGCGGGCTGTCCGTGTTAGACGTTTGGGCACCCTGGTGTGGTCCATGCAAAATGTTAGAGCCAGTATTGAGTCAGTTAGAAGACGATTATGATGGCAAGGTTAACTTTTTGCGGTTAGACGTCGATGACCACCAAGCGATTGCGGAAAAGTACAAAGTCATGAGTGTGCCAAGCTTAGTGATTTTCAAGAACGGCAAGGCTATCGAAAAGGTGTCCGGATATTATCCTAAAGAAAAGTTGAGCCGGTACCTCGATTCAAAAATTGCCGAAATGTAGTACTTTCGCGTTATGATCTCATTTCAGAGTGAAAAAATTGACCTATTCCTTAATCTAAGGAGTAGGTCAATCTTTTGTTCAGTCGTCAGTTTCGATGACATTTTAATTCGATAAACCGACTGTATGCCGTTGCGCTGGCGCAAAACGCCGTTCCATGGGACCGGTCTCAGCCTCCTGAAGCCCGGAGTCTTCTACCTCGATTCAGAGCCGAAAAAACCACTCGTCTCTGAACTCGTCCTGTAATACTAGGCAGCCTAAACCCTGGCCGCCAAGTATTACCGACACGGAACTCTGTTTTGCGCCAGCTTCACTACTATAGGTGATAGTGATCATTTTAGTGTCGGGCAGCTCATTAAAATCGTCAATTTGTTAGAACCGAAGTGGTTACACTATTTGGCTACTATATGAGCTGGAGGGCGTCGACCGTGATACAAGGCCGTGAAGGTAACGTTAATTCGGTGGGTTATCCGAATTTAGGTTACGGACGGTCGGACAGACTCGGTTTTTACGAGGCTGTCCGACGAGGTGAAAGATCGTGAACTGCGGGCTTGAACCGGTCCCACGGCGGCGTGTCACGGTCGACAACCGCAAGTGGCATTCAGTACAAACCTAAACGGATGCCTTTCAGTCAATGTCACGAAAATAATCTGACTAACAATCAAAATGTTAATTTTCACCAATGATTCACAGCACACCTCCGCCAGTTCACAGTTTCGTTTAGTTGGTGCGGTATAATAACGCCATCAAATGGGGGAATGTTTCCGATGGGTGAACAAAAACATGCAGTGCCGCAGCGGCCAGCCAAGCAGGATCGGTTTATTCGCTGGCTGATCGGCGTTTTGTGCGGAGTGCTAGTACTAGCTGGTATTGTCATGGGCTGGGAAGCGAGTGAGCAAAAACAACTGGGTCACGTTCAGGTTTCTTACAGTAAGACACCGACGCTTTTTGTCTCTGGTGACTACAGTAACTGGCTGACGTTTGGACCAATGAATGCACGCCTTGAACGTTATGATATTGGTCAGGCAGTGTGGACGATTCACGTCGCTAAGAGCGGTAAAGCGACCATTGATAAACGCGGACCGCTGGGTAAACGGAATCCACTGATTCTTGTACTCTTTGCGGACAACCACCATGCGTCACGTGAGGCACGGCAGCTAACTGGTGTGATGAAAATGCTGAAGCAACGTGAACATATAAGTACTGTCAACATGGTCGGCCATTCATCTGGGGCAAACATTGTTTATCAATATTTGACCGGCAAAGCGGCAGACAAACGTGAAGATTATCCTGATACCGCTAAGTTCGTCAATATTGCGACGACCTTTAGTAAAGCAGAACAAAAAGCCGCGGATCGTTTTCCGCGGCACATCCAAGTGTTAAATATTGCCGGTGATTTGTTTGGCACCGGTGGTGATTTGGGCGTTTCCGTTAAGGGCGACCATAAACTAGGCGAAATGTTGGCCGGCCGGGTGGATGGTTATCAGAGTGAAACTCTGGTTGGCGGGATTAGTGTCATCCATTACCTGCTTCATCAAAATCCTCATGTTGATCGTGCGGTCACGGACTTCTTGTGGCAAGCACGATTTACGCCGCAAACGAATTATCCGCGTTAGCGATTATTCGTCACACAGTGAGCGTTCGATCTGGGCGTGATCGATGTGAGTGTCGCCCCAGTCGCAAATGGCATCCAGTAATGGAATGATTGATTGGCCCTTGGCGGTTAATGTATATTCCACATGTGGTTGGGCCGTTTGGAAATCGTGACGTTCAATAAGACCATCATCGGCGAGTTCTTTTAACTGATTCGTGAGGGTCTTGTGGGACACTTGGCGAATGTGATGCTGTAAGTCGGCGAACCGGCTGGTGCCCGTTTCCGCAATTTCGTACATGATCATAATCTTCCATTTTCCCTGAATCAATTGCATCGTGGCGTCGAATTCGTTTCTGTAACGGGGATGAGTCGTGGTAGGGCGTGATTGCATAATTAGTTGATCCTTCCAATTCGTAGTTACGTTAAGGTGCGTACTTCCTTTTTGTCAATGTGCCCATTATACTTGCAAACGTTGATAAAAGGAATTTTGGAGGACTATTAAAAATGAAATCATTAGTTGTTATTACCGGTGCAAGTTCTGGCTTTGGTGAGGAGATTGCTAAACAGTTTGCTGCGGATGGGTACCCAATGTTATTGCTAGGCCGTCGTGAAGAAAAATTGGCCGAAGTTGCTAAGGGCATGGATAATGTCATGATCGACACGGTTGACGTGACTGACTACGATCAGTTTGAAAAAGCTATTCGTAAGGCCGAAGACAAGTACGGTAAGACCGACCTGTTGGTCAACAATGCCGGATTGATGTTGCTTGGCAATGTTCAAAATCAGGATCGTAAAGAATGGCAAACGATGTTGGATACCAATGTGATGGGTGTGCTGAACGGTACGCAGATTGTCTTAAACGATATGCGTGAACGTCACCATGGAACCATTTTGAACATGTCGTCACTGGCCGGCAAGAAGACATTTGTGAACCATGCGGCTTATGTTGCCAGCAAGTTTGGTGTTCACGGTTTGTCAGAAACCATTCGTGAAGAGAGTGCGGCCGAAAACGTGCGGGTCATGATGGTTGCGCCTGGTGCTGCAGAAACGGAACTACTGACGCATGTGACCAGCAAGTCTGCGTTGTCAGATTATGAAAGCTGGAAGGAAACGATGGGCGGTATCACCCTCGATCCCGTCCATGTCGCTGAAACTGTGAAGTTTATGTACGACATGCCACAGGAAGTTAATATTCGTGAAGTTGACATTGCGGCTACACGCCAAGATGCATAAGGCATAACTTAATTCAAACTAAAGTGAACACCCCAGAAATGAGTCTTGATAACTCACTTCTGGGGTGTTCGTTTTGCAGTCAATGGAGATATTATTGTGCTTATTCGCAAATAAAAAAGGAAAGTCACAATTAATGCGACTTTCCTTTCCTTCTACCCGTTCAAGCGGGAGAGGATGTTATTAAGTTCCATCTTTCTAAGTTTACGTGGGATAAATGTGCCAAACTCGTCGTCGTTGAAGCCGACTTGTAAGATTTGACGGTGGTCGTCAAACGCAATCGGCCAGCGGAGCATCTTTGGATGTTTGGCGATGACGTTGATCATTTCTGTTAGTCCTAGGCTAGTCAGATCCATCACTTTGGATAATTCCTGCATGGTTAATGAGCGAGGGGCTAATAGTTCATCGCAACCATTTTCACTAGCGGTCAAGAATTGTTTAACCGTGTTCGTCGAAAGTTTTTCACGGGTCTTGACGGATAAGTTATCTGTTGTGTCGATAGGATGTTCTTGGAAAGGAACCTTTTTATCCTTGAGCCACTTAACGGCCCGGCGGCATGAAGTTGATGAACCAATCGTGTAAATGTGTAGCATGTGCAGTCCTCCTCGTGTGGAAATTGTGAGTGGGTTTTGCAAACAGCAGTGTGTTCTATATGTCTCACAATTTTGCTTAATCAGTAATGGAATTGTGTAATGTTATTCGTTTCTCTAATGATTACTATAAGCAAAACTATTATAACTGTCAAATGGTTTTTATCACTTTTTTATTATGTGAACATTGAAAATAAGGATGAAAGCAAGTGTGACAGGGGCTGAACTATAACAGAAAAATTATCAGAAATAATAAAAAAGATTAAGTACGGCACGTAAAAGTGCGGCACTTAATCTTTAAATTAGCTCACAGAAACCTGATCATCATCAGGTTGCATTTGATTAGGAACGTAATCATCGGGCGCATCGTTATTCATTAGTTTGGCGTAATGGGAAACCTTGGTGTTGATTTTCGCAAGCTGACGCTGCTTGTCGGCTAACTGTTCTTGGGCACGGGTCTGCTGCGTCAACATCATTTGATAGCGCTCAGGAATTGTCTCATCACCAGCCAACATCAGGTCGATGTAATGGCGTACTTCGGCAATTGGCATGCCTGTGGAGCGGAAGCAACGGACTAAGTTGACCCATTCAACGGCATCCTCGTCAAATAGCCGATTGTTGTTTTCGTCACGTTTAACAAAAGGCAACAAGCCATGATCATCATAGTAACGAATTGAATAGGTCGTCATGCCGAGCTTCTTGGCGACTTCTTGAACTGTGTACATGCAGCCACTCCTTTTCTAATGTTATTCATTAAGTTAATTATTTTATTGAATTAGCATTCACTATAGAAGCGCTACGGTTAAAGGTCAAGTGTTTCAGGTTTGAAAGTTTGATGGTTGTTGTACTTGCGGTCGTCCGTAACCTAAATTCGGGTAAACCACCGAATTAACGTTACCTTCACGGTTCAGTATCAATGTTGACTCCCTTTGTCTGGCATATGCGCAAGCTTCACACGAAGATGTTTGAGTATAGCCGCGAAGTTCGCGAAAGTCGTTTGAAGTCAGATTCAAAATTTCTGTTGTACCGTGGTTGCCTGGTATGAAAAATTAAACATGAGCTTCATTGTACCGAGCAGTTGTTGGATCGTTTTTAGTTAGGCGACCAGCACCACGAACTAAGATCAGAATGGTAACAACCAGTGAGCTAATGCCATAAATAGTGAGGGATACAGGAATGCTGATAACGTTTGCTAATGTCAGGAAGACAAACTGACCAACAGGGGCACCAATCATCATGACTGTGCTTATGACGCCGCCGGTAGCTGCCAAGTGATCATCTGGCACAGTGTTAATAATGACTGCGTTGAAGCGTGGATTGATTTTGCCTAGTAAGTAAGCGGTGGCGAAGAAAAGAACCAGCAGAATCCATAGGTTGTGGAGGGTCAACATGTCGACCGCAACTAGTACTAACAGTCCCATTGAAGCGGCTAGGAGAGTGACCATCGACGTGTTTTTAAGCATGTCATTAACGAACACTGCCCCCGCAATAGAACCAACGGAAAAGACGATATCGAGCAGTGCAATGGTGTAGCCGTAGTTGATAAACCAAAAACTGCTCATGTGGAGAAAAATCAAGTTTGATAATGGATCGATGGCGGTACCTAGTAGGTTGACGGCCAACCCTGCAACAATCATAAATAATAAGAAGGGGTTTTGCGTAAATTCTTGCATTGCTAGTTTGAAACTAGTGCCAAAGCCCTCTTTTGATTCACTGTTTTCCGCCAAGCGAGACGCTTTAGCGCTCAGAACGGATTTATGAACATCAGATTCGGCTTGATCATATTGATGACGAGCAATAAAGAAGATTCCGCCGGCAGCTAAGAATGTGAGTGCGTCAAGTAAAGCGAACAGATCGTACTGATGGTGAAGTGCGACGATTAGTGTGGCACCTAGCGCTGAAGCCACAATCTGAACCAAACTACCAATGGCAGTGCCGATTGAAGTGGCTTCATTCATGTGTTCTGGCGCGACGATGTGCTTCATAAGTGGCGTGGATAAACTATTGCCGTAATCACCAAGTAGGCGGGCTATGATATCCAATGCCATGATGAAGAAGAAAATACCTTCTTTGGTTGAACGGCCAATCAGTGATGCGATGATCAGGAACAAGATGGTCTGTACAAAATACGAGAACCACATTGCGTGTCGTTTATTAAATGTTCGGTCGGCCAAATATCCGGTAAAGATGTTTGCTAAGGCGGGTATGACCCATGCAATGGAGGCTATGGAAACGGCCAGTGTTTTGAATGGCAGCGTGGCGGCGTAGATTAAAAAGACGATACTGTATAAACCACTGCCAATTTGATCGATGATGCCAACGTTGACGAGCGTTCGGAATGCCCGATTTGTTTTATATTCATGCATATGAATTCCCTCTTTCGTAGTGCTCTCTCTAATTGCTTTAAAGTATAGCGGGGGTTTCAAACGGACTGTTGAAAATTTTCTTATATGATAATTTTAAATTTATAATGCCGTCCTTATGCGATTCTTAACGTTTGTGAAAAGGGCATTTTCAGCAGAATGTGCTAAACTATCAATATGAAAAATAACAATCAAGAACAACCAATGAGTCGCACACAACGGTATGATGCCAAGCAACGTGGCTCGATACCGCAATCACCACAACAGCCAGCATCACAGGGGTTCACTAAGCAAAAAAAGCCCCATGGATTTCTGAGCTTTTTGGCTGGCCTCATCTTTGTGTTAGCCCTGATCGTTCGTTTGACCGTGTTAAGCGGCACATTTATGGAAGGGGCAATTCAAACACCGACTGTCATCAGCCGGGTGCACGCAGAAGTGGCCAGTCAATTGCAGGCTAAAAATTTGCCAACGAGTTTAGCCACAGATGATTTAATCAAGGCCACATTAAAGACTGGTACGCGGGAAACGTATGCTGGCGAAAGTTTGGATTTCAACACGGCAGCTATGCGCAGTGCTGTTCGCGATGATGTGAATCAGCAGGCGTCATCACTTGGATTAGCGGGGACCGCTGCTAGTGACGCCATTGTCAATTTGATTAGTAGCCAGGTGCTGACCCAAGCCAGTGCTAATTACCACGACGATACGTTAGAATATTTTGCCGAACACGTGAAAAGTTATCAAATGTGGACGACGATTATCATTATTATCAACGGGATTGTGTGGGTTTTGTTGTTAGTCAGCAATCACCGTCGCCGCCGTGCTCGCCGTTTGAGTCGTAAGCAAGTTGCCTAAACACACGTTGTAACAGACATTATGGGAGGGAACACTTTGGAAACAAAGTTTGAAACGTTACCTGGTTGTCCGTTTTGCGAAAAAGCGGATAAGGATATTATTCTGCAAAACGACTTCGCTAAAGCGTTTTGGGATATCAAACCGGTTAACCCGGGTCACACTTTAATCGTGCCACGTCGCCACGTAGAGAATTGGTGGGGATTGACTAAGGATGAGAAAAACGCCATCGATGACCTTGTTGTTCAAATGAAGCAGATTTTGGACGAACGTTACCAACCCGATGCTTATAACATTGGGATGAACCTAGGAGCAGATGCTGGACAAACGGTGTTTCATGCGCACGTTCACTTAATTCCACGTTACTATGGTGACATGAAGGTGCCAGAGGGTGGCGTTCGGAATCTGATTCCACGTAAGTTGAAATAAGTATTCGTTTGGAACTGAGAATTTTACGATAAGCAATCCACTGAATGAGGTGGGTTGCTTTTCTTTTGCAAAAGTCGTCATCCGCTAATTGACGTACCCCCGACTTGAGGACGTATACTGTGTCTATAAACGAACGATGCGAGGAGGACGAATATGAAAATTGGGTTTATTGGGACAGGCGTTATGGGCGGCGCGATTGCAGAGCACCTGCTAGATGCTGGCAATACGCTAACGGTTTACAACCGAACAAAGGCTAAGACTGACAAATTGGTCGCAAATGGTGCAACATGGGCATCCAATCCAAAAGCAGTTGCCGAACAAAGTGATGTCATTTTTAGTATGGTAGGTTATCCGCAAGATGTTGAAGCCATTTATTTTGACGATGACGGCATTCTCGAGGGCGTTAAACCAGGTAGCATCATTGTTGATATGACAACGAGTACGCCGACCCTTGCCAAACGCATCGCGGAGGCAGCGCCAGTGCACCATGTAACAGCACTGGATGCACCTGTTTCTGGTGGTGATATTGGCGCACTGAATGCCACTCTGACAATTATGGTGGGTGGTGATCAAGCCACGTTTGATAAAGTACTGCCGTTGTTTAATCAGGTTGGTAAGTCTGTCCACCGGTTTGGCGAGGCGGGCGCTGGTCAACATGCTAAAATGGCCAACCAAATTATGATTGCGGGCACAATGACAGGATTGACCGAAATGTTAGTTTACGCCAAGGCGGCAGGGCTAAACTTACCGGACGTGTTGGCGACCTTGAGTGCAGGTGGTGCGGATAATTGGTCGATGGACACGTATGTCCCACGGATTTTCAAGCATGACTACACGCCCGGTTTCTTTGCGAAACACTTTTTGAAAGATTTGCGAATTGCGTTGGATGAAGCGGATAAAATGCACTTGAACCTGCCAGCAACTGCTGCGGCCAAACAGCTTTACGAACAATTGGTTGATGACAAACATCTGGGTAACGACGGCACACAAGCGTTGGTCAAACTGTGGTGGGGCGAAGAAGCGTAGTTTTAGACGGAGATTTAAACGTGTTATCTTAACTTACCAACACGTTAGCAGAGACGTAAAAAGTGTGAAACGGGACGCAATTTATCTTATTTTTTTGCTTTCGGGTTAAACTGACAGCATCAAAAATAAGAGGGTGACCGTTATGGATAAAGATCCGCTAGAACACTTCGATTACACGCCAGAAACATCCACATCGGAAGAAAAAATGCCTGAGGATCTGCGTTTGTCAGCCCAAATGACGGGCCAACCCAAGCGTCAAGGCAACAGACTGACCACTGGTGCTTTCGTCGTGATTATGTCAATCGATGTGGTTTTATTGTTATTGTCATTAATCATGGGCATGCCGACTGTGTTAGCTATCGCCGTTGTCATTGCGATTGTTGATGTGGTGTGGGGAATCTGGTTAATTCGTTAATTGTTAGACAGTAGAGATTTTTTCAATTAAGAAAAAAATAGCCGTTTGATTTGTCTATTCACGAGCAAGTGATAGACGTCAAACGGCCATTTTAGTGGATTATTCTTTATTCTTAAACGCATCGTTCAACGAAGTTCGGTTCGATGCCAACAACTTTTGCAGTGACAAACGTAAATCTGATTCCTGAATCACATCGCTAATTTTATCTAGTGCGGCCATTTCGGAGGCGAACGTCTTGGCAGATAGGTTGTGACTAGCGCTGGTACCGTGGGTGACGTAATGGTACGTTTGGTACGCATCGTACCAGAAGACGTTGGCGTCGCGAATGTAAGTCACGTTGAACAATTGATCTTCCATAACGGAGAGTTCAGTGTCAAAACGCAATTGGCGTTCGCGGATGATTGACATGGAATAGCACTTGTTCCACAGAAAGCCACGAATGTCGCCACCCGGTTTGATGATGTCTTGCAGCATTTCGCCCTGAGTGAGGTGACGAGACAGTGGTTTGTTGACGGTGGCTTTGATCAAACCGCCATCGGCAAAGTACCCGCAACATGCCAAGTCCGCTTTTTGCTCAGTCATATTAGTAACAAAGTGACCGATATAGTCGGGTTCACACCAATCATCACTGTCAACGAAGCAGACGTAATCACCATTGGCCTCATCTAAGCCACGGTTGCGGGCTGCTGACACACCCTGATTTTCCGACTGGTGCAGCACACGCACGCGGCCATCGGCGGAGGCCCAAAAGTCAGCATAGGTGCCAGATTCGTCAGGGGACGCATCATCGACCAGCAAAATTTCCATATTTTCGTATGTTTGCCGACAAAGACTGGCAACACAGCGATCGAGGTAATCGACCGCTTTATAAACGGGCACGATGATGGTGACAAGTGGTTGCATTTGTTCAGCTCCTTAGGTTAATTTGACTGGTTCAATTTAATTTACTCATATTAATCATCGAAATTCGTGTGATAACTTGCTTCTAGGATACACGAATTTACACCAGACGATAAGCACCAAGCATTCAATGTTCAAAAAAACTACGATGAAATTGTCACTCTCATCGTAGCTTTTTTGAATCAATATTATAGTTACCGCTTCTGAATAATAATTAGCTACTTAACTTCGACTGATTTATAATTCCAGTTCAATCCGGCTGAGTTGTAAATGACACCCTTTACGTAGGGGCGTTGTAGGAATGGACCAGAACCAAAGTATGAACCAGAATACAATGGCAGAATGGCATAGCTTTTGACCAATGTTTGATCGGCTTTGACAAGGTTCTGAAAACGCGCCTCTTTATTCAAGGCGTTCTTGTTTGCAGAATCCTTAACGTTTTGGTCATAGCTGGCATTTGTCCAGCTCCCATTGTTATAAGGAGCGTTCGTGGTGAAGAGCGCAAACGTATAAGGATCGCTGTAATCTGCACCCCAAAGGGTTACCGTGGCATCATAGTTTTTGTCTGTCATTCGCGTTAGCCGAGTTTTGTTAGGAACGTTTGTGACGTCAACTTTAACGCCGGGGAGCTTTTGAAATTCTGATTGCAGAAATTCAGCATTCTTTTTGCCTGTGTCGCTGTCATCAGCAAGCAGGTTGAAATGGAGATCGTTAATACCAGTTTCCTTTTCACCTTCTTTAAGTAAAGTTTTGGCTTTGCTTAGGTTTTGCGTCAGCGCGCCGTTGACCGTGGCTTCTTTAGCAAAGTCAGTCCCTGTCTTCGGGTCTTTGGCTAGCTTTGGTGGCGTGAATGTCTTAGCCGGTGTGGAACCATCTTGCAAAATGTTGTTGGTGAGCTGTTTGCGACTGATGGCATAGGATAGGGCAGCACGAATCTTTTCGTTTTTAAACGCTGGCACCTTAGCCATGTTCAGAGAAACGTAAGTCACGGATGAACCCGCCCGATACAGATAATCTTTACTGTGTTTGTACTGGGCGACTTGATCACCACTGAGGTTGGCCATGTCAATCTTCTTGGAGTTATACATGTTGAGTTGCGTATTGGACTCTTTCACGACCTGAAAGTCAATCTTATTCAACTTAACGTGTTTCTTATCCCAATAAGTTTTATTTTTAACCCAACTCCACTTGGTGTTTGTCCCTTTGTATCCCTGTACACGGAACGGACCGTTATACACCTGTGTGGCGGAAGACTGGCCATATTTTTTACCAAACTGTTTGACAGCATGTTCGTTTTCCGGGAAATAGACCGGAAAACCGAGCAGGAGTTTGAAATAAGGAATTGGCTTCTCCAACGTGACAGACAGTTTATACTTGCCATCGGCCTTGATACCCAGGCTGTTCACAGATTTTTTACCTTTTTGGATGGCATCGGCGTTTTTCACGCCATCGAAGAGGTAGGCATACTGACCACCAGTCTTAGGATTGTTAGTTCGGCGCCATGAATACACAAAATCTTGAGCCGTAACCGGATCACCGTTTGACCACTTTACCCCGTGCCGTAGGTCAAACGTCCAGTGAAGGCCGTCTTTTGAAATTGTTGTGTGGGTTGCTAAGGCGTTTTCAGGTTTAGAATCCTTGCCTAGGCGATAAATACCTTCTTCAGTATTGGACATTGCCTCCAATGATTCGTTGTCCACACCGAGTGACGGATCAAGTGACGGCATTTCTGATGGTAGTGCCAGATTCAACTGACCTTTATGGCCGGAAGCGCCCTTACTGTTCCCGCAAGCAGCCAACGTTAATACAGATAACGCAGTGGCCCCCAAAGCGATTAGTTTTCGTACTTTCATAAACAATGATTCCCCCCAGAATGATGTTTTATAAATCTTCAAAGAAGTTGAATAACTGTTCCCGCGTGAGCTGTTTCTTTTCCTCGCCACGGACGTCGAACGTAATCTTGCCAGCGTTCAGAACAATCAGCCGGTTACCGTATTTCAAGGCGTCCTCTAGCCGGTGGGTGATCATCAGGCAGGTGAGGTGGTCGGCGGCAATTCTATCGTTAGTTGCCGTCATGAGTTGTTGGGACGTTTTGGGGTCCAGCGCTGCGGTATGTTCATCCAGCAACAGTAGTTCCGGTTTACTTTCAACAGCCATTAGAAAGCTAAGTGCCTGCCGTTGTCCACCAGAAAGACTGCCAGTTGCTGTGTTCAAACGATTTTCCAGATTGTTATTCATGGTTGAAGCCATGGCTTTGTATTCGTCGAGATGTTTGCGCAAACCTCGTGGCACGAGTCCACGGCGTTGCCCACGTTTGCTAGCTAACAGAAGATTTTCGGCAACGGTCATCCGTGGTGCAGTCCCTAGTTTAGGGTCCTGGAACACCCGCGCTAGAAAACGAGTCCGCTGTTCTTCACTTTCACGTTTGATTGACTTGCCATGCAGTAAGACATCACCTTCGTCAGCGTTCAAATTGCCACCGATAACGTTGAATAGGGTGGATTTACCGGCCCCGTTAGAGCCCAAGACGGTAATGAAATCGCTGGGGTAAACAGTCAGGTTCAGGCCATTTAAAATCTTCGTTTCGTTAGCGGTATGTGCGTTAACCACTGTGGAGACGTCTTTCAATTCCAATAGCGGTGTTTTGGTTGCTGTATCAGCGTTCACAGTTTCATTAGCAGTTGCATTAGTTGTTGCGTTCATCGCGAACACTCCTTTCAATCAGGCGGTCAAAGTGGAAGAACTTGCGGAACCGTGGCAACAACAGGCAAATGGCCAAGATAATGGCGGATAGCAAGTTGAGGTCGTTGGCCGAGAAGTTTAACTGGAGGACGATCAGTAACACGAAACGGTAAAGGATACTGCCTAGTGTGACCGCGACCAAACGTTGTGTCAGAGAAAGATCACCGAACGCCACTTCACCAATAATGATGGAAGCTAAGGCGATAACGATGATCCCGATGCCCATGTTAACGTCCGCGTAACCATTGTTTTGGGCAACTAAGGCGCCACCCATCGCAATCATGCCGTTTGAAATCATCAATCCCATAATTGTCATGCGGTCTGTCTTGATCCCGATGGAACGGGCCATGGTCGGATTGTCACCGGTGGCGATGAACGCTTGACCAAGGTTAGTGTTCAGGAAGAAGACAAGGAGCAGGGTGACAACGATGATGACCACTAAACCGACAAAGACACTGTCGAAATATTGTGGTAGTGAAGCTAAAAAGTCGTTCTTAAATAGGGAGGACTTGCCGAGCAAACTGAGGTTGGCGCGGCCCATGATCCGCAGGTTAACGGAATAGGCGGCTGTCATGACCAAAATCCCGGCTAACAAAATCGGAATGCGGCCCTTTGTGTAAAGTAATCCAGTAATTAAACCGGCGACCATCCCAACTAGAAACGCGCAAAGTGTCGCTAACAGGGGATTCATGCCACGGTAGATGAGGGCGACAGCTGTTGCGGCGCCGAGTGGAAAGGTGCCTTCAACGGTCATATCAGGGAAGTCGAGAATTCTAAAGGTAAGAAAGAGGCCAAGCCCCAGGACGGCCCATAGTAGGCCCTGTCCGATAGCTGATGTGATTAAACTCATTTGAATAGTTCCCCTTTCTGTTGTGCTTCTTTGATGTAGGATTTCGGAATGGTGATCCCTAGTTGCTTGGCTGTTTTAAGGTTGATGGTTAAGTCGCCGTGACGGACGTACTTGATTGGCGTCGTCGCTGGTTTTGACTTGTGTTTCAGAATTGATGCAGTCATGTCACCAGTCAAACGACCTAACTTGTACTGGTTAATGGCGTAGGTAGCAAGACCACCTTGTTTAACCATCGTGTCAGCTGCTGGGAAGACCGGAATCTTCTTCGCATTGGTGTTGGCAACCAGTGTTTGCATGGCGCTGGCAATCGTGTTGTCGGTTGGGACATAAACGGCATCAACCTGGCCGGCCATGGTCTGTGAAACTTGGTTCAAATCATTGGTGTTAGAGATGGAGTATACCTTGAGCGTGATGTTTTCCTTTTTGCATAGTGCTTTAAACTGCTTGTACTGCGCGGTCGCTGAATCATCGCTGGAAGTGTAGATAATGCCAAGCGTTTTCAAGTTTGGCGTCAGCTTTTTGATCAAACCGAGTTGTTGTTTCAGTGGGGCTTGATCCGAGACACCAGTGATGTTACCGCCGGGGCGTTTGTTGTTGGCGACCAGCTTGGCCCCTTTAGGATCGGTAACGGCACCCAAGACAATCGGTGTTTTCTTAGTGGCATTGGCTAAGGCCTGTGCAGAAGGGGTCGCAATTCCGACCGCGGCGTTGACGTGTTCGTGAACAAAACGGGCGCTCATGGATTGCAGGTTACTTTGATCACCCTCGGCATTTTGAAAGTCGATGTGAATCGTTTTGCCAGGGATATACCCGTGAGCCTTCAAGCTGTCATCAATCCCGTGATTGATGGCGTCCAGCGCAGGGTGAGTGAGTAACTGTAATACCCCGACTGTGGGTACTTTTTGTTGGGCCGCTTGTTCCTTACTTTCCTGGAAGTAGGCGACACCGAGAAAAACTAGAATAATGGCAATGAGACCATACATGCGTTTCATAGAAATAACTCCCTTTTCAAACAGAATGTGGTGCTGGCTAGATAGTGACTGACTTTGATGTGAAAGACGTTAGACTTCAACCCGAAATTGCTCATGCTCGGATACAAAAAGGGCAGTTCGCAATAATTGCGAGCTGCCCTAAAAAATAAAAACACCGAGCCCGCACAGGTTTTATAAAATCCGTGCGCTCTCGGTGATGAATTCACATCAAAGTTAGTCGGCACAGATACAATCGAAGTGATCTGACTTCAGATTGCATCCATGCAAGATGGTGGTTAAGCAATCTGATTACCGGCTTTGCCAAGTATTCAATTGGTTCTTAACGTTTTGACTCATCGCAACTAACTCCTTTTCTTAAGCTGTCTTTATGAAATCAGTGTAGAGGAACAGTAAAACTGTGTCAATAAGTTTTTGAGAAAAGTTCTCATTTTTGATAGGCGAGGGGCGAATTGCTGTCTTTACCAAGGCTTCGCAGAACTTGTTCCATGATTTTCATGCTTTCGTCAGTAAACTCCATGTCGCCTTCTTCGATTCTAGTAATGACTTTCTTAGAAATCCCAGATCTTTTGGCAAGCTGTCGTCGACTTAACCCCATGTTATTTCTTAGGTCATAAATTTCAATTGCGGCGTTGTCCTGACGTTGGGCCTCTTCAAAACCTTTTTGAAATTCAGGGTTTTTCATACGTTCATTGATGTAATCATCAGTCGATGTTAGTTTCATGATTTGCCTTTTCCTTCAAATATTGAAATCGTTTTTTCTTAGCTTGTGAAATTTCATGATGTGGCGTTTTCTGTGTCTTCTTTGTAAAACCGCGAACAATCAAATACTCACTTACGCCATATTGAAAGTAGATTGCTCTTTGAATGTTTGAACCCTACCTAGAACGAATTTCATACAAGCTTTTTTCAATCTTTTTAATCCATTTTTTTCGATTTGGCCAATTCTTTCCAGCAACTTGCTACTGTCATGTTCGCTTAGTGAGTTCAGAAAGTCATCAAATTCTGGTGTTTGTATAAAATGTACTGAATTTTTCATTTGTATCGTAGCATCTGAAGCACTAGCATTCAACGCCTTTATTTCGTCTTGAAACGCCCGCCACTAAATGGTTTTGCGACTGTTCCTTTAAAAAATGGAAGAAAAAAGGCAATACCCGAAAAATGGTTACCGCCTTAACATACGTAAATGATAGTCGAAATGTTTATTACATGATGGAGATTAAAAATAATAGTTACGTCTATCAAAATCAAATGAACCAATTAGTGTTCTGGTTTAAGTCACTGACCAGCAATAACGTCAATTCAATGTTGGCTTTGTTGAGTGCAAAAGAATCTTGTGATTATAAACTTGCTAAAATACTTAGATATCAGTAATCTAAAATGATATTCGAATTAAAGGAATGAGTGCAGTATGTACAAACGAATCCTATCAGTCGCTGGCTTTGCGTTTATTGGTGGCGCCTTACGCGAAATGCTAGAACTGTGGTGGCCGTTTTCAACGAATTGGTTTGGCACCACCATCTGTATCAACATTGTCGGGGTATTCTTGCTCGCCATGATCAACTTTTGGGTAGCAAACCGGTTTGCGTTACCTAGCCAGATTATCTTAGGGCTCGGGACTGGTATGATTGGTGCCTTTACGACATTTTCGAGTTTTTCGTTGGAAATCGTGAAGCTGCTTGATGATGGTCAGATTATGATTCCGATTGTTTATGTCCTCCTTTCCATTGGTGGCGGAGTGTTAGCCGCGTGGAGTGGTCAGCGACTGGCAGATCGTTTGCTAGGCGACCGAATGGACGGTGATGATAATGTTTAACTGGATTTCAGTAGCATTGGCTGGTGGCGGTGCGGCGATTGGTGCGACAGGGCGGTACCTTGTCATGCAGATGTCCCAACTAATTTCACACTGGCGCCTGCAACACAGTGGTCGCGTGCCATCACGATTTCCGTGGCCGACATTTATTATCAATATCAGCGGCAGTTTCATGCTGGGCTGGGTGATGGGCAGTGGTTTAAGCACTGGCATAAAGGTTCTTGTGGGTGCTGGTTTGCTTGGCGGCTTCACCACGTTTTCGACGATGGCTAATGAAATTGTCTTGTTAGCTCACGACCAGCGTTTGAAACTGGCCGTTTGGTACGGTTTGCTTTCGCTTATCTGCGGCGTGTTGGCAGCGGTGGTTGGTATGAAATTGAACTAAAACTGACAGCTACTTGGAAGGCCTGAAAAACCGAATTGCAGTATACTAAGGATAATACTTCGTGCAAAGTTGGGAGAAACAATGAAAATTGCAGTTCTAACGGATAGTTCGGCTTATATCAGTCAGACCGATCTCGACCGTTATCACATTTATGTTATTAATGACCCGGTGTTGTTCGGTAACCATGTTTATCATGAAAACGTGGATCTGGATTCGGCCAAGTTCTACGCGATGTTGAAAACGGAACATGTGACGCCAACGACGTCGCAGGCTTCGAATGGTGAAGTCCAGCGTGTGCTGGATCAAGTAGTGGCCGATGGGTATGACACGGCCATTATCGTTGGTCTATCCAGCGGTATTTCGGGCTTTATCTCAAATGTAGAAGCGTATGCGCCAACAGTTAAAAACATTGATGTGCATGTGTGGGATTCACGCATTGCCTGTTCCGGCGCTGGGAATCAGGTGCTATTGGCCGCTGCGTTGGCTGAAAAGGGACTTACCGTATCGCAGATTTTTTCGCGGCTGGCAAAGTTACGTGAAACCACCAAGGTGATGTTTGTGGTGAACGACATGCGCCACTTGATGCGTACCGGGCGAATCTCCAACGGTCAATCGCTGATTGGGACCATGTTGCAGATCAAACCGATGCTGGCGTTCACACCAGAAGGTAAGATTGTGGCGACCGGCCGCGAACGGCAAATGAAGCGTGCCTTTCAGACGATTCGGACGAATTTTAAGCAGATCGTGGCTGATGCAGGCTATCCAATGCGCGTCAGCATCGTGGACGCGAATAATCCCGAGTTGAAAGCGCAGTGGTTGGCGACGGCCAAAAATGAGTTCCCCGAAGTGACGTTTGAAAGTAGCATTATTGGCCCGCTGGTTGGGGTTCATACTGGTGAAAAAGCGATGGGATTCATTTATGCGCGTGACTGGCAGGCACTGGTTGATTAAGGTTGCCAATACAAATTGAAAAAGTGATTTCAGTAACGTGAAAAGCGTAATTGGTATAGACACCGATTACGCTTTTGTTGTACCGTTTTAAAACTGTGAAAGAAAAATTGGACTGAAAGAAAAAAGTTGAAAAAGTTTTCGTTGTTGGAACCAATTGGTACAGTTAGAGTTTGAAGAATGGTATAGGTCAATGCAGACGTTTGAACGCTTGCATATCAATTCTGTAAATGTAAACTATTCACATTGGTATAAAACAGATTTAGAGAATTGATATGGGAGTGCGATGAACATGAAGGATTACTTTCAGCGAATTGGTCGGTCATTGATGTTGCCGGTCGCCACGCTGCCCGCTGCGGCGCTATTGATTGGGATTGGGAACTGGATCGGCGGTAAAACAACTGTCGGTGTGTTCCTGGTTAACGGTGGAACCGCAATTTTGGATAATTTGGCGTTGCTGTTTGCGATTGGTCTGGCGCTAGGCATGTCGGAACGACAAGATGGTGCGGCCGCAGTGGCTGGATTGGTCGCCTACATTGTGCCGGATTACATGTTAAACCCAACGCAATTGGCGACGTTATTACATATGAAGGTGAGCGCTGTAAATCCAGCGTTTACAGCGATTCATAATAATGTGCTGATTGGAATTATTGCGGGACTAATCGCCGCAGCACTGTTTAATCGGTTCCATGAAACTAAGTTGCCGATGGCGTTATCCTTCTTCTCCGGCAAACGGTGTGTTCCGATTCTGGCTGCCGTGACAATGCTGGTTGTGACGCTGGGGATGTTATTTGTGTGGCCAGCCGTTTATGGCGCACTCGTGTTGTTTGGGACATCGATTGCTAAGCTTGGCTGGATTGGTGCCGGATTGTATGGGTTCTTCAATCGGTTACTGATTCCAACGGGGCTACATCATGCGCTCGCTGAACGCTGTATTCTGGTTCAACGTTGCTGGTATCAACGACATGGGTAAGTGGCTCGCAGGCACTGGTGTTAAAGGGGTAACCGGGATGTACATGGCTGGTTTCTTCCCAGTCATGATGTTTGGCTTACCAGCTGGTGCTTACGCAATTTACCGAAATGCCAAACCACAGAATAAAAAGAAGACTGGTTCGTTGATGTTGGCGGGGGCGTTTGCTTCCTTCTTCACCGGTGTCAGTGAACCATTAGAGTTCTCGTTTATGTTTGTTGCTTGGCCATTGTATGTATTGCACGCTATTTTCACTGGGTTATCCTTGGCGTTTGCGGCGGCAATGCACTGGACCGCTGGTTTTTCATTTAGTGCAGGCTTTGTGGACTTCCTGTTGAGCACACGTATGCCACTGGCGCATCTGCCATTGATGTTGCTGGTCCAAGGTATTGTGATGGCCGGCATTTACTACTTTGGTTTTGATTTTGCGATTAAACGCTTTGACTTAAAGACACCAGGCCGTGAAGACGACGTTGCGTTGGCCGATGATGACGCAATCGACGTGGTTAGCACAACAGATGATAAATACTTGCGTCAAGGCCGCCGCATCTGGGCAGCAATTGGCGGTAAAGATAATATTCAACAGATGGGTAACTGTACGACCCGATTACGTTGGAAGTTAAACGACACTGGCAAGATTGATCAGCCGGCAATTAAAGCTGCTGGGGTGCCAGCGGTTAACGTGTTGGACAAACACAATGTGCAGATTATCGTTGGCACCGAAGTTCAGTTTGTGGAAGATGCACTGGAATCCATCTATCGCGGTGAAGTACCAGCGGTTGCGACGACTGGTGTGGATGAGACCGCTGGTAACGCTGTCGATGTGCTCACACCAACGGATGACGCAGAGACAACCACGACAACGTTTGCCGCAGTTGCGACGGGCCGGTTGGTCAAACTGAGTGATGTGGCGGATGATACGTTTGCTGGCAAGGTACTGGGTGACGGGTATGCCGTTGAGCCAAGTGCAAACACAATTGTTAGTCCGGTGGCTGGCAAACTGACGATGGTCTTCCCAACTAAGCATGCGTTTGGTGTTACGACAGCTAGTGGTCTGGAGATTCTGGTTCACGTAGGGATCAACACCGTTGAACTGGATGGCAAACCATTTGAAGTGTTGGCAACGGTCGGTGATGAATTAACAGCAGGGCAGCCTGTGTTGGACGCAGATATTCAAGCCATTCGGGATGCTGGCAAACACGCCACGACGATGGTTGTCGTGACCAATATGGATCATGTTGCCGACGTTCAGGTAGATGCTGTGAAGAATGTCGACGCTGGTGATGACGTGGCTGCCGTTAAGAGTCACTAAACTGTCATTTGAAAGTCACTGTAACTTTGCTGGCGGAATGCGTATACTGGTGGAAAGAGTAATGCCGAAACGCATTTTTAGGGGGAAGTCACGTGGCAGATAATGAACATGATATTGTTGCGAAACCATTGAAAAACTCGGGTGCCAGCTTGGTATCCAACACGATTTTACAGGGCAAGGGGCCACTGAAGTATGCGATTCGTGAAGACGCTGTCGCAGATGCCGATAATGGCTGGCGATTCTTTGCGGAGAATGATACAGATCCATTGAGTACAGAGATGACGCCGATTGATTTCAACCTGATTTTACAGATGCAACCAGCCGTGTTTGGCATCTACGAATACCCAGCAGGCAGCACCCTGCAACTCGTCGTGTCACCAGACGGCGCCGCACAGTGGTGGGATAATGATTTGGAGCACCCTGTTAAAGTGCGGGCACCAAAGGCAGAAGAGTTGGCGGATGATGCGCCAGATGATGACAACTCTGATGACGCAAATGAAACAAAATAATGCAAAAAAATTCACCAGTCACAGTGTTTCGCTAAGATACTTGCGAAATTAATTGTGATTGGTGACTTTTTTGTCTGACGGGATTAGTCGCGACCAAGAACGTGTTGCAGGGTAGTGATGCACTTATATAACACTGGTCGAACAGGTCGCTCAAAGACACCGACTGTTTCAAAGGTTGACCCGTCAAAGCCTTGTTTGAAACGCAGAACGCCATCGTGACCGTCGAAGGTACCGGTAACGTTGTAGAAATTATAGTTTGTGATGTGTTTTTGCACACCCATGGTTAACATGTGGTCTTGAATCACATAGGGTGCCAAGAAAATCTTGAAATCTTCATTGGTAAAGCTAAAGTCATACGCAATTTCTTGAGGTTGGATGATAAACATTGCGCCTGCGGGTACCGCGACGCCACCATATTGCGCACGTAAGTCCTCGGCAATTTTGATGTGTTTTTCATGTGGTGCGATTTGTTTTTCAAACTGAGCTTTTTTAGTTTTATGCGACTTACTGTCAGGGTACTCAACGAGGGCCGCGTCTTCCTTGGCAATATTTTCCTGGATCTTCCGAATGGTGTCTTGTTGTTCACGAATGAAGTCAGGTAAATTTAGTTCGGCAAAGATGAATTTAATGTTATCACCATATCTCTTATAACATTTTTGATAGAAATCTAGCGGCTTGTCCTTAAATCCGCGTCGTTTGGCAGTTGCCGTCGTGTACTTTTGAAATTGACCAAGTTCGTCGTAACCAATCTGACGAAGTTTGACACCATACGCAGGAGCCTTCTTTAAGGCTGATTTAACGGGCTTGCGATATGACTTGCGTAACGTTTCTTCCGTAAGGTCGCTAAGCGGTTTAATGAATTGGTAGCCCAGTGAGATTTTAGAAAAGTGACCATCGTCTCCGACTGGTGTAACCGGCGTGTAAGAGAAACCGGCTGCTTTTAAGTCTGGCACCGTGTTTTCATGCATCTGCTTAACGACATGACCATCATCGGCGAATTGCTTAACAAATTCTCTGGGTAGCCAGCGCAGCAAAAGTCCCTTTTTAGCCTTACAGTACGCGGTCATCTGATCGGCAAAGAAGCTAACCAACGCTTTGTCATCATAATCCATTAATGGGCCAGCGGTTACTTCGAATAAGTAGCCCACGCGTAATTTCCGTTGACTGTACATTGCTGCAGCGATGAGCGTGCCATCATCGTTTGTAACGCCCACAAAACCAGTTTCCGCGCCTCGCTCTGACAAAACTTCCGCTTGATACTTTGTTTGATAAAAAGTTCCCTGTGGATGCTTTGCTTCAAATTTCATGAATTCATCTGCTGATACCTGTTTGAACTGCATTGTAATCCCCCGTGGTTCTTTATATGTTCATTTACTTTACCATTATATGCTAAAAAGTTTTGCAACAATAATAATATTGTGATAAGTTATTAACTGTTGTGGAGAGTTACTCAAGTCTGGTTGAAGAGAAATGTTCTTTTGAATGTTAGGTCACTCGTGGCGCGGGGGTTCAAATCCTTCACTCTCCTTATATAGTAAAAGCATCAAGACATTTTTGTCTTGATGCTTTTTTGTAAACAGAGAAGAAAAGCGATTCGATTAGGTGTTAAGTGGATAAGGATGGTGAGCCAGCAACCGCTCATTGGTTGTGATTATCCAAATCATTGCGTTACTTATGTAATGATGGCGTAAAAAAAGCTCTCGAAAACTTTGACCAGTCGGACAGGGCTTAATTTGTGCTATTTGAATTAAACTTCGAAAACGGGCCACCGCTCTTAAAGCGGCAACTGAGGGGATATCGGTGTACCAGCACCGATAACCTTTTTTCTACACACATATTTTACCACAAAGGCTTACTTTAGGAATCGTAATAACATTTAAACGCGAATCAAAGCTGTCGGTCTGACGATGACGATTAACATAACAGCTATCAGTCAAACTTACTTTTGGTGATCTTCAGCCCACTTACCATGGCGAATACTAATTGCCATGTAAAGCACAAAAGCAATTGTGGTTGCACGAGCTAGCATACGACCACCCTTACTTCGGGTATTGAAATCATATCCCCATCCGAAACGACGTGGTTTGAACAAGCGATGGTAATCGTGTTTAACTGGTTTCATAAATACGTTCCTCCTTATCGCGAGTGACGAACAATGAACAGCAACTTTACTAACTCAATTCTACTTGGCGCGCTCCAAAATTTCGATTAAATTGCCTTCAAAATCGTTAATATAAATGGCTTGAAGATCGCCATCCGGTGTCGGTCCAGCGATAATGGGCACCCAGTAATTTTGTAAGTGACTGATAACATCCTTGATCCGGTCATGAGCGTGAAGAATGAAATCTGGGTGGGCAACATCTTTGTGGGCTTCATGTTCGGGCACAGTAATGAAAGTCAGTGGTTTGCCAGCTACTGTGACCGTTTCAGTGCCGTCAGGTAGGACATCATCTGGCATGTCGAAGACCTCGTGATAAAAACGCCAAGCACGTTGTGGATCGCTAACGTTAATTTGATACTGACTGATGGTGCGCACATTCATGGCGGAAGCCTCCCAATAATTATTCTATATCGATTGTAGCATACGCCACGTTGGTAAAAGACCTCGCGAGTGTGTTATATTATTAAATACTGTATATATGAATAAGACTGTGTCAAACGGTCGCTGGATAAAATTAAAAGCGTGATTTAAAGGGCCGGGATGGACGTTTTGGACATGCCGGTTTTCTATCGGACACAGCACGACTAAGGGAAAAAGAGAGTAACGAAATGAGTTTGTTAGAAGTATCTGGTTTATCGATGAGCTTCGCCGATAAAAACTTATATGAAGATGCCAGCTTTCAATTAGAGAAAGGCGAGCATCTCGGGATTGTCGGGCAGAATGGTGCCGGTAAATCAACATTGATTAAAATTTTAACGGGTACGGTGTTACCTGTTGAAGGTAGCATTAAGTGGCAAAAGAATATTCGTATTGGGTACTTGGACCAGTACGCCGACATTCCGGATGGGATGACGCTGATTCAATTTTTGCACACGGCTTATGCTGATTTGTACGCTATGGACGAGCAAATGCAGAAGTACTACGCAGATTATGCTGAATCCATGGATGACAAGTTACTGGAAAAGGCTGGTCGAATTCAGGACGAACTGGCAGCGCGAAACTTTTACGAAGTTGAAACGGAAATTGAACGGGTTATCAGTGGTTTAGGGCTGAACGAAATCGGCAAGGACCACGTGGTTTCAGAAATGTCCGGTGGGCAACGGTCAAAGATTATTTTGGCTAAGTTGTTGCTGGAAAATCCTGATGTCATTCTGTTGGATGAACCGACTAACTACTTGGATGTTTCGCACATTCAGTGGTTGGAAGATTATCTGAATGGCTTTGAAGGTGCCGCAATGGTCATTTCACATGACTATGACTTCTTGGAAGCTGTGACAAACGCCATCTGTGACGTTTCGTTTGGTCAGATCACGAAGTATCGTGGTAGCTTCAAGAAGGCCATGAAGCAGAAGGAAGAGAAGCGTGAGGCGCAAGAAAAGGCTTACGAGAAACAGCGTGTCGTGATCGAAAAGAACGAAAAGCTGATTTCCAAGTTTAAAGCCGGTTCACACTCTAACTTGGCCAAATCGCGTGAGAAGATGCTGAAACATATGGATCGGATCGATCCACCGTCAGATGCATTGCAAGCGCGTTTCGACTTTCCATATTTGGACACGGGTTCACAAAATGCGTTGGTGGTACGCAAAATATCTGTTGGATATGAGCATCCACTGTTAGCACCCGTGACATTTACGCTGGGTACTGGTCAGAAGATTGCGTTTGCCGGGTTCAATGGGGTCGGTAAATCGACCTTGATTAAGTCCATTCTCGGTCAACTGAAGCCATTGTCTGGTGAAGCTGAGTTCTCGCCATCTGCCAAAGTTAACTACTTCAGCCAGGATTTGGTGTGGGACGACGATAGCAAGACGCCTTTGCAAATCATTCAGGATGAATTCCCAACGATGTTGCCGAAAACGATTCGGACTAAACTGGGTGCGGCTGGGATTAACGCGGCTAACGTCATGAAGCCGATGAATCTGCTTTCTGGTGGTGAACAAACGAAAGTCAAGCTGGCTGTCATGGAATTGACACCATCAAACTTCCTAATCATGGATGAACCGACCAACCATTTGGATGATGAAACGAAACATGCGTTGGCTGATGCCCTGAACAAGTTCCGGGGCAATCTGATCATGGTTAGCCATGAGGAAGGTTTTTACGATGACTGGATTGATGAAGTGCTGAACGTTGAAAAACTGAGTTTACGGAAGTCAGATAAGTAGATAGGAGTCAGAAATGACAGACACAATTATAGTCGAGGGCCAAACATTGTCGTTGGATGATGTAGAACCGGATCACCATTATGTGAAGTGTCATTTCACAGTTTCCAATGCGCCGATTCGGTTGATGGATGTGAGCTTTGACCACTGCACGTTTGATCAAACAAACTTTGATAATGGTGATTTTAGCCGCGTAACGTGGACGCACAGTCAGTTTTTAAATGCGACTTGGCGTGAGACGAGTTGGTTCGATTGCAACCTGAAGAGTTTACAGTTAGCGGGCAGTGATTTTAGCGAATCCGTGATGAAGAACACCACATTTGACGCCTGCAAACTAACATACGCAAACTTCAGCGAAATGCGCGTGGAAAACAGTAAATTTTTAAATTGCGATCTGTTAGAAAGTGCGTTTCAAGCCGTCCGAGCTAAGAAAACCGTTAAGTTCGATGGCTCACGACTAACTGGGGCCGATTTTGTCGAAACACGGTTGAAGGGTTTCGACTGGCATGAGGCGGAGTTTGACACGTTGAGTATGAGCGCCAACTTAGCTAGCGGACTGGTTGTGAGTCAGTATCAAGCTGCTCAGTTAATTGGGATGTTTGGGATTGAAGTTAAATAAATGAAGTCGCCAAATCACACGGAAAGCGTGGTTTGGCGATTTTTTAGACTAATTTTCAAATTTTTTTGTTGCGGTTATATCGGAAATGATAGTTTTCAAGCTTAGATAAATGACAGATATAAATGTGTAAGATAAAATATGATTATAAAATCATAGCATTAAAGTTATTATCACGGATTAGCGCTGGCTATAGAACAAAGGGGATATTAAGATGAAAAAGACAATATCCATCGTTCCAACAATTATCGCTTTATTTATAGTTGGAATTCTACCCTTTATCTCAAAAATGAACGAAGTGCTCAAAAGCACGATTACAGCTTATACGTTGTTCGGTCTAGCAGGTTACAGTTTTTTACTCGTTTTTTTATATTGTATGCAGAACGCCTATCAAGCAAAAAATAAGCTGAATAGAAATGAAAAACTGTATGTTGGCTATTTTGTGATTTTGTTGACCGGATTAACTTTGTTTGGATTAACTTCGATGTTTTATCAGTAAACTGCTAAACATGATTATTAGTTAAAAGTCGTACAATTCCAAATTGTAGTAAATGCCAAAGGGTCAGGTTATATTCATTTTCAAAACAAATATAATTTCGACGAACAAAGATAGTTTCAATTTACGCTGCTTAAGGTCGTGTTTTCTAAATAAAGCATAGCAAACGAGCAATTTTGTCCGTTTGCTATGCTTTATTTAGTGTTAAGGTAGATTGTAAAATTAATCCGAACGCTGTTCGGACAAAAAAGATCAGCTTCCTTTAAAATGGTGTTTACCACAAACCCATTTTTTAGGAGCTGAT
>NZ_WEZQ01000027.1 GCF_009864005.1 Furfurilactobacillus milii
GCGCGTCCTTGTTATGTTAAGGACAAAAACAAAACACCCAATCATCAAATAATGATTGGGTGCATTATGGTCGTTACCAACAACAGTTGACAGAGAACCCAAAAAATTGCAATTTTGCAACTTTCTGTATGAAACACACTCCAATCGTTCACTTAAAATCAAATATTTAATTAACCGCAGCCTTGGCCTTTAAATCCTCCAAATATTGGAAAACCTGTTGGCCAGCAATACCACCGTCACCGACAGCAGTCGTAATCTGGCGTAAGTCCTTTTCGCGAACATCGCCAATAGCAAATACACCAGGGACACTGGTCCGCATCTTGTCATCAGTTGGAATCCAACCAACTTCGTTTGTAACGCCAAGGCCAGCAAATGGTTCTGTCATCGGCACGTTACCAACATAAATGAAGACACCGTCGGCAGCCATTGTACTGGTTTCACCAGTTTGGTTGTTCTTCAATTCAACACCCGTGACTTTCATATCGTCGCCAACAATTTTAGTCACTTCCGTGTTCCAAACAAAGTCCATCTTCTCGTTAGCAAATGCCCGATCCTGAGCCACTTTCTGGGCCCGTAACTGATCGCGACGATGAACAACAGTCACCTTATCAGCCAACTGAGTCAGGTAAATCCCCTCTTCAATGGCACTATCCCCACCGCCAACAACAACAACGTGTTTATTGCGGAAGAAAGCACCATCACATACAGCACAGTAGGAAACACCACGGCCTGAAAATTCAGTTTCCCCTGGCACACCAAGCTTACGATATTGAGAACCCGTCCCAATAACGACCGCCTTAGCAGTGTATTCATCAGTGTCTGTAGTCACAGTTTTAGTATCGCCATTGTCGACAATCTTTTCCACAGCACCATAACCATACTCAGCACCAAACTGCGTGGCACCTTCATACATAGCACTAGCTAAATCAGGTCCTTGAATAGATTTAAAACCCGGATAGTTTTCAATTGCGGCAGTATTGTTCATTTGACCGCCATAAATTCCACGATCCAGTAGCAACACTGACAAGTTTGCCCGTGAAGCATACAATGCTGCCGTCATTCCACCAGGGCCAGCACCGATTACAATCACATCATAGTTTGTTGCCATATCGACTTTCCTCCTACCGCCTAACAATTTACCAATGGACACAGTCTACTATCTTTTTGTAAGTAACACAAGTCTTTTGCTTATACCCCCAGAGGTAAAAACGTGCTGACCCGATTAACCTAGCGTCAGCACGTTTTTGTATTCATTATTTTGTGTTAGCTTTAATTTCGTCAGCCAGCTGAAGCACGTATTCGCGAAGTTCGTCCTTCACGTCAGGGTGACGCAAACCAAATTCAATGTTTGTCTTGATCAAACCAAACTTGTAACCAACATCATAACGGTCACCTTTAAATTCGTGAGCGTAAACATGTTGCTTTTTGTTCAGCAAGTCAATGGCATCCGTTAATTGAAGTTCATCACCTTTACCATAAGGTGTTTGTTCCAAAGCTTCAAAAATTTCAGGTGTCAATAAGTAACGACCAATGATGGCCAAGTCAGAAGGAGCGTCTTCTGGTTTAGGCTTTTCAACGAAGCTCTTAACTTGGTATAACCCATCAGAAACTTCCTTGGCTGGATTGATCACACCATACTTGTTCGTTTCTTCATGAGGAACACGCATAACGGCCAGAGTTGAATCACCAGTTTCTTCATAACGGTTGATCAGTTGCTTCGTTAAAGTAACCTTGTCTTCCATCAAGTCGTCACCAAGTAAGACAACAAATGGTTCATCACCGATAAAGTCTTTTGCTGTTAATACAGCGTCACCTAAACCACGCATGTGGCTTTGGCGAATGAAGTAAAGGTTGCTGTCGTTGCTTGATTGGACGGCATGCAACATAGCGTCCTTACCCTTACTTGCTAAATCAGCTTCCAATTCTGGGGCTGAATCAAAGTGGTCTTCAATAGAACGTTTGCCACGTCCCGTTACGACACAGATTTCCTCGATGCCGGCCTTGTGGGCTTCTTCAACAATAAATTGAATCGTTGGTTTATCAACGATCGGCAACATTTCTTTGGCGATTGCCTTAGTTTCTGGTAAAAAACGCGTGCCATAACCCGCTGCAGGGATAATGGCCTTTCTAACTTTTTGCATAACAACAAATTCCTTTCGTTTTTCCCCACGATAACGTGGTCTACTTTACCCCAACCATAACCAACTTGCTAACCAATTTCAGCGCGACCTTCACGTTGCATCAATCCAGTAATGACTGAGCGAACTTCGGCTCCGTTGTAAAGAACGTCATAAATAGCGTCCGTAATTGGCATATCAACATGGCGTTTAATGGCTAGTTCGTGGGCCGCCTTTGTGGTAGCCACACCTTCAATTACCATGCCCATGGTATCAATGACTTCTTGTAACGATTTACCTTGACCAAGTTCATTTCCCGCACGCCAATTGCGTGAATTTGAACTTGTCGCCGTTACGATTAAATCACCGACACCAGAAAGGCCGATAAACGTTAACGGATTAGCACCAAACGATTGACCTAATCGACTTATTTCAGCTAAGCCACGGGTCATTAATGCAGCCTTCGCATTATCGCCATATCCCAGTCCATGTAAAGCACCGGCACCAATAGCAATAATGTTCTTTAAGGCAGCACCAAATTCAGCACCAATCACATCCGTATTAGTATAAACCCTAAAATATGAATTCATAAAGAGTTTTTGTACTTTTCTCGCCGCATCCTCATTTAACGATGCGGCTGTTATCAACGTAATATCCTTTTTCGCAACATCTTCGGCATGACTAGGACCAGACAGAACAACAACCGCATCCCGATTAGCAGATGGAACCTCTTCCGTTAACATTTCCGAGACCCGTTTATATGTTTCTTGTTCCAGCCCTTTGATTGCATGCACAATTGTTACTTTTTGATGATTAGCAATTAATAATTTAGCAGCCTGAGCACTGACCTCACGAATTGCCTTCGTTGGTACAACAAACAGAACAACAGATGCATCCTTGATTGCTTCAGCCATATCATCAGTCACCATCAGATTATGTTGGTATTCAAAGCCTGGCATATACGCCTGGTTTGTGTGGTGTTGATTCATTTCTTCCACCTGGCTGGCTTTATGAGACCACAGAGCAACTGCTTGACCATTTTCCGTCAATAAGTTTGCCAGTACACTGCCCCAAGATCCAGCGCCCAGCACTGCAATTTTTGTTGTCATTAGTTTCTCCTCAATTTATTGCGAACATGAGTTATTTCTTTGTAACCGTCATTCCTGATAAATAGGATGGTACATTATGCTGTCGACGCCGAATAATCAGCCATACCCACGCACCAACAAAAAGAACAACGGACAACCATTGTGATACGCGCGCTGGTCCTAACATTAAGCTATCAGTCCGCATACCTTCCACGAAAAAGCGCCCAAACGCGTACCACGCTACATAAATAAAGAACACCTCACCACGCAAATACAGCCCCTTGATGTGACGCGTAGCTAACAGAAAGATAAAACCGGCGATGTCCCATACGGATTCATACAGGAATGTCGGCGTACGATAAACGCCGCCAATATCCATTTGTGTGATGATAAACTGTGGCAAATGCAAGGCCTGCAGATGTGCCAACGTGGTTATTTTACCAAAAGCCTCTTGGTTCATAAAGTTGCCCCATCGACCAATCCCTTGCGCCATAATCACGGTCGGTGCTAGCACGTCCAGAAACAGAAATGTCGGAATTTTACGCCAACGGGTAAATAGAATCACCACAATAATGGCACCAATGAGTGAACCATAAATCGCAATACCACCATCCCAAATGGCAATGATCTGATCTAAATGATGTTGATAATAGGACCATTGAAAAACAACATAATAGATCCGCGCAGAAATCAGCGCAACCGGTAATGCCCAGAGCAAAAAGTCATATAGATCATCAGGATTAATCTGACGTCTGCGGGCTTCACGAACGGACAACCATAACGCAATGAAAACACCGGTGGTAATAATGACGCCATACCAATGAACCTCAATGGGTCCTAAATGCAGTGCAATTGGGTTCAACGCCCCAACAAGTGAAGTAAACGCCATGCTTTAATCCTTACCCTTAGTGGCCGATGCACTATCATCGGTCGTCTTTGCTTCATTGGCTGCCTCAGCAGCTTCATCACGTTTGGAGTTTTCCTGAATCAAACTGTTTAAATTATCGTCGAATGTCTTTGTCGCATCATACCCCATAGAGCGAGCACGGAAGTTCATCGCGGCAGATTCAATAATGATGGCTAAGTTACGACCTGTCTTAACAGGAATAGAAATCATCGGTACCTGAACGTCGAAAATTTGGCGTTCATCATCTGCGTTGCCCAAACGGTCAAATTGAGCATCAGGCGTCCAGTTTTGCAAGTGGACAATCAGTTGAATCTTGGCCTGACTTCTGACTGCACCAGCACCAAACAGATTCATCACGTCGATAATACCAATCCCACGGATCTCCATTAAGTGGTTTAAAATCTTTGGCGCCTCACCAACTAATGTTTGCTCATCCTGTTGATAAACATCAACTCGGTCGTCCGCAATCAGCCGGTGTCCACGACGGATAAGTTCCAAGGCCGTTTCAGATTTACCAACACCTGAGTCACCAGTAATAAGAACCCCAAGTCCATAAATATCAACTAACACACCGTGAATCGATTGCCGCTTTGCCAATACGCCACTTAAGTAAATCGACATGTTTGAAAGAATTCGCGATGACGTTTGTTTGGATCCCAACACAGGAATATGTTGCTCCGTTGCAGCCTGAATCAGTTCTGCCGGTGGTTCAATTCCAGTTGATACAACAAAACAAGGCGTTTTAGGATCTGCCATCTTCCGCATAATCATGAGTAACTCCTCATGACTCATCTTTTTAGAAAATGACGTTTCTGTAATTCCCAGTAACTGAATGCGTTCCGGTGGATAATAGTTAAAATAGCCGGTCATTTCCAGACCCGGACGTGAAATGTCCGGTGTCGTAATGCGGCGATCGTCCAGATACTCTTCACCATAATAGACGGTTAACCTGGTATTCTTTACCAGCTCCCGTATCGTTACACTATCTGCCACGAATACTCCTCCTTAAATATGTCCCTACGTTGTTGCTCGAACCCTCCCGAGCTTCGGCATCACTCTTCTAAACGTGCACCTGTCGCTCAAGGTTCTGTGCACAACCCAAAGCTGTCATCCTACAAGCAAAGTGCGCTTGCACGCTGCCACCTTTACGTTGTTGCTCGAACCTTCCCGAGCTTCGGCATCACTCTTCTATCATCACTCTTTACTAAAATACCCGGAAATGACGGCGTTACAAATGGACATAATAATTGCTGCCAACATTGCCATGCCAAAATTGGCAATATGGAAATTCTGCGCGCCGACGAAGAAACTTGTCAGTTCTAGCATCAGTGCATTTATGACAATTGAAAACAGCCCTAACGTTAAAAATGTTATTGGTAATGATAATACCACCAAGATCGGCTTAATGGCCGCATTTAAAATTGCCAACACTAAACTGGCGACCAACGCGTACCACACACTAGAAACCGCAAAACTATTGCGGAAAAATCCGGCAATCGCCATAAATAATAGTGCATCGACAATAATCCGTTGCCAAAACTTCATATTTATTGTTTATCCCCTTTATTCTCATGCACGTCACGTTCTTCGGCATGGATTTGTTTTCGCGCTCGTGATCGAGAGGATTGAGAGGCACTCTGACCACTAAATAAGTCACCAAATAAGTTAAAAAATGATGCATCACTCTGCTGACGGTCATTTGGTAAAAACCACAGTAAAACACCGTACAGAACGACCGCCAACAACGATATCAACCAGTGAGGCGGAATCGCAATAGCCAAAATAATATAAGCTATTCGCAAAATTGTCGGATTAATGTGCAAATACTCACCAATGCCACCGAATACGCCACCAATCCAACGATCCGTTGCTGACTTTGTCAATTTTCGTTTGCTCAAGCAGGTTTACCTCGCTTTCTGTTGTGTTACCTGAATGTCCTAATTTTATCGCAAACAGCGCACCGTGACCAATTTTTCAAAAGCCCTTAATAAACACTAAAACAGCTTACCCTCATTATCGTTTCTTCACGTTCCTGAAAACACGCGAATTCACTCAAATAGTGACAAGCTGCCCTTAATCAATTCGTTATTAGTTCAACTATTTATTTTCCGTTCCCGAATCGACATTTCGCGGATTTAATTCAACAATTTTACCTGTCTGAAGATAAACAATCCATTCACAAATGTTGGTTACGTAATCGCCAATGCGCTTTAAGAACTGTGCTACGGACAGGTAGTCTGTACTGCCAATTACAACTTCGGGATCTTGCCGCATCTGATCAATACTTTCCATATAAATTAACTGATAATAGTCCGCAGCCTGTGCATCCACTGCAGCAATCTTGCGGGCACGACCATCATCATCTTTTACGTAAGCGTCCAGTACATCGGCAACCATCTGTTGAACGATAGCGCCCATCTCTGAAATGTGTTGTTCTGTCGAGGCAACCCGTTTGTTGCCTTTGACCCGAATCGTTGAGTGCGCAATACTGCGCGCGTAATCCCCCATTCGTTCCAAGTCAGAAACGGCCTTCAAAATCGTCACGATTTCCCTTAGGTCTGTCGTCACCGGCTGATACAAGGCAATCATTTCAAATGATTTCTTTTCCAGTGCGACTTCACGATCATTGATTAAATGATCATCATCAATGACTGACTGGGCGAGCGTTCGATCATGATTGACAAATGAAGTCACGGCTTTTCCAATCGCCTCAGAAACAAGCATGCCCATTTCTGTAAAACTAGTATCCAAATCATTCAGTTCATCATCAAACAACCGTCGCATAATGCCAACTCCTTTTTCAATGTTTGCTAAAGCGGTTTCGGTTAGCCGAAACGACCGGAAATATAATCTTGTGTTTGCTGTTTCTGAGGATCCATAAACATTTTTTTAGTATCGCTTACTTCAATCAATTCACCTTGAAGGAAAAAAGCAGTTCGGTCCGCAATTCGTGATGCCTGTTGAAGATTATGTGTCACCGTAATCACAGTGTAATCATACCGTAATTGCAACAACGTTTCTTCAATCACATGACTAGAAACTGGATCAAGAGCGCTGGTCGGCTCATCTAGCAATAAAACATCCGGGGAAACGGCTAGGACTCTTGCGATGCAAACACGTTGCTGCTGTCCACCGGATAAAGCTAAGGCATTTTTGTGCAAGTCATCCTTCACTTCATCCCAAATGGCCGCCTGACGTAAACTACGTTCAACCGCTTCATCAAGAACCTGTTTATCACGCACGCCAGCCAATCGCAATCCATAAATCACATTCTCATAAATTGAAAATGGAAATGGGTTAGGTTGTTGAAAAACCATGCCAACCTCCTTACGAAGAGCCACGATATCTGTATCCGGCGCATAAACATTTTGATTTTTAAACATCACGTTACCCGTAATGGTTACGTCATCAATCAAATCGTTCATTCGGTTTAAGCAACGAAGAAAAGTTGATTTACCGCATCCTGAGGGGCCAATGAGCGCAGTAATCCCTTTTTCTTGGAAATCGAGGTTGATTCCTTTTAACGCTTCCTTTTTCCCGTAGAACAAGTGTAAGTTATCCGTAGACATTATCGGTAGTGCCATTACACTGAGCCTCCCCATTTTAACCAAAGTTACCTGAAATATAGTCATTTGTGATTGCGACTTTGGGACGGGTAAAAATTTTGCGGGCTTCGTCGTATTCCAGCACCTTACCGAGGTGAAAGAAAGCGGTATAGTCGCTAATTCGCGCGGCCTGCTGCATATTGTGCGTCACAATAATGATGGTATATTTTTCCTTAAGCTGTAGCAACGTGTCTTCAATTTGTGAAGTGGCAACGGGATCCAGTGCACTAGCCGGTTCATCAAGTAAAAGAATGTCAGGTTCCATCGCAATGGCACGGGCAATACATAATCGTTGTTGCTGTCCACCAGATAAAGCGAGTGCGCTTTGATGAAGTTCATCTTTGACCTGATCCCACATAGCCGCTTGACGTAATGATGTTTCAACAACTTCATCAAGACGCTGTTTGTTCCTGACACCACGTTGTTTCAAGGCAAAGGTAATATTATCGTAAATGGATTTGGCGAACGGATTTGGTCGCTGAAACACCATCCCGATATGACGACGCATTTCATAAACATCAATTTGATTACTATTAATGTCCAAGTCACGGTAACGAATTTCGCCCTCTACTCTTGCTATTCCGTCATTCATGCGATTAAGCGAACGTAAAAAAGTAGATTTACCAGACCCGGATGCACCAATAAGGGCAGTGATTTTATAGCGTTCAAATTGTAAATCACCCTCTGTCAGTGCTTCGTTATCACCATAAAACACGTGCAAGTTATGTGTGGATAATGCAATTTCATGCCTTTCTTCATCAAAATGATAAATATTACGTAATGGCGCATCTGCCGATGCATTAATCTTTTCGCTCATGCTCATGACTCCCTTCGTACGTGTTTTAGTTGGTTGCGGACGTTAATCGATGATATAAGCGACGACCGAGCCAGCGCGCCAAGAAGTTAAATAACAGTACTGCCAGAACCAGAACGGCCGAAGAACCTGCGGAAACTGCGCTTGCGTCCGGCATAATGCCTTCCGAATTAATTTTCCAAATGTGTACCGCCAACGTTTCGGCCGGACGCATCGGGTTTAACGGACTCGAAATATTGAATGGGTTCCAGTCGCCAAAGTTTAGTGCTGGTGCCGATTGCCCTGATGTGTAAATCAAAGCAGCCGCCTCACCGAATACACGGCCAGCACTGAGAATAACACCAGTCAGGATGCTGGGAACGGCCGCGGGCAAAATAACGTGGGTAACTGTCTCCCAGCGTGATAACCCCAAGGCCAATCCAGCTTCCCGTTGAAGATTAGGAATGGCAGCTAACGACCCTTCAATGCTTCGGGTCAACAACGGGAGGTTGAAAAACGTCAAGGCCAAGGCACCTGATAAAATTGAGAAACCCATTTTCATGTGAACAACGAAGAGTAAGAAACCAAACAGACCAACCACTACTGATGGCAAGGAACTAAGAATTTCAATAGCTGTCCGAATAATCGTTGTCAGCCAGTTTTGTTTGGCATATTCGTTGAGGTAAATACCGGCCCCAAGTGCAATTGGAAACGAGATCAACATGGCCAAAAGTAATAAATAGAATGAATTAAATAATTGAATGCCAATCCCTCCACCAGCCGTAAAGGCCTTCGCAGGTGTTGTCAAAAATTGCCACGTCAGTTTGGGAAAACCTGAAATCAAAATGTATCCAAGTAGAAAAGCTAGAATTAAGATGACCGAACCCGCAATGGCGTAAAACACTGCTGTTGCAATTTTGTCTGCCGTTTTTGCATTCATTAGCGGAGTTCCCCTTTCCGTCCAATAATCCGAATGATGACGTTAAAGAACAAAGACATGGTCAATAGAACTAATGCTAATGACCACAAAGCATTGTTTTGTAAGCTGCCCATAACCGTGTTACCGATTCCTTCCGTCAAGACAGAAGTCAACGTGGAGGATGGTGAAACTAAGTTATGCGGTAGCAATGTCGCATTCCCGACTACCATTTGGACAGCAAGTGCTTCACCAAATGCCCGCGCCATCCCAAAAACGATCGCTGTTAAAATACCAGGTGTCGCCGCACGGAGAACTACCTTATGGATTGTTTGCCAGCGAGTAGCGCCTAGTGCTAAAGAAGCTTCCCTGTAATAACGTGGTACTGACTTGAGTGTATCGGCCGTCATCGAGGTAACGGTCGGCAAAATCATTACGAATAGAACAAAAGTCCCTGATAGAATTCCAAAACCGCTGCCACCAAACACGTGGCGAACAAATGGGACAACAACTGACAACCCGATAAATCCGTAAACAACTGAGGGGATTCCTACCAGCAGTTCAGTAACCGGCTGCAAAATCTTGGCCCCGTTGCGTGGCGCAATTTCATTCATAAACACTGCCGTTCCAATCGCAAATGGTGTCGCCACTAACGCCGATAACAACGTAATTAAAAACGATCCGACAATCATTGGTAGTGCACCGACCTCAGGCTTTCCATTAGCACCTTTGACAGACGGATCCCATGTTTTTCCGCTTAAAAAATCCCACACGTTGATGTGGTTTTGAAAGAATGTCGCTAACCCCTTAGCGGCCACAAACCAAAAGATGGCAATCACAACCACCAAAATTAAAATTAGCGCTAGGAAACTGATAAAGCGGCCTCGTCGTTCACTACGTGTCGCCTGCGATGTTTGTTGCAACTTCTCTTTTATCTTATCCATGCCGTTTGCTCTCCTTCATTCCTAACTAACGAATCACCGTAACCCGACCTTTTACATCTCTTTCCACATGCATTTGAGAAATACTGATATAACCTAACTGTCGTACTAATGTTGACTGAATTTTTGGTGATTCAATGTAGTTTAAAAATGATTTTGCGACGCCTTTGGGACGGCCATTCGTATACATGTGCTCGTATGACCAAACTTGCCACTTGTTAGACGTGACATTTTGATTTGTCGGCGTCACACCGTTGATTGCAACCTTTTGAACTGTTTTATTAGCGTAAGAAAACGCAACATAACTAATGGCCCCTGGTGTTGTGCTGACAATGGATCTCACCATCCCAGATGAATCCTGCTCTTGAGCTGTTTTCACGTGGTGACCGCGTAACGCCCACTTTTCGAACGTCGCCCGTGTACCAGATCCTTGGGCTCGGTTCACAATCGTAATTGGGACATTTTTGCCACCAAGTTCTCGCCAGTTTGTATACGTCCCATCGAAAACCTTTTGCAACTGCGCTGTTGTTAACGTTTTTAGGCCAACTTCCTTATTGATAATCGGAACAATTCCGACAACGGCAACGCGGTGGTCAACTAAATTATGTGAATGAATGCCTGACTGCTCTTCGGCGAAAACGTCCGAGTTACCAATTGCGACGGCTCCCTCTTGGATTTGACTCAATCCGGTTCCTGAACCACCACCTTGAACATTAATAAAAACGCCGAGATGATCACCACTAAATTGTTCACCAGCTGCTTCAACCAGTGGTTGCAACGCGGTGGATCCCACCGTTGTAATTGAACCGCCTGCTGAAGAACGGTTACGTGTTTGGTAACCCAGTCCTAATAGTCCGCCAACGGCAATCAAGAACAAGGCCACACCTGCAATGCGTCGTTTGTTCATGTTGTTCCTCCTAAAAATGCCAAGTTTCGGCATCACTCTCGTAAAACGTGCACCTGTCGCCCAGAAGTCTGCGCATCACGCTTTTGCATATACTCAGTGTATCGAATTGATGTAAAGGACTCTTGGTCAGCATGTAAAGGTTGTGTAAAGACGTTTACAAAAACAGCGTTTGCCCTAGCATCAGTCTTTTTCAATGACTGTATGCTAGCGCAAACACTGTTTTCAAAGGATTATTTAATGCTAGTTATTTAGGAAAACTAATTGTCATGGTCGTCCCGACATCCAATTGACTATTAACGCTTACTTCGCCTTTTAATAAATTCGTCAACTCCTGGACAATCGCTAATCCCAGGCCAGTGCCTGGAACACGTTGTTTGGTCCGGGATGGATCCCCTCGGTAAAAGCGTTCAAAAATTCGGTCTTGTTGTTCTTCCGCGATGCCATAGCCAGTGTCCTGAACACTAAGTTGCCACCCATGCAGAGAAGTTGCGGTAAACATAATGTGAATCTTACCACCGGGACGATTATATTTAACCGCATTAGAGATTAAATTCTTAATGATTTGTTCTAACTTGGTAACATCTGTCTCTACCATTGTTTCTTCTGGAACCTGATTAGTGACCCTTAAGGCACTTCGTTGAATAGACTGAGCTTGTAACGTTAGCTGTCGATCAACTAGCTTGTGCAAATCAACTTTAGTTAACGTGGCTGTTTGACTCACAGGATTCTGCAAACGTGAAACGGATAAAACATCTTCAATTAAATCCATCAATTGATGGGCTTGTTCATCAATAATTTTAAGAAATTCATCCCGCTTTTCCGGATCATCTTTTGCTCCTGCCAACAATGTTTCTGTAAAACCAGCAATGGCTGTTAACGGCGTTTTCAACTCATGTGAGGCATTGGAAACGAAATCTAACTGCATCTGTTCGATTTGAGTGACTTCCGTAAGATCGTACAGCAAAACGAGCACTTGCTGATGGTTTGGCCGCGGTTCCGTATAAATGGTAGAAACTTCAAGTGTCCTAGGTGACGTCGGTAAATTCAGCGTCAACGTTTGTCGAACATTTTTGTGATTATGCATCGTCGTTTCAATTTGAGTCATTAAGTCATACTGCCGCACATCCGACGTATACAAATGTGCTTGCGGGTCCGTATTGATTTCTAGCAACTGCGCTGCCATCGGATTCAATAATTGTGTCATCCGATGACGATCAATCACAATAACACCCACTGGTAAATACTCAAGTAAATTATCGAGTTCATTTTCCTGACGTTGGAAAACGTGGCTCTGATGACGTAATTCGTCAGCGGCCATGTTGATTGCCTGGGCCAAATCGGCATAAGCATGATTGTCGGGTAAAATAATCCGTCGTGCATCCTTGGGGGAGCTCAGCCGTAAGACTTGCGTTGTTAAATCACTGACCACCCGTTGCTGGTTGGCAATTAACCACGCAATAATTAACGATTCCAAAACCATCGCGCCAAAAACAGTGACCACAACGACCATTTTTAAACGTGATTCCGAAACGTGACCAATAACGCTGATTAACAAAAATAACAGTCCTAAATTGACGACACCTGCAATAAATATTAAACGTCTGCCTAAAGTTCTCATACGCTATTCACCAAATTGATAGCCGAAGCCACGAACGGTTTTTAAATACTGTGGATGTTTGGGATCGGGTTCAATCTTTTCCCGCAGATGACTGACATGCATATCGACCATGCGACTATCGCCTGCGTAGTTGAACCCCCAAACACCATTCAATAACGTATCGCGATCCAACACTCTACCCTGCCGTTCGGCAAAATAATCTAACAGTTCAAATTCTTTGGGCGTCAATGCAATCGGCTGGTCATCCCTTTTTACCTGCAAACGATCTTCATCAATGGTTAACGCGCCAACTTGAACTAGTCGGTCGGGTTCTTTCTGAGTGACCGCTGTCCGCTCACTACGGCGGGTGACCGCCTTAATGCGTGCCAACACTTCGCGTGGTGAAAATGGCTTGGTAATATAATCATCCGCACCAATTTCGAGGCCAAACACCCGGTCAAATTCTTCACCCTTGGCCGTGACGATAATAATCGGTGTTTGAATACCATCTCGACGAACCTGTTTTGTCACCTCAATACCATCTAATTCTGGCAACATTAAATCTAGTAGCACACAAAAGTAACCACCTTCGCGAATCTTTGCTAAGGCTTTTGGACCATCCGTGGCAATCTCGACCGCATATCCTGCTTGTTCGAGATTGTACTGTAGCAACGTTACAATACTCGGTTCATCATCGACCACCAGAACTCGTTTCATGGCTATTTCCTCTCCAAATTCTCAATGTCTGCGTCAAATGTCAGGTGCAGTATATCATATTAAACTTTGAAGTCGTCTCACAAACACGACGTTTGACAGACATCACAACAAACGCGTTTGCATTCCGCCTAATCAGGATTTTTCTGTTTCAGATTCCATTGTAAATAAGCATCAATAAACGGATCAAGATCGCCATCGAGCACCGCTTGGGCGTTACCCGTTTCATAATCTGTTCGGTGATCCTTCACCATCGTGTAGGGCTGGAAAACGTAAGAGCGAATTTGCGATCCCCAACCAATCTCAAGTTGAGTCCCTTCCAGTTTTGCCTTTTCTTCGGCCTTTTTTTGTTCCTCACGTTCATATAACTTGGCCTTTAACATGGCCATTGCAGTGGCCTTATTTTGAAACTGAGACCGCTGCGCCTGTGAAGAAACAACAATCCCTGTGGGAACATGGATCAAACGCACAGCTGACGACGTCTTATTAATGTGCTGACCACCAGCACCACTTGAACGGAAAACTTCCATCTTGATGTCGTCAGGATTCAGATCAACCTGAACGGAATCATCCAATTCTGGCATAACATCAACACTAACAAACGAGGTATGTCGCCGACCGGCTGAATCAAACGGTGAGATCCGCACAAATCGATGAACGCCTTTTTCACTCCGCAAATAGCCATATGCATTTGTTCCACTAATGAGCAATGTTGCGCTGTTTAAGCCGGCTGTGTCACCTGCTTGGTAGTCGACAATATCGACATTGAATTGATGTTGTTCAGCCCACCGTGTGTACATCCGCATGAGGTTTTGGCCCCAATCTTGTGATTCCGTACCACCAGCACCGGGATGAATTTCTAAAATGGCATTATTACCATCATATGGCTGATCCAATAACTGTGTCAGCCGGTATGACTGCAACTTTTTGGCAGTGATGGCCATTTCTTCATCTAATTGGGCTGCCATTTCAGGATCATCGTCTTCTTCCAATAACTCAATCGTCACCGCAAGGTCCTCTACGGCCTGATCAAGCTCCATAAATGTATCGTGCTTTGCCTTTAATGCATTATTGTCATCAATAACTTGTTGGGCGGCCACGTTATCATCCCAAAAATGTGGTTCGGCCATTCGTGCCTCGTTTTCAGCAATGCTTTGGTTCAAGGCATCGAGGTCAAAGTGACCCCCTAAAGTTCGTGATTTGTTGTTGCATATCGGCCAAACGTTGGCGTGCATCTGCTAATTCCATATGCTCACTCCTTATCTTTGTGTAATTAATGAATGAAGGACTGTCATACCTGTAAACAAGGTGAGACAGTCCTTCTAAGTGTTGTTAATTATTACCGTTCCATATTTTGACGAATTTCACTCTTCATGAACAGACGGGTTGCGTCGTATTCAATATCGGAAATCATTTCTTCAAACATGGTAAACGCATTACTTTGATATTCGATCAACGGGTTCAACTGACCATAACCACGCAATTGAATGGACTGCCGTAGTTGATCCAACGTATCAATGTGATCTGTCCAGTGTGAGTCCACACAACGCAACACAACCACCTTTTCAAATTCGAGCATTTGACTAGGGTCATAAAGTTGCTTTTGCTTGTCCTTGTACACAGTCTCGGCTTGATCCATTAGATATGACTTGATTTCATCAGCAGACTTACCTTTTAAATCATCCTCTGAAATCGCATCATCATTAACCATTGCTGAACGGGCAAAGTCGACAATACTGTCAAGTTCCCACTTCTTTTGGTCACCATTAGTATGCATGTCAACAATCCGGTTAACCGTTCGTTCAATCATCGGCATGATCACCCACTTAAGATCATCAGGCTCATTGATAACTAATTGCCGTTGTTTATAAATAACTTCACGTTGCTCACGCATAACATCATCATATTGCAGAACATTTTTACGTGAGTCGTAGTTATTCCCTTCAACACGTTTTTGAGCTGATTCAACCTGACGTGTAATGAGTCGACTCTTAATTACCGCATCGTCATCTTCCACGTTCATCCGTTGCAAGATAGCCTTAACTCGATCTGAACCGAACCGCAACATTAAGTCATCTTCCAGTGACAGGTAGAATTGTGAAAAACCAGGGTCCCCTTGACGACCGGAACGGCCACGAAGCTGATTATCAATCCGTCGTGACTCATGTCGTTCAGTCCCAATAACGGCTAATCCGCCAACTTCCTTAACGCCAGGTCCGAGCTTGATATCCGTCCCACGACCGGCCATGTTGGTGGCAATCGTTACGGCACCCTTTTGACCAGCATTCATGATAATTTCGGCTTCACGCGCGTGATTTTTAGCGTTCAAAACATTATGCGGAATGCCCAACTGATCCAATTGATGTGACAGGTATTCAGAAGTTTCAACGGCCACCGTCCCAATTAGCATGGGTTGACACTTTTTGTGAAGCTTAACGATCTCATTAATAACCGCGTTAAACTTACTCTTCAAACTTGGGTACAGTAAATCAGGCTCATCCTTACGAATAACCGGGCGGTTGGTTGGAATTGAAATAACTTCCATGTTGTAAATCTCACGGAATTCTTCCTGTTCCGTCTTGGCCGTCCCAGTCATCCCTGAAAGTTTGTTATACATCCGGAATAAGTTCTGATACGTGATGTTGGCCATTGTCTTGGTTTCTTCTTGAATGTCCACATGCTCTTTAGCTTCCAGAGCCTGATGCAAACCATCTGAGAAACGACGGCCTTCCATAATTCGACCAGTAAATGAATCCACGATCTGAACTTCGCCGTCTTGAACAACATAGTCCTTGTTGTTAAACATGATGTAGTTAGCACGCAAGGCTTGATCCAAATGGTGAGTTAAAGCTGTATTTTCAGTATCGTACAGATTGTCCAAGCCGAAGTATTCTTCTGCTTTACGGTTTCCTTCATCCGTTAACGAAACCGTCTTGGATTCCAGGTCAACCTTATAATCACTCTTTTCACGCAGCGTTTTGGCAAACCGATCAGCACGTTCGTACAAATTCGTATTACCAGCTGAACCACCTGAAATAATCAATGGTGTCCGTGACTCATCAATCAAAATGGAGTCAACTTCATCAATAATGGCGAAGTTTAAGCCACGTTGCACTTGGTCCTCTTTGTAAACAACCATGTTGTCACGCAAATAATCGAACCCAATTTCACCATTTGTTGAGTAGGTAATATCAGCATTGTAGGCTTCCCGCTTTTCTTCAGCTGACTTCTCAGAGCCGTTAATTCCAACGCTCAGACCAAGCCAGTTATACAGTTCACCCATTTCAGTAGCATCACGTTCTGACAGGTATTCGTTAACCGTAACAACGTGAACACCATCACCGGTCAAGGCGTTAAGGTAAACCGGCATGGTCGCCGTCAACGTCTTCCCTTCACCGGTTTTCATTTCAGCAATATCCCCATTATGGAGCACGATCCCCCCCATAATTTGAACGCGGAATGGGAACAAACCTAAAACACGTTTGGCCCCTTCACGTGCTACCGCAAATGCTTCAGGTAATAAGTCATCAAGACTTTCACCCTTTTTGTAGCGTTCTTTAAATTCAGGCGTCTTGGCCTGTAAATCTTCATCACTTAATTTTGCGTATTCATCTTCGTAAGCCATCACCTTATCGGCTGTGTGACCTAAACGCGTAACTTTCCGGGCATCAGATTCAACCCAGCGTTTTAATACATTTGGCATGTTGTAACTTTATCCTTCCCTAAAAACGCGTTAAACGTTGCAACTAGTGCAGTCTATCAGATATTCATTCTATCATTTAAGTTTCTCATTGCAAACACATTCAGCTCAAACCAATCAGAAAAAAAGCCAAACAAAACCCACCGTTGCGGATACTGTCCATAACGGTGGGTAAGGTAAAACAAAATTAAATTATTCGATGATTGTGACGGTACTAGTCGTTTGAACCAGCTTGAAGTAAACCATAGCGACCGTCATTACGACGATAAACAACATTTACTTCATCCGTCTCTGCGTCCTGGTAAATGAAGAAGTCGTGTCCCAACAGATCCATCTGAAGAATTGCTTCTTCATTGTCCATTGGTTTCAACTGCAAACTCTTGGTTCGTACAACATCAAACCGCGTTTCTGGCTGAGTTGGTGTTGCTTCTTCATCTGGACGGAAGTCTAAGCCCTTGTAGCCCTTTTCACGGGACTTCCGGTTAACCTTTGTCTTGTACTTCCGAATTTGACGCTCTAGTCGATCTGACATAGTATCAATACTCTTGTACAAGTCATCAGAAGTTTCCTCTGCCCGTAATGTTAAGTAAGGCAATGGAATGGTGACTTCCGCTTTAGCGGTCTTGTTGGGATAAACGCGCAAGTTTGCATGCGCAATGGCGCTAACATTTGGCTCTAGGTAACGGCCAATCTTAGTCACCTTTTTATCTACGTAGTCCCTGAGTGCATCGGTTACAGAGATGTTTTCTCCACGAGTTTGTACATCTAACATAAAACTTCGCTCCCTTCCGAACTAAGTTCCCGCTATGCGGGGGCTTTTAGATTCACATGTGGACGACGCCATCCAAACATGAATTGATTTCGATAGGACCACTCTATCTCTATCTGTAGTTTCATTATAACCAACCCGCTTCAAACTCTCAACGGATATCCCTCTTAAAGACTGTTATCTTGCTAATGTAAGCCCTATCATCGAAGTGACTTCAACCGTTTGCAACGCCTGTGCTGCAAAGTGTAGCGTTCGGCCAGTCGTATAGACATCATCAAAGATTAAAATTTTATTGCCGTGCAATTTTTCTGCATAGTTCGGATCAATTACGAACGGTTGAGTACGAGTCATTCGGTCTTTTCGTCCTTGCCTGGATTGCTGCTGTTTGTCAGGTGTCGCCACTTTAAGTGCAGGACAGACGACCGGAGAATGGCGATTTTCCCCAACCAATTGCAACAACTCGGCTGCTTGATTAAACCCGCGGTGGTCAAACGTTGTGTCTGACACTGGTACTGGTATCACAACATCAACTTGAGCCGCATCAATTGCCAGTTGTACAACATGCTGGAAAGCCTTTGCCAATCTCAAATCGCCATTGAATTTATACTGATGCATGTAGTCATGCATGGCCTGCGTGTATTGAAATAAACCACGGTTTTTGATCTTCAATGTATTCGGCATTAAATGCCAGCGTTGGCAATCTTGACAAATCTCCTGATTTTCCTGATTTCGGCCACATTGAGGACACGCTTTTGATTCACGAATAACAGTAAAAGTAGCCTTACAATTCTCACAAATAACATCGTCCGTCACTCTTCGCCAGCTTAATAACTCACGAATAGTCAGGGTCTTAGATAACATCTTTTGACACATCAAACATGACGCCATTCGGGTAACCGCCTTCCCTTTTGGTTCACAACTTGAATCTGACGGATTGCCCGGCGCAGCGTAAGCGTTGTTTGTTCAATCCAATAAATCACTTTCCCGTCCGGTGCAGCAGCGTTTCTGCCTGCTCGACCGGCAATCTGTACTAGTGCAGCCGCAGAAAATACCGCATCGTCAGCGCCCAGCACAAATACATCAATGTCTGGAAACGTCACTCCCCGTTCTAAAATGGTGGTTGTCACTAAAAAATCCACCTTCTTTTGACGCATTGCAGCTACTTTCTCAACCCGCTCTCCATCTGCCGCATGAACAGTGACAAACGACGCTCTGGGTGCAAAATGTCTAATGGCTGCAGCAACATCTGACAATTGTGCCACATGCGGGACAAAAAGCAAAAAACGTTTGTGCTGACGCAGACGGGTTGTAACTGCAACCTGCAGGCCTGCCGGTAATCGTCCATGGCGCAATTTTTCACGCCAGTGCCACGCTCCTCGACACTGGATTTCAGGAAGCAGATGACCATGAAATCGTAACGGTAAGTAACTCATTGTTAATTGCCGCCTAGTCACTGCGTGCATCAGTTCAGTCCCCGGTGTAGCGGTTAGGTATAGGCAAGCACCATTAGGTTTAATGGCTTGATCGACGGCAAACATTAATTGTTTGTTTTGTGCAAACGGAAAGGCATCGACTTCATCAACCACCAAAACATCAAAAGCATGATAAAATCGAAGCAGTTGATGCGTCGTACACACAGTGAACTGGCAGTATCGGTAAGGTTCCGTTTGCTGACCGTGGAGTAAAACCATCGGCGTGTTCTTAAATGCTTGTTGAAACCGTGGGAACAATTCAATACACACGTCTACTCGCGGTGAGGCAACAGCCACCCGGTCACCGCGTTTTAGCGCGTCTGCTAATCCCAAAAATAGCATCTCAGTTTTACCTGCTCCCGTGACCGCCCATAATAAGTGGCGCTGACGTTTGACGAAGACGTTTTGAACATCCTGCGCACAAATTTGTTGTAATCGTGTCAGTGATCCCACCCACGTCAGTGTGTTCGTTTGTGACGGAAATGCATTGGGCTCAGGAATTGTCAACAATGATTGTCGACTCGTAATTCGCCCCAGTGCCAAGCAATCTGGACAATAGTAGCCGCCTGCTGGCAAAGCCACATGAACTTTTTCAAACTGCTGATGGCATCGTTCGCAACGAACCCACCGGCCACTGATCGTCATTGCAGGTCGCGACACGATTCGCGGATCTGTTGGCTCAAAAGTCGGCGGCAATTGTGTAGCCGTTAATTGACGGCCAAATAAGTCTTCATTCATCGTTCATCCCCGCCTTTTAATTATTATCCCGTTCATAATCTTACATACGTATTTTCAAACGGATTTATTTGTTGGAGGACAAAAATGTCAGAATTTCCTTTTCTTTCCCTTGCCACCGCTCACGAAGCTGAACAAACCATTAAAAAATCGCGTTTTATCGGTTATGCTGCGCCAATCACAACCGAAACCGATGCAACAAACATTCTGGACCAAGTCCAGGCACAACACGCTAAGGCTAATCACGCAGCCTACGCTTACGTAGCTGGCGATCACGATGAATTAACTCGCCAAAGCGACGCTGGTGAACCTGTCGGGACGGCCGGATCACCGATTCTAAATGTCATCCAGCAGCAACATCTGCATAACATCATTATTGTCGTCACCCGTTTCTTCGGCGGCATCAAGCTGGGTGCTGGCGGCCTCATTCGTGCGTATGGCAGTTCCGCTAGTTTAGCTATTCAAGATGCTTCAATCGTCGAGCGGAAAGCTTTAACACGATATGAGATCACCTTGGACTACAAACAGGCCGAACCGCTAAATACTTGGTTGGCTGATCGCGTCGACCAAATTGTTGGAACCGACTACGGCGTTGCTGTCACAGTTACAGTTCTTGTTGGTGCTGATGATATTCAGTTTGCCACTGAATTGACGAGCAAAACGAACGGTCAAGCACAACTCAAGAAAATCGACGAAGAATTTGCAGAAGTTCCTTATGCTGTGTCCAAATAATGCCCGTAAGGCCTCGATTAAAATACATTTAGTCACCAAAAACGAAACTTGGACATAACGCCTCAACTCAATTTCTAATGAAACGTCAACAAGCAATTTTTCTTCAACCGCGAAAGGTCATGCGGACGAAAAATTGCCGCAAACGCGGGACATAACACTGACTTTTGCTCATCTAACGCGAATAAGGCATTCATGGGGGAAAAAAACATGAATGCCTTATTCGCGTTACCTGAGAAAGCCAAAACGTGTTATGTCCCGCTCTCATTTTTAATCTCTAAAAATATACTTTTAAATTCTCTTTTCTAAGCACCTTTGTGCATGTTGCCGTTCACATCACGGCTGACATGCATACTGGTCAGCGGGATATAGCCAAGCTTTTTAACGAGGTGCTTTTGAATCGCATCACTCGTCATAAACTTAATAAAGGTCTTTGTGGCAAGGCTAGCCTTACCTTTAGTGTACATGTGTTCATATGACCAGATTTTCCAGTTGTTATCAGCAACATTCGCGTCAGTTGGCTTTACGTGGTCGATACTGAGTGCTTGCATGTCCGGTTTAATGTATGAAAAGGCTAGGTAGCTAATGGCCCCGGGAGTCGTTTTAACGATCTTTTGAACAGTCCCATTAGAGTCCTGTTCTTGACTCTGAGCAGCTTGTTGACCATCGAGCCCAAATTTTTCAAACGTGGCACGTGTGCCTGATCCCTTAGCCCGATTAATGATGACAATTTTTTCATCCTTGCCACCAACTGCTTTCCAGTTGTCGATCTTACCGGTAAAAATATCCTTCAACTGTTGTTTAGTCACGTTCTTCACGTTCGTATCAGGATTCACCACTGGTGCCATCCCAACTACTGCCACACGATGGTCGACCATTCCAGCGGTATTAAGACCTTTTTGCTCTTCAGCAAACAGATCAGAATTGCCAATGTTAACTGCGCCTTTGGATACCTGCCCTAATCCGGCACCGGAACCGCCGCCTTGTACATTAATGGTGACACCTGAATGATCATCCTGAAATGTTTGTCCCGCCTGTTCTACTAAAGGTTGGAGTGCAGTAGAGCCAACCGCGACAACCTTGCCAGAAATCTTCTTATCGGCACTCGCAACGTTGGTATGCTTAGCCGACTGACAGCCCGCCAAGGTGAATACCAAGCTTAATCCCAGGACGCTCACTAAAGCTGCTTTTTTCATGATCTAACCCCCACATTTTTTGAGTAACAACCTGCCTTACCCGTTGAATAAAGCATAGCGAATCAACGTAAAAGCCTCATGTATGTGTTGTATAGATTGTGTAAAGCTTGCGTAACGAGCCTCGACACACGTACCAATAAAAAAAGATCCTATTCAAATTTCGAACAAGATCTTCATAAAACAAAATTTAGTTAATTACTGTTTCAAATGGTAGTTATACGTGGAGACAATGATGTTTTCACGCGAATTCAGCACTGAGCGCAAACGTAAACTCGTTTGGTTATGCAGAATGTTTTGCCACGGTCGTTTAGGCACGAACTGTGGTACCAATACCGTAGTACTGTAATTTCGCTCAGCCGCACGTTTGGCAATAACATCACAGAACCTCAGCACAGGCCCAGAAACAGATCGGTAGGATGAATGGATATCCACAAACCGGACATTCGGGAAGTCGCGCTTAAATTCAGTCACCGTCTCACGTTCCTTACCCGGGTTCTGGTCAAACGAAACGTGCATTGCAATGACATAATCACCAATGGACTCAGCGTAATCAATCGCGCTCTTAGTCACCCGCGTGACGTTTGAAACCAACACGATGACAGTCGCCCCGTCATAGTGGTGTGGCTTCGTCTCAACGTTAGCCGCAACCCGCAATTGTTCAGCAACAGTCATGTAATGTGAATGAATCTTGTGGAACATCCACATTAACAACGCCATCACGATTGGGTAAGGCCAAACGTTACTGAAACGGGTAAGGAAAAGGAAGATGGCGATGGCAGCTGAGATAAAGGCACCAACAAAGTTGATAAATGCTTTCCCCTGCCAGAAGCCTTCACGTTCACGCCGCCAATGAATAATCATCCCTGATTGTGATAGGGCAAACGGAACGAACACACCAACCGCATACAGTGGAATCAATAGCGTTGTTTGCGCATGGAAAATCACAATTAGTGCAATGGCACCCGCTGCTAACGTAATAATCCCGTTTGAATAACCCAACCGGTCACCACGGTCCATGTAAGCATGTGGCAAGTTCTTATCCTTAGCCAAGTTAAAGGCTAAGATTGGGAAAGCTGAGAACCCAGTATTGGCCGCAACTGCCAAAATCATGGCCGTGGACGTTTGGAACAGGTAATACAGTAGCCCATGACCGAAGACGGTAACACCAATTTGAGACAACACCGTTTGAGTCGCCATTGGCTTAATTCCCAACCAGTAGTTGATGAACGTGATACCGCCAAAGAAGAACGCCAAAATGGTGGCCATAATAGCCAGCGTTCCAGCGGCATTCTTTGTTTTCGGTTTCTTGAAGTTTGGCACCGCATTACTAATAGCTTCAACACCAGTCAACGATGATGACCCAGAACTAAAGGCCTTGATGAATAGTAATACCGTCATTCCTTTAACCGGCGCCCCGACAGCAGCCGTGGCGTGATAAACAATGCGGCCTGTGGCAATATTAAAAATCCCCACAGAGATCATTAACAGAATCATCACGACGAAGAAATACACCGGCACAGTCAGGAAGTTTGCTGATTCGCTCATTCCACGCAGGTTGAGCGCCATAACAAACAACACAATCACAATGGAAATCCCAACTTGATGATTGTACAAGGCTGGAATTGCCGACGTAATCGCTTCAGTCCCTGACGTTACAGAAACCGCCACGGTTAACATATAGTCAACTAGTAACGATCCACCAGCAACTAATCCAGCAGGCCGACCCCAGTTTTTAGTAGCAACCACATAGGCCCCACCACCCGAAGGATACGCATGAATAATCTGTTGATACGATAACGTAATCGCCAACAGTAAAATGAGCACAATCCCAGCAATTGGCAGGGAGAACCAGATTGCCGCGGCAGATAAGGTTACTAACACTGTGGTAATCTGTTCAGTCCCATACGCCACTGAGGAAAGTGCATCTGATGAAAGCAAGGCCAACGCCTTAAATTTAGTCAGCGATTGTCCGCCTTCATCTAAAGTTTTTAGCGGCTTACCAATTAATAGTCGCTTCAAATAGCGCCACATATTGAAACTCCTTTTAAACGGACAGCTAATGGCAGAACACCGCTAGCTGTCACCCATTATATCGGCTATTTTATAAAAATAGACTTATCATTTATTTAAACGGTCAGCCAATTAACTCAATTGGTTGGCTAAAAACGGCAAAAAAGCCACAACTTGCTTGCGGCTTTCAAGCTCAATCATCTTACACCAGATTGACACAAACACCAAGCTCATATGAAAGTTTGATGAGCAAACCGATAAATGGTTTTCAATCCGGCACATGCAACACATTATAACCACTTTGATACCCAATTCAAGTCAACCGGGTTGTGACCTTTAAAACTTAGCCGAGCGGGTATTTCATCATCGAATTAGCAGTATAATGTACATAAATTTTCAACTCAACTTTAAGGAAAATCCCATGAAAATAACAATTCGTAACGTTATACCATCTGATCTCAGCAAAATCGTAGCATTCGCCGCGGCAGATCGTGATGATCAATTCAAATACTTTGCAAATAATAATCCCGACCTCACCTTTGTGGCCGTTGATGAAAACGATCATCCCCTTGGTTTCATCACAAGTTGGCAAAACCAAGTGCATCCTCATCATCAAAACATCCGGATTGTATTAAGCCCACGGTCAATTCCTACAAATGAAGTTCTTTCTGGTCTAGTATCCCGAGAACAAGCACGGCTTGATGAATTAAGCATTACGTTACCGTTAATTGTCATGTATTGGGAACCTCAAACACGAAAAACTGCCTATTTTGAAAAACAGGGTTATCACATCTTTCGTAAAACATGGATGCCTGATTTGTTGCTCGATAAAGTCTCATTATCGGATACCGCACTCCCTGATAATGTCACCACGTTACGTGAGGTCTGGCAACAACCAGCGATGAAGAACAAAGCGCTCACATTATTGCGCGAACAGTATGAGCGGGTTCACCAAGACAATCCTGCTGCTCACTTAAGCATTGAGAATTGGGCTCGGAACGTGGATGGTGAACTGCCCTATCTCGACTGGTCATTAGCCACACTTGTTGATGGCGAATTCAAAGCCTTGAGTTTCGTCTTTCCCGGTGACGCTGAATCGTCCTTAGACGTTGGTTGGCTCACGGATGTCGACGATGATGCCCACCATGTTATCGACCTTCTGAAGATTCAACTCCAATTGTTCAAACGCACCCAACTCGTTTCGATTTTTGGAGAATTGGATTCAACCGACCCTGTCGCCATGAAGGTCAAACAATCCTTTTCATGGGAACCGGCGCCGGCTTGGATCAGTTTAATCAAATAGCATCTCAATGACGCAATCGGCGCTGCAATATTTGTGGTAACAGTTAAATGTCGGTTCCATTTATCGAGCTTACCATGCGACTTTTGAATGTGCGCATTACTTGCTGATGTTAGTGAAGTCAGACAAAGACAGAGTTTTGTGATAACAATTCTTAGTGGCGAGGTTTATGCCACTTAGAATTGTAGGACGAGCTTGGAAACGTGCACTTCGGTTCCAAGTCGAGGTTAAAGACACGCGGTCTTTGCGGGGCTGAGACCGGTCCCATGAAACGGCGTCTTTGGCTGATGCAACGGCAGCCATCGTTAATATTTGCTGCAAAACAAAAAGTCAGAATCTACGGCAGTATCGCGTAGGTTCTGACTTTTAAGTTTGCTGTTAACAGTTAACAAACAGCATTGATGTTCAATTAAGCTACATCATACCGCCCATTTGAGCAGCTTGTGCAGCGGCAGCAGCATCGCCACCACCATTATCTTGCTTTGGTTCTTCAGCAACAACAGCTTCAGTCGTCAACAATAATGATGAAACAGAAGCAGCATTTTGCAAAGCGGAACGGGTAACCTTGGTTGGGTCAACGATTCCGGCATCAACCATGTCAACCCACTCGTCAGTTGCAGCATTGTAACCAATGCCTGGCTTTTGTGACTTCAACTTTTCAACGATAACGGAACCTTCACGACCGGCGTTTTCGGCGATTTGACGAACAGGTTCTTCAAGAGCACGACGAACGATGTTAACACCCGTTTGGACGTCTCCTTCTTCTTTCAAGTCGGCCACAGCACCGATAGCGTTAACCAATGCAGTACCACCACCAGATACGAAGCCTTCTTCGACAGCGGCACGCGTTGCGTTCAAGGCATCTTCAATCCGGTAACGACGTTCTTTCAGTTCAGTTTCAGTAGCAGCACCAACGTTAATCCGTGCAACACCACCAGATAACTTAGCCAAACGTTCTTGCAACTTTTCCTTGTCAAAGTCAGAAGTTGTTGCTTCTAATTCAGACTTGATGTTTGCAACACGTTCGTCAACAGCAGCTTTGTCGCCAGCGCCTTCAACAATAGTCGTGTTGTCCTTAGTGATCGTGATCTTACCAGCTTGACCCAACTGATCAACAGTTGTGTCCTTCAAGTTCAGACCAAGGTCATCAGTGATGACAGTACCACCAGTCAAAGCAGCAATATCTTCAAGCTGTGCCTTACGACGGTCACCAAAACCAGGTGCCTTAACAGCAACAACGTTGAATGTCCCACGCATCTTGTTCAAAACAAGGGTTGGTAAAGCTTCACCAGTAATATCATCAGCAATGATAAGTAATGCACGGCCTTGTTCAACAACAGATTGCAACAATGGCAAAATGTCTTGAATGTTGGAAATCTTCTTATCTGTAATCAAGATATAAGGGTTGTCCAAGTCAGCTTCCATCTTGTCATTGTCAGTAACCATGTATTGACTCATGTATCCACGGTCAAACTGCATTCCTTCAACGACATCAGAAGTTGTTTCAATTCCCTTGGATTCTTCAATGGTAATAACACCATCGTTACCAACCTTTTCCATAGCGTCAGCAATTAACTTACCAACTTCTGGATCAGCGGCTGAAATTGACGCAATTTGTGCGATGTCAGACTTAGTCTTAACGTCGTGACTCATCTTGTGCAAAGCATCAACAGCGGCAGTCGTTGCTTTTTCAATCCCAGTCCGAATGCCAACAGGGTTAGCACCAGCGGTAACGTTCTTCGTCCCTTCGTTAACGATGGATTGTGTCAAAACAGTGGCAGTCGTTGTACCGTCACCAGCGATATCGTTAGTCTTGGAAGCAACTTCAGCAACTAACTTAGCACCCATATTTTCAAAGTGGTCTGATAATTCAACTGCCTTGGCAATCGTGACACCATCGTTAGTGATGGTAGGTGAACCATAACTTTGTTCCAAAACAACGTTGCGGCCTTTAGGTCCAAGGGTCGTCTTAACTGTGTTTGCTAATTTATCAACACCGGCAAGCATTGCGCTGCGGGCATCTTCAGAAAACTTTAAATCTTTAGCCATTGTGAATTTCCACCTCAACTGTAATTTATTGTGATTTTCTTTTATCGTTCAAACGCACTGTAAACTTTAACTAGTCCACAACTGCGACAATGTCTTTTTCATGGAGAACGAGGTAATCATTGCCCTCGTACGATACTGCTGTGCCGGCGTACTTATCAAACATAACGGTGTCGCCTTCCTTAACAGATGGTGCAACCTTTGTACCATTGTCTAAGACGCGGCCTTCACCAACTGAGATAACCTTCCCAGTGGTTGGCTTTTCTTGAGCGTTGCTGGCAAGCACAATGCCGCCAACAGTTTGTTCTTCTTCTTCAGCAGCTTGTAAAATAACGCGATCTCCTAATGGTTTTAACACGTTAATCCCTCCAATAATTTCGTTGAAATTAAATGTTTTTAGCACTCTTACACGTTAAGTGCTAACAACATGCTCTATGATAACCATGCCTGTTTATGAATGCAAGTGTTTTGGTCAAACTTAGTCAAAAAGTTTGTCAGCTGTCTTAGAAACCGCATCACAAAAGGCGTTTGGAGAATCAGTCAAACCATTTTTGTCTGACCAACGCCCCAAACGCCTATTCAAGAAGCAATAATTCAGTTTTCTAATTAATCCTGAGACTTTTCGTTTCCGCCCAACAACTCGCCATAATTGTCAATAAAATAGATCAACGTTTGGAGTTCGTTAGTCAAATCAACATTTTGAACCCGAATCGAATCGGGAACAGACAACCGTCGAGGCGTAAAGTTCAAGATTCCACGTACATCGGCCTTTGCCAATTCGTCAGTGACCTCTTGCGCCGTGTTTTCGGGCACCGTAATAATTGCAATGGCAATCTGTTGATCACGCAATTGTTTACCCATCTCTGACAACGGATAAATCGGGACACCACTTTGAACCGTGTTGACGATATTGTCATTAACATCAAAAGCAGCACTGATTCGAACGTTACTGTTCTGATGGAAATTAAAGTTAAGCAACGCATGCCCAAGATTACCAACCCCGACCAATGCGACATTAGTCAATTGATCCTGATTGAGAATCTTTTTAAAGAATTCGATCAGTTTAGGAACATCGTACCCATAACCACGTTTGCCCAATGCGCCAAAGTAAGAGAAATCACGGCGAATCGTCGCTGAATCGACTTTAACAGCCTCAGACAGCTCAGTGGACGAAACGCGCGTTTTATCCGCATCCAGTAAAATATTTAAGTAACGGTAATAAATCGGCAGCCTTTTTGCTGTCGCGCGTGGAATTCGTTGTTCAGCCACAGCGGTTCACTCCTTTTAATCCTACATTTGTTTGTGAAAATAAACTATACGTAAATTATAGCATAAGGACGGTTATTGTGAAGCATATTTCATACCAGCTTTCGGGCATTTCACAAACTGATAAGGGCATTTCGTAAAATGCCGGGGTAAAACTAGCAAATATACAAGCCTTTATACCTGTTTCAAAAAAGGTAAAACAGGCGGTCTTGTTAGCTTAATCACAACGACAAAAATGTTATTCTTCACAAGCTGTCCCAATTTTGAACATTCCAAACGTTTTTCGCGGACTGACAGCCCAACATAGTGTCACCGCGCTGAACATGCTAGAATAGTGTTTAACTAATCCAAATGAAGGAGCACGCATATGTTAGTTCTTCAGGTTCAACAGGTCGCTCGCCGTTTTGGCGCAGACACCCTGTTTGAACATGTTTCGATGACAATTGAAGACCACGGCCGTGTAGGGCTGGTTGGTCGAAATGGTGCCGGCAAGTCCACTTTGCTTAAAATTATCGCTGGTATTAATGATCCCGATGAAGGTACAGTATCTGTTGCCAAAGGCATGACCATTGGGTATTTGCCACAAGATGCTGGGCTCGATTCAGACAACACTGTATGGGATGAAATGCTGACGGTTTTTGCTGCCCAGCAGCAACAAGAACGACAATTGCGCGAATTGGAACAGCAAATTGCCGATCCCACTGCTGATCATCAAACTGACGCTTACAAACGTTTATTAAATGCTTACGATCAAACGCAACACGATTTTGAGGCAAATAACGGCTATGGCTACCAGGCCTCAATTCGTGGTGTTTTACACGCTTTTCATTTTGATGAATCCACCTTTCAACGCAATGTCATGAGCTTTTCAGGTGGTCAAAAAACACAGCTCGCACTCGCAAAGTACTTGCTGCAACAGCCTGACTTACTTATTTTGGATGAGCCCACTAACCACCTGGATATTGAAACGTTGTCATGGTTGGAAGACTACTTGAAAGGCTATCCTGGTGCAGTCTTGATTGTTTCACATGACCGTTACTTTCTCGATCACGTGGTGCAGGATGTGTTTGACATGAATCAGCACACACTGACTCACTACCATGGCAACTACTCTGCCTACTTAACCCAAAAGGCCGAACGAATCAAAACCGAACAACGGGCGTTTGAAAAACAACAAACACAAATCAATGCGCTTGAGGATTTCGTCAATCGTAACATTGTTCGCGCCTCCACCACTAAACGGGCTCAGTCGCGGCGCAAGCAATTGGAGAAAATGGACCGTTTGGAAGCGCCTAAAGATGATGATCAATCTATTCGGATTCGTTTCACACCTGATAGCGAAAGTGGCAAGGAAGTCCTCAATGTCGACAATGTCAGCATTGGCTATGAGTCCGATCATCCACTGGCAACTAACGTAAACTTTCACGTTGTCAAACAACATGTTGTGGGCATTATCGGACCAAACGGGGTTGGCAAATCAACCCTGCTAAAATCAATTCTGCATCAGCTCCCCTTGTTGGCGGGCACCGTTAAGATTGGTGGCAGTGTCACTATTGGCTACTACGATCAGGAACAAGCCGTGCTTCACGATGAGAAAACCGTTTTAAAAGAAGTGTGGGACGAGCATCCTACCATGCCTGAACGGGATGTGCGCACCCTACTCGGCAGTTTTCTCTTCACTGGTGATGACGTTGCAAAACCCGTTCATAATTTAAGCGGCGGCGAACGTGCCCGTTTGTCACTCACTAAATTGTCGCTTGATCATGACAACTTTTTAATTCTTGATGAACCGACTAACCATTTAGATATCGATTCGCGAGAAGTACTGGAAGAAGCACTTAACAATTTCATGGGGACTGTTTTATTCGTTTCTCATGACCGTTATTTCATCAACCAGGTCGCCACAGAAATCGTTGAATTGTCTGCCTCGGGGACACAATGGTTTGAAGGTGATTACGATGATTATCAGGCCGAACTCGCTAAACGGTCAGCCGCGGCTGATGCCGAGCATCATGAGACTGAGTCTGATAGCTCGGCAACTGCCAATATATCAAATTATGCTGCTAATAAAGCTGAACAACGTGAGCAAAGGAAGTTGCAACGCGCTGTCGATGAGTTGGAAACGCAAATTGATGATCTTGACCAACAAAGCCAGACAATAACTGAGGCAATGCAGGCGCCTGAAAACGCCAGTGACATCGGTAAGTTAACGGACCTTCAACATCAGTTGGACGACCTGGATGCCCAAAGTGACAGTCTGTCAGAAAAGTGGGCAGCAGCTGGGGAAGCATTGGAAGCCTATAATAATGATCACCACCTACACTGATTTAAACAGACAATTGAAAAAAGGGATCACATCTAGCCGGCCACTTGCCGCATTGATGTGATCCCTTTTTCAGTTGTAACTATATTTACATTTTATGCTTCAACGCCAGTTAGCCAAGGAAATTCCAAGCTCGGGTCTGCATTGAGGCTCATATCAGCACGATCACCTTTAGCATAAGCAATGTGCGCAGCCGCACCAATCATGGCCGCATTATCACCACATAATGCCAGTGGCGCAGCGACAAGCTTCGTTTGTGGTGCAAAACGTGCCATCTTAGCCTTCAAAGCGTCACGAAGACCATGATTTGCCGCAACGCCGCCAGCCAACACAAGCTGTTTAACTTGGTACCGTTCCAGAGCAGATAATACCTTGGTGACCAAAACGTCCACCACGCTAGCCTGAAAACTTGCGGCTAAATCTGCACGATCTAACTGTTCGCCACGCTGGTCTGCATTATGCACCGTGTTAATAAACGCACTCTTAAGGCCACTGAAGCTAAAATCATAGTTAGCTTCATGGATCATCGCCCGTGGAAAATTAAACGTATCGTGACCTTCGTGCGCTAGCCGATCAATTTCCTTACCAGCAGGATATGGAATACCCAGCACGCGGCCCACTTTATCAAAGGCTTCCCCGGCGGCATCATCGCGGGTGTCGCCAATAATTTCGAATTCCCCAGCTGACTTCATCAACACGATCTGGGTATGACCGCCAGACACTAACAACCCAAGCGATGGGAACGTCAAAGGTTCGACATAACGGGCCGCATAGATATGCCCCGCCATATGGTTAACAGGCACCAACGGCAAATGATGGGCGAAGGCAAACGTCTTAGCAGCAGTCACACCAATTAGCAATGATCCGACTAAACCTGGTCCATAAGTAACTGCAACAGCCGTTAATTCTTCAGGCGTCACATCTGCTTCAGTCAATGCTTTGCGAATGCCAATGGTAATTTCCTCGATATGATGGCGACTGGCCACTTCCGGCACGACACCACCAAATCGTTGGTGACTCTTAATCTGTGTTGCGACAAAGTTACTTAAAATGTGCTCCCCGTTTTCTACAACAGCAACACTCGTTTCATCACAACTTGTTTCAAAGGCTAAAATCAATTCACGTGATTCTGTCACTGTTTTCTCCTTTTTGAGCTCGGACCTTCCCGAGCTTCGGCATCACTCTTCTAAAACGTGCACCCAACTTCTGAATCCTGTGCATAAGCTACAACCCAAAGTATTCGGAAAACCACCGATTGCCACGCCTTCCACGTTATTGCTCAACTTCTCCCAGGGCTTCGGCATCACTCTATCTTCTTTTGCATAATCCAGGCATCTTCGACGGGACGGTCGTAATAATCAGGACGACGCATCAATTTATGAAAGTCGAGACTCTCATACAACCCCAATGCAGCCTCATTATGAACCCGAACTTCTAAGGTTACCACTGTCCCGGCTTCATATCGTTTGAGCCAAGTCGTCAATAATTGTTTACCAAGACCATGACCTTGCCATGATCCTACGATACCCAAATTAGTCAGTTCCAACTGATCAATGACTTTAGTTCCGCTAAGAAATCCCACGGGCTGGCCCGCTACTCGAACTAGCCAGTACACACTGGTTGGTGCCTGCATGTTCTCTTCAATCACTGGTTCCGACCACGGCGCGCCGGTCGGATATGCAGCCTCACCCAATGCTTCAATCAAGGCCGCCCCACGATGCATACTTTGTGGATGAAACGGTTCACAGATAACTTGATTATTCATGGCTTGACTCGCTTGTTGGGGCCTTAATTAAAGGGACCATCATGTCAACGGCATCTTCGTGATCGCCAAAGTAATAACCACGCTTAATCCCCGTTTGACGGAAACCAAGCTTGTGATACAAGTTTTGTGCCCGTTTATTACTGATCCGAACCTCCAGGGTAACCTGGCACATCCCCATATGCCGTGCCTTTCGAATCAAAGCGCGCATTAAGAATTCACCAAGACCATCACCCTGCCAATCTGGCAATACAGCGATATTTGTGATGTGGGCATCCTTACGTTGTATATCAAACGAACATCCGGCAAAGGCAATCAACTGATCATTTTTACGAATTACCAAGTATAGCCGATCCTGTTTTCGTTTAAGTTCGTTTGCAAACGCCTGTGCGTCCCAAGGGGTCTTGCCGTCGTAAACTGCTCGTTCAACCCCTACAATTTCTGGAACATCTGGAAACTGGGCACGACCCAAAAAGTACTGGGTATCGCGAATCATCAACCGATGATTCTTGATGTCCAAATCCTCGGCTTGCTGTTGTCGAACCTCACTGGCAAAGTGGCGCCGATACCATTTTTGAAAAGCCTGCTTATACTTCTTCAACATAATTTTTGTGGTCTTCTCCTGGATGAGCTGCTGCCCACTGAGCTTCAGCAGGCGACAGACGTAAGTATTGGGGCACGAAAGAATCAATATCATCAATAGCTTTAAGCGGCATACCTAATTGCCCTAGCACGCCGGCATCAGGCAGGTTATCGTCGCCTTCAGTAAACGTGACCGGAACATCAAGTGCATCTGATAAGGCATCGTGATAACGTGTCAATTCGCCAATTAACGTTACGGGATGACCGGCCGCATTCAATTGCGCGGTCCAATCTGGGATGTTGGTGTGTTGGTCTGCAATAACAGGGACGGGCTGGCCGTTTTTAATTTGATACAAGCCAGCATATAACTGCGTATTTCGTGCATCAAAAATAGGACTGACAAACGTTCCTTCCGTTTGGACACTGCCTGCCAACACAGCTAAACTCGATACCCCCACCAACTGAATGTGAAGTGTCGCTGCCAGAGTCTTCGCTGTTGTCACAGCAATCCGCAATCCAGTATAAGAACCAGGACCCTGGGCAACGACCACGCGGTCTAGGTCCTCCGGTTGCCACTGCTGATCTGCCATCAATCCAGTAATTGTCGGCATCAGTTGGACGCTGTGATCCAATTGCGTTGCAGTTGTTTTTTTAGCAATAACTTTTTGATCAACCAATAGTGCAACACTCATTGGCTGGTTTGATGTATCTAACGCGAGAACCTTCATGTAAATCCTGACTTTCCGTTCAGTGTTCTATAGACAGCAATAATATTAACACATCTAACATGGGCGCGTGAACTTCCCAATATGTCATAGTCTTTTCACAAACATTAGCCCGTTACCTGTGCGTCTCTTAAAATGCCTTAAATCGAGGACTAATAAGGCACAGCTCATGTGTTTCCATGCGCTTAAGCACTTTACTATTTTTTGATAACCACGAAAAAAACTTCGTTGCGCAAACGAAGTTTTTTTACGTAAATCAAGTTAACAATAAATCAAAGCAGACTAACGATCTTCATAACCGTTTGGATGACTTTGTGTCCAAGCCCATGCAGTCTTAATAATGTCATGAACATCATCATATTGCGGCTTCCATCCAAGGATATTACGGGCATCTTCCGATTCAGCGACTAATGAATCAGGATCTCCGGGGCGCCGTGGTGCAATCTTGGCCGGAATTTCTTTCCCGGTCACTTCACGAGCTGCTTCAACCATCTGTTTAACAGAAAAGCCAGTGGATGAGCCCAAGTTAAACGCACGACTCTCATTGCCTTCGTCCAAGTATTTCAATGCCAAAATATGAGCATCAGCTAAGTCCAGAATATGAACATAGTCACGCACATTAGTGCCATCTGGTGTATCGTAATCGTCACCGTACATATCAATATGGTCACGTTCACCAAGTGCCGTTTGCAAAATAATTGGAATTAAATGTGTTTCTGGGTGGTGATCTTCACCGATGGAACCATCAGCCTTAGCACCAGCTGCATTAAAGTAACGAAGTGCAACCCATTTAATACCGTAAGCAACGTCACACCAATGAATCATGTGTTCCATAATCAGCTTACTTTCACCATAAGGGTTGATTGGCTTTTTCTGATCGTCTTCATGAATCGGAATCCGTTCAGGAACACCATATGTAGCAGCAGTTGATGAGAAAATCATCCGTTTGCAGCCCTGTTCATGCATCACTTCCAACAACGTAATCATGCCATAAACATTGTTGTCAAAGTACTTCAATGGATCTTTCATGGATTCTGGCACAATGGAAAACGCGTCCATGTGGATAACACCATCAATGTTTTCTTTTTCGAAAACGCTGGTCAGAAACTCGCGGTCACGGGTATCGCCTTGATAAAAGCGCGCCTTTTCATTAATAGCAGCGCGATGACCAGTAGACAAATTATCTACAACAACCACGTCGTAACCCTTTTCAATTAAACGATCCACCATGTGTGAACCGACGTAACCGGCACCACCGGCAACTAAAATTGACATTTTATTTTCCTCCAAATCGTTAACATCGGTACTATCATAGCATAACCTGATTGACCACAACAGCACCGGTCAGCACAGATGCATTAATCCACCGTTGTTGCGGATAATGGCCGCCATGTCAGCGTTGCTTCAGCGTACCGCTCATCATCACCCATGATGTGATGATGGGTAGTTACGGTTCCGTCTTCATTGTTAGCCGGCGCGGTCACTTCGCTTTTTACCGTGCTTCCATAACGGACTTCATTTTCAAACCGAATCGCCAAATGGCACAACTCGTGATGCATCAAAAATTCTTCATCTAGAGCATCCATCATCCAATCAAAATAGTGCGAATTGTTTACGTGATGATTTGAATCCAAGTCAAAATAGCGCACCCGATACGTCTTGGTTGCCGCCACGTCTGACTCTTCAAAACTAGTTGGTCGTGATAAACGAGGAATCCGTTTGACCACCTCAGAATGGTAAGGCGCCACGGCGTCGTCTGGAATGGCGACCATTTTACGGGCTTCCAGGTCCATCACCACGCAGATTGTATCCACATGAACCAACTCGTTGCCCTGCTCATCCTCTAAAAAGAATTGGCGATAGGCAAAATAACGATTATTAGAGGTTGCCTCCGTTATCAAATGCACCTTTTCGTGATCGCGAGGCAACCGCTTAATATCTATTTCGTACTGAGCAATAACCCAGCCGTAGCCCTTGGATAGCATGTACTCCGTGCCAACACCAAAGCTGTCAGCCTGATCATAGGAAGTTAGCACCAGCATGTTAATTAACATGCCTAACGTTACCTTACTCGTTAAATCTGTTTCGTAATACTGAATTTTATGCTCTTCATCATACCGGTTCTGTTGCGTCATTTAATTGTCCTCGTTCAAGTGATGGTAGGTTGCATAAACCTCTTGCTTGCGTAACTGGCGGGCTTTAGCGACAGCTTTAATTGCATCGTTAGGCTTGTCACCTCGAGCAATCAACGTCTTAACGTGCTCTTCCACCGACTGACTCAGCAGCGGATCCTGCTCTTCAACGGGCGGTTTAGTGTTCCCACCAATTAGAATGACAAACTCACCGCGCGGCGGGTTATTGGATAGCCATTCTAAAATTTCACTAGCAGTCCCACGAATAAACTCTTCAAATTTTTTAGTTAATTCGCGGCAAAGCACCAGTGGGCGATCCGGACCGACCGCGTTTGCAATTGCAGTTACCGTCTTCGCTAATCGGTGCGGTGCCTCGTAAACGATCACAGTTTCCGGATGCTTGGCCAAATCGGTGAGCTCAGCCTTTTGTTCCTTAGACTTGCGATCTAAAAAACCGTAAAAATAAAATGGTTGTGGTACTAGGCCACTGGCAATTAATGCTGTTAGGCCTGCATTGGCCCCCGGTAGTGGCACTACTGGCAACTGTGCAGCCACAGCAGCAGCAACTAATTCCGTTCCTGGGTCGCTGATTGATGGCATCCCCGCGTCGCTCACCTGGGCTATATTTACACCAGCGCGAAGTTTATCCAATAATTCCGGGATTCGCTCTTGCGTATTGTGCTCATGAAAACTAATTTGTTTTGTCTCAATATCAAAGTTGTTTAATAATTTCTGCGTGTTGCGCGTGTCCTCAGCCGCAATCAAGTCGACCTGTTTTAGCGTTGCAACCGCCCGGTACGTCATATCCTGCAAATTACCAATCGGTGTTGGTACTAAAAACAGCGTACCGGATTCGTGTGGCGCAAAACTGCGCTGACTTGTTGCTACCATGCCTGTGTCTACTCCTAACTTGCTTTAATTGTTCGATCCCGTTCTCCGTAAATGACGTCTAAGCAAAATGCGCAAGAGTCATTTTCTTCTCTCCGTTGACCGTAAAACTCACGGCAAACGTGAAAACCGGTCTCGTACAATCGTTCTAAATTCTGTAGTGATTTAGACAATCGTTGCTGTGCTTCGGTCGTATCTGTATCAGTACCGAGTAATTCACGTAAATGTTGGTTTTCGACAGTTAATTCAGCATTCTCTTCGGACAATGCCGTAACCTGCTTTTTTAATGCGGCCAACTGATCCAAAATTCCTGTCGTCTGATCTTGCAAGTGCTCAAAATCGTCGAGCATTGTTTGTCGTTTATCCACGATTACACCTCCATCAGTGTCATCATTGCATCGTTTCAAAACTGGCAATCATCATTTAGAAAGAACGTTAAATGCCTTCAACGTCAATGATTCGGCCACATTTTGAAAACTAACGTTGCGTTCGAGCAACTGCTTTGATTGTAACCCTAAATCTGTAACGTCGACGAGTTGCTTTTTTGAATAACGCGTCGTTAATTCCTGTAAATCCTTGCGATGACTCGGAAAACTCATGACAAATTTTTCCTGATCAATATTTTCTAATAGCATGTCACGAAAGCCAGCCAAAATAATGTCCAAAACAATTCGCTGATGCGGACGATCCTTGGCCAATGGCACAAGTGTCGTTCCCACCGTAACAAACGCACTCATATCAGGCTTCAATAGTTGACTTTCCCACTGCCACACAGCAGCCGCAGTTTGACCAAGCCAGTCATCGACTAACCACTCAGCCGCTTGATCCGGACTATTAGTCAGCCGGCTGGTCAACGCTAATAAGTGCTTTCCAACACCGACTGATTCGAGCTGGGACTGAAGTTCATTGACTGCTAATGGTTGCATCTCCATTTCCTGAGTCCGTGAAACGACAGTCGGTAAAAGCAAATTGGGATTGGTCGTCAGCAACAAGGCCGTAATGTTACCGCTGGGCTCTTCAAGAAACTTTAGCAAACTGTTGGCTGCACTAGCAGTCATCGTTTCAGCTCCGGCAATAATGAAGACTTTTTTATTGCCTTCCATCCCACTTTTGGAAAATTCAGATTTCAGCAAACGAACTTGGTCAACTTTAATTGAGTTCCCTTCTGGTTCAACAATCAATACATCCGGATGCTCACGTTGACTAATTCGTTGGCATTCCTCACATTTGCCACAAGGCTGACCATCTTGCAGGTTAATACAAAAAAGGCGCATCGCAATCCACATTGCGAGCTCCTCCTTGCCACTGCCGTTTGGTCCGGCAAATAAGTACGCATGGGCCAGTTCATTTTTTTTAATTACATTTTTAAAATGCTGAACCAGCACAGGTTGGCGCTGTTCAGCAATCGTTAAAACATCATTATTTGTTGACATATTTCCTCGTTAGCAGTGCGGTTAACGACTAAAACTGCTGAAACGCCTCAACTGGTAGTACAAAACAAGTTGCCCCACCAACTGTGACTTCAACTGGATATGAAGCAGTCTGATCCATTGAAACATCCATATTAACTGGCGGTGTCATGAATTGATCCCGAGTGTGTGATGTCTCCTTAATGAGATCCATGACTTCCTGAACGCGATCATCTTCGATTCCGATCAAGAACGTGGTATTACCCGAACGTAAGAAACCACCCGTCGTTGACAACTTTGTGGCTCTAATATTTTGTTCAATAAACTGATTACTCAGCCGATTACTATCCTTATCTTGAACAATAGCAATAATCATTTTCATATGCGTAATTCCTCCTGTGAAAAAAGCTCGCGACCGCGATAACGGGGCTCCGTACAATTAAAACAAATTCGGGAACCGTTGAGCAATCACCTGTTTCGTGTCGGTAATCACTTTTTCCAGCGGTTGGTTCGCGTCAATTAGTGTAATGCGTTGTGGTTCGTCTTGCAACAATTTAAGGTAAGCGTGCCGTACACGACGATGAAATGACAGTTCTTCATTATCCAAACGATTGATTTCATCTGATCGATATTCATGAATTCGTGTTAATCCTACCTCTGATGGTACATCAAAGTAGATTGTTAGGTCTGGTGTAAGTCCCTTTGTAGCAAAAAGGTTCATTTCTGCTACAGCAGCCTCACCAATTTCACGGCCAGCGCCTTGATACGCAATCGAACTATCAACGTACCGATCAGAGAACACAACCTTACCCGCATCTAAAGCTGGCAACACCGTTTGGACCAAATGCTGGCGTCGCGCCGCTGCGAACAGTAAAGCTTCGGTCCGCGCATCCATCTCCGTGTTGTCTTTATCCATGATAATTGCACGAATTGCTTCTGAAATCTTATTACCACCCGGCTCACGGGTTGTCAGTAATTTCTCCCCTAGTTGCAATGAATAATCATCGATCAGCGCATTCAGAACACTAGTTTTTCCTGCCCCATCGGGCCCCTCAAAAGTTATAAATGCGCCTGTTTTCACTATTCCAAACTCCCTTATCGTCAATACGTTCATTGTACTTTAGAATAGGGGTCGCTGTCTAACGTAATTACACGGCAGCTGGCAATTCCAATTTGGTTCCGACTGTTAAATGACTTTGGGGCGCGCGATGGTTGACCTTCGCCAATGAATCTATTGGCAACTGCAAGGCCTTCTCAATCCGATGTAGTGTATCTCCTGGTTGCACGGTATAATCCTTCATTTGTGGTAACCACAGCCATTGGCCTGGATAGATCCACCACCGAATCGGTGTTTGACTCACTTGACTGATTTGGCCCATTGAAATACCACTGGCCATGCTGATTCGCCACCAGCTGTCACCCGGTTGAATCACGTACCGCCGCAAAGTATCTTGTTGCTGCGGTTGATTAGCGCTGTCCGACATTTCAGCTGAATTAGCTGCCGCCACTGTTGGGTGTTGACCAATGTCTGATTTTCCCTGATCCCATCGGGTTAAATTATTAGCCCGAATGATTTGCATTAGTTCGTCCGCATATGCAGGATCAGTAGCATAACCATCGCTTTGCAATTTCTGCGCAGCCAGCCATGCATCTCGCTCACCTAAAACATTGTGATACCGACTATTCACGCTCAAAAATTGACCGTGATCCGCAATACTTTCAATAAATGACGGGTAAGCTCGAAAATTTGCCCACACAGACAGTGAATACCCGTTAACAACCTCGCGGGTTGGCATGCGAACCGTTGCCCCATCAATATTAGCTCCTTTAATACCAAATAGATTATGAGCATTAGTGGCCAGTTGTGACGTCCCCCATCCGCTTTCCAAAATAGCTTGTGCTCCAGTCACCGAGGGTAAAATTCCATAGTGAGCCCAATTTTGTTGAGCACCTGACTCAACTTGCATTAAAAAATCTGTTTTATTCATTGCCTTCCCAGGCTCGCATAACCCCAATATGAGAACAATTACCGATACTGCTATTGCTAAACGTTTCATTCGAAACTCCTCCGTCTTTTGTGATCTACCCATTACATACGCAAAAGACCAGAGAAATTAACGCCATCAAAAAAACGTTTGCCAGAGTTCAATGCACAATTCTCCAGCAAACGTTTTTCAATTATTGTGTCTAAATCTTGATCATAATTAATTATCAATCACTGAGGCCTGCAATCTGCCCCGAACTTTTCGTTCTCGTGCCTCACGGAATAACAGCATATATTTTTGTCGAGCCAACGCAGTTTGTGCCGAAAGTTCACGGCCGTTGCCTTCATCTACGACCGCCGTTTGAGTCTCAACCGCTCGGTCCCAGCTACGCTTTGCTCGATCAATATCATCCAATAATGCTTCATTATATTGCCCACGCAAGCGTGGACGACGACTAAATAACATCTTGACCTCCCACATCGCTCACGCTGATACAATTTCCATTCATATGAGAGTACCAGCGTCTATCGTCTACATTTCAGTCCGGCCCTCAACAGCTTTAAGTAAGGTCACTTCATCAGCGTAATCAATGTCAGACCCTACTGATAGACCATGAGCTAACCGAGTCACCTTGATGCCCGCTGGCTTAATCAACCGTGATAGGTACATAGCAGTAGCTTCCCCTTCAGGCGTGGCATTTGTTGCCACAATGACTTCCTTCACTTCGTCATGTTCCTGAAGCCGTTTGACCAAGCTAGTGATGTTAATATCTTCAGGCCCCTTACCTTCAATTGGGGACAAAACGCCGTGCAAAACATGGTATAAACCATGGTATTCACGCATTGATTCCATCGACATAATATCTTTGGGCTCTTCGACCACTAGAATCGTACTTTGATCACGCGATTTATCGGAACAAATCGCGCATGGATCTTCTTCAGTGATATTGCCACAGATTGAACAGAAGTGTAGGTCCCGTTTGGCCGAAATCAATGATTTAGCAAAACCAGTCACATCATCACCATCCATATCAATTGTATAAAAGGCTAGCCGTGTGGCGGTTTTTGCACCAATACCCGGTAACTTCATGTAACTTTCAATTAATTGCGCAATTGGTTCTGGATAATCCATTGTCTACCTCGTTTGTGCTTACATCCCCAGGCCACGGCTGTATTTACCCATAGTACTGTCCGTTGCCGTGTCAATTTGTGTCATTGCATCATTAACGGCTGCTAAAACCATGTCAGCCAACATGTCAGGGTCATCCGGATCAATTGCATCAGGATTAACAACCAAATCAGTCATCTTGTGATCTCCTGTAAATGTGGCCTTCACCATATCATCTGGTGCTGAACCAGTGAAAGTTTGTGCTTCTAGTTTTTCTTGATCTGCCTTCATCTGCTTTTGCATCTTTTGTGCCTGACGCATAATATTTTGCATGTTGCCACCCATCATAATCTTCATTCCTCCAAAAATAAGTTATTCATAATTGGTCATCAACTGACCGTTTAATCGTTTTTGATAGTCACGTTATCAGCGCCAAACAACTGTTGCGCTTTTGTTACCAATTCATTCTCCGGCTCACTGATACCAGCGTCTTCCGATGGCGAATCAAGTGGTGCTGACGCCGGCTCATCTGAAACCGGCGATTGCTGCCGATCAGTAGTAGGCCCAGCTGGGGCCGCTCCACCCGTTAATTCTTCTTTATGATCCGTCAAAAAGTCCTTACGAATCTGCGGCCACTGATCCTCTGGAACAAACCAAACATCCGTTGTATCGCCAGTCAATCGGTTAAGATTGTTCTCCAATGCTGTTCGCAAACCATCATCGGTAGCTGCCTTATCGAAGAAAAAGGCATAACTAAATGAAACAATTACACCCTCATTACTAGCAGCAACAGGCTTTGAAACATGCATCATCGCTTTTTGTGTCACGGGCAGCGTATCCAATAAGTCGTCCCATACGTCACGCATCGCATCTAAATCATGCTTTGTGGCGGCTCGTAACACTGGATAAATTTTCGCCAAGTTAACGTTTGCACTCGCATGGCTAGCAGTAGCAGGCGTCGTTTTGGCCCGTGCCGGCTTTCCTGTCTGCGTGCCCGTGGTTGATGCTGGCTGATTCGTTGGCGCTGGCGTCGCGCTAGTTGTCGAGGCCGTTTGAGTACCTTGAACACTATGAGACGAAGTTTCTACAGTGGGTGCCGGCTGTTGCGGTTGGGTCGTCGTTGCGCTTAAGCGGCTCACCGTTTGCTTCAACTGTTGAATTTGCGTCTCCAGTTCAGCGACTTCAGCTGCATTAGAAGCGCTCCCCGATGTGGGGGCCTTAGTTGTGCCCACATTCGGATATATCTGTGCTAGCTTAACCGTCAACACTTCTAAATAGACATCGGGATGCGTTGTGAATCGCAACTGCGCAGCTACCTCATTTAAAGCGTTGATCATTTGGTAAAAAACGTCAGGATCTGTATTCTTACTCAATTGTTGAAAGACATCACCGGTAGTATCACTGCCGGTTACCATATCAGGCGCTTCTTTATAAAGAAGCAGGTCACGAACGTAGCTGATTACGTCCTCTACAAATCGACCAGCATCTTTACCATCGTCTAGGACCTTTTGGAGGGCAGCTAATCCGGCCGTCGTTTCGTGAGCAACCACCTGTTTGACATAGTCTGCCAATAAGCTTTCCGTCACACTACCCGTGACTAACAAAGCATTGTCGAGCGTCACTTCATTATCGCCAAACGAAATCGTTTGATCCAAAATACTCAAAGCATCACGCATTCCGCCTTCTGCCGCATTAGCAATGACCTTTAAAGCTGGTTCCTCAAAATCAACTTGCTTTTGCTTCAAGATGTAAACCATTCGGTCAAAACTTTCTTGAGCCGTAATTCGTTTGAAATCAAAACGCTGCGTCCGTGAAATAATGGTCGCCGGAATTTTATGCGGTTCCGTGGTGGCCAAAATAAAGATCACATTTGCCGGCGGTTCTTCCAAAGTCTTCAATAAAGCATTAAAGGCACCGGTTGATAACATATGCACTTCATCAATAATGTAAATTTTGTAGGTGGCCTGTGTCGGCGCGTATTTGGCCTTATCACGAATGTCACGAATTTCTTCAACACCGTTGTTAGAAGCAGCATCAATTTCAATGACATCGTTTAGCTGACCGGCCGTGATTGCCTTACAAATATCACAATTATTGCACGGCTCGCCATCCTTTTGATTTGGACAATTAATGGCCTTGGCAAAAATTTTCGCCGCTGATGTCTTACCAGTCCCACGTGGTCCACAGAAAAGGTAAGCATGACTTGTCTGCTGGGTCACAATAGCATTTTTTAATGTTTGCGTAATGACGGTCTGCCCAACAATTTCATCAAACCGTTGTGGCCGCCATACCCGATAAAGGGCTTGATAACTCATGTTAAACTCCTCATATTGCTGTTCCTTATCGTGCGAAGTATCCGCACTTCGTTAGCATTCCTCTAAATCAGTATAAAGGTTTTAGACCCGAAAGATAACACCAGGACTTCCAAATCTCAACTTGTATTTAAAAATAAATAAAAAGCGCTCAACCAGTTGTTAAAGCCATTGGTCAAACGCCGTTAATTTCAATAAAACATGAAGCACAAACCGTCGCGGACTTAGTGCTGCTACCTTCCGGTCCTGACACAATTCGTGAGGACGACCTTGCCTCATGGCCTTTCGGCAATTAATAATACTACGCTATTTACGTCATAAAAGCTAGTGTTTTGCTTGTCATTTTGTTCGTTGCGAACTCGGTTTCTTTGCACCACGTCCTCGACGGATTGCCCGGAAAAAATTCTGCATAAGCGCGCTGGCTTGATCTGCCATGAGTCCCTCATGAACAATAACTCGATGATTAAAACGTGGGTCTTCCAGCAATTGGTATAAAGAACGCACTGTACCAGCCTTAGGGTCTCGGGCACCAAAATAGACTTCAGGAATCCGAGCGTTGATAATGGCACCACTACACATGGGACATGGCTCGATGGTGACAAACAACTGACAATCTTCTAGTCGCCAAGTGTTAAGTGTATGATTAGCTTCACTGATCGCCATGATCTCCGCATGCAATGTTGCATCTTGAGCATGCTCACGCAGATTATAGCCACGACCCACAATTTTCCCCTGGTGCATGACGACTGCACCAATCGGCACTTCACCAACACTGCCGGCAATTCGTGCTTGCTTCAAAGCCTCGCTCATCCCTGCTTCAGCAATGGTCGGCGTTATATTTTCGTTCATCTCAGCCATTAGCCTGATCACTCGCAATTGATTCCAAGATATAGTAACCCTTATCTTTTTTAATGATTTCACAATTGCCAAAAATTTTCTGCATTAGTTTCTTTGCAGAAGGTGCACCTTGTTTCTTTTGCAAAACAACGGTTAAGCGACCATTAGGCAACAAATGCGTTTGGGCACCTGAAATCATGCCATCAACAACCGCTTTTCCTGCGCGAACAGGCGGGTTAGTAACAATGGCCGCATATTTATTAGTCACCTTTTCGTACTGATCAGACGTGTGGATGGTTGCATTATGAATTTGATTTTGCTCTGCATTCCGTTTGGCCAGGGCTAGTGCCCGTTCATTTACGTCGACTAACTCGACGGTACGATCAGGATTGTCTAAAGCAATTGCAAGTCCAATAGGACCGTACCCACAACCCATATCTAAAATTGAACCTGACGGAATGTCGTGTAGGTTTACCGCATCCAATAAAACCCGTGAACCATAGTCAACAGTGCGTTTCGAGAAGACACCGTTGTCAGTAGTAAACATCATTTCATGGCCTAATAGACGAAAATTCCACGTCGCTTCGTCGTGTACAACGTCCGGATTTGGCGTATAATAATGGTTGTTCATCATTTAAGTTAACCTCGTTTCTGTTTTCATCATAATGGAATCGCGCATAAAAGTAACGAAAAAAATTCGAAATTTTATAAACCCTTTGAGGACACCATATCTTGTGGATGCATCGTATAAATGCCACAAAATATGGTATTTTTTTGTTGCATTTCAATCTCCAGCCACTATACTTAGGTCATCAGCAAAACCAGTTTTTAAGTTCAAATGTGCAGAGAGAGGAAGTGGCCATTATGGCTAAAGTTGTTGTATTTACAAAGGATAATTGCATTCAGTGCAAGATGACAAAGCGTTTTTTGAACGCACATAACGTTGATTTTGAGGAACGTAATATTAATCAGCATCCAGAACTGATCGACTACTTAAAGGGGCGCGGTTTTCAAGCAATGCCGGTTGTTGATGCAGATGGTGTCGATGCAGTGTCTGGTTTCCGTCCAGATGTGCTGGCAAAGCTGGCTTAATTTTCCATCATTCTATCAATGAACACGGCTCAGGCGTACGCGGAGCGTTGGCGTGCGTCTTTTCTTTTATCAAAAATCAATCAGGGAGTGACAGAAAAATGGCATTAAAGGATTTAAAGGACGTCACGTATTACGATTTGAACAATGAAATTAACATTCCCGTTAACGGGCAAATTCCGTTGAACAAGGATAAGGAAGCCCTCGCTGCCTTCTTAACAGAAAATGTTGAACCCAACACCATGAAGTTTGACTCGCTTCGCGAACGCTTTGATTACCTGCTTGATAACAATTACATTGAACGTGACTTTTTTGAAAAGTATGACTTTTCTTTTGTTGAAAAACTATATGACTATTTGAACGCTCAAAATTTTCATTTCAAGACGTTCATGGCCGCCTACAAATTTTATGCCCAGTACACACTCCGTACAAATGATAATCAACAATATTTAGAAGGCTTTATCGACCGTGTTGCAATGAATGCACTGTTCTTCGCTGATGGCGACGAACAGCTGGCTATGGACCTAGCCGATGAAATCGTCCACCAACGTTATCAACCAGCTACACCTAGTTTCTTAAACGCTGGTCGAGCTCGTCGTGGTGAATTGGTATCTTGTTTTGTCCTCCAAATGACAGATGACATGAATGCCATTGGCCGTGGTATAAACTCCGCTCTGCAACTGTCACGTATTGGTGGTGGCGTCGGTATTAACCTCTCAAATTTACGTGAGGCCGGCGCGCCAATCAAAGGTATCGCCAATGCTGCATCTGGTGTTGTGCCTGTTATGAAATTACTGGAGGACTCTTTCTCCTACTCTAATCAATTAGGACAACGGCAAGGTGCCGGTGTGGTTTACCTCTCCGTTTTCCACCCAGATATTATCGGCTTCCTTGGTGCCAAAAAGGAAGCTGCCGACGAAAAGGTACGGGTTAAAACACTTTCGCTTGGTGTAACCGTACCGGATAAGTTTTACCAATTAGTGGCTGCTGATGAAGATATGTACCTATTTTCACCGCAAAGCGTTGAAAAGGAATACGGCAAACCATTTTCATATGTCGATATCACTAAAGAGTATGACAATTTAGTCGCCAACCCCAACATCGCCAAAAAGAAAATTCGTGCACGAACGCTAGAAACTGAAATCAGTAAGCTTCAACAAGAATCCGGTTACCCTTACGTCGTTAACATTGATACAGCCAACTTGCATAATCCAATTGCCGGCAAAATCATCATGAGTAACCTTTGTTCAGAGATTTTACAAGTCATGACCCCTTCTAAAATCAATAACAAACAAGAGTATGACGTTCTTGGCAAGGACGTTAGTTGTAACCTTGGCTCAACAAACATCGTTAACTTGATGGCCTCTCCTGATTTCGGCCACTCCGTTGAGGCAATGGTTCGTGCCCTCACTTACGTCACGGACCACAGTAATATCGATGTTGTCCCTAGTGTTCAGTACGGTAACCAACAAAGTCATGCAATCGGTTTAGGTGCCATGGGATTGCACGCCTACTTTGCAAAGAACCACATGCACTATGGTGATGAAGACTCCCTCGACTTCACGAAGGTTTACTTCATGTTGCTGAATTACTGGTCACTTAAAGCATCAAACGAAATTGCTCGTGAACGCCATGAAACGTTTGCTGGGTTCGACAAATCTGACTACGCCAATGGCACCTACTTCGACAAGTACATGACGAAGGATTGGGGGCCAAGCCGTGATAAGGTGGTTGAACAGTTTAAGGGCATTTTTATCCCCACAAAGGATGACTGGGCAGCGTTGAAAGCAGATGTTATGAGGGATGGCTTGTATCACCAAAACCGGATGGCCATTGCGCCAAATGGTTCCATTTCCTACATTAATGACACAACTGCTAGTTTGAACCCCATTGTTAACCGAATTGAAGAACGTCAAGAAAAGAAAATCGGTAAGATTTACTATCCAGCACCATATTTATCCAATGACACCCTGCCATACTATCAGTCGGCCTATGACACAGACATGCGTAAAGTAATCGACATTTATGCCACTGCGCAAGAACACATTGATCAAGGAATGGCGTTAACTCTGTTTATGCGCTCAACGATGCCTGAAGGCCTCTATGAATGGAAAAACGGCCGCACCGACAAGATGACCACCCGTGACCTTAACATTCTGCGTAACTATGCATGGAAAAAGGGTTGTAAGTCTGTCTACTACGTTCGTACCTTTACCGACAACAACGGTGAAGTCGGTGCAAACGAATGTGAAAGTTGCAGTATCTAGTAAGGTGAGCGTGACCAGACCGAGGTTGAATCCGAGCAACAACAAGAGATTAGTATTGTACAAGTGGTCTTTGCTTGTACGGTACTAGTCTCAGGTTGTGCACAGGATTCAGGTCTGGGAGCGCGTTATCGCTATATAAAAGGTATGCAATAGATTTTTGAGACTATATATTTCCAAAATTCACTAATGACAAACACCCTTTCTCGTTCTACGATAATCATAATTAACTGATAGCATACAGAAACATCCGACACAGGAGGACAATATGGAAAACGGCAATTATAAAGCCATTAACTGGAATCAAGTTTCAGATGAAATTGATAAAGCAACTTGGGAGAAACTCACTGAGCAATTCTGGCTCGACACGCGGATTCCCGTTTCAAACGACATGGATGATTGGCGCACCTTGGATGACGATCACAAATGGGTGGTCGGTCACGTCTTCGGTGGTCTAACCTTGCTGGACACGCTCCAATCACAAGACGGTATGGCTGCACTACGTCGCGACGTTCGGACGCAACATGAAACTGCCGTTTTGAACAACATTCAGTTTATGGAATCTGTTCATGCCAAAAGTTATTCAACCATTTTTGAAACATTGAACACGCCCGATGAAATCGACGAGATTTTCGACTGGAGCGATTCTGAAGATCTACTGCAGAATAAGGCTAAACGGATTTATACGTTGTACCACGACGATGAGAACCCACTCAAAAAGAAGATCTCCAGTGTTTTCCTAGAAACCTTCCTGTTTTACTCTGGTTTTTACACACCACTTTATTACTTGGGTCATAACAAACTAAACAACGTTGCCGAAATCATCAAACTGATTTTGCGTGATGAATCTGTCCACGGTACTTACATTGGCTACAAGTTCCAACTAGGAATGAAAGAATTAACAGAAAACGAACAGCAGTCCTTAAAGGATTGGATGTATGACTTTCTTTATTATCTTTATGACAATGAAGAAAAATATACGCACCTCGTTTACGACCGTGTCGGCTGGTCGGACGATGTTTTGAAGTTCATTCGTTACAACGCCAACAAAGCACTGATGAACTTGGGTCAAGAACCTCTCTTCCCAGATACTGCTGAGGACGTTAATCCGGTCGTTATGAACGGAATTTCAACATCCACTTCTAACCACGACTTCTTTAGCCAGGTCGGAAATGGTTACCTACTAGGAAACGTAGAAGCCATGAACGACTCGGACTATGATATTGGTGGTAAGAAGAAAAATTAGTCGTTTATAGTAAAAGATGCAATGAAATAAAAACCATCCTAATTTAAAGGATGGTTTTTATTTTTGATTACAGTACAATCAAACTTAATCGGAGACCCCAATTCGCTAATTACGCTATTAAACTGCAAATGAGTCATCATTTACCTTATGGTATACTGAACGCAAGTTAGTATTATGGAACATCGCTTAATTTGGAGATCGTAATTATGACAAAAATCAATTCACTTTGTGTCTTTTGTGGTTCATTACCAGGAAATCACCCTGAATATTCAGTGCAAGCTGCACTGCTAGGTGGCTATTTGGCCGACCATCATATTCGCTTAATTTACGGTGGTTCTTCTGATGGTTTAATGGGCACGGTGGCAAATGCAACAATCGATGCTGGTGGTCAAGTAACTGGCATTATGCCTCGCTTCCTCAAGCGGATCAGCACTGAAAGTAACAACTTAACGGATCTAGTAGAGGTCAGCACCATGGACGAACGTAAAGAAAAAATGCTCGCTATGTCTGATGCATTTATTGTGTTGCCTGGTGGCTTTGGGACTTTCGAAGAATTAGGCACAATGTTGTCTTGGAGCAAAATTGACATTCACACTAAACCCATCGCCCTCTTCAACATTGACCACTTTTACGACTCTCTGTGGCAATGGTTTGTCGACGCAGCAGAATCCGAATTTTTGCCGCTTAGCGACTTAAAGTTAATGGTTAACGCTAGTTCCATTGATCAAATTTTTGACTACTTTGCAACGTTTAAACATGTGACGGCGATGCCACACGCTTAAAACCACATTTTTAAAACGAACCCAAACAAAAAGGCTACTCAAGCTGACAGAAAATCCTGCCTGCTCGAGTAGCCTTTTGTATGCTATTCGTTTAAACAAAGCTTTTGCTTTAAATAATATTATACAAATTTAGAGTTGAACGAAAATAGCGTAACTGCATGGATTAATTTTTAGCATGAAAAATCAACAACCGTTTTTCTTTCTTGTTCGTCACTCGTTTGGCATTCACTACCATTGTAATCTGTAACATGGTGAAAACCAGCGAATTTCGACGACGATAAGCAATATACTTTCCATGCCAACTAGTCACGTATTTTTCTTTGTAGTTTCTAAGTCCCTGAAACCCATAAAAACGATAGCCATATTCATAAATTAAATGTGCAATTCGTTCTTCGATAAAACTGAATCGTGAAACACCCACATTTGAAAGTGGCGCCATCCCCATATTAAAGTCCTCAAAGCCAGCCTCGGCATTGTGTTGCAATAAATGGATAAACATGACGTCCATCGTTCCAGATGGTGCATTCTTGCCATAACGCATTAAGTCAATCGAAGAAATACCTGAATGTGTGGGCATGTTCGTCGTAAAGGCGAGAATTTTGCCTTCAGCAGAACGCATTACATAAATAGACGACTGATCTAAATAGTAATCGTCAAAGAAGCCGAGCGAAAAACCACTTTCGTTTTGACCATCTAGCCACTCATCAGAAATTACTCGCAATTCGTGTAGCGTGTCAGCATCAAACGGCGGTTTAAGTTCTTCAAACGTAATCCCGACTCGATCAAACTTACTCATCAGATTGCGGTCTGACTTCCGTTTTTTACCTTGCATACTAAACGAAGTCAGGTTGACGAAGCCCTCCTCACCAAATTTGAAAAAGTCATATCCTTTTTCATGAAGACTCATCGTTAAATCTTCATCGATCTCGTAAAACACGATGGAATAGCCTTCTTTGTCGGCGACGTCCATAAAATTATCAATAGCCGCATCACGATATTGTTGATCACCGACTGGCTCACCCATGACAATTAAACGATCAGCCTTCTTTTGATACATGAAGAACATCTTATCTTCACCATCAACGGTGTAAAAATAAAGGAGCTTATCACGTAAGTACGCCAAATGACTGACTTCATTTCCGCCATAAGTGTCAATAACATGAGCGACACGACGCTCATCGAACGGCACCTTAAAGATTGTCGACTTCCCATTATGCATATACCAGTAGACAATCGCCAATACCACCAACGCAATCGCAATCGCAATTAAACCGCTTAGCCAAACACGCTCGGTCGGAAACAATGCCGCTCTCGGCACATGATGCATTCGCTGATAATTAGGTGTATTGTACACGCCAACGATAATATACGTTACAAAAATACCAACAAAGCTGATGCCATCAAACAACATGGCACCCCATGAATACTCAAAGTGCTCACGATAAAACTCTTTGTGGGACAACCATAGGGCCGCCAGCACTAAGACAAGGAAAACACTCATCTTGATAGACGGGTCCTTCCACATTGTGTTCAGCGCAGCCATAATCAACACAACTGTCGTTGGCCAAAACGCGCGTTTAACACGCGAATTAACCCCACGCGCCAAACCGATCAGTAAGAAACCCATGATGATGTTGATGGCCTGGTTAGCAAAATAAACAACGTATCCATACAAAGCGCCATAGACTTTGTTGTATTCCTGCAAGTGTGGAAAAGTTGAAACGAGGATAATCATGACACCAGAAAACCACAAGAAAACAGTTAAAAATACGTGCGCAATGCGTTGGAATAGCTGCATCGGCAGGCCTTCAAAGGCGTGGTTAATCTTGCTACCTGTATCTTGAATGAAGAATAAAACACCGACTAAGAATGGCAAAATGTAATAAAAGATTCGGTAGAACAATAACCAAACTAGTGCATCGGCTTTACCTACACCAATAAAACCAAGCCCCGTTAGCATAAACGTATCAAACGAGCCCAAACCACCGGGGATCATGGAAACAACACCAGCAACTGAGGCAACGGCAAACATTGGTAAAACAGCTGCAAAATCAACTTTGACACCCATTAATGCCCCAATAAAAATAAAGAACAAGGCACAAAACAACCATTCAAAACTGGAACCGACCATTAATGAGAGTTGCCGTTTAAGTGTTAAGTCATTAAAAAACTCTGAATCCGTAAAGTGGGTGACTAGCATCACGGTTGGAAAGTATAGTGCGCCGCCAACCATCCAAATCCAATAGCGAGCGAACACTCCGCCAGTATGCAATACAAAAATTTGAAAGAGCGCAATCCAACAAAGCAACGATAGGCCAGTGACAAGGAACAAAGCAATTTTTGAAATTGCAAACAGAATCTGTTTGCGAGTTGCGCCCTTGCTATAGAAATTTGCTCGCAAACTTGCCCCGAGTAAGCCACCAAATCCAGCAATATTAGTGAACGTATTGACCGTCCATCCTGAACGAATAACATACCCTTTTTTAAACTTGCCAGGTAAAAATTTAACAATATTAAAATCGTAATTCAACATTGGAGTAACCGCAATAAAGCCTACGACTAACATCAGTAACAGACTAGTTGGCGTTTGCTGCGAGAATGTTTCTGCCACTTCTTGCCCACTGATTTGTTGAATGTCTCGTCCCACTTCATGAATCACATACAGCAGCACTGAGAATACAAACAGCAATCTTAGCAGCGTCATGTGACGATTTATTGCCGCCCACATTTTTCGTAAAGTTTTCATGCCTTACTCCCCTCAAAATAATCTTCTCTAGTTTACCATGCCAAACAGCAAGTAACGGTGGATTTAGACTTTTTTAAGAGTAGTTTGATGCTCAAAAGTCAATTTTCCCAGCACCACTAGAACATTTGCTTACCACATTTAATCATTCAATAAAAGTATTGTCTTCATTAGGTAATTTATATAATATAAACGAATCAATAGCTTTCAGGAGGAATTATGCAAATATTCTTAACACTCGTTATAGCAGGCGCTTTCGGTTACGGAACCTACCGACTCTATCGTAAGCAAAACCTCAAACAATTAGTGAGATGGCCACTTATTTTATTAACTGGTTTCTTATCACTGATATTTTTAATGAGCGCATTTACTGGCAATTCTACAAAGTCGTCCACTAACAATACTTCAACGAGGAATAGTGTCCATGCTCATGTCAAACATCACAAAACTCACAAAAAAGAAGCTCATAAGTCATCAAGCAGTTCAGATGAATCATCATCAATAAGTGAATCTCAAAGCATCGCAGAGAGCGAATCTCAGAGCGCCTCAGAAAGCGAATCGATTTCTGAGAGTCAAAGTAACTCGATATCCGAAAGCCAGAGCAATTCCATATCTGAAAGTCAGTCTATTTCTGCCAGTGAAAGTAGTTCTTTCAGTGTAAGCCAATCCATCACAGAGTCTGTGAGCGAATCAAAAAGTGCTTCGCAAGTTGCAGAACAATCACAGTCAGCGGCCCAAGCTGCCGCTGACACTCAAAGTTCCCAGCAAACATCTACTGTAGATTCTACTGCAGGACCCGTTATTGGTGATTCGCGTAGCCACATTTATCATTTGCCCGGACAAAGAGCCTATCACATCAGTCCTGCTAACGCGGTGACCTTTAACTCGGAACAAGATGCTATAAATGCAGGTTATCGAAAGTCACTAAGATAGCATCTGTGCTAAAGATTTTGCGGAAGGATTGAACACTTAATTATTTTCAAATCTTCTAATTTATCTTAAAAAAGCCATCATTTAAAGTCGCTCATAACGTTAGAAAAAAAGTATTTATATCGTAGATATTAAAACACATTTTTGAGCAATCACCATATTTATATCTGTTTGCTCAAAGGACAAAAAAAGCACTGATCCCAGGGATCAGTGCTTTTTATTCAATGCATTTAATTACTTGACAGTAACTGATGCACCAGCATCTTCAAGCTTAGCCTTCAAGTCGTTGGCGTCGTCTTCTGACAAGCCTTCCTTGACGTTCTTAGGAGCTGCGTCAACTAAGTCCTTAGCATCCTTCAAACCTAAGCCAGTAGCTTCACGAACGGCCTTGATGACCTTGATCTTTGATTGGCCAGCTGAGGTCAATTCAACATCAAATTCAGTCTTGGCTGCGGCGTCACCACCAGCAGCACCGGCAGCTGCAACTGGAGCAGCTGCACTAACACCGAATTCGTCTTCGATTGCTTTAACCAAGTCGTTTAATTCAACGATGGTTGCGTCTTTTAATTGATCAACAATGCTTTGAGTATCTAAAGCCATGATTGTTTTCCTCCAAATATTGGTTTTGCTGGTATTCCAGCGAATTAGTTTTACGAGTTAAGCTACATCTAATGTATCAAACGCACCAAATGATGCATCGTCAACATTAAGCAGCAGGTTCGTCATCCTTGTTGTCGGCAACTTGCTTAACAGCAAATGCGAAGCTGCGAATTGGTGATTGCAATTCGGAAGCAAGCATTGAAAGCAAGTCTTCGCGACTTGGCAACGTTGCGTAAGTGTTGATTTCATCAACAGAAGCAACCTTACCTTCCATCATGCCACCCTTGATTTCAAGGACATCATGATCCTTGGCAAACTTGGCCAAGATCCGTGCTGGGGCGATTGAATCATCACCATTACCGAAAGCCACGGCAGTAGGTCCAACGAATGTATCGTCAAGGCCATCAATGCCGGCTTTTTCAGCAGCGCGAACTAAAACTTTGTTTTTGATAACTTCCATGGCAACGTCTGAGTCACGTAACTGCTTACGCAAATCCGTAACTTCTTCAACCGTTAAACCACGGTAGTCAACAACAACAACTGATTTAGCAGCAGACAACTTCTTAGCAACGTCATCAACTACAACAGCTTTTGCTGCAATCGTTTCTTTACTCACGTTTTACACCTCCATGATTGATTTTTTACCTAAAAAAATCCCGTTGTCCTAAGACAACGGGTTCAAAGTCATTCATCACGAATTGCTTTGCCTCGGCAGGATATTAAGATAGCTGAATTAACAACTGTCACCTGAGTCTTAGGTAAAATTAATTTACTTAAACACTATAGCAAAGCAGTGGTGCTTCGTCAATGTTTGATTTAGAAGCTTGCCAAATCGACAGCAACTGATGGGCCAAACGTTGAAGCTACTGATAAGTGTTGAACGTATGTGCCACGAACAGCGGCAGGACGTGCACGAACAATAACATCTTCGATAGCCTTAAAGTTACCGACCAATTGGTCAGCACTAAAGGATACCTTACCAATTTGAACATGAACGTTTCCGTCACGGTCAGTCCGGTAAGTAACTTGACCACCCTTAGCATCCTTAACGGCTTGCGCAACATTCATCGTTACGGTACCCGTCTTAGGGTTAGGCATCAAGCCTTTAGGTCCTAATTGACGGCCCAAACGACCTACTTTAGCCATCATGTCTGGTGTTGCAATTGCAACATCAAAGTCCAACCAACCATCAGAGATCTTTTGAACTAAATCGTCGTCACCGACTTCATCAGCACCTGCATCTTTAGCAGCTTGTGCTTGGTCACCACGAGCAAAAACAATTACTCGTTGTATCTTACCAGTTCCGTTAGGCAAAACCATTGCCCCACGTAACTGTTGGTCTGCTTGCTTGGTGTCCAGGTTAAGCTTGAAAGCAATCTCAACCGTTGCATCGAACTTTGCAAAGTCGATGTCTTTTACCAAGGCAACCGCGTCTTCTACGCTGTAAGCTTTAGTCTTATCAACTTGCTTAAGCGCATCTTGGTACTTCTTGCCCTTTTTGGCCATTGTGTTTTCCTCCTAGCAAATGTGGTATGGCGATGTATCACAGGATGAAACCAGACTATCATAGGATAGTCACGCGCATTCCGTGGACATCTTCCACCTGATACATTCAGCTTTCACTGAGTATCCGTACTTGTCCGTTGTTTAGGCTTAGCCTTCTACAGTAAAGCCCATGCTCCGAGCAGTACCTTCAACCATGCGCATTGCGGCTTCAACGTCGGCAGCGTTTAGATCTTGCATCTTAGTTGTGGCAATTTCCTTAACTTGATCCTTGGTTACCGTAGCAACCTTTTTCGTGTTAGGTTCGCCAGAACCATGTTCAACACCAGCAGCCTTCTTCAATAGAACAGAAGCTGGCGGGGTCTTTGTAACGAAGTCGAATGAACGATCCTCATATACAGTGATGACAACTGGAATCAACAAACCTGCTTGATCAGCAGTGCGGGCATTGAAGTCCTTTGTGAATCCCATGATGTTAATCCCTGCTTGACCTAAAGCAGGACCAACCGGCGGAGCAGGTGTTGCTTTACCGGCAGGAATTTGTAACTTAACAACATTAGCCACTTTTTTAGCCATGTCTAATTCCTCCTTGAGTGTGGTAGTTGATGGCGCGTTAGAATTACGCCTCCCACGATATGCTTAAACGCATACCGTAGTAGTTTACCATGATGGCAAACGGCTGACAAGTCCTACTGAATCTTTTCGACCTGATTGAATTCCAATTCAGCAGAAGTTTCACGACCAAACATTGTTACATTAACCTTCAACTTTTGTTTTTCGTTATCAACTTCGGTAACCTTACCGACCATGTCTGAAAAGGCACCATCAGTAATACGAACAGATTCGCCAACTTCGAGTTCAAAGTCGGCCTTGGCCTTCTTGTCTTCGCCCAAACGGTGAAGAATTAAATCGACTTCGTCAGGCAACAGTGGTGTTGGTTTAGAACCACCACCATGTGAGCCCACGAACCCGGTAACGTTCGGCGTGTTACGCACGATGTACCAAGCCTGATCAGTCATGATCATTTCAACAAGCACGTAGCCAGGAAAGTCGTTTTCGATGACCGTCTTTGCCTTACCATCTTTTACCTGTTGCGTTTCTTCTTCTGGCACAACCACCCGGAAGATGTAATCAGACATCCCCATTGATTGCGCACGTGATTCCAAGTTGTCCCGTACTTTGTTTTCATAACCTGAATACGTGTGTAACACATACCAAAGTTTTTCAGCCGTTTCAGCCATGTTTAAATCCTCCATTTTTTAAAACAGTGCAAAATAAAAAAAACTTCGACTTAGCCGACGAAGTTTTTCGATTAAATGCATTATAACAAAAATTCCACTGTCTTGCTACTGTCAATCATTGTGCCGCCAGTAGCTACAAACGTTCGCACTAGGCTAACCAAGTAATCAGGGCCTGTACGCCCCAGTCAATAAGTGCAAAAAATAACGCAAACGCCACCGAAACAGAAATAACAATAGATGAATCTCGCCGATTTTCGCGAGCTGTTGGCCAGCGAACAATTTTCAACTCAGCAAATACGCTCTTTAAAAAACGCCACAAATGCATGATTCATGCCTCCCTATTTTGTTTCTTGGTGCAGTGTGTATTGCCCACAGTGTTTACAAAACTTGTTTACCTCTAGTCGCTTTGTCCGACTAGGGTTCGCTGTGATGGTGTAGTTACGTGATCCGCATACTGAACATGCCAGTGCGACTTTTTTTGTGGCCATTACTGGCACCTCCGAAATTTCTTAACAATTACGATTTCACGGCTATTGACCACTTCAAATCACCAATATTTCTAGGCGAGCGTGAGCCAATAAACAGATAACAGCTTATCACGTCCAGACCCCCGTGTCAATTAGCGCCACTGGCTAACAGCACTGTCACCGCCTTTCCGTGACATCGATTGGCCGCATTGCGCACCTTTGTGTATGAACACTGAAAGTGAACTGCGATGTGCTCGATTGTCAGCCCGATGCTTAACCCCCACCAAACCTGTTGCTCGAATTCTGAGAACTGATCGCACAGATAAACGAGCCGATCTTGCAATTCCAAGCGAGTCAGTCCATCCGGCTCAATGCTAGACAAGTTGCAAACATGACTATCTGCCGATTGGGCCTCTATTGACTCACTAGCCTCCTCGTGAAGTCGTTTCTGTGCCTGTTGCCGACGACGCAAATCGAAGCCGCGGTTGCGCACATTCAGTCGGTAGTACGTTGCAAACTCACCAACAGTCCGGCCACGATACCGTTTTAGTGTAGTCATTAACACCATCCGACATTCTTGATGCCAATCATCACGTTCTAACAAGCGACCCTTGAAGTTTAACTCGCGAAACCATTTGTTAACCAAGGGCAAATAACGTTGAAAAAGACTGTCAAACGCCAGTTCATCTCCCGCAATTGCCGCTGTAATGACAACATCTTCTTCCTCACGACTCCAATAATTCATTATGACCCCCACTTTCCTGCTTGAATACATAATGGTCCAGACCATTTTGCTTAGCAGAGCTACCTTAAGGCCACAACAGTCAATCAGCAACCAAACGAACGTTCGAAAAAGGCCACTTTGTTGTCAATTATTATGATATTCATTTGTTTGACCATAAATAAATGGCCATTTTTTAAAATTTACCAACACAAGCAGCGAATGTAAGCGATTATTATGCCAAACTAAACCACAGAATTTAATAAATTGTTCGGTAGTAATGAAGGTACGAAAAAAGAGCCAATTTAAACGGCTCTTTTGTTTAAAAAATTTGCGATTATAAAAATTATTTTTCAAAATAATCGATTTTATAGTGGGTGACGAGAGTTGAATCCCGCGTATATCAGTAAAGAAGCTGCTACCGAAGCATTCAAACTTTGCACATGACCGACCATTGGAATGGTCAGCATTTCGTCAACTGTCTTCTTCAATAGCGCCGAAATCCCCTTGCCTTCGTTACCAATAACTAACGCGGTTGGGCCGGTCGCATCCCACTGACGGAAGTCCTTGCCCTTCATATCGGTGCCAAAAATCCATAGACCACGATCCTTCAACTCCTTAACGGTCGCAACTAGATTTGTCACCCGTGCAACTGGCACATGCTCAATGGCACCTGTAGACGTTTTCGCCACAACAGATGTTAGCCCAACAGCACGACGTTTAGGAATAATAACACCATGAACACCCGCCGCATCAGCGGTCCGTAAAATCGAGCCCAAGTTGTGCGGATCTTCAATAGAATCCAAAATCAAGAAAAACGGTGCTTCCTGAGCCTGTTCGGCTTTAGCAAACAAATCATCAACGCTAGCGTAGGCAAACGGTGGAATGGCAAGGACAACCCCCTGATGGTTTTGACCATTTGTCATAAAGTCGAGTTTCTTTTTAGGAACGGTACTCATCACAAGATGTCGCCCTGTCGCCAACGATTCAATATTGCGAATTGCATCCGCACGCAAACCCTCTTGAATAAAGACTTTATTAATTTGTTGATTTGAAGCCAAGGCCGCCTCGACTGGGTGTCGGCCAATAATAAAGTCCGTCGATGAATCATCATTCTGATCCGACTTTTGCGTCACCTTAACATCACGTTCTTTATGTTCGCCACTTTTGCGGCGTTGAGGACGCGACTTGTGGTCATTAAACCGATCATTATGTTGACCGTTTCGTTGTTGTTTTTCTGCCATATTTCTATCCTTCCGTTCTTCCCGACTCAACTTGATCAATGCACCACTGAGCTAACCAATCCGTGCGTTCCTGCTGAGCAGTGAGCTTAAGATAGCCAAAGATAGCTTCAAAACCAGTCGAAATTCGATACGTCACAATATTAGTATTCTTTGCACTGTGATGAGTGGTCGCGTTACGACCATGCTTAAACATTGTCGTTTCCTCTTCCGTTAATACCTCATCCGTTTGCATCAATTTGATCAATGCAGCTTGTGCCTTTGCCGAAACAAAGTGCGTTGCATGATGATGTAACTTTGTCGGCACCGTGTAACCTTGCTCAATCAAGTGTTGACGAATGTATACTTCATACACCGCATCACCTAAATAAGCTAATGTCATTCCATTTAATTCTCGATAATTAACTTCTTCAGTCATTTGTTTCCTTCCGCCAACGTGTTCCTTGGGGAGTATCCTCAAGAATAATGCCGCGTGCTTTTAGTTCATCACGGATGTCATCACTACGCTGGAAGTCCTTATTTTTTCGTGCAGCTAAACGTTCGTCAATCAATGCCTGAATTTCCTCATCGGCAGTATCTGCATCCGTAAGTTCAATCCCGAACACTGATAGTAGCGTCGACAATAACGTTTTAAGGTTAACGAGTGTCTTTTTAGCAACGGTACTTTCATTAAGGTAAACGTTGATTAACTTGGCTAATTCATACACGGCCGCGATTCCATTTTGAACGTTAAAATCGTCGTCCATTGCGTTTTCAAAAGCAACTTGCTGTTGTTTAGCTTGTGCTTCGATTGCTTCATCTTGACCATCTTTGGCATCGCTCATTCGATAATTTAAATTATTAAATGTCGTTTGCAAACGAGCCAGGTTATTCTTGGCATCCTGTAAGTTACCGCTGGTGTATTGGATTGGTCGCCGATACTGAGTTGTCGCCATAAAGAATCGAACGGCCTGCGGATCTTCACGTTGATTCATTTCACGTAAGGTCACAAAGTTTCCAAGTGACTTACTCATTTTTTCGTTTTCATCACCAACAGTCACAAATCCATTGTGCATCCAGTAACGGGCAAACTTTTTTCCAGTGTGTGCCTCGCTTTGAGCAATTTCATTGGTGTGATGGGGAAAAATTAAATCCTGGCCACCGCCATGGATATCAAACGTATCACCCAAATACTTGGTCGACATTACTGAACACTCGATATGCCAACCTGGCCGCCCCATGCCCCATGGTGATTGCCATGAAATTTCGCCTGGCTTAGCCGCTTTCCATAACGCGAAATCAATTGGATCCTCTTTTTTGGCATTGTCACCGTCGTCAACACGGTCACTCGCGCCATTCTCTAAATCATCTAACGATTCATGAACGAGTTGGGTGTAATCAGGAAACTTACGTGCGCGATAGTACACATCGCCAGCAGACTCGTAAGCAAACCCCTTATCTACCAGGTCTGCGACAAAATCAACAATGTCTGAAATATTTTCCGTCGCCCGTGGATTAACAGTTGCCCGCTCAACATTCAACGGCTTTGTGTCCTCAAAATAAGCATTGATGAAACGATTGCCCAATTCTGGCACGGTAATGCCTTCTTTGGCCGCTTCATTAATCATCTTATCGTCCACATCTGTGAAGTTCGAAACATATTTCACTTGGTAACCCTTGTATTCAAAATATCGCCGAATGGTATCAAACGCGACAACCGAGCGTGCATTACCGATATGAATGTAGTTATACACGGTTGGACCACAGACGTACATATTGACCTGGCCTTTATGCAACGGAATAAAGTCTTCTTTTTGCCGCGTAAGTGTATTAAAAATCTGAATCACGGTAACGCTCCCCTTCTCGAAAGATTAAGTTATAGTGATTTTACCATAGTTTAGGCTATTAACGCGATTACGGTAATTCACCGTGGTTAGCGTTTAATCTGTCCGTTCCGCTGACTGGAGACGCCGTTCCGTGTGGACCGGGTTCAACCCGCACAAAACGCGGTTTTTACCCTCGATTATGAGCTGAAAACCACATCTCATAACTCGTCCCACACCACTAAATGGCCAACCCCATGCCATTAAGTGGTGTCGACACGGAACTATGTCTCCAGTCATCTTCACTCATATAACAGCATCACGTCAGCACTCATTTCAAAGCTATGCAAATCAACCAAGAAACACCGCATTCTGGCAAAAACTATGAATATTAGCCGGAGAGCGTCAACAGTGGAACCAAGCCGTGAAGGTGGTGTTAATTCGAACGCTTTTCTCGAATTTACAGCACGGACTGATGTCAAGACTCGGGGTTCCACGAGACTTGACGGCGAGGTGAAAGACGGTGTGCTTCCGGCTTGAACCGGTCCCACGGCGGCGTTCCACTGTTGACAACCGTAGGCGAAGGAAAACACAAAAAAATGCCACCATACGGCAAACTGCACGCATGATGACATATGAGTGGTGAATTAAAGTGTTTCGATTGTGGCTTGAATATTCCGTAACGTTGCTTTACGACCCAACAATTCCATTGATTCAGGTAATTGTGGTCCGTGCATTTCATGCGTAGCGGCAATTCGAAGTGGCATGTAAAGTGCACGCCCACGAATTTTAGTGTCCTTTTGAATTGACTTAATCGTCTTTTGAATTTGGTAAGCATCAAAGACTGGCAATTTTTCTGCCCGGTTAACAAATTCTGTCAACACTGTCTTCGCCGTTTCGGCGGCTAGTTCAGCTTTGGCTTCATCATTAATTTGAGCAGGTTCTTGGAAGAACACATCTTTACTCATCTCAACAATTTGAGCAGTGTATGACATTTGTTGTTTGTACAGGCTAACCAGCTTACGAACCCATTCCAAATGTAACTGGTTAGGATCCTTTTCAACTAAACCAGCGTTAATCAGTTCTTTCAAGCTGCTGTCGAAGATCTCGTCTTCTGGCGCTGCTTTTACATACTGGTTGTTGATCCATTCCAATTTCTTACCATCAAATTTGGCTGGTGATTTGGACAACCGTTTTTCGTCAAACATCTTAATCAGATCTTGACGAGAGAAGATTTCATCTTCACCAACTGGTGACCAACCCAATAAGGTGATGAAGTTCAACATGGCATCTGGTAAGTAGCCAAGCTCACGGTATTGTTCAATAAATTGAAGCACCGTTTCATCACGTTTGGACAGTTTCTTACCTGTTTCAGTGTTGATAATCAAAGTCATGTGACCAAAAATTGGTGCTTCCCAGCCAAAGGCTTCATAGATCATCAATTGCTTAGGTGTATTGGCGATGTGGTCATCCCCACGTAAGACGTGACTGATTTCCATCATGTGGTCGTCGACAACAACAGCGAAGTTGTAAGTTGGCATGCCATCACGTTTTTGAATGACCCAGTCACCACCGATGGTATCTGAGTTAATCGAAATCTTGCCCTTAACAATATCATCCCAACCGTATTCGCGATTCTTAGGAACACGGAAACGAACAACAGGTTCCAAGCCAGCCGCTTCAGCTTTTGCTTGAGCAGCCTTAATTTCATCATCACTCATGCCTTCATATTCGTAAACATAGTGAGGTGCTTCTTTGTTAGCCTTTTGTTTTTCACGGTCAGCAGTTAGTTCAGCTTCCGTTCGGTAAGACTTGTAGGCCAAGCCACGATCCAATAAATCTTGAATCAGCTTAACATAGATATCCTTCCGCTCGGATTGACGATATGGACCGAAATCCCCGGGCTTGTCGGGACCTTCATCCCAGTCAATTCCCAACCATTTTAGATTGTCCAACTGACTTTTTTCACCGTCAGCCACGTTCCGTTTGGTATCCGTATCTTCAATCCGAATCACAAACGTTCCTTTATTGTGCCGCGCAAATAAATAGTTAAATAGCGCGGTACGGGCATTACCAATGTGCAAATGTCCAGTTGGTGACGGTGCGTAACGCACCCGAATTTTGTTCTTGGCCAAAATCAGCGCCTCTTTCTATATAAAAAATTGATGTGTCTTAGGTTAATGTTACCGTTTTAGCATCAAACTTTCAAATTCTTTCATTTTATGATGCTGCGCGAATGCCTTGCAGCGCGTATTTTGTTTGTCAAACTAAAAAAGTGACCTCACGTATTGAAACGCTTAGTCACTTTCCTATTCACAGTCTAATTAACCGACAACCAGTACCTAGTTTTTCCGTTTCTTAGCTGCTCTGTGATTCTTCTTAGCAGGTGTCTTAGTGCCGCGAACCGTTCGATCAACGGTGTTGTCGACGGCACTAGAACTGGCCGAAGCTTTTGCAGAATTGCTTGCGGCAGTCTGCGATTGTGTCGAACTACTCTCGCTGGTTGCCTGACTATTGCCACTTGTCGCTTTATCACTGATGCCACGCGTAGAGTGCGTTGGTTTCGCAAAAATCATTCGCCCAGCATCCGTTTGTAAAGCACTCGTGACAGTCACATCAATGTGGTCGTTAATAAAGTAGCGCCCATCTTCGACAACGACCATCGTGCCGTCATCCAGATACGCAACCCCTTGTTGACGTTCAGTCCCATTTTTAACCACCATAACGTTCAGCAGCTCACCGGGAATTACCCGTGGTTTAAGCGACTTAGCTAAGGCGTTAATATTCATAATCTGAACATTTTGGAACTGACTGACCTTGTTTAGGTTGTAGTCATTGGTAACAACAACTGCCTGTAACTGTTTAGCCAGTTCAATCAGCTTATCGTCCACTTCAGGAATGTCTTCAAAATCACCTTCGTACATTTCAATCGGCATGACTTTTTCACTTTGCAATTTATTCAAAATGTCCAAGCCTCGACGTCCACGCACACGCTTGATGCTGTCACTAGAATCCGCAATGTATTGTAGTTCATGCAATACAAAATTCGGTACCAACAACGTGCCTTCAAGGAATCCGGTCTTAATGATGTCGTAAATTCGGCCATCAATCAGAATATTGGTATCCAAGATTTTATAGTGATGGAAATTGGGTTCACTTTCATCCAGAATTTCGCCAGTATCCGATGTGCGTTTGTTACGACGAAAGCCGAGTGCAAATAATCGCCGCCATTCATCTGTTCGTGTAGTCCCAATTCGAAAACCGAGATATCCCATCAGCAGCATTAACACAACCGGAATCAGGGTATTGGTGACAAACCAACTGGTCCGGAAGAACACCGTCGAAATCAGAATAGCAAATACCAAACCGACGATAATGCCTAAACTTCCGAACAGAATGTAAATCGGACTTTGCTTAGCCAGATACTTTTCTAAGCGATTAACAAGTTTTTCAAGGTACCCGACCAACAGGAACGAAAGAAAATACAGAATAATTGCACCAAGTACGGCGTTGGTCAAAAAGTTATTGATAATGTGATTTTGGGCAAGACCGGTTACCTCCCACAGAACTGGGAAAAATCTGAAGCCTAAGCCAACACCACCAATCACAAATAACAATTGAATCACGAGTCTTTTCGTCATTTTCATCTATCTTCACCTCCTCTCAATGTCATTATTAAATCCACAAGGGTTCTTGTAATGTTAAGCCAAGGCTAGTTTTAGCGCTTGACTGATCGTTGTCACACCAATTACTTCAATATCAGTGGGCGGCGTCCATCCCTGAAGATTATTCTTTGGTATATAAATTCGCTTGAATCCAAGCTTCTGTGCCTCAGCAACCCGCTGTTCAATCCGGTTAACACGCCGAATTTCACCGGTCAAGCCAACCTCGCCCACAAAACTATCACTCGGATTTGTCTCCTTATCGCGATAGCTAGACGCGATTGCCACAGCAATCGCTAAGTCAATGGCTGGCTCATCGAGCTTCACACCACCGGCCGCCTTCAAATAAGCGTCCTGGTTTTGCAACATCAAGTTAGCCCGTTTTTCCAAAACGGCCATAATTAGTGATACCCGATTACGATCCAAACCCTGGGCAGTCCGTTGGGCATTCCCAAAAACTGAGGGTGTAACCAATGCCTGAACTTCCACCAAGATTGGTCTGGTTCCTTCCATCGACACCACGATAGATGAACCAGTAGCACCCGTGAGTCGTTCTTCTAAAAAGATTTCAGATGGGTTAGCCACTTCTCGCAGGCCGTCTTCGCGCATCTCAAAAATTCCTAGTTCATTAGTTGAACCAAACCGATTTTTTACAGCTCGCAGAATCCGGTATGTGTGGTGCAGATCACCTTCAAAGTACAGAACGGTGTCCACCATGTGTTCCAAAATCTTTGGTCCGGCGATAGCGCCGCCCTTCGTGACATGACCCACGATAAAAATCGTAATCCGATTTGTTTTCGCAATTTGCATTAACTCGGCCGTCACTTCACGAATCTGAGAAACTGATCCGACTGCTGAAGTAATATCCGGTTCCTGCATTGTTTGGACCGAATCAATGATGACAAACTCTGGGTTTAATGTCGTTATTTGTTCACGAATATTACTCATGTCCGTCTCTGGGTAGAGATAAAAATCGTCGCCACCAACACCGAGCCGATCAGCGCGCATCTTAATCTGAGTGGCACTTTCTTCACCGGATACGTAGAGGACACGGCCCTTGCTCCCCAGCTGACCAGAAACCTGCGTTAATAACGTCGATTTACCAATACCGGGATCACCACCAATCAAAACGAGTGATCCAGGCACCACACCACCGCCAAGAACACGGTTAAATTCCTTTAAACTGGTTTTGACACGAGGAACCTCTTCAAGGCTGACATCCTTGATTAATTCGGCCTTAGCTGTTTCACCGCCAAGACTCACCCGTGACTTACGATTGGGAACTTCATCAGCGATTTTCTCTTCAACTAATGTATTCCATTCACCACAGTTTGGGCAGCGACCCAAATATCGTGGTGAGTTGTAACCACAGTTTTGACAAACAAATTGCGTTTTAGTTTTTGCCACCTTATGCTCCTTTTACTCTTCGCCGTTGGTCTTACCACAATGATGTTTGACCAATGTTAACCAAACGACGTTCACAGTCTAACATACGTTTTTTCAGCTGTCATTGTTTGCCCAGCACTTGATAATTTCTTAATTTATTCGCCTAGCTACGTTAACAATTGTTAGCTTATTGACCAGACGATCCAAACCCGCCATCGCGCTCGTTATCTGGGGTCGCTTCGTTGTCAACGGTCAGATAATTCACAAAGATACCTTGAGCAATGCGATCACCCTTTTTGATGTGAACATCACGTAGGCCGTAGTTAACCAACTGAACAAAAATCTCCCCGTCATTGCTATCGTTTGAATAGTAGTCCGCATCAATGACGCCAATCCCGTTTGGTAAAATAAGACGGCGTTTTAATGGTCCAGATGATCGATTGACCAGCATCAACACTTCGTTGTAGCGCATATAAGCCTTCACACCAGTAGGCACTAAATATGGCTTCAATTCTTTATCAGCCGCTTGCATTAACGGGTCACTCACCGTTTCCTTATGCCGCAAGTGCCACAGCACCTTCAAAAAGTTGCGCCGCCAAATGGACGGCAACGTAAAGTCCTCTGAGGCTGCTAGGTCGTAACCAGCTGCGTATTTTGTTTGTCGCTCTGGCAACGCTATTTTTGTGCCAGCCAACCGTTTAACTATTTCAAAACCACGGTCTCTTGCCATTATTCATCACTCACTTTCTTCGACTTGACCAAGCTTTCTAACACAAATGTTCAAAACTTGGCACCATGCTACCTATTATAATGGAAGCGTGTGCACATTAATAGCATTCGAAACTGACAGTTAGTTTGGACCCACCATCACTTGAAATATGATAGGATATTAAAGGAACACAGCAACCGTAATGAAAGGAACGCTAATGGATTTTCAACGTGAAGGACAACGTCTTTTTTTAACTGACCAAGACCAGCTCCAGGCTGAGATTACATTTCCAGTCGTGAATGATCAAACTTGGTTAATGGAACATATTTGGGTAAGTGATCGTCCTAATAAACGGCTAGTGGCACGGCAATTATTCGATGCCGTCATTGAATTAGCAGATGTCGCCCACGTCGACCTACTTCCGTTAGATCCATTTGCCCGCCATATTTTTGCTACGGATCCCGCTGTTAAAAAATACCAACATCATTAAGGAGCAAATTACATCATGGCAATGACACAAGACGAATTGAAGCAACAAGTTGGCCAACGTGCTGTCGACTTTATCGAAGATGGTATGGTTGTCGGTTTAGGAACTGGTTCAACCGTAAAATACATGGTTGATGCACTTGGCAAACGTGTAAAAGAAGAAGGCCTCAACGTTGTTGGCGTGCCAACATCTGACCGTACCCGGGAACAAGCCCGTTCCCTCGGTATCCCCGTTAAAGGCATTGATGACGTTGATCACATTGACCTAACCATCGACGGCGCCGACGAAATCAGCGATGACTTTCAGGGAATCAAGGGTGGTGGCGCTGCGCACCTTTGGGAAAAGATCGTTGCGACTAACTCCAAGAAAAATATGTGGATTGTGGACGAAAGCAAACTTTCGCATAAGCTTGGTAGTTTTCCCTTACCGCTTGAAGTCATTCCTTACGGCTCTTCACAAGTTGTTAAAAAATTGGCGGCCAAGGGATACAAACCAGAGGTTCGGATGCGCAATGGTCAACACGTTTTGACCGATTCCAAGAACTATGTTGTTGACCTTCACCTCGGTGAAATCGATCATCCTCACGAATTAGCTAACGAATTGATTCAAATGGTCGGTGTGGTTGAACAAGGCTTATTTTTAGATACGGTCAACACCGTTATTGTTGGACGCCCAGACGGCCCTGAAGTGCTTCAAGCCCGTTAGTTTGCTAACAAACAATCAAACAGTACTCTAGTAACACAAAAACGACGTTCATGGGAAAATCCATGAACGTCGTTTTTGTGTTGCCTAAGAAAGTTGGACCTTGTTATGCCCGCTTCACCTTATATCAATTGATTAATCCTCAACGCCTCGAGAATTACTGAGAAATTTAACTTGTTTTAACTTCGGTGCCAACCAAACATACAGATATTCAGCACCTTGTAACCAGGCATATGCTAGCAGAACAGCACCAATCGTGTCGGTTGCATAATGTGCTTGCAGGTAAACCCGACTAAACATAACTAACAATACCCAAAGGCACAAAATCGTTTGAATTAATAGTCTTTGCAAATTGTTTTGCATCAGTGGCAGAACAACTAAAAATAAAATTGCGGCAACCATGAACGTGCCCAAAACGTGCCCTGATGGAAAGCTGTAGCCATCATCGCTAGCCATGTGTCCTACTGGACGTTGACGCGCAACAACTTTCTTGATAATGGTACCAAGAACATTACCACCAAATCCGTACCCAATTGCCCACAACGCAGGAATTTTGTATTTAAATCCCCAAAGTAACCCGGCAATAATGATCATATATAGTAAATCCAACGTTGGGCTTGCTAGCGTAGTAATGAGTTTAAAAACGCCAGTTAGCGCTGTACTATCATGATGAACGTGCGAAATGAGTTCAGAATCAATCAGTGATAAAATTTGGGATTGACGCATTGCGGCAATCGCCAGGAATAAAAATAAGACGGTCGTGACAGCTAAAATTGCACCGCGACCACGTTCCTTTTCAATAAGCATGTGTACCTCCACCCGTCACTTTGGGTATGTATTCGGTCATTAATAACCATCGACAAAGTATAGCACATAAAAATTGCTGTTTTATAAGTTGCTTAATGGTTTTAATCACCCTTAAGCACTTAACCTTTCCTTAATACTTTTAGTCGAAATTAAACAATTTTAAATGGCATCGCTTACAGGACATGATAACAGGGCGTTCGTTACCCTTTCGTGCTAAAGTAATAGCACAGAGAGGTGCTCAAAAGGTAGCACCTAATCAAAGGAGAGCCTTCATGACACAAGTAATTATTATGTTGGCCGTGGGTTTAATTGCCGGCATTGCCGGCGCAATCCTTGGCCTCGGTGGTGGTATTATCATCACCCCTGTACTTACATTGGCAATGGGGATTAACATCAAATATGCGATTGGTGCCAGTATCATTGCCGTTATTGCGACCAGTTCTGGTGCCACCATTGCCTATTTGCGAGATAACGTCTTGAATTTACGAGTAGCAATGTTTTTGGAAATTTTTACAACTATCGGAGCCATTCTCGGGGCCATCTTGAATGGTATTTTAAGCCCTGTTGTCCTGTACTTAATTTTTGGATTGTTATTAATTTACTCCGGCTACAATATGATTCGCAAACTGCGGGCTGGCAGTGAGATTCTTCAGCGTGTGCACCCGGATCCAATTGCCGAAAAGCTCGAGTTAAATAGTAGTTATTATGATAAAGCAGCTGACAAAACGGTAGATTACCAAGTTGAACATGTGCCCGCCGGGGCCGCCGTTATGTTTGGTGCTGGGATTGCCAGCGGTCTACTGGGAATCGGATCAGGTGCCTTTAAGGTGATGGCCTTAGATACCTTCATGAAGATGCCGCTCAAGCCGTCCACTTCTACCAGTAATCTTATGATGGGTGTTACCGCGGCTGCTTCAGCCACCGTATATTTCTTCAATGGTTCAATTCAACCCCTAATCGCCGTTCCACTGGCGCTTGGCATCTTGGTTGGCGCAACAATGGGATCACGAATTATGCAGATCTTGCCATCACGATGGATTCGCATCATTTTCGTGCCGATTATCTTCTATATTGGTCTCCAAATGTTTCTTAAAGGATTCGGGGTGAACATTTAATGGACAATAAAGACGCAAAAAACGCAGAAGAGGAAAAGATTTCTAAAGAAATGGCCCAAGTTGAGATTATGATTGGTCAAATCCTTAGAATAGGAGTTATTATTTCTGCAGTTATCATGCTAATTGGTTTTATTGCTTATGGAATACAGGGCTCAACTGGTTTACCCAGTCACGGTGCCGTGACCATCACTGCAATTGCCACCGGATTATTGTCATTTAAATCTGGTTCTGTCATGATGCTCGGATTATTCTGTCTGATACTGACCCCTGTATTACGTGTTGTTGTTTCAATTTACGCGTTCTACGTGGAAAAAGATTCCCTGTACGTTTGGATTACCTCTGCCGTGCTCGTGATTCTGTTATTCGCTTTATTTATCGGACACAGCTAACTCGGAGGCTTACATGGATAACAATGATAACGATTCGCGAATGAGTCGAACGGATCGCCGCACTCAAGGCAACCACTTTACTAATGACACCCCAGCCAGTGGTGGCGCAATCAGCAGTGGCTCCAAACGTCCGCAGCGACCACACAAACACCCGGTCCGAAACACCTTTTTTGCCATTATTGGTATCATCTTAATTATCGGCGGCGGTTTCGGTTACAAGATGTACAGCAATATCAAACATACGAGTAATGAAATGTTTGATTCTGTCAGTGGCGCAAAAGCGCGAAACGTTAGTAAGTTAATCAAGCAAGGTAAGCCAATTTCCATTCTGTTGATGGGGACTGACGTTGGTGCCCTCGGCCGTGACTCAAAGACTTGGGCTGGTGGACGAACGGACTCAATGATGCTGGTTACAGTTAACCCTAAGACGAAGACAACAACCATGGTCAGCATCCCACGTGATTCGTTGGTTTCTATCACCGGGCACGAAGAGGAATTCCCGACCAAAATTAACGCTGCCTACTACTTTGGTCAAACAAAGGCGGCTATCTCAACGACTTCCCGGATGTTTAACGTGCCAATTGACTACTACGCTCTGCTAAACATGGGTGGCTTGGAAAAAGTTATCAATAAAGTCGGCGGTATCGACATTGTGCCACCTTTGACCTTCACGTATGAGAATCAACACTTTACAAAGGGTAAAAAGATGCATGTTAACGGCGCACAAGCGTTGAAATTCACGCGGATGCGCTATCAGGACCCTGAAAGTGATTATGGTCGAACATTACGTCAACGAATCGTCATCACTGCCCTCTTAAAAAAGAGTAGCAACTTGACCAACCTGTTAAATCAAGACTTTCTGGATTCCATTGCCAGCCAATCGCGCACTGATTTCACATTCGGTGATATGTTAACCTTGGCTAACACTTACCGGGCCGCAACCAAGCACATCGTTTCTGACCACGTTCAAGGTGCCAGTGACGAAATTGCCGGTCAAAGCTTCGAAGTTTTGCCAACGACTGAAAAACAGCGTGTTACCAACAAGTTGCGTAAACAGCTTGGTCTGTCAAAGGCTAAAACCGGTAAACGTTTTGCCAACACCGTTCCAGAGGCCCTCAGTGTCTACGAACCACCTATTGGTTATGGTGAAACGGCTGATACGAAGTCAAGTTGGGGCGCCGATACCAATACCGCTTCCGAATACAGTAAGGCATACAGTAGTGACTCCAGTGCTGCTGATCTCGATCCTAACTATGGCGCTGATAATACGGACTCCACTAGTCAAACAACAGGCGCCAACGCAACAGGCTCTGACGCCGATCAAACTGGCGGCTACACCGGTTATGGATACTAGCATTTAAGTCAACTAAAAATGAGTTAATCCAGGCTTGGCACTGTAAGTGCACTAGCCTGATTAACTCATTTTATTTTGCTTTTAAAACATGCCGCAATCGATATGTTATTCGAACAAGTAATTCAGACAGTAAGAACCCTAGTGCTATCATCCCTGCAATAGCAATAACTTGGCCTAAATAATCTAAAGCAATGTTGCCATGACCGGTAACAAGGTTACGAATAACTTGATAGGCCTGCCCCCCAGGCACCAATGGTACCAAACTAGGAATATTAAATAAAATTACTGGCATGTGTTTGACGCGAGCGGCCCAGTTACTTAAAACGCCAATTAGTAATCCAGCAGTTAACATGCCAATTGCCATTTGTGCTAACGAAATCTGCGCGCCTGACTTTAATACAATTAGTTCATATATCGCCCATCCTGCTGCCCCAATCCAACCGGCAACGTTTAGCGCATGGCGGGGAATATTCAAAATAATGCCAAAACCGACTGTCGCGGCATAGGCGAGAATCCCTTCAATTATGATATGTATCATTAATAGAATCTCCTACTTGGAAAGCGTTAAGTTGATTGCATTTTTCACCATAGACTTACCATAATCGCGATACCAAGACCAATCGCGCATACCGATAAGACCGCCTCAACTGCTCGAGCTGGACCACTCAAATAATTACCTGACATCGTGTCGCGGAACGCGTTCATAATTGGCACACCTGGGACTAACGGCATCAATGCGCCGATAATTACCGCATCACCAGCAACATGCGTAAAACCAAGCCAACGAATGCCCACATAAGCCACGAAGCCAATTACCAGTGAAGCCAGAAATTCGCTCAAAAAACGGACACGCAATTCATGATTCACATAGTAGAAAACAGCATACCCGCTCCCACCAGCCAACATTGCAAACAGTAATTTAACAGGCGCATCAATACCGGTGAAGGCCACCATGAGTGTCATACTGACAATAATTGCAGCTAATTCCTGTAGCCAAAACGGAAAAGTGGGCACAGCAACTTCAATTTGGCGTAATTGTTGATAGAATGTGGGTAAGTCAATCTCATCGCTGGCAAACTGACGTGACAACGTGTTAACCTGGGCCACTTTTTCAAGGTCGATCGTTCGGCTGTGAATTGGTCGCACCTGCGTTGATTCACCGTCTGGCAAGGACATGGTGATACCGGTCAGCAACACAAAAATGTTTGCATACCGATAACCAGCGTTGTCCGCAATTCGCTGCATTGTATCTTCAACCCTCGCGATTTCAGACCCGTTTGCTAGCAATATTTGACCAGCCAGCAACGCTGTATCCATGACTAATTGTGCTTCGTCCACCCATGATCACTTCCTTAACAGATTTAGAACCTCAAAACGTATCATACAAAAAAACGACAGCCGCATCTCGTAAGAGATACAGATGTCGTTTTTCATTCACATCAAAGCGTTAACCCTAGGAGTTAACACCATTATTTGAATTATTAATTAGTTTTTAACAACGTTAGCAGCTTGTGGGCCACGGTCGCTTTCTTCAACGTCGAAGCTAACAGATTGGCCTTCTTCAAGCGTCTTGAAGCCGTCGCCTTGGATAGCTGAGAAGTGAACGAATACATCGTCACCACTTTCGCGAGTAATGAAACCAAAGCCTTTGTCGGCGTTAAACCATTTAACAGTACCTTGTTCTGACATGTTAATGAGTCCTCCTGTTGCGTTTGCACGCAGTCTAAGTGTTTTATGTAAATTGGAACTGGTGCAAATGGGGACTGGTAACACCAAAACATGAACCGACCTGACCATCATTCCCTTACCAAAGTACAGTTGTCATTGTATCATATAGACTGCTTTCTTTACCATATTTTATAAACAGAAACACAAAATAACCGGCAACTTTTTTGCGCAAAGTCAGTCTATCTCCTGTCCCAACCCTCTCAGCATCGGCTTGGCACCAAAAGTGCTAGAATAGTTAGTGAACAAACATATGGAGGCTCTCAACATGGCAGAAAACTTAGTCCCTGTTGACGAACTCGATGAATCCGCACAAACAACGGCCCTAACCGATTTCGCCAACTTTTACATCACGCTTTGGCGGCGGAACAACTTGGAATTGATTACACAATATGATCAACAACACGGGTATATTCAGGACATCAACCGTGAATTAGCAACAAACCGTTCTTTTACACCGGAACGTGAACGCGACACCAGTATTCAATTCAGCAAGAACGATTATATTCGTTTACTTGATGAAATCGGCGTCAAATTTCATTCGACCGGTAATCCGGAAACTGACTGGTCAACGTGGTATGATCAGCACTTTGCGGCATTATCCAGATCATAATCCACATCCTTAACAGACAATGGCTCATTTCACTACAAGACATAGTGAAATGAGCCATTGTTGTATCTAAATTTATTTACACTTTATCCTTGTTAACAAACAGCGCGTCAGTCTCACCGTGGTGGACTTCAGGCTGAATGGTTACGTGACAAATGTGATACCGCTCCGTCAACATACTGGAAATCTGAGCAACGGTCTTTTCCACCTCACTCAGTTTGACATCCTTCATGTTGACATGTGCTGAAAAGACAATTTTATTTTCATCAATGAGCCAAGCGTGAATATGGTGAACCCGTAGCACACCCGGGATTTCAACAATATCTGCAGCGATTTGATCATAATCTAATTTTGGTGCAGTCTGCATCAAAATTTGAACTGTTTCGTGAATCACCGGCCAAGTTTCATAAATAATGTAAAACGACACCAACAGCGTTAGTAGCGGATCAACCCACGTAATATCAAAGAGCACAATTAAAATCCCGCCGATGATAACGGCAACAGACGATAACGCGTCTGCCAAGACATGCAAATATGTCGCTTTAATATTCAAGCTATCCTTTGAACCATGGTGCATCAACACCGCTGACAACAAATTAGCCGCTAACCCGATAACGGCAACCATCAACATAATGTCGCCATTAATCGGTTCTGGCTTGGCAAAACGCCGCGCAGCTTCAACCATCAGAACAATTGAAACACCAATCAGAAATAGCCCGTTGACGAACGCGGCCAAAATTTCTGCACGGCGGTAACCAAAAGTTCGCTGCCGATTTTGTGGCTTTCCGCTAATTCGTTGAGCAACATACCCCAATACGATTGACAGTGAATCCCCGAGGTTATGAAACGCGTCTGACAATAAGGCTAGTGAGCCTGATAACAATCCCCCAACAATTTCTGCCGCGGTAATGAGTAAATTCAGCACAGTCACAAACAAAAATCGCATGCCGGTCATTTGTTCTTCTTGGTGATTCATTTACTCATCCCCGTTTCTTTCGCATTCTTGTGGTAGTCGTTTGCTCGTTTAAACCGTCTTGTTAACTGAAAAAACATTTAGTCATATTATCGCACACCAAAGATAGAAGGGCTACCTGCCCTTAACCTGGATGGCAGTCACTAATCTGCTACATGATTTCCAGGATGAATTTGCACTGTAAACGTTCGATCAACGTCAGCGAACAAACGATATGGTGGCTGGACATCTGCTCCCCAGCTATCAATGCCCCCAACACCACGGACCGCTCCATAAACTGACAAAACGGTCCGTCTTGCCAATGGCAGTTCTTCGACGTGTGTTGCGGCCTCAAGTTCCATTGCAGTATACGGTAAACAACTGAAAGCAAACGGTTGATCGGCCATTTCAACACTGAAAGAAAATGGCTGTGCGTCAACGTCTGCATTATTCAATGTTCGCTGCCGGGTGACGGTTAGCCATCGTGTTTGCATATGCATGCCCATTTCCTGAGGTACTAGGTAAGGCGTCACTGGTAAACCAGCCACATAATACTGTCCCCGACTGCCACCAGCCATGCGGTCTGGGTAAGTTTCGCCGGACAAACCGTCATATTCAAATCCAGTAGCGACAGTCGGCATGATCAATTGAACGCCGAAAGCGGGCAGCTCAGGAAGCGCCTCTTTTCCCTGCAAATGACTCGTGAGTGTCACCTTACCATTGGCAACAATTTGATAATGCATTGTTACTTTTGTTGCTGGTGTTGTGGCTGTTTGAAAATCAAACGTAATGTCAACCTGATCGGCCGTTTCATCGTTTGAAAATTGATTATTTTGCGGTGCAATTGGTAGCCCCAAGTCCTCACCATCGACTTGCACATCAATGTTCTGACATCGTGTGAAGCAATCCGCACCTAGCCACATTGCGGATTCTTCCGAGAAATGATTGCCACGGTCATTATCTGTTGTCGCTCGCCAAAAAATGGGACGAATTGGTCGATATAACCACTCTTTGCCGTGACTGACGATTGATTCCAAGCCACCTTTTTCATAACTAAACAAATAATGGACATCATCCGTTGCCACACCTAGCGTGCCATCCCCAAAAATCACGTGAAGCTTAGTTGTCGTATTGGCCATAGTAATAGCGCACCTCCTGCATTGCTGGCTTTGCCTGTCTGTTTGCAAACATTAATCCGTCCCCAGAAAATTCGCCATCCGTATGACGATCATCAAAATCGCCACCATAGCGCAATACCTGTCGGCCAGTAACTTCATCCGTGACCCACAGTGCCTGGTCAATGAAGTCCCAAATAAAACCACCTTGATAGGACGGAAAGTCATCTAGTAGCGCCATGTATTCGCCCAAACCGCCTAGTGAATTGCCCATGTCATGCATATACTCACAATCTAAAAATGGTTTCATTGGCTGATTGCTTAAATACGTGCGGATCTCAGCTGGCGAAGCGTACATTCGGCTCTCCACATCAGAAATACTGGTTTCATATTTACGATTGCGAACAACACCTTCGTAATGCGTCAGCCTTGAGGAATCCATTGTCTTGTAATAGGTGTTCATCGCTTCGATATCATCACCGGCATACGATTCATTACCAAGCGACCAGAATAAGATGGCCGGATGATTCTTAAACGTTTCGTAGTTGCTACGCGCCCGATCTAAGACTGCTTCGCGCCATTGCGGCAACGATCCTGGCACATTGTCAGAGGGCTCAACAGCCCCCATCTTTTGCCATGTGCCGTGAGTTTCCAGGTTAGTTTCGGCCATCATGTACACACCAGCCTGATCACACATGTAGTACCACGGAATTTGATCCGGATAATGACAAGTACGGACAGCGTTAATATGGTTTTCAGCAAACGTTTGTAAATCTGCCTTCATGTCAGCCATTGAGACGGTTCGGCCTGTAGTGGCGTCCCATTCATGACGGTTGACACCGTTAATAATCAGTCGTTTGCCATTCAGATAGATAACTTGGTTACGCAATTCCAGCCGTCGAAAACCGATATCATAAGGAACCACTTCAATCGGGTTGCTATCCTCATCTGTAATTGTCACAGTCAAGTGATACAAATCCGGATTGTGATGCGTCCACAACATAACGTTCTCAAACGGCAGGTGACCAAAACTAATTTGTTTAGCCACTGACCGCTTTTCATCCACAATCAGCTTATCCGCCTTATCAAACACCGTTAAATGAACCCGCCCTTTGCTTTCCAGGTCCCCAGTCAGTTTCAAGGTCACATTAAGTTCGCCACTGTCTAAGTCCTCATTAACCACTGGTCGAATGTGCATATCAGCAACGTGAACAGTTGGCAATCCGACTAGCCTAACACTGCGAAAAATGCCGGAAAAACGGAACATATCTTGGTCTTCCAAAAACGATGCAGTACTTCGTTTGAACACTTCCACTGCAAGCACGTTATCACCTTCGACCAAGGCATCGGTTAAATCAAATTCTGAACGTGAAAAACTATCTTCGGCATACCCGAGAAAATGGCCGTTGAGCCAAACATACATAGCTTCTTCCACGCCGTCAAATTGAACGATTACCCGTTGATTCGTCAGACCGGGAGCCAAACGAAAATGCCGAATGTATGCACCAACTGAGTTGTCCGGTGCCTCGCTAAACATCCCCTCGCCCGTCTGATCAGGTCCCATTGTGTAAGCTGGTCGACGATAAATTTTACCTTCCCACGGGTACAAGGTATTGATGTATTGAATCTGCGCATAATTACTCAATTCAATATGTCCCGGTACATGAATCGTCCCAAAATCACTGGTGTCGTAGTTGGGTTCATAAAAACCAACGGGTCGATGTTGTGGCCGGTCTGCGAACTTAAACTGCCACTGACCGTCCAGGCTTTGTGCGAAACTGCTGCTCTTTGCACGCGCCTCATCGGCATCACGATACCAATAGTGATCACTGTGGGCGGGTAATTGTCCGACACGAAAAACTTGTGGATCATCCAACCATTTAATGTCTGCCTGCATGTTTATCCTCCTGTGATAGCGTTTTCATAATAATGTTTATTTTACCGCATTTATTGAAACGGGGGAAATCCGTGTTGCTTTGTTCACCCTTGCCACATTGTCGCAAACGCGCTCCCTCCCCACAAGCCGGTGAAGATATTTGGGCCATATACCCAAACATGCCACTGACGCTCAGAAGTCTGTGCATAACCAAAAGCGACGGGTGCAAAGGAAAATTTACCTTCACACTCGTCGTTTACGTTATAGCTCAACTGCTCTCGGGCTTCATTCACGCTAAATAAAAAACACTCCAGATCCCCTAAACTGGAGTGCCCGTGATGAGCAGTTGATTACACCATGAAAAACTTGGGTTGATTTTCATGAAACACATTGTTTTAAATACGATCACTAACCATCCCGAAAGGATGATTCTCGAGCGCATAATGCGCAGTTTAGCGAACCTTTTTAATCAAAAAAGTTTTCCAAAAAACACTCACAACATGAAGCAGTGGCCCAGCCGTAAAGATCGGTCACTTCTTAGGGATTTTTGGGTAATCAACCATTCACCTCACCACAAACCCAGCTTAGCATGACTAGGAGCAAGCAACAAGCAAAGTCCTCTAGATTCAAGCTTTTTTCTGGAGTTCGAACCGAGTCTTGCCGTCACGCAAACGCGCTACAAGTTCATATTGTGGATCTGGATCAAACAAGCCTAAGCTGACAATTTGGCTGCCATCCTCATCCGTACCGACGCCTTCCAGTCGATTCATCATGACGTCTTTTAACAAATGAATAACTTCGCGGTGCTTTTGCATCCGTTTGGTAGCAGCGACCAACGTAAAGCCCTCATCCATATACGCCTTGATCGCACGAACCTTAAACGCAGTATCGTACGTATACTTACGATTGCCTTCCTCCTGATTGACGACGTGAATATAGCCTTTATCCGTCCAGTAACGTAGCTGTGCGGTTGAAACATCTGTCGCACGAGAGAGGTCACCGATGCCGATCAATATATCATCACTATTAATAATGTTTCTCAACCATTCGGGTGAACCCTCAGTTTGGGGTGTTCTTTCCATATAATTAAACCTCTTATTTCTTGAAACCGTTATCATAAAATATGACGTCAATGTTATGTTTACTGGAACAATTATATATTTTAAAATAACTTTGTCAACTTACTTGACATGATTATCTTAAAGCATTATATTAACTCTCGTACTTTTTTAAGCCAACTAATTAATCAAATGAAAGAAGGACTCCTTATGTCAGAAGCTGTCGACACAAATGGCAAACCTTATAACCGTGGACTGATGGTTATGGTTTTGCTGATTGGTACGTTCTGTACCGTTTTGAACCAGACGATTTTGACGACCGCTTTCCCTACATTAATGAAAGCCTTCGATATTTCCACTTCTACGGTTCAATGGTTAACCACTGGATTTTTAATGGTTAACGGAATCATGATTCCTATTTCTGCTTACTTATCCAATCGATTCAATTCAAAATGGCTCTATATTGGTGCCATGACGATTTTTGAAATTGGCACGATCATGGCCTACATCGCACCTAATTACGGCACCTTACTTGCTGGACGTTTAGTTCAGGCAATTGGTGTTGGGGTTACCATGCCATTATTGCAAACATTAATGTTGACGATTTTCCCAGCCAGTTCTCGTGGTGCTGCCATGGGGCTAGCCGGTATCGTTATCGGTGTTGCACCTGCTATTGGACCAACACTTTCTGGGTGGGTCATTGATAAGTTCCAGTGGCGTGACTTGTTTGGCATGATTATTCCAATCGTCGCTCTAGTTATCATCTTAGCGTTCTTCTTTATGAAGTCCGTTATTGAAACCTCTAAACCAAAACTTGATTGGCTTTCGGCTACTTTATCTACCATTGGTTTTGGTTCCCTGCTGTACGGATTCTCCTCTGTCGGTGACGATGGCTGGACATCCACTAAGGTGTTGTCCTTCCTCGCAGTCGGTGTTGTTGTCATTGCACTATTCATTTGGCGTCAACTCACGATGAAGAACCCATTCTTACAATTACGTGTTTTCAAATCCTTTGAATTCACCATTGCCGCAGTTTTGAGTTCCGTTGTTACAATTGCGATGACTGGTGTTGAACTGGTTCTGCCACTTTACCTGCAAATTGTTCATGGTATGAGTGCTTTCCATTCTGGATTAACACTACTGCCTGGGGCCTTAATGATGGCTGTCATGAGTCCGATTACTGGTCAAACATTTGACCGGATCGGTGCTCGACGGATGGCTGTTGCTGGGATGTTCCTTTTAACAGCTGGTACTTTACCATTTGTTATGATTACCAAGAGCACGCCTGTCATTTATGTTACCTTCTTGTATGCTGTGCGGATGTTTGGGATTTCAATGGTGATGATGCCCGTAACAACCGCCGGTATGAACGCCCTGTCCTTTGACATGATTTCCCACGGGACTGCCGTTAACAACACAACACGTCAGGTTGCCACTTCAATTGGTTCAGCGATCTTAGTTTCCGTTTTATCAAACGTTACGAAGAACACTATGCCAGCACACCACGTGTTGACACAAACGCCATTAGCATATAAAGTTCGTGCCATCAACGCCACAATGAGTGGTTATCATGCAACATTCTGGGTTGCTGTCGGCTTCTGTATCGTTGGTTTCCTGTTAGCCTTCTTCTTAAAGGGTGCTAATCACTCTAATGCTACCGTTACCAGTGATGATCTAAAAACTGCTTCAGAACCCGCTAATAATGGAGGTGAAGCCTAATGATTCTAGCTACACTTGTCATTGGTGCCATTGCCCTATTCATTTGCTTCGTCTACATTAATAACCGGACTTGGCAAATCATCGGTACCTTACTATCAATCATTGTGCTATGTGGCTCACTCTTTATGATCACAGCCAACGACCACAGTCACTTTGGGATGCACAAAGTCACCACAACGACGACTAAACAGATTTATTCTGCTAGTGGCAGTAGCGCTAACGGTGTCAATATGGTGCTCTACCAAAACATTGGGACTAAAGGCACTGAAAATGTTCAAATTTATGCGACCAAGGCTAACCAAAAGAAGCCTGGTCACACACAAGCTGATGAATTCACCACTAACACAATTAAAAAAGCTAGCGGTAATAAGGCAACGTTAAAAACATCAGAAACACGTTGGGAATATAAGAGCCACACTGCTAAAGTTTGGTTCGGCATTGCCAAGGAAGACCATAAACTAACAAAACGGACAAATACATTCTATCTGCCAAGTTCATGGTTACATCTCTCAACTAGCCAAGCAAAGAAGTTGCAAGGTCAGATGGCGAAGATGCAGACACCTCAGGCCAAGGCTCAAATGAAACAACAAGCTGAAGCCTACGTTAAAGCAAAGATGCAAGCGGCAGTTGCTAAGGATCCAAAGCTTGCCACGGATCAAGCTGCTCAAGCAAAACTGACTAAACAATACGCGGCTGAATTTCAATCTCAGTTGATTAAAAAAGCAGTTGCATCAGTTAAGTAACTTTTGAGAGTAAGTACCTAATATGTATCTAAAACGACTCACGTCCAAACGGGCGTGAGTCGTTTTAGTCATCATTCATAAAGCAGGATGAGCTTTGAATGACCAACTATATTATCGTGCAGAAACGTTTTCGTTAAGCGTATGCAACCGTGTATTAATTAGGCTGGCATACGTATCCACGACCGTTTCAGGCGTGAAACCAAAGTGCTTAATGACTTCACTCCCCTTGCCGCTTAGACCAAAGGTATCGATACCAATTACCTTACCGTCTAAACCGACATATTTACCCCAGTCACTCGTGCTCCCCATTTCAATAGATACCCGATTACGGACGTCCCGCGGCAACACTTCATCCTTATAGTCTTGCGGTTGAGCATCAAACAAATCCATACTTGGCATCGAGACCACAGATACGTCCTCGCCACGTTCCCACAGCTTTTGCTGTGCAGTCAAGGCCAATTGAACCTCTGAACCGCTAGCAATTAAAATACCATCTGGTTTGAGACCCTTTTGTGCGGAAATAACGTAAGCCCCCCGACTCACACCTTCCGGATGCGCCTTAGCACCAGTCAAGACTGGTAATGTTTGTCGTGTCATAATTAGCACAGTTGGGTGATCATGCGCCCCCATCGCCTGTTGCCAGGCCGCAATCGTTTCGTTTGCATCAGCTGGACGAATAACAGATAGCCCTGGCATGGCCCTCATGCTGGCGAGTTGTTCAATCGGTTCGTGAGTTGGACCGTCCTCGCCAACCGCCACGGAGTCATGCGTGAACACATACGTAACGGGTAGCTTCTGTAAGGCAGCCAACCGCATGGCACCACGCATATAATCTGAAAAGACCATAAACGTACTGCCGTATACACGTGAACCACCATGCAAGGCAATTCCGTTCATTGCACAACCTTCAGCAAACTCACGGACACCAAACCACAGATTCCGGTTAACCGCGCTGTCCACGTCAAAACGCCCATTATCCTTAATATTCGTTTTGTTTGAAGAAAACAGGTCGGCTGAGCCACCCCATAGTGAGTGTTCCCGTTTACTCAACGTTTGCAAAACCTTGGCACTAGTCAAACGCGTTGCTTCGGCATCGCCAAGCTCATATTGGTCAGTTAAATCACTTAAGTCCACGCTCTTCATTTGACGAACATCGTCGGCAAAGTAAGCTGCAAGCTCAGGATACTGAGTCGCATAACTTTCCATCATGTGATTCCAGTCTTCTTCTGCTTTATGTCCGCGACGTTGAATCGTCCGGTAAAAACGATCGTACACTTCGCCAGGAACATAGAACGGTGCATAAGGCCATTGATAATTTTCCTTGGCAACACGCAAATCTGCCGCGCTTAATGGCGCACCGTGAACTGCATGGGTGCCTTGCTTTGGTGCACCATAGCCAATCGTCGTTTTGACCTCAATAATTGTTGGCTTGGTTTGATCCATCTGCGCCGTTTTAATTGCCTTGTCGATGCTGTTCAAATCATTACCATCGTCAACACGCCGATAGGACCAGCCGTAACTTTCAAACCGTTTCTGAACGTTCTCAGCAAAAGCGTTGCTCAGTGGGCCATCCAAAGACACGTCGTTAGAATCATAAAGTACAATCAGTTTGCCTAATTTTAAGCGACCAGCTAGACTAGCTGCTTCATGGGAAATACCTTCCATGAGATCACCGTCACCAACGAGCGTGTATGTATAGTGATCAACAACTTTAAACCCAGGACGATTATACATTGCGCCTAAGTGTCGCTCTGCCATCGCCATCCCAACGGACATTCCTAAGCCTTGGCCTAATGGTCCAGTTGTTGCCTCAACACCATCGGTCCAGCCATATTCTGGGTGCCCTGGTGTCTTGCTGCCCATTTGACGAAAATGCTTAAGGTCTGTGATGGAAACTTGGTAACCACTTAAATGCAGCAGACTGTACAGCATCGCTGATCCATGACCAGCTGATAGCACAAAGCGATCACGGTTAAACCAATGTGAATCTTTAGGGTTAACCGTCATATTTCGAGTCCACAGTGCGTACGCCATCGGAGCTGCGCCCATTGGCAAACCAGGATGGCCAGATTGTGCCTTATCGATTGCATCCAAGCTTAATGTCCGTACACTATTTACTGCTAATTGGTCGATTGAATCAAACATATTTATCATCCTTTTTCATAACCATTTAATAGACACGTCTGTTTTTCTTTCTTTGGTCTATGTTTGTCACAATACCGATTTCAATTTTAAACGGCAAGAATAAAATGATGATAAAAGTGGCATTTTGATTAAAAAACGATTAATTTGCGTCTTTGAAATCATTGAATATCTCAGCAATAAAAAGGGCTTAAACGATTGGTCTAGATTTTGACATTCGTTTGCATTTTTTAATTATTTTATTCCTTTTCAAACTCATAAAGTTGCTTAAATTAGTCCTTTTGTATAAATTGGTATAGCTGTTACGGCCGAATGTTTTCAGTTTCAGTGCCCTTGCTTTCATTTTTGGACCTATTTTTAAACAGATACTTTCATACAGACAAAAAAGCATCCTCCAATTTGAAGGATGCTTTTTTGTACTTAAAATAAATGCATACAAGTGTATCTCTGTAACCTGATAATCACTATAACTTCTGATTTTCATTTTTTTGCTGCGCTTCAATTTCTTGGCGATTCTTCTTCGTCAAGAAATAAAACGGAACAGCGACTAATAACGCACCAAGACCCCAAAATAGGTTAATCGGTTTGGCCTGTGCTAGCAGCCAGCATGAAACTAAAATTGCAATAACTGGAATCACTGGACCAAATGGTACTTTAAAAGAACGTGGTTGATTTGGTCGGGTTCTTCTAAATACTAAGACAGCAATGATCGTTGGCACATACTGAGCAAACCGTGACACAACAGAAATGGCAGCCAATGTGCTAAACGTTCCTGTCAGTGCAAGAGGCAAAGCTAAAGCAACTGAAATAATCACGGCCACATACGGCACACCGCGACGATTAACACGACCGACAATCTTTGGCATGACGCCATTGTCAGCCATTGCTTGACCACTACGAGGAACGGTAAAGGACTGGGCAACGGAAATCCCCGTAATGGAAATAATCGTCCCCGCACCGATAATGTACTTCCCAACTGGTCCAATAATCTGAGTCAACGCCTCCTGCATCGGGGCCGTCGTTGTTGCTAGCTTAGTCCCTAAGACTCCGATTGACACCGTTTGAATGAGAAAGTACAACAATGCTACTATTCCCATCACCGTAATAATCGCACGCGGCACATCGTGTTGAGGATTTTTCATGTCCTCAGCAGCAATCACAATGGCCTCAAAACCGGTAAAGGCGTAAAACATGACGATGGCAGCCTGACCGAATGAACCTGCTACATAATGACCGTGTGGGAAAAATGGTGTAAAGTTTCCGGCATGAAGAAAGAATAACCCAATGGCAACAAACAGCACCAATGGAATAATTTTTGCAACAGTGACCACATTGTTCAACCATTTTGTCACGCTAACACCAAGAATATTGATTATGCCTAGCCCGACCAGTAACATCGTAATAATTGTGGCATGCCAAACGGGTTTAGCCAATACAGGCCAAAAAGCACCCAGAGCTGTTGCCAGCCCAGCTGCCATCGTGGCCCATGCAATAATACTAATGACCCAAATAATGAAACCAACTTCATAGCCAACAAAGTCACCAAAAGCTGCCTTGGCATAGACGTAAGGTCCACCATTCTGTTTGAACAAACTAGCATCCTCAGCAAAACACAATGCAATACTAATAACCAAAAACATGTCAAAGACAAACACCAGCAGGCTGGCCGGCCCAATGAGTTTCATCGCCGTATTAGGCAACAAGAAAATACCTGATCCGACAATGGCGTTGATCCCGAATAATACAATACTTAAAAAACCAAAACGACCTTTCATTCAACACTACCTCCTCACGTCAATCAAATAAATATGTAAAAAAGATTAATGCTTATTATAGTACATTCAATACGTATCGTATTGTCCACTTTAATAAACAACACTCTTTTATCAACAACACTAATCAGCTTACGCCCTTCGAGTGGCTGTAAAGCAATGATGAATTTAGGATTTTTGAGCAAAAAAAATCACCCACTTTAAAGTGGATGATTGATTATCAAAAATAATTTTCGGCGTCAGCCGGGGTTGTCTACCACCAACCCTGAGACTGCCAAGCGGCTTGGGCGCCAGCCCATGAACCGTAGCGTGAAACTGCGTATTGTGTTGCAACAGCTTCTTGATGTTGTGGTGATAAGTCGCCACCTAATTTGTCCATACTCAATTGGTACTTACCGTAGTATTGACCGTTTTGAGCAGTGTATGAACCGCCTGATTCACGAGCAGCAATCCATGCTTGGGCTGATGAGTCACCAGTAGAAGCGGCAGGTGCAGCTGCTTGTTGTTGAACAGGAGCAGCCTGTTGTGCAGGTTGTGCTGCTTGTTGTACTGGAGCAGCTTGTTGTGTCTGTTGAACAGGAGCAGCCTGTTGTGCAGGTTGTGCTGCTTGAGTACTTTGTGTACCGTTAGCACCAGGAATATCTAATGATTGGTCAACAAAGATTAAGTTACCACCGTTTTGTAAGTGGTTAGCGTTAACGATTGCATCAACAGTAGTGTTGTTAGCAGAAGCTAATTTTGAAACAGTGTCACCGGTTTTAACAGTAACAGTGGTGTCGGCATTTGCAACAACAGTACCAATTGAAAGTAACGCACCGGCACTAACAGTAGAAAGCATTAATTGTTTGATCTTCATATAGTAAGTTTCACTCCTAATTTTGTATGGCGAGCTCTTTTTCGCTCACGCTGGCTAATAGATAAATCTTACGCGATGATTCGCTTGTGTTGTTTATTAACAACTCAACGATGACTACTATACAGCGTGTAAATAACAGAGAAATACCGTCAGCATTACAAATTTAGGCGTTTTTGTCATAAAACTCGAAATCTGAAATATATTGTAATATTTAAGGATGTTTCTTATTGAGCCATAAAACCGTTTATTTGCAATCCAGTCGTCTCAATTCAATGGACAGTTTGCGCTTAAACCGTTGTATGTTTGCGGAAAACAAGGTCGGTAAATCCTAGACAGAGAGCAAGCAGAATCCCCATTAAAACGAAGGTTCCATCGCCCAGCCAGTCAATAACAAAACCGAAAATAAAATTGCCTAGTGGGTGCATGAAGTCTACAGAGATAAACCAAATACCAAACACACGGCCCAAATAAGCTACATCAGTTACATTTTGCACTAGCGTAAACAAACCTACCCCAATTCTTGAGATCAAGAATCCGTACAATCCAGTCATCGCCAGTAGCACTGGATACGGTCGCCAAACCCCAGCAATCAGCATAACAACGGCCAGCAAATAAATGTCACGCTCAATCTGAGGTAACGCACGGGCACTACGAGCTCTTACCAAACTCAGGCCGCCCAGCATGCCACCAATGGCCATTACAGCCATCAAATAACTATAAAGGTGTTCGTTACCACCAAAGTAATGTTTCACATCATATGGAAGCAACAAATTAAATGCTGCGTAAAAAATATTCACAACACTGTCGATGACAACCATTTTGACCAGCACGGGCTTACCCATGACATACTTAAAACCGTCTTGTAGACTGGTCCAAATCGACAGCCGACCACTCTTGCTGGGTCGATACCGATACCGAATCCCCAGTAGCAACGCAATCGACAATAGGAATGAAAAAGCATTAATTAATAGAAATTCTCGAAAGTTAATCCATGAAACAGCAAGTAACGCGCCGCCAAGCAATGGTGCAAAAATGTCTGCCAAACTAAGTGACGTATTTGAAATCGCATTAAATCGTTGTAGCGCCGAATCTTGAATAAGTTCTGGCACCATTGCCTTTGCTGCAGGAAAGTTGAAACCCAATCCAATATCTAAAATAGCCGTTAATAAAACCAGTTGATAGAAGATCGGATGATTGACATCTACAATCAGAGCCATTAACAAACAAGCGACAAAACTAATAATATCTGACCACAACATGACTCGTTTACGATTCACACTATCGACAAGTGGTCCTGCCAGCACATCTGCGGCAACCAGTACAAGACCACCGATTCCCTGAACGACCCCTAAGATAGACGCCGTTCCAGTTGCTTTCACAATGAACCAGTTCAAGCCAAAAATATAAAGCGCGTCGCCGAGCCTTGAAATAAACGGGCTTAAGAAAAGCGGCCAACTAAATTTACGTTTTTGATTAAGTGGTGCGTTTTGTGCCATCGATTCTCTCCCCCGTTTCACAGAATGTCAGTCCATCATAACAGATTGCTTCTATAAATAGATAATTATTTCAATAACTATGCTAAATTTTGTTATTGCCGATCTTTCTGCAAAGAAAAACATCCCAGTCCTTATCGACTAGGATGTTAACCATATTTTAATTAAAGATGTAATGAGATAGAATATACCGTTACGCTGACCAGAAACGCCGATCCGTGAGGACCAGTCTCAGCCTCCTGAAGCCCGGAGTCTTCAACCTTGATTATGAGCCGAAATTCACGTCTCATAAGTCATCCCGCAACACTAAGCGGCCAAGCCCTTTCCGCTAAGTGTTGCCGACACGGATCTCTGTTTCCTGTCAGTTCCATTTCTATCATAATTAGGCGAATAATTTACAAGTCATTGGTAAATGTTACCTGCCGCATACTGGTCATCAGTGTGAGATATCAGCTGGAGGGCGTCAATAGTGATACCGAGTCGTGAAGGTGCTGTTAATTCGAGTGGTCCTATCGAATTTACAGCACGGACGGTCGCAGAGACTCGAGCTTTACGAGTCTCTGCGGCGAGGTGAGAGACCGTGAACTTCGGGCTTGAACCGGTCCCACGACGAGTGTGTCACTGTTGACAACCGCAAGCGTTATCTACCATTACAGTTAAAATTTAGTACTGCCGCAAATAAACGGCATCGATGGCGTGATGCTGACGCTTGTGCAGAATGACATTGGCACGATTACGAGTAGGCAAAATATATTCGTTTAAATTACGCAGATCTACGGCATCCCAGACCTGACGCGCATACAAAAACGCGTCTTCACGAGACCCCGTGGCTAGTTCATGATAATAATTCGTCTTATCGTTAAACGCCGAATCCAGCAAAATACTAAACCGTTCCAAGAACCAGTGCTCAATTAACTTTGGCTCAGCATCGACGTAAATCGAGAAGTCAAAGAAGTCACTAACGAATATTTCTGCCTGTGATGGTAACTGCAGAACATTGATTCCTTCGACAATTAAGATATCTGGTTGATCAATCTCATCGTACTCATCAGGAATTACATCATACACTTGATGTGAATACCGTGGTGCTTTGACGTTTGGTCGTGACTGCTTCACGTCGTTTAAAAATTGAATTAGCCGCGGCATATCATAGCTGTCGGGAAAGCCCTTGTCGTCACTAATGCCCTTTTCTTCCAGTACATTATTGGGATATAAAAAGCCATCCGTAGTGATTTGCTGAACCTTCAATTGTGCATACAAATGTTTCAACATCAGCGCTAACAAACGCGCCGTGGTTGACTTACCCACTGCCACAGATCCTGCAATACCAATCAAAAATGGCACATGTCGACGCGGCACCTTCAAAAAGTCGCTACGAGCATTATTGGCCAACTGAAACTCATGGTATTTAAGGAGAATATAGTGCACCAACGGCATGTAAATTTCCTTTACATCCGCTAATGAAATTCGGTCGTTCAGAGACCGAATCTGATCCAAATCTGCTTCTGTTAATGGAACTGCCTCTGCATCAAATAAATCCCGCCATCGATCACGCTCAAAACGATCATAGTTGCCTAATTTGTCTGCCATAACTCATCCACCATGTTTTCTTCAAAAATCCCTTAAAGTATAGCATAGCTCGATCTGTGATATCGGAATTGGACACAGATACTCCGAAATTTCAGCGAAAACGTTACTATTGCACTTCCATTACCTATTCACGCACGTATAAATCTGAATCCACGTGATCCATCAACGGCGTCAGTTCACCGTTTGCCAAAATTGTGAGCTGGTGCATCGCACGTGAACAAATCGTGTACAGCAATTGCCGTTCACTTTCATCGTGATAAACGGCTTTCGAAGCGTCCCAAACGATGATGGCGTCGAATTCAAGCCCCTTAGCCAAGTACGCCGGGATAATCAATGTGCCGGGCACTAACCGCTGATTTTCAGTCCGAATTAATGTGGCATGGACGCCATCAGCTTTGAGGCGATCAGCAACAGCCTCACACTCTGCCAATGTTTTGCCGATGATAGCAGTCGTTTCATCTGCCTTATCATTGACCGCTAATTGTTGTTCCAAACGTTGATACAAGGCTTCTCCGTCATTGGCGACTAATACGGCTGGCTTGTCGCCATTACGATCAAAGGCTGTAATTTGTTCACCATCAACCAAAAGGTCCTTCGTGAAATCAGTGATTTGTTGTGTGGACCGGTAAGATTTCGTCAGTTGAACGACCCGAGTTTTGTCCGGATCAAACATCGTGGACAGTTCGCCCAGAAGCGTTCGACTGTTTTCTTGCGTAAAGATTGCCTGATTTAAGTCTCCAAGCAAAGTGAACCGTGCACGAGGAAAACTAAACTTTAAAAAGGCCAATTGAAAGGCAGAATAATCTTGAACTTCATCGATAAAGACAAAACGGATTTCCTTTTCACCTTTTTTACCCGTCATTAAATCATACAAGTAAAGGTAAGCTGACGTATCCGCCAATGACAAGCGGTGATCACGATAACCATTCAATGTTGCGTCAACACCGGCCTGCCACTGTCCCGTAGTCACATCGTGTTTGCTAAGCTCAATCAGATTAGGCACATGCCGTAAGAAATGAGCATACTGCGCATTGATGTTTAAGTAACGGCTACGTACGATGGCAAGCTGAACTGGCTTGTAGGCTTGCATCACAATCTGACGAGCCAGGAAACGATATTCCTTATCCTGACTGTCAAACTCACGCGGTTGATCGCCAAACATCGTGTCAACCTGCTCTTTAGTTAAGTTTTGAACGGTTTCTTCAACCCACTTATCGTGCAAAGAAGAACTGATGCGCCGGTTCAACATCTTGATCAATTCTTCTCGAGTTGCAGATAATCGATTACCTAAATGATAGTTTTCATTAAATGAATAGTAAATTTCGGCAATCTTTTCCTTACTAATAAATACTTGATCCTGAAACTTAATGTCCCGGAACCGCATGTCAGCCTGTTCAAGATGGTTGGCATAGCGCGTAATCACGTCAAAGTACGCCAAACTACCTTTCAACGCATTGACCGTCTTAAATTTAGTATCAGTGGTGGCATCAAAACGTTGTTGCAACGTTTCAACCTGAATTTTTGGCAAACGCCGATTAGTGTATTGCAGATAAGTCATCTGCACCATGTTTTGTTCGCCCAATTCAGGCAACACCTGGTTAATATAATCATTAAAAAGTTGGTTTGGTGAGAACAAGACCACTTGTCCAGACGTTAAGTTACCGCGGTATCGATACAATAGCCATGCCACTCGTTGTAAGACAGCAGCCGTCTTACCGGACCCAGCGGCCCCCTGAACAAATAACAGGTCAGATTGCGTATCTCGGATAATTTGGTTTTGTTCCTTCTGAATGGTAGTGACAATGCTCTTCATCTTGGTGTTGGACGAGTTGCCCAACGCTTCCATAAGCATTTGATCGCCGACCACTTCATCTGTATCAAAGACAGTAAGGATAACGCCGTCTTTGATTTGGAACTGACGTTTTAACTTAACATCAACGGTTTGCGGCCCATCCGGCGTTTGGTACGTGATGTCGCCAAGACCACCATCATAATAGATAGAAGAAATTGGTGCCCGCCAGTCATAAACCAAGAAATGATCTGGTGAGTCAGCAAACGAACCCAACCCAATGTAAATTGTCTCAGGACCGCGAGTACCATCTTCCTGAAAGTCAATGCGGGCAAAATATGGAGTACGTTCCAATTTTTGTAACACATCAAGTCGTTGAGTAGCGTGTTGCCAGCTGTTTTGCCGTTCATCAAGCATTTGTTGCTGTGCACGCAACGACATGGCAGTGTCAGTCATCCCCTCGTAACTACCAGTATTGAGGTGAACCTCACCAAACGCCCGCTCAATTTCCTTTGTATCACGCGAGGCAGTTTGAATATCCTGTTTGGCCACAACTTCAGCCTGTTTGACTTTTTTAACGACAGCATCTAAATGTTTTTGTTCTTGCTGCTTTACTGTTTCCGTCAACTGGTTTGCCCCCGTTTTTTGGCCGTTATTATGCGACCATTCTCATCAATAAACTCAAAAATTGTACTAAATATTATAGCGCATTTTCACAGTTGGTGACAAATTCTACTCACCATTCGAGTCATAAAACGGCTAATTTTCTGGGCAGTCCTGTATCGAACTTGATCTTAAGCAATTTACTCCCGTTACGCTGATCTGAAACGCCGTTCCGTGGGACCAGGTTCAACTCGCACACACCGCGATTTTCACCTTTGATTATGAGCCGAAAAACGCGTCTCATAAGTCATCCTGTAACACTAAACGGCTCACCCCGCCGCTAAGTGTTACCGACACGGAACTCTGTTTCCAATCAGCTACACTCCTCCTATAGTAGCTAATGAAATTTTGCGTAAACTGCCACACACTCGGCTAGACGTTTGAAACTTGCCACTCTGTCAGCTGGAGGGCGTCAACAGTGATACCGAGCCGTGAAAGTAACGTTAATTCGGTGGTTCTCCGAATTTATGTTACGGACGGTCGCAAAGACTCCGATTTTCAGGAGGCTTGGCGACGAGGTGAAAGACTCCGAACTTGGGAGGCTTGAACCGGTCCCACGGTGAGCGTGTCACTGTTGACAACCGGAAGCGAAAATTGACATTGCACTATTTTCAATCACACTTTGCCCTAACTCATAAGTTTTCTCAAAGCTGAGTGATTAGTTTCGCTATTCATCGTTCAGTTGCTTACACTGTAGGTAAAAATGGGAGGTCGCCTATGGATCAGTTGATTCACATCTTGAGCCATTTACAGGATTATATTCTGCCCTTGTTCTCGTGGATGGGCAACTGGAGCTACGTGACCTTGTTTCTGTTGATTTTTGCTGAAACTGGTTTGGTTGTCTTTCCGTGGTTGCCGGGTGAATCATTGATTTTTGTGACGAGTGCTATCGCGGCGGCCACCCAATCCAGTTTGGACATCAAAGTTCTGGTTCCCATCTTCTTCTTTGCCGCCGTTCTCGGTGACACTCTGAACTTTCGAATCGGCATGTGGTTAATGCACTTTAAGTTTATTAATCGACGTCTTCATGGTGGTCTAAAACGTGGCGAGGCATTTTTCAAACGTTATGGTGGCCGAGCTGTGATCTTTGGTCGGTTTGTGCCACTGATTCGGACTTTTGTCCCCCTCTTGGCGGGCACGACAAAAATGAGTGAACGTCGTTTTGCCGTCCTCAATGTTATTGGCGTCGCACTGTGGGTCACGGTCGGTAGCGTTTTAGGTTATTACTTTGGCCGTTTGCCATTCGTAAAGTCACACTTTGCCCTCATTTTCCTCGGTGTGGCAGTGATTGGTATCTTGCCAGGATTCATCGTTGGTGCGACGCGCTACCTCCGCCGTCACAGTAATCATTTTTATGAACCATAACGTGGTCTCATCCCAAACGTTGATATGCTATGATAGAACCATCATAAATTGTGGAGGTTCTCATGTCATTTAACGTTTACATGGTTCGTCATGGTCAAACTTATTTAAACTTGTATCACCGGATGCAAGGCTGGTCAGACGCACCGCTTACTGAAAAAGGCCAGAATGACGGCAAGCATGCCGGTCAATTACTGAGCCATGTTAAGTTTGACGCTGCATACTCTAGTGATCTTGCTCGGGCGCAAACTACAGGACGGTTGATTCTTGCCGAAAACCCTAGTAACCTCACCGAACCAGTCGCCCGCAAAGAATTCCGCGAAGAATTCTTCGGCTATTGGGAAGGCTATGACGACATGTTAATGTGGCATCAGATTGGCTCTCCTAAAGGCGGTAACACCTATAATGAATTGGTTGAAAAGTTTGGCCTGCAAGAAACAACAGACCTAGTGGCCAATGCGGATCAGTATCACGACGCCGAAACGTACGCGCAATTGTGGGAACGAATCCAAGCTGGAATGCAGCTGTTACGGGATAACGCCAAGGACGGCGATAACATTTTGCTAGTCACCCACGGCACGTACCTGCGCCACATCATGGATCATTACTCTGACACAATTGGTGCCTTCCCCGGCCCACGAAATGGCAGTGTTACCAAACTGGTTGTAGACGATAATAGTGTGAAAGTACTGTATACCGACCGATTAGATAATATTGAATAACTTTAATGTTAAAAAGCACGATCAACGAAATTCCCAAAAATTTCGTTGATCGTGCTTTTTCGATACGACTAATATACAATTATTTGCCTAATAATTCCTTTAATTCCGCAATCCTTTTGTCCAACACGGCAAACGCATCGTCCAGGTACTGACCTGATGTTACATCCACGCCCGCCTGTTTAATCAAATCAATTGGTGCTTGCGAACTGCCGGCCTTAAGAAAAGCCTTATATTGTTCTAATGCACCGGGAACTTTGCGATAGATGCGATCGGCAAGTATCGTCGAAATCGCCATTGAAGTCGCGTACTGGTAAACATAGTAGTTCATGTAAAAATGTGGAATTCCTGCCCACGATGGACTCATTTTACTTGTTGTGGAAAGAGCTGGGCCATCATATTGACGATCCAATTCGCCATACAATTCGCCTAATCTGTCTGCAGTCAGTGGTTCACCGTCTTCAACAGTTTCGTAACACTGGTGTTCAAATTCAGCATACATAGCTTGCGTGTTAACCGTACCAATAAACGTTTCAATTGAAGTCTGCAGTAAATAGGCTTTCATTGCTTTATTGTCTGCATACTTGTCTAACATATAAGCCATCAGCAGATTTTCATTAGTTGTTGATGCAATTTCGGCTGTAAAAATAGGATAATCTGTATTCTGCACTGCTTGAGATTGGTCAGTAAGGTATGATTGCATAGCGTGGCCTGACTCATGTGCCAGAGTAGTTAAACCATCATAATTATCTGACCAGTTTAATAACACATATGGGTGAACACCATACACATCAATCTGGTAGCCGCCAGAATATTTACCGACATTTTCGGCAGCGTCAATCCAGCCCTCGCTAAATTCGTGTTTTAAACCCGTTACATAATCGTCACCGAGGATCTTCAAGGCATCCAAAACAATCGACTTAGATTCTGAAAAAGTAAACTTTAACTTGGATCCTCCTACCAGAGGTACCCGAGTATCGTAACCATACATTTGATTCAAACCCATGACATCTTTGCGTAATTGCATATAACGATGCTGACCGTCCAAATGATTGTGAACGGTTGTCACCAATGTGTCATAAACACTTTCTGGAATTTCATTTTGGAATAATTCACCTTCACGCGCTGTTTTAAAGTTATGCAATTGATTTTTGACGATCACCCCATTCATATGTGCCGTCAACGTTGCAGCAAAGGTATGTTGTAAGTTTTTATAAGCGGTTTTGAAATTTTCTGATACCTGTTTACGCAATCCCCTATTTGTCGAATTCATGAATTCTGAATATCTAGCAGGCGTTAACTCAACTATGTCGCCATTCTCGTCTTTCACTTCACCAAACTTAATATCCGCATCATTTAAATTAGAATATATATTTTCTGAGCTATTGAAGACAGTGTCACTTTTAGCGAGAATCTTTTCTTGTTCTGTAGGTAGAATGTGATCACGATTTCGTAAAAAATTGACTTCAATATAACGTTTATATTCTTCTAATCTAGGCTCATCAGATAATAATTTTTTAAATTCGTCTGACGTAATGCGAGTTACCTCAACATTTAGAAATGCTGTTGCTGCACCGAATGCACTAAAAAGTCCCTGTCCTTCTGTCAACAGCTTGGTTCCCTGTGGATTCGTTGTATCGCTATGGTCACGAGTCATACAGTAAACATAGAGTCGTTTTAGTTCGTTATCTAGTGCAACGCCATCGCTAAAGGTTTTATACAGGCTTTCTGCCGAATCCGTCACATGCCCTTCATGTTCCCCAAAACTCTTTAGTTTTTCTTTGAAGGCAGCCGCAGCCTGTTCAAATGCCTCGTCACTCGGATATAAATCTTTCAAATTCCATTTCAATTCATCAGGCACTTCAGCCCGTGTTGCTAATTTTTCTGTCATCTTTATGTATCCCCTTTGCCTTGTATGTTTGTATCCTATCAGCTAGACAAAAGGTGTTGCTGATTTTTTTCATAAGTGAAAAAAATACCAGTTCAAAGTTAATGAACTGGTATTTCAATTAACAATAAGGTTACTTACCAAGCACTTCTTTTAATTCCGCAATCCGTTTGTCCAACACGGCAAATGCATCGTCCAGGTACTGTCGAGAGGTGACGTCCACCCCTGCTTGCTTGATCAGCTCAATTGGCGCTTGTGAGCCACCAGCTTTGAGGAATGTCTTGTATTGGTCCAACGCACCAGGCACCTTGCGGTAAATTCGGTCCGCAATGGTCGTGGAGATGGCCATCGATGTCGCATATTGGTAAACATAGTAGTTGTAATAGAAATGTGGCACGCCGGCCCAGCCTGTATTCTTCTCATCTTCAAAGGTAACAGCCGGACCGTTGTATTGTTCGCCTAATTTAGCATACATCGTACTCAAATAATCGGAAGTTAACGCTTCGTCACTTTCAACTTTTTCATAGGCTTGATGCTCAAATTCTGCAAATAAAGTTTGCAAATTAACCGTACCGATAAACGTTTGGATAGATTGTTGTAATAAGTACGCCTTAACTTCCTTGTTATCTGCATATTTATCCAACATGTAGTCCATCAGCAAGTTTTCGTTAGTTGTCGAAGCAATTTCCGCCGTGAAGATTGGATAGTCTGCATCCTGAAGGGGCTGTGTTGCATCAGTAAAGTAAGATTGCATCGCATGTCCAGACTCATGAGCCAACGTGGTTAGACCATAATAATTGTCCGACCAGTTCAGCAAGATATACGGGTGAACATCGTAAACTTCGCTCTCATAACCGCCGGAACGTTTGCCAACATTTTCGGCTGCATCGATCCAGCTACCGGAAAATTCAGCCCTCAAACCATCCAAATAATCATCACCAAGCACCTTCAATGCATCCAGTACGATGGCCTTAGACTCATCAAACGTAAATTTCAATTTGGGGTCGCCCAGTAAAGGCGCAGAACGATCGTAATTGTACATTGGCTTTAAGCTTAGCACATCTTGACGTAACTGCATGTAATCATGTTCGCTCTGCAAATGATCATGCACGGTCGTTACCAACGTGTCATAGACACTTTCTGGGATCTCATTATCGAACAATTCCCCTTCTCGCGCTGTCGCAAAATGATGGGCACGGTTCTTAAGAACCGTCCCTTCCATATGAGTCGACAGGGTTGTGGCAAACGTATGTTGAAGCCCATCGTAGGCCTTTTTAATCAAGTGACTTGTCCGTTTGCGTAAATCACGGTTGGTTGACTGCATAAATTCACTGATTTTAGCATCTGTTAATTCAACCGTTTCGCCGTTTTCATCCTCAATGTCGCCATACTTCATATCGCCATCATTTAACATGGAGAAGATGTTTTCAGCACCCTCAAACACCTTGCTACTTTGCGCTAACAATTTTTCTTCAGCTAATGGCAGCACATGTCCCTGATTGCGTAAAAAGTTCAACTCGAGATAACGCCGATAGTCCTTTAAACGAGGCTCATCTTTTAGATACTGGTCAAACTTTTCTTTGGACAGCGCCGTGATTTCAGTCGTTAAAAAGCTGATGGCTGTTTGCGTTTGTGCGTAAAGCGACTGCGCCTGACCAGCTAGTTTGGTACCAACTGGATCCGTCGTGTCACTATCATTACGGGCGTTAGCATAAAAGTAAATTCGCCTTAGCACACCAGATAATCTTACCGCTTCACTGGCTGTTTCATAAAGCGTTTGCGCACTCTCCGTCACGTGCCCTTCGTGTTTGCTAAACTCAGCTAATTGCTGCTTATACGCTGTAACAGCTTTTTCAAATGCGTCATCACTTGGATATAAATCCTTCAAATTCCATTTCAATTCATCCGGTACTTCCGCCCGGGTTGCTAACTTTTTTGCCATATATAGATCCCCCTAATATGGTTATTAGTATAACAGCTTTTCACATTTTTCTTTAACCGTTTGGTAGATTGTAAAATTAATCCGAACGCTGTTCGGACAAAAAAGATCAGCTTCCTTTAAAATGGTGTTTACCACAAACCCATTTTTTAGGAGCTGATC
>NZ_WEZQ01000028.1 GCF_009864005.1 Furfurilactobacillus milii
ATCTGTACGGCTGGGTGGTGAATGGTGAGCGCGACCATTAACGGCGCGGGTGGTAAAACGAAGCTTCGGCTTGGTGCCACTGATTAGTTGGTGATCGAACAAACATAAATACGTATCATCAACGCCTGTTAGGGCGTTTTTTAGTAGGCTAAACCGAAAACGTAGGTTTATAATGAGTGGTGGTAGCAATACCGCAATTGTACAGACAAGCGACGGGCGTTAACGACCGACGAACTAAAGGGAAACTTTTAGTAGTAGAATTGTACTCTGGTTCAGTTATTCCAAATAGCTGATTCCAGGGAACAATTCTGCGCTCAAAACGTCACTCCCTCTAAACTGAATGGAAAACCATAACCCGTCAAGTCAAAACCAACATTAGAATCAAGAAAGTTGATGATTTAAAATGCTTGATTTAAGAGATTGTGAGATTGCTTTTACCGGACGTCTAACTACCATGACTCGGGATCAAGCTTTTAGTTTGGCGAAAGTCTTTGGGGCGAAACCACAAAATTGGGTTACGAAACAGACAGATTATTTAGTGGTTGGGTTAATTGAGACGGCTTTAGGTGAGGAGCCCATCACAAAAAAGTTATTGACGGGAACACCAACGATTTCAGAACGGGATTTTTTGGACTGGTGTCAGGCACGATTGGCGCAATGGTCTAGGAGTTTAGGCGGTTAAATTCACAAAGTGAGTTTACTGATTTTGTGGGGATTTTTCATCTAGACCACTCCTCTACCGTCAAATTTCACAAAGGCCAAATAACGGATCGTTGTTTTATCAGGGCATGAAGGGTTTACTTGGGATAAGCCCCATTTATGTGAAGTAGAAATTGGTATACTAAAAAAGGCTCCCGGTTTAACACTGGAGGCCTTTTTTCTAGGTTACATATTTTGAGGATGAATGTTTTTATCTTCGTAGCTTTTACTTGGGTGCTGTAACATGATGAATACTGCTTAGTTTTTGGTGCCGTACCCCGCAACAGATGCGTCGCTTCGTTGGTATTATCTTAAATGCTAAGTACCGAGTTGAGAAGGATCATAAAGATATTGGCGTCATAATCCTACTGGACGACGAAGAACTTAAATTTTTAATGACTAAAGCCTTGAGACGTTACTTTAACGCCCTAAGAAGCAATGAGAAGCACATCAAGAACGTGGAAAACTACCTGTACGGCACCATGCAAAATCTATTTGGTGTTTGGTGGAATAAACAAGCGGCTAGAGAATACGCGGCCAAACACCCCGAAGAAGAAAAGCCGGCCGACAACGACAACAGTGGGTTGTACTACTAGTCCTAAAAGGCTGCAAAATCCTTTCTAAGCGGTTTTAAGACTTACTAAACCATTTATGTTTAAACTAGATTTAACTGGCTTTAACAGAAGAACAGGGGCTTTTAAATAAGTGTCAGAGCTAACTAGCTCAAAAGTTCAGCCTTTAGATCAATGCCAACCTCAAGTGGTCTGAGGCCAGGG
>NZ_WEZQ01000003.1 GCF_009864005.1 Furfurilactobacillus milii
CCAACGCCCCCTTAAAGTACTTAACTGGCAAACACCTTACCAAGTGATGCTGACTAATTTGTCAAAAAATTCGGATCAAATTTGCAATCTACCGTTTTAGAAAGCTTCAAGACGAGTTTGGAGGCAATTTGTAAGTATGATTGTGAGGCATGTGAAGAAATGCATGTGCGCTATGCAGGTAATCAAAAGTTGAACCAGTTTCTAACTAAATAAAGCAGATAAAACTATGAAATAGAGATAGTCTTATCTGCTTTATTTGTATATTAAATTAATGATTTTCAATGATAGATAAAAATTAAAATACTCCCTTATTCTTTATGATATTTTCACGCAAAGATTTAATCTTTTTCAAAACAGACGCATTATCAGCATGCTTTGCGAATACTTCCGCTGAGGTAAGGTATTCAGCATACTTGCCACCCATTTTATGCAGGTTCACGTCGATTATTGCTTTTGCATAGTAGAGAGAATCAACAAAAAAGAATGAACCAGACTTAAGAGAAATTTCCATTCCATATTCAACGCTTTGACTGGCTAAATCAAATTTTTCGACATTGATAAAGTACTGAGCCATGTCCGCAGCAATTAAAAGACCCCAGTATGCAAACTCTTGCAAAAACTCGGTGTCAAATGCGTTAAATACTTGTTGAAAATAAAAGTCAGCCAATTTGTTCTTTTTCTTTTCCTCGTACAGAACACCGAGCTCTGTTAATGATAACAGTTGAAAAATGTTTGGGCGGTCATCAGAACTACTGTTTTGAAGCAAATTATTGAATCCAAAAATAGCGGTATCATAGTCTTTTGTTAGCCATAATTTAGATTGTACTTTTAGAAAAAGCAAATGATCTTTTTCTAACTCGTCTTCAATATTGTCGGAATTATATTGGGACAATAAGTTGTTGACCGCAGCGTCCTGATATTTCATAAATAACAGATCCGCAGTGTGTAAATCAGATTTTAAATTTTTGTTCTCATGATTTCTTTTAACGTTTTTTGCATCAATTTGAATGTCAAGCTTTCTTGCGATTTGACTTAATAGTTTGCTGCTAGGGAGAACATTGTTTTTTTTCCAACTGACTTATAGTGGCTTGAGTTGTAATACCGTCTGCTAAGTCGGCTTGTGTTAATTGTTTTTCTTTTCGTGCACTTTTAATTAATTGACTTATATTCATATTCAGTATCACCACTAATTAAATTTGAAAGAGTTTAATTTTAAATATATAATAATATTATACTTATAGGAGGAGGAAATAAAATGAAACATTTAATTTTGTCTATAACCACACTTACTTTAGCACTGACTATTGGCTCTACAACTATCAATGCTGCCACTGCTCAACCAGTTGTTGCAAGTGAGCCTGTGAATACTGTGGCTCAATCGACAACACACAACAGACCGACAAATTACTACTTTTCACTTAAGGACGATTTGGGATATCGTTAATGGTTATTGTATTACAATAACTGGGCGGCGATAACATTTTTTTGTTGTGACTTCACAATTATTTAAATATGTGAATGGAAAACTTCAAACAGATCTTAGAAAATAAAAAAGTGATGGTTAATGAGTTTCGACATTAACCATCACTTTTTTACGAGTTAACCTTCATTGGAAATAGAAATTGGCCCCGTAAGTTTAACATACATAGAATTGATAAAGCCTAAACCCTGTAGCTGAAACCAAACAACGCCAGATGGATCACTGACTTCGCCATTGATAACAACAACACTACGATTGGCAATTGTTCCGGAAGGGCGGCCATATGGCTCAGCATAATAAGAAACCGATTTACCATCGACGAAGTCAATACTTCCGCGTGCTGAAACGGGTTGAATATTCCAATTATGTTCTTTATGTACATCCTGATGAGAAGTAGGACGTACAGGTGAATTATTCAGTGTAAAGGCATTTGGCTTGTACATAACCCACTGATTCGTGCCCATGTTGTACCAGAACTCACCATTATTTGTGGCAATTCGAGAAAATACTCGCCAAACTGATCCCACCGGCATTTCTAGTGCCTGCAATTCGCCATCAGGGCGATCGTAGGTTGGAACATCTTCTTGAATTGTGGCATACATTTGTACCTTTTCAACTTCGGCCCAATCGGATTCACGGAAATACAAACGTGCCTCTTGTTGTTCGTTTGTGAAGACGCCATCTAGATTGCCGGTGTGATGAAGTAAGCGGTAGTTGGCAAATTCGGGTACCTTTACTTCATAGTGATCGCCAATGGCACCACGAAGCACTTTTGGTTCAACTAATGTTTTACCAGAGTCAACGTCTGTGTAGTAAACCCAAACGGGAACTCCTTCAACTAATTCTTCACTCATAATTGCAGACCCCACTGAATATTAATTAATGATACAAGTATAGCGCATTCAAACTATGTCTTTAAAGGTAAAGCGTGTAATTAAATAATCTTTTATTAAAGGATTATCTCCAAAACAATGGACCTTTAATGTTGCATAAGCTTATTCTTAAAGCTGGTCGTGCAGGTGAAGGCATCGTGGACGTTTTTGGACAGCTATGAATATTTATGATCAAGATTTATTGTGCATAACGAAGACTACATTATCGTAGTGAAATACTTTTTGAAGCCAATCAGTAGTTGATAAAAATATTTTGACTAAGAGCTGGTTTCTTATTTTATGAAAGGTAATCAAGGAAACATTAATTTTGAAAAAAAGAATTGTTACTTTAGATGTGATTCGGACTGTGGCAATTGTATTGGTTGTTACGTGTCATTCGATCCAACAAACAATCCCTTTGCTTGGGATTAGTGGAGATGGTCGTCAATTTATAAATTATTCATTCGTAAAACAATGTGTTATGACTGGTATGTTTATCTTGGGACGAACTGGGGTTCCGTTATTTTTGATTTTGTCGGGATATTTAATGATTGATAGACCATTCACTGAGGTAGGCTATTTAAAGCATTTTTTGCGGCATAATTTGTTGTCATTGTTAGTTTGTTTTGAAATTTGGACCGGGCTTTATCAAATTTTCATTTATTTAGTGTTTAAGGTACATATAAGGTAGATTGTAAAATTAATCCAAACGCTGTTCGGACAAAAAAGATCAGCTTCCTTTAAAATGGTGTTTACCACAAACCCATTTTTTAGGAGCTGATCTTTTGTCTAGTATAACCTATTCTGACCAACGCCCCCTTAAAGTACTTAACTGGCAAACACCTTACCAAGTGATGCTGACTAATTTGTCAAAAAATTCGGATCAAATTTGCAATCTACCATAAGCATAAAAGATTATTTGTTTTCATTTTTGTTCTTAAATGATAAATCGTCTCAGTTGTTTTCAAAGTATCTGTGGCACTATTGGTATATTCCAGCCATAATTGGTTTGTATCTGGTATTACCATTTTTAGCAAACTCAATTGTAAAGGCAAATAAATCTCTTTTAGCTTCGTTCTTGATAGTTTCGATATTTTTTTCAATGATTGTGCCAGACATTAATAGCATTTTGGAATTTGCGAAAAAGATGCAAAGGAATACAACACTTTCAGTTGGACTAACTTTATCATTTAGCGCTGTTTATTTTGTTTTTGGAAATATCCTTAAGCGAGGACTGTTAAAAAAATGGACGCTTAAATGGTTATCAATTATTGGAATTTTGTCTTTCGTGATTTTGGTTTTTGGTAGTTTATATATCAACGGAAGTTTCTCTGTTTCTAATGCTCCAGTTTTTTGTGTATGGTATACAAATCCGATATTATTGATTTTTTCATTAGTAATATTTGAATTGTTAACAAGAATACCTGATTCAAAGAAATTGTCGCCGTTTACGATATTGTCTGAATTAAGTTTGGGTGTGTATTTGGTGCATAGACCGATTCAAATACTTTTACAAAAATCTCAATTAATAAATTTTAATATCGGAGTGAATTTTTTGATCCTATTGGTAAGCACGTTAATAATTAGTTATTGTCTCGTCTGGTTCATTAGTTTAATTCCGTTAGCCAAAAAGATGCTGCTAAATGTTAAGTGAAACTGCCGAACTTTTCCGGGTTATCTTGAAGGATAATACCAAGGTTAATGCAAAAGTGAAAACATATGTATGAAAAAAGGAGCACCCATCAGATTTCGATGGGTGCTCCTTTGCATAAAAACCTTTATTATCGTTCTTATTTCTTAGACTGTTCACTTTGTGCAACATTTGCCGTAGTGGTCTGTGTATCAGCCTCAACCTTAATGTTATCGCCATCCATTACAGCTTCAAGATTGTGTGTGTCAGGATTATCCAAGAAGAAATCGGCAATACGGTCTTCCAATTGTTCTTGAATAACTCGACGGAGTGGACGAGCACCCATTGTTGGGTTGTAACCTAAATCAACTAGCTTTTCTTCAACTGGCTTCGTTACACGAATGTGTAAGTTGCGGTTAGCCAACTGATCATTAACATCGTCTAGCATCAGTTCAACAATCTGACCCAAGTTTTCCTTGGAAAGGGAGTTGAATTCAACGATGTCATCAAAACGGTTTAAGAACTCAGGCTTGAAGTAGTTGCCTAGTTTGGCCATCAGACTAGCGTGTTCGTCTTGAGCAGCACCGAAACCAACGCTGTTCTCACCACTATCACCAGAACCGGCGTTAGAAGTCATGATGATGATGGTGTCCTTGAAGGATACTGTGCGACCTTGAGAATCAGTCAAACGACCGTCATCCAAGATCTGCAAGAACATATGCATAACATCTGGATGAGCCTTCTCAATTTCATCTAACAGAATCAATGAGTAAGGGTGACGACGAACTTGTTCAGTCAATTGACCGGCTTCTTCGTAACCAACATAACCAGGGGCGGAACCAATCAGTTTGGAAACACTGTATTGTTCCATATATTCACTCATATCAAAGCGAATCATGGCATCCTTTGAACCAAACAACTCTTTAGCAAGTTGTTTAGCCGTTTCCGTTTTACCGACACCGGTAGGACCGATGAAGAGGAAGGAACCGATAGGACGACCAGTTTGATTCAAACCAATTCGGTTACGACGAATGGCACGGGCGACCTTATCAACTGCCTGGTTTTGACCGATAACATGTTTTTCAAGCCGCTTGTCCAGATCCTTTAATTGGGTCTTTTCTTGCGCTTGCATGTCGCTAACTGGGATGTCAGTCTTTTCTTCGATAATGTGTTCGATATCTTTTTCAGTCACCGTTGCAGCATCATCGGGTTGTGGATTTTCGTCCGCGTCCTTCTTGGCTTTTTCTAACTGATTGACCTGATCACGATAGTAGGCAGCTTTCTCGTAATCTTCCTTGTCCAAAGCGGATTGCTTGTGTGCTTCCGCGGTGTGAATCTTATCTTCATAAGAGGTAGGGTCCACGTTGCGTAACGTTAAGTTCTTCTTTGAACCAGATTCATCAATTAAATCGATGGCCTTATCAGGCAAGAAGCGATCCTGAATGTAACGGGCTGACAAACGCGCTGCAGCTTCAATTGCTGCGTCGGTGTAGTGAACGTGGTGATAATCTTCGTAACGTTTCTGAATACCCTTTAAAATTGAAACGGTATCTTCAATAGAAGGTTCCTCGACTTCAATTGGTTGGAAACGACGGGCTAAAGCGGCGTCCTTTTCAATATCGCGGTATTCTTTCTGAGTTGTGGCACCGACGAGTTGGAATTCACCACGGGCAAGGGCAGGTTTCAATACATTACCAGCGTCCATGCCACCTTCAGCGTTACCTGCACCAACAACTTCGTGAATTTCATCGATAAACAAAATGATGTCATCGTTCTTTGAAACTTCACTCATTAATTGTTGCATGCGTTGTTCGAATTGGCCACGAATACCAGTTCCTTGAACCAGCGAAACAACATCCAATCGAATGATTTGTTTGTTAAGCAGCTTTTCAGGCACCTTACCGTTAACGATGGCTTGGGCCAAGCCTTCAACGACAGCCGTTTTACCAACACCAGCTTCACCAATCAGAACTGGGTTGTTCTTTGTCCGCCGATTTAAGATTTCGATAACGCGGTCAATTTCTGCGTCACGACCAATGACTGGGTCAATCTTGCCTGCTTTAGCCTGGTCAGTTAGGTTTAAACCGTATTGATCAAGTAGGGGATGCTTAGAGTTTTTATTATTGTTACCGCCGTTGTTATTACCACCGCGGCCTGCTTGTGTTTGTGGACCTTGTTGTGCTTGTTGAAAGTTATTGGCATTGACGTTACCGTTTTGCATTGCAGCAAAGAGGTCATCTAAATTACCAAAACCAAATGGATCTTGAGCCATATTTGTTGATCCTCCGTTTCTGTTCATTAAATTATTCTCAGCTTGTTGTAGAAGTTGATAGCAATTTTGGCAAAGATGTACTTGCATCTGTTGTCCGTTCATTGTGAGGCCTAAATGAATCGTTGCCTCATTTTGATGACAGTTTTGGCAAAGCATGTTATCGCTCCTTCTAAGGGCTCACCAGCAGTTCGAACGCGTACATATAATTGCTGATGGCGAAAGGAAGTTGATCGGTTGTCTTTCGTTTGACCAACTTTGACCTTTGACTAGTATTATACACACTAACAAAAAGTGTGCAAGGGAATTACCTCACTTTTTTAGCACTTTCTTTATTTGAGTGCTAATTTTTCTGTTATAGTTCGAAGATTGAGATTATGATTAATTGTGTACCAGAAAGATGGACACCTTTATACTCGTAAAGATGTTTCAGCCGCCATTTGAAATTAACTATTTTTGATATCAAGCATACTCATCGGAAGATTACTATAATCTCTCATTTCCGGCATCCCAGCGTTTCACTCTTTATGTGTCTAGATGGGGTGGCTCTAATGGAAGGTTTTTTAAAGTAAATGAATTTTATCATGTCCCTTATTGCGGGAAGTAAATAGCGCCAGTGATCTGGATTTTTTGAATCCAGATCACTGGCGCTATTTTGACGAATCTATATCAGAAAACAATTTTCCTTTGCGCAGAGAAATAGTTGAAAATAGCGGTGCATTGCAGGAATTTTATTTCATGAAATTCTGGTTTCTGACGTAATGTTTTCCAGCGGTGATGTCATACTGGATTAACTCGAAATCGTGCAATAAAATTCTTTGACGGTGTGTTAATTGACTAGTTGGTATAATGTGACCATTGCTGCCGGTGAACTGACCAGCCGCGTTATCTGTGTTGGTTGAAAAAGTTTTTGCACTCAGTGACATTGCCGGCGTATCGTGCAATAAATCTGTTTCAAGCGCATAAAATGGTGAGACCTTAACATTCATTTGTTCCATAGCTAATGCAGGAAATTCATATGGTGCCGTTATGGGGTATGACAATCGCTTTGCACCATGTGAGCGCGCAAAATTATTTGAATATACAAAATAATCTGTTTGGTGTAGTTGCTGTCCATAGGTGTTTGCACTTAATCCATTATAGATTCCTGGAAGGTGATCGCCATACCAAACCACTGTAATTGGACGTTGAATTCGATCAATTTTGGTAATGAAATCCTTGACTTGACTATCAGTGTAAGAGATACCTTTTGAATAATTTTCGATCTTTTCTTGAGTAGTCTTATCCGCGAAAGCAGTTCCAGAAACTTTAAATTGATTATGCTCATAGTAATTATTAAATGGCATATGATTTTGCATGGTAATTAAATTAATGAATTGTGAGTTCTTTTGACGGGATAGTTGCTGCAGAGTGTTCTCGTACGCAGTTTCGTCGGATAGATATGGATTTTTACCAATGTAGTGCTGATCGTCAATTTTGTCTTTACTGCCAAGATAGAAAAAGTTGTTAAATTTGAATTTTTTGTAGTCTGCGATGCGATCGTACATGTCACCACTGTAAGGATGAATGCCGGTTGAATCAGAAAATAAATTAGTGATTGCAGGGGCGTATTCAGCATTAGGCACTAGCTGGGTATAAGGTATCGGAAGAGTTGGTGAGAAATTTGTAATGGACAGGCCAGTTAATGTTTGATATTCCATGTTGGCTGTACCGCCACCGTAGCCAGAACTCATCATTAATCCAGAAGTGGTCCGTTCTTTTATAGTATCTATGTTTGGCATGGGGTTTTCATTTATCGTCATGTGGGGCACACGCCGTGGATCGGAAAAACTTTCACTCAAATTAAAAATTAATGTTTGCTGATTTAGTTTTGAAGTGCGACTTTTATTGATTACGATTGCACGTTTCTGATATTTATGAACAATCTTGTCGATCGTAGTTTTTGAGTAGTTACTAGGCTTGTCCATAACCTTGAAGTCCAGATTGTTTAAAAATTGAACCACCGGGCCATTTAGCATTACACCGACAGACTGCGCGTAAAAGGATGGGGCATTTTGAACGGTTTTTGAAATTTGGTTTGGTACACTGCCCAAGTGATTAAACTGTAGAGGAGTGGAAAAAATTACGATGGACCCTAAAACGTAAAAAAGTCTGCGAAGCATTGAGATTTTTTTAATTCTAACCGCTTTATTTAACAAGACACATAGAGCAATTAAAACGATTATTCCAACAATTGCTGAAATTAAAACAATCGGGTCGACCATCTTTAATATATCTGCATAACCGCTTACCATGACAACTTCAGAGGGTAGAATTGGTTCGTTTCGTAAGCTCATTTTTATTAATGTTGCAACGATTATGAGTACTGAAACGGCAAAGGTGATAATGTAAGAAAACCAAAAATTGTTTGTTAGACCGCGAATTAATAAGTAAAAAGCGGAAAAGAATACAAAATTCAAAAGGACAATTGGTTGCCTTAGAAAGAAAATAGCAATCCAAGCTGAAGTTGGTTTTAGAACAATCCATGTTGTTGTCGTGAAATGTGGATTCATAATAACGATGCTAAAGTAGCTAACAAAGTAAAGCGAAACAAATGTTAAAATGCCCCAGAAATGGGTCTTAAAAACTTTTTTGAATTTTGCTAATGTAAGTTCTTTCAAAAAAGAAGAAAACGTAAGTTGTTTAAAGTATCTCTGAGGGCGATTAAAAATTGGAGCGTTAACAGTGAGTACTTCAATTAGGGCGACAAAACAACTAAGCGTAAGGCCGATAGCCGCGTATAGAAGATACCATTTCCAATTCTGTAGAGAAGTTGCATGCTTAGTGATGACGTTTTGTAAATATTTTTCTGTTATCCACCTATAAGTCATCTCGTAACCAAATAATCCGGACGCCAAGAGATATAGATTTAATAGACCTTGACGATCCGAGAAGACTTTTGCATGAGATAATTGCATAATTATTGAGAATAAGGCGATAATGGCAATAATCATAAATGGGTTTACGCCATTAACGAAACGCAGACTGCTTGACAGGTTTAGATGTACAATGGCGGAAATATAGCTCATAGAGCAGTTAAGAATGATTTCTCCGAGGAAGCCAAGACAAAAATAGATAACAGATTTTTTAATGGTTGGCACGCCATAATGTCGCAAATAGTTGCCTGTTTCAAAAAAAAGCAGTGCGCCCCACACTCCGGTTTCATAATTGAGGGAAAATAAGTCATGACTGAATAAAGCTGAACTAATCAAAACAATCCAATAGATGTTTTTGAAAATTTGACCAGTATACGCTGAAAATAATTTTTCAATCAACGAATTTAAACACATTCCAATTAGCAGTCCAAGTAGAGCAGGAAAGACGTCCCTGAGAATTGGCAAAAAGACGTCGTATATCAATCCTGGGCCAGCGCCGTTTGTAAAGCGGAAAAAATGAAAAGAATGATTGCGCCATTAATGACCGTGAATATCCACGCTTGAAGTGGTGGTAGGAGACCTTCATGATTTTCACCAAATCTAAAACCTATCCAGATGAAGAGTAATGGAACTCCCATTAGCGTAATTGATCTAATTAAAATAGCTTGTAGCAGGGGGATAGAAACTTCTGTTCCTGCCGTGCTGAGCAAATGACTGCCGCTTCCGAATATAATGAAATTGAGAAATATTAAAGTGAGTGAAAGCAAGACTGCCACACTGTCACCAAAAGGGGAGTAAAATCTACGATTTACCTTACTTGATTGCAACTAAATTCACCGCCATTTTTTATTTGAGTTAAGCCTAATAAATTATACCCAAATAAGTCTTTAATTTAAGCAACAACATTAAAAAGTAAAGAAACAGAAATAATCCCGCAAATAATGCAATTGTTCCACAATTGCATTGTTTGAAAGTGTATGAAATAATAACGTACATCAATTTATGGGGAAAAGGTATGAAAAAAAGATTAAAATGGTTTTTGGGGTTCGGGATAATTGTACTTGGAGTTGTTACTTTTTCACTGCTGGGTGTGATGAAATTTAAGGTCGGACCAGTGCATTCAGTCCACATTGTTAATAGCAAAGTTCAACAGCATTTCTTTGGACACAAACCACAAGCAATTCCGGAAAATCATGCTCAAGGTAATACTGAAAAGCAAATTGATAGTCGTTTACAACATGTAGATTTTGTAGGGAACGCATTGGTTGTTAAAAACGGGAAGGTTATTTTTGAAAAAAGTTATGGACAAAGTGATGATTGTAATCAAATTTCAAACAAATTGAATTCAACCTTTGAAATTAACTCGATTCAGAAAATTTTTACTGGTGTTTTGGTCGCAAAGACCATCAGTAGCGGTAAATTAAATTACAATGATCGGCTGAGTAAATTTTATCCGCAAATCAGAGGTTCAAAATCAATAACCATCAGGCAAATGCTTGATATGACCTCTGGTCTGAGCATGGATCCAGTCGGTCCCAATTTTATGGTGAGTGATAAAAAAATTCTTGAGTGGGATTCGAAACACGTTATTCAGGATCCAAAACTTATCAACAAATGGGGTTATGCAGGTGTTAACTATAATTTACTTTCTGGAATTTTAGAAAAAGTTACAGGTAAGTCCTACAAACAACTTTTTGAGCAAACCTTCGTGAGAAGTTTAAAATTACGTCAAACAGGATTTGTTTACGATAGATCCTTGAGAAATCAAAGAGCAATCGGATACACTAATTCGGATGGCAGTACAATAGCATCATACAGAGAAGCCATAAACCCAGCTCCTTGGGCTGCTCATGATGAATTGGGCACCGGCCAAATATATATGAGCGCTCGTGATTTATATTGTGCTGAAAGAGCTATTATGCAAGGGAGAGTTCTTTCGCAGTCAGAGAGAAAACGGCTAGAACATCCTGGTAGTTCAAGACTTTATGGCGGTGGAACGTACGTATTTCGTGAAAAGGGAGTCACATTTATGCAAAACCATGGTTTTGGTTATGGGTTTGAATCTATGAGTGACATCTCGGAAGATGGTCAAACTGGTGTAATTTTACTTAGTAATTACTATCGGCCGTCGCGCTCCATCAGGCCCTTATCAACTTTGATTTTTGAACAAATTGCCAGTAACGAGTGGAAAGGATAGATTTGATATTCAGCAAATCATTGGATATGGTATGAAAAAAGAAATCTTATGGTAGATTGCAAATTTGATCCGAATTTTTTGACAAATTAGTCAGCATCACTTGGTAAGGTGTTTGCCAGTTAAGTACTTTAAGGGGGCGTTGG
>NZ_WEZQ01000029.1 GCF_009864005.1 Furfurilactobacillus milii
TGCGCCTACGGCACCAACTGCGCCTACGGCACCAACTGCGCCTACGGCACCAACTGCGCCTACGGCACCAACTGCGCCTACGGCACCAACTGCGCCTACTGCGCCTACTGCGCCAACTGAACCAAGCAAGCCAACTACTCCAACTTGCCAGCGTTACGTTGTGGTTGTAATTATCCGGGTTCACTACTACAGTTACCGCAGCTACAGCTGCCGCCCATTCTTCGCAGCGAACCGTTGCTTCCGCTCCTGCGCTTGGATGCCATTCTTCTTCTAAGCCGGCAGCTCTGACTTAAGTACATTTTTTTGGCTCTACGTCAACTGGTGTTGAAGAATAAATTTATCATTTGAGGCGGTTCTCCATTTGGGGAGCCGTCTTTGTCATGTTATGCCGTGATTTGGTAGATTCGTTTGAAGAAGTTCAGCTGATTCTTGAAGCCAAAACAGGATCGTTTGAGTGACTTGATGCGGCGGTTAACCCCTTCGATCGGACCGTTGGAATAAGGGCTGGTGACAGCGGCGAGAACAGCGACTTTGTGTCGCTTAAGCGTCGCGATCGTCATGTCCATTGCCGTACCGTTTGGCTCGTAAGTAGCTAACAGGTTTGCCAGTTCCGCGGGATGTTTCTTCACCATCAAAGCATCATGAAGCGCTAAGTAGGTCTCGTAGGTTTGCTTGAGCTTGGGCTCAGTATCAAGTGCGATATCGATGGCCTCCTGTTGCGTGACGTCTTCATTCAAACCAAACAGGAACTGTTTGTGTTTAGCGTCAGGCGCAGTTTGATGAAAAAGCCGCCAGTTTGTCTTCATGATCTTATAAGGACGGCTGTGCTTGTCATCAAGCTGTTTGAGCGCTTGGACGCGTACCTGATCAAGGGCACGAGCCGCAAGTTGAATGATATGGAACCGATCAATGACGACTTGGGCCTTGGGGAAAACCTCATGAATAATCGTCTGATAAGCTGCATTCATGTCCATGGTGACCGTCTGGACCCGAGTGCGTTCAGCGAGTGAATAATGAGCGATGAAGAAGTTTTTAATCGTGCGATTGAATCGGTCACCAAGCAAGGCAATCAGACGATGTGAATCGGCATCAAGACAGATAAACGACATCATGCCATGAGTGGAACGGAACTCATCAAAGCAGAGTCGCGTGGGTAGCCGGCGAGCAGGTCGGAGTTTGAGATTTTGGTCAATGATCCGTTGAACCGAGGGGGCTGAGATTCCGATAATACGGGCGACGGTTTTGACCGGCAACCGTTCATGCGCTAACTTCATGATTCGTTCTGTCATGTGAGCGGCGATCGTGTGGTTGGGTTGCACGAGTGGCGTCTTGGCACTGACTGTGTGGTAACAGTTATGACAGCGCCATCGTTGCTTGTGCAAGTCAATGACTGTCGGCATTTCAACCCCGTTGAGGACGCGCACGTGGGCCGTGTAAAACCCGTTAGGGTGCAAGGCCTCAAAGCCACACAGTGGGCACCGGGTTAACCGGTAAGTCAGCTCGGCATCAATCACATGATACTGGCGGCGACGTACCCCGTTGCCGCGATATTCATGACGAACAAAGGCTACTTTGATATTATGGTCTGGTATTCCAAGGACGGACAGTGTAGGATCGTATTGGGACATTTACTCATAACCTCGCTTGCTTTTGGTTTCGACGCTAACAAGCATAGCATGGACACTGAGTAGGTGTCTTTTTGCGTTATCCAAAAAGGGCCTATACGTTCAGTGTTGATTATTTCTCAACACCAGAAAGTGTAGACCCCTTTTTTTATTTGTGGTGCTTGTCGATATAGCTGAGGAGCGCGATTAAAAACGTGCCAAACAGCAACATCAACGAGAGTGTCTGGAAGACGCTCATTGACTGTGAAACCTTCCTGAAGATTATTCCATGTTCCCATGGGCCTCACCTCACAAGGGAAAAGACAGCCACCGCCCTTAAAACTTCTTGCTCAATCCATTATACAGGGAAATTAAAAATCAACCAAGAGCAATAAAACTGCTCTTGACAGCAAAGGAAAGCTACAACACTAGCAAGGTCAGCAAGCAAGGCTAATAATACTGCTGCAATGGGAAATGACAAGCGTCCAGTAGGGAGGTCCAAGAGCGGACGCAAACCCTACCAGACAGTACGATTATAAAAGTAAAGAAGGTCATAAAATCGGCTACTAGATGGAAAACTGTGGTAAAAGACAAATAAGATGGTGAAATGATGACTATAGAGTCAAGTCAGATAAACCGGTGATTGAGCATACAAATTGCTTTTGACACTTCACTTACTTATAATAAGTACAATAACAAATGACTAGTAAAAGGCGGGTAAAACATTAGCTAAGTACTTGGCGCAGCATGATGAGACCGTGCTTCTGATCGAACGGTCAAAACAAATGTATGGAGGAACTTGCATCAATGTTGGCTGCCTACCATCTAAAAATTTAATTTTTAATGGCCAACGTGGCGTGGACTTCACTACAGCAGTTAATAAGCGTGGTGAGATGACTAGACAGTTGCGAAACAAAAACTATCACATGGTGGCTGATGAGCCACTAGCAACGGTTTGGGATGGGTCAGCCCGTTTTATCGACAATTATGTTTTGGCAGTCGTAATGAGTGATGGAACGACTAAGGAGGTGAGAGGTGAACGTATCTTTATTAATACTGGAGCAGTTCCAAATTGGCCATCAATCCCAGGGCTAGAATTTAGTCAGCGGATTTTTACGTCTAAAGAAGCTATGGAATTGGAGAAACAACCGAAACGACTAGCAATTATTGGTGGCGGTTATATTGGCCTTGAATTTGCTGGAATGTTTAATTCCTTTGGTACGCATGTAACGATTTTCGACCAACATACCAGATTGTTAGAGCGCGAAGATCCTGATATTGCGACCGAGGTCGTAGCAGATCTGACTGACGCAGGGATCGAGATTAAACTGGCGACTCAACTAACTCAAGTAAAAGATAATGGTGAGAAGGTTACATTATATTATCAACAAGGTGATCAAACTAACACTGCGGAATTTGATGCGGTATTAGTTGCAGTCGGTCGACGGCCTAATATAAATAGTTTAGGACTAGAAAATACTGATATTGCTTTAACCAATCGCGGTGCTATTCAGGTCGATGATCATTTAAGAACTACAGTACAAAACATTTGGGCTTTAGGTGACGTTAATGGTGGCCCTATGTTCACTTATGTCTCATTGGATGATTTTCGTATTATCATAGATCAATTGTTTGGTAAGGGGGATCGCTCAACGGCCGATCGAATGGTGATACCGACTGCTTCGTTCCTAAATCCACCACTGGGCCAACGTTGGCTTAAGTGAACGTCAAGCTAAGAGTGCAGGTTATGATTTACAAACCTTCAAGCTATCAGTCAAGGCGATTCCAAAGGCCCGGGTCTTGGAGGATCAACGCGGGCTTTATAAGGTAATCGTTGATCAAAAAACACACCTTATTTTAGGGGCAACATTGTATGCCGCTGAGGCTCATGAAACCATCAATCTAATTGCATTGGCAATGAAGGCCAAATTACCTTACGAAAGATTACGCGACATGATTTATACTCATCCAACAATGTCTGAAGCCTTGAATGATCTTTTTAAGACCCCGGTTGTGAAAAGCTAACGCCCTAGAAACACAAAGCCGACTAGTTAATCGAGGAAACAATCAAGAAATCACCGTTAAAATTATTACGCAATGTGATTAACAATGCCCCTAATCTAAAGGACCGGGTTTACCAGATCTTTGAGCATTGTGATCTACCTTTACACAATAACCACGATGAGCAACAGATCCACTCTACCACGCTGGTGCGAAAGAATAAGTCTGTTCACAAAACCAACGGCAGGCGCAAAGGCTAATACGATCTGGTTTGGGATTGTACAAATGGTAAAATTAAATAAACTGGACGTCTTTAAGTATTTTTAACCATTACTAACGGTTAACACGCAACGTAACACGCCAGATATTGAGGCTTATTTACCGGGGGCTCCAGAAATTCAGGCCATGTGTCGTGTTTAATAGAGAAACCAAAGCGGGCGACTAACGCAGAAAACTGCGTTGGTCGCCCGCTATTTTTGTTTGAACCCAGGGATCTGAGATACCATCAATGGTTAAGATTCAACCCAGTTCGTTGTGGAGTGCTTACGATCATTCAATCATGATCAACATAATCAAATAGTAAATCTATTTATAACTACTAAACCCAAGCTTAGCAATAACGTCACTAGTCCAATTAACATCATACCTATTGATGATTCATTACCTGTTTGAGGTAATTTACCTGTTTTTTCGTAGGTTTTACCTTGAGTGTAAGCCTTTGGTGTTACCTTATTCCCATTATTAGGAACTTGAGGTTTCTTAGGCTTTGTCGGGTTATTAGGAACTTGAGGTTTCTTAGGCTTTGTCGGGTTATTAGGAACCTGGGGCTTCTTAGGCTTTGTCGGGTTATTAGGAACTTGAGGTTTCTTAGGCTTTGTCGGGTTATTAGGAACCTGGGGCTTCTTAGGCGTTGTCGGATTATGGGTATTAGTAATATTGTAACCATCAACAGTACTGGTGTATCCAGCAACTGCATTTTCCGTTACCGTGTAGGTGATCTTCTGACCATTAGCGTAAGCGGCTAAGTTGTCGAAACTGTACTGCCAGTTATCGCTAGCACTAACCGTCTTGCTTGCGACTTGTTGACCGTTAGCCAACAAGTTCACTGTGATTGAACTTGGACGGACTCCATCTTGATTGTTGTTATCGTTCCAAGTCTTGGTTCCAGATACCTTGACGGTGGCAGGAGTGTGGTTGTTGGTTACG
>NZ_WEZQ01000030.1 GCF_009864005.1 Furfurilactobacillus milii
GGTTCTCTGTCAACTGTTGTTGGTAACGACCATAATGCACCCAATCATTATTTGATGATTGGGTGTTTTGTTTTTGTCCTTAACATAACAAGGACGCGCAAACGGAAATTCTTAAATCTCGTGTAGCCATAGCCAGATCTTTTAAGGACTTTGATTCGATTATTCGTCCCTTCCAAAGGCCCATTGGAGTAATCTTTGTGCCTCAAGGTGTTTTCAATGTAGTCAGGATGCTCACGAATATAAGTTAAGCACGTCTCAAAGGTTTCAGGTGCACCAACGGAATCGGCCAAGGCATTGCGTAATTCTTCGACATCATGTGTCCTGACGGCCCCACACAAACGCTGTGCGTAGGCGTAGACTTGTGTCAATTCAGGACTTAAGCTCAGTAAATTATCAATAACGTCAACTTCGGTAGTGAAGTATTTAAACTGGGAAAAGCGGTGAAAGTTCTTATAATCCAGTTTTGCGGCCGGCTTGAGTAATAATTTCCAATATTTTTTGAGGGCTTTGTACTCGCGCGATGATGTCGCAAATTGTTTCATCACTTCAATACGGGTCTTATTTAAGCCACGTTGAATGGCATTGATGATGTGAAATCGGTCAATGATCACAATCGCATTGGGAAAGATTTCTTCCGTCAATTGTGGATAGGTATAGTTCATGTCTGTCACTAGGAAACGAACTTGATTCCGGACTTCAAGGTCATAACGTTTAAAATAACGCGTCAGAGCTGGTAAGGTTCGGACGTCAAGAATGTCTCGAAGCAACTGGTGGTCACCGTCCATCAGAACACAGCTCATCGAACCTTGGGCATCCTTGGTACTCTTGATTTCATCGATGTGAAGAGCAGCTGGAAGATGGTGATAGTCCGTTTTAAAATCGGATGAAAAACGATTCAACACTCGCGAAACGAAGTTTGGCGAGGTGTTCAGTTCTTGTGCAATATGTTTCATTGAGACGGATTCGTTTAGCTTCGATAAACAGGCCTGATGCGTGTTGTAAGATATTGAGCAGTTACGCTTAACGATACTTGTGTGAGCCAAAAAGTGTCCACGACATGCGTGACACTCATAGTATTGTTTACGTAAATGCATGACGACAGCCCATTCACCCGTTTTTGGTAAGCGAACATGAACCGTTCGCCAGCCATATTTAATAATCGAGTGTTGATTCAACACGCCACATTCTGAACAGGCCTTAGGGACATAGGTTAGGTGCGCCTTTACCTGCATTGCCTGGTCATCACGGACAACCTCATCAATAAAAACATTTTTATCTTCAATATTGAGCAGAACTTTAGTAGAATCAGACATGGGATATCGCCGCTTTCTTATATTATCTTGAAACTTGGTCGTGGAAGGATAAAGCAATGGCGATATCCTTTTTTTCGTGTCAACATACATAGATTACAGAAAGAAAAATCTGTTGTCGATCATGTCTTGTGACATGACCAACAACAGATATGATAGAACC
>NZ_WEZQ01000004.1:0-7511 GCF_009864005.1 Furfurilactobacillus milii
ACCAACGCCCCCTTAAAGTACTTAACTGGCAAACACCTTACCAAGTGATGCTGACTAATTTGTCAAAAAATTCGGATCAAATTTGCAATCTACCTATAACGAATTAAATCCAAAGAGAACCGAGTCTCTTTGGCTTTTTTTATGTAATTGATGCATGACTTCAATCCCGCTTAAAGTTTTTAGAGCTGTGCATAGTGATTGAAACCCGCTTGATTTTACTAAGACGTATTTAATTAATCGATGATCTTGTTCAATCAAATTATTACGATATTTAGAACATTGATGATTCTCTTTCGCCAATAGGCCATCCTTAATCACTTTTTTAATGGCCCGTCCGACCATATTGATCAGTGACCAGACCATTAGGACGACCATAAGTTGTCAATAAACGCTTCAAAAAATTATAGCGGACTTGATAATCACGATGTTGACGTAGCTCAAAATCCAGTGTTAATCCATGACTATCAATAGCTCGATAAAAATAACACCAACGACCGTTGATTTTTATGTAGGTTTCATCAACTCGCCAGCTTTGACTAGGTGAATAGCGCACCCAGCGCATAACGGTTGTATGATGAATAATAATTCCACGGTCACGTAAAATTTCAACCACATCACGATAGCTCAAGGAAAATCTAAAATGGTAGCCAACGGCTACCAAAATAATATCTTTCTGGAAACGCCGCCCTTTAAAGTAGTTTTTCATCATGGCTACCTTGCTTTTTAGGCTGATTATATCCGAAATTAAGCTAACCTGGAGATTTTTGCATCGGAACCCTGCATAATTAGATGTAAACTAGTTTTATGAAGAGCACTGGTATTTACAAGATAGAAAAGGGTAATAGAATGGGAATTTTAAATACATTCTTGGGAAATAACCATCGCAACCTGCGGTTGAAGTATTCGTTACTGGCGCGTTCCCAGGGAGAATATGGATGGCAAAAGTAAACTTTGATGTGGTGAATGACTTCTAATTCTTGATAGCCAGAAAACTCCTTTCCATGATCAACAGTAATCGATTTAACTGTTGCTTTGAATTTTTTCAATGCCTGGTTTAAAGATAGTGAGGTCCGGTTTGGTAATTTTATTGCCCAAGTTAGATGTGCTTTACCCTCGACGACGGCCACTAAACAATCTTTTGATTGACCACAACTAGAGAGAATTGTGTCTATTTTCCAGTGTTCAAATAGCCTACGGTTATTAATGGCTTGGAGACGCGCCTCAATCGGTTGTGAAACTTTAAAAGTTCTTCGAGTCTCTATCGTTCGTTGGTGTCTAATGTTACGATTAAGCAATTGGCTTAACGGAAAATCTAAATTACCGACAATGAGCCAGTTAAAAATTACTGCGGTACACAAGCCGTAGGATTGAGCAACCATTTCCGGTGACCAAGTTGGTTCTCAATCAGACGTTTTAGCTCAGGGGTTAAGGCCAAATGTCGTACACAACGAGCGCGCTTATGATCAGTATCAGCTTGTGTTGCTTGTGGGTAACTCGTTCTAACTCATAGTAAAGCGTTGAGTTAGCAACGCTTAAAGTATCGGCCATCTCTTGTAAAGACAAATGTTAAGTAACAAACTGGGCCAGTACCCCACGTTGAAAAAATGTTAAATAGAAAAGCTCAAAGTAATTCTCCTTCACAATGTTGGTATTCAATCACTACCATTGTAGGACATTACTTTGAGCTTTTTTACTTGTTCGGATTAATTATAGAATTTGCCATAAGGTTAAAAATCTATTCTTAACCTTATCTTCGTACTAATATATGCAAGCGCATAAGTAATTTACTACTAATCAAGAAGCAACTAAATAGCTGATGTGTGTTTTCATCTAATGGACACACCAACCTACTATGAATCTGCTCTTGACTACGATCATAATCACTCATTATGACCAGTAGTTCAGGTCTAATGTATTAAACTAATTTTCAATAATATTTTTCTTTGTCAAGGTGACCTTTAGGTCTCACTGAAATTCAGTGATGTTTGAAACAGAAATGTAAAGCCCTCCTCCGTTCAAAGAAAAAAGAAAAACTTAACTGGAATTCAATTGAGAATCACCAATTATCTTATCACTTGAACCTCATTCACTAATGAGTTCTGGTGAAAAATTAATAAAATGACTTGTTAACATATCGGGATAGTCATTGACCAGATCATTGTGCTAATCGTTTTAATCAATGATTGAAACGATTAAAAGAGTTTGGGGGATAACTGTTTTTGAGGGATCTGACTAAGACAAATCAAGTTGGTACAAGCATCTCATTAGAAAAATTTTTTTGAGAGTGGTAGCGTAAAAAATGTTTAAAATATTACCAGTGAATATTGTGTTTAAAAGGGCAGTTTATATTGGAGGTCAATACTATGCAAAGCTTGACAGAAGAAATGAAAACTATGGTTGGAGAACAGTTTCCATTTCTGGCTACAGTTGATAAGGACGGGTATCCTAAGGTTGGTCCTAAAGGATCACTGCATGTATTAGATGATCAGCATTTAGTATATTATGAACATACATTTCGGCATGCTTACAATAATATTATTACCAATGGCAGAGTAGCTGTTGCTGTTGCTAATCGAAAAACTCAAAAGGGATTTCGTTTCGAAGGTGTCGCACATCTTCATGAAAACGATGAAGTTACTGAAAAATTATTGCCAAAACAGGTTATAGATAGGTTTAATCATGGAGCTATTGTCATCATCGACATTCAGTCTATTTATAAGCTTGATAATACCACTGAGGCAGGGACTCGTATAATTGAAAATTAACATGCGTAAAATGATCCTGAATACCATATTGTGGTTTGAATGACTTTAGGCTGCTAAGCTCTGTACCTCAGTCCCTAGTAGAACTGTGCACAGGATCTTTAAACGTCGCTAGAAAATTAATTAGTGATTCATTAACAATCCCTCCTGTCTGATCTTTTAATCGATAGGCCCAAAGAAAACGTGACTTACGATCAACTAAAGTTAATAAAACAGCTTTACTATGTCCACGAGGGCTAACTACTGTATCTATTTCAAAATCACCGATGCGGTTACGTTGATTAATCACGATTGGTCGTTGTTCAATTGATCGCCCCAATGATTGATTATATTTAGAACGTTGGTCAAGGTTACGCCGTTGGCGTAACCCATGCTCAGGTAGTTCACTCAAGGGAAATTCAAATTTTCCCTGATATAACCAATTGTAAATAGATTTAGTGGCTAGTTTAAGCTAATGAGCAATCACTTCTGGTGACCAGCTTAGACGTAAATGGTTTAGAATGGTTTGCTTTAATTTGACATCCAATTTAGTTTTCCGACCACATCGTGATCGCTTAGATTTAGCGTTCACCTGTGCCAACTCAGCTTGATAAGGTTGACATCGAGATAGTTCATAAGAAATGGGTTTGTGGTAAACACCATTTTAAAGGAAGCTGATCTTTTTTATCCGAACAGCGTTCGGATTAATTTTACAATCTACCAATCAAAAATATTGGTTACTTCTGCGCAAGGAAGCCCAGGGCTTTTTTTAGGATTTCGTTCTCCTCAGACAGGGAAGCCAGCCGCTTTTCCATCGCTTTAATTTCGTCTGGCGATTTACCGGATTGAGTTTTGGCTTGGCCCTGGATCCACTTATGAACGGTTGAATAGCCAATGCCATATTCTCTGGCCAGTTGGGCGGCTGATTCGCCTTGTTTATATAGGTTGATGATGTTTTGTTTGAATTCTTTGTCGTAACGAGTTGGCATGTAAAAATTTCTTCCTTTTGAGAGACGATTTATTCATTATATGCTCTCTTAGAAGTTGTCTCAGGAATCAGCTTACATCCAGGTTAAACGCATGCAATAAACGCGGGTCATTTTTTCATATTGTGGATTGCAACCATGATGCTTGTTTTACTGCTTTGCTAGGACAGTTTTTGATTGTTTGCATTCAGTAAGGATTTAAAGCGCCTTTGTTGGGTACGCTCACTGATACCTGTTTTTCTAGCAATCATTTTGTACGTCATGCCTTGTTGACGTAGCTGATAGGCTAGTCGCATTTGTTCATCAGTGTAGGTCTGTGGCCGCCCCTCTCTAAAGTGTGGGTCGTTTCGTTTAGCATATGCTTTGCCTTCTTGTGTTCGGGTAACGATCATATCACGTTCAAACTGCGCAAACGCACTAAAAATCGTAAAGATTAATTGTCCAGTAGGGGTGTTATCAATCAAGCCCATATTGAGAATATTAACTTTAATCTCGCGGTTAAATAGGTCTTGGATTATATCAAGGGCTTCTCTGGTATTCCTAGCAAAACGGTCTAACTTGGTTACAATCAAGGTATCGTCTGGGTTAAGTTGTTGCAATAGTTTTTGAAACTCTGGTCGTTCAGTTGTCGTCCCAGTAAATTTTTCTTGAAAGACTTTTTCTGCTCCCGCCGATTTTAGTAACTCAATTTGATTTGCTAATTTTTGATCGGTGGTACTTACACGCGCATAACCGTATTTCATTTAATGTCTCCAATCTGATTTGAATGGTTAACTAGGAACTTTTCGTACTAAAAATGTAACGCATTTGTGACAGTAAGTTATGACGCACACTAGTGCCTTTAATTATAAAGCCAAAAAAACAGCGACACAACTGTTAAGTTGTGTCGCTTTCATTCTCCTATTATTCTTTGTTACAGGGTCTGATTTGGAGAATCCTAATGGACATCTATAAATCTAGTTAAACAAAAATTTTAATTGGCTTCCTATAAGTGTATATAATTCCATAATCACTACCTGTCCTGCTATAATTACAGTAAAGGTGGTGATGATTTGCGTTTTATATTTAAGGTTTTGGTAGATTGCAAATTTGATCCGAATTTTTTGACAAATTAGTCAGCATCACTTGGTAAGGTGTTTGCCAGTTAAGTACTTTAAGGGGGCGTTGGTTAATTCTCCAAACTGATATAAGTTTTCAGTTCATGGCTTAACTCTTTAACTACCCGTTTTTCATTAAACGAGAAGTGTTTACTTAGGCTATCTAAATGACCTCTATTGATTACTTTTTCTTGGTTGTTTTTATAGCCAGCTTTGGACTTACGATAGTTCTTAACTTGTTGGTTAAATTCTTTTCTTTCATGCCGCTTACTATTGATTCCCTCATGTTGAGTTGGAACTTCATTTATTCCTTGATCTTCAAAGGATTTTTCGCTGATCCGATCGGGAATATTTTTTTGCTCTAAAACTTGATTTACACTAACCGCCCAATTGTGCCGCCATTCAGTTATTTTTTCTTTTTTATCCCAATCAACCAACCAAATTTTTCGGTTTCTCACATTCCCTGCAGGGGTCTTAGTTTTATTACCATGACTATCTAAAATGTATTCGGTTTTTGTTTTCTGTCCCCAAGTACCATCGGGGTTAAATGGGCGATTGGTTAACATCACATGAGCGTGCGGATTATCTGGGTGGTCGCGATGAATTGCCACGTCGGCTACCATGCCCTCATCAACAAAATTTTCTTGCACATATTTTGTCAGTAATTCTTTCTGTTCGGATTCACTTAATTCTACCGGTAAAGCCACGTTAAACTCTTTTGCATACCGTGAGTTTGATTTACGATCTTTCGTTTCAACTTCATTCCACAACTGCTCTCGATCACTGGCCCATTCTGGTGCATTTTTGGGGGTTAAAATAAAGCTTTCTGGCATAACCGAGCGGGCATAAAAATAGTGGCGACCTTCCCTATCATCAAATAGCTTTTCACCACTTCGATAAGCGGCACTGGCAATCGCACTTCGTCCTTTACCAGCACTAATATTACTAAAGCTCATGTGAAAAATTGCCATGTCGGTCACCACCTTTCTTTGGGTTTATGGGTTTGACTTTGTTGTCGCCATCGGCGACTTCTAATACAGGTTTTAATGGGTTTAGCACAACGTCATCAAAGATGACGTGTAAGTGCGCATTGACCTCGTTTCACTCGGTCTTCTGATTCTCTTAACTTTAACTTAGTGTATGCCTTCCGCTTCGCTATTTCAAATTTTATACTTTGACTTAACGTTTCCCTTATGATATAGTGTCGGTGATTATTTCTAATATGATTGGAGGGATCGTTGTGTCTCAAAGTAACTTAGAAAAACAAGAAGCTAAATTAAAAGCCCTTAATCAAAAAATTAAGGACGAAAAAAATAAGATTGAACAACGGCTAGGTAAACAAATCATCAGTCAAGCCAATTTAGATTATGCTAATTTGTCTAACGATCAGATTAAGCTTTTAGCCAAGCAATTTTCTGAATTTTTAAAGGTAAAGTCCGTAGATCATTAGCCATACGAGATGGGGAAATTCCATGTCTAATCAATATGAAAAACTAGTCGAGCAGCAAGCGCGTTTAAAACAAAAAATTGATCGGGAAGATTTTAAATTACGGCAATCTAAATACTACGAAAATCGGCAAGCCCGCAAAGCCCGTTCTCGCCGATTAATTCAAAAAGGGGCTTTGCTCGAAAAATACTTTCAAGCTGATAACCTATCGGTCGAAGAAACCGAAGAACTTTTAAAAACATTTGCTGACTATGTTAACGCCCATAAACCGGATAAATTAAAAAACGATCAACCTAATAACTAGGCCGATCGTTTGTATTTTAAGGATTGTTTTTTGGCTTAATTTCTGGATTGTGTTTAGCAAAGTCTTTTAACTGTTTTTGAATTCTTTGTGTAAGCTCTGCTTTACTTTCTTTGTGCTTCCTTTTACTTGATCGCTGTTGAATTATCTTTTGACCCTTACCTCTTCTTTTTGATTTTAGGTCAAGCGTAAAATCTGAAATTTTATTTTGATCTAGCTTACTTAAATGACCGATTTCTTTAAAGTTTAAACCGGCTTTGGGAAAGCGATAAATATTACCAAGATCGACCCAGGAAGGTTTCTTCAACCCAGCGGATTGCCAATCTTGAACCGGATAATATTGTTGCTTGATATAAGCCGACTTCTTTTCATACTGACTAGTAATTTTAAAAGCCTCGATCGTCTGTTCTGATACCCGACGAATTAAAACTGGTCGAGACTTGCCACCGTTAGTTTCTACAAAACTAACGTATAGGCTGACTAAGTCATTAGTCCTCATCTGGATCGTTGAGCCAATCTGCGACCTCTTTAGCGTCTTTGAACTCGGTGACTGGTGTCCCTTCGGTCGCCTTTAAAAAGCGTAAATTAGCTCTTTCTTCTTCGCTTAAAGACGCATTAAAAGGTAAAGCACCATTAGCAACAATCCGCTTGTAAAACATGTTAATGGCCGCGGTTGGATTTAAACCCAATTCGCTTAAAACTGCTTCGGTATCATCGGCCAAATCTTTATCAATCTTGACTTGGACCCGTTTCTTTTCATTAACTGCCATGATTGTCTCATCTTCTTTCTTTTACTACTACCATTATACTACCTTTTGAGTACCTTATCAATAGATAAAGCCCTGGCCTCAGACCACTTGAGGTTGGCATTGATCTAAAGGCTGAACTTTTGAGCTAGTTAGCTCTGACACTTATTTAAAAGCCCCTGTTCTTCTGTTA
>NZ_WEZQ01000004.1:7611-33741 GCF_009864005.1 Furfurilactobacillus milii
GTAGGCGCAGTTGGTGCCGTAGGCGCAGTTGGTGCCGTAGGCGCAGTTGGTGCCGTAGGCGCAGTTGGTGCCGTAGGCGCAGTTGGTGCCGTAGGCGCAGTTGGTGCCGTAGGCGCAGTTGGTGCCGTAGGTGCAGTTGGGGCCGTAGGTGCAGTTGGGGCGGTTTCGGCAGTGCCGGCAGTACCAGCAGTGCCGGCAGTACCAGCAGTACCGGCAGTGCCGGCGGTACCGGCAGTACCAGCAGTGCCGGCAGTACCGGCAGTACCGGCAGTACCGGCAGTACCAGCAGTACCGGCAGTACCGGCAGTACCAGCAGTGCCGGCGGTTGGTGCAGTGGCTGCAGTGGCTGCAGTTTCTGCAGTTTCGGCAGTACCTGCAGTAGCAGCAGTTTCAGCCAGATCGCTAGCTAACTTCTCTGAAGTTGCCGCGGTTTCAGCCTTGCTTGCCATGTCGGCAGTAGTAGCTTCAGCAGCTTGGCTTGCAGTAGTCGCTTCGCTGGCAGTCGTTGCTTCAGTAGCTTGGCTTGCAGTAGTCGCTTCGCTGGCAGTCGTTGCTTCAGTAGCCTGGCTTGCAGTAGTCGCTTCGCTGGCAGTCGTTGCTTCAGTAGCCTGGCTTGCAGTAGTCGCTTCAGTAGCCTGGCTTGCAGTAGTCGCTTCGCTGGCAGTCGTTGCTTCAGTAGCTTGGCTTGCAGTAGCTTGGCTTGCAGTAGTCGCTTTGCTGGCAGTCGTTGCTTCAGTAGCTTGGCTTGCAGTAGCAGCCGTGTCAGAACTAGTGCTAGTAGTCTGTTCAGTTGCAGTTTGCGTGTTTTGCACTTGCACGGCAGTCGTGTTAGCCGCGTCGTTTACATCATCAGCCTTAACGCTAACGCTGCTGCCAAAGGCAAAGAACATCCCTAAAGTGGCACTAGCCACTATTAAAGTTGACTTCCATTTTTTCATGAGACTTTCCTCCCGATTTTTCTCTTAATTCCATGTGTCGTCTTAACCCAGTTAGTCCGCCCGCTAATTTTTTTACAAAAAGCGATCACGATCGCTGGGTAAAGCAAGTAATTGTAAATAGCAAAAGTTATCACGGTCCAAACCAGCAAGCCATATTGCCTGGTATGGCTTGCCCACTGGTACTGCACGATGATGTAGGCGTTAAAGGGCAAATTAATCCCCACGATCACCGCTAAGAGCCGCCAGTAGTCATCGAAATTGCCCAAGGTGAAGACGAAGACAGCCAGGCTGGCGATACCCGTAAATAGCGTGACAAAAGGTATCAGCATGTAAAAAGTCATCTCCGCCTTAGCTGGCAAATTGATAAAAGGACTCCGCAGCACCCGGATCCAGTAGCCAAATAGGCAGTCAAGCCCCCCTTGCGTCCATCTGGCCCGCTGCTTAATAAAGGGACGGAGTTTGTCGATGGCCTCTTGATAAACCACCGCATCCTCGGCATACAAAGTCTTCTTTCCCTCCATTAAAAAGCGGGTACTGAACTCAAAGTCTTCCAGCAAGGCGTTGCCCCATGGCCGCTGAGCCGTCACCGAGGAAACCCGGATAAACTGGCCATTGCCGGAAGCCGCCGCGTTGCCTAAGCGGTTTCTGGTGTTCTGAATCAAGTCGTTGATGACCGTGAACTCAATGTCCTGCATGGTCTGCAGCCAGTTTCTGGTCTCCAGCATCCCCACCCTGGTCTGGAGCAGGTCCAGTTTTTCATCCTGGGCAAAATACTGGATAACCTTCTGGTAGCTTTCTTCCGCCATGTAGGCATCCGCGTCCAAAACGCCGCAGATCAAATGATCCCGGTCCCTGCTGTCCAGAATAACTTGCTGGTAGGCCCAGTTAAGAGCATTGCCCTTGCCTGTCTGGGCCTGGGGCAGCTGCCGTTGCAGTAGCTGAATCCTGCCGCCAGCCTGCTTGCTAAAATTTTTGACCAGCAAGGCCGTGTCGTCACTGGACGCGTCATCGATGATGACCATTTTTACATTGGGCAAATTCGCTGTTTCCCTTAAAAACAGGCGCATAGTCTGCTCGATGATGCCTTCTTCATTCATGGCCGGAACCAGCAGGATCAACTGGTAGCCCTTGGCTAACAGGGGCTCAAGCTCAATTGACTTGCCGTTTTGCCCGGCGGCCAGAAGCAAGAAGACCCAGAGCAGATAAATGATTACGCCCGTAAGTGATATTTCAAAAATTGTCTGGTTGATAAATCAACACCCCCTTTGAAGTAATGGGGGCTACTTAACCTTAACAGCCTTGGCTGCAGTCGCTGCCGTAGCCGCGGTAGCTGCAGTTGATGCAAGAGACCCGTAGCCTGGGATGCCCGGCTTGCCTGGAATGCCAGGCTTGCCCGGCACGCCTGGCTTACCTGGAACTCCTGGCTTGCTTGGGATACCTGGGATTACTCCCCAGCCTTCACCAAGGGCGCCGTCCCCTGCTGCCTTTTCAGCAGTCGCCGCGGTGGTTGCTACATCAGCATTTTTGGCAGTTTGCGCTACAGCTGCCGTGCTGCCAACAGCTGCCGTGGTCAATGCGTCCCCGGTAGCGCTTGGCAGGCCTGTTTGTGATAAAGCAAGCAGTGATGCTGGCAAGCAGTGATGCTGGAAGGATAGCCAGCTTAACAATCTGATGTTCATGTTTTTCCCTCTCTATCTCATCTCTATTAAGTAATAACTCTATACTTAATAATGCATATTATAATAATCATTAAGTCTAGTTGCAATATCGGTATGAACGTTATAGTCACCGTTTGCAAGTAGAATTTAGAACTTTGTCGAAAATCTGCAAGAAACTTTATTACAAGTACGCCCCATCTGGGTTAACTCACCGCCGCAATGCCAGTCTGGTAAAGGTTCCAGACTACGAAATCATTGCATTACTTGTCTGGCAAGCTGAGGAAGGTATATCTTCTCAGCGCAGATTTGCCCGTTGCTGGGGACTTTGTGGTCTTTCTAGGTCTCGTTTTAATCGCAGGGCTAGAGCGCTTCTCGGCATCACTGCTCAGATCGTCAACGATCTGAAGTCAAGAGTCGATCTGTCCGATCAGTATATGATCATTGACAGTCTACCCATGCCTTTGTGTCAGCCAATCAGAAACCGCAGAGCTAAGGTGTTTGAAGGAACAGCCAACATTGGCTATAACTCAACCAAAAAGTTTTACTACTACGGTTTTAAAGGCCATTTTGCCGTATCTCAGGACGGGTATGTTCTTGGCTATGTAATCACCAAGGCATCAATCCACGATGCAAAAGAAGCAGAAGAGCTGATTCTCAGTACCCGTCCCGAAGGGCACTTTATCTTAGAACCTGTCTAGTATCTGCTGAATCTGGTAGAATTGTGGAAAACCGACTGAGGAGTTTGTCATGCCAGATTATCCAAGCAATATTTCTCGAGCGCAATTTGCGTTAATACAACCTGATTTAGAAAACTTCCGTAAGCATACAAGACCGCGTCGTTATGACCTTTATGACGTATTCAATGCCATCCTTTACTCGCTTACTACAGGGTGTCAATGGCGTGAATTACCGCACGATTTCCCGGAATGGCATACCGTCTACCGCTATTACGATATGTGGCGAGATAAACCAGACCCGACAGCTGATTCGCTATTAGAAAGGCTTTTAAAAAAACTGCCGCTTCCTATCGTTTTGCACAGGGCCGATCGGCCCGAACGTCGTTTGTGATTGTTGATGCTCAAAGTGTTAAAACCACTGATTTAACGAAAAATAGTGGCTACGATGGCGGCAAAAAGATTTCAGGGATTAAGCGTCATATGGCGGTTGATATTAACGGTTTACCACAAGCCATTCTCGTGACACGAGCTAATGTATCAGATCGTTCAGGTGCATTGGCTGTGTTTAAGTTTGGCTAGCCAAAATTTAGAGCTGGTTCAGCATGTCATGGTTGATGGTGGCTACACTGGCAATGACTTTGCGGATCAGGTGAAGCTCATTTTGAATGCTAAGACGACGGTAGCTAAACGCAACGAGTTGCATACATTCACGGTGTTACCGCAACGATGGATCATTGAACGTTCATGGAGTTGGCTAGACAAATGTCGGCGACTTTGGAAAAACTGTGAACGTGCCCTTAACAGCAGTCTTCAAATGGTTGTATTGGCCTTCCTGAAGATAGTTCTTAAAAGATACTAGATAGGTTCTAAAGGCACTTCACTGACTTTAAGGTCGGTTTGCTGGTTTAAATAATCTTTGAACGCGTTATATAAGCTTGTCACATTCTGATGATCGGCCAAATTTTCTTTGACAAAGTCTTTAGCACTTAACACTGGTTCACCGCTAGTTTGTGACACGTCAAAGACGGGTAGATAGCGATAACCGACAATGGCGCGCTCATCGATGGTATCAAGATGCTTCTGCTCGGCTGGTGTTAGCTTCTTAATGATCGGAGCCGCAATCCGAATCGCTTTTGCGCCCCAGTTGACGGTGCGGTTAAAAGCCGTCTGCCATTGCTTAAAACCAGCGACTTGAGTGGCTTGAGGATTTTGCGCATAAATTAAATCAATGTTTCTGGCGCTATACCGATGAAATTTAGCCAGGGTATTGAGATACTGTTTAAATTGGTCACTATCAGTTAATTTTAGGATTTGCTGTTCGGCTTGGGCGACTAATTGTGCTTTCCAGGCTTTAACGTCTGCTTTACTCGGCATTGTCTACCCCTCCTCATCTTCAAAAATATCATTCAATATAGGGGCTACGTTGATTTGAATCGGGGTCGTGCCATAAAGGGCGATGTAGCCATCAGCTAATTTTTGCCAAGCCACTTGATAATAGGCTCCGTTACCAGTGATTTCTTTTAAATACTTGTAGGTTCCTTTAGCCTGTAAAACTGGTAATTCACTCCCAATGACTGCTAATTTATTATCCATTTTATGATCTCCTTTGCTTTGCTAACCTCACCCGTTGTTTGGGTTTACTTTTAGGGTTGTAAAAGTGAACCTAAATGACGGGTTCACCAACCGGAACGTAGTGCAGGGCGGTAGGCAGGTTCTAATCAAAATCAAAACTTAATTTATGGTTGTCAATCTTTAACTTGGCGTCAAACGACTTCCCCTTTTTGCTCTTGAAACCCTTTAATTTGCTGGTTTCACCCTTGGTAACTAGCGCTTTAATTGCGGTTCTCCCGAGCGTCTTGCTACTCCATTTCTTAGGTAAGGTAAAATCTTCACCTTGCTTGGGCTTCACAATGTAAAACTTCTGTTTATTTAAAACGGTCGCTTGCGGTGTTTCTAAGAATACTTCGGCGGCCTTCTGCGCTTGCTGTTGGTGATTGATTTGTTGCTTAATGGCTGCACTGCCAGTCAATTGCGTGGGAACATCAGCGATCAATTTAGCCACAAACTTCTTAATTTGGCTCAAAAAGTTATCCGGGGTGCGTTCTTCGGTACTGATTTGTTGTAACGCTTGCTTCCATTTAGCTGTCATTTCTGGACTAGTTAGCAAGGGTTCGAGTTCGACTGCTTTACATAAAGTGATTCCGGCTTCACTGACGTGCAACTTATTCTTTTCAGTAACTAAGTAGCCGCGTTTCTTTAACACTTCCAGCACATTGGCCCGGGTCGCACTTGTCCCAATGCCTTGCACATCTTTGAGAATCGCCTGGGCTACTTCATCATCAAGTGTTTTACCGGCCGTCTTCATTGCCGTAATTAAGGTACCTTCGGTAAAGGGCACCGGTGGTGTCGTTTTTTTTTGCGGTGTTTGCAGATTCGCTTGAACTTGGTCGCCTTGGTGAACGATCGGTAGGGTGGCTGCCTCTTGCTGGTCGGTTTTGTGATCATCAAATAAAGCTTGCCAACCTTGCTTAGTTGGGACCTTACCGGTTGCTTTAAAATTGGCGGCACCAACTTGGGTGATAATGGTGGTCTCTTCATATTCGTAAGGATCAGCAAACATGGCTAATGTGGTTCTTAAAACTAAGTCATAGACTTGTTGCTGTAATTTAGGCAAGCTGGCTAGTTTCTCTTTCGTCGGCACGACTTTAGTCATAATAATGGCATAGTGTTCTTCAACTTTTTTCCCATCAACATAGCGTTTGTTCGGAGTGGTATTGGTTAAAGCGACTGGCTTAGAGACCAAACCCAGATACTTCGTCAGATTAGCCACTAAATAATCAAATTCTTCATCAGTGATATAAGCACAATCCGTTCGGGGATAACTCAGCAACTTGGCTTCATATAAACTTTGAATGGCCGCTAAGGTTTGGCTGGCACTGGCGTGATACCGTTTATTCATGGCACTTTGGAGACTGGATAGTGAGAATAGTTGGGGACTAGCACGCTTTTTGCCTTGTTTTTGGACGTCCTTGATTAAACCGTCCTGCGAGCCTTTATGAACGTGTTTAGCTCGCATGAATGTCATTAGCCCTGCTTCGTCTTTAAATCGCTGATAGGGGTCTAATTTTGCGACGAATTTTTGCTGATTAGCAATAATTTCCGCATTTAGTTCAAAATAGGGTTCCGGCTTAAAGTTTTTGATTGCCTGGTCTCTTTGATAGACCATACACAAGGTTGGCGTCTGCACGCGACCAATTGAGTACACCCCGCGTACTCCTTTTTGTCTTAACAACAAAGTATATAAGGGACTACTATTCATACCGATCAACCAATCACTAATTTTGTGATTACAAGTGCATGCCCCCATCTTCATGCCGGTTTCGAGTTTGGTGTTGCCGTTGCTTTTTCGTCATTTCCCACTCGGTTTCTTTCAGTCCACGTTCTTGCTTTTGCCGTTGGTAATCTTCATCACGAGCATATAGAACAGTCATGATCGCATCACTAAAGGCCGTCTTTAAGTAATAGTCTGGACTAACTGGCTTATAATTTAGCGGTTGATAATGCCCCATATTTGCTTTTCTGTACTGGTCGTCCTTGGCTTGTTGCCCTTTTAACTGCTTTTGGATTTTCTCGATCTGACTGTTCTTAATCGTCGGATCGGCTTTGCATTCGCCAAAAAAGAGTTGTTTAGTGCCATCATGCTTTAAAACCCGTTGTAAGTGATGATTTTCTAACTGATCTAAGCTAAGCTGTCCCGATAAATAAGCTAGTCCTTGTTGATGTTCTTGGGGACTGAACACCTGTGGTGGATTTGCTTGCCACTGTTCAATTGTTTCAGCCTGACATGGCTTTAAAACAGGATCATAGTACATCACGGCTGTATAGGCTTGTTCCTGTTTAGTCATTGGTAATTCATCTAAATCGCCTTTGGGAAAGGCCCTTTTCAATACTTCATGGTATTGCGTTTTAATGACTTGCTTAACAGCCATGATTGTTCGCAATTCTTTGACTGCGCGAGTAATCTTTTGCTGCTCGGTTGGTGAATACTTTTCTAGTAGACCTTGATCAACGTGTTCTAGACTTTCTAAGCTATCATCATGAATCATCAGCGTATATTTAAGCTCGATTTTGACTTCCTTTTCTTGTTGCATTAATAACTTCCAGCCAACGTATGGCCGCTTAGTAAAGGCCAATAATTGTTGGGTCAACAAATCATCACGAATGTTCATTAAACGTTCGTTTAATTCACTACCCTTGAAAACTGTTTGTTCGCTATCGGTTTCCTTAATTAATTCTCGTCTTTCAGCTTGCGTGGTCTGTTCAAAATTAAGCTCTGGATAAAGTTTTTTCGTCGTGCGATCAACTACTTTATTTAAGAGTTCATCTGCTTTTTTGAGTGAGCTTTCTTGTTGGTTAATTGTCAATAATTGTTTAGTCACATCTTCACCAACCGCATGTTTAATTAAGGTGCTGTTTTTCCAATTAAATAGCATGCGCCGTTTATCATCTAAGTTCTCCAAACTGATATAAGTTTTCAGTTCATGGCTTAACTCTTTAACTACCCGTTTTTCATTAAACGAGAAGTGTTTACTTAGGCTATCTAAATGACCTCGATTAACTACTTTCTCCTGCATATTTTTATAGCCAGCTTTGGACTTACGATAGTTCTTAACTTGTTGGTTAAATTCTTTTCTTTCATGCCGCTTACTATTGATTCCCTCATGTTGAGTTGGTGTATCATCTATTCCCTCCTCGATAAATGATTTTTCGCTGATCCGATCGGGAATATTTTTTTGCTCTAAAGCCTGATTTACACTTGCCGCCCAATTGTGCCGCCATTCAGTTATTTTTTCTCTTGTATCCCAATCGACCATCAGTATCTTTCTACTCTTAGGGTACTTGCTAGTTCCGGTATATGTTTTGTTGCCATTATCATCTAAAATATATTGCTTTTTGCTCTTAATTCCCCAAGTTCCGTCTGGGTTAAATGGACGGTTAGTTAACATCACATGAGCGTGCGGATTATCTGGGTGATCGCGATGAATTGCCACATCGGCAACCATACCTTCATCAACAAAATTTTCTTGTACATATTTTGTCAATAATTCTTTCTGTTCATCTTCACTTAATTCAACTGGTAGAGCCACGTTAAACTCTTTAGCGTACCGTGAGTTTGCTCGACGGTCTTTTCTTTCTACTTCGTTCCATAATTTCTCTCTATCACTCGCCCATTCTGGCGCATTCTTTGGTGTCAAAATAAAGCTTTCTGGTATAACCGACCGAGCATAAAAATAACTTCGACCTTCTTTTTGATCGAATAATTTTTCGCCACTTCGATAACTTGCTCCAGCAATTGCACTTCTTCCTTTTCCAGCACTAATATTACTAAAGCTCATGTGAAAAATTGCCATGTCGGTCACCACCTTTCTTTGGGTTTATGGGTTTGATTTTGTTGTCGCCATCGGCGACTTCTGATACAAGTCTTTAGCACGATTTACCCCACAAGAATTTAGTGGGGTATAAGTGCGCATTAACCTCGTTTCACTCGGTCTTCTGATTCTCTTAACTTTAACCTAGTGTATGCCTTCCGCTTCGCTATTTCAAATTTTATACTTTGACTTAATGTTTCTTATATGATATAATTTCGGCGATTATTTCTAATATGATGGAGGGATCGTTATGTCTCAAAGTAACTTAGAAAAACAAGAAGCTAAATTAAAAGCCCTTAATCAAAAAATTAAGGACGAAAAAAATAAAATTGAACAACGGCTAGGTAAACAAATCATCAGTCAAGCCAATTTAGATTATGCTAATTTATCTAATGACAATATTAAGTCCTTATCAAAAAAAGTATCCGAGTTTTTAAAGGAAAAGTCCGCAGATCATTAGTCATAGGAGATGGGGAATTCCATGCCTAATCAATATGAAAAACTAGTCGAGCAGCAAGCGCGTTTAAAACAAAAAATTGAGCGGGAAGATTTTAAATTACGGCAATCTAAATACTATGAAAATCGGCAAGCCCGCAAAGCCCGTTCTCGCCGATTAATTCAAAAAGGGGCTTTATTAGAAAAGTACTTTCAAGCTAATAACCTCTCGGTCGAACAAACCGAAGAACTTTTAAAAACATTCGCTGACTATGTTAACGCCCATAAACCGGATAAATTAAAAAACGATCAACCTAATAACTAGGCCGATCGTTTTTATTTTCAGGATTGTTTTTTGGCTTAATTTCTGGATTGTGTTTAGCAAAGTCTTTTAACTGTTTTTGAATTCTTTTTGTAAGCTCTGCTTTACTTTCTTTGTGCTTCCTTTTACTTGATCGCTGTTGAATTATCTTTTGACCCTTACCTCTTCTTTTTGATTTTAGGTCAAGCGTAAAATCTGAAATTTTATTTTGATCTAGCTTACTTAAATGACCGATTTCTTTAAAGTTTAAACCGGCTTTGGGAAAGCGATAAATATTACCAAGATCGACCCAGGAAGGTTTCTTCAACCCAGTGGATTGCCAATCTTGAATCGGATAATATTGTTGCTTGATATAAGCCGACTTCTTTTCATACTGACTAGTAATTTTAAAAGCCTCGACCGTCTGTTCTGATACCCGACGAATTAAAACTGGCCGAGACTTACCACCGTTAGTTTCTACAAAACTAACGTATAGGCTGACTAAGTCATTAGTCCTCATCTGGATCGTTGAGCCAATCAGCGACCTCTTTAGCGTCTTTGAACTCGGTGACTGGTGTCCCTTCGGTCGCCTTTAAAAAGCGTAAATTAGCTCTTTCTTCTTCGCTTAAAGACACATTAAAAGGTAAAGCACCATTAGCAACAATCCGCTTGTAAAACATGTTAATGGCCGTGGTTGGATTTAAGCCCAATTCGCTTAAAACTGCTTCGGTATCATCGGCCAAATCTTTATCAATCTTGACTTGGACCCGTTTCTTTTCCTTAACTGCCACGATTGTCTCATCTCCTTTCTTTTGCTACTACCATTATACTACCTTTTGAGTATCTGATCAACGGATAAAACCCTGGCCTCAGACCACTTGAGGTTGGCATTGATCTAAAGGCTGAACTTTTGAGCTAGTTAGCTCTGACACTTATTTAAAAGCCCCTGTTCTTCTGTTAGATCAGCTCCTAAAAAATGGGTTTGTGGTAAACACCATTTTAAAGGAAGCTGATCTTTTTTGTCCGAACAGCGTTCGGATTAATTTTACAATCTACCTTTTAATAGTAGTAGTCATCATTCTTGCATTCCCTTTGTCCATAGTTCTTGTCTTTAAGAATTGGTCAACAGCCATTGGCACTAGCACCCCCGTGTCATTAAAGTTTGATTGGTTAGATCATTACGAACCGATATACCTTTTTTGGAGTGGAGTAATTCTGGCGGCGGTGTTAATTATTTTATGGCTTATCACACTTTTTTGGCCACGGTCACAGTCATTATATCTTCATCAAAAGTCTGATGGTCAAGTTACCATCAGTAAGAAAGCTATTGAGCACTTTGCTCTTTCAGCACTTCAACATGAACCCTTTATTGGTAACCCCAAGGTATCAGCTAAGTTATCACGGAAAAGGATCACACTTAAAATATCGGGTGATCTACTAAATTCAGTCAATGCCAAGAAACAGACTGCAAATTTTCTCAATCAATTAAAAAAAGATTTGCGTATTTGTCTTGGAATTTCTGAACAGAAAAGAATCAAAATCAGACTCGTTGATTTTAATGAGTCGGACGATAATGTGCAACAATCTCGAGTTGTCTAGGAGGTAATAACGTGACCGAACTCATTAAAGCTTATTTTTGGCCACTAATTGGTGGAATTATAGGATTGCTCTTAGCGGTCCTTATCATCACTTTTGGATTTTTCAAGACGCTTTTTGTTTTGATTTTTATGGCAATCGGGATTACTGCGGGTTATTATATTCAAAAAACTGGTATCTTAACAAATGTTTTTAAATAGCTGTTTGAATTATAAGGAGGAAAAATTATGCAGAACGGAACGCCAAGTGAAAAAACAACCAACGAAAAGTCTGGCATTAAAGGCAATTTAACATTTGATGACAAAGTTATTCAAAAAATCATTGGTATCGCACTTTCTGAAGTAGATGGTTTATTAACCGTAGATGGCGGCTTTTTCGCAAATGTTGCTGAAAAACTAGTTAATACTTCCGACGTCACATCGGGAATTGATGTAGAGGTTGGAAAAAAGCAGGTTGCAGTAGATCTCGACATTATTGCTGAATACGGCATTGATATTTCTAAACTGTATGATAAGATTAAAAATGTTATTGTTCGGGAAGTAAAGAATATGACCGACTTAGAAGTAATTGAGGTAAATGTGAATGTTGTTGACGTCAAGACAAAGGAGCAACATGAAAAAGATTCGATTTCTCTACAGGATCGCGTTAGTGATGCTACAGATAAAACGAAGGAAGCAGTCAGCAAGGGCGCGAAAAAATCGAAGGAAACATTAAGTGACAGCGTTGATAAGGTAACGCCTGACAATAAATCTAGTCGTGTTAACTAAAGGAGAGAGTAACTATGGGACTTATTTGGTCATTAATCGTCGGAGCAATCATTGGTGCAATTGCTGGCGCAATCACTAACCGTGGTGCTGCTATGGGGTGGATTGCAAACATCGTAGCGGGCTTGGTCGGTGCATGGATTGGTCAAGGGCTTCTTGGCACTTGGGGGCCTTCATTAGCTGGTATGGCACTGATACCATCGATCATTGGTGCAATTATTTTAGTTCTGATTGTTTCATTAGTTGTTGGTCGAACCAGTAAAAAGTAAGGGAGATTTTATGGACGTCTTGAAAAGTGTATTTAAGTTTATGATCGCTTCTACGCTCATTGTAGGTGGTGTTCTCATCGGTGGCACCGTCTTGACTGCTAAGAAGGTAGATGGCATTGGTGATAAATTGCAACAAAAATTACATGGATAATTAAAATTATCTATATTAGGCATCTTAGAACTTAAATAATCGGGTAATTGAAGATCAGTTAATCAATATTTCAATTGGTACGATAATCTTTTATAAATATAGATGGGAATTTTTCAATAATTAATAAAAGCAGCACTTTTTTTCGTAGGTGCTTGCTTTAATTTTATATTTGGTTACAGAGCTAGTCTACCTGTATAATAGATCAAGTAGAGAAGTTAAGGCGGTGGCTATTTCCGATCGAGGTGGTGCTTATGGTGTTAACCTTTAAAGCCATAAATCCTAACGAAAGGAGTAGCCTAAGTGTCCGTTGCGGACGCTTTACAATTAATGCTGGCTTTCGGTACCTTTATCGTAGCCTTGATCGCATTAATTGTTGAGCTGATTAAAAGTCAGCAAAAAAAATAACCGCCTTAGCTCTGGCAAGCTAGCGGTTATTTAAACTGTATAAATTTGTCACCGTCTTAAACGGCTCTACATGGGAAGTCCTGTTATCAGCGGGGCTTCCTTTTTCTTAACCATATTATAGCATGACTATAACTGACTTTCGACAATTTTAAATCAGATTTCTAGCGGTTCCGGGGAACATACGTTTGCTTTTGTGTTAAAATATGGGTAAAAGCTAATGTGGATTGAAGTCAATATTTGAGACAGGTTTTAAGAGACATTCAGAACCGCGTTTACCTTCCACAGCTCAAATAAATCATTAATCGTGATTAATAACTTATTTGAACCATGGAAAGCATTAAATCAGGCGGCCATTTGGCTCGTAAGTGTTGCGATTTCAACTTGTAAGGGGGTCTGGTAGCCCAGTGAACTATGAATTCTCTTCCTATTGTAGAAAGCATGCACATATTCAAAAAGACAGCAGCGGCAGTTTCATAATTCTTAAAGACCGGCACTGGATAAACACATTCCTTTTTGAGGGAAGCATGAAAAGATTCCATCGGTGCATTATCGTATGGACACCCCTTACGGCTGTAAGAGTGGCGGATATGTAGTTCTGTTAACCGTTGGTTGTAATCATCGCTGGTGTACTGTGATCCTAAGTCTGTGTGGATAATCAGGTCCCCAGTAATGGTTCGATTTTTAACCGCGCTTTCCAGGGCCTTTAAGACTAAATCAGTATCCATCTTTTTTGAGAATGAATAGCCGATAATTCGTCTTGAGTGCAGATCCATGATGGTTGATAAGTAACACCAGCCATTACGCTTCGTTTGAATATAGGTCATATCAGCGGTCCATTTTTGATTTAAACCAGTGGTCGAGAAATCCTGCTTAAGCAAGTTGGGACGCTGTTCAACCTTGGTTTTGGAAGCCGAAGCCGCTTTCCATTTATTGACGGTAACGGAGTGGATATCCAGTTCCTTCATGAGCCGGGAAATCCGTCTTGAGCTGCACCGACGCTGCAGTGGTTGAAGTTCCAGATTCAATTCATGGTGGATCTTCATAACGCCGTATCGCTGCTTGACTTCCGCAAAGATCCGCAGAATCCGTTGTTTTAAGTCCTCATCTTCGGCCCGGCGTTTTGAAGGCTTTGGGGATCGATAACGATAATAGTGAGCTCTGGAAACACTGAGGATTCGGCACATCTTAGTTACCTGGTGGTTATGGCTTTCTTGGTGAATGTAATCAAAAATATTGGTTACTTCTGCGCAAGGAAGCCCAGGGCTTTTTTTAGGATTTCGTTCTCCTCAGACAGGGAAGCCAGCCGTTTTTCCATCGCTTTAATTTCGTCTGGCGATTTACCGGATTGAGTTTTGGCTTGGCCCTGGATCCACTTATGAACGGTTGAATAGCCAATGCCATATTCTCTGGCCAGTTGGGCGGCTGATTCGCCTTGTTTATATAGGTTGATGATGTTTTGTTTGAATTCTTTGTCGTAACGAGTTGGCATGTAAAAATTCCTTCCTTTTGAGAGACGATTTATTCATTATACGCTCTCTTAAAAGTTGTCTCAGGAATCAGCTTACATCCAATATAATCCAATCAATTACGATCATTAATTTTGAACAGCAATATAAATGATCGTAAACTATTTACTGATTAGGGAAGCCAGAAGGTAATTGATACCATTGAGAGCCGATATGAAGAATGAAAAGATCACATTGAAATCTCGTACAAATCCACTCAACATGGTTGCTTGCGTTGATGTGCAGCTTTAAACTTGATATATGTGATATGGCATTATCACGATCATAATTAAGGGTTAGTTTAAAAATTGGTTGTCATTAACAATATTGAAACTAACTTAAGCTGTATAGTAAGTTATCAACCAGTTTTTTGTATCTTTCCTTTTTGTATCTTATAACCGCGTGGATGGTTATGTGCAAATGATAAAAATTTTTTCTTGTTTGATAGTTGATTTCACAAATTGGAGGCAATTTTATGGCAAATCAATACAATTATGATGTTTTATATCTTGGAAGTGGTCATGGGACTTTTGATGGGGCGATTCCCCTTGCACATTCTGGTGTCAAGGTTGGTATTATTGAAGAAGATATGATTGGCGGTACCTGTCCGAATTATGGCTGTAACGCAAAAATCACATTGGATGCACCTGTGGCATTGACAAGGGAAGTCGAGCAGCTTCAAGGCATTGTTGAAGGACAACTGTCCATTAATTGGACCAAGAGTGAGGGTCACAAGCAGGATGTCATTAAGGGCTTGCCAGGAATGATTGGCGGCTTACTTAAGGCTTCCGGTATTGACGTGATTCATGGGAAAGGGACCTTTAAAGATAATCATACGGTATTAGTTGACGGGCAACCGAAGACAGCTGAAAAAATTGTCATTTCAACTGGATTGCGGCCACACCGTTTGGATATTCCAGGAACCGAATTGGCTCATGATAGTCGTGCATTTATGAGTTTAACCAAATTGCCGAAACAGATCGCTATTATTGGTTCCGGGTACATTAGTATGGAATTTGCGACTATCGCCAATTCCGCAGGCGCCAATGTTACGGTTCTCATGCATGGTGATCAGGTACTTCGAAACTTCTATCACCCTTATGTTGCCCAAGTTGTCAAAGATTTGGAAAAAAGAGGGGTTAAGTTTGTAAAAAATGCTGGTGTTTCTTCGTTTGAAAAATCTGGTGAGCAAGTTGAAGTCCACTATGGGGATAGTCGCACCTTAACTGTTGATTGGATTCTGGATGCAACCGGCCGAATTCCAAATGTTGAAAAAATTGGTTTGGACAAAATTGGAGTTAAATATAACCAACACGGGATTGAAGTAAATGATTATTTACAAACAAGTGTTGATAATATCTATGCTTCAGGAGACGTGATTGATAAAGCACAACCTAAGTTAACGCCAACGGCCATTTTTGAATCGACTTACTTATCTAAGCGTTTTTCAGGACAAATCAATGATCCGATTAACTATCCGGTTATTCCATCTGTTGTCTTCACATCACCACGAATTGCTAAAGCAGGTATTTCCATAGAAGAAGGTAAGGAAAAGAGTTATCAAATTGAAACTAACTACCTACCAGATGATTGGTATCGTCAAGTTGATAATGAGACCATAGGTGATAATTCAATGGTTTTTGATAAGCAACATCACTTGGTAGGCGTGACAGAGGTTAGCGAACAGGCTGAAAATGTCATTAATACATTATTGCCGGCAATTGAATTTAAGTTTGGACCGGCAGAACTGAATAGACTGGTCTACTTGTTCCCATCAATTGGTTCTGCTGCATGGACGCAATTGTCATAAAATAATTACGAATAACATGGATCTATTCATTATTTAGTAAACAATTTTAAATGTTCACGTTCTACTGGAAATATTGGTAAAACTAATTATGATGTGGCTATTAATTGTGGAGCTTCTGCAATTAAGGGCAATGGATTTATCTTTCATCAACTTAATAGGATGAAATATAGCATTGGGCCAACTTTTAAAAGTGTTAGTTCAAATGATATAAAAAGGGTTCTGGTGCAAAATTAACAAAATAGTCTTTGTGATACATTGGGACGATTGTTGAACGGATCATTGTACTAATAATTCGACTAGTGATTGTGACGACGAAAAACCAAAGAGACTTGGTTCTCTTTGGCTTACTTTATGTAGTTGATGCATGACTTCAATCCCACTTAGCGTTTTTAGCGCAGTTCGTAGTGATTGAAAACCGCTTGATTTTACTAAGACGTGTTTAATTAACCGATGATCTTGTTCAATCAAATTATTACGATATTTAGAACATTGGTGATTTGCTTTCACCAATAAGCCGTCTTTAATTACTTGTTTAATAGCCTTTAAAGTGCCAGCATATTGATCAGTAACCAGACAATCAGGACGACCATAGGTCGTCAATAAACGTTTCAAAAAATGATAGGCGGATTGATAATCACGATGTTTACGTAACTCAAAATCTAGTGTTAATCCATGACTATCAATGGCACGGTAGAGGTAATTCCATTGACCTTTGATCTTGATATAGGTCTCATCCATACGCCAACTTTTGGAAGTGCGCCGATGGCGCTTACGCCATAGAGCCCGCATAATCGGTGAGTAATGTTGTACCCAACGCATGAGGGTTGTGTGATGCACGAAAATACCACGGTCGCGCATCATTTCAACTAGATCTCGATAACTGATGTTGTAACGCAAGTAGTAGCCTACGGCAAAAGTAATCACTGATTGATTGAATTGCCGTCCTTTAAAATGATCAGTCATCTGAAAACCTCCAGTTTCAATTCATGATACAGGATGCACTCTCCCTGAGTAAACTTTGCACCAGAACCTTTGCCTTCGTATAAACTTTGAATAGCCGCTAAGGTTTGGCTAGCACTGGCGTGATAACGTTTATTCATGGCACTTTGCAGACTGGATAGCGAGAATAGTTGCGGACTGGCACGCTTTTTAGCCTGTTTTTGGACGTCCTTGATTAAACCGCCCTGCAAGCCTTTCTGAACGTGTTTATCCTGCATGAATGTCATTAGCCCTGATTCGTCTTTAAATCGCTGATAGGGGTCTAATTTGGCCTCTAATTTTTGCTGATTAGCTAAAATTTCCGCATTCAGTTCAAAATAGGGTTCGGGCTTAAAATTTTTGATGCGTTGATCTCTCTGATAGACCATATACAAAGTTGGCGTCTGCACGCGACCAATCGAGTACACTCCACGTACCCCTTTTTGTCTTAATAACAAAGTATATAAGGGACTACCATTCATGCCAATTAACCAGTCGCTAATTTGACGAGTTTGGGCTTCTTTATACGCCAAGTAGTCTTTGTGCCAATCGCCAAGATTTTTAAAGCCGGTTATAATGGCGTCTTTTTCCAAACTATTCAACCATAGCCGTTTAATAGTCTTCTTTTTAACATCAATCTGGGCTTGGTTCATGATCGACTAGGCGATATTAGAACCCTCTCGGCCACTATCAATAGCGACGATAATCGTATCGGCTTTCGTTAATAAGTCTTTAACGATCTTGAATTGTGCCTTTTTACTAGCTGCCACTTCAAACTTGTATTTATCGGGGAAAATCGGTAAATTAGATAAGGCCCATTGCTGATATTTCTGATCATATTTATCCGGTGTGGCTAGTTCAACTAAATGCCCGAGACCATACGTGACAAGTGTATTTTCGGGCAAAACAGGGTCGCTAACCGTATAGTAACCCTGTTTTTTTGTGCTCTTTTGAAAGGCTTGAACGTATGAACGGGCCTGACTAGGTTTTTCAGCTAAGATAACAGTGGTCATGTTCATTCACCCCTTGTGATTCAGCTGTTGTTTTAACTCTGATTGGCCTTATTCAGCCACTTTCAACCAAGCTTAACTGTGCACTTTTTATTTCGATTACAAGTGCATACCGCCATCTTCATGTTGGTTTCTAGTTTGATGTTGCCGCTGTTTCTTGGTCATTTCCCACTCGGTCTCTTTTAAGCCTTGGACTTGTTTTTGCCGTTGATAGTCTTCATCTCGGGCATATAAGGCCACCATAATGGCATCACTAAAGGCCGTCTTTAAGTAGTAGCTTGGACTAACTGGTTTGTAGTTGAATGGCTCGTAATGCCGCATTGTGGCTTTTCGGTATTGATCGTCCTTAGCTTGTTGTGCTTTTAACTGCTTTTGGATTTGTTCAATTTGGCTAGTCTTAATCGTGGGATCACTTTGACACTCACCAAGAAAAATTTGCTTTGTCCCGTCATGTTTTAAGATCCGTTGCAAGTCATGATTTTCTAACTGATCTAAGCTAAGCTGCCCCGACAAATAAGCTAACCCTAATTGATGTTCTTGGGTACTGAAAACCTTCGGCGGTTTTTCTTGCCATTGTTCCATTGTTTCAGCCTTGAATGGCTTTAATTCTGGATCATAGTACATCACGGCTGTATAAGCCTGTTCTTGTCTAACTAGAGAAAGATCATCTAAATCACCATCGGGAAAGGCTCTTTTCAATACTTCATGGTATTGCGTTTGAATGACTTGTTTAACTGCCATGATTGTCCGTAGGTCTTTGACTGCCCTCGTAATCTTTTGCTGCTCTGCTGGTGAATACTTTTCTAGTAGTCCTTGATCGACGTGTTCTAGACTTTCTAAGCTATCGTCATGGATCATCAGCGTATATTTAAGTTCGCTTTTGACTTCCTTTTCTTGTTGTATTAATAACTTGAAGCCAACGTATGGACGCTTGGTAAACGTCAATAATTGCTGGGACAATAAGTCATTTCGAATATTCATTAAACGTTCTGTTAATTCACTACCCTTGAAAAGGGTTTGCTCGCTATCGGTTTCCTTAATCAATTCTCGTCTTTCAGCGGCCGTAGTCTGTTCAAAATCAAGCTCTGGATAAAGCTTTTTCGTCGTACGATCGACCACTTTGTTTAGGAGTTCATCAGCCTTTCTTAATGAACTTTCTTGTTGGTTAATTGTCAATAATTGTTTCGCCACATCTTCCCCAACTACGTGTTTAATTAAGGTACTGTTTTTCCAATTAAATAGCATGCGGCGTTTGTCATCTAAACTCTCCAAACTAATATAAGTTTTCAATTCATGGCTTAACTCATTGACCAACCTTTTTTCATTGAATGAAAAGTGTTTACTTAGGCTATCTAAATGACCTCTATTGATTGCTTTTTCTTGATTATTTTTATAACTGGATTTGGTCTTGCGATAGTTCTTAACTTGTTGATTAAATTCTTTTCGTTCATATCGTTTGATATTAATTCCTTCGTGCTGGGTTGCTACCTCATCTATGCCTTGATCTTCAAAGGATTTTTCACTGATCCGATCCGGAATGTTTTTTTGCTCTAAAACTTGATTAACACTGACTGCCCAGTTGTGCCGCCATTCAATTATTTTTTCTTTCTTATCCCAATCAACCATCAGTATCTTTCTACTCTTAGGGTACTTGCTAGTCCCGGTATATGTCTTATTGCCATCCTCATCTAAAATATATTGCTTCTTGCTCTTAATTCCCCATGTTCCGTCTGGATTAAATGGCCGGTTAGTTAACATCACATGGGCATGCGGATTATCTGGATGGTCGCGATGAATTGCTACATCAGCGACCATACCGTCATCAACAAAGTTTTCTTGCACGTATTTAATCAATAATTCCTTTTGCTCATCTGCACTTAACTCAACTGGTAAAGCCACATTAAATTCTTTGGCATAGCGTGAGTTTGCCTTACGATCTTTTTTTTCAACTTCGTTCCATAGTTTCTGCCTATCATTTGCCCATTCTGGAGCGTTTTTTGGTTTTAATATAAAGGTCTCTGGCATAATGGACCGCCCATAGAAATAGATTCGACCCTCTTTATTATCGAATAATTTTTCTCCACTACGATAAGCAGCACTGGCAATGGTACTACGTCCCTTACCGGCACTAATATTAGAAAAACTCATGTGGAATATTGCCATGTCGATCACCGCCTTTATTTTGGTTTGATTTTGTTGTCGCCAATGGCGACTTCTAATACAGGATTTTATCACGATTTACCCCACAAGAATTTAGTGGGGTGTAAGTGCGCATTGACCTCGTTTCACTAGGTCTTCTGATTTCTTTATATTTACTTTTAGTGTACGCCTAACATTTAACTTTTTCAATATTTATGTTGACTTTAATTGCATTTAATGTTATCATATCAAATAATTATACATAAATTTGATAGGAGGAGTTAATATGACCCAATCGGCATTGGAAAAGCAAGAAGCTAAATTGAAACAGCTTAATCAAAAGATCAAAGCTGAAAAAAGTAAGATTGAACAAAATCTTGGCAAGCAAATTATTAAGTCATCAAATTTAGACTACGCCAATTTGTCTAATCAAAAGATTAAAGACCTCGCTCAAAAAATAGCAACAATTTTAAACCATGAACCAAATAACCAATTGTAACTAAGTGGTGATGATGATGGCTAATCAATACGAAAAACTGGTTGCACAAAAAGCTCGTTTAAAAGAGAAAATTGATCGAGAAGGTTTTAAATTAAGACAATCTAAATACTATGAAAATCGTCAAGCCCGCAAAGCCCGTTCCAGGCGGTTAATTCAAAAAGGCGCCTTGTTAGAAAAATACTTTCAAGCGGATAATTTATCAGTAGAACAAACCGAAGAACTTTTAAAAATATTTGCAGACTATGTTAATGCGCATAAACCAAATAAGCTAAAAAACGATCAACCTAATAATTAGGTCGATCGTTTTTATTTTCTGCGTCATTCATTGGATTCTTAATTTTTAAATCTGAATTATCTTTAACAAAGTCTTTGAGTTTATTTTGGGTTCTCTTACTAATCTTTTCTTTAACCATTTCAAGATCTAATTGGTTCTTTTTCTTTTAGCTTTTTTGTACATCTCGTTCAACTCATTAGCACTCAGTTTTTTGTCTGCGCGAATCTCTAATCCTTGAATCGCATTGTCATACGTCCACTGTTTAATTTTATTCATGTCATTAGTCCGGTAATAATCAGCAATTAAATTGTTCCAAGGTAAATATCTGGGTCAAAATTTGGACCAGAGTGTTGTTTTTCCAATTAAATATCCAGTACCGGCTTTGTCGGTTTTCAGTATTCCAAAATTAGGACAAGTTGGTATCAGCACGCAACAAGCGGCCGGAAATTCCAATTTGCAAGTTAAGACCGTGGATCTGAGTGGTTGGCAAGCTTATGCTCGTAATGGCGATCAGTTGGCAACTTTGAAGCTAGTGGTTAATCGCTCCAGTGAACAAATTGTGGGAGCTGAGGTACTTAGTCAAAATGCAGACGAATTAGTCGATTTTTTGGCGTTACTGATTACGCAAAAAATTAGTGCTCAGGATCTGAATCGGCAACTCTTTGCTTATCCAAGTCTCGCTAGTGATTTGTATGGTATTTGGCAGTCGAAGTAAAGACTGGTTTTTTCAGTGCGAACCTGCTAAGCTGACTGAAATGAAGCAAATAAAGGAATGATTGACATTAAAACGTTAATTTTAGTGGCACATCCAGAGTTGGCCAGTTCGCAGACCCAGCAATTTTTAAAGGCTAGTGCGGCCGGTTTGCCGGATGTTACTTGGCATCACTTGGATGCAATCACTACGCCGGATGTGGCTGCAGAACGTGAATTGTTGGTGGAGGCTGATCGGATTATCTTTCAATTTCCACTATATTGGTATAATGTGCCGGCTAGTCTAAATGCTTGGATGGCGGCTGTTTTGACAAGTCCATTTATAGCAGGTGCCGGCCAAAGTGAACAGCCCCTAGCTGGAAAAACGGTTGGTGTGGTGGTCAATACCGGCATGCCAGCAAAAGCTTTTCAAGCTGGTGGTGAAGTCGGGTTTACTTTGGATGCGTTACTGACACCGTTACGGGCTTTAGCACAGATGGCAGGGATGAAGTGGCAACCGATTTTTGCCATTAATCAATTTGCTAACTTCCGCGATGCTGAGCAACAAAAATTATTGGTTGCTTATCAACGCTATTTAACCCAGCCCACACCAGATACATTGAGTTCACGGCTCGCTTGGTTTGAACAACGTCTCCAAGCGTTAGTTGCCAAATTACCAGCTAATCAACAGCAACAAGGTCAATTAATTTTAAGCACTTTGCAACAAGACCAAGCTGACTATGCTGACTTAAAAGCGACAGTTGCTATGTTAAAGGAAGGAAGCGATGACCTTGGCTGAACCAAAGCAAGAAGCAAGTTGGCTGACCGAGCAGTTAAAAGATTTGGCCAACCAGCAGCCCCAATTTGAAGACCGGGCGTTACTATCAGCTCTAATTCCAGAAGTTCAAGATTTAGCCGAGCGCCGGGAGCAGTTGGCCGGTGAGATTGATGGGCGTAGTTGGAGTTTTAATTAAAGGTATAGACAACCTCTACGCGTGGTGCTAGTTAAATTTAGACAGTAAAAAAGCCTGACGGCTTACACTTAAAGCAATCTAGAGCAAAGAAGTGTTAAGTATGTCAGACCAATTTAAGTCTAATCAAAGTAATAATCGAATACAAGCCCCATGGTTCGAATGGCAAACAATCCTAAGTCCGCTGTACCACAAATACGTGCCAGCGGTTGTACGCCATCGAAAGAATGTGACGCAAGCTATCCTACAAGATGTGACAGTACTAGCTTTAATGTGTTGGCAAGTTACCATTGGAATTGAAAATCAGCGAGCCTTTTATCGCTTGTTAGCTAGTTTGGGGCTGTTACTGCCAGAAAGATCACGATTCCACCGTATTTGTCAGCAAGCCGGAGCTTTGTTTAACATGATTAGAAATGGCTTACTGCAAGAAGCATTGCCAACGGCAACCTATACCATAATCGATAGTATTCCGATGCCTCTGTGTCAGCCAATCCGCAATCATAGCACCAAGGTTTTTAGTCCAACCGCCTCAATTGGCTATAATGCGACCAAGAAAACATGATTTTATGGTTTCAAAGGCCATTTTCAGGTCACAAATGCAGGAATTGTAGTGGCATACGCCATTACTAAGGCTTCAATCCATGATGCTAAGTTGGTAAAAACCTTAGTAAACCAATATTTCAGTGCCAAAATTCTGGCTGATTCAGGGTATATCAGTCATGAACTGCATACCGATTTAAAAAGAAAGGGCATCTGGTTTTGGACACCATGTCGTAAAAATATGAAACAACGTTCAAGTGATGAAACCTTATTAAAACCCCAACGGCGTAGGATAGAGACGGTATTTTCGCAATTATGTTGTTTATTTAATATCGAACACAACCCTGCGCGATCATACTTAGGGTTTCAAGCACGCCTAGAACAGTGTCTTTTTATCGATACCTGGTTCAAAATCAACTAGCACCACGCGTGTAAGAAATAATCAATATACCACTTCTAGTTTACATAACCTACCTTAGCTAAAGTAGCCCCTTTGACACCGCTTCAGTTTACCAACTTTGTGAATTAAAATTGGTATAGTTAGTTCCATTTATGTAACACATTGATTTGCCTCACTTAACCACCTATGGTGACTTTGTGAAATTCAAACCACTAATCATCTATACCAATCTGATTCAGTAACCAGAAAGCACACACACCAAAACCAATAATCACAATAACTATAATTATCATAATGATGAATCGCTCCAGATTTGAATATACATGTTTACCAGAATCCTTTGCATGTTTCATGAAATAACCTTCAATCTTAGTTGACTTTTATGTTCAGCTGGAATGTAATGATGTTTGAGCCAGAATGCCATAGTTTTCCCCTTGTTTTAAGAAAGGAAAAACTAAATTGGAAATGCAATTGAGCATCACCGTCATTTATACTACCTTGTTTAATTATACTCGTTAAATGAACCTACTAAAAAAGCACCCTTAGCAGGCGCTCACACACTGAATAACGATTTAATTGTGAGCCTCGTGTAATTAACCTGTACATATTGTACTGCTTTACCACCGCGATCTACGCGTCGCTGACGTTCGGCCAGAAATCTAAGGTAGGCGATCCCTGGCCTAGTGAGATTCTACTGCAGCGGCTCACACTCGACCTGTCTACTTTTATCGTTAGCGTCCATCACATCGTTGCTCATGGGTGTTTCTCAACATGCCGCACAACTACTCAACTTCGGCTGGTACTCTACCATTGCTGGCTATGTACACACAGGCTTGGCTCCCTGTCGATCAAGGAAAGCAATCATCGGACTTGATCAATTCATCAAAACGCCCTATAATAGCAGATAGACAAAGTAAATTTTTTGTGTTTCTGTGTTCCCTAGGATTAGGCCCCTAGGGTGCTTTTCTTTCTTATGAGGCTATTCAGCTAACGCTGGGTGGCCTTTTTGTTTTCCTGAAGTTAAGTATACACCAACAGATTGGATTGTAAACGTTTTTATTTTATCACATATGAACATGTTAATATGTTTGTATTAAGTTATGTTAGTATTAAAGTATGTAAGTATATACACATATTAAAATGTTAACATATTATTAAGGATGCCTGTATAACAGCTTATTATTTACATTAAGTATTAGCATATGCGCATGCTGATATAGTTGCATATACACATTGCTATATGCTAGCATATCTACATATAAACATATGTACATATGGATGCTTAATACAAAATATGTTAGCATATGACTATTGAGGTGATTAGGATGACAGCAAAAATTTTAGTTTCAGGAAATTTCAAAGGTGGAACGGGCAAGACAACAACTGCAACAATGACTAGCATTGCTTTAGCACGAAATGGTTATCGAACTTTGTTAATTGATTTGGATCCACAAGCCAATGCAACTGACTTGTTCTTTAAGACGAAGGAAAATATTACTGGAGAGATCAGTCCATTTGATGTTACTTTACTTAAGGCAATTCAAGACAGGAACTTAAGCAAGGCGATAATTAGACTAGACAATAATGTGGATTTCATTCCATCTAGCGCTGATTTTTCATTATATCCTCGTTACATGGAAAAAATTAAAGATGAGTATATTGACCGTGTACAATACTTAGACAAGTTGATCAATCCATTAAAAGAAAAATACGATTTCATTATGCTGGATTTGCCACCAACAATTAGCTTAATAACTGATAGTGCTTTATATGCCAGTGATTGGGTTTTAATCGTCATGCAAACTCAGGAACGTTCCTTACAGGGGGCTGAAGGATTCATTGATTACATGCAGAATCAAGTGGTTAATGACTTTCATGCTCCAAGGCTTCAGGTCTTGGGTATTCTCCCAGTTTTGCTGAAGAATGGGGCACCAATTGATAAGAGCACGCTTACGCATGCCATAGAAGAATTTGGAGAAGAGAATATCTTTCCGATAACAATCCACAATATGGAACGATTGAAACGTTATGACGTCACCGGTGTTACTAGTAAAGATCAGTTTGATAGGAAAGTCCGCTGGGTGTATGACCGGGTAACAAAAGAAATAATTAAAAGAACGGGGGCTAAATAATGGCGGGATTGATAAAGAACCCTAATGTGTCATCAGAGAACAAAAAGGATAGTAAAACTATTTCACGGGGACACGAATATCACCCCAGTAACCCTGTTGAGCCAGGTGAAATGAACAATAGTAAAAGCGATGTCGAATTAGTAAGCTACATCACCAGTGTGCGAGTAGATAATCACATCAAGAATCAATTGCAGGCTATGTCAATTATTGGCTATGCAACCAGTCAAAAAGACGCTATTGAAACAATGATTAGTGCGTGGAGAGAGTCTCAGAGTCCCGAACAGCTTCGACTATTTGATGCACAGGTTAAAACTTTGGAAGCTAAAGATGTACGCCTTAAGTCTAAAAAGTAGATTTCAACCATTCCTACGTACGATCTGGTGAAAAGTTAATAAAACAGCTATTTGAAACCTTAGGACTGCCGTTGAACAGTTTATTTTGTTAACAATTCGGTTAATGATTATAGGTAGATTGTAAAATTAATCCGAACGCTGTTCGGACAAAAAAGATCAGCTTCCTTTAAAATGGTGTTTACCACAAACCCATTTTTTAGGAGCTG
>NZ_WEZQ01000005.1:0-124307 GCF_009864005.1 Furfurilactobacillus milii
AGATCAGCTCCTAAAAAATGGGTTTGTGGTAAACACCATTTTAAAGGAAGCTGATCTTTTTTGTCCGAACAGCGTTCGGATTAATTTTACAATCTACCTATAAACAACAAATTGCGGAGGCACTATCGACACCGCTAACAGATGTGCTGAGTACAGAACAAATAAAGAAATTAATTGAGACGCCGAAAACGTCAACGATGGGTGATTTAGCTTTTCCAACCTTTACATTAGCCCAATCGATGCATCGCGCGCCGAATGATATTGTTGCAGATGTTTTATCCAAAATTGATCAGAGTAATTTTGAAAAGGTTGTTCAAGCTGGGCCGTACATTAACTTTTTCTTGGACAAAGGTCAATATGCCAATGAAGTACTGGGTACAATCTTGCAGCAAGGTTCTCATTACGGAGACTTTGATGAAGGACACGGTGGAAATGTGCCAATTGATATGTCATCGCCGAACATTGCGAAGCCGATGTCAATGGGACACTTACGCTCGACTGTGATTGGTAACTCAATTGCCAATTTGCTGACTAAACGTGGCTATCATCCAATTAAGGATAATCATCTCGGAGACTGGGGCACGCAATTTGGAAAGCTCATTACTGCATATAAAAAATGGGGTAATGAGGCTGATGTTCGAAAGGATCCTATAACGAATTTGGTTGCTTATTACGTTAAGTTTCACCAAGAAGATGTTGAACATCCCGAGTTAGATGATGAGGCCCGTGAATGGTTTAAAAAATTAGAAGACGGAGACGAAGAAGCTAATCGCTTATGGAAATGGTTTAGTGAAGTTTCCCTCAAAGAATTCCAAAAAGTCTATGATTTACTCGGTGTGAAATTCGACCTTTATAATGGCGAAGCCTTTTATAACGATAAAATGCAGGAAGTCATCGACATTTTAAAAGAAAAAAACTTATTGGTAGAATCTCGTGGTGCCGAAATTGTTAACTTGGATGAATATAAGCTTAATCCAGCTTTGATTTTAAAAAGTGATGGCGCGACTCTTTATATTACTCGTGATCTAGCAACGGCAATTTATCGTGAACGTGAATTTAACTTTGCTCAAAATCTCTACGTTGTTGGTAGTGAACAAACGTATTATTTCAAACAGGTTAAAGCTGTGTTGTTAAAGATGGGATTTAAGTCGGCCGAGCATATGGAGCACATTCCATTTGGTCTTATCACAGTGAACGGTAAAAAATTGTCGACGCGTTCCGGGCGCATTATTTTACTTGAGGAAGTTTTAAACGATTCAATCGCTTTAGCAAAAAAGCAGATTGAGAGCAAAAATCCGGATTTGAAAAATAAGGATGAAGTTGCTCGTCAGGTCGGTGTTGGTGCCGTTGTCTTTAATGATTTGAAAAATGAACGTATTTTGAACATTGATTTTAATCTGGAAGATGTCTTGAAGTTTGAAGGTGATACAGGTCCTTATGTTCAGTACACAAATGCCCGTGCTCAAAGTCTGTTAGCTAAGGCTGGAGTTAAACTTCAACAAGGAAATTATGCTTTGACTGATGAAAAGGCGTGGAACACCATTAAATTACTCGATGAATTTCCAAATATCGTCAAGGAAGCTAATGATGAGCATGAACCATCAGTAGTTGCTAAGTACACATTGCATTTGGCACAAGCCTTTAATAAGTATTATGGCAATACTAAGATCCTAGTTAAGGATGCCGATTTAGACAATCGGTTGGCCTTAGTGAAAAGTGTCAGTGTAGTGTTAACCGAAGCGTTACGTTTGCTGGGTGTTCAGGCGCCAAGTGAAATGTAGCAGAATTTAAAAAATAGATTACTCCATAACTGTTAGACAAGATTGCTAACAATTATGGGGCTTTGTATATGCGCAGCAAATATTTTTCAAAACTAAGAAAGCGTTTTCATTGAAGCTAGTAATATGCTACGCTGTTGTTGGGAGTGATAATAATGATAAATAAAGAAATTAATTGGCAAGCAGATGATCCGGAAGAATATACCCATGATATCGACAAAGGTTCCATTATTGATTTACCGACCCGTTCCTATATTGTTTTATCAGGTGTTGGTAAGGCTGATCCGAATAACCGTGATTTCACAGCGAAGGCAGACGCTCTGTACAAAGTAGCTGATTATTTGGCAAACGCACCTGATAATAACTTGGAGATAGAAGGGTATACACCCTTTAAACGATATCCATTACAGGCAATGTGGGAAAGAGTCACACCTGGTCGTGATGCAGAGTGGCGTTATCAACTGATGATTCGTCAACCAGCCTTTATCACCAAGGAAATTTTACAAACGGCTGAATTTGACATTACTAACGTTGATCAACAATATTTATGGGATATCCGAATGCTTCATTTCTCTGAAGGACTTGAAGCCCAGATTGGCAATAATGGGGTACTGACCCGCATTGGGCCAGCAAACATCAAATTGCAAAAATTCATTCAAGACGCCGGTTATCGTTCAGTAGCCTCGGAAAGCTGGCACATGGAACTTTATTTGGATGATGTAGTGCGTACGCCTGGGGATCAGTGGCACACTATTTTACGGAATGGCATTGAACCAATGGATGTTTCAAAAGTTGTCGAAACAAAGATACCGATTTTCAAGGGTAGCAAATAGGTTATTGAATATTTGAATAAGTACTAAGATAAAAGTTTCACTTTGGTGGGGCTTTTTATTCGGCAGGAGTTTTGAATATATTTGACGTGTCAATGTATATTTCAATTGTTACACAAAGCCTGTTCAGTGCATTGTTAATTTTTCCTTGCATCATGCGTGTTGATATGAGAAAACGTACTCTTGATAAAAAACAATAAAAACACAATTAAGGCTACCAATTACAGTCCTATCTTAATGACGTAATTGGTAGCCTTAATTGTGTTTCAGAAACTTTCACGAATGATTTCTTTAGTTGGAATAACCTTAATTTTTGCTTTTGGTTCGCTTGTTAACTTAGATTCAATTTTATTTTTCAGCATTTCCATTGCTGAGTAACCGATGGCAAACGAATCTTGCCTAATGCAGCTAATCCCTGGACGCATCAATTGCATCCATTCAAATTCTTCATAAGTGGCTACACCAAAGTCGCTTGCATAGTTATAGGCCAAAGATTGAGTGACCTTTAATAGTTCCTGCAAAACACGCGAATTCATGGTGAAAAAACCGATCTTTTTATTAGTTTGACCAAGTATTTGTGCTACTTCATCTTTAAAACTAGTATCTGTTGTTAAGTCATAGTTATAAGGAACTATCAATAAGTGATCATCACCTGCATAATGAGTTGCTTGTTGAAACCCAGTGTAACGGTGGATTCTGGTACTTACTTCATCTAAAGGCCATGATATAAAGTAAAGATCATCATAGTCTTTCTGAACCATTTTGGCGGTCATTTCGGACACTGATTTCGTATTATCAGTCACAATCGTGTCAATCAAATTACGTTTGGATTGACGATCCACAATGACCGTGTAAAGGTTTGATAGCTGGTTATAAATATCGCCATCTGGATTAACTGGGTCAATGATCAAGCCAGCTACTTCTTCTTGGCGCAAGCGATTAATATTTTCAATTTCTCGCCGTTCGTCATTATTGGAGTTGGTAAAGACCATTTTGTACCCATACTGTTCGCACCTCTCGGAAATTCCCGAAATCACAGGCGAAGTGAAGGGGTTTGTAATATCTGCTACAGAAACGCCAATTGTTTTATTTTCGTTTTTGGCTAAATTACGAGCTGTTGTACTTGGCAAATAATTTGTTTTTGAAATGATATCTGCCAGTTTTCTTCTTGTATTGATAGACATCTTCGCGTAGTTACCGTTTAAAAAATAAGAAACAGTTGCTGTGGAGACATTAGCTAACTTGGCAATATCTTTTATCGTGAATTTATTCAAAATGACCCTCCATTGTGGTCGTAGTGCAAAGAATATATCCTTCTCAACACTGATTATATCATGTAGCCGGCTTAATAAGGCTTAACTTATATAGTTGGTTGAAGTGCAAAATGATCGACCTGATTAGCCTATCAAAAATGAAATTGTTTGAAAAGCTATTTTTACTTACTACAAAAGTTTGTGAGGCTTAATGTAAAAAAATAGGCGAGTAATTTGCAAATAAGTGTGAATAAGTTCGGTAAGTATACATTCAGGATTCTTTAAATGATTTGAAAGGATGATAAACTTTGTGAATTTAGCAGCAAATAGTTGCATTCGAAAATGTAATCGTTTACAATAATGTTGTTTTGAAAGTTAATCGATTAACCAAGAACGAACTAAAACGATTTTGCTTATAGAATTGGTAGCCTATAAATTGGGATCCTATCGAATCTATTTATTTTTACTGTTTTAGTTAAGCGATTAACCATAGAAATTATAAGAAAGGCGACTTTAAAAAAGATGAAGCCTATCTATGAAATCTCATGTTTTTAGTTGAACGATTAACTTATTTCTGTGGAAAGGGGGTGATATTAAGATGCTTTTTGTAAATATAGACGGATTTGAATCGAGTGATTATGCGCGAGTGCTTGAGGCAGTAAATTTTTTAAAAAAGACTGATTTGGATACTATTCCACTAGGAAGAAGCCACCGAGATGGCGAAAGGTTTTATGTTCAGTGCTTGGAATATGAAACGGAATCAATTGAAAATTTCAATTTTGAAATTCATCAAAAACGATTGGACCTTCATTACATCTGTGCAGGTGAAGAAGAAATAGATGTTTCACCTAATACAAATTTTGTAGCGATGACAGATTATAACGATGATCGAGATATTCAGTATGTAGAACAACCAGATCATTTCAACCGAATTATGCTCCATCAGGGTGATTTTGTTTTGATCGGCATGCACGAACCGCATAGAACAAATGGTGCAATTGGAAAATCAACTCATGTACGAAAATTAGTTTTGAAATTAGGTAGATAGGGGCAACAAAGATGGAAAACAATTTAGCCTCGCATGGTCGATGGACTGGCAAACAGTTCGTGGTTCTAGCGGGAATATGGTTTGCATTTTTAATCAGTTTTATAACGCGTTTATCGTGGGCAACGATTATGCCCTCGGCAATTGATTCACTTCATTTCACAGTGCAACAGGGTAGCAATTATTTAACTGCATTTTATATTGGTTATGCGATTACTGTGTTGCCAGGAGGAATGCTAGCCGATAAGTTTGGATACAAAAAACTTTTATTAGCAGCTGTTCTAGGTAATTTAGTTGTTATGGGTGCAATGGTTTTCATGCAGGGCTATTGGGACGGTCTGGTTCTAAGGTTTGTGCTTGGGCTTGTGAGTGGACCTGACTTATCCGCCTGTTTAGGGATCATCACAGAATGGTTTGACGGTAAAAAACGTGCGACTGCTACTGGAATATTTAACACGTGTACGTCTTTTGGTCTGACGGTTATCAACCTGTATGCACCATCAGTAATGGTTCATTATGGTTGGCGGGCAACTCTAGGGGTCACAGCACTATTTCCACTTGCGGCATTGATTTTTGCATGGTTCGCACTTAAAGGAACGCCACCTTTTCCACAACAGTTTGGTGTGAAGGAAAGTGATGGCAAAGTTGAAACTGAATCATCGATGCAGCGGTTACGCAAAGCAATTAACAATCGCAGTGTTTGGATGTTAGCAATTACGGGACTGTTTGCGACAGGCGCAAAATGGGGCGTGACCAACTGGGCAAACTTATTTATGGTTAAAAACTTGAAGTTTAGTTTGGTTACTGCCGGTTCTGCAATGGCAATTTTTGGAATCACCTCCGTTATCTCAATGGTTGTGGCGGGATGGATCTCGGATCACTCCAAGTGGTCTCGACACGTATGGGCAGCGATATTTATGGCGATTTTCACACCAACAATTATTGGCTTTGCGTTAACGCCACATGGGAATACTGCATTATTGTATTTCTGGACAGGCGCAATGGGTGTCGGTGCGTTTATGTTTAGTACTATTACGAACAACCTTTCAGTTGAAGTTGCACCAGCAGATCAGCGAGGGACGGTTTCTGGTTTTATCAACGTCTTCAATCAGGTGGGATCATTTCTTGCACCAATTCTGCTTGGACAGATTTTGGCATCCAGTGGTAGTTATGTGGCTTCGTATTTAATTATTTCGGTATTCCCAATAATTGCTGTTGTAGCATTGTTGTTCGTTAGAGAATCAGACGCTCAAAAGAATGAGTAAAAAAATAGATAAGATAAAAGGAGAAAAATTAATTATGGAATTTGGACTTAGTAAGGCACATCGTCGGGATGAAAAAATTCAAAAACGCATTCAAACAGCTTTAGATTGGTTAGATGCACGTTCAACGGAAGAATTACTTGCTGAACCAATCGGTAACAAAGAAATTGCCGATGGCGTAGAATTGCGTTTTCAAGAATATGACACACGTGAGTATGCCACGATGAACTATGAAACACATCGTAAACACATTGACATTCATTATATGATTCAAGGTGCGGAATGGGTTAGATGGGCGGATGCAGGAACCGCAGAAGCAGCAAGCGATTACGATCCTGATGTTGAAATTCAGTACTTTAAGCACCCAGCCTTTCACAGTAAAGCATTGTTAACTGATCGTCATTACGCTATTTTTGATCCGTCAGATTTACACGCAGCTCATGGGATTGTCGATGGTAAAGTTAATCATAATCACAAACTGTGTGTGAAAATCGCATTAGACTAATTGGATTTTTTGCTCTTTTTGTTAACCGCTTAACTCAAAAGCAATTTTAAACTTTCTATCTGTGTGGTAGCCGTTTTAGCTATGAAGGGAGCAGCAATGATGTGTAGTTATGTTATTAACACAATTGCATTTAAAGACCAGTTGAAAAAGGGTATTTCACAAGCTGACATTATTGAAGAGTCAAAGAAAATAGGTTTTGACGCCATCGAAATTCGTAGCGAATTTTTAAATGGCAGCCCAGAAGAGTTGGAAAGAATTAAAAATGTTAGCGAGAGAAAAAATATTGGTATTTTTTATAGTGTGAATGATGTTTTGTACAAGAATGGCCGGTTAAATTCGAAATTGCCACACTATGTTAAACAAATGCATCAAATGGGCGCCTCAAACATTAAATTGAATTTAGGCAAATGTGGTTATTTAGACTCGGCTGGTTTAGTTCGGTTACTTGATGGAACATTTAGTTTAAAAATTGAAAATAATCAAACACTTGCTGAAAGTGATCTGGTTGCGACACAACGCTTTTTTAGACTTATAGAGGGGGCGGCTATTCCCCATATTAGCTATTGTTTCGATATTGCAAATTGGAGTTGGCTGTCGGCCACTGCGAATGAGGCGGCCGTGGCTTTAGCAAATGTTACTGATTATGTTCATTTAAAAAATGAGATGTTGATTGACCAGCGCCGGCAGGTGACTGATAGTTTGGAAAAAGGTGGCCTAGATTGGCGTTCGCTAATTAAGCTTTTACCAATGGCGAGATATTTTGGCTTTGAGTATGCCAGCACGCCTGAAGTCATTGCCGAAGATTTAGAACAAGTAAAATCGTTCTTATCGTCTAAGTAAGGTGGAAGGGGAAAATTAACATGTTGGAAACTGTAAACAAGGTTTTTCAAACATTTGGTGCAAGCGTTCTTGTTCCAATTATGATTTTTGTTGTTGCTTTGTTCCTGCGAGTTAAACCCAAAACTGCGATGATGAGTGCTTTTTATGCAGGAGTTGGATTAACTGGCTTTGGCTGGATTATCACAATGTTCACGCCCGTAGTTACAAAGATTATTAAGCAGATGGTCAATAATACTGGGATTAAGTTACCTGTCGTTGATATTGGCTGGCAGGCAGGATCGCTTGCATCATTTGGTTCTAGTGTTGGACTTAGTTTTTTCGTATTTGGTTTAATTGCAGAGTTAATTTTGTTCGCATTAGGTATTACTAAAATTTTTATGGCTTCAAATTTGTGGAATAATTTTGGATTTATGATTTGGGGCACACTTTGCTTTTATGTAACACACAATTTTTGGCTCTCGCTAGGACTTTCATTTTTCATGTTGCTCTATGCATTAGCATTAGCGGAAATACAAGCAGATCGATGGTCAGATTATTACGGAGTCAAAAATGCGTCTGTTTCTTCGCTTCACAACATCGAACAAACCGTGCCAGCAATAATACTAGATCCTTTGTGGAACTTACTTGGATTTAACAAGGTTAAAATGACACCGGATTATTTTAAACGAAAGTTGGGCGTGTTTGGTGAACCAACAACATTAGGTGCCTTGCTAGGCATAATTATAGGTGTCTTAGGAAACATCAGGACCTTAGGAACCCTGCATGCTTGGGGTCAGATTTTATCATTCTCTATTCAACTTGCAGCCGTTATGACCATTTTCCCATTGGTGACAGGAGTTTTTGCCAAGGCATTTACACCCTTAGCAGAAGAAATTGACAAACATCGAGAAAATGACGGAAATTCAGAAAGTACCTCTGAAGATTTAATTCAGGATAAGAAACGATGGTTCCTAGGAGTTGATGACGGTGTTGGCTATGGTGAACCTGCAACAATTATTTCCGGAGTGATCTTAATTCCCATCATGGTAATCATTGCATTCATCCTCCCTGGAAATAAATCATTACCAATTGTTGATTTGATTTCTTTACCGTTTATGGTGGAGTCTATTGTTGCAATCACGAAGGGAAATATACTAAAGGTAATTGCCAATGGAATTGTTTGGTTTAGTATTGGATTATATGCGGCGAGCTGGCTGGGTAGTGTTTATACTGGTGCAGTTTCACATTATGGTGTCGCTATTCCGGCAGGAATCGTTTTGATCACCAGCTTTAATTTAATGGCACGCCCCCTTAATGCCTTAATTTTTGCCGCCTTTATTTCACAAAATCCATTGTGGATTGGCCTGGCCGTTCTCGTATATTTGATTCTACTCTACGCATTGCGGCGGTATCGTTCTACTATTTGGCAATATTTGAAGCGTATGTCAGATAAGAATGTTGGTTATTCGGGCAGCAATCAAAAAATAAATTATTAAATTTAAATCATTTGGAAATGGAGGAAAAATCATGAAAAAAATTGAAGGACATTTGCACCTGGTTCGATCAGTAGCGGGCTTTAACGGCAAAGGTCGGATGACGCCATTAGGTAATGGTAAAACAATTTGGGATGACGGAACTTTGATAAAGCTCATTCCTGATGGGTGGGGCGATGACGATTTTTTGGCGGAATCAGCCTTAAAGGTCATGGATGACAACAAGATTGAAAAAGCTGTTCTATTGCAAGGCAGTTTGAATGGTTATCAAAATTATTATTCATATCAAACGGTTAAAAAATATCCCAATCGTTTCGTAGCTGCCTTTTCTGTGGACCCTTTTACAGATTCTGCAATGAAAATTGTTCGGCGTCATGTTGAAGATTTAGGGTTTAGAGCAATTAAATTTGAAATTAGTCAGGGTGGTGGTTTACACGGATACCATAAGCCATTTCGATTGGATTCAGATCCAAATATTGGAAGAATTTTTCACTATCTAGCCGATTATCCAGGATTTGTTGTAACAACAGATTATGGTGACTATTCTCAGTTTAGTTATGAACCGGAGGCAATCGTTAATTTGGCGCTGCGTTATCCCAAACTTGATTTTGTTGTCTGTCATCTTTCATTTCCAAATGCAGATCATTTAGATCGACTATCTAATGCATTAAATCAGTGGAAGCCCTTAGACAATATCTATACTGATATTTCAGCCATTCAAGATATTGAAGGCGAAACTGATTTTCCGTTTCCACGATGCCAGAAAGACGTTAGTCTAGCTAAGAAGATTTTAGGATCCAAACGAATTATTTGGGGGACGGATTCTCCATGGTCCTCAACTTTTAATTCATATCATAACTTGGCAACATGGCTGGAGCATACTGATATTTTTACGCCCGATGAGCTTGAAAACGTTATGTACAACAATGCCAATCGTATCTATTTCAAGTCGCAAAATGTAAAAGCGATGTTAGATGCGGACGATCCAGTTATGGAGTAATTTACTAAAAATTGTAACGAAGGGATTTAATAAAATGAGTAAAGCAAAAATTTTAGTTACAGGTATAATTCCAGAACAAGGTTTAACAGAATTACGTGAAGCTTTTGACGTGACTTATGAACCTGAAAAAGAAACGCGAGAATGGGTTTTAGCCAATGTTAAAAATTTTGACGGTTTGCTTTTGATGGGAACAAAAGGGGATCGCGAATTAATCGATGCCGGGAGTAACCTAAAAATTATTACGGCTAACGGAGTTGGTTTTGACCACATTGATATCGAATACGCGAAATCTAAAGGAATTGTCGTTTCTAACTGTCCAATGGGTGTCCGTGTACCCACTGCAGAAATGACTTTCGCCTTAATTCTTGCAACAGTCCGACGTTTGTATTTCTATGATAAAGTTGTTCGGAGTGGAAATTGGATGGATGTTTCTGAACAAAAGTATATGGGTATGAGTTTGCAAGAAAAAACACTTGGAGTGTATGGAATGGGCCGCATTGGATCTGAAGTTGCCAAATTCTGTCAAGTTCTTGGAATGAACGTGATTTACAATGATGCTCGTCGCCTCGATAAAGATTTAGAAGAAAAATTAGCTGTAAAGTTTGTCGATTTTGATACTCTTGTCTCTACATCAGATGTTATTACGTTGCATGCTCCTGCATTACCATCCACTGTTGGTATCTTTAATGAAAATGTCTTTGACAAGATGAAGAATACTGCGTACTTGGTTAACGCGGCTCGTGGTGTTCTAGTAAAACAGAATGACTTAATTAAAGCGTTACAGGACGGTCAGATTGCTGGAGCTGGCTTAGATGTTTTTGAAACAGAACCGAATATTCCTGAATCTTTGCGTGCGTTGGATAATGTGATTTTAAGCCCTCATGCAGGTACAGGTACATTAGAGGCACGTACGGCAATTGCCAAAGAAGCTTCACAAAACTTGATTTCATTCCTTCGTGACGGTAAGGCTATTAATCAAGTTAACAAGTGATTTTGAATCTCCTAATGTGTGTTTCTCCATTAGGAGATTTCTATTTGATGGACAGCATATAATGAAATTTAGACGAAGATGTCTTGACGTTCGCAAGTTAAGCGGTTAACCTAAAAACAACTGAGAAAATGATTGAAGGTACAAGTAGATGGAATTTGAAAAAATATTCAGTGATGAACTAGATCATTGTTATGCAATTATGCGAATGACTGCTGAAAATCGAGACTTTGTGATCGTTGCTTCTGAGGAGAATCAGCCTTGTTACGCATATGATCTAGATAACCATTTTTCTAGAACCACTGTATGGCCTGATGTAGGCGGAACTATGACAATGGTAAATATTCCTGGAACGCTAAACTTTTTAGCAACACAGCGTTTTTATCCAGGATTCAATTCCGCAACATGTCGAATTGTTAAAGAAACATTTAATGGAACTGATTGGGATCAGAAAGTTATTGGCAGTTTTCCTTATGTCCACCGTTTTGACATTATTCCCAAAAAAGACAACGAGGGATTCTGGTATGTCGGGTGCAGTATAGCTAATTCAAAACGGAATACCGATGATTGGAGCGATCCGGGAAAAATCTGGGTTGGTACTTATGATGATGTAAATGACCGAATTGTTGATAAAACACCTCTTTCTGTCCGAATTACGAAAAATCACGGTTATAAGCGGATGGACGGATATTCTCTGGTTACAGGTGTCGAGGGTATTTTTAAATTGGTTCCACCATCAACTGACAACACTAATTGGAAACTAACTCAGCTTTCTAGCATTGAGACATCAGACATTTACAGCACCGATATAAATAATGATGGAGAAAATGAGTATTTAACAATTGAGGGATTTCATGGTCCATATTTAAGAATGTCAAATGCTAGTTTTCAGACAATTAAACGAAGTGAGCCTGATACGCCGTTTGGACACGCAATTTGGGGTGGTCAGCTCGGATCAAAGAACTATTTCATATTTGGTTGGCGTGATGGAGCACAAAACCTAGAGTTAATTAGTGATGACCAGCTCAGTGCTACGGTGATTGACAAGCAGGTGGGTCCAAGTAATGTAACGGTGTATGAGAAAAATGGACAACAATATCTGCTTTCGGCAAACCGGGAAGCAAATGAGGTTGCGGTTTATGCAGTCAGAAATGCTGAATGACGGATGGTGATTTTACATGCATTATTTTTTAACCATCGATAATGGTGGTACTAACACAAAAGTTGTACTTATTGATGAACATGGGGCGCAAGTTGATGTTTTCTCGTTTCCGACCAAAGATATTGAACCCAGCCCAGGCTTTCATGAAATTCAGTTGGACGAATTGTTTAAAAACCTAATGCACGCAATCAAGACCTTAATTAACAGAATGAAAGTTCCAATTAGTGAGATTGTGGGCATAACAACTGTCGGCCACGGAAAAGGACTTTATGTATTAAATAAAGACAATCGACCATTTATGAATGGGATCTTATCGGCAGATAGTCGAGCAGAATCCTTAGCAGAAAAATATGAAAGTAATGTTAATCAGATTTTTGAAATTAGTCACCAACATGTAATGCCAAGTCAAGCACCTGTCATTTTAAAGTGGCTTAAAGACAATCGAAGAGCCGACTATGATCAAATAGGAGCGGTGTTGTCGAACAAAGATTTTATCAGGTATTTATTAACTGGCAAGGTCGTTCAAGAGCGTGGTGACGCATCGGGTAATAACTTAATCAATTTAAAAACTGGCGAGTATGACAGCAGATTAACTCATTTCTTTGGGATTTCTGAAATATATGAAGCATTACCCAGTTTGGTAAACGCAACCGATTGTTGTGGACAAATTTCTAAAGATGTCGCAAGACAAAGTGGATTGCCAGAAGGATTATCGGTGTATGCAGGGATGTTTGACATCGATGCTTGTGCAATCGCAACCGGAGTTTTAGACGATAGTCTATTTAGTATTATTGCTGGTACATGGAATATGAATATTTTTCCAAGTCGAACTTTGGCTCCCGAGAGTTCAGGACTTATGAACTCATTGTTACCGACTAATCAATACTTGATCGAAGCTTCTAGCCCGACCTCTGCTGGGAACTTGAACATCATAATAAAGATGTTAATGACCGCGGAAATACGTGATGCACAAGCCAGTGGGAAATCGATTTATGATACGTTGGAGAGTTTTCTGGAATCTACTGATGCAACATTCACTAAGGTTTTGTTTTACCCATTTTTGTATGGTAGCAATCTCAGTCCAGATGCTGAGGGAAGTTTCATTGGTTTACGTAGTGGCACGACAAAATCAGAGCTAATAAAATCTGTATATGAAGGTATTTGCTTCGCACACCGACAACATTTTGAACAGTTATTGGCAGTTTTGGGACATCGACCTAAAGCTATTCGAATGTCGGGTGGAGCTGTTAACTCGCCCAGTTGGGTACAAATGTTTGCGAATGTTCTAAACTTGCCAATTGAATTAACAGATGTGAGTGAATTAGGTGGTCTTGGTGGCGCAATGGCAATAGGCGTCGGGGCCAATATTTTTAACAATTTTGGTGAAGCGGTTAACCAAATGACACATGTTATCAAACGCATTGAACCGAACCCACGGCAAGTTGATTTGTATGCAACTAAGTACGAGACCTATCAGACATTTGGACGGGCAATGGATAATCAGTGGAAACAGTTGGACCTTATGCAAAGGAAGATGAATACAATTGACGACTAATGCACTTGGAATATATGAAAAAGCACTACCACAAAATTTAAGTTGGGAAGAAAAATTCAATCTTGTGCACCAGTTGGGCTTTAATTTTTTAGAGTTTTCGATTGATGAAAGCGATGAACGGCTGTCACGTCTTGATTGGTCACGTCAACAACGGCAACAATTTCGTCAGGCAATGTGGCGCACAAATAGTCGAATTAATACGATGATGCTATCTGGTCATCGACGTTTTCCACTCGGGTCAGCAGATCCAGGGGTCAGAGAAAAATCGCTATCAATGATGTCAAAAGCGATTGACTTGGCTGTCGATCTTGGAATTCGTAATATTCAGATGGCAGGATACGATGTTTATTATGAGCAAAAAACGGTTCAAAGTCGTGAATGGTTCATTGAAGACTTAATGAAATGTGTAGAAATGGCGGCTAAGAAACTTGTAATGTTATCGATTGAAACAATGGATGATCCGTTTTTAAACTCGCTTAGTAAAATTGCACATATCAAAAAGGAAATTCCAAGCCCTTGGCTTCAAGGATATCCAGACCTCGGGAATATTTCTGCATGGCCTGAAAATAACGTTGCAGAAGACTTGGAAAATAACATGGATGATGTTGTTGCTGTCCATCTGAAAGACACCAAAAGAGTCACTCCGACATTTAAAGGACAATTCAAGAATGTGCCCTTTGGGGAAGGCGATGTTGACTTTGAAGGCTGTCTCAAAACACTAAAGCGATTAAATTATTCAGGAAGCTACACGGTCGAAATGTGGACGGAAACGGCTGAGAACCCAATTGCCGAGATAAAGAAAGCAAAAGCTTTTTTCGATAATTTGTTTACCAAATTGAATATTCACCAAGAAGTTATTGATATTAAAAAAAATGAGGAGGCAAACTGATGCTCGAAAAATTAAAACAGCAGGTTTATGAAGCAAATATGCAACTACCTAAATTGGGATTAGTTACGTTTACTTGGGGGAATGTCTCTGGAATAGATCGCGATAAAGGTTTGTTCGTTATTAAGCCATCAGGTGTGGACTATGAAAACTTAAAACCTGAAGATATGGTAGTTGTCAATCTGAAAGGTGAAGTTGTCGAAGGCAAGATGAATCCTTCAAGTGATACTCCAACGCACACGGTATTGTATAATGCCTTTCCAAAGATTGGTGGAATTGTTCATACGCATTCACCATGGGCAGTATCCTTTGCAGCAGCTAAAATGGATGTACCTGCCTTCAATACGACGGCCGCTGACACTTTTTTCGGCGATGTTCCAGCCGCTGACGCCTTAACTAAGGAAGAGATTGAAGCAGACTATGAAGGTAATACTGGTCACGCTATTGTCAGAACTTTCAAGGAACGTCATTTAGACTATGAAGCAATCCCCGCGGCTCTAGTAAGTCAACATGGGCCATTTGCTTGGGGACCGACACCAGATAAAGCTGTTTATAATGCTAAAGTTTTAGAAGTCGTTGCGGGAGAAGATTATCACACACTGCAGCTGACTCGATCAAATAGTGAACTGCCGCAATATCTGCTGGACAAACATTATTATCGTAAGCATGGCAATAATGCCTACTACGGTCAAAACAACGCACATTCAAAAGACCATGCTGTGCGAGAAAATTAAGATGTAACAAAAGCCATTTTAACTGTTTGATATCTTTTGGTGTTTATCCTGCGTTTATCTGACTAAAAGCGGTCTAATAGAAAAATTGAAGGGTGTAACATGTTTCGTCAAATGAAACACGTTACACCCTTTTTCTGATGCGTTTTGAATATTATGAAAGCGCTTCATTTTAACTGTACTGCCCGTTATGCTGTCCTCGTAAGCAAGAAAAATAAATATCAAAAGGGAGCACAACATTATGCAAAAACGTGATTTTATCGACACCAATACTTATACCAAAGAAGAAATTCAATACATGATTGATCTGGGTATTAAATTAAAGCAGTCAATCAATGCAGGCTATTATCCGCAAGTATTAAAAGATAAAACACTAGGTATGATCTTTGAACAATCATCAACTCGTACCCGGACATCTGCGGAAGCTGCAATGACAGAATTGGGTGGACACGCTCAATACTTAGCCCCTGGTCAAATTCAATTGGGTGGTCATGAGACTATTGAAGATACTTCGCATGTTCTAGGGAACATTGTAGATATCATTGGTGCACGGGTTGAACGTCACAAGACGGTTGCCGAAGTTGGTAAGTTTGCTCAAGTACCAGTTGTTAACTTTATGAGTGACTATAACCATCCAACGCAAGAACTTGGTGACATCATCACAATGAGTGAGCATCTGCCAGAAGGTAAGAAATTAAGTGACTGCAAGATTGTCTTTGTCGGGGATGCAACACAGGTTTGTGTTTCAACGATGTTTATGGCAACCAAGATGGGCATGGACTTTGTTCAATTTGGACCAAAAGGATTCCAGATTAAGCCTGAAACGTTAGCGATTGGTAAAAAGAATGCTGAAGTATCTGGTGGTTCAGTTCTTGTTACTGAAGATGCTGATGAAGCCTTGAAGGATGCCGACTTTATCTATACAGATGTTTGGTACGGCTTGTATGAGTCAGAGTTGCCAAAGGACGAACGGATGAAGATCTTCTATCCAAAGTACCAAGTAAACGCCGATCTTGTTGCTAAGGCCTCGGATCATGTTAAATTCTTACACTGCCTGCCTGCATCACGTGGTGAGGAAGTCACAGATGAAGTTATTGATTCTGACTATTCATTAGCATGGGAAGAGGCTGGTAATCGAAAGACAGCCATGCGTGCAATCTTTACTTACTTATTAAATCCACGCATCAAACATCCTTCAGATGCTGAAGCTAAAAAGTATCAAAGCGAAATTGACGATTTATTGGCCCACCAAGTGGACACCAACCTTGTCAGTGACTAAATCTATTTCCAAGCACTTTTGGTAGTGTCGTGAAAGGAAATTACGATGAACAAGCAAAAGAAAAAGTTTCGGTTATTTGATGCGGTGCTAATGGCGGTCGTTGTGGTACTCGTTGTTGAATCAGCAGCACCGGCTGCAGCCATTGGACCATCACAGTTCTTTTGGTGGATTTTTCTACTGATTCTCTTCTTCATTCCGTACGGACTCATCTCATCGGAATTAGGGACGACGTACGTTGGCGATGGTGGCTTATATGACTGGGTTAAACAAGCCTTTGGGCGTCGCTGGGGTGGTCGCTTGGCATGGCTCTATTGGTTAAATTATCCATTATGGATGGCCAGCCTTGGCGTGCTATTCGCGGAAGTTGCTGGACAAATATTCGGAGTTCACTTCAATACGTTCTGGACTATTATCATCGAACTTGCCTTCGTCTGGACGGTTGTCACATTAGGTAATAAACCAATCAGTGAAAGTAAATGGATTATGAATTTAGCGGCGTTCGCTAAAATATTTACGATATTGTCGCTGGGAATTATGGGAATTTACTTTGCAGCAACTAAAGGTTTAGCAAATAACTTTAGTGGAACCAATTTGCTACCGAAACTAAACCTTTCAAGTTTAAGTAATCTTTCGGTAATTATCTTCAATTTTTTGGGCTTTGAAGTGGTCGCAACTATGGCTGACGATATGGATAATCCTAAGAAACAAATTCCGCAGGCCATTATTTATGGCGGTATATTAATTGCTTTCTTCTATTTATTGGCTGCGTTCGGTATGGGCGCTGCTATTCCTACCGATAAGTTGTCAGCTTCTTCTGGTTTGATTGATAGTTTCGTGCTGATGATTGGCCATATGAACTGGTTTGTCGTTATCATTGGCATTATGTTTCTCTACATCCTCGCATCAGAAATGGTTTCCTGGGCGCTAGGTGTTAATTACGTTGCTAACTATGCGGCTAAGGATCATGCATTACCGGCTATCTTTGGTAAAGAAGATGCTAAAGGAATGCCTGTGGGTACTGGGTATTTAAATGGGATTATTGCTTCAGTTTTGGTAGTGGCTTCTCCATTTATTCCAGATCAAAATATCTTCTGGGCATTCTTTGCATTAAATGTAGTGGCACTGCTGTTGTCGTACACGATGATGTTTCCAGCATTTTGGAAGTTACGACGTGATGATGCGCAACGCGAACGACCATTTAAAGTACCCGGCGGGAAATTCATGATCAACCTTATGACATGGGTTCCTGAAGTATTACTTGTTGCGACAATTTTGTTATCAATTTTACCGTTAAATGGGTCAGCATCAGAGTTGGCAAACAAAATTCCGATTCTAGTTGGTACCATTTTGGCAGTTATTGTCGGCGAAATCGTTGTTCGAGTTGCGGAACAACAAGACGATTCAAGCACGAAAGATGAAAAGGTTTCTCAAAATTCAACTCATTCGGCGAATGTCAGCGGAAAGGACTAACTAAATAATGAAAACTTTAACGAGCACACCTCAGCAAGATGGGTACAGAATGCCCGGAGAATTTGAAGAACATCAAGGTGTTTACATTCTATGGCCGCAAAGACCTGATAACTGGCGTAACGGTGGTAAACCAGCTCAGCATACTTTTGTTAAAGTAGCAGAGGCCATTTCCCAATTCGAACATGTCACAGTTGGTGTCAATGATGACCAGTATGAGAATGCGCGAACAATGTTACCCGACAATGTTGAAGTCGTGGAAATTTCAAACGATGATTCTTGGGTACGGGACTGTGGTGCAACGTTTGTAAAAAACGATAAGGGCGGTCTACGTGCTGTGGATTGGACATTCAATTCATGGGGTGGATTAGTTGATGGCTTATATTTTCCATGGGATAAGGATGACCGTGTGGCACAAAAAATGGCCGAGATGGAACACGTGGATCGGTACCGATTAGACGATTTCATTCTCGAAGGTGGTTCTATTCATGTGGATGGGGAAGGCACTTTAATTACAACAGAAGAATGTCTTCTGTCGAAAGGTCGCAACGCGCAACTTTCAAAAGAACAAATCGAGGAAGTTCTAAAAACACACCTGAATCTCAAAAAGATTATTTGGCTCAAAAACGGGATTTATAATGATGAGACTAATGGGCACGTGGATAACATTGCTAACTTTGTAAAGCCAGGGGTTGTCGCCCTAGCCTGGACAGACGATAAAAACGACCCGCAATATCAAATTTCGAAAGAAAATCTAGATATTTTGGAACATGCTACCGATGCTAAAGGTCGCCAGATTAAAGTGGTTAAGTTAAATGTGCCAAAGCCTGTTTTGATTACCAAAGAAGAAAGTGAGGGTGTCGATGCAGTTGATGGAACCTTGCCTCGGCAGGCCGGAGATCGTTTAGCTGCAAGTTACGTTAACTACTACACGGCAAACGGCGGTATTGTCTACCCAACGTTTGGAGACCCGGCGGATGATAATGCGCAAAAAGTATTAGAACAGTTGTATCCAGATCGCAAAGTAGTTGGGGTACCAGCTCGAGAAATTTTATTGGGCGGCGGTAATATTCACTGCATTACCCAACAGGTACCGAAAGCGTAGGTGAAGAATATGGCAGGTAGAAAAATAGTTGTCGCTCTTGGTGGTAACGCAATTTTGACCAACGATGCCAGTGCTAAGGCTCAGCAAAACGCACTGCGCAAAACTGCTGCTTCTTTAGTTCAGTTTGTTGAACAAGGTGATCAGTTAGTGATTTCTCACGGTAATGGTCCTCAAGTTGGCAACTTGTTACTTCAGCAGGCCGCTGGCGCAACAGAAAAGAATCCGGCAATGCCAATCGATTCCGCGGTTTCAATGACGCAAGGGAGTATCGGGTATTGGCTTCAAAATGCGATGGATGAGGCGCTGGCGGAAAAGGGTTTAGATAAGTCTGTAGCCACGGTTGTGACACAAGTTGAGGTTGACGCAGATGATCAGGCCTTTGCTAACCCTACAAAGCCAATTGGGCCATTTTATAAGGCCGATGAAGTCGCCCAGCAACGACTGGATCATCCAGAGTTTACGTTTGTTGAAGATGCTGGACGCGGTTATCGTCGAGTAGTGCCATCACCAAAGCCAATTGGCGTAGTTGAAGCCGATGTTATTAATCAGATGGTCGACGCTAATATTATTCCGATCTCTGTTGGTGGCGGCGGTGTTCCGGTTGTTAAAGATGGTTCACGATATATTGGTCGTGAGGCCGTCATTGATAAGGACTTCGCTTCAGAAAAATTAGCCGAACTCATTCATGCGGATTTACTAATTATTCTGACCGCAGTTGATAACGTTTATGTGAACTTCAATCAGGCAAATCAACAAAAGTTAACTGATGTAACGGTCGGGGAATTGAGTGATTTTATCGAAGAAAAGCAATTTGCTCCTGGTTCGATGCTACCTAAAATTCAAGCCGCAATGGATTTTGTAAATCACAGTGACCACGGTAAAACAGTAATCACGTCGCTTGACAATGTTGGTGAGTTTCTCACCTCTGGCGCAGGTACAACGGTTATGAAGACGCGCGACACAGTTCTGAACAAGTAATTTGATTTTTGCATGAAGTTGGTTAGGTTTTGTTTCAAAAATGCACTGATTTTCTACGGAATAGGAAATCGGTGCATTTTGATTTTAAATTAAACGTATGGAGACTCAATGCTATTAGTCCACTAGTAAACTAATACCGTCGTGGCGTCATATTGATGACGTAATTACTGTATATTTGTAAAGTGCCATTACAAATATATTCAGGAGGAAATTCATGAAATTAACTACTTTGCCACCAACTAGTGGTGTCAGGTTTGTTGCTGAATTTGAAAGACAAAAAGATGCTTATTTGATTTGGCCTGAACGACCCGACAATTGGCGAGATGGTGCCAAACCAGCCCAACGTGCGTTTACAAGGCTAGCCAACCTGATCGGTAAATATGAGCCAACAACAATGTTGGTGTCCAGCAAACAATATTTAAATGCTAGGCATCTATTAGACGATCATATACGTGTTTTAGAGATGAGCAGTAATGACGCGTTTATTAAAGATACAGGCCCGATTTATGTCGAAACAGACGGGAAACTTCAAGCAATTGACTTTGGCTTCAATGCATGGGGTGGATTATTGGATGGCTTGTATTTTCCGTGGGATCAAGATCAGCTTATTAGCGAGAAGTTAGCCGAGCTGAACAACATTCCATATTATGTAGAACATAATTTAATCGTCGAGGGGTGTTCTATTATCACCGATGGGCAAGGCACCTTGATCACTACTGAGGATGTTTTACTGTCTGAAGGCCGTAACCCAGGTCAGTCAAAATCGGAAGTAGAAATGATGTTAAAAAGATACCTTGGCATAAAGAAAATTATTTGGTTAAAGCATGGCTTCTTTTTAGATGAAACGAATGGGGCCATCGATAATATTGTCAATTTCATTGCGCCGGGCGAAGTGGTGATTACTTGGACTGAGGATAAAAAGGATCCAATGTTCCAAACCGTTCGGCAAATTGAAAGAGCTTTGTTAAAGGCGAAAGATGCGTATAATCGTTCCTTAAAAATTTACCATTTGAATATGCCAAAAGTGCAGACTGTCGGAAAAGTAGAAAGCGAGTCAATTGATCCAATAAATGGTTTGTTGCCGCGGACTCCAGGGCAACGGTTAACGACTAGTTATGTTAATTATGTATTGATTAATGATGCTGTGATTGTGCCTCAGTTTGGAGATAGCAATGACGCCGTTGCGGTAGACAAGTTACAAGGATTGTTTCCTAAGCGACGCGTTTTACCGTTCAATGCACACGAAATGATTTTAGGCGGTGGTGGCCTACACACCGTTGTTCATACGCGTCCTGATACATCCTATCTTGGAGGTGAGTAACATGAACTTTTTTGAAATTGTCAGTACTCACTTGCAAAGTTTAACGGATAATGAACGAAAATTATTTGATTACATTGTTAAAAATATGAGCGACGTTCAGGGAATGTCGATTCGTGAAGTTTCAGCGACATGCTTTGTTTCGACGGCGACATTTTTAAGATTTGTTAGAAAAATCGGTTTTTCTGGATACAGTGAATTCATCACGGTTTTAAAGTTCACGACACGTGACAATGCCAGTGAGGCGCGGGATCAGGCCAATAATCAATTTGTTGTTAATCAGTCTAGCTATCGAGAAGATTATCTTAAGAATATTGAAGAAACAGTTCATGTGCTTCGACCTGAAGTGCTTCATCAAATCACGGCAAAGTTATCACACACGAGAACGATTTTTATTTTTGCGCGTGGTCTAAGTAAGAGTGCGGCAAGGTACATTACAAATCTTTACCAATTAGCTGGATTCAACGTTAGTTTTCCTGAAGATCAATTATATAGGCGCGCAGCAATGGACCACATTACTGCGGAAGACTTAATCCTTATTATCGACTATACGGGTGAGGAGGTTGAGTTCGTTAATCTTATTCAACAAGTTTTTAAAGAGCCCCTAAATCGGCCAATGGTGCTGTCGATTACAGGCGCTGACAACAACACCATTCAAAACCTGAGCGATATTAATTTGTATACTTTTTTTGACCAAATCAGATCCAAAGAGGGCGTCGAAATCAGTTCGCGTGTGACCGCAATTGTGATTATGGAATTGATACTCTATCAGTGGCTGGATGAGTAGAAATTTGCTGGAAAAGAGTTCAATAATAGCTGTCGGTCAATGATTAGCAATGTCGCGAACCTTTCTGAGACTAGTCTTGCAGGTCGGAATATGAGACTTTGCCGGATTCACGGACCTTTACCGCAAGTGATGTGAAACGTAATATTGCGGGATCGATGTAGTTTAATGATTTTTGAAATCCGTTAAGATAATCCGTCCAGGAGGAGTCTAATTCCTGTGGGTTAATGATGAGAAAATGTCCTTTTAACATTAGAGATGTGTGAGCATCCTCGTTAAAACAATAAATAGCTGCATTGGTTGTGTTGCTCAAATTTTTAACTGTGGCGGAATTATGCTTTGTATAGAAAAAGATTGTGTCTAATGATCTGTCCATTTTCAAGGGAGTAAGGGCTGTAATGTTTGGAAAACCGAGTGAGTCTATTGTGGAAACTTGAAATACAGTGGCCGATTCAAGCATCTTTTCTGCGACTTTAATGGTTTTTAGCATGGCTATCCTCCAAATGTTTTCTTTAAATAAAGGGTATCATAACAATAAGTAATTACGAAAAAAACTGATTGGGAAAATCACTTGTGGTGATTAACGTCTGTTTAATATACTGTTAATTACGCATTCACTGCAAAATGTGAACGCAAGATTTATCCTGTCCATTTTAATTTAAGTGTAATGATAAACATGACCATTAAAAAAATAAATATTTTTTGTATTTATTTTTAAAAGAACATAATTCACAAACGATTTGCACTCAATATTTATAAAATGCAATTTTTGAAAAAAATAAACCTCATTTTCCTCTTTATTGCTCTTTTTTTGTTCAATAGCAGTTTCTTCTTAATGTGAAATTGAAAACAATGTGTTCTACAAACGCTGATTTTATAGGAATCTGAAAAACCGTTTTCATTATTTTGCGTTAAAATTCCTTGTTTTCTGAAAGACGTATGTACTACAATGGAATTTGCATAAGGGAGAGAGAAAAATGAAAAAACTATTTTTTAGTGCGCTCGTTGTTATACTAGTTGTCGCAGGTTCTGTCGTTACAGGTTTTGCATCAACCAGCGCTACTCGAGCCAACAAAGACAGTCAGTCATTCAATCAATTATATTCTAAGGTTCTTCAGAAGCAGGACCTGCCACTACAGTAATTTCATTGGTTCTTATTGGATTGCTATTTTTAACAAAAAGCATTACGTCTATTACACATTTGTGGACGTAATGCTTTTTATGTTAACGTCCTTATTAAAAAAACGAGACTATTTTTTAGGGACAGTAACTGCCGAAAAGATGCCTTCAAAACTCATATTAAAATCAGTTTAGTGATGTTTTACATTGGTTTACAAATCATTAAAATTCTGATGGAAATATATGCTATGCTTAAGTTTCTAAGCAACTGGGTTTCAAAAAAAGAGTGAACAGGAGCTAACGCAGATGACAGAGATAAGGCGATCGAAAAGGGCAGTAACTGATCTTAGCAAGATAACTGCAATTTTGAATGGATCACACATTATTCACACAGCAATCAACACGGAAGACTTTCCCTATGTGGTGCCGACCAATTATGGCTTTGAAATAACGGACGATGGTAAATTAACGCTGTACATTCATGGTGCGCCGGAAGGTCGAAAAGTTGACTTGATCAAGCGAGATAATCGGGTCGGCTTTGAGATTGACGACGGGGGTTCCTTGATGCCGACTGAATCGACAGAGGCCAGTCATAACTCTTGGCTTTATCACAGTATTATCGGCACTGGTGTGGCTCATCAAGTGACAGACACAGAGGGTAAATTACACGCATTACAACAAGTACTGATTCACGAAACAGGTCATGCATGGGAAAACATTGATCCTCATGGTGTTGAATACGTAAACGTTTATCGAATTGATGTGCAAGAATATAAGGCTAAACAACATGAGGTACCACAGGCTCAATAGCGACTTGAACGCACCAAAATCAAAATGTACACGTCGGCCTTGCTAGTTCAAACTTATTTGAGTCTCACAGATTGAGACACGATTTTAAAAACTTGGGGATAATAAAAATGACAAGTGGATTAACCACACATCTGATTGCTAATGCAGGTCGTGGTAAACGTTTTTTACTTACCAATGAAGATGGTCACGAATTGGGACGTGTTAAAAATCACGGTTGGACGAATTTGTGGAACCAATTCTTTGGCTGGGCTGTGGCAATGCCAATTCATGACGAACTCACCGTGGAAGAAATGACGTTAACGGTCGAGTCGAAGACACATTTATTGAGTGGTAAATACCGTTTGGAGATCAACCATCAGCCGGTGGCATTAGTGGTCACTCATAATTTTCAAAACGGTTATCTCATTAACGTGAAGAATGAACGCTACCAGTTGAAGGCAGGGCTTGGCAACGCTAGCTTTCAAATATTTCGTTCAGCCGATCAAACACCGGTAGTTAGCATGCGGCAGCAAATTGATAATCCAGATGCGTTTTCGGTCACTGTAAATGAATCCTTCGGCCTGTTGACCGGTATTGGGTTAGCCATGATCATCATGCGCGAACAGGGGAAGTAATAAAAAATTGCTACTAAAGAACAGAAAAATAGCACGACAGTGGGATGTCTTATATACTGGATTCAATTAAGTTTGAGGAGGTTTCAGTATGGCAAAGTTGACATCCGAAATGAAGGATTTGATTTCACAAGCGTTTCCGTTTATTGCGACCGTTGATGAGGATGGAAATCCACAAATTGGTCCAAAGGGCACGCTGAGAGTCATGGACGATGAACATTTAATCTATAATGAGGAAACTGGGCGCCAAGCTTGGCACAATTTGCAGGAAAACCATAAGATAGCCGTTGCCGTTCATCCTTATCCAGGTAAGATTGGGCTGCGAGTTGAAGGGTACGCAACAATCTATAAAGATGGCCCCGTATTTGAGGCGGCTCATCAGTATGCAGTGGACAATCAATTGCCTGATTTAATTGCAGCGGTTGTCATTTCCGTTGACCGAATTGTGAGCCTTGATGCAGGTCCTGACGCTGGTACAGAAATCGCAAACGAACCAGTTTCAGATTAGTTTAAAATTTAATCAATAAAACGCAAAAAGCCCAATTCGTCAGAGTCGGGCTTTTGTAACGCATAAAAATGAAATTGAATTTTTTATTGAGCAGTGTAGCCACCGTCGACGACAAATTCTGATCCGGTAGCGAACTTAGATTCGTCGGAGGCGAGGTAAACACAGATGTTTGCAATATCATCAGGTTCACCGATGTGACCAACTGGTGTTAATTTTGTTTGAGCTTCTTCCATTCCTGGTTGGGCTTCCACTAGTGGTGTTTTGATGTACCCAGGGTGCACAGTGTTGACGCGCACGCCGTAACCTTGTTTTGCGGCATATAACGCTGCAGACTTGCTGAATAAGCGAACGCCACCTTTAGATGCATTGTAAGCAGCCAATAGTGGGTCACCGATGAAGCCTTCAATGGAGGACATGTTGATAATAGAGCCGCCGTGGTCCTTCATTGCAATCATGCCGTACTTTGTACCGTAGAAAACACCATCCAAGTTAATTCCCAGCAATTGATGCCATTCGTCAGCGGTGGTGTGCTCAACATCTTTCGCAATGGCGATACCAGCATTGTTGACAATGATATCAAGCTTACCAAACTTAGCAACAGTTTCATCAATAACTTCTTTAAAGCGAGCTTCATCAGAGGCATCTTGTTGCATATAAAGGGCGTTGTCACCGCCGTTCAGACCATCGAGTGCTGTTTGACCGTCATCCTTGTTGCGTGAGGTGATAACAACTTTAGCACCTTCCCGTAAAAAAGCGGCGGCGGTTGCCAGCCCGATACCCTTGGTTCCACCTGTGATAATTGCAACTTTATCCGTTAAACGATTTGCCATTTTCATAACCTCCAGTGGTTTAGGTTGCTACTACACCGTCATTTTCGCATGTTTGGTAAATGATGTGAAGTAATATACAAGATAAAAATAATTGAAAATGTTGTTGCTTACTTTTCGTAAGTGCGATATAGTAAACCCCGTTATAGAAAACAATGATAAAACTTTGGAGGACGATGACATGGAAACAGAACTTTTAGGATTAATGAAGCAACGTCGATCAATTTACAACTTGGGCAAACAGGTGAGTCAGTCTCAAGACGACATTACTACGTTACTCAAGGACGTAATCAAAGAGTCACCGTCCGCCTTTAATAGTCAAACAACGCGTGTCGTTTTCGCTTTTGGCGACGCACACGAAAAAGTTTGGGACATCGTGTTGGACGAGTTAAAAAAAGTTGCACCCGCTGAGGCCTTTGAAGGCAGCAAACAAAAGGTCGAGCAGCAATTTAAGGCTGGATTTGGGACGATTCTTTGGTTCACTGACATGAATAAAGTTAAGGAATTGGAAGACGGCTTCCCGCTGTATGCTGACAATTTCTATGATTGGTCGGAACAGCATATTGGTAACAGTCAGTTTGCAGCGTGGACTGCTTTAGCTGAGAACAATCTGGGTGCATCTGTTCAACACTACAACCCACTTATTGACGACAGCATTGCTAAGGCTTTTGACTTACCAAGTAACTGGCGCTTACGTAGTGAAATGCCATTTGGGTCAATCGAAAGTAAGGCTGACGAAAAAGATTATATGGATGATGAAGATCGCTTTAAGACAATCGATTAGTAGAAATGGTTTCAACAAAGAGACATTCCAAATGATGCGAAAAGCCTATTTGTATATGGGATTCATTAATTTGTAAAGTATCTTTTCACAATATTGGTATATATCATATTGATAACCGGTAAATTGTTTTACTCACTTAAATAAATGCCTGTATAAGACTGTTTATAAGCGATGACAAATAAAACGTACGCAACTTAAATAGTATATTTTTAATATTTGGTATATCCTTTTTATGAAAAAACGGTTATAATGTCCTTATAGCAATTATCAATGGGCATTAACTGTTTCAAAGGAGGGTGTACCATGGCAAACATTCTATTTATCAATGCGGATCAGCAGAGTACACAAACGTTGATTTCGGCAATGGCTGCAGCTCAACCTGCGGATCGCTTGCGTTTGACCACGATGCATCCCCACAGCTTATCGAAGCAGGTACGCGCACGTTTTGAAATTTTGGTTGGTGCGGCTGATGATGGCCTATTCATGGCTGAGGCTACAGCCGGTATCGACGCTGTGTACCTAACTTCAGGGATGGCGACAGTTAAATACTTGCACACCTTGAGTTGGGCACTGACTAATTTCAAACGGCCGGTAAAGCGGATTATTTTAACGAACAGTGCTGCGTCCGATAGTGAAGTGAAGACCGTGACACCGTTTTGTTCGGATCGATTGGCGGTACTGACGGCATTAAGTGCAACACATGTGGCATTTGTCCTTGTCCAACAGGTTGCTGCCAAAGTTGCTGATTGCGTCTTAATTGAGACAGTTGATGCTCGTAGTCAAGTGTTGCGGCAGGTTATCGAGTTGCAGCAGTGGAATCAATGGTTGATTACACTGTTGTCAACGAATGTTGGCAAACCGTGGGTCGGTATTGCAAATTAAGCGATTTTATATTTGAAATGAAGAAAGACGATCACTGAATGAATTTCAGTGATCGTCTTTTGTCGACCGATTAAATTTTAAATTGCTGAACTAGTCGTCAATTCGGGCAAATTGCAGGCTCAACAGACTGTTGAACAGTGACTGATCAAAACGATGATTTTCTGACCGAACGCTACTTGGTACGATAACAGTTCGATCTTCTTTTGTCTGTGCCTTTGTTTTAAATAAGCGACGTAGTTTTGATGTAATGATGTTGCGATGTGCTTCAGTTTCCATCTGCTGTCCCTCCATGCGAGAAATCTAAAAAAAATTGACTACTTATAAATACCATCTTTTTCAAGATGGGTCAATAGAAATGCTCGATAAAAGTCAGAAAAGGTCAAACTTTTTATAAAAGTGTATGAAAACGCCATCATTGGTTGCTGAAGTGATCTTTTTTCTACGTGCTTGGGGTGAAAAACTAAGCAACACTAAAAGTTCATCGTGAGTATTGATTCGATAAGGTAATGACAAATTTTAGATAGTGACAGTGGCATATTAAAGATGGTCGTAGCGATCCACCAGCATAGAAGACCAACGGCTAAAGCAGTTAAACGTTTCATGCAATCTCCTCCAGAAATAGTATTAGAGTTTAACGTTACGCATGCATAGAAAGAGGCACGCCTCCAGCAATGGAAGGGCGTGCCATTTTTGCCAAAATTTGATGGTTAAACTTGTGGTTGTGCGGCGTCAACCGCAGTTTCCGGAGCAGAGGATACAGGCGGCGTTGAGGCATGAGGCTTCTTGACTGGCTCATCATCAAAAATCACCGTATTCACAGTATCGATATACTGAGCTGAAACAGGGGTTACGTAAGTCAGATGGTTGTCTTTATCAACCACCACGTTTGATTCTGCGATGGTCTTCATTGCGGCACGGACTGCGGATTCAGTTAAGTCTTCACTAACGTATCGTAATTTTAGGTGGCTGGCCTTGCCGTCACCGTTTTTAAACTTGAGGCTCAATTCTTTCATTGATTAGTTCTCCTTTGAGTGTGAGTTAGGCGTTCGCTTCTTGCTTTGTGGTAACAAAGATGTCGTTAACATTGTCGTTGGACAGACTTGCAATTGCTGCGCCAAACTTGTTCAGTTGATCATCAGTGACGTTTTGAGCAACGGTATTATAGTTCCGTTTGATTGGCGTACTGTGACCTTCACCTGAAATAAGATATTGAACGCTCGTTTTAAGCCATTTTTGTGACATGTGTTTCTCTCCTTAAATGTTGAGGTATTTGTATATCGTGGCCACGACTACATCATTAGTAACGAAATGACGAGCGCACTTTGTAAAGGGAAAGGTAATTTTTATGGCGTAGTAAGTCTACAAAAGCTTCGTACCAGTGCATTTCGGCGTAAAAAAACTTTGCCAATCCTTGGTAAAAAAGTACCAAGGTGACAAAGTTTATGGTGTTCTATATTTAATTAACGCTGTTGAACGGCTGCATCGTATTGTTGCTGAAGCAGAGAAATGGCGCGTGGCTCTGCCCGTGGACTAGTGTATGGTTTCATCGCTAACCGACGAACCATCGGGTCATTCTCGCCATAGTTTACGTCAAACAAAGCGTGGCGACTTTCAGGTTGACCATAATCGTTTGAGTCAGCATAATTGAAAGATGCCCCGTTAACTAGGGCGTTGCGTTCTTCTAAGGTTAGACCGCGGACGTATGCTGGCACATCATTTACATTAGCAATTTGTCCCAGTGGCACAATGATGAATGTCGGTTCGGGAACGGGGGCAATCACAAATTCACTATGAAAATCGACTAGCCGTTTGAAATTAGCGGTTGGGAGTGCCGGCAACACGCCGCGTGCTAAAGCCTCTGGCTGCTTGTTATGCATACGGGAAGAGTCTGCTTTACTGGCAATATTGCCGTGAGCGATGGCGTCTTTGTCAAATGCAATGAGCGCTTCGAGATCGTTTTCTCCGTTGAGTTCAAATGAACGCCGCACAAATGCGACGTTATGTGCATCGATTAAGTACCGTAACTGATGAACCATGCGTACCGTTGCGTCATCTTGAGCCAGTCCGTTTGGAAAAGCTGCCTGAACAGTATGAGCAAGTTCGCGCCAGAAGGGATCGCTGGGACCGGCTTCACGGGCGAATTCATGATCCGCCACTAAATCGCCGGTGTTGCTGTTGAGATGAGCACCCAGGATTGAAAGTAATTGTCGCATTTTGTCCAGCGGCGCCATCGAACTGGCGGCAAATAAAGTGGTAAATGCTGAACTGCCTACGGTGGCACTGGATGCTTGCCAGTTACTAAACTGAGTCTTTAAGTTTACGTCGTTAACTGTTGACGCAATTTTTTTAGTTAAAGCTGTTAAGGCAGCCTCGTCCCATTGTTGATGGTCTGCCAACCGAACCAGCAAATCGTAGGTTCCTTCGACATAGGCTGACATGTTACTGTCGGACAAACTGACAGGTGGTTCAATTAACGAAATAAGTCTTTGATGTTGCGCCATAATGCGCCTCCTCGTTCTTCTTAGCGTAAGGGTAACACATTGCGATGGGTAAAAAGGAATATTTGAATGAAAATTATCCATTTGATTAGTTTAAATGGGATTTGCGAACGCTGATCTACATGAACAGTGGTAAATTGAAAGAAAGTTCCCAAAACATCGAATTCGATTTTTGTTTTGGGAGAAAGGGTCATTAATTATTCAATGGAAAAGCAAGCGAGCAATGTTTTAAGTACACTCATTATTCAAGATTTTACTGCTCTTGGACAGATGTCCATGACATCTGCATTAACGGTAAGCCAATCGATGAATATTTTGACAGCATCTTTGCCTGTTCAAATGTTATCAACGCAAACAGAGGGGTTTGGTCAACCTCATAGAGAAATAATGGCTGGTTGGCTGGAACAAGTTTGGCATCACTGGGATACCATTGATATCAAGCCGTTTACCTCGACACTTATTGGATACTTAGGAACAAATGAGCTGGCTCAACTAGTGAATAGTGAAATTAGGCAGCATCGCAATCCAAACCTTATTGTTGATCCAGCCATGGCTGATCAGGGCAGACTCTATCCATCTCTGACGAAAAGTTACGTTGAGGAAATGAGACGGTTAATGAGTGGTGCGCAAATTGCTTTGCCTAACGTTACCGAACTGGGGCTGTTGTCAGAAAACGATTTAGGAATGACCCCGTCGGATGACAAATTGCGGCAGGCACTGAAACGGTGTCAAAGTTTTGCTCCTGACTGTCAGGTTATTGTAACAGGAGTCAAAAAAGGCAGCGCGATTGGCTGTGCTTGGGTTAGTGGCAATGAAATCGAGTGGGTCGGTAAAAACATGATCAAAGGTCACTTTTTCGGTACCGGTGATTTGTTTAGTGCCACCTTTAATGTACTGAAACTTAGGTCACCAAAGATCGATACGGAACAGCTAGTTTCAGAAGCGATGGCGGTTGCTTACACAGCAATCCAAGAAACATCAGCCCTTCCGACCACCCAGTGGAGGTTAGGTCTCCAGCTTAAAGAGGCAATTTCGCTATTGATGAGTTTTGAGTAAAATCTATTAGTAAAAAGAATGATGCCGAGTACAAAAAGCTGAGCGAGTCCTATTAAAGGGCTTACATTTCACTATGTTTTTATTGCCACTTGGCTTATGCTATGTAAAGTGACGAATAAAAGAGTTATTTATGAAGAGTAGGGTAAATTATGTCTAAAAAAACGACGATAACTGATATTGCAAATGAGGCAGGCATTTCGCCAACAACTGTTTCACAGATTCTTAATGGTAAGGGTGAACGCTTTAGTGCCACGACCCGGCAAAAAGTGCTCGGTCTCCAAAAAAAGATGGGCTATCACAATACGGGGAATGATAAGCCATTTGAATCAAAAGTGACGGTTGGAATGATCGTGCCGAGCCTGGACAATCCATATTACCGTGAATTGATCCATGGGGTGCAGGACGGTCTGGTATCACAGTTTGCAGAACTGTCAGTGGAATTTTCAGAAAATTCTGAGGGCATCGGATATCATATTCATGAATTAAGCGAACGACCAGTAGATGCAATTATCGTTGCAGGAGATAATATGGATCTTGCTTTTGTGCAAACGCTACTGGCCAATACTGGTCTGCCTAGCATCATCATGGATCCGCAACAGGACAACGAGTCTTCTGTGGCCATTAATGAACTTGAAGCCGGCAGTAAATCGGCCGAATATTTACTTGATAATGGACACAGAAAAATTGCTTTGCTAATGAAGGCAGGAAATAGTGAAAGTAAACTGCATCGAATCACAGGCTTTTCAGATGGTTTGAAAGAATATCATTTGGATTTAGACCCAACATTATTTTTTGAGCAGCCTGATGATTCTAAAGTAAGCGGTTTTAATTCGGCCAAACAGGTTATTGATAGTGGTGCAACCGCAGTTTTTGCTTTCTCTGATGAGCTCGCTGTCGGATTGAATCGTGGTCTCCTTGCTCATGGAAAGCGTGTGCCGGAGGATATTTCTATTCTTGGCTTCGATGATATTGAAATTACGCGCTATGTCCAACCAGAATTGTCAACGGTTCATCAGCCAATTCAAGAGATGGGTGAGAAGCTAGTTAAAATATTATTCGCCAAAAAAAGTGACGATGAATTTAAACCGGATTCAGATGAAAGACTCTTTTCAGTTGTTCTGAAAAAACGTGGAAGCATTAAGCACATCTAATTGAATCCATTAAAAAGATAAGACAAGACAATCAATTGTGATAATTGATTGTCTTTTTTTGTGTCCATTTGGCCAGGTAAAAAAAACGTAAAATTATAAAATGCTAAGAAAATCGCAAAAAAGATGCGAATTAGTAGGCGTAATAGGGGAGCTAAACTAGACAAAAAATGAGCAATGTAAAAAAAACGTAAAAGAAAACGTTTACAAATTCGCATTGTAAATGCAAAAAACGGGTAGTAAAAATATAGCCGTAGCAAGTTTTACTTGTTCTTTACCAACAATATTTTTAGGAGGTACGACATGGATAAGCTCAAAATTGCGTCAACGGAAAAGGCCATGAACTTTTTTGAAACAGACCGTGAAATTGTGTCTGCAACAGAAACTGACTTTGTTGACGTCGCGGCTGTAGTGGTCATGGATGAAGACACATCCGTTGTTGAAGCAGCGAATGCAACAAAATTTGGGATTCCCGTTTTTGTCATTTCTGACGACAGTTCCAAGATTGACGGTTCCACGATGGAAAAGATTTATCACATTTTGGATCTCAAAAATCAATATGACCATCAGTTGTATAACCGTGAAATTGAGGCAGCGGCCTCAAAATATGAAGATGGCGTTTTACCACCATTCTTCAAAGAATTAAAGGCTTATGTTGAACGTGGGAACATTCAATTTGACTGTCCTGGACATCAGGGCGGGCAATATTTCCGTAAGCATCCAGCAGGTCGTCAGTTCTATGATTTCTTTGGCGAAAATGTCTTTCGTTCAGATATCTGTAACGCCGATGTTGACTTAGGTGACTTGTTAATTCATGAAGGCCCAGCGATGGACGCCGAAAAACATGCGGCACAAGTATTCAATGCTGACAAGACGTATTTCGTTATGAACGGGACGACGACATCAAATAATATTGCCATTACCGCCGCCGTTGCGCCGGATGATTTAGTCTTATTTGATCGTAATAACCATAAATCTGTCTACAATGCAGCATTAGTTAAAGACGGTGGCCGCCCAGTTTACTTAGAAACTTCACGAGACCCATACGGTTTTATCGGTGGTATTTATTCCCGCGATTTTGACGAGGATTATATCCGTAAACAGGCTGCAAAAGTGGATCCAGAAAAGGCTAAGCAAAAACGGCCATTCCGATTAGCTGTTATTCAGTTAGGTACTTATGACGGCACTATTTATAATGCCAAACAAGTTGTCGAACGCATTGGCCACTTGTGTGACTACATTCTTTTTGACTCTGCATGGGTCGGTTATGAGCAATTTATTCCAATGATGCGTGATTCTTCACCATTGTTACTTGATCTGGGACCTGAAGATCCGGGTATTTTGGTTACTCAATCAACACATAAGCAACAAGCTGGTTTTTCTCAAGCATCACAAATTCATAAAAAAGACGCTCACATTAAGGGGCAAAAGCGGTACATCGATCACAAACGATTCAACAACGCTTATATGCAATATGCTTCAACATCCCCGTTCTACCCACTGTTTGCAACCTTGGATGTTAACGCCAAGATGCAAGAAGGCGAAGCCGGTAAAAAACTGTGGCACGATGCTTTAGTGACATCAGTAAATGCACGTAAAAACTTGATGAAGAATGCCACAATGATTCGTCCGTTTGTGCCACCAGTCGTAAATGGCAAAAACTGGGAAGATGCTGACACTGAAGAAATTGTCAGCAACATTGATTACTGGCGCTTTGAAAAGGGTGCAAAATGGCATGCTTTTGATGGCTATGAGGATGATCAATACTTTGTTGATCCAAACAAATTTATGTTAACAACGCCTGGTATTAATGTTCAGACGGGTGAATATGAAGACTTTGGTATTCCGGCAACTATCTTAGCTAACTATTTGCGTGAACACGGGATTATTCCTGAAAAGAACGATTTGAATTCTATTTTGTTCTTGATGACACCAGCAGAGACACCAGCCAAGATGAATAACTTAGTATCACAAATCGTTAAGTTTGAATCACTTGTTAAGGCTGATGCGCCATTGGAAGATGTGCTTCCAAACCTGTATGCACAACACAAAGATCGTTATGCGGGTTACACGATTCGTCAACTCTGCCAAGAGTTACATGACTTCTATAAGGGAAACAATGCTAAGGAATATCAAAAAGAAATGTTCTTGGCCGATTACTTCCCTGAACAAGCAATGACGCCATACGAAGCTAACGTTGAGTTATTGCATAACAACGCCAAGCTTGTACCACTGAAAGATATTGAAGGTGAAGTCGCCTTAGAAGGTGCACTTCCATACCCACCTGGTATTTTCTGTGTGGTTCCAGGTGAAAAATGGAGCAAGGTTGCCCAGACCTACTTCTTAATCTTGGAGGAAGGGATTAACCGTTTCCCAGGGTTTGCGCCTGAAATTCAAGGTGTCTATTTCGAGAATGAAAATGGACAGACTACCGCATACGGGTATGTCTACGATCCTAAGTCAGAAAACAAGGGTGAGTAGTTCCATTCAACGTGGTGGACGTCATGTCTACCGCGCTTTTTTATAAATTTCAGAAAAACGGATAGAGGTAAAATCATGGCCCAGGAAAAGAAAAAGATGAGTGTGCTTCAGCTCACAATTATTACGGCCATTAACATGATGGGTTCAGGAATTATCATGCTACCAACCAATTTAGCACAGGTTGGTACGATGTCGATATTGTCTTGGATCGTTACTGCTGGTGGTGCAATGTGTTTGGCCTATGCATTCTCAAGAGCAGGGATGTATACCAGAAATTCAGGTGGTATGGGTGGTTATGCCCAGTATTCCTACGGTAAGGCAGGATCGTTCATGGCCAACTATACGTACGGTGTTTCACTTGTGATTGCCAATGCAGCGATTGCTATTTCTGCGGTTGGTTACTTTGATGTTTTATTCCATTTACACATGTCACCGGTTGGCGTTGCCTTGGCCACAATTTTTACACTTTGGTTGGCTACCGTCATGAACTTTGGTGGTGCAAGAATTACCGGACAAATCAGCACCTTCACTGTTTGGGGTGTTATCATTCCGGTTGTCGTTATTTCACTGGCCGGCTGGTTCTTCTTTAGTGGTCACTTGTATGCAGCATCTTGGAATCCGCACAATATGGGCTTTTTCAAAGGAATTAGCAATTCGATTTCGATTACACTATGGGCATTTTTAGGCCTAGAATCAGCTTCTGCAAATATGGATTCTGTTGAAAATCCTAAGAAAAATGTTCCCATCGCTGTTTTAGGCGGAACTATTGGGGCAGCCGTAATGTATATCGTTTCGACAAACGTTATGCAAGGTATTGTGCCTAACGCTAAGTTAGCCGCATCAAATGCACCGTTTGGGGTGGCCTTCAGTCAGATGTTTACACCGATGGTCGGAAATATCGTTATGGGATTGATGATTATTTCGTGTTTCGGGTCATTGCTGGGTTGGCAATTTACTATCGCCGAAGTTTTCCGCAGTTCTGCGCATGAAGGTTATTTCCCGAAAATATTTGGGAAAACAATTGCCAATGGTACACCTATTATTGGTATGATTATTATTACTGTTTTGCAGTCTTTGTTGGCGCTTATGACAATCAGTCCATCCCTGTCAAAACAGTTCACAATTCTAGTAAATTTGGCGGTGGTGACAAATGTTATTCCATACTTACTATCAATGGGTGCGCTTAAAACAATGCAGCTCGATGCCAAGGTATCGGCATCTGCACGACGCACGACAAATATCATTGCTACGATTGCATCGCTCTACAGTCTCTATGCATTGTACGCAGTCGGCTTTGAAGAACTTGCATATGGTGCACTTGTGACATTTGCAGGTTGGACTCTGTACGGATTTGTGTCACATAAATTTGATTTGTCCAAGACTACGAATTGATGACGCATCCTCAATTGAATAAAGTAACGCGAAAAAAGCAATTCGCGCTTTGGTTCTTCGGCAAAAAACTAAGTTGAGGCTGAATGAGGGTGAGTAAATGGATGAAAGCATACCGTTGGCTTTAACTGTAAACGGGCTATATTCAATGGGCAATCGCTATTTACAAGCGGACTTAAACACCTTTTCAGTGAAACGTGTTTATGGCGTCACAGTTTTGACCTCGATTTTTAGCGATGGTGAAGTACCGTCGAAAGATGGACTTGTGTTGTCGGCAACTTCAGTTGATCGTCAATTTGGTTCGATTTTAAATGGTCTTCATATATCTAGCTGCAAAGTTGGGTATTTGCCTAATTTGGACTTAATTACGGCAGTTGAACAAGCATGTCGGAATCGAAGTGTTGGTCCGGTTGTTTTAGATCCAATATTGTTTGATGAAACTGGCGCGTCTATTTTGGATGACACAGCTTTCTCAAAGTATGTGAATGATTTGATTCCCTTAGCTAATGTTATTACACCAACGATTGAAGAAGCAGAAAAGATAGTTGGTTTTGAGATTACATCCGATGATGATGTGATTCACGCAGCGAATGAACTTCGCGGTATAGGTGTTCAGAATGTTCTCATTAAGGGGAGTAACGAACATCAAGGTCGAGATAACATTCGTGATTATGTATTGCTTGAAGATGGCGATGATTTTTGGCTAACAGATAAACACGCACCTTTTTCACAACCGTCGGGTAAGGATGATGCTTTGTCTGCATGCATTACGGCAGAACTAGCAAACGGACAGAAAACGGAGAATGCAATTCGGACGGCTAAGGAATTTATCACTGACGCAACCCGAAATGTTCTACAAGTTGGCGATTCGATTGAATCGATTAATTTTTGGTCATAGCCTTGTTGAAGGAGCTGTGACATAAGTCCAATTTGAGAATAAGCATTAAAGTAGAACTGACCCATTCCCGAGCCCTGGGAATGGGTCAGTTTTGGGTTAAGCGGAATGCTCAGAAATTTGGGTGCACAATATTGCTTACATTATTATTCGTCCTAAATAAACTTATGTCACAACCTTTTATGTAATTAGTGCTTAAAGTTCCACAATTGATTTTGGTAATATGGATGGGTAGCGATAGATTTTGAAAATAGTTGAGGAGTGAATAAATTGGCGGCCAAGTTACAGATCAACCGTATTATGATAATGGCATTCTTAGTGAATGCTATTTATAGCATGATCTGGCCTGTCAGCACCTTATACATGCATGATGCCTTTGGCTTATCCCTGCCATTAATAGGTGTCGTACTAATGTGCTACTCCTTGGCTAATGCAGCCGGTAGCGTAATTTCAGGATACTTATTTGATCGGATGTCGCATCAAAGGATTTTGATGAGTGGCTTTTATTTATTGCTGACTGTATCTTTTATTGGAATGTTTGGCGATGGGTTAATTGCCTTTATATTATTTTTGGTGCCATTTGGGTTTATTACAGGATGGTGTTTAACGATTCAATATGCTTTAGTTAGTGATTTACAAGTGCCTAATCCGGAAAATGATTCGAGAAAGAACTTTAATTTGCTTTATTTGGCCGTCAATTTGGGATTAGTAGCCGGATCCGGATCATTAGGATTACTGTATCGGCATAATGAAATTAAAACGTTGATGGCTACTGTAACGGTGATTGCATTAATTGTAACGCTAATTGGAATAGGGATAGGTCCACATAATGCCGTAGAAGATGCCAGTCGATTAAGTGTTCAGGAGGATGACAGTCAAGGCGAAACGGTCCTCAAAAGAGATGTAATCATCCGTATTTTTATCACCTTATTTTTATTTTGGATCGTGTATGTACAGTGGATGACCAATTTTTCCGTCTATTTTACAAGCTTGGGCTATTCTGCTGGGTTTTACAGTCACGTTTGGGTGATTAATGGCATCGGAATCACACTTATTCAAGTGTTTTTACTTCGATTCGCTCACTTTTTTAAAACATCAATTATGCAGTCCAGATTTGGCATTTTCTTCTTGATGCTTTCGTTTAGTTGTTTAATTGCTGGTACCAATAAAATGTGGTTATTAGTGGCAGCCGTATTTTTAACAATTGGTGAAGCGCTTTTTGTGCCAGCTGCGCCAGTTGTTGTGGATCAAAATTCGCCAGTGAAAGTTAAGGGACGCAATCAGGGCCTAGTGAATGTATTTTCATCGATTGGAAAAGCAGTTGGTCCGGGTATAGGCGGTGTGGTCATTGTTAATAGTGGCTACCAAATGCTGTTTTTGATGGCAATATTGTTATTACTGTTTTCAGAAATTTTGCTTTTGAATTTTAAAAGGAAATAAGGAGGACACTATGCGGTTACAAGATCGACAAATTGTGGATCAAGGGTTAATAGATTCAATTTTAAAGGACAGTCACGTTTTACACTTGGCACTAAACGATGGTGATTTTCCATACGTGGTGCCCACAAATTATGGTTACAAGATGAATGAAGATGGCAAACTCAGTGTGTTCTTTCACGGTGCACCGCAGGGGAAAAAGTTTGATTTATTAAAGACCAACGACAAGGTTGCCTTTGAAATAGATGATGGCGGCGCTCTGATGCCAAGCACAAGTTCAGAAGCTAGTGATAATTCTTACTGGTATAGAAGTATTATTGGGCATGGACAGGCTGTTCAATTAGTAACGCGTGACGAAAAAATGAGGGCCTTACAAACGCTGCTAGTTCATGAAACCGGTCATGAATGGTCACAAATTGATAGACAAACTTTGGATTTTGTCAGTGTCTTTAGAATTGTTGTTGAAAACTACACGGCAAAGGGACATATTGAACCTAAGCTGTAGATAATACTTAAGGTGCCATGCCAAACAAGGAGTTAAAAGATGACTAGAGAAACTATTAAAAATGACCTCAATGAGCTTTTAACTGAATACTTTGAAAAAGTTGTATTGCCAGAAAATAGCATTTTTGTCGTTGGTTGTAGTACCAGTGAAATTTTAGGTAAGTGGAAGGGGACGGATTCGAGTTTAGACGTTGGTGAAACTGTTGTAGAAACGGTTCAATCATTTCTTAAACCCCCTCATCTGAACCTAGCCGTTCAAGGGTGCGAACATATCAACCGGGCACTAGTTCTCGAACGTGCGGTAGCCGAACGTCATGGTTTTGAAATTGTTTCGGTTAAACCGGCTATTCATGCCGGCGGTGGCACACAAGTTGCCGCTTACCAGCAGTTTGACGATCCAGTGGAGGTGGAACATATCGTTGCGGACGGTGGCATCGATATTGGTGGCACGGAAATTGGCATGCACGTTAAATTTGTGCAGATTCCGGTTCGTTTGGCACACCGTGATGTGGGTGAAGCGCGTGTTGTAGGCCTGTCATCACGACCTAAACTGATCGGTTGGGAACGAGCTCGGTATACGTTTACTGAAGATAATTTGAAGGATATTCGGTGATTGTATAATGAACGATTCGTTTATGTCGCACCAAAAGCTACGTCGTCTGACATTGACCATGATGTTGGTGGCGGTCACTGTGGTTATTAGTAGAATCTTTCTCATTCCCATCCCGCTAACGCGCGGAAACATCAATCTATGTGATGCTGGAATATTTTTAACAGCGTTGAGTCTTGGACCTCGTGAAGGGGCCGCGGTAGGCGCACTAACGGGTTTTATATTAGATTTGCTGTCCGGTTACGCCCAATATATGTTTTTTTCTTTGGCGATTCATGGAATAGAAGGACTCGTTGTTGGCCTGCTGGCCGCTAAGTTTTTAGGAAAAGCAGGTCAAGTATTAGTTCTATGTATTGGAACGCTGGTTATGGTTAGTGGGTATTTTGGATCGGACAGTTTATTGTATGGAATTTCAATGGGACTAATTGGAATTCCTGCCAATTTAATTCAAGGCATGGTTGGGGCGATTGTTGCTTTTTTTCTGAATGATAAAATTGGTGGCTTGTTACGACGGTAATGATTCATTAAAAATGAGAAGGCGTAAGTATTGACTTTAAAAAAAATAGTTATACGATGATGTCAGAGGTTATGAGTAGAGCAAAAGCTTCATTGTAAGCATTAGAGATCCAACGGTGGTGAAAGTTGGCGTTTGAGGTGAAACACATCTACGAACCAAATTTGCGAAGACAATTAGCATTCGAGTAGCAAGTTTCGCGTGATTGCGTTAACAATCTTGAGTCTTGGAGCTCGCGATCTGAGACTCACTGAGGTAACAGTTGTGAGACTGTTATGAATTTGAGGTGGAACAGCGTTTTGACGCCCTCCAAAGTTACATTATGTAACTTTGGAGGGCGTATTTCTTTTTATACAGAAAAGGGGACGTTTATATGACTGAATATGATTATCAAAGACCAAAAGGTACAGCAGATATTTTACCAGGTGAAATTGAAACTTGGCAGAAACTTGAAGGTGTTGTCAGGGATCTCTTTCCGAAGTACGGATATCGGGGTATTCGAACCCCGATGTTTGAAGACTACAATGTTTTTGCTCGAAACGTTGGCGATACTTCAGATATTGTTGAGAAACAAATGTATGATTTTGAGGACAAAGGTGGTCGAAGAATTGCATTACGACCAGAAGGCACTGCTGGTACAGTTCGTGCATATGTGCAGAATAAGTTGTTTGGTCCTGAATATCCTAAACCATACAAAGTGTATTACATGGGGCCAATGTTTAGATATGAACGACCTCAATCAGGGCGTCAACGGCAGTTTAACCAGATTGGGTGTGAAGCTTTAAATAGCGAATCCCCGCAAATTGATGTTGAGGTTATTGCCATGGCATTGCAGTTCTTTAAGAAACTTGGGGTAAGTGACTTAAAACTGGTAATCAATTCTCTGGGCGATCAGGAAACTCGTGACAATTATCGTGCGTCGTTGATTAATTACTTGAAGCCATTTTATGATCAACTAAGTGATGATTCAAAGACGCGTCTGTACAAAAATCCGTTGAGGGTCTTGGACAGCAAGGACGAGGCTGATCAAAAGATTGTTGCAAATGCACCGTCAATCTTAGATTCTTTGAGTGACTATTCAAGAAATTATTTTGAGCAGGTCAAGAGTCTTCTGGATGAACTAAACATTGATTATGAGATTGACTCGGATATGGTGCGAGGCTTGGACTATTACACACAGACCATCTTTGAAATTATGTCAGATGCCAAGGTATTTGGTGGTGGTTTTGTCACAGTTTGTGGTGGTGGTCGTTATGATGGGCTGATTTCGCAATTAGGTGGTCCTAAAGAGGGCGGAATTGGCTTCGGAATGGGAGTAGAACGTTTGCTACTGCTGCTGAAAGCTGAGAATCCCAACTTTGCTCCCCAACCACAAGCTGATATTTTCTTTGCATCGGCGGATGAGGATGGCGACAATCTCGCGTTTAAGTTACTGAACGCTATGAGGCAGAAAGGTTTAGCGGCTGATAAAGATTATCAAGGCATTAAGGTTGGTTCACAAATCAAGGAAGCAATTCGGAAGAATGCCCGTTATTATGCTGTTGTTGGACAACGTGAAGTTACGGATAGAAAAATAGAATTGGTAAAGGCCGATTCAGACGTGAAACAAGTAGTTGATATTGACGACTTACTAATGAATCCAATGACATATTTAAAATAGATAAATGATTACCGTTGATCTTAGATAAACGATACAAAAGACGACATTGCTGAGGGTGATAAAAATTCAGCAGTGTCGTTTTTTATATGAAGCAAAAAAGAAGACATCAATAAGATGCCTTCCGTGAAAATACTGAGAAAAATTAATGAACTAATCTTTAGCTGCGTCGGGATCGTAGACATATCCGTAGGCAACTTCCTGACCATTTTCTTCTTTATAATACATTCCTTGAACCTCAGTACTAAATCCGGGAAATTTATTTGTAGATTCTTCAAGGACTTTAAAGTAGTTCAAAATCGTTTGAGTCCAACGTTCGCCAGGGGCAATGGCAAAAATACCAGGTGGATAAGGAATGATTCCTTCCACGGCTATTTTTCCTAAAATGTCATCTAATTTGACGAGCTTAACATTGTTACGGCGATATTCTGTATCGGCTTCTTCCAAAGTCATCGCTCTTTCTGGTAGATGCTCTTTGGTGAAGATGTCCTTTTGATATTTCTTTGCATTGTGTGATTTGTAGAAATCATGGATTTCTTGGCAAAGTTGACGGATTGTGTAATTTTTGTATCGATCTTCATACTGTTGGTACAGGTGAGGCAATACTTCCTTAAGTGGCGCATCTTCGTTGATGTATTTTTCCAGCTTAAGGATTTGGTCAACTAAGTTGTTCATCTTTGCATCATCTTCGGCGGGTGTGATTAAGAACAGCACCGAATTTAAATCATTCTTTTCATTAATAATGCCGTGTTCGTGTAAGTAGTGAGTCACGATTGAACCTGGCACACCAAAGTCTTCATATTTGTCATTTGGAATATCAAGACCAGCAGTGACGAGCATGAGCTTATTTGGATCAATGAAATATTGTCCTTTGCTATAACCATCAAAACCGTGCCAGTTTTCGTCGGGATCAAAAGCCCAGTAAGCTTTGTCATTGACGATTTCCTGATCATCTGCGTCTTCCCAAGGTTTTCCATGGACCATAGGTGGAACGAACGGACGAATCATTGTTGCTTCGCGTAATAAGCGTTTACGTGCTCGAACAACGGTTAACATAGTGTCGTTCCACATCTTTTTACCAGTTTCGCCTTCTTGCATTCTTGCTGAAACATCGATTGAAGCAAAAATACCATAGAATGGGGATGTTGAAGAATACTTCATGAATGAGTTATTGAACTGTTTGTGACTTATATAGCGACGTTGACCTTTGATATGGCTGTCTTTTTTAAGAATTTGTGACGCTTGAGAAATACCAGCCTGCTGTTTGTGGATTGATTGAACAACGAGTAAACCGGGATCTTCAGGGCCAAGGTTAACTAAGAGGGGAGAAGTCTCCTTCATCATTGGAATAAACTGTTCATAGCCTGCCCAAGCAGAATCGAAAAGAATATAGTCACAAAGATGACCTATTTTATCGACAATTTGTTGTGCGTTTGCCATAGTACCGTCGTATGTGTCGTGTTCAATGATTGCTAACCGGAATGGTCGTTTTTGATCAGCCTTTTCGGGTGCTACTTTACGAATTTCATCGCGAAGTGTCTTTTCGTCGTAACCAGAATCCTTGATGCCACCGATTAATCCATACGAATTATGACTTGTTTCCAGATAAATTGGAATACCGCCGTTCATTACGAGGGCATTATTGTAAGCAGATTTATGGTTATTGCGATCAAAGAGTACTAAATCACCCTTTGTGACAGCTGCGGTGATAGCAATGTTATTTGACGTTGTTGAGCCATTTAGTACAAAGTATGCTTTGTCCGCATTGAATACTTTTGCTGCATGTTTCTCTGCTTTTAAGGCGGCACCATCATGAGTTAGAACATCGCCAAGGCCATCTTCTGAGATTGAAACATCTGCTCGGAAGAAACGTTCACCATAAAAATCGTAGAATTTACGGCCAACAGGGGACTTAAGATAGAATGCGCCTCCTTGGTGACCAGCACATTCAAACTGCCACGACCCACGATTAACAACTTTGTTTAATTCCGCGAAGAATGGCGGCATTAAGTTCTCTTCATATTCGCTAGCAGCGTGCTCGACTTCTCGAGAATAAATTTGCTTGTTGAAATCATTGTTTAGATCGATCAGGTGATCAACAGCATTGAGATGCTGATTATTATCAAGTGCATTAGTATCGTGTGTAGCTAAAAAAACGGGTATTCCAAAGGTCGTTTTTTTGACTGTGTCGGCGATTTCTAGTTCATCATCCGTCAATACAACCGCGCCAACGTTGGTCCAGTCTGTAACGGATGTGACATCAACGACCTCCCGATCGGATTGAACATAATCATTAATTTCGGGAGCCATCGCGACAATCAATTTTGACATTTTTCCTGCTTCCTTTCGATAGATGAAGTATTGGAAAGCTTTCTTAGATTTAAAGTTAAATATTCGATTGAAACTGACATATGCTAATTTTGAAAAGTCACAAATTGCGCATTGTTTTGAATCTTTGACGATATACATCAACAAGTTTCCAGTAAATAGTTGAAATCTCCTCCTCACGAGGAAGAACTGAAACGTACATCACAGGAATCGCACGATTAACAATAGTTGTGGTCGAGACCACCAAATCAAATTTTGTCAGATCTGTTTTGGATAATTCGCTGGGAGCAATGAGTGTCATTTCGTTGTTCGAGGGCAGGTTGTTTTGCAAGGAAAGTAGAACGAACTGAGAAATTTCTGCCCCTGCATGACAAACGACAAGAACATGGTTTGAACGTCTATGTCGTTCAGCAGCAACGAGAAAATGCAAAGACAAGAGAGAGACTTCATCGTCATACAAGTTAATGTGGTAGTGCGTTTCCAACTCGTCAGCACTACGCTTAACGGTCTGAGCAATAACACGGTGGTGTGCAAAAATTTCAGACTTAAGCGGATCTGCAATATGCAATCCTAAGTTCAAACGGGCAACCATGGGAATTAAATGATAAATAGTGACTTTTAAAAGTTCACTATCAGTATTGAAATCCGTTTCAAGTTCTTGCCCGACACGTTCGATTAAATGTTTGGCTGCTATGGTGAAATCGTATTTGGATGAAAAATCGTTTGGATTGCTACTAATGCCGTGACCCAACAGTAAGAGGTTCAAGAAACGAAGATTTTCGTTAGTAAAAGTTACGCCCGCATGTGATTTGCAAGTTTCTGCTAAATTTGAAACAACACGAGATAGGTCAGTATCCTTTTGAAATTCAAATACAATAATTTGATTTTTAGTACCAGTCAGATGCAGACCGTGCTTAACTCGGTTTAAAAAAATCAATAATAATTCACGTAGGGAGTCTGGAAGGTACTCATCTTGTACGTGTGCATCTTGAGCCGAATTGTCGTCTACAAAATTTGTGGAAATTTCAAAAATTGCGGTACCAAAGATGGCAAATAGTTGAGATTGCTTTAAATCAGAATGTGCAAGGTACATATCTAAATATTCTTTAAATGCTTGCTCAATCTTAATTTCAACCTCAAAGGAGTGAACTAGGCTTGTTTGATCGGGCAGGCTAATCTTTTTGTCTCGTAAAAAAGCATTGATTTCATCAAAGTCTTTTTTAATCGATTGTACAGAGACGAAAAAGGACTCAGCATACACCCGATAGCTATTACGATCAGAAAACAATAGTTGTGCAAAAAGATACAATCTTCGATATTGAGGTGTAAATTTTGTATCAAGTTGAGTAGCAACTTTTTTACCTAAGATCAGGCGGAGGTGCTGCTTCTTTTCACTTGATCCAGTGATTAAATAGCCTTTTCTTGGCATTCTTTCCAAGGACAAGCCATGATTATTTAAATATGTTTCTACACCCTTGCTATGGTTGTAGATTGTTTTTTTGGAAACGCCTAATGCGTTTGCGTAATAATCCGCTGAGCGATAGGAAGTTTCTGCAAGCATTAAATTCAAGAGATTTTGATCGTAATTTGTCATATTGTTCACTTACTCCAGAGTTTACAATCGGCGGATTTGCCATTTAGTCATCAGACGGTTTTGAAGACTAATGCTAGGGAACTACTGAAGAAATCTTTAAAAGATAAAAATTAAGTGACATACCACCTGCAAAAGTAATCGCATACTCGATTTTTAACGACATGTCGTGAGTTGAACAAAGAACGTAAATGAAGCCATTTACGTGACTTATTTAAATCGAATTAACCAAAGCTAGCTTATAAACAACACGTAAAACAATTTTTGAGAAAACGCTTTAATGCTGTTCACGTGATTAATGTATCATGCGTACATGCGTGCTTTTTTACCTTTACTTGCCGCATTTATTTCTACGTAAGTGTATGGTTATTTGCCAATAAAATGTGTTAACGGCGTGGCGTCGCTATTGAGGAGGGCTGTAAATTGCACTCAATTTTGTTTTTGATTTTGCATATTTTGTGTAAAATCATGAAAGCGTTTTCTCAAGCCTCTATCTATTCAGGCTAAATATAATTAATTACTTATTGCATTGATAAATCATTTTAAGAAAAAAGTATGCTTAATAAACTTTCAACGCAAAAAATATGATTACAGCCTCTGATTCTGCGTAATTAAAAAATTTGAATTAAAAAAAGGAAATTCAGAAACTTCGTTAAAACTATATTAAGAAGGGCGATTTATGGACATCACTTAGTAGCCAATCATCGTTTTATTGAATAGATGGTCTGTTGACTTTTAAAAAAGTGCATGGTAGTTTGCCAAATGAGAAAACGTTTTTAATTGCTGTCCACAATCTGATTTTTTTACTTAATTGGCCAATCGGCTTTAAGGAGAATTTAGACTATGGACGAGAGCAATAAAAAAGCCCAAGCGGGTAAGCTGGGTTTTGTTGGCTTAGTTGCACTTACAGTTAGTGCAATGGTCGGATCTGGGGTTTTCGATTTACCTAAAAACATGTCACAAGTCGCCGGTGTTAATGGGCAGCTTCTTGCATGGATAACGACTGGAATTGGTATCTGGTTCATCGCCGAGACTTTTGTTATTTTGAGTGATGTTAAACCTGATTTGACCGCAGGCTTGTATAAGTATGGTGAACAAGGTTTTGGAGCGTTCACTGGTTTCTTTACTGCATGGGGTTATTTTGTTTGTGAATGTGCTGCTAATGCGGCATATGCTGTTTTAACAATGAGCACACTAGATTATTTCTTCCCAGGACTTTTCACTGGTGGTAACAACTGGCCTTCTGTTATTGGGGCAACAATTCTTACCTGGGGATTAACTGCATTGGTTTTACGTGGTGTTGAAGTGTCAAGCACGGTTCAAAAGTATGCTACTGCCATTATGTTAGCCGTTGTTGTTGTTTTTGTTGTAACTGTTGCTGCACATTTCAATTTGCATACGTTTACGACGAATGCTAATGCAACACAAGCAATTGCTTCTAGGGGCGATAAGGCAATGGGAAGCATCTGGCATCAACTAATGTCAACGATGATGGTTACATTATGGCTATTTGGTGGCGTCGAAGGTGCTGTTGTTATGTCCGGTAAGGCACGGGATGTTAAACAAGTGCCTAAGGCAACAATTACCGGTTTTATCATGTGTATGGTTATGTATACCCTTGTAGGGATGTTGTCCTTGGGTGTCTATTCATATGGTCACTTGGCTAAATTGACATCTCCTTCAACTGCATATATTTTGACTAATTTATGGCACAGTACTATTGGTCGGGATGTCATTACAGTTGCACTATTGTTTGCGGTTTTCGCAAGCTGGATTTCATGGATTCAAATGTTGGCAGAGTTACCACAGCACGCTGCTGCTGAAGATGGATCTTTCCCGAAAGCCTTTGCAAAGGTTTCGAAAAACAATGTTCCAAGTTTCTCCGTTATTGTAGCAACGTTGGTAATTCAAGTAATTATCGTCATTGCACACTTTGATTTGAATGCTTATCAAATGTTGTTGACGGTTGTAGGGACAATGACAGTTCCGCCATATTTAATTTCGGAAATGTATCTCATGAAGATCAGTCGCAAAAAAGGTGGATTCGCGGAGGGCTCCAAACACAGTCCAAAGAAGGCCTTAATTATTGCCGGTTTGGCTTTTGCATACACGTTGGTGATGGCAATTGCAGCTGGTCCAAGATATATTGCTATTGCATTTATTGTGTATGCGTTAGGTATTCCGATTTATATTGTTGCCCGTAAACAGCACAATAAGGTTACCTTTACCAAAAAAGAACTAGTATTTGCAATTATCATTGTCCTTGTTGCAATCTATGGTGTATACGCTTTGATTGCAGGTTAGACAAAAATGATTATGTTCTTAATTGCACTGTACATTTTATGAGCTTGCGTATGCAAAGTTCCTACTAATACAACAAATTAGAAGTGTGGGTCTCCATTATCAATTTTGATTCTGGGGATCTTAGTGTATAGATGAAAAGAGGAGTTAATAGATGACTAGAGAAACTATTAAAAATGACCTCGATGAGCTTTTAACTGAATACTTTGACAAGGTTATGCTTCCGAAAAATGGCATTTTTGTCGTTGGCTGTAGTACTAGTGAAATTTTAGGTAAGTGGAAGGGGACGGATTCGAGTTTAGACGTTGGTGAAACTGTTGTAGAAACGGTTCAATCATTTCTTAAACCCCGTCATCTGAACCTAGCCGTTCAAGGGTGCGAACATATCAACCGGGCACTAGTTCTCGAACGTGCGGTAGCCGAACGTCATGGTTTTGAAATTGTTTCGGTTAAACCGGCTATTCATGCCGGCGGTGGCACACAGGTTGCCGCTTACCAGCAGTTTGACGATCCAGTAGAAGTGGAACATATCGTTGCAGATGGCGGCATTGATATTGGTGGCACGGAAATCGGGATGCACGTGAAGTTTGTGCAGATTCCGGTTCGCTTGGCACACCGTGACGTTGGCGAAGCACGGGTTGTAGGCCTGTCATCTCGGCCTAAACTGATTGGTGGGGTACGAGCTCGGTATACGTTTACTGAAGATAATTTGAAGGATATTCGTTAAAGGTGTGACATTATGAACAATTCTTCAACACAGCACGAGACGCTCCGACGGCTGACTTTGAGCGCCATGCTTATTGCCGTAACCGTTGTCATTAGTCGGTTATTTATTATCCCCGTACCCATGACCCACGGAAACATCAATCTGTGCGACGCCGGGGTCCTCATTGCAGCCATGTTATTGGGGCCACGTGATGGCGCTAGTGTTGGTGCAATTAGTGGTTTTCTACTGGATTTGTTGTCAGGATACGGGCAATATATGTTTTTTTCCTTTATCGTTCATGGCTTAGAGGGTCTGGTCGCAGGTTTAATGTTGTCGAAAGTAAGTAAGAATGCATCAAAGATAATTAGTTTGGTACTCGCTGTAATTATTATGACAATTGGCTACTTTTTAGCTGATAGTCTTTTATACAGTGTTTCGATTGGCCTAATCGGCATAGCTACAAACCTAATCCAAGGTCTCGTGGGTGTTGTTATTGCGTACGTTGTAGGACCAAAGATTATTCAACTGATAAAAAAATGAGCATTAAAATAAAACAATTCAGTAAACCCCGGCTTGCCGGGGTTTTGTTGTATAACAACAAGTTAAATGATTGCGTATGCAGCTTCAAACGTGGTCTAACAGACATTTCAGCATTGTTGAGACTAAGCACATATCGTTAACGAAAGTATTGGTTTAGGCGCTTACATAAGTTACAAAAGGTTTCATTAATTATAAAATGTTCATTATTTCACAAATAACAAATACACTAAATCCATTGCTAAATTAAGTTATTTCAATTATTTGGAGGAATTATCATGAGCATTGCGAAGGCCCTTGAGGCTACGTTCACAAACGTGTCGATTATTAGTTCGATAACATCGACCGTTTTTATCATTTTGTTAGGCTTTTATTTACGAAAACGAGGCACCTTTGGTGAAACGTTTGGGAAAATTTTGTCGAAAGTTGTTTTGTCGGTTGCGCTACCAGCTTTAGCGTTCAATTCATTCATGCAGCCAATCAGTCATGAAACTTTCACACAGGGTCTGAATGTTCTGATTTGGGGTATTTTAATCTATATCATCCTAATTTTCGTAACGCCGTTTTCGTATACGAAGTTTCCTAAAGATAAGCAAGAAACATTAGCTATTTTAACGACGTTTGGTTCAACAACATTCTTTGGTATTCCAATTGTTGGTGCTGTGTTTGGGGCCAAGGGGATTATGTATAGTTCTATTTTTAACATCGGTTACCGAATCTTCTTATACTCATATGCCTACATCAAAATGTCCGGATTGAAGATGGAAGCAAGCAATATCAAAAAAATGTTTTTAAATCCTATCGTTATTGCAACATTTGCTGGCCTGATTTTATGGATGATTCAAGACTTTATGCCAATGGTTGCTGTTAAGCAAGCTGTAAATGGCGTAATTGCAACAAATGCACCAACCATCAACGTGGCTTTCTATCGGATTGACCAAACTGCACTTTGGTTGTTCAAACCACTGCAGTACTTGGGTAATTTGGCATCACCATTGGCTTGGCTTTCGATTGGTGCAACATTAGGTTCTATTTCCATGAAGGATGCTGCCTCTGACAAGGCCTCATGGTATTACAGTTTTAACAAGGTTATCCTGGTTCCTTTATTGAACTTGGTGCTGTTATTTATCCTAACGATTACTCACATTTTGCCAGTTAGTTACGTTGCCTTGGCAACCGTTATTATCATGATGGCAACGCCGACGGCTTCTGTAGCCTCGGCATACGCGATTAGTTTTGATCGGGATGCTGTATTAGCGTCAAATGCATCGCTGATTTCGACGATTTGTGCCGTTGTTGCGACACCTATCTGGATTGCCTTGCTAGAGGTACTGAATCAGGTTGGGATTTTTAAATAATGACGTTCTTTGATTAAGGTTGAGGTGGATAATGATGTTTAAAATTACAGCATATGGTGTTCGTTCAAACGAAGTGTCGTATTTCAACGATTTAAATAAAAATCAGTATGAATTAAACTTAATAAGCGATTTGTTAACACATGAGAATGTCGAAACTGCTAAGGGTTCAGATGCCGTATTATTGCGTGCCAACTGTGTGGCCGATGCCACGAATTTGGCTAAGTTTAATGAATGGGGCATTAAATATGTCTTCACTCGGACGGTTGGCTTTAATCACATTGACCTGAAGGCAGCAGCTAGTTATAACATGAAAGTTGCACGAGTCCCAGCATACTCACCATATGCAGTAGCAGAATTAGCGATGACACTGGGGATGATGTCCTTGCGTCACACGACATTGGCCACGAGCCATGCTGAAGAGGGTGACTTTACGGTGGCTCCTGCATTATTTTCCCGTGAAGTGCACAGTAGTACGGTTGGAATTATTGGTACTGGAAAAATCGGCGCGACGGAAGCGAGTTTGTATAAAGGCATGGGTGCAAAGGTACTGGGTTACGATCCTTACCCTTCGGATTTTGCGCGTCAATTTGTTACCTTTGTTGATCTTGATGAGCTATTGGCGCAATCAGATATTGTGTCGATTCATGTGCCTTATTTCCCAGGTCAAAATGAAAATATGGTTGACGAAGACTTTTTGAAAAAAATGAAGAATGACGCGGTTTTGGTTAATACAGCGCGTGGTGAACTGGTGGATCACGCTGCTGTCCTGCAAGCATTACAAACCGACACACTTGGTAGCTTTGCCACTGACGTTTTGCCAGACGAAAAAATAATTTTTGGTCATCAGTTTAGTGGTAAATTGCCAAACGAAATCGTCGAAAGTCTCCGTGAACTTTATCCTCGCGTTTTAATGACGCCACATATGGGTTCATATACCAAACCGGCATTGACTGATATGATTGCTGTTAGCTATCAGAACTTTGAACAAGTTTTAGCTAACGGTCATACTGATAATGACGTGAAGTTAGATTAAAAATAGCACATACGAAAAAGCGGTCACACCAAATTAAAATTGGTGGGCCGCTTTTTCATCGCTGATTGCGTCGAAATCGACTCAGAGAAATTATTTAGTTCACGAATTGGTAAACGGTTAGAGGACGTCCAACTGCTAAGTATTTAATGCTGGAAGATAGTTGACGTGTGTCGATTAAATAGTCTAAATATTTTTTTGTTGAAATTCGGGATAGCTTGGCCGCCTGTGCAGCATCTTGAACGGAAAAGGGCGCTTGTAAAGGTTGAATCGCTGTTAGCACACGTTCTAGTGACAATCGGGACAATCCCTTAGGCAGTGTTTGTGGTAACTGAGAGGATTGCGAAAAGGGAGTTGTAAATAATTGATCTAAGTCCTTTTGTGCCAGGGGACCCGTATTTTTAAGTGATTGGTGTATTTGCAAGAATTTGGTCACTGATTGTTCAAAGCGATCAAATGTAAAAGGCTTGATTAGATAGTCGAGGACACCATAGTCGATAGCTGTCTTAACATGGTCTGTATCATTTGCGGCCGTTAACATGATCACTTGGGGATGTATTTCAAGGCGCATTAACTCTGTCAAAACCTCACTGCCGGACAGTTTGGGCATATAGACGTCAAGCAACATGAGGTCCATTGGCTGTTGCTTTAGAATCGACAATGCGTGAGCGCCATTGTCGGTCTTTGTGAGACTTAGCTGGGCTGATGGAATAATCTTTTTTAGATATTGTTGATTAATCGTACTGACCATGGGATCGTCTTCCACAATTAAAACATTCATTATATTAGTCATCGCCCTTCGATTTTTGATTAGAGAGTGGTAATTCAACGTAAAAAGTAGTGCCTTGCGGTTGATTATTGGTCACAGATAGGTAGCCATCACGGGCATCAACGACCTGTTTAACGAGTACTAAACCGTAACCGCGATCTTGTCCCTTGGTTGAATAATGTTGTTCAAACATGTGAGCTTTAACTTCTTCTGAAATTCCGCATCCGTTATCTGTTACCTCAATGACTAGGATATTGCTTTCATCGTCATAATTAATTGACAAAGTGATTTCTGATTTAACGTTGTTATCGTTATTAACAGCGTCAATTGCGTTATCAATGAGGTTTCCAAGGACTTTAATTAGGTCCACACTTAGGGCTTCCGAGGCAACTTGTTTGGGAAGAAGGCTATCTGGTGTGATAGTAAAGGCGACTTGCTGTTCATGAGCTTGGTTTAATTTTCCCATGAGAAATCCAGCAACTGCTGGCGATTGGATATGATTGTTGAGGTTTCCGAATTGGGCTTGATAATCTGCTGACGTATTGGTAATGAATCGTTGAACTTCATCATATTGATGCAATTCGATTAGACCGGAAACGGCCTGAAGTTTGTTCATAAATTCATGTGTTTGCGCTCGAAGGGCCTGAATATATTGTGTTGTTCCAGCTAATTGGTCAGCCAGTAGTTGATATTCAGAACGATCACGTAATAATGCCATGCTACCTAGGCGTTTGCCAGCAGAAATCAGTGGACTCGTCGACACAATTAATTCTTTAGACTGTACTAATACGGATTCATTAATTGTGCTTTTTGAACCCTTAAACGTCTGACCAAATAGAGCGTCAAACAGGTCGTCGTCAAGTGGATTACCAATTGTCAGGGTCGGAAACAGCTCATTTGCGATATCGTTCGCTCTGATCAGCCGCCGTTGTTGATCAATTGCAATGAGACCCTCAGACATACTGTCATTGATAACGGATAATTCAGTCACACGAGTAGCGATTTCCTGGGGTTCCATTCCTAGTAACCGGCGACGAATATGGGTTCCTAGCAACCAAGCAGCGATGATGCCGATGATCAGGCCCAGTAATGATCCAATGACAATGGGCAACTCGGCAGACCGTGTTTCACTATTGATCGATTTTTCTGTTAAACCGACACAGACAATACCAATTTGTTGATGCTTAGCATTGTAAACGGGGGTAAAAATTCGGTAACCATTTCCTAGTACACCTGTTTCACGAGAAAAATGTGTTTGACCAGTTAGAGACTTGGTGGCATCTTTTGGAGAACTAAAACGATGACCAATGACGCGGGTGTCGGGATGTGAGTAACGAATTAAGCGACGGTTCATGACAACAATGAAATCGACATGAGTGGCTCGTTGAATTCGCTTGGTGTATCTCTGAATGTCGCCATGTGCCGATGGCTGTTTAGTCGTTAAATTATCTCTAACAACCGTACTTGTGGCAACAATTGTGGCTGTGCTGCGGATGTTTTGTTTAATGTTCCGTTGCTGCGTTTGGACAACGTTGTGTAGTACGAGAAGTGCAGCGATGGATAAAGAAGTTGCGACCGTTAATAAAACCACTAAGATGATCGTTGTGCGTAGCGACCATTTGCGATGGTTAGATTTTTTTTGCATGATGATTGATTGACTCCAGTTAAAATAGGTTGATACTATAATTATACAGGTGTGCTAGCCAGTTAAGACATCCGAACGGAAAATAATTGATGGTATTGAGCTTTGCTTCTGAACAAACAATCGTTGACTTTTTTGAGAAACACTATAAAATAGTAAGTAACTTTTAGGAAAGATCTCGACGTGTTTAATAATAACTATGTCAGGATCTAGGAGGTTTTTTAATGACACCAATGACAGATTTAAGTAATGCACAACTAGACGATATTATTAAAAAAGATGGCAAAGTGATGCTATTCTTTACCGCCACTTGGTGCCCTGATTGTGCTTTTATTAAACCAGTGATGCCGCAAATTGAATCCAAGTACGATCAATATCAATGGGTTCACGTGGATCGTGATGCAAATATCGACTTCGCTCAAGAACTTGGCGTCATGGGTATTCCAAGCTTTGTTGCGTTTGAAAACGGTAAGGAAATTGGTCGTTTTGCCAACGCTGATCGGAAGACACGTCAAGAAGTTGAAAGCTTCATTGATAAGTTGGAAGGACAACCGGCATAAGCGTGTCCAGAATTGAACAGTAACGATTAAGGTCAATGCCGCTTGTCGGGATTGACCTTTTTTGTAATTGTCGAGGAATGATTGATTATTTTAAGCATGGGGATTTAGATGGCATGTGATATGCTAATGACAATGAAGGCATTAGGGAGGCAGACATGATAATAACCACGAGTGATCACGTCAGGTTGGATTATACAGATGAGGGCGAAGGACAGCCGGTTGTTATTCTGACTGGCCTGGGCGGTGCAAAAGAAATTTGGCGCGCCCAGGTTTCAGCACTAGTTTCAGCTGGCTATCGGGTCATCAATGTGGACGCCCGTAATCAGGGCGCTTCGCAACATACTGCCAAAGGATTAAGAATTAGCCGCCACGGTATGGATCTTGCGGAAGTGATCGATAAATTGCACCTCGTAAAGCCTATCTTGCTGGGAAATTCGATGGGTGCAGCGACTATTTTTGCTTATTTGTCACTATTTGGGGATGCAAACGTCACCGCAGTGATTGATTTAGATCAAAGTCCCAAAATGATCAATGAGGCGGATTGGAAGTTTGGGTTTAAAGATGTAACTTGGGCTGACTTTCCAGACTTTTTTAGAATGCCGTTGGGACCGTCTACATTTAAGCATATTGACGATGATACGTATCAACTCGTAACGGCCGCTGCTACCACGCACCCATATGATGCAGCACTTAATGAACCATTTTTGTTTGATCATGCTTTTGCAGATTGGCGTGATGTGATTCGCCAGTTAAACGTGCCATTGTTAGTGATGGCGGGCGGCGAATCGCCATACTTTAATCCCGAATTTGCCGCTGTAACTGCTAAGATGGCAGCTCACGGTCAGTCAGTTATTATTCCGAATGCTGGTCATATCTTGATGGCAGAACAAAGTGCGGCAACCAATGCGGCATTGTTGAGTTTTCTGGAAAAACTACCACATGCATGATTCTCCGACAAACGGGGCCATCCGCTCTCTCTTAAGTTGAGCGAGTTATTTGGATAAATTAAAGCTATGTGATATTATGAGCAAACAATAAACTGTTCATCTTGCTTATAAGGGAGGCAGGTTAGCAATGGAGAAGACATTGAATTACGCTGAGCAGGTGCTGGCGGAAGCGCCAGATGGGCGGGATTACGAGTGGAAAACGGCGTATACCGGTCATCCCACAATGCCAATGCGCATTCGCCACGTGAATAATTGTGGTTTTGAATTTGAATTATCCCCTGCAGATTTTGCGGCAGGCAAGCGGTGTTATATTCATTTGCACTGTGGTTGGGTTAGTTCGAATTATTAGTTCCAATAAAGAGCGAGATTGTTAAATATCGTTTATTTAGATGGTAGACACAAAAAGCCAGTCCTCGGGCTTGAGGATTGGCTTTTTATATGGCGTGATACTGGTGTTGCTGGCAATTTTTATAAAACAGTACTTGCACCATCATCCCACGCATCAACGAGCGTGAACGTGACGTTATCGCTACCGCGAACCAATTTTGACACAGGGCAGCGACTTTCTGCGAGATCAAACCACGCCTGTGCGGTTTTACGGTCCACTTCTGATTCTGGAATGTAGACGTAAACGTCAACAAAGAATTGAAGACCGTGTGTATCATGAGCTTGATCAACGTCCACTCGTACCTTTGTTTGATGTTCATAACCATCACGTTTTTCAATGGCCTCAAAGGTAGCGTTCAAACAGGTAGCTAGGGCCATTCCCAGCAGTTGTTCAGGATTAGTCCCATTCGTGTCATCGTTTGTGTTCCGAATCTGTAGATCGACACGGTTTTTACCCTGAGCAAATGTGTGACCAGAAACGCCGTCTTCGTTAACAATTGTCGTATGATATGTTGTCCGTGGTCGTGCGTCTTTTTCCATTTTGTAGCCCTCCAAGCGAATTATATTAACAGCTTCATTTCACAGACTGACCAATAAAACAACAATCAATTAGCCTTACTGTTATTTCTAAGCCTGTTAAAATGTTTTAAAAAAATCCATCAATTTTGATATTTTTTAAAAGCGGTGTATATTAGAAACAGAATAAACGAAGGAGTGCACACATGGCGGATCAATTAGATGACGTATTAAAGTTGCATGCTTTACATAATGGGGTTCTTGGCATTGAGTCTGAAATGGCGATTAAAAATCGCTCGGATTTGGGCAAAGCGTACACACCAGGGGTTGCGACAATTTCAAAGATGTTGGCCAAAGATCCAAGTTTACGAGACCACTATACGTTAAGCGGCAAGCTGGTAGCCGTGGTTTCTGATGGTTCGGCTGTTTTGGGTCTTGGTAATATTGGTCCGGCCGGTGCACTGCCGGTTATTGAAGGTAAATCGTTACTATATAAAGACTTAGCGGGTGTTAACGCGTTGCCATTATCAGTTGCTCAGGTATCCACTGACGAATTCGTCAGCACGATTAAAAATATTGCTGGCAGTTTTGCAGGTATTCATTTAGAGGACATTGCAGCGCCAAGATGTTTTGAGATTGAAGACCGGTTAAGCAAAGAACTCAATATTCCGGTTTATCATGATGATCAAGAAGGAACTGCTATTGTGGTGATGGCCGGCCTTTTGAACGCAGCCAAGGTTGTGAATAAACCATTTAACGATTTGCACATTTTGATTAACGGAGCTGGTGCTTCGGGGATTGCAGTTGCTCGATTATTGTTTGCTGCAGGCGTGAAACACATTACACTAGCTGACATCCATGGTGTCGTTACACCTGATGATGACCGTTACAACAAATTTCAACGTGGTTTGGCGCGAGAATTGGGCACACAAACCACTGGCACCACATTGCAAGAAGGTATTAAAGGCCAAGATGTGTTTGTCGGATTATCTGACGCAAATGTGTTAACCGGTGATGATGTGCGCAATATGGCCGATCAGCCGATTATTTTTGGCCTGGCCAACCCAGTGCCTGAAATTGATCCAGCAGTTGCTAAAGAGGCCGGTGCAGCGGTTATTGCGACAGGTTCTAGTCAATATCCAAACCAGGTTAATAACATTTTGGTCTTTCCAGGATTATATAAGGGGTTACTGGCCAGTGGTCTTAAACACGTCACGTTTGTTTTAGAAGCAACAACGGCTAAGGCGCTCGCTAGCTTAGTAGAACATCCGACGGCAGATCATATTGTACCAGGAGTATTCGATGATGGGGTTGTTCAGACAGTTGCTAAGGCCGTTGTCGATTTTGCGAAATAATTTGTACGGGTAATCCGCTTTTTAAAGTTAAAAGATGCATTAAATTTAAAGACCGCTATTGGTGCAAAAGACGCTGATGGCAGTCTTTTGTTATTGACAAGTATCAATTAACGAACAAGACAAAATTGGCGGGTAGGCGTAAACTGTTAACCGTAATTTGAAGAGGAACGGAGAGAAAATCGTGGCAGAAGATATATTTTCAACTGGTGAACCCCAAACAATCGCTGATGTGTTGGCGAACAAAGATGAGCGCGTGGCACTTCAACAAAGTTTGATCGCCAAATATCCGGGAAGAACAGTGGTAGCCTTAAAAATGAATATTCCCGGACCAATTAAAAATAACAGTGACTTAGAAAAGTTGTTCAAAGCCGGTGATGCGCAGTTGAGAAGCATGATGACTCAACGCCAATATGTCATCATTGATGACGAACATTGGGACCGTCCAACAGGATCCGAAGCGTTTTATGTCGTTGATATGAAAGCCGATCAGGTCAAAAAATTGGCAGTTTCGTTTGAAGATGAGTTTACACTTGGCCGCTTATTTGATGCCGATGTACTGATGGGTGGGGACGGTGGTGCGCGAGCGTTATCCCGGACTAACTTTGGTTTGCCGGCGCGAACCTGTTTAGTTTGCGGTCGGCCGGCTAAAGATTGTGCTCGTTCGCGTCGCCACAGCGTGACAGAATTGCAGGCACACATTGCTGACATGTATACGACTTACTTTGGAGGACAGCTGCTATGACACTTGATTTGAGCGCTCAACAGTTGGCGTCAACACTTTCACAATTAGGTGAACGGGCGCTCCTTTATGAAGTAGCTGTGAATCCAAAGCCGGGGTTAGTTGATCCTGTTTCCGCTGGGCCACATCCTGATATGACGGTGTTTACTTTCATTGATAGTGCGACCAGTTTACAGGAATACTTGCACAAATGTGCGCTTGCGGGTCAGTATTTTGAACAAACGGAAGATAAACCACCTGAACTGTTCGGTCAGCTGCGACGTTTGGGACAGCGTGCCGAGCAGACGATGTTTGAAACGACGAATGGTGTGAACACACATAAGGGTGCGATCTTTTCATTGGGCGTATTAGTTGCGGCGACAGCACAGCAACTAACTGTTAATGGCAAATATGCGACAAATGAAGTTATTGCTATTACCAAGCAAATGCTTCAAGGATTAACTGAAAATGACTTCAAAAAGATCAAGGCGACTTCACCGGCGTTGCTAACAGCCGGTGAACGTCAATTTCTAAAGTATGGTAAGGCTGGTATTCGTGGTGAAGCGGAGGCGGGCTTCCCAACTGTGGTTGAACTAGCATTGCCATTTTTACGACAACGTCAGGGAACAACGATGGAACGTTTGCTTGATACATTAATGCGCATTGCCGGCAACACGGATGATTCAAATTTAATCAAACGGGCTGGTGACGCAAAAATCACTGATTGGATGCACGTTCAAAGTAATCATTATTTCGAATTAGGCGGCAGTCGAACATCAGCTGGTCAAGTTTTCTTAAAACAGCTGAACGAAATATTTTTGTCACGTAATTTGAGTCTCGGTGGCTCGGCAGATCTGCTTATTTTAACGATTTACTTTGCCCTGTTAGAGGGACAACTTCGTTAAGTTTGAAAATTAAAGAGGACACAGATCAAGCGATTACAATAATCGTCATTTGATCTGTGTCCTTTTATAGTTGCTAATAACAAAATGCTGATAAATAGGGTTATCTTTTGCCGAATCGCCATTCCGTTAAACCGTAAACAATGCCGCTAAGCACCGCTAGGCCCAACATTATGTTCATAACTGCAAAAGCACCGAACACAGTAGCAATCAATACACCAATCAATGTGAAAATAACAATCCACAATGCGATAAGCTGAACGGTTGTATTATGTTCTGCGTGTACGCCTTGCTGAGCTCCTAAAGTGGTACCCGCTCCTGCTGGCGTTGAATCAATAGCTTTTTCAGCATTATTTTTATCTGACATGATCAGACCTCCAGACATGTTTTTTTGATAAAACTAATTATATTATTAATTTAATGCTGTTGGCATTCAAAAGCAATCATCTGTTATTCTCCATTCGTTATAAATCTGACGCGGCGATAATAACTTTTTTATGGTAGAAAATCACTGTTGCGCCTTTAAGTCGTGATTCACACTATTAGCTAACCAGCGTGAATACAGCCAGTATCCGAGCCACGACACAATATACCAAGTGGCAAAGCCAACAAATGTGAGTGAAGTGCTAACTGTCGTCAAAGGCATCCAGTGAAAAATGCCGGCAAAGATCAGATAGATAATTGATGTAAACACAATAATCAACGCATATTTAATCACTGGTTTGATCGACAACCACTGTAGTAGGTTGACAAATGTGAGGCTTAAACAAAATAGCCACACCTCAAGAATCAGTTGACGAACGTGCGGTATTCGCGAAATCAGCAGGTTTAAAACGATAAAAAAATTACCAATTGAAAATGACGTGAGAAAATTTTTAAATAAGCTCATCATTTTTTGTTCCATAATGTAACCTCCAAAGCTGTTATTTACTTTTGTGATTGCAATGTTTTAATGCGTTGGCGTAATAAAGGGACAAATCGTCGCGAAACAGCGACTTGCTGACCTTTTTTTAAATGTGCCGTCATTGTTCCAGAAAAAGAAGCTACCAATGAGTCCAAGTACCTTAAATTGATGGTCGCGGACTGTGAGACTAAGGCAAAAGAAGGTTGTGTGAGTTTTTCCATCATTTTTGATAGGGCGCCACGAACATGGAAAATGTTGCTCGTTGTCGTGATCGTCAGGTCCTTATTCTGAACTTCAACTGTGATGATCTCTGCAATCTGAATAATGCTCATCCGACCGTTTTCGTGAATCACGATTTGATTGTCACCTTCGTTATATTCGGCAATGTAGCCAATCAAGTTAGTGACACTGTCCGTTTGCGCTCGGGCATAAACGACAACGGAAGTGTCGGATTGATCAATTTGTTTATACGTGACTTTCATATGAATCACCTCTATTTGATGAACTAAGCTTATTAAACGAGCGGCTTAAAAACAATGATTTGCGCGTGAACGGTTCGAAATCTGGTGAAAGTGGCAATGAAGTTCAAAAAGGGTGCATTTTGCCGTACCTGGGCATAGAATAATGTTATCAATTACTAGGAGGAAAGATTATGTCAGAGCGTTTATCAGGTAAGGTCGCCATTGTTACGGGTGCCGCTGCAGGAATTGGGCAAGCCATTGCTGAGGCTTTTGTTAAAGAAGGAGCCAAAGTTGTTGTGACCGCAGATCATAATGTTGATGGCGGGCAAAAGGTTGCCAGTAAATTAGGTGACGCAGGCCTGTTTGTTCAGCAGAATGTGGCCAAAGAGGATGATTGGAAAAAGGTTATCTCAGCGGCTGAAGATAAATTTGGAAAAGTTGACATTGTCGTCAACAATGCCGGTATTGGCGGTAAGAATGGCCCTGTTGAAGACTTATCATTAGCTGATTGGCAGCAAGTGATCGATGTAAACCTTACCGGGAATTTCCTAGGTGTTAAATATGGTATTCAGGCGATGAAGAAGAATGGTGGCGCAGGTTCAATTATCAACATTTCCTCAGTCGCCGGTCTCCGTGGCTTACCAATGGCAGCGGCATACTCTTCAAGTAAAGGTGGTACAAGACTGTTGACCAAGGCAGCGGCTCTATCTGCAGCCCATGAAGGATTGAAAGTGCGAATCAATTCTGTGCACCCAGGTTGGGTTGACACAGCAATCATTCCGGAAGAGGTTCGTGATTCTGTTGTTAAGACAATTCCAATTGGAGAAATGGGACAGCCGTCAGACATTGCCAATATCTGTGTTTTCCTGGGCTCTGATGAATCGAAGTATGCTACTGGCGCTGAATTTACAATTGATGGTGGACAAAACGCCTAAGTTTATTAAAATAGACCAATTAAGCGCTCTCTAAAAAACTAGAGAGCGTTTTTTCGTGTCGTAGTGATTTAAGGCTGATTAATGCCAGTGCACTGAACATTGAAATCAACGAATTTTGTTAATGACAATGTTGATTATGAAGACGCTGATAAAAGCTTCTTTCCGTGGCCTTAACCACAGATTGTGTAAATGCACTGGTTATGCCTTAAAAACGCATATTGTATGGTGCAATTTTTATTCATGAGTTAGGTAGACCACTTTAGATAATTGACACTGTTGCTAAATATTTAGGTGCCGCTACGCAAGGAGAAGTAACATTTTAAGCGCATTAGCAGAAGGCACACTTGTCGAATTTTGCTTTTAAATGTATATAACAATAACCCATTTTAAATAGTGATGTGCTGCCTATAATAGTTCTGCACAGCGCCTATTATTGATTGACACATTTTTATTTTCAATTCATATAAAATTGAGGTTTCCGTTTGGTTAAAGGGCTGTTATACTACACATATGACATGCTTAAACTTTTCTTAATGTTTTGAGCATAATTCAGACTACATGGGAAGTGCTGAGAATGGGAACAGAACAAAGTAATCGTGTTCTGGCTGCGATTGGGGCCGTTAGTGCCATTTTAGCAGCTGGTGGATCATCAGTATTTGCATCACAAATCAAGGCGCAAAAAAACGACGTACCGTTAGGTTATACGCGACACACGCATGTGCCACTACAATCGATAGAAACCTTAAATAAGGTTAAGGACGGTGCTGATCGTCAAACTTCTGTCATTTACAAGGGACATAATGCTGCACTGGACAACGTTAAAGTTCAAACAATGCAACCAGTTTTACGCACCGTCAACGTCCAAACGTCGCAACAGCATACATATGCAGTTAAAACCGGGGACAGTTTATGGTCGATTGCGGCCGCAGAGGACACCACTGTTGATGAACTGATGGCCAATAACCAACTCACTAGTTCTATTATTCACGTTGGTCAGAAGCTGTCCTTGGAGGCTTTGCAACCAACAAGTAGTGAAGCGTCAACAATGGATGCGTCGGCAGCGCCAAGTGAGGATAACAATACTCTCCAAACGCTCAACCTTGTGTCTGCAGTTGATACTAAAGTTGATCAAACCAAAGATGATAACGTCGTGCAAAGTGATGTTAAGTCAACCTCAACCGACCAAGTCGCTAATGCTAGTGCGGACAGTTTGAGTTCAACGGTTGTTACTTCTGCTGCGACATCAGCGACTGATTCGGTGTCTGTGTTATCTGCAAGCAAAAGTAAAGCCACGACATCTATAGCACCTACAAGCCAACAGACTAAGGCTGTTACGACTAACAATGTCATCTCAACTTTGGCAGCAGACAAAACGGTAACATCTCACGTTAGTTCAACAGCTACTTCAACACAGACCGCGACATTGAGCTCTTCAAAAGTAACGACCAGCAGTGCGGCAACGTCCGTTTCCAGTTCGACGTCGCAGTTGAAGAGTCAATCTAATAGTGACGTTTCAAACGTCGTAACATCCAATGCGACAACTAAGCGGGCGGTTTCCGTTTCTTCACAAGCAGCACCTGCTTCGTCGGCAGCTGTTCGGTCAACGCCTGATCAAGCATCGACGTCTACCCAAATGGATGAACCGGCCCAACCAACTAAGTCACAAGCTGCTGCAACGGAAGTCAGTGCGGCACCAACGCCATCTCAACCAAATTACACGGCGGATCAGTCAACACGGACAAAAGTTGTCCAGACTGCTGTTGATTATCAGAATCAACAAGTGCCATACGTTTGGGGTGGTGCATCAACTCAAGGTGCTGATTGTTCAGGACTTGTTCAACAGGCTTACGCATCGGCTGGTGTTTCGTTGCCGCACAATACTGTCGCGCAGGAGGCGTACTTTAACGCTCAACCTGTTAACGCCGCTCAGCCAGGTGATGTTTTGTTCTGGGGGCCACAGGGTGCAACTTACCACAACGCCATTGCAATTGGTGATAGTCAGTACATTGCCGCGCCTGAACCAGGTAAAAACGTGCAAACGTATACGATGGATGGTCAAAACTTTATGCCGAGTTTCTCGGGGAGTTTGCGCCAGTGAGATGTTTGGATAGTCCAACGATGCTGAAATAGATTGTTTGTAAGCGTCGCTAGTTATTTTGTATGACATTTAACTGATTGTCGAAATATGACAATTTGGAAACAAAATAATTATGAAGTCAGTTGAACGTTTTACAAGCATTGATTACAGTTCATTCCGATACAGATACAAATCCTTTTAGAACAAAATATTGTTATATACATTTTAAAACTCAAAATCAATTTAAAATGAGCACTGAAAAACTTCAAAAATGATGCAAAAAATCCTTGGTCAAAAGTGTTCACAGTTTGGCCGAAAGGTGTTATAGTCACTTATGAATTTGAAGGAGCTTTAATTGCTACCGTCATAATCTGGGTCGTCGACCTATAGTATGAAATGGAGTGTTAAAGATGAGTAACAAGTTAGAGATTCTTGAAGAATACCGCGAAGCTACACATGAATTAGCGGAACTTCAAGATGAATCGAGCGCGTCAACACATCGGATGGCATCGCATGATCAGATCGATTCCCTCAGGGGTAAGTGTGACCAACTGGATGCAATTCTCGAGGCCATGGACGCTGCTGAAGATTAATATGTAATCAAACAAAAAGGGTGATCGCCAGATTTTTTGGCGGTCATCCTTTTTGTTGCTTTAATTAAGTTTTCAGTACTTGCCAGATCGAAGTGCATCATGGATTGTGTTGGCAATTACGTTACGCCCAAGCAATTCGTCCTGCCATTCCCGCGGAAGTGACGTCAAGCCCCCTCGAACTGCTGCAAGACCGCCAGCGATACTGGCAATGGTGTCCGTGTCACCGCCAAGATTGATTGCGTTCAGGACAAGGTCATGATAATCGGTAAAGTGGTTGAGTAACCACCAGACGCTTTCTGTAGTGTCAACGACATAGCCGCTGGTGTTAAGCTGAGCGGCAGTCAGATTGTAAAAAGCAGGATCAAGAAGACGATTGTACTGAGGCAGTTCGCCGGCTAATTCAGTGCGGTTCTGGACGATTTGCTGAACATCTTGAACCGCTTGGGTGAGAAACTGCCTGGTCCAACCAGTTGATTCAATAAGCCTAGTTAAGAGCGCGGAATAAAGCAAGCAGGCGACTGTTGAACGAGCATGTCGATGCGTTAACTCAGCAACTCCGATAATTTGATCAACTAGATCTGGGCGGTTTGTTAACGTTTGACCTTCATCCAATTGGTGAATAGCCCATAATGCGACTGGTAACATACGCATAAGGGCGCCATTACCGTTGTTTTTGACATCAGCGCTACCAGCATCACGAGGATCATGCGTTTCACTGTAATGACGTAGTGCTTGACGAGTACCGTTACCGACGTCAAAAGTTTCATGAACAGGTGTGAAATCGGCATCGTTTAACCAGGCCATGAAGTTATTCATGACTGGTTCTAATGGAATAATGGTGTCAGTTGCATTAGCCGCAATCGCAGCTAGGGTAGCAAGCGTCATGCTAGTATCGTCTGACCACGTGCCGGGCAATGTTTGATAGGCGCCCATAAGCATTTCGTGCACCGGATTTTGTTGCAACTTTTCGTAACTTTTGAATTGTGTTGACTGACCAAGGGCGTCGCCGATAGCGATACCGTAAATGCCTGCAGTCAATGCTGCTGATGTATGGTTCATGTGCAAGACCCCCTCTGAGATTAGTAAGACTTCCCACGATGAAATGAATGATAAAAAATTTAATGATATTACTTAGAATGTCGGGTAGGAGCAAACCAAAATGGATACTGTTCGACGGAAAGATAAATATCGAAGAAACGATTACCCATCTCTTCACCGTCGACCTGACCGTATTCCAAGGACGATATTGTTAGATGCAAATGATCAGCCTGATAATGATGAACGTTTTTAAAATTCAGATGACGTCCAAAAGCCATCATAATAAACAAGAAAATGAATTTTGGCAAAATCATTTTTTCGGCGATAATGAGCGATAACTTTCGATCACGAACGTTTGCGATAGGCAAAATGGGAACGCCACCGCCAAAGTAGGGGTGGTTGCTAGTGGTCACCAAAAAGCCATTGTCAAAAATATCACGACGGTTACCAACATGAACTGTAACCGGAAAGGCGGTTTGCTGTCCCAGCACTTTGACGAGTTGTCCAATATAGGCCAGGCTGCCAAGGTGAAGACGGTTGAGCCAGTCTTTTTTTGTGCTGTGATTGGCGGCACTGACAATTGCTGCATCGAAACCAATGCCAACATTATTAACAAAATAGCGTTGCTCTTGTTGGGTCGTCTCTTCATAATGACCGATGTCCAATATTTCTGGTTCAGTAGCCGATAGGATCTGTTTTAACGCGTTTGAAGGGTTGCGGGATACTTGTGCACCTCGGGCAAAATCATTGCCAGAACCGGCAGGAATGTACGCTAATGGCAGAGGAGCTGCCACATCGACCTTTTTTAATCCATTTAGCGCTTGATTGAGAGTACCATCACCGCCGACGACCAAAACAATGTGTGAACCCATGGTGACATTTGCATGATGTTTCGCATACTGTTCAGCAAGAAGAATCGCATGTTCAGCATGTCTTGTTTCGTCCATTTGATATTCAATTCCCAGTTGATCCAGCTGTGGTTGAATCGTATGCCAAACGTTGTTTGCGTATCCGCGGCCAGCGTGACGGTTTAAAATGACGTAAAAGTGACGGGTCATAATAGTTCCTCTCAATATGAAACACTTTCTCTTTATTCAGTATACGAAATGAGCGACCAATGGAGTGGGGCCATTAGCAGTTGTTTAAGGTTTCTTAAAGAACATTGCCCATAAGAAAACCGGTTCTTCTGATGAAGAACCGGCAGCAATCAACGATTTTGCATCGCGTTGATTATTATTCGTTTGTTGCTTGTGTTTCAGCTTTGGCATTAACTTCGCGCCGTGCTGGTGAATTACGATGTGCGACAGCCTTTTTATGAGGTGTGTTTGTGCTGGTCATAATCAATTCTGGCAGAATCATCGGATGACGTTCAGTCTTCTCATACAAGAAACTTTGCAAGTCATCGATAATGGCTGTTCGAATCGAGGCTTCCGTTGCGTTATCATCGCGCATTGCACGACGAATCGTACGGAACACGCGCCGACGACCTTCATTAATCATGTCGCCAGATTCACGCATATAGACGAAACCACGACTGAGAAGGTCAGGGCCAGCCTGAATTTCCTTGTTTTTAAGATCAATTGTCGCAACAACGACAACTAATCCTTCTTCGGACAACATCTGACGGTCATGTAAGACGACGTTGCCGATGTCACCGACACCATTACCATCTACATACACATCGCCGGCGTTAAAGTGACCAGCGACACGGGCAGAATCAGCAGTGAGAGCCAACACATCACCGTTTTGCAGAATAAACGTGTGATCTTCTGGAACGTCACACAACTGCGCGAGTTGTGTATGAATCTTCTGCATTCTGTACTCACCATGGATTGGCATAAAGTACTTAGGCTTGATCAACCGAAGCATTAATTCCTGATCGACCTGGCCACCGTGTCCTGAAGTATGGATGTTGTTGACAGCACCATGAATAACTTCAGCACCGGCTTCTTCCAATTCGTTAATGACCCGGTTAACACTAGTTGTGTTACCAGGAATTGGGTTACTTGAAAAGATAACTGTATCATTTGGTTGAATTGAAATCTGACGGTGGGTGCCGTTAGCAATGCGTGATAGGGCGGCCATTGGTTCACCCTGAGAGCCAGTACACAAAATGAGTGTTTCATTCGCTGGAATATTGCGAAGCTCGGAAGCATCAACCAACACGTCGTCGGGGATGTTAAGGTAGCCGAGCTCACGACCGTTAACTAAGGCCGCTTCCATTGACCGACCAAACACGGCGATTTTCCGATGATGTTCAATGGCGGCTTCGGCGGCTTGTTCAATTCGTGAAATGTTTGAAGCGAAGGTAGCGAAAATGATTCGACCATCAATTTTATCAAACAACTTATGAATTGAATGGCTGACCCAACGTTCAGACTTAGTGAATTCTGGCCGTTCGGCATTCGTTGAGTCGGAGAGAAGACATAGGACACCTTCCTCGCCGAGCTTTGCCATTTTCTGCAAATTCGGTGCCGGCGTGTTGATTGGTGTGAGGTCAAACTTAAAGTCACCAGTTTGAACAATCGTCCCAGAAGGCGTCTTAACTGCGACACCAAGAGTATCGGGAATACTGTGGGTTGTTCTGAAGAACGAGACACTCGTCTTTCTGAACTTCAACACAGTGTCTTCGTCAATCTCGTGCAGTTCAGTTGTTTCGAGCAACCCATGTTCTTCCAACTTGTTTTTAATGAGCGCCATTGGAAGGGGACCTGCATAAATCGGTACATGAATTTGTTGAAGCAAAAATGGAATCCCACCAATGTGGTCTTCGTGTCCGTGAGTGATGACAAGCGCCTTAATTTTTGATTCGTTTTGTTTAAGGTAAGAGTAGTCCGGAATCACGTAATCAATTCCCAGCAATTCGTCTTCGGGGAACTTAATACCGGCATCAATCATGATGATTTCATCCTGAAATTGGACACCATAAGTGTTTTTCCCAATTTCGCCTAATCCACCAACTGCGTATACTGCGGTTTCGTTATTTTTAATATTGAGTTTTGCCATAAGCTAAAACTCCGTTAACTTGTAGTTGGCACCTTTTTGCTCATATTCCAAAGCGTTGCCTTCAAGTGGTTCTAAATATTCAACATTGTACTCAGTGTTAGCCTCAACGGTGCTCATTGCTTCGGCCTCATTATCGGCCTCAATGTATAATGAGTGAGTGTCTTCCCGTTTAGGGTTACGAACTTTTGATTCTTGATAATAAACTTTGAAAATCATGTGTAAAAATCTCCTATATAATGAATTTTTATTGTATGAAAAACAGAACCGTCACACCTAAGCGAGGCGGTTAACAAACGAAAAATTAAGGTGTTTTCTCCCGAACAGCGGTTGCGCGAACACAACATTTGAGTTCAATATTACCATAGCCGGCCCGCGATGTACACTCACACGGCGCATTGCCAGCGTATTCAGGCTCATTTGCAGGGGCATTCAATGGTTTAGAAAATCAGTTCCAGAAAATACGGATTGATTTACCGTCAGCTAGCGGTTACTGATGAGAAGATATGGTAAAATTAGGTGTAGAAACGGAGGGGTTCTGAATGAAACTGGCACTAATCATTATTATAGGAATTATCCTCGCATATTTAATTTATCATTATATTCATCGTCTGATTATTCGTCGGGCGACAAGCATTGTTCGTAATGATGCTCAGGCGACGACGGAAAGTGCTATGACAAGTGCACTGAATCAGTTGGCTGACGAACACACTTTGAACCAAAACCAAAATCATTTTACAGCGTCTGACACTGTGGCTGACGTGTGGGGTCGCGGCGTAATGGCCTTTGAGTTCAGCATGACTGCCGACAATTTGCAGGCAGATCAACTGCCCACTTTAAGGCGACCATTAAACAATGCGCTGGGAGAGTATGCGGTTAAAAATCATGTTAAACGGTTATCGACGAGCCATCCCACGTTTGTTGTGACTGACTTGTGGTTATTTGAGGGGCAATTGCACATTGATGTTGCCTATTTAATGAATGAATCTACCATTGAATATGTTCAGGATCTTAAACGACTTAACCCTTCAGAAAAAATGCCAGCCTCCAGTGCTGAAGAAAACCACTAGGGATAACCACTAGTAAGTCGCTTTTATATGTATAGTTAAAAACAAAAACCGCTTTGAACTAGCACGACTGCTAATTCAAAACGGTTTTTGTTAACTCAAATTTAATTATGATGTGCCGAGTTTTCACTCAGGTTGTCGTCAATTGTATTCAACATGGCCGACAAAGAGGTTAGTTCTGTACTGCTGAGACCTGCAAAGGTCAAATCATTAACACGCTGTAACTGATCATTTATTTTGTCAATCAAATGGGCACCGTCATCGGTGAGCAAAACGCGCCATGCTCGTCGATCCGTATCCGTTTTGACTTTGCGTACAAAGCCTAAGTTGATCAATTGGTCCAACCGTCGCGTAACGTTGCTTGGGCTGAGATAAATCCGTCTATATAACTGATCCTGTGTTAAACCGGTTTTGGCGTCGATCTTTAAAAGGAGATAATAATTGCTGGCCGAGAGATTAAGCGGCCGTAATTGATCGTCGAGCAACGCTGTTAGTTTTCTTGAGGCGGTGTTTAACTGGGCAATAAGGTCATCGTTTAATGGTGAAAATGCCATGATTGCTTACCTCCAGGTGTTTAACCAATCAACAGGGTGTTTTCTTCGGCCGCAAATGGTTGTTCCTTATTAATATGGTCATAAAATAGCACACCGTGCAGATGATCAATTTCATGTTGACAAACAATAGCGGGATAATTTTTCAACCGAACTTTGTGGTCGTTACCGTCAACATCTTGATAACGTAAAGTAATGCGATCAGCGCGCGGCACATAACCAGGTTTATCTTCATCAACTGATAGGCAGCCTTCACCTTCGGACAGTGCGCCAAGCTGAACAGATTGGCTAACAATGACGGGATTAATAATTACATCCTTAAAGACCGGGTTGTCTTGAGCTTCCTGGGCAGCCTTTAAGACATCATCATGATTATCTGGATCATCTGGTTCTACAGGTGAGGGTACCAGAACGGCTGCCATTTGAATGGAAACGTCCACTTGTGGGGCGGCTAAACCGACTCCTGCCCTGAGACCATACTTTTCAGCAAGGTCCGGATTTTGACTAACTTCCAGATATTCCATCATGTCCTTTGCAAGTTGTTGGTGTTCCTGACTTAGTGGAAAGGTGACCTTGTCAGCATACTTGCGTAAGGTAGGGTTACCATCCCGAATAATGTTGTCCATTAATATCACGTGCTGTTCCTCCTCATATACTACTAACAAATAGTGTACCATATGCTAGAAATTTCGGAACGGCTAAGCGTGAAGACGAATCAAAACAGAAGTCAAGTAATGGACGCAAAACACTGATGATTCAGCCTTTGAAAGCGGACATGTCCGTTAAGTAAGCTAACAACGCTTCGTGAAAACTAACGCAAAGAAAACTTATTTTAATGTTATTAAATTTGTTTTCAAAGTATAAAAATATTGCCATGTGAAACGTGAAAGGGTTATGAAAACGTGATTGCACATTTAATACGCTGGGAAAAAGTTCATGTAACAGCGTTTTATGTTTGATTGGTTGGTTGCTATACAAAAAGCCCCCAAAATGTTCAGAAACTTCACAAGTAAATGGATTGTGTCAAAGACTATTGTGAGATTTTTAACAATTATGAAACCCCTTGCAAACGATTTCTATATAGCGTTACAATTGTCGGTGAAAGATGAAAGCGCATACATTTGCTTGTTGCAAGTTTTAGACAGTGAGCGGATGGAAGCTGTCATCAAAAAAAGAAAGGAATGTGTGCATTATGGCAAACAACGATTCATCTAAGCCAATTGTAGACTTTGCTGCGATTAAGGAAAATCTCGGTAGTGAATACAAAATGGTTCAAGTTCTAGACGGTTCTGCCAAAGTTGTTAATCAAGAGGTGTTTGACTCATTTAGTGATGAACAACTGGTTGATTTCATGAAGAAAATGGTTTGGGAACGTGCTTTACATGAGCAAACCATGAGCTTTTCACGTCAAGGTCGGTTAGGGTTCTACGCTCCAACGGCTGGTGAAGAAGCCAGTGAAATGGGCAGTGTCTCAGCTTTTGAACCTCAGGATTTCTTGTTCCCGGCTTACCGTGACCTACCACAACTGATCCAACATGGTGGTTCAGTTGAAAAAGGCTTCTTATGGTCACGTGGTCATGTTAAGGGTAATCAGTATGATCCAAAGTATCGTGCATGGATGCCACAAATTATTATCGGTGCTCAATTCGTTGAAGCTGCCGGTGCTGCTTTAGGAATTAAGAAGAACGGTGAGAACAACGTTGCCTTTGTTTACACCGGTGATGGTGGGACTTCGCAAGGTGATACTTATGAAGGTTTGAACTTTGCCGGTGCCTTCCAAGCACCATTAGTTGCCATCATTCAAAATAACGGCTTTGCGATTTCTGTTCCACGGAAGAAGCAAACAGCTGCCACAACGTTGGCTCAAAAGGCTGTTGCTGCCGGAATGCCTTCTGTTCAGGTTGATGGGATGGATATCTTGGCTGTTTATTCTGTTGCTAAGGCTGCTCGTGAATACGCCGCAGCAGGCAATGGGCCAGTGTTGATTGAAACCTTAACTTACCGTTACGGTGCCCACAGCTCAGCTGGTGACGATCCTTCACGGTACCGTACTAAGGAAGAAGAAAAACCTTGGCACGATAACGACCCATTAATCCGTTTGCGTAAGGTACTAGAAGACAAAGGACTTTGGTCCGATCAACAGGAAAGTGACTATGTTGACGAATGCAAGACGCAGTTCAAGGCTGACTTGAAAGCTGCCGATGCAGAACCTAAACAAACAAATGTTGAAATGTTAAAGAACACGTTCGAAGTACCAACTCCGAACATCAAGGCACAAATTGCCGAATTTGAAGCAAAGGAGTCGAAGTAATCATGGCTACGAAAACTTATATTCAAGCGATTACTGACGGACTTGATCAGGTCCTAAGCGACGATGACAAGACGTTAATCTTCGGTGAAGATGTCGGTAAAAACGGTGGTGTTTTCCGTACCACTCAAGGATTACAAGACAAGTACGGTGAAGACCGGGTATTTGACACACCATTGGCTGAATCAGGTATTCTTGGTTTAGCAATGGGATTAGCAGCAACTGGTTGGCGGCCACTTCCTGAAATCCAATTTATGGGTTTCACATTTGAAGCTGTTGACTCCATTGCTGGTCAAATGTCACGGACACGGTTCCGTTTCGGTGGCGAAAAGAATATGCCAATCACGATTCGGACACCATTTGGTGGTGGGACACACACCGCTGAAATGCACTCAGATAACTTGGAAAGCTTCTTCACTGACGTTCCTGGATTGCGTGTGGTAACACCTTCCAATCCTTATGATGCAAAGGGCTTGATTATTTCAGCTGTTGAAAACAACGACCCCGTATTGTTCATGGAAAACTTGAAGTTGTACCGTTCCATGAAAGCTGAAGTGCCAGACGACAAGTACACGGTTCCGTTGGACACTGCCAAAGTGGTTCGCGAAGGAACTGATATCACCGTTGTTGCTTACAGTGCTGAAGTTAATGAAGCACTGAAAGTAGCTGACAAATTAGCTAAGGAAAACATTTCAGTTGAAGTTATCGATTTGGTTTCCCTATCACCAATTGACACAGACACAATCTTCAAGTCAATCGACAAGACGCATCATGTTGTGATGGTTCAAGAAGCACAACGGATGGCTGGTGTCGGTGCGACAGTCGTATCTGATATCGCTGAAAACGACATTCTTTCATTGGACGCCCCAATTGGACGGGTAGCCGCTCCAGACAGCATTTACCCATTTGCTTTGGCTGAAGACGACTGGATTCCGGATGCCGCTGAAATTGAAGCAAAGGTTCGTGAAATCCTCACATACTGATACTGACGTTTGATAATCAGATCAGACGGGTTTACCCGTAAATTCGATGAAAGGAAGATATTCCATGTCCTACAAATTCAAATTGCCAGAACTTGGTGAAGGAATGGCCGAAGGTGAAATTGCTGCCTGGGATGTTAAGGAAGGCGACAAGGTCGCTGAAGATGACACCCTGGTAGAAATTCAAAACGATAAGTCCGTTTCAGAATTACCATCACCAGTTGCTGGTACTGTTAAAAAGATTTATATGCAAGCAGGTGAAACTGCTAAAATTGGCGATCCATTAGTTGAGATTGATGATGGTTCACCTGACACCCCTGATGATGACGCTGCGCCTGCAGCACCAGCAGAAGCTTCTGCTGCGCCTGAAAGTGCTACACCAGCTCCAGAACCTGCTGCCACACCAGCGGCAGCTGCACCAGCCGCTCCAGCTACAGGTGCCAACCCGAACCCTGTATTGAGCAACCCAAGTAAACTTGTGTTGGCAATGCCATCGGTTCGTCAATATGCTCGTGACAACAATGTCGATATCTCGATTGTTGCCCCAACTGGCAAGCATGGTCAGGTATTAAAGAGTGACGTTGATGCCGCTAAGAATGGTGCAGCACCAGCTGCAACCACGGCTGCACCAGCTGCAGCAAGTGCTCCTGCTGACACTGCCGCAGCTCCAATCAAGCCATACGTTTCAGCAACGCCTGATCTTGAAACACGTGAACCAATGTCAATGACACGGAAGGCTATTGCTAAAGCAATGGTTACCTCCAAGCACACTGCACCACACGTAACTTCATTTGATGATGTCGATGTGACTGCATTGATGGCTAACCGGAAGAAGTACAAGGCGATTGCCGCTGACCGTGACATCCACTTGACCTTCTTGCCGTATGTTGCCAAAGCTTTGGTTGCCGTCTTAAAGGACTTCCCAACCTTAAATGCGTCAATTGATGACAGTACTCAAGAAATTGTTTACAAGCACTATTACAACATTGGTATTGCTACGGACACACCACATGGTCTGTATGTACCAAATGTTAAGAATGCTGATTCCAAGGGTATGTTTGAAATTGCTAAAGAAATCACTGATAACACCCAGAAGGCTCAAGACAACAAGCTGTCAGCTGCTGAGATGTCCGGTGGTTCTATCACCATTAGTAACGTTGGTTCTATCGGTGGTGGCTGGTTTACACCAGTTATTAACTACCCAGAAGTTGCGATCCTTGGTGTTGGTAAGATTGCTAAAGAACCATATGTCAACGACGATGGTGAAATCGTTGTTGGTAACATGTTGAAGCTGTCACTGAGTTATGACCACCGTTTGATTGATGGTGCAACTGCACAACGCGCATTGAACGAGTTGAAGCAATTGTTGCACGACCCAGACATGCTGTTAATGGAGGGATGATTTAACAATGGCTGATGTAGAACAAAAAGACACGGTGATTATTGGTGCAGGCCCCGGTGGTTATGTTGCCGCTATTCGGGCGGCCGAACTTGGTCAACAAGTGACGGTAGTTGAACAATCAGAAACACTCGGCGGTGTTTGTTTAAACGTCGGTTGTGTTCCTTCAAAGGCGTTAATTCAAGCTGGCCACCGTTTGCAAGAAGCAAATGATGCCTCAACTTACGGCATTACAACAGCTGGTCCAGCCACAATCGATTTTGCTAAAACGCAAGAATGGAAGCAAAAGAAGGTTGTTGACCGGATGACCAGTGGGGTTGCCATGTTGCTGAAAAAGCACAAGGTTGAAGTGATTCGCGGTGAAGCCACACTAGACAGTGACACACTATTACGTGTTATCGCTCCTGGACCAAAGCAGTTCATGAGCCGTGACACAGGTCGGACACTGGCTTTCAAAGACTTGATCATTGCATCAGGTTCACGACCAGTCGAAATTCCTAACTTCAAATTTGAAGGTCGGGTTATCGATTCAACTGGTGGTCTGAACTTACCAGAAATCCCTAAGGAATTGGTGGTTATTGGTGGTGGTTATGTCGGAACTGAATTAGCTGGTGCCTATGCAAACCTCGGCGCTCACGTAACGATTCTTGAAGGCACACCATCGATTCTGCCTAACTTTGAAAAAGACATGGTTTCATTAGTGCTTAAGAACTTGAAGGCTCATAAAGTTGATGTTATTACGAGCGCGATGGCTAAGAAGTCTGAACAAGATGACAACTCTGTGACTGTCACCTATGAAGTTGATGGCAAGGCTCAAACAATCAAGGCTGACTACTGCATGGTCACTGTTGGTCGCAAGCCTAACACAGACAACCTTGGGCTTGAATTTACGGATGTTAAGACTGACAAACGTGGTTTCATTGAAGTCGATGATCAAGGTCGGACAGCTTCTCCGCATATCTACGCAATCGGTGATATTGTGAACAATGGTCCAGCATTGGCGCACAAAGCCTTCTTCAATGGTAAGGTTGCCGCTGGTGCAATCGCAGGTCATCACACTGCAAATGATTATGTAAGTGTTCCTGCCGTTTGTTTCGCAGACCCTGAATTGGCCACGGTTGGGTACACCCAGGCTGAAGCCAAGGATGCTGGTTTGGAAGTTAGCACCGCTAAGTTCCCATTTGCTGGGAATGCGCGGGCGGTTTCAATGGATCAAGCAGATGGATTCGTTCGTTTGGTCACAACTAAGGAAGACAACACCCTTGTTGGTGCACAGGTTGTTGGCCCAGATGCCAGTGATTTAATCGCCGAATTAAGTTTGGCAGTTAACTCACACATGAATGCCGAAGACGTTGCTTTGACCATTCACCCACACCCAACTTTGAGTGAACCGATTCAAGAAGCTGCGGATATCGCAATCGGTTTCCCAACTCATATCTAACATCGTAATGCACACATCATTACTGAAAAAGAGGCTGGTAACAGCCTCTTTTTTTGCGGAAAATAATGCAGATAACTGATTGTGCTCACCAATTTTGTGGATTGTGTAGTGCAATTACGGTCTCATGCACTGATTTACTTGATATTCGGAGCGGCTTGGGTAAAATTATGGTAAACATAAACTAATATTTCAATTAATTGAGTCAAACGCATATTTATTGCTGTACTTAATACGTTTTATTCAAGAGGGATGGTCTGTTAATGAAGCCAAATTTAGTGCTATATGGGACCGGGAGATTTAATCAATTATTGTTATCCAGTTTGATCGCGTTGGATTTACCAATTGGAATGGCTGTTATGGATTCTGGGGACGTTGCTGCTGATCAGCTTTACGCGGATACACAAGTGGCTGCTGAAGGCTGCACGAATTTAAACGTTAAAATTGCGACGCAAACTGACCTAGTAACAGCGGATGCCATTATTTTCGGCGATATTGCGCCGATGGAAGCTGGGACGGAACGCGATGATGCGTTGAGCGTTGTAATGCCTCGTTTGCGCAACTTCATTCGTGAGGCGATGGCACAAGGCTTTAAGGGAAAGATGATTGTCGCCAGTCAATATGACGATTTATTGACATACTTTGCCCAGAAGTTTTCCGGTGTTGGCGTCAGCAACTGCATTGGTGTTGGGACATTAGCCCATACAACGATTTTAAATAACACTTTAGCGAGAACATTTAATGTGCCGCTTGATAGTTTGCATGCCTACGTAGTGGGAATTGCCAATGATCACTTGATTGCTTGGAGCCGATCAACGGTCGGACCGGCACCAGTGCTTTCACTGATGGCAAATGAGGATATTAACTTTGATGCTGCTGAATTAGGCGAGATTGAACAACAGCTGAATGCAACTGCCATTTCGACTAATGATGCACTGCGCGCGCAATCAGTAATTAAAATTTTAAATGGAATCTTTTTCGATCGTCCGTTTATCGGTTCTTTAACCAATTTGCTGACGATTACTGAAGAACGAGTGACACCACTCAGCACGCCAGTCCGTGTTAATGCAGCAGGGGTTTCAAAACTCGTTGATGTAAGTTATTCTGATTTGGAGCAACGTCAATTAGACGAAATTGGTAGTCAAGTTCGTGATACTACATTGGCGATTGAAAAGGGAAGTTTGGAAGAGGACGACGATGAAGACGAACATTGATTTACCGTTGGATGAACAGTGGTCTCGTCAAGAGATTGTTGTTGCCACTCGTTTATACGAATTAGTTTTGGAAGCCAATGAGACCGGTGTCGATCGGGAAAAATTATTGGCAGCGTACGACGCGTTTACGCAAATGATGCCATCAAAAGGTCAACGTCGTCAGTTAGATCGGCAGTTCGAAAAACAGGCTGGCGTCAGTATTTACGCGACCATTAAACAAGCTCAGAGCAGTTCTCGCAAACGGCTACGAATTGAGTAAGCGTCATTTTGAAAAATATTTAGTGTAAAAATGCAGAAAGGATCAATTGGATGCAAGAAGCAACGTATCAGAAGTGGAATGCACAAGTTACGGCCTGGATTGATGAGGCGAAGGCTAATATTTTAGAGCATTTTCATGAACCGCTAGACGTTGAACAGAAGTCTGGTCGTCGTGACCTGGTTACACAAGTTGATAAGGAAAACGAACAGCGTTTCGTGGCTCACATTCGCGAATCAGATCCGAATGCACGCATTCTCGGCGAAGAGGGACTTGGCGATGATGTTCAAGATGACAAAGGGCGGTTGTGGATCATCGATCCGTTGGACGGCACGATGAACTTTGTCAAACAACGGGATGATTTTGCCATTATGTTGTCACTTTACATTGATGGTGTGGGTCAGGCGGCGTGGCTGTGTGACGTTATGGGTAACCGGTTATTTCATGGCGCTAAGGGGCTTGGTGTTTGGCTCAATGATGATAAAATGACAGCTCCTGCCAATTTACCGTTGAGCGAAGGCTTGGCAGCGTTATCCGGTCCACTAGTTACTCACGATGTGGATCATATGCAGGCGATTGCAGCTGCGAGTTTAGGCATGCGAATTGTTGGCAGCGCAGGCATTGCTTTTACAAAGGTCTTACGCGGCCAGCAAGTGTGTTATATCTCATATTTGAGACCTTGGGATTTTGCGACAGGAAAAATTTTAGCAGAAGAACTGGGTTTAGTGGTGTCCACAGTTGACGGTCAAACGCCGACTGTGCTATCATATGGCGTTGTATTAGTAGCTACGAAGCAGGCACAAAAAGCTATTGTTGCCATGCAAACCGCGTAATGTCGGACTGTGACACGAGTTAACGAGGCGTCACAGTTTTTTTACGCCTTGTATAAGGGCGCACGCTACCGATTAATTTAAGTTATTTGAAACGAAGGGAAGTTACACTTTGAAAACTAGAGACGATATTCGTAACATTGCTATCATTGCCCACGTTGACCATGGTAAAACAACTTTAGTTAACGAATTATTGAAGCAATCCGATACGCTGGATTCCCACACGGAAATCGCGGATCGTGCAATGGATACGAACGCAATCGAACAGGAACGTGGGATCACGATCCTGTCAAAGAACACGGCCGTTAAGTACGGTGACAAACAGATCAACATCTTGGATACACCAGGACACGCGGACTTCGGTGGTGAAGTTGAACGTGTTATGAAGATGGTTGATGGTGTGTTATTGGTTGTGGATGCCTACGAAGGAACCATGCCACAAACACGTTTCGTGCTTAAAAAGGCATTGGAACAACACTTGACACCAATCGTTGTCATCAACAAGGTGGACCGTCCAGGTGCTCGCCCTGAAGAAGTCGTTGACGAAGTGCTTGATTTGTTCATCGAACTTGGTGCGGACGAAGACCAATTGGAATTCCCAGTTGTTTATGCTTCTGCTATGAACGGGACTTCTTCATACGATTCAGATCTGTCTACACAAGAACACACGATGAAACCAATCTTTGATACCATTTTAAAGACGATTCCAGCACCAATTGATAACGAAGACGAACCTTTGCAGTTCCAAGTTGCTTTATTGGACTACAACGATTTCGTTGGTCGTATCGGAATTGGCCGGATTTTCCGTGGGAAGATCAAAGTTGGTGATAACGTTACTGTTATGAAGCTGGACGGCTCTACACAAAACTTCCGTGTTACGACACTGTATGGTTTCTTAGGTTTGCAACGGGTTGAAGTTAACGAAGCCAAGGCTGGTGACTTAATTGCCGTTTCAGGGATGGAAGAAATCAACGTTGGTGAAACTGTGACACCACAGGATCACCAAGAAGCATTGCCTGTTTTGCGGATTGACGAACCAACTCTGCAAATGTTATTCCGGACGAACGACTCACCACTTGCTGGTCAAGAAGGTAAGTTTGTGACAACTCGTCAGCTGGAATCGCGTTTGAAGCAGGAATTGCACACCGATGTTTCATTACGTGTTGAAGACACCGACGAACCAGATGCATGGATGGTTTCTGGTCGTGGTGAATTACACTTATCAATTTTGATTGAAACTCTTCGTCGTGAAGGTTATGAATTACAAGCTTCACGTCCAGAAGTTATCTACCGTGAAATTGACGGTACGATGGAAGAACCATTTGAAGCCGTTCAAATTGACACACCCGAAGAATATGCTGGTTCCATCATCGACTCCTTGTCTCAACGCAAGGGTGAAATGAAGAACATGGAAAACACAGGTAATGGTCAAACTCGTTTAGAGTTCTTGGCACCTTCACGTGGTTTAATCGGTTATTCAACTGATTTCTTATCCATGACGCGTGGTTATGGGATTATGAACCATACCTTCGACAAGTACATGCCAGTTATTAAAAACTGGAACCCTGGCCGTCGGAACGGAACCTTGGTTTCAATTAACCAAGGTACTGCAACTACGTACGCCATGATGGGTGTTGAAGGACGTGGTCAATTGTTCATCGATCCTGGTACCACTGTGTACGAAGGGATGATTGTTGGTCAGAACAGCCGTGAAAACGACATTTCTGTCAACGTCACCAAGGGTAAGAACATGACCAACGTTCGTTCTTCAAACAAGGATATGACTGCGACAATCAAGACGCCAACTCACTTGACGCTTGAAGAATCACTCGAATTCTTGAACGAAGACGAATATTGTGAAATTACACCTGAACACGTTCGTTTGCGGAAACAAATTTTGGAAACAAACGCACGTGAAAAAGCTTCTAAGCGTCGTAAGGCTGCTGCCCGCGACAACTAAATTTGTCTTTTAAAGCCTTGTCCTTGTGACAGGGCTTTTTTTGAATCTCGCGGTATAGTCTGCCACTGGCATTACTTACGGTTTTGGGATGGCGGTTTCAATCAGCATCTTACTAAGTGCTCATCACACGGTTAAATGTTAAATAAAAACCGTAGATGATTGGCTTGTCGGTAAAGCAGACGTGAGCGTATGCTATAATATGAAAAGAATTTTTTTGTGAGGAAAACGATGTGAAAAAGTTTAAGATTCTTGATTACTATATTTTAATTCCGTACATCGTTCTCAGCCTGATTGGTATCGTGATGGTGTATTCAGCCAGTGCTAACGTGGCCATCAGCAATGGTAGTACGCCAAATGGATACTTGATTAAACAGACCGTGTACGTAATTCTTGGGCTTTTCTTAGCCGCATTTTTTTATTGGCTACGGCTATCGTTATTGAGACGGCGATCCTACGTAGAAATCGCGACATTTGTTATGTTCGGACTGGTACTGATTGTGTTGGTTATTGGTGCACGGATCAACGGGGCCAAGGGCTGGATTAATTTAGGCCCAGTAAACATTCAACCTGAAGAGTTTTTAAAACTTTATGTTGTGCTTTTCTTGGCCCACTATATGGATTCACATCAGGTTAGTTTAGAGGAACGTTATTGGCATACGATGCGTGCGCCGCTAATTTTATTTGCTGTCATGATTGGTTTAGTTCTAATGCAGCCAGACACTGGTGGTGCAGCGATTGATTGGTTTATTATTTTGATCATGATGTTGAGTAGTGGTAACAAACATAATGTGCCTACCGAAATTGTTGGCGTTCTGTTTATTGGCTATTTGGCAATGCTAGGCTTTTTGTCACACACAAACTTGAACTCGCCGATGTGGACTAAGCATTATCAATTACAACGGTTTGTCGCCTTTATCGATCCATTTGGAACGATTAAAACAGTTGGTCGACAGCTCGTTAATTCATACTATGCGATTAGTAATGGTGGTTTATTTGGTCGCGGTTTGGGAAATAGTATTCAAAAAATGGGCTATCTGCCAGAACCTAACACTGATTTTATTTTGGCAGTAACCAGTGAAGAGCTGGGTGTTATTGCAGTGCTGATCATTCTCGCTCTGCTAGGGACAATTGCTGGGCGGGCTATTCAAATTGGCAAACGTGCATTTACAATGTATGAATCGTTAGTTTGTTATGGCATTGCGGCGCTCATCACCGTGCAGTCATTGTTTAATGTCGGCGGTGTCGTTGGTGCGCTTCCTATCACTGGGGTGACCTTGCCGTTTATTAGTTATGGTGGTTCATCCATGTTAGTGCTGTCTATGTCAATGGGTATCCTTTTAAATATTTCTGCCCGTGAAAAGCGTGCACAAATCGCTGAACGTGCTGAAAGGGTAGCTGTTAAGTGAGCTGAATTATATATAGCTGTGAAAATGTCATTTGGAAAAATATTGAAATAAAAGAGTAAGGAGGATGTTTTATGAGCGAGGAACAAACAGGCCAAGTTAACGGCTCAAAAGGTTCAACTGATAAAAAGAAACAAGCGCCACGTCGCAATAATCACCACCCACGTCGTCGGTCCAAATCAAATCAACAGAGAAACAATAAACCTAATAACAGAGCTAATGAAGAAGAGAAACAGGCGCAACAAAGTCCTAGTGCTAAACAGAACAAAACTGTTAAATCACCAAGTGATGACGGCCGTCAAAATCGATCCACAGGTCAGCATCGCCGTCGTCGTTCACAACGTAAACCCAACCCAACTTCGAGACAGGATAATGTACATACTGCCGAAAAGACGGTTACTGCATCACATTCCGTTAAAACGAATTCACATGGTGTAAAACGCGAATCAGAACAAAAAAAGACGATTTCTCGGTCCCACAAAAACAGAACAACGACGCACTCATCGATGAATCACTCAAAGAGTGAACCCCAACATGAGAAAAATTCAACAACAGTGTCTGTAAAAGGGACTGACGGTCAAAATGTTCCTGCTAAATCCGAGGAGGTTGTCGTTCGCGCTAATCTGGCCGATGCTTTTCTTAATCACGAGCCTGAAAAATTGGCACCTCAACCTCGTCAGGCTTTGCATGTGTTTGTCCGCAATTTGCGTCAGGTCCGTCAACTTAGACGATTTGGCGATATTGAATACATTTCAAAGAAGCTGCACTACGTTGTCATTTACATGGATCAGGATGACATTAGTCGAAATCAGCAAGCAATCAACAAATTATCGTTTGTTCGACGTGTAATGGTCAGTGAACGGCCAGAAATTGATCCGTTTGTTGGCGAAGGAGTTAACGCTAATTTCGTGACTCATACGGAAAATGACGGTGCGGCTGATGCCATCCCTGACGCTGACCAAACGGCCGCTGATCATTCAGGTTCAGCGGCAACAAAATCGACGGAGGCACATTAATGCGAGTGGTTGCAGGCGAGTTTGGCGGACGACCGTTATCAGCAGTTCCAGGGTCGTTAACGCGTCCCACTACGGACAAGGTCAAAGAAGCCATGTTTAGTATGATTGGACCTTATTTTGACGGTGGCCGGGTATTGGATTTATTTGCCGGATCTGGCGGCTTGGCTATTGAAGCCGTATCACGCGGTATGGCTGAGGCCGTATTGGTTGACCATCAGTATCAGGCAATTAAGACCATTAAGGCCAATATTGCGGTCACAAAATCAGCAGATCAGTTTACGGTTATCAAGGGTGAGGCTAACAATGTGCTCAAACGCTTGGTTGCAGAAGAACAGCGATTTGACCTAATTTTGTTAGATCCGCCATACGCAAAACAGAAAATTATCGATAATCTCAACTTCATGGCAGCAAACGGATTACTCAATGATGGGGCACAGGTAATTGCTGAAACAAATCAGGAAGCTCAATTGCCAGAGAATTTTGGCTCATTTACGCAAACTCATCATCGGGACTATGGTATTACGGACGTGATGGTGTATCGGTATCAAGTCTTAAAAAAGGAGACCGGCGAAGATGAGTAAACGAATTGCGGTTTTTCCAGGCAGTTTTGATCCACTGACGAACGGTCATTTGGATATCATTGAACGGGCCAGTCACATGTTTGATCAACTTATTGTTGCCGTTGGCACTAATACAGGCAAACGGCCGCTATTTAGTGTTGAAGAAAAAATTGACATGATTCAAGCTGTCACGGCCAACCTACCAAACGTTAGTGTTGAAACCATCAGTGGATTAACGGTTACGTTTATGCATGAGCACCACGCTACCTTTTTGATTCGTGGGTTACGCAATGATCAGGATTTTAATTATGAACGAGATATTGCCAATATGAATCGCACATTAGCGGAGGATGTTGAGTCTGTCTTTTTGTTAGCAAAACCTGAGAATGCGCAAATTTCTTCCAGTATTCTGAAAGAAATCGTTCATTTTGACGGTGATGTTTCAGCATTTGTACCAGCTGTTGTGTGGACCCATTTGCAGGAGAAGCGGCAACAGGAACGGCAAGAGAAGAATTAATAATTGGATGGGGTAATTGAATGAAAAAAAGACGTTGGGGCTGGTGGCTTGGCGGAACAATCGTTATCATTGGTCTTCTGGTGATGCGGTTTTTGCCACTCAATCAGTACATCGAAACGCCCGGAACGGCAGATAACTTACGCAATTTCGTCACGATGCCAACACGGCCAGACAAGCGTAAGGGTGATTTTATGATTACCTCTGTTTATCAGCAACAAGCGACACCAATTTCTTGGTTATGGGCGCACGTTGATCCACACGCGACAATCTATAACGAGCAAGAAGTAACTGGCGGCGAGAATCAAACGACTTATAACAAGGTTCAGGGATTCTACATGCAAAGTGCTATTAATCAAGCCATTGCGACGGCGTATAAAGCTGCCGATGAGCAGTATACGCGGCAATACTTGGGAATCTACGTTTTGGATGTCTCAAAAACGTCTCACTTTTATCACAAAATTCAGGTCGGCGATACCGTTACGAAGATTGACGGTGTGCATTATGATTCTTCTGTTGGTTACCAAAAGGCGTTGGCCAAACGTAAACTATCGGACAAAGTTGCCATTACGTATACACACAATGGTAAAGAACAGACAACGAAAGCCGGTTTAATTCGTTTGCCAGACGGACGTTCTGGGATCGGCATTACACTGACGGACGATGTTAAGGTCAGCACCAAAATTCCGGTTGAAGTTAATGCTGGGCAAATTGGTGGTCCATCAGGTGGTTTGATGTTTAGCTTGCAGATTTATCAGCAATTAACTAATCAAAATTTACGCCATGGTCAAAAAATTGCTGGAACTGGCACCATTAATGCGGATGGTTCCGTTGGTGAAATTGGTGGAATTGATAAGAAAATTGTGGCTGCTCACAAGGCGGGTGCTAAGATATTCTTTGCACCATATCTCAAACCAAGCAAGGCAGTTTTGAAGTATGAGGAAGGCCACAAGACGAACTATCAACTGGCAAAGGAAACAGCAAAGAAATATGCACCAGGGATGAAAGTTGTTCCCGTGAGCTCGTTTGATCAGGCCGTCAAATATTTACAGACACACAAGTAAATTGATTTGGATATAAAGTCATCGGTTGAAAAAACTGATGACTTTTTTATGTTTGACGAACAAATAACGCTTGTTTACGTATGTTATGGGTATGGACCATATCAGATAGTAAACAGGAGGATAAATCATGGAATGGCGAGAGGCATTACGAGATGCTTGGCGACAATATCGAGGCTGGTTGTTGGGTGGTCTGGCTGTCATGATTGCAGTAGGTGTGATTGGTGCTCAGTTATTAAAACCTAACGATCAACATCGCGACACAAACAGTTCAATGAATGGCATGTCACAGGCCTCATTTCAATCCGATAGCTCCGGCCTAACTGAGGCGGCAACCAAGGTAGCAACGCGGTCAACCAAGTCAGAAGCAACTGCAAGCGCGGCCACTGTTAATTCAGAAAAGACTGTTGGACAGACTGAATCGGTGGTTGAGGTAAAAGGTGCCGTTAATCAACCAGGCGTGTATCGGTTTAAAACAAATATGCGAGTTATTAACGCAATTGAACGGGCAGGCGGTTTGCGGGCGGATGCTGATAGTAAACAAGTCAATCAGGCGCAGACGTTACATGACCAAATGGTGGTTTACATTCCCACCCATGGCGAGGCGTTGCCAACGACTAATGCCAGTGGCGTGGATGGTGCCACGAATACGGTCACGGGAGTCAATAATGGCGCAGCTGGCACTGCTGGGGCGTCAATTGACGGCGATAGTGCGGATGCACCGATTGGGTTGAACAGTGCGACAAAAGAACAGTTAACGAAAATTTCAGGAGTAGGTGATAAAAAGGCTCAGAAAATTATCGACTTTAGAACGGAACACAACGGCTTTAAGTCATTAGACGACTTAAAACAAATTTCTGGATTTGGTGAGAAAACCGTTCAAAAATTGAAACCACATTTAAGCTTGTCGTGAGACACAGACTGTCATACGCTTAATGAAATATATTTAATGAATGGTGGAGGTAATATGATGACAGATCAAAAACGGGTTCCCTGGGACCAATATTTTATGATGCAAGCGGTGTTGTTAGCTAGTCGCAGTACTTGTCAGCGGTTGTCTGTTGGTGCTGTTTTAGTTCGCGACAAGCGCGTTATTGCTGGCGGTTATAACGGTTCTGTCTCAGGTGATGACCATTGTATTGATGTTGGTGATTATTTAGTGGATGGACATTGTTTAAGGACGATTCACGCAGAAATGAATGCTGTTTTGCAATGTGCGAAGTTTGGGATTGCAACTGATGGAGCTGAAATTTATGTAACCGATTTTCCGTGTTTGCAATGCACTAAAATGTTGTTACAAGCCGGCATCACGAAGATTAATTATTTGCGTAATTATCATAATGATCCATATGCAATGCACCTAGTATCTCTTAAAAATATTGAAGTGAAGCAGATTAACATTCCCGAGGATGCATTGACACAATTCCACATTACGGACTACTTAACGGCTCAAGATAACGATTCGCAGACTCAGCAATGACCATTTCTAACCGGCCACCATGGATTTTCCTAGGGCTACTTGTCGGTCTTATTAATGCAATGATTGTCGGTCATTTTTGGTGGGCTGGAATCGGTATTGTTTATCTACTGGTCCGGTGTCTTTACTTGGGAAACGTCAGAGCACATATGTTTTGGCTCATGGGTACTGCAGTGTTAGCAACTGTGTGGTTTAGCTATCAAAATGTGCAGTACGATACGAAAACGTGGACAACAATCGCAACGCGTCAGCTTAGTCTACGGGTTGAGCCAGATCAAGTTCAGGTTACTGGCGATACAGTGAGCATTATCGGTGTGACAAGAGAAGGTCAGTGGATCCGTGCGTTTGGTCATTTAACGAGCCAGCAAAAAGCGACTCAATTGCAAGTTATCGATCAACCGACACAATGGCAGGTAAATGGTCCAAACGACTTACTTGAAGGGCCACGGAACCGTATGCAATTTGATCGTCGTTCGCAATTGCGTGCAATGGGGATTCATGGCAGCATGAAAATGGCCCAGTGGTTCATTGTGAAACCGAGTCAAACAGCATGGCAGTGGCCAATTGATTTAATGCATCACTGGCGTAAGCAGTTACTACTGTATTTCGCGACGTTGCCTACCACATTGAATGAGTACGCAAGCAACCTAATTATTGGAGCGACGGCTAATGATTTTTACACCCAGAATAGTGGCCTAAAACAGTTGGGACTTTTGCATTTATTTAGCATTTCCGGTATGCATGTTGTGTATCTAGTCACACTTTGCCAATTTATCCTTGCACGGTTAGGCGTCCCTCGTGAGCACTCACAACTAGTATTGGCCATTGGCTTGCCGTTTTATGCAATTATTGCTGGTGGTTCGGGCACATTAATTCGCGCTATTCTTATTGGTGAAGCTAGTTTGCTCCAGCCACTCATTAACCGTAAGCAAGCGACTCAGATAAGTGGCTTGGACATGTGGTCGTTATCATTAATTGGTGGTGTTACGCTTCAACCGGCGGTCTTGTTAACACTAGGCGGTCAACTAAGTTACTTGTTGGCGTTTGCGTTGATCTACGTTGCAGTCGAAAAGACTTGGTGGCAAACATGGTTAATGAATCTAGTCAGCCTGCCATTAATTTTACATACCGTTTTTCAAATTCACGTTCTTAGCACGCCTGTAAATCTATTGGTGATTCCATTATTTGGTTGGTTTATTTTTCCGTTAGTCATTATCGGCGCCTGCTTGGGTGGCGTATTGAATTGGGTTGCCAATATCACTAACACGGTTTTGATGGTGTTTAGTGGTTTGATAAACTGGTTTGGTCAATTACCGGGAATGGTTACGTTTGGACATCTTTCGACATTATTCACCTGGATATGTTTATTGATGACACTGTTGGCCATTGATGAGCGGCGGCCACGAATCCGGTGCAAGTGGCTTATTGCACTAACGATAGTGTACGGAGTGGCGTTTGTGACGATTCATTGGCCAACGGATGGTGAAGTTTCGTTTATTGATGTTGGTCAGGGCGATAGTATTCTTTTAAGAACGCCATTTAATCAGCATATTTCGTTAATTGATACGGGTGGCAAAGTCGGATTTTCAAAACCATCGTGGGCACGCACTCCCACGGGGATGACCAATGTTGAAGCCGTGACAGTTAATTACCTTCATAGTCGCGGTATCAGTGAAATTGACGATGTGAACTGCAGCCATCAAGATGCCGATCATATCGGAGATGTTGGTCGACTGTTGCAATTGATGACAGTTCACACATTGACGATTCCTGCTGGCATGCGTCAATCGCGCGGTTTTCAGACGAAAATTGCCCCATATCTAAAGCAAACCAGAGTCATCGAGCTGACTGCAGGTCGACAACCTAAAAATTTTCCGTTTACCATTTATCATCCTTTTCATCCAGGGCCAGGTGGCAACGAGGATTCCGTGTCATTAGGCACAATTAGGAATGGTGTTCGCTTTTTATTTATGGGTGATTTGGATCGGTCTGGTGAACGAGAAATCCTGCAACATTATCCGATCCTGACAACCGATGTGTTGAAACTAGGTCATCATGGCAGTGATACCTCTAGCGACCCAGTGTTTATTAAACAAGTTGCGCCTAAAATTGGGATTATTTCGGCTGGTCGTGAAAATCGGTATGGACATCCTAAACAAAGTACACTAACGACACTGATGCAGAACCATATTACAGCCGTTAATACCGCGGATGCTGGCATGATTAGCTATGTCTATGATTGGTTTGGTAACGGCCATTGGCAGACGATGTTGCCGACGCGCACACCGATTGCAGGTTCGCCTCGTTAGTTTGTGGGCTGAATGAAACTTAATAGGGTATAATGGTGAAACGGGTTGAAATGTATTAAAAGGCGTTTTGCGACGTGTAAAAAGTAGCTTGATGGAAGGAATGAAATGGCAACGATGAAAATTGCGGAGTTAACGCGACAACTGGCTGGTTCAAACGTTCAGCCATTATATTTAGTGACGGGGACTGAACGGTACCTATTGAATCAGATTCGAGCGCAATTTAAGGCAATCATTCCCGAGGACCAGGCTCAAATGAATGTTGGTAGCTATGACATGGTGCAAACGCCGGTAGCCGTGGCACTTGATGACGCGATGGCGATGCCTTTTTTTGGCGAGCATCGACTGGTTATAATCGACGAACCTTATTTTTTAACAGGCGAAAAGAGTAAATCAAAGGTCGACCATGATTTAGATGCCTTGCTTAAATTTATTGAACACCCAGAGCCAACTACAATCCTAGTTTTCTTCGCCCCATACGAGAAGCTTGATAACCGTAAGAAGTTAGTTAAAACTTTGAAAAAAGTGGCTGTGAATGTAGATGCATCGCCATTGAGTGAACGAGATGCACGTCAGTTTGTGGAGCAGCAGGTAGACCATGATGGCTATAAGTTCGGTCCTGGTGCACTGGATACCTTAATTCAGCGCACTGGTGCTGATTTGTCGCTGATGATGGCCGCACTAACAAAACTGGAATTATTCGCCGTTCAAGATCATGTAATGACAACGGCAGCGGTTACCGGTTTAGTGGCACAATCTTTGGATGACAACGTTTTTGATTTGGTGAATGCGGTCCTCGGCCGAAATGTTAAACGGGCGGTGGGCTTGTACCATGATCTATTAGCAACTGGAGAAGAACCACTACGGATTAACGCTGTCTTAGTTAGTCAATTTCGTTTGTTGCTGCAGGTGAAGGTACTGGCTAGCCGTGGATTGAGTCAAGGTTCTCTGGCAGGTCAGCTAAAAGTGCATCCGTACCGGGTAAAGCTGGCCTTGCAGAGTGATCGTCACTTTTCTCAACGTGATTTGAGTCGCGCTTTTTTAGGGTTAATCAACATTGAAACGCAATTGAAGCAAACACAGGATGATCCAGAATTGCTTTTTAATTTATTTATGTTGCAGTTTACCAATCAAGCTGCATAATTTCTCTTCAGTTTATGAATAAAATGAGCCATTGCAATCAAATTAATTGATTACAATGGCTCATTTTGTGTTAGTAAGGGGAGTCGAGTAAAACAGATGTAAAAGAAAAACCATCATCACGAATGATGATGGTTAAGAATTTACTTTGCTAAGCGAGCAGCTAAACGTGACTTGTCACGTGAAGCCTTGTTCTTCTTGATCAAACCTTTTGAGTAGGCGTGGTCAATTGCGGCGCTCGCGGAACGGTATAATTCTTCAACGTTGTCTGCACCAGCAGTTACAGCTTTTTCAAACTTTTTAACTGCAGTCCGTTCTTCGCTCAATTGAGCAGTGCGACGTGCTTTGGCAATTTCGTTAGTCTTAACACGTGCAATGGCTGATTTTGTAACTGGCATTAATTTCACCTCCGGAGCGTTTGACCCACGTCAAACAAATTTCAACAGTCATCATTATACAAGAGGCTTACTACCAATGCAATAAATAAATGCAGAAGCGTCAAGGAAATTCACTTGACCCCATCATGAGTAGCGTACTTTTGCTTGCAATTGGTGGTGTGATTAGATAAACTATTAACCGTGCTAAAGCATGACCCTTACTTAGTTTATCGCCACCACTTGGCGTAGACTCGGTATGCGGTGACAATATTTGAAAGGTGGATTTTATCCATGGCTATTACACAAGCAGAAAAGAATCAGATCATCTCAGAATACGCACGTCACGATGGTGACACGGGTTCTGCAGAAGTTCAAATCGCAGTTTTGACAGCTGACATCAACCAATTGAATGCGCATTTACAAGTGCACACTCACGACTACCACTCACAACGTGGTTTGTTAAAGAAAATTGGTCACCGTCGTAACTTACTGCGTTACCTGCGTAACACGGATATTGAACGTTACCGGACGTTAATCCAAAAGTTGGGTCTTCGTCGGTAATCGTTGTTCGACCGAAGTGTGTGAGGAGGGCTACCCATTGTGGGTGGCTCTTTTTTTATTCACATTGACGTTAGAACACTGACTGGTTTGAGAAGCCGTCAGCTGGGCAATTGATTGGCTTTTAAGATGGAATATGATAAGCTACATGTAACTGATTGTCCCGAAAAAAATAGGTTGTTTTAATATAATTTTTTTGTGGAGTTGCCGCTCCTTTAAACACATCAAACTTAATAGCGATGTGAGGCTGCTTGCGTACTGAGATCGAAATGAGGATAAACACTATTTTGATCAAACTATAGACAGGCCGTTAAAATTAATTCTTAAAAATGACCGTTAGAGAAACAATTAAGTCAAAAAAGAAATTTTTAATATGAGGTGAATGAATTGAGTAATCAGATTCGAATTATCCCGTTTGGTGGCGTGCGCGAAAACGGGAAGAATATGTATGCGCTGGAAGTTAATGATGATATTTTTATTTTGGATTGTGGTTTAAAGTATCCAGAAAACGAGTTATTGGGAATTGATATCGTCATTCCTGATTGGAATTATTTGCGGGAACACGCAGATCAAATCGTCGGTGTGTTTTTGACACATGGGCATGCAGATGCAATTGGCGCATTGCCGTACTTCGTCAGTGAATTTAACGTGCCTGTTTTCGGTTCAGAACTAACGATTGAATTAGCAAAGTTAAATGTGGAGAATGATCCAAAGTCTAAGCAATTTAACGACTTTCACGTTGTGGATGCTGATACAGAAATTGATTTTGGAGAGGAAACAGTCTCGTTCTTTAAAACGACACACAGTATTCCAGAATCTCTGGGAATTGATGTTAAGACACCGCTCGGACAAGTTGTTTATACCGGAGACTTTAAGTTTGATCAAACCGCAGCACCCTTTTATCAAACCGATTTAGCTCGTTTGGGTGAAATTGGTAAGAACGGCGTCGTTGCCTTGTTAAGCGATTCAGCCGGCGCAGAACAATACGGCGAATCAGCAACCGAAAATCAGATTGCCAATTTTGTTAAGGATCAGTTTGCTGCACACGAGGGTCGAATTGTGGTTGCCAGTGTTGCGTCTAACATTTTACGAATGCAACAGATTTTTGATGCCGCCGCTGCGACGGACCGTAAAGTCGTATTGATGGGTCACGATTTGGAGAAAATTGTACGGACAGCAATGCGCTTGGATAAGTTAGAATTACCATCTGATGATCTATTGGTTAATCCCAAAAACATGAAGTCCTTATCACCTGAACAGACCGTTATCTTGGAAACTGGCCGAATGGGCGAACCCATTAAGGCGCTTCAGAGAATGGCAACGGGTGAAGATCGTTATGTCAAAATTGGTGAGGGTGACCTGGTTTTCATTACAACCACACCGTCGCATGCAATGGAGACAACGGTTGCTAAGACACGTGATTTAATCTTCCGTGCGGGCGCACATGTGCAAGCCATTTCTGATAGTTTGCAGTCGTCCGGTCATGGTTCACCAGCAGATTTACAGTTAATGATCAACTTTATGCATCCGGATTATTTCATTCCAATCCAGGGTGAGTATCGAGTTCTGAATCGGCATGCTAAGTTGGCAGAAGAAACAGGTATTTCGTCTGACCATATCTTCTTAACACAACGTGGCGATTCGCTTATCTATAATGGTGAGGCACCAATGCATCTAGCAGAGAGCATTGAAGTCGGCAATACGATGATTGACGGCATTGGTGTCGGTGATATTGGTAATATTGTGCTTCGGGATCGTAAGATTTTATCTGAAGATGGTATTTTTATTGCAGTGGTCACGATTGATCGTAAGAAGAAACAAATCGTCGCCGAACCTAAACTGACGTCTCGAGGATTTGTTTACGTGAAAGCTAGTCGTGATTTAATGCGTGAGGCTAGTGAATTGGTCACGAAAACCGTTCAAGATAACTTGGATAACAAAGAATTTGACTGGGGTCATTTGAAGCAGGATGTGCGCGAACATCTGGGTCGTTATTTATTTGATCAGACCAAGCGTCATCCAGTTATCTTACCGGTGATCATGGAAGTGAACCAACACGCCCATCATGCCCGGACAAAGAAAAACACAGCAAAAAAAGCAACTGAACAGGAGTAATTTATGTCGAAAGACACATTGAATGGTCGCCAGCGTGAAATGTTTGATAAAGCTAATCAAGCTTATCAGGACAAAGATTACGCGCAGGCGGCTTCTTTGTTAGAAAATATTTATAATGAAGTTCAAGATCCACAGATCAATCATTTATTGGTTGAGTCACTATATCTACATGAAGAATATTCGAGAGCACGTGCTTATGCGGATGATTATTTGAATAGTTATTTAACCACCGCAAGCAATTTCCGGTTTTTACTAACGTTATTGTTGCGCGTGCATGAATTCATTCTCGCTCATGAAATTGTGGCGGGTGTCCATGATGAGAAACTCAAACAAACGGGTCTCGAGATGATTGAGGGGGCCGAAAATGAGGCTCGTATGGACACAAAAGCGACCCTGACAACGATTGCTAAGCAGTTTTACCACATGAGTGACTATTCAGCAGCTGAGCAACAGGGACGTTTTCAAGCCGCACTAAAGTTGCCGTTAACAGAATTCAAACAGGGAGCACAGTATTTGCTGGTCGATCCTTATTTGCATCCACTATTTGTTGTTAGTATTTTGGAAGTTTTTCAACGGTTGCACGAAGAAACCGCGGTAACATTTCAATGGTTAGATAAAAAACGTTATACAGTGGTTCCCAATCAACTTAATTCGTTACAAGATGATCAAATGTACAAACAAGTACAACAATCACTGACGGAAAAACTAGCGGCTAAAGATCCCGTTGCTTACAATCTGTTGAGCCAAGAAGTGTGGTTGCAATTAACGTTGACTTATCCGTTTGTCAGTCGGGTAGTCACGGACGCAGACGGGTGGGTGGATAATTTAATTGCAGTTTATCAAGGAAAGCCATCTAATAGTTCCAACGAGATTGCAACGTGGCAGTCGCGGCTGGAAAAATTAACAGCTGAATTGTTGGCTAATGATAATCAGGGCTAAGAACTTATAGACTGAAACTGCCTGCCGTTGTTAAAAATTTGTGGCTTTTGTGTTTACAAAAGTCATGGCAGTATATATAATGTTTAAGGATTCTTGGGCTGAGACAATGAAAACTCAGTGTTTTCATTTTGTTCTCAACCGAGGATGTAGTATACTATTTTATAAAGACTTGTCAGGGCATACCTGACATTCTTCTATCACACACTGGAGGTTTTCATTTTGGCTAAAGAACATTATGAAAGAACTAAGCCCCACGTTAACATTGGTACTATTGGCCACGTTGACCATGGGAAGACTACTTTAACTGCTGCTATTACTAAGGTATTAGCAGAAAAGGGATTAGCTAAGGAACAAGATTACGCTTCTATCGATGCTGCCCCTGAAGAACGTGAACGTGGTATTACGATCAACACTGCCCACGTTGAATACGAAACAGAAAAGCGTCACTATGCACATATTGATGCTCCTGGACACGCGGACTACGTTAAGAACATGATCACTGGTGCCGCTCAAATGGATGGTGCTATCTTGGTTGTTGCCGCAACCGATGGTCCTATGCCACAGACGCGTGAACACATTCTGTTAGCTCGTCAGGTTGGTGTTAACTATATCGTTGTCTTCTTAAACAAGACTGACTTAGTTGACGATGACGAATTAGTTGACCTTGTTGAAATGGAAGTTCGGGAATTACTTTCCGAATACGATTTTCCTGGTGACGACATTCCTGTTATCCGTGGTTCAGCTTTGAAGGCTTTGGAAGGCGACCCAGAACAAGAAAAGGTTATCTTACACTTAATGGACGTTGTTGATGAATACATCCCAACTCCAGACCGTGACATGGACAAGCCTTTCTTGATGCCTGTTGAAGACGTATTTACGATCACTGGTCGTGGTACTGTTGCTTCAGGTCGTATCGATCGTGGTACTATCAAGGTCGGTGACGAAGTTGAAATCGTTGGTTTACGTGACGAAACTTTGAAGACTACTGTTACTGGTCTTGAAATGTTCCGTAAGACTCTTGACTTAGGTGAAGCCGGCGATAACGTTGGTGCTTTGCTACGTGGTATTGACCGTGAACAAGTTGTCCGTGGTCAAGTGCTTGCTGCTCCTGGTTCAATCCAGACGCACAAGAAGTTCAAGGGTGAAGTTTATATCCTGACAAAAGACGAAGGTGGTCGTCATACACCATTCTTCTCAAACTACCGTCCACAATTCTACTTCCACACCACTGATATCACTGGTGTTATCGAATTGCCTGATGGCGTTGAAATGGTTATGCCTGGTGATAACGTTACGTTCACTGTTGAACTTATCGAACCAGCTGCCATTGAAAAGGGTACTAAGTTCACTGTTCGTGAAGGTGGACACACTGTTGGTGCCGGTGTTGTTTCTGAAATCGATGACTAATTTAGGCTTTGCCTAAATGTTCATCAGTGTCAGTTAATGACATTCACGAGTGCTTAGCTTAGGCTAGGCACTTTTTTTATACATAATCCTAGTTAATCCCTCTCGATACACGTGTTTTTTAGCACATTTATTTACTTTCGCGGGTGGTTACGTTAAACTATTAGGCGTATGCAATTTATCAGAAGTTTGGTGACAAACTTCAACTGGAGGAATTTTTTAATGGTCGCTAAAGCAGAATTTGCTAAAAAAGAAGGCAACCAAGGCGAGTTGACTTTCTCAATCGCTAACGAGACGATCCAAAAGGGTTTGGATCAAGCCTTCACTAAAACTCGGAAACAATTAAACGTACCTGGATTCCGTAAGGGCAAAGTTCCTCGCGCTATCTTTAACCAGATGTACGGTGAAGAATCACTTTACAATGATGCGCTGAACATCGTTTTGCCAGACGCTTACTCAAAAGCTGTTGAAGAAGCTGGCATTACACCAGTTGATCAACCACAAGTTGATGTAAAGAGTATGGAAAAAGGTAAGGACTGGGTTTTGAAGGCTGACGTTACTGTTGCCCCAGAAATCAAGTTGGGTGAATACAAGGGTGTTACTGTGCCTAAGCAATCCACCACTGTTACCGCTAAACAAGTTAATGAAGAACTTGAAAAAATGCGTCAACAGCAAGCTGAATTGGTACTTAAAGAAGGCAAGGCCGCTGAAAAGGGCGATACTGTTATTATCGACTTTGACGGTTCAGTTGATGGTAACCACTTCGATGGTGGTAAAGCCGACAACTACAGCCTTGAATTAGGTTCGAACTCATTTATTCCTGGATTCGAAGATCAATTAATCGGTCACAAGGCTGATGAAGATGTTCAAGTTAAGGTTACGTTCCCTAAAGATTACCAAGCAAAAGACTTGCAAGGTAAAGAAGCTATCTTCGATGTTAAGATTCACGAAGTTAAGACTAAGGAATTACCTGACTTGGATGATGAATTCGCCAAGGATGTCGACGAAGACGTTGACAGTCTTGAAGAATTAAAGGCTAAGACTAAAGACCGTTTGAAGGAAGAAAAGAAGACGGCCGCTCACGATGCTGTTGAAGATGCTGCTATCAACGCGGCTGTTGACAACGCTGAAGTTATCGGCGGCAAGATTCCTGACGCCATGATGGATGAAGATATTCACCGTCAAATGGACCAGTACTTGGCTCAAATGGCTCAACAAGGGATTAACCCTGAAACTTACTACAAGATTACAGGTACTACTGAAGACGACTTGCACAAGCAATTTGCTCCTGATGCAGAACGTCGTGTTAAGACTAACCTTGTTTTGGAAGCTGTTGTTGATGCTGAAAAGATCGAAGCAACTGACAAGGATGTTGACGGTGAAGTTAAGAACCTTGCTGGCCAATACAACATGGAAGAATCAGCAGTTCGTTCTGCTTTGACACCTGACATGTTGAAGCATGATATTGCCATCAAGAAGGCTGTTGACTTAATTGCTGACAACGCTAAGCAGGAAACCAAAAAGGCAGCTGCTAAGAAGTCTGTCGACGAAAAAGAAGATAAGTAATATCGTCTTACATTAATAACTGTCCTACAGAAAGTGAGTGACCAGTAATGGTTACTCACTTTTGTGTCAACGACAGAATAGTGCAAGTCATTAGCTGTTTTTCTAATTATCTGCTATTATGTTCCTAGTTTAGGTGCCATGTAATTTATGGACGGCCTAGGATTAAAAGAGAGCGAGGGTGCTAATGTTTGATAATACCGATCCTAATGGTCCAGTAACTTGCTCATTTTGTGGAAAGTCACAAGATCAAGTAAAGAAGATTGTTGCCGGACCTGGCGTATACATTTGTAACGAATGTATTGATCTGTGTAAAGAAATTATTGATGAAGAATTTGCTGAAGACGCTGCTAGCCAAGTATTGGATGTACCAACACCAGCGGAAATCGTTAAAACGTTGGACCAGTATGTAATTGGACAGAGTGAAGCAAAGCGTACTTTATCCGTTGCTGTTTACAACCATTACAAACGGATTAATGATTTGAGTACAGAAGACGATGGTACTGAATTGCAAAAGAGTAATATCAGTATTATTGGACCAACTGGTTCGGGTAAAACTTACCTGGCACAAAGTTTGGCCAAAATTCTGAATGTACCATTTGCGATTGCCGATGCGACGACTTTAACTGAAGCCGGTTACGTTGGTGAAGACGTTGAGAACATTCTGTTGAAGCTGTTGCAAAATGCAGATTACGATGTTGAACGGGCTCAGCATGGGATTGTTTACATCGATGAAATCGACAAGATTGCTAAAAAGAGTGAAAACGTCTCTATTACTCGTGATGTGTCGGGTGAAGGTGTTCAGCAGGCTTTGCTGAAGATTTTGGAAGGTACGATTGCTAATGTTCCACCGCAGGGTGGTCGTAAGCATCCACAGCAGGAGTTCATTCAAATTGACACCACGAATATTTTGTTTATTGTCGGTGGTGCGTTTGACGGCATCGAAAACATCGTGAAGAACCGTTTGGGTGAAAAGACGATTGGTTTCGGTACTGATTCTGCCAATAAGGATGAAGTCGCCAACATGACTGATAAGGACATCATGCAACACGTGATTCCTGAAGACCTGTTGGAATTTGGTTTGATTCCAGAATTTATTGGTCGTTTACCAATTCTCACAGCCCTGGAAAAGCTAGATGAAGACGATTTGGTTCGCATCTTAACGGAACCGAAGAATGCGCTGGTTAAACAGTACACGAAGCTCATTGGTTTGGATGGCGTAAAACTTGAATTTACGCATCCGGCGCTACGTGAAATGGCAAAGTTGGCCATTGCCCGTGATACAGGTGCTCGTGGTTTACGGTCGATCATGGAAGAAGTTATGCGAGATATCATGTTTGACTTACCAAGTCGAGATGACGTTGAAAAAGTGGCTATTACTAAGGAGACGGTCACTAAGCATGCACAACCAGACCTAGTTTTAAAGAGTGAAAAGGCCTCATAGTCTTATGAAAATAATGCGTTGAAGAGGAATGGCGTTAGCTTGCGGGCTGACGTCATTTTTTGTTTAGCCCACGGGTTAACGTCATTAAAACGTCACAAAATTCTGAGTTTGCTATGCTATGATAGACACATTGAATTATAAAGCGTGTGACCAATTAAAAGGTCAGGTCACGATAAAGGAGCGTTCTACATGGAAGTGCATGATGTCGAGCTAACGATCAGCGCGGTGGCACCAAAACAATACCCAAAGGGATCTTTACCAGAGGTTGCGCTCGCCGGTCGTTCAAATGTGGGCAAGTCATCGTTGATTAATACTCTAATTAACCGTAAAGCGTATGCCCGAACTTCAAGTCAACCAGGGAAAACACAAACTCTCAATTTTTATAACGTTGAATCTACTGTTTACTTTGTGGATGTGCCTGGATACGGATTTGCCAAAGTTTCTAAAACAGCTCGAGAAAAATTCGGTCAAATGATCGAAACGTATCTCAGTACCCGGGATCGATTGCGCGGTGTGATTTTACTAGTGGATGCACGTCATGATCCTTCAGATGATGATATCAGTATGCATGAATGGTTGAGTTATTATAATATTCCGATGCTTGTTGTGGCGACAAAATCAGATAAAATTGCCCGCGGCAAATGGAATCAAGCTGAAAGTCGCATTCGTAAAGGACTTAATATGGCGCCAGAAGATGATTATATTCAGTTTTCGGCGGAAACCAAACAAGGTAAAGACGCTGTTTGGAACTGGATTGAACAGCAGGCTGGGTTGGCTTAAGGCGGGTAAAAGTTAGAACGGGAAGAGTGAACAGAATGGAATTTAATGAGTATCAAAAAGAAGCTAAGCGGACATTATTCGGAAACGAACAAGTGCTGACTAATATCACACTTGGTGTGGCCAATGAGGCCGGTCAAGTAGTTGACTTGGTGCAGCGTTATACTTTTCAAGGTCGTCCACTTGATAAGGAAAAATTAACACACGAGCTTGGTGACACACTTTGGTATCTATCTCAGATAGCTGAGTGGGCCAACATTGATTTTGAAGAAGTTGCCAAAAAGAACATTGAAGAATTAAATGATCGTTACCCAGATCCACAACATGCAAAGTGGGAATAGGATAAAAAAACAACCAGCGATTTTACGCTGGTTGTTTTTTTGCGACAAGGCTTACTTGTCGGCTTTCTTTTTATCATCTTTTTTTGCTTCGTCTTTTAAATGCTCGCGCTTTAGTGGCGTTTTGTTCGGGTCCTTAATATCATCAGGATCGACAGCAAATTGGTCAAACAGTTTATCTAAGTCTGTTTGCCGTTTGAAAGTTAAACCCATGTGAATTGCTCCTCTCCAAATCTAAAAACTAAGTTGGGCTAATTGTAGCAGATTTTGCTTAAAAACGAAAATGTGCAAATTTTATACATTATCGCCTGTATATATTCGAAAATAATGCATAAAACTAATTATTTTTACAAAATAGTTGCATATTATTTCATCTAATCGTATACTCATTTACATTGTAAAACTTGATACGAGGGGCGAAACGGATGAAAAAATTTGCGAAGTGGTTATTTCTGGTCGTGACGGTTGTCGTGACTTTGGGTGTAACCGGTAATATGAACACCAAGGCGGACAGCAATACACCAGCAACTGACCAGTACTTGAGTAAAGTGAAGGCGAAGGGGGAGCTGGTCGTTGGAACGAGTCCTGATTTTCCACCTTACGAATTCACCAAAAATATTAACGGCAAGTCCAAGGTTGTCGGGATGGACATGGAAATTTCCAAAAAGGTTGCCTCTGATATGGGCGTGAAGTTAGTTATTCGCCGGATGGATTTTGATTCTTTATTGGTTGCACTCCAGACTGGTAAAGTTGATATGGTCATCGCAGGAATGAGTAAGACACCTAAACGGGCTAAGAGTGTTGACTTTAGTAACGTTTACTACAAGGCCGGCGAAGACTTAGTTATCAAGAAAAGCGATTTAAAGACGATCAAGAGTTATAAATCGTTAGCAGGAAAAGCAATCGGAGCTCAGACTGGTTCTATTCAGTACAACTTGGTCAAGAACCAAGCCACCAAGTCAACACTGAAGGGGATGGACAAGGACACCGATTTAATCCTTGCACTGCAAACGAATAAAATTGATGCAATTGCTTTGGATCAGCCAACTGCTGAGGCCTATGCAAAGAACACTGATGGCTTGGTCGCCATTAACGCTCACTTTAAAGACGAAGGCGAACAAGGATCAGCCATTGCCTTTCCCAAGGGCGCTCAGTCTTTGGTTAATTCCGCAAATAAATCAATCGCAGAAATCAAAGCGAAAAATTTGATTCATAAACAATATTTGCCAAATGCTGGTAAATACTTGGCAACTGGAAAGTCTAAATCGGCTAAGGCAGCCAACTCAATGTGGGCTTACAAAGATTTCTTTATTGCCGGGGTTGGTTACACGCTGATGATTTCAGCAGTATCTGTTGTCATTGGTTTCTTGCTAGGTACTTTGCTAGCCTTAATGCGGTTAAGCAAGAACAAGATTGCTAATGGTATTTCAGTAAGTTACATTGAGTTTGTGCGGGGCACGCCACTGATGGTTCAGATTCTGTTTATCTACTTTGGCCTAGGCCTCGTGGTTAACATTCCGGCGCTACTTTCTGGGATTATTGCAGTTTCATTGAATTCTGGGGCGTATGTTGCCGAAGTTATCCGTTCTGGGATCAGCTCTATTGCCGTTGGTCAAACGGAAGCGTCTCGCTCACTCGGATTATCAAGGTCGATGACGATGCGGTTTATCATCCTGCCACAAGCGATGAAGAACATTTGGCCAGCATTAGGGAATGAATTTGTTTCCTTGATCAAGGAAAGTTCAATTGTGTCTATTATTGGGGTTAAGGATTTAATCTATCAATCACGAATTGTTCAGGCAGATACTTATCGTGGAGTTATGCCATTATTGATTACCATGATTTTGTACTTTATTATGACGTTTGGCCTCTCACGGCTGATGAAGTTCTTTGAAGGGAGAATGACACATGAATAACGAAACAGCGACGCCAGTACTAGAAGTTAAACATCTGAAAAAAGTATTTGGTAAAAACGAGGTCTTGAAAGATATTAATGAGCAGGTTAGTAATGGTCAGGTGATTTGCTTGATTGGCCCATCTGGGGCTGGTAAAAGTACCTTTTTACGTTGTTTAAACATGTTAGACCAACCGACCTCTGGTGAGGTTTTGTTTGAAGGTCAGGACTTAACCAAGTTAGACGATAAACAGCTAGACAAGACACGTGAAAACATGGGGATGGTGTTTCAGAGCTTTAACTTGTTTCCGCATAAAACAGTTATTGAAAACATTAAGCTGGCGCCAGTTAAAGTTAAGGGCGAAGACGATGCAACGGCGACCGCGACGGCAGAAAAGCTGTTGAAACAAGTTGGTTTGGAAAATAAGGCCGATGCTTTTCCAGCCAGCTTATCTGGTGGACAACAACAACGGGTAGCCATTGCGCGGGCACTAGCCATGAATCCTAAGGTAATGTTGTTCGATGAGCCAACGTCTGCACTTGACCCTGAAATGGTCGGTGAAGTGTTGAAAGTCATGCAGGATCTTGCTAGCGAAGGGATGACAATGGTAGTTGTCACGCATGAAATGGGTTTCGCCCGTAATGTGGCCGATAAGGTTTGGTTCATGGCGGATGGGTATATTCAAGAGTCCGCTGAACCTAAAACATTCTTTGAACATCCTGAAACTGACCGGGCGAAGGATTTTCTTGCCAAAATTCTTGAGGCATAAACATCAGGTTTCAAACTGTCGATGATTCAGTTTTTCTTAATCATGAGAGATAATTTTGGAGGCAAACATGGAAGACGCTGCTGCATTAAAGATTTTAACGGATTTGATTGCGATTCCGTCGGTTAATGATCGTGAATCAGAGGTTGCTGACTATTTGGCTGGCCTATTTAAGGACTTGCCGGCTCACATTGAACGTGTCACGTTTGCGCCAGGCCGTGATAACTTAGTTGTTACAATTGGCGACCATGGTCCATTACTAGGGTTCTCTGGACATGAAGATGTGGTTGCAGCTGGTAATGCAGCTGATTGGACCTTTCCGCCGTTTGCCGGCACAATTGATCAGGGTAATGTGTACGGCCGTGGCGCCAGCGATATGAAATCCGGTTTAGCCGCACAGGTGGTTGCCATGCTGGATCTGTTAAATTCAAATCAACCGCTGCCTGGGCGTCTTCGTTTGTTAGCGTCAGTTGGTGAGGAAACAGGTGAGTATGGTGCCGCTCAATTGACGCAACAAGGGTACGCTAATGACTTGGACGGACTGGTTATTGGTGAACCCAGTGCGTTTGACATCAAGGTGACGCACAAGGGCGTTATTGACTATAAGGTTACCTCTCTGGGCAAGGGTTCCCATTCATCACGTCCTGATCAAGGGATCAATGCAATTACGCCACTACTGAAGTTTGCTGAACAAGCTGAATCAGTGATGGCAGCAAACGATAAACGGGACGATGTGTTAGGTGGGCTAACGCACGTGATTAGCCAGATTGGCGGCGGCGAACAGATTAATTCAGTGCCAGCAAATGCTTGGCTAACCGGTAACATCCGGACAATTCCGGCCTATCCAAACGATGAGGTCATGGCCCAGCTAGAAGATATTATTGAGTCGTTAAACCAAGCGGGCGCTAAATTAAGTATTAGTTATAGTTATCCCGAGCCACCATTACCCTCACAGGCTGGCACGAAATTAGCAGAAATCACACAGGCTGTTTTGAAAAACACCATTCATCGTGGCGGTGAGTTAACTGCGGGAACGGGTGCGACAGATGCTTCGGAGTACACGAAGGCAGGTCAGTTGCCAATCGTTATCGTCGGCCCTGCAGCCGGGGCAACCGATCATCAAGTTAATGAAAACGTGGCCATTGATGACTATTTGACTGGGTGCCATTTCTATCGAGCCTTGGCAGAAGCGTTCTGGGCACAAGCAGAAGAATAGGGTACCAGACAAAACTAATTTTAAAAAAGTTATTAATAAGGTAAACCGGGTCGTTCATTATGAACAATCCGGTTTTTTTTAACAAAATGGCCGAGATGTCTAGCTAAACGTTTTTCAAACGGACGCTCTTTTGTTTTGCGAACACGCGTTCATGCGTTATAATTTAACTACGATTTTACAAGAACGGAGGCAGTTTTGTGGCATCAGAACACATTGAGCATAAATTAACGTTGCTACCGCCAATGCCTGGTTGTTACCTGATGAAGGACATTAACGGAAAGATTATTTATGTCGGCAAGGCCAAAAATTTGAAAAACCGTGTGCGTTCCTACTTTAAGAGCAGTCACGAAGGCAAAACTGCCCAGTTAGTGGCTCACATTGTGGACTTTGAGACGATTGTGACGTCGACTGACAAGGAAGCTTTTTTGCTTGAAATCACACTAATTCAAAAACATCAGCCATACTACAACATTAAATTGAAGCGGGGCACCGGTTACCCGTACATTAAAATTACGCACGAACGCGATCCACGAATCATCATCGCAAACGATGTCAAACACGACGGTGGATATTATTTTGGACCGTATCCCAACGTTTACGCGGCCGAAGAAACACTACATTTCCTACAAAAGGTCTATCCTTTGCGGCGTTGTTCTGGTTATCAAGGGCGACCATGCTTGTACTATCACATGGGCCAGTGTTTAGGGGCCTGCTTTAAAGAAGTGCCCGAGAGCGCGTATGATGAGCAGATCAAACGCATTAAATCGTTTTTAAACGGTAATACCGCACGAGTTATCAAACATTTGCAAACACAAATGAAAGAAGCGGCAGCCAGTTTGGAATTTGAGCGGGCCGCTGACCTACGTGATCAGTTGCACTACATCGATGTCACGGTTGAAAAGCAAAAGATTATCAGCAACGATCAAACGCCACGGGACATCTTTAATTTCTATCTGGACAAGGGCTGGTTATCCATTCAGGTTTTCTTTGTGCGGCAAGCACGTTTGATGAAACGGGAAAAACGGTTGTTCCCAGTCGTTTCAACAGCACCAGAGGAAATGCAAACGTTTATCATGCAGTTTTATAATCGCAAGAATGCGGTGCTACCTAGAGAAATTTTGGTTCCTAGCAGTATTGACGAGGACACCCGGGAATCCATCGAAGATGTGCTGAATGTCCCCGTTAACGTGCCTCAACGTGGTGTCCGCCGCGATTTAATGGAAATGGCCGGCAAGAATGCCCGACTAGTGCTGGAAGAAAAATTCCGTTTGTTGGAGTTAGACGAACACAAAACCACGGGTGCCATGCAAGAAATTGCGGACGCTTTGGGACTGCCGCCAGTTTCTAAAATTGAAGCTTTTGACCATTCTCATGAACAGGGTGCCGATTTAGTTTCAGCGATGGTTGTTTTCGAAAATGGTCGACCAAATAAGAAGTTATATCGCAAGTATAAGTTACGTACGGTGGATCACGCTGATGAAACAGCTAGCACGATGGAAGTTATTCGGCGACGTTACACACGTTTACTCAAAGAACATGCAGATATGCCCGATTTAATTCTGATGGATGGTGGTGCCATTCAAATGAACGCGGCTAAGGATGTTCTAGAAAATGAGCTTGGATTGGATATTCCGGTCGCTGGGATGGTCAAAAATGATCATCACCGAACGGCGGACCTAATGTTTGGCGAGGATGATGAGCATCTAAATCTTGATCCTAAGTCACAAGGTTTTTATTTGTTACAACGAATCCAGGATGAGGTGCACCGGTTTGCCATCACGTTCCATCGTCAACTGCACAATAAGAATTCATTGAGTTCACGTTTGGATCAAATTCAGGGCGTAGGACCAAAAACGCGCGCAAAGCTGTTGAAAAAGTACGGGTCGCTGAAGAAGATTGCGGCTGCACCAGTTAGTGATCTGCATGAATTGGGCTTGTCAGAAACGGTTGCGCAAACCGTTCACGTGGCTGTAGCTGCCATGGTGACCGGTGAAGCGCAACAGTCGTTAAGTTATCTGGACCGTCAGCAAACAATTTAACTTATTTGAGCAAATTTAAGAACGTTGCTTTCAGGTAGATGGAAGCAACGTCCTTTTAGTTTTAGTTTGGCGAAGTCAGCACAACGTTTGCATTTGAAGAATCATGTTAACAAGATAGTGGTTAAATGCAGAATTGTTTTTTGACCGAGCGTGTATTGCACTGTACAATGGGATGAGCGAATTGTTCGAAGATTGACAGACGATTGTGGGACGCACAACTGGTCACCACATTGATATAGATAAATCAAGATATAGAAACCAAGAAATTATGGAGACACACAAATGGCATTTGTTGATAAAGCAACAATTGAAGTAAAAGCAGGAAACGGTGGTAACGGGATTGTTTCATTTAGACGTGAAAAATTTGTCGCTAACGGTGGTCCTTTCGGTGGCGATGGCGGACATGGTGGCAGTGTCATCATGGTCGTTGACGAAGGCTTGCGGACGTTAATGGACTTTCGTTATAACCGGCACTATAAGGCCAAACACGGTGGCAACGGGATGACCAAGGGGATGACAGGTCGGTCAGCGGCCGATTTGTACGTTAAGGTCCCAGGCGGAACCATCGTGCGGAACCTTGATACAGACGAAGTACTGGGTGATTTAACGGAACCCGGTCAAGAACTTGTCATTGCCAAAGGGGGTCGTGGCGGTCGTGGTAACATGAAGTTTGCCACACCCAAGAATCCTGCCCCAGAAATCGCTGAAAATGGTGAACCAGGTCAGGAACTACGTATTGGTCTGGAATTGCAATTGTTGGCCGATGTTGGCTTGGTTGGTTTTCCATCTGTTGGGAAATCGACCTTGATGTCGGTCATTACAAATGCAAAGCCTAAAATTGCCGCTTACCATTTCACGACGATCGATCCTAATATTGGAATGGTCCGTTTGGATGATGGTCGGGACTTCGTTATGGCCGATTTACCGGGTCTGATCGAAGGTGCGAGCGATGGTGTTGGTCTCGGCTTTCAATTTCTCCGACACGTGGAACGGACGCGTGTCTTATTACACTTAGTGGCAATGGCAGGCGATGATTTTCTCGATGAAGAAAATGCGATGGCTCCGATTGAAGCCTTTCATGCGATCAACAAGGAGTTAGGCAATTATGATGCCAGCTTGTTAGATCGGCCTCAGATTGTGGTCGCAACTAAGATGGATCTTCCGGGTGCGAAGGAACGTTTCGATGACTTTAAAGCAGCTCTGGACGAAGATGACTCATTGTCAACGCAACCAACTGTAATGGCGATTTCTTCCGTTTCTCACGAAGGATTGAAACCGTTGATTCAGGCCACAGCCACACTACTTGACCAAACACCAGCATTTGTCCCACAAGCGGATGAAGATCTTGGTGTTGTGTATCAATATCAGGATGACGAAAAGCCTGCGTTTGAAGTTCAGCACACGGATGAAGGTATCTGGTTATTGACCGGCGATAAGATTGAACGCTTATTTAAGATGACGAATACACAACATGAACAAAGTATGGTCCGTTTTGCCCGTCAACTGCGGACGATGGGTGTGGACGACGCATTGCGAGAAGCAGGCGCTCAGGATGGCGATACGGTCCAAATTTTGGACTTTACCTTCGATTTTGTTGAGTAGCTGAATCCAGTAATACGGTTATTTGTTCGTGAAAACGGGTAGGGGTTTAACAGATGCAAACAGCAAAAACGTCGAGTCATCGGCGTTACATAACAGGTATAGATGGTTTGCGGACGCTTGCAGTATTAGGTGTGATCGCTTATCACCTGTTACCAGCGGCACTTCCGGGTGGTTTTCTGGGTGTGCCCATTTTCTTTGGGTTAACAGGTTACTTGGTAACTGATAGTTTTTTGAACTTGATTAATAAAGGTACTTCGCTAGCAGTTAATCATTTTTACAAACGCCGAATTCAACGATTGTATCCAGCCTTGGTGGCAATGCTGGCATTGACCAGCACGTACATCACGTTGTTTGCCCGTAATCTACTGGTTGGACTGCGGGGAACGATTGTGACCAACTTGCTGTATGTTTACAACTGGTTCGAAATCAATCATGGCCAATCGTATTTCGATCGTTTCAACGGTGAGTCGCCCTTCACTCATTTGTGGACGTTGTCCATTGAGGGTCAGTTTTATCTCTTCTGGCCCTTTATTATTTGGGGACTGGTTAAACTGTTCAAACGTCGTTCACGGGTGGCAGGTGCGTTAATGGTGGGAGCTGTTATATCGGCTCTTTTAATGGCAGTGCTTTTTAAAGACGCTAATCAGGTCAACCGGGTTTACTATGGCACGGACACGCGAGCCTTTTCAATCCTGATGGGGGCTGCGTTGGCGGCAGTTTGGCCAGCTAATCACCTAAATGCAAATCTACATGCTGCTGGTCGACGATTGTTAAACTGGGTCGGCGGCATTAGTCTGCTAGTCATGTTCATTCTGTACTGGGTGATGACCGGGACATCAACTTTCACATACCGTGGCGGGATGTTCTTGTTTTCCATTTTTGCGACTGCGATGATAGCCGTTATTGTTCATCCTGGCGCGAGTTGGAATAAATGGCTGACTAATCCTGTATTCAATTGGGTTGGCAAGCGCAGTTACGGCATATATCTGTATCAGTTTCCAGTCATGATTTTTTATGAGCAGCGAGTTGTCAACATTGCCCAACATACCGTGCTCAATGCGCTGGCTGAATTGGTATTGATTTTACTGTTAGCTGAGTTATCCTATCGATTTATTGAACAGCCAATCGCTCATGGACGTTTGACATCCTGGTGGGCGACTGTCAGAGCGCCGACAACTTGGCGGCAATATCCACGTGAAGTGATTACGAGCACGGTGCTTGTTCTCGCGTCACTGATAACTATGGTTGGGTATGCTCAAGCAACACCTCGCAAGAAGCCACCCGTTGATGCGGTAACTAAACACATCAAAGCGGCTGGAAAACAGACGGATAAAAAGAATCGTGAAGTGGCTGCGCAAAAAGGAGCATTTGATGCTTCTGAAAAAGCCACGGCACAAACGAACCAAAAGGCTAATAAGCAATTATCTGCTCAGCAAAAGAAGCTCGCCAAAGCTTTTGATCTTCAGCCAGCGACAATGTTATCAGCACAGCACATTTCGCTAACGGCGGTGGGTGACTCGGTGTTAGTGGATAATGCGGATAGCTTGCAACAAGTGTTTGGACACGCTTATGTCGACGCTAAGGTGGGCCGTCAAGTTTGGGAAGCACCGTCAGTGATTCAATCACTAAAAAAACGCCATTTACTGGCATCGACGGTTTTAATTAACCTGGGGACAAATTCGCCATTAACACAAACGCAAATTGACGCAGTGTTGAAAGCGGTTGGTCCAAAACGGAAAGTCTTTTGGGTCAACACAATGGTACCGACGAAAACGTGGCAAAATCAGGTTAACGATTTAATTGCGCTCAATGCCAAACGGTCCAAGCAGGTTTATCTTGTTGATTGGTATGGTGCGAGTCACGATCAACCAAGTTGGTTTGGTCCGGATCATGTGCATCCCAACCCACAGGGGAGCGTCGCCTATACCCGGTTGGTGACAAATACTGTGGTTCAGAAAAGTATTTCGCCAAAAAAATAAGGCTCAACGTCAGCGTTGAACCAAACTAGCTATCACATAAACATAATTTTTTCGTCAACCAGACGATAACCAAATAGCTCACGGGTTGTCGGTGACGCAATTGCAGTTTGAACCGCAATTCGCCAACTGCCCGGGAGCTTTTGCGTTCTCGTCACGAATGCATCTAGTGTTAATGGTCGACCAGCTTGGGTTAAGTCCAGGTCCAGTACTAATCGACGATCTGTCGGAGACTTGGTTAAGCCCACTACTGGCTGTGGCTTGTCATCAACAGCAACAAATAAGGGTCGCTGCATGTCGTAATCAGCGGTGGAAAATTTAAAATCGACTAAGCGCATCGGTTTGGTGGTCCTTTCTGACTATTTATTAACAGTCATTTTATTACAGTTCAGCTTACCATAGTGGCGGTTGGTGACGATTGTTTTTTGGCTTCAAATTCAGTAGAATTGAATGCGAACTGAATGTTGACCACGGTGTCATCGTTCTTATTTAGGAAATCATAAAAATGCGTGAATTCATTAATAGTACAGTAAATACTTTTATATAGGGATTAGGTAGAAGAATAGTTATGGAGATTGAATTTTTAGGTACTGGTGCCGGTTCACCGGCTAAAGCGCGTAACGTGTCGAGCCTTGCACTTCGCTTGTTGGATGAGCGCAATGCAGTTTGGCTATTTGATTGTGGTGAAGGTACGCAACATCAAATTTTAAATACAACGTTGAAACCGCGCAAAATTGAAAAGATTTTTATTACGCATCTACACGGTGATCATTTATTTGGATTGCCAGGTTTGCTGAGTTCACGTTCGTTTCAGGGTGGCAATGAGCCACTGACGATTTACGGACCCAGAGGGATTAAGGAATACGTTCAAACAAGTTTACGGTTGTCCGAGTCTGCGTTGACGTATCCTTTAAAGTTTGTGGAACTCAGCGGGGATGGCGTTATTTTTGACGATGCGACCTTCACGGTTTCATGCAAACGGTTAGATCACAAAATTGTGAGTTTTGGCTACCGAATTGTTGAAAAGGATCATCAAGGCGAGCTGCTCGTGGATAAGTTAGCGGCGGCCAAGGTGCCATCCGGACAAGTTTATGGTCAGTTGAAGGCCGGCAAAACTGTCTCCTTACCAGATGGGCGAACACTCAATGGTAAGGACTTCATTGGACCCTCACAAAAGGGACGGATTGTGACGATTTTGGGTGATACGCGTAAGACGCGGCGGGCGACAGAATTGGCGCAGGATGCAGATGTGCTGGTTCATGAAAGTACGTTTGCAGCAAACGAAAGTAAACTGGCACGTAACTATTATCATTCAACTAGCGAACAGGCTGCTCAGGTGGCTCATGATGCTCACGTAGGCCGATTACTGATGAATCACATTTCGGCGCGTTATAATGGACGTGGTGCTAAAGAATTAGAGCGTCAGGCTCGCGCAACGTTTGCCAATTCAAAGGTTGTTCGGGACTTTGACGTCATTGATATTCCGTTTAAAAAATAAACCGTACAAATAGTTACGGCAGTTGAGGTGAGTGCTAATGATGAACTTATCAAGTCGATTAAAAGAACTGCGTGATTTGAAGAATCGGATTGTTTTAATTACTGGCGCATCTTCCGGAATTGGTCAAGCAGCCGCTTTTGAAGTTGCTCGTCGCGGGGCAATTGTGGTTTTGGTTGCCCGTAATGAGTTGAAGTTAAATCAGGTTGCTCAACAGTGCATGTTGTATTCTGGCCGCCCAGCCTTTGCGTTTGCGCTAGATGTCGCTAATCCAGCGGCTATCGATAAAACCTTAAGTCAGGTCCGCCATGAAGTGGGTGCAGTAGACGTTGTCATTAATGCTGCCGGTTTTGGCGACATGGAGCCAGCAGTTGATACCGATCCTGAGATAACAGGCCGGATGTTTCGGGTTAACGTGCTTGGCCTGATTTACATTACGCGTCAGCTAGCCAGTGACATGATCGATAAACATTATGGCGCAATCATTAACATTGCTTCTGTGGCTGCAAAAATTCCGACTCCGAAGGCTGCGGTTTACACAGCAACAAAAACGGCGGTTGTCGGTTACAGTGATGTATTGCGGCAAGAGTTGCGGCCGTTTGGCATTCAGGTCACAACCGTCAATCCAGGTCCCGTTGCGACCAACTTCTTCAATATCGCAGATCAAGACGGCGATTACTTGTCAAAAGTTGCCAACTTCACTGTGACGCCTCAACTGGTGGCTGAGCGACTGGTTGATACCATTGGTTATCATGTGCGCGAAATTACTGTACCACGTTATTTTGCCGCAGCATCAGTGGCCTATCATTTGTTCCCAACAGTTGGCGATTTTGTTATCGAGCAGCTATTTAAACCGCACGCACCTAAGCGCATGCAACTGAGTGCTGCAAGTGACGAACCTTCAACTGATACTGAAACTGATCCGACGGAGGCACCAGAATGAAAAATCAATGGCGTTTAATTGCAGGGTTGATTCTAGTGCTAATTGTCGCAATTTTTGCCGTCATGAACGGAAATAGTGTACCCATTCATTTTGGTGTAGCCACGGTTAAGTGGCCGATGATTTTGATTCTAATTGTGTCATTGTTGCTTGGTGCTATTATTGCGTTGTTAGTGACGGCCGGAACGCATGCTAGCGACAAACGGAATGGTAAACGTTCTGACAGCGAAACAACTGCGGAAAATGATCAATTAAAGAAGCAAAATGAAGAATTAAAGAGTAAAAATGAACAGCTTAATGGGCTCTTAGATGATCGAGACAAGACCATTGAGCAGTTACAGCAGAAACTTAGTCAACAAAACATTGAAAATTAGTTTCTGCAATGCGGGATGAAAAATCGTTAATGTGATTAAGGAAAGGTGTTTGTTTTCTGAATATAGGGAACAAACACCTTTCCAGTTGTGGATTTATTTAGACGTTAGGTGAGGAGGAAAGACTGTGCTAGAGTCCAAGTACGATTGGCAACAGGCGCCACAGGTGGCAGACGAAAAGGTCGCGACATTCGCTCACGACCTTGATGTTTCGCCCTTTATGGCACGATTGTTGTTAGCACGAAAGTTAGACACTGCCGATAAGGTCAACGAGTGGCTGAAACCGACTATTGATGTACTGCATGATCCACACGAAATGTTTGATATCGAAAAAGGTGTTGCCCGGATTCAGGCAGCTGTGGAGGCTGGCGACCAGATTACGGTATATGGAGATTACGACGCAGACGGTTTGACCAGTACGTCGTTGATGTACGAGGCCCTTGATCAGCTTGGTGCTAACGTGAACACATACATTCCTAACCGTTTTACGGATGGCTACGGCCCAAACGTAGCAGCCTTTAATCGACTAATCGATGCTGGCACACAGTTGTTTGTAACGGTAGACAATGGGGTGGCTGGTAATGAGGCAATCGATGCTGCTGCTAAACGAGGCGTTGACGTCGTCGTTACTGACCATCATGAACTGCCGGAACAATTACCTAATGCCGCTGCCATTATTCATCCTCGTCATCCACAAGGACATTATCCGTTTGGCGGATTATCTGGTGTTGGGGTGGCCTTTAAAGTGGCCCAGGTGCTGTTAGATGCGACTGCCGATGAGTTAAGTGATGAGTTAGATTTGGTTGCTATCGGCGAAATTGCGGACTTAGTGCCACTAAATGACGAAAATCATGCGCTCGTTAAATTTGGACTACAGGTAATTGCTAATACGCAGCGGCCAGGCTTGATTGCGTTGATGAAGGCTGCAGGTATTGACGGGCAGACCATCAATGAAGAGCACGTCGGCTTTGGCATTGCGCCGCGTTTAAACGCACTGGGCAGACTTGGGGATGCCAATCCAGCGGTCGAGTTGCTAACTACGTTTGATGACGCACGTGCTGAAGAGTTGGCTTCGGAAATTAATGCCCAAAATGAGAAGCGACAACAGCTGGTTAAGGACATCAGCGGTGATGCCTTGGCACAGGCGCAGACACCGGAAAATCAGGCTCGCAAAACGCTCATTATTCACGGCAAGGGATGGCATGAAGGCGTATTAGGAATTGTTGCTAGCAAAATAGTAGAGGCAACGCACAAACCAACACTAGTCATGAGCGAAGATTCAGAAAAAGGCACGTTAAAGGGCTCCGGTCGCTCGATTGCAGGTTATGATTTGTTTAACGCCATCAATCCTGTTCGTGACCAAATGGTGGCGTTTGGCGGTCATGCGATGGCGTGTGGCTTGACATGTCCGATAGATCAGCTCGATACTTTAGCCGCTGCTCTGGAACAGGCCTGTGTTGACCAATCGGTTGATTTGACAGCCAAGCCAGCGTTGCCTGTTGCTGGGCTGGTTCCACTCGCAGACGTTAATGCAGCTGATTACGCTGCGGTTCAAGAACTTGGTCCGTTTGGAACGGATAATCCGCAACCTGTGTTTGCTTTTAAACCAACTTCGGTAGACAATGTCCGGACGATGGGGGCGGCTAAGAACCATCTCAAATTCCAGATGTCAGATGAGGCTGGGCATCAAGTCGCGGCCATTGCTTTTGGGCGCGGCCATCAGAGCGAACAAGTCACTGCTAACCCTGAAAATGTGAGTGTCGTAGGTACGTTGTCAGCCAATACCTGGCAGGGAAAAACAACCTATCAGGTAATGGTAAAAGACTTTTCGGTGACTGGCATTACTGTTGTTGATAGTCGAACGAATCATCTCGCCAAATCATTGTTTGAACGGCCAGACACGTATTTATTTTTTCACAAGAAGTTGGCTGATCAATTGCAAGGCTATTTGCCAGAAGGAGCACAGTCTTTGTGTGTTGGCCGCGATGAACTGCCTTCAAGCTGTGATCACTTGGTTATTGTCGATTGTCCGGATGATCTGAATGATTTAAAGCAAGTTCTGAGTCAAATCAAAACGGATGAATTAACGACCTACTTTTATGAACACGATTCAGCGTATTTAGATGGTATGCCAAGTCGTGCAGAATATGGCAAACTGTTTAAGTTCGTTGCGAGTCATCAGAATGTTGATATTGCTCATCAGTTGCCAACGTTGGCAAAGTATCTCCAAATTGATGACGCTAAATTGATTTTTATGATACAGCTGTTTTTTGAGGTGGGATTTGTTAAAATAGACTCTGGCGTTATGAACGGGGTGAGTGAACCACCGCACGTAAATCTTACTGATGCGGTAGCTTACCGACAACGTTTGACACGCATTGATACTGAAGAAAAATTACTTTATTCTAAGGCACCTCAACTGAAGGCTTGGTTGATGGGCGCCATGAGCTAAGCTTAAAGGAGCTGTAAAAATTGGCTTTAGACTTAACAAAATACATTGCAACGGTGCCAGATTATCCCGAAAAGGGCATCATGTTTCGTGATATTTCACCGTTGATGGGTGACGGCGCTGCATATCACCAAGCGACCGATACCATTGTAAATTATGCGCGCGACAAGCAGGTTGATATGGTCGTTGGTCCAGAATCTCGTGGTTTTATCGTTGGCTGTCCAGTGGCTTATGAATTAGGCATTGGCTTTGCGCCAGCACGCAAGAAGGGCAAGTTGCCACGTAAAACAATCAAAGCGGACTATGCTTTGGAATATGGCACTGCTTCGTTGTACATGCATGAAGATGCGATTAAGCCAGGACAACGGGTATTAGTTACGGATGATATTCTGGCAACCGGTGGTACGATTGAAGCAACAATTAAGCTTGTTGAACAGCTTGGTGGCGTGGTTGTTGGTTGTGCGTTCTTACTTCAATTGAAGGATTTGCATGGCTTAGACAAACTAAAAGATTACGATACATTAGTCTTAATGGACTATTAAATCGCTTGGTGTGACGGGATTTTTTCGTCACGCCTTTTTAGTTTCTAAAATTATCAGGACAGCATAATAATTTTTTTGATATTTAAGTTGTCGTATAAAAACGCCGTAAATGAACATTGCTGCTCATCTACGGCGTTATCAATTACTTATTATTTTTCTTAAGACTATGAAGAATTTGGAGAGCTTTCTTACGTGTCTTGATGTTGGGACTTCTTAGGTTTCGGATCGCAGTACTTTGATCTATTTTCATTTAGTTTGCCTCTTTTATAATTTGTTTGCCGTTGTAAAAGCCATTGGAAGAAACATGATGGCTCATCACATATTCACCAGTTTGTGGATCATAGTGAATAGCTGGCGCTGTGATTTTATGCGTTGCACGGCGCTGGTTTCGCCGAGTTTTGGATGTTTTACGAGCCGGAGTGGCCATGAGCAAACCTTCTTTCATTTATAATTCGTGTAAACAGTAATGATTACTTTTTACAGTATAAACGAAATATGACATTCGTCAACCACTTTGTTTAGACTAATTTAAAAAGTGCTTATTTCAACTGATAAAAATTAGCACTACCGTTGTGTAGGGGCGTTTTTATGCTATACTATCTGAGTACCTCTTGGAGAGTTGGCAGAGTGGTAATGCAACGGACTCGAAATCCGTCGAACCCGTTTATAGCGGGCGCGCAGGTTCAAATCCTGTACTCTCCTTTATACCCTTGGCAGGAAAACACCACCCATTGACGTTTGATGAGTGGTGTTTTTTCTAAATTAAATTAATGCCTGGGCGTTTTTGGAAACAACTGAAATTAATCTGCTAAAAAGGAGCTTGCTAAGATGAACATTGGGATCGATAAAATGGGGTTCTATACACCTCATTTGGTGTTAGATATGACGGATTTAGCTCACGCGCGCGGAGATGATCCTGATAAGTATCATATCGGCATTGGTCAATCAGAAATGGCTGTTGTGCCGCCAACGCAGGATGTAGTCACCATGGCGGCCAATGCAGCAAATCAGATTATCGACGAATCGGATAAGCAGGCAATTGATCTTATTTTATTTGCGACTGAATCTGGCGTTGATAACTCTAAGTCTGGTGCTGTTTATGTTCAACGTTTGCTTGGACTGACGGAACACACACGAGCCATTGAGGTCAAACAGGCTTGTTATTCTGCCACAGCGGCTTTGCAATTAGCCAAAGACTATATTGCCGCACATCCGCAACGTAAAGCGTTAGTGTTAGCTAGTGACGTCGCCCGTTATGGCTTACACACACCTGGAGAAATCACTCAAGGTGCGGGCGCAGTCGCCATGATTGTCAGCGCGAACCCACAAATATTAACAATCAGTGACCAAAGTACGTACTTGACGCAAGATGTGATGGACTTTTGGCGCCCGGTTTACGCAACGGAAGCACGTGTGGATGGTCACTTTTCCGCCAACATTTATGTCGACTTTTTTACAAATGTTTGGACGCGATTCAAAAAAACATATGGTGTCGATGTAACAGATTTTGACGCAATGCTGTTCCACTTGCCCTTCTCTAAGATGGGACTAAAAGCGTTGCGAACAGTCTTACCGGCGGATGAAACGGTAGCATCTCGGTTGACTGATAACTTTGAATTTGCTAGATTGTGGAACCGGCATGTTGGTAACCTCTACACGGGCTCATTATATTTAAGTTTGTTGTCATTATTAGCAAACGGTACATTAGCGGCTAATGCTCAGTTGGGCTTGTTTAGTTACGGATCAGGCGCGGAAGGTGAGTTTTACACGGCAACGGTTCAGCCAAACTATCGGAATGGGTTTGATCAGGTCAAAATTGAATCATTACTCAATGCTCGTCAACGGGTATCCGTAGCCGAGTATGAACAGCTTTTTGATGATCAATTACCGACTGATGGGAGTACGAAAAAATTAGATATTGCGGCCGATCCGGCACATTTTGTACTTGCCGGCATTGATAGTGAACAGCGTCAGTACCAAGCGCACTAGTTAAAGAGAAATTTCGTCAATAACTCAAGTAGGTAACTCAGGCTAATGTGATTGTATTAAACGCAGTGGATACGCATATATGATTTTGTGAAAGATGAAGTCTAAAGCTCTCGTTAATTCGAGGGCTTTTTGTGTGTAACGAAAAAAGACCACCCGCAGGCGGCCGTGATATTTGATTAGTCAGGAAGGAAGACGATTACTAGTAAATAAAACGATTATTGTGCGAAATTAGTAGTCGCTTTTCCATTTGTAGCACTGAATAAAATCTTTCCAGATTGATCTGGGCTGACTAATGTCAGTGTGTAATCGTCTTTAAGCGCCTTACTAATGTTTGTAGAAGAAGTGGTCAAATTCTTAACTAATGTTGGCCAATGAGCCTGATCAGCCTCGGAAGGTTGTTTTTCGAGTGCTTCCAGCGCTTTGACCGTATTTTCGTTCTCCGGAGTGATTGTGTAAGTTTTTTTTGCACGATCAAAGGTGACTTTGCCAAGTGTCGAAAAAGCGGAGTTAAGCTGTGTCGTCATTTGGTCTTCCGCGGAAGATTTAGCGGCGCTTTTTTGTTTAGCCGTTTGGCCATTGATGACACCACCAGTCGGGTTAAAGGTAGATGCTGCCTTGGTCAATGACGATTGAGCAGCCGAGGATGTTTGAGAAGAATGTCGACTAGCGTTTTGGGTGGAAGATTGGCTAGCCGTTGTTTGGCTTTGATGGTGCCAGAAAGGCAGTTTAACAATTCCAAATCCCGTGATCAAAGTGAAGATCACGACAAGTGCTGTCGCAAACTTCCATGTACCGTAATTTTGTATCGAATTGAGTAAATAAAAAATGGCTAGAATTAATGCAATTCCACCGAAAATGGCTAAGAAAATCATGAAGATAACCTCTTTTTCTCTGTCGTGATGTCTTCTATTCTACCATTGCGACTGATGAAAGAAAAAGCGATATTGATTATCCATAATAAAATTCGTATGATAATCATAAATAAAATCATTGCATTCGAAGAAAACGTGCGTTACACTATCCATAATCGAAACACGGAGAAGAAGTGAATGATCTCAAGGAGGACCTATTATGACAGCAACTCTAGGCCAAGGCAGTATAGTTCGATGTTCAAAATGCGACGATTTACAAAAGCCTTTTTTGGGTAAGGTACTTGAACACTTAGCACATCATGTTATTGTACAAATTATTAATTTTGACCCGATCGATCGCTATATGGTAGATGTATTAGACGGGCAGGTGACTTTAAGAACGGACCAAGTACGTCCGTTAAGGATGATCAAAATTAATCCGCAATCCGAGAAAACGTCGCGTGGATAAAAAACATTGTTCATATTTTTGACGATAAGTATCGAATTAATAAAGATTTGAACAGGTATAAAGTTCCATTTGTGAACATAATCGAATTTTAATTGTATGATTGTTCATTTTTGTCGTATAATTAGTGCATCAATTCGAGGAGGAATCATCCTGTGAAATCTATTTATTTAGCCAGCCCTTTTTTTGACGATGACCAAATTGATCGTGTCAAACGTGTAGAACAGGCTCTAGCGGATAATAAAACCGTTGGTGATGTGTTTAGTCCACGAAAGTCTCAATTCCCTGAATTAACGTTCGGCAGTCCAGAATGGCAGTCGACAGCATACAAGCACGATTTGGATCATTTAAACGAGGCTGATGTTGTTGTTGCTGTTAGTGACTTTACAGAAGATTCCGTTGACAGCGGGACAGCCTTTGAAATTGGTTATGCCGTGGCCAAAGGTAAGACGGTAGTGCTAGTTCATGAAAAAGCGGGCCTGGTTAATTTGATGTTAGCTCAAGGCGCAAAAACATATGTTGAGCATGCTGAAGAATTGTCAGCGCTTAACTTTGATCAATTGCCAGAGCAACGTTACGTTGGTGAAGTTCAGTAGAAGTGTCTGTCTAGGAAGCACTTGCTGTGGTAATGGCGATTATTTTTATTAAGGTGCAGCAAACAGTGAAAATAGGTCGACTTGTACAGATTTAGTCAGTGAACAAATTGTTGCATTTCATGTGCGATGAGAAGCGACCTATGTAAGAGGTCAGACAAAGAAGCTGAGATTTAACCACTCATTTGTGGTTAAACCTCAGCTTTTTACTGCCAAAATTTTCAAATCAATAAACTGAATCACGATAGAGGCCAACAACTTTACCTAAAATTGTGACATTGTTCAAAATAATAGGGGCCATGTTATCGTTCTCAGGTTGGAGTCGATAGTGATCAGACTCTTTAAAGAAACGTTTGCAGGTTGCTTCATTTTCATCGGTCATTGCAATAACAATATCCCCATTGTCGGCGTTTTGTTGACGTCGAACAATGACACGATCGCCGGTGAGAATCCCCATATTAATCATACTGTCCCCACGAATGGTAAGCATAAAAAGGTCGCCATCATATTCGGTTAGTTCTGGTGGAACCGGGAAATAGTCGGTAGCATCTTGGACTGCTAAGATTGGTTCACCAGCAGCAACGACACCTAAGACCGGAATTTCGTTTGGTGTCGTTGACACGCCAAGCGTTTGCAAACCAGCGTCCGTTAGTTCAATGGCCCGTGGTTTAGTAGGATCCTTAACTAGCAATCCCTTTTTTTGTAAACGATCAATATGTCCATGAACTGTAGAAGTAGAGGATAAATCAACTGCTTCGCCAATTTCACGAACGGTCGGCGGATAACCTTTTTCATTAACACGTTCATAGATAAAGCGGAGTACCGCAATTTGTTTGCTTTCGGAACTTCTTGACATGTTCGTCAACACCTCGTCTTATTTTTGCGTAGCCGCGAACAAATGTGAAAACGTGTTCGTGGTGGGTCCGGTTGGCGGAGCTACGCGATTTCGATAGTTAAAACTTAGCACATTTTTTGCTATCGGTCAAACAAATGTTCGCTTTACTGCAAATCTTTTCCACTTTTTGACTTCTTCTTGTATAATGGTCAGTCGAAGCCTTGGATAAATGATAAGGAGGGGCAGAATCAATGGAATCAGAAAAATTACGTGCCCGGATTAATGAACTTGCTCATAAACAAAAGACAACGGGACTGACCGATGAAGAGAAAGTTGAGCAAAAGAAACTTCGCGAGGCTTTTTTAGCCAACTTTAGGAAGGCATTCCGGTCACAAGTTGAAATGATGCAAGTATTCGACAAGGACGGTAAAGAAGTTACACCAGAAAAAGTGAAGGATGTCCAACGCAAAAAAGGTTTGCGAGACGATTAATTTGCTTTTTTGGCATTAAAGGGTTTTCAAGCGCGTTGATGTTGTGTAGTATTATTTAATGTAATTCATCTATGGAAGGAGGTTATTTCGATGTCAACAGGGTTGTGGATTTTAATCGTTATTTTAGCGGCAGTCGCCGGTGTTGTTGGTGGCTTCTTCTTTGCGCGCCGCTACATGCAAAACTACCTTAAGAATAATCCTCCGATTACTGAAGAAATGCTACGGACGATGATGCTGCAAATGGGGCAAAAGCCTTCTGAAAAGAAGTTGAAGCAAATGCTGTCAACCATGCAGAGTCAAGCACGAAAGAGCTAATTCTGATTAATGTAATTGATTAAACGGGCTGGATTACTCCTGCCCGTTTTTTATATTCTTTTTTAAATTGTGCGTTATTGGAAAGTTGGTGACCTTGGTGTCGATTTTTAGAAAACTTGCTTGGTACTTTAAGGCTGAGCGACGAACATATTTTTGGGGTGTGATTGGTTTATTGCTAACCGCCTTACTGGGCATCATTCCGCCAAGAATTATTGGTATGCTGGTTGATTTAATGGATAAGCGTACGCTGACTGCTGGAAAACTTGGTCTAGCACTTGGTGTCATGACTGTTACGGCCTTGCTCGCATACGCAGCCCGTTTTTTGTGGCGGACGGCTATTTGGGGAGGTGCAGCTAATCTCGAAAGAACACTACGAGAGCGGCTATATTGGCATTTTATGCAAATGGATACAGCTTTTTACCAACGGTATCGAACTGGCGATTTGATGGCCCATGCGACCAATGATTTATCGGCCGTTCAACGAGTTGCTGGTGGCGGGATCCTTCAGTTTGCCGATTCCATCATCACGGGTGGTACAACATTGGTTGCCATGATGATCATGGTTAACTGGCGGCTCACTATTTTAGCTGTCCTGCCATTGCCATTGATTGCAATTGTGGCTCGGTATGTAGGTACAAAAATTCACGTCGCCTTTGGTGAATCACAGGCCGCCTTTTCTCGTTTAAACAACAAGGCTCAAGAGAGTATTGAAGGCATTAAGGTGATTAAAACATTAGGTCAAGAAAAACAGGATGAAGCAGATTTTGAGGGACAGGTTCAGGACACCATCAAAATCAACCGATACACCAATTTCTTGGATGCGATGTTTGATCCGTTGATTACGGTGATTATTGGTTTGTCTTACGTGGCGACAATTGTCTTAGGCGGCCGATATGTAACCAGTGGGGTGATCTCACTTGGTCAATTGGTGACATTCATTGCCTACGTTGGTATGCTAGTTTGGCCAATGTTTGCGATTGGTCAATTATTCAACACTATGGAACGTGGGAACGCTTCCTATGATCGGGTTAACTTTTTATTGCACGAAAAGTCTAGCATCGTTGAAAAAACAGATGGGATTAAACAGCCAGCAACAGGTACCATTAATTTTGATGTCAAGGCGTTTAACTATCCTGATGAGAAGCAACCACGGTTGACAAATGTTGATTTTTCTTTGCCCACGGGTCACACATTGGGCATCGTTGGCCGTGTCGGAGCCGGCAAGTCGTCCATTATTAAGTTACTTCTGCGTCAGTTTGACGATTATCAAGGCACGATTAAAATGGGTGGTCATGATATTCGTGATTACACGCTGGACGCTTATATTCGTTCTATTGGTTACGTGCCACAGGATAGTTTTTTGTTTTCAGCCTCTGTGAAAGGAAACATTGCTTTTGCAAACCCTGATTTGAGTGATCAAGCCATTGAAGATGCTGCTTACACGGCTGCGTTTGATACCGAGGTCAGTAACATGCCGGACGGCTATCAAACGGAAGTTGGCGAAGAAGGGGTCTCACTGTCTGGTGGTCAAAAACAGCGGTTGGCTATTGCCAGAGCGTTAGTGATCGATCCTGAGATATTGATTTTAGATGATGCGTTGTCGGCGGTTGATGCCAAAACTGAGGCTCAAATTCTTGAACGTTTAGGCAGTAACCGAGCAGGTAAGACAACAATTATTGCCGCACATCGTTTAAGTTCAGTTGTTAATGCTGATGAAATTTTAGTGATGACGGATGGGCATATTAGCGAACGAGGCACCCATGCCGAACTGATGGCCCAAAATGGTTGGTACAAACGGATGTACGACCAGCAGCAATTGTCAGATTCGATTGGAGGTGGCAACGACTAATGGCACAAAATAATCATGAGTCGGTCTGGGCTCGAAGCATGTCAATGAAAGAACAGACAACTGTTATTAAGCGTTTATTACCTTATGCGGCACCCTATAAATGGGACTTCATCTGGGCAATTGTCTTTGCCTTTTTGGTTAGTTTAATTAATGTATTGTTGCCAAAGCTGATGTCGACGTATATGGATCAGTATTTAAGGGTGCATAATTCAGGATTGCGCGTTGTTCTTTTCTTCGCCGGATTTTATTTTCTTGGGACGATTATCAAAGCAATTTTCCAGTTTGGTCAGGAATTCTTGTATGCCATGGGTGGCGAACGGATGCTTGAAAATGTGCGTGTTAAGATGTTCCGTAAGCTCCACACACTCGGGATGCGTTACTTTGACCAAGTGCCGGCAGGATCAATATTATCGCGACTAACAAATGATACGATGTCATTTCAAACATTCTGGGCACTGTTTGCTGCCGCTATTGTGGCGTTATTCTCAGTGATTACGTCGTTTTACGCCATGTACCGAACAAACGTTAAAGTTTCGCTGGTTGTCCTGGCTTTCTTACCGATATTAATTTTTGCAATTTGGTATTATCAGCATTTTAGTAGTCGGGTCTACCGGTCCATGCGCGAACGATTGAGCGAACTGAACGCTAAACTAGCTGAGTCCATTAACGGAATTGCGGTGATTCAGGAATTTCGTCAAGAGCACCGAATGAACAGCGAATTTGAACAAACCAATCAAGCCTATTTTGATACAAGACGGGCAATGATTCGGACCAATTCACTGTTGCTTGGCCCAATTATTGATTTACTGTTTGCTCTGGGTGAAGTTGCCGTGCTATGGATGTTTGGTATCGATGCATTTCATCACTTTGTTCTTGCAGGTACGATTTATGCGTTTGTTCAATACCTTAGCAATTTTTACAATCCGATGGCGAACATGATGGATTCACTTTCCGACTTTCAAGACGGTATTGTTGCCGGTTCACGGGTTTTACGGGTGATGGATGATCAAACACTAGCGCCACAACAGCATCCGGTCGAGGGTGCTAAAATCACTCGAGGAAAAATCGAGTTTAAACACGTTAACTTTAGTTATGATGGTGAACATGACGTGTTACACGACGTTTCTTTCACCGTTGAGCCAGGGCAGACGGTTGCGTTGGTTGGTCACACGGGTTCCGGTAAATCTTCAACGATAAATGTTTTGATGCGGTTTTATGAATTTGGTTCGGGCCAAGTTTTAATTGATGATCGTGACATTCGCGATTACAGTATGACTGAATTGCGTCAACGATTTGGGCTCGTTCTTCAGGACTCGTTTATGTTTTACGGCGACATCGCATCAAACATCCGTATGTTTGATGACAATATCAGTGATCAACAAGTTGAAGATGCCGCACGTTTTGTGTCAGCAGATCGTTTTATTGACCAATTGCCTGACAAATATCATGCTCGTGTCATTGAACGTGGTGCCAGCTATTCCGGTGGTCAGCGACAATTGTTGTCGTTTGCACGCACGGTGGCACATAATCCCAAGGTGCTTATCTTGGATGAGGCAACGGCCGACATCGATACAGAAACTGAAGCACTCATTCAAGATGGTCTTCAAAAACTGCAAAGTGGGCGGACCACGATTGCAATTGCGCACCGGCTGTCAACGATTAGAAATGCTGATCAGATTTTGGTACTGGACCAAGGTCGAATTGTTGAGCGAGGCACGCATGATGATTTGTTGGCCAAGCGTGGGCGTTACTACGATATGTATCGGTTGCAAACAGCGGTTGACGCAGATCAACGTGAGGCACTCCTTAACAGTGAAGAAAATGATTCCAGTGCTGAGCCTCAGGCATGAGTGAAGGTATGACTGAGACCGCATGTTGGACATGATAAAAATAAAGGTGTACTGACGATGCACTGTGCCCTGTCAAGTTGACAGATGAAATAATATAAAGTTTTGGTATTCTCTAAGCGGCTTCATTCCAGTATTCATCTGGAGTGAGGCCGTTTC
>NZ_WEZQ01000005.1:124407-472534 GCF_009864005.1 Furfurilactobacillus milii
CTGGAGCTGTATATTTAGTTCTGGGCATACAAAAAATCCCTCCGTAACTGTCAGATGAATTATATTATTTCATCTGACAACCACAGAGGGATTATCGCACGATTTCAAATCTGGAATCATCAGTACACCTTTTTAATAACAATGATTATGCTGCGTTTGGTTAATTATGACTTACGGTTGTTGTGGACTTCTGGCTTAGTTAACTCCGCCAAATGTTCAGCTTCAACTTTTTCTTCGGTTTTCTCTGCGGCTTGTTTTTGTTGATATTCTTCATAGAGCTTGTGGTTTGGATCCACATAGTGGAAGGACGGATCAATTTCTTTATCCAGAGCATCAAAGGCGGCTTGCATTTGTTGATCAATTTGTTGTTGGCCGGCATCATCTGTTTTGAATTTACGGTCGATATAAATCGGTTCACCGAAACTGATTTTGACACGCTTGCGACTGAATAATCCCATAAATGTCAATGGCCCTTGATAAACAGTGGGAACCAAAGGAACACCAGCAAGTTTAGCGATGACTGTGGCGCCACCTTTCATTTCACTGGAATGACGAGTGCCAGAAGGAAAGATGATTGTCGATAGCTCACCTTGTTTTAGAATCTTGACGGGGGTCTTGATGGCTGAAGGACCTGGGTGATCCCGGTCTACCGGATAGGCATTGGCATGGTTGAGCACAAAGCGGATGATTGGATTTTTGAAGAGTTCCTTTTTGGTCATGAACGAGAATTTTCGAGGTGATGCGGCTAGAGCGTAATAAATCGGATCAAACCAAGTTCGGTGCGGCCCCACAAGAATGTAGGTTCCTTCTGGCAAGCGGTCTTTATGTGTGATTTTTGGTCGTCCGTTAACGATTAGCAGGATAATGCGGGCGACAACACGAATAAATGAATAGAACAAGGCGGTGCCTCCAAGTCTTAAATGTTTTTAAAAATAGGTAATCTAAAAAGCTGATAATTTAATGTGATTGACGTTTCCCGAATGTCGAAACATTGGCCTTAGTTTAAAAAATAAGTTGAAATTCGTCAACCACGTTGATTACTGACATAAACAAAGCTGGTCGCCATGGTATTTGGAAATCTACTTGCATTTGCTAGGCTAGACCATAATAATTCTGATAAGAGTATGACGAAGATGACCTTAGAATGCAAGGTTGAAACAGTCTGTGAAAGAAGTGAACGCATTAATGGAACCTAACTTACTGCCAGATGAACGAATTGACCAGTTATATGGGGCCGATATTAAAATTATTCAAAGCAAAACCGTTTTTTCATTTTCACTAGATGCGGTTCTATTAGCTGATTTTGCCAATCCCGACAGAACCAGACGAGGATTAACCGTCGATTTATGTGCGGGCAACGGGGCGGTTGGTTTGTTTTTCAGTCCTAAAACAAAAGGGCCAATAAAAATGGTTGAGATTCAACCACGTCTAGCCGATATGGCTCGGCGCTCAATTAGTCTTAATGGTTTGACTACACGGGCGGAAGTTCTGACAATGGATCTTAAAGATGTGACGACGGTTATTCGTCCTGATTCGGTTGCGGTTGTGACTTGTAATCCACCTTATTTCGTCGATGCACCAACGTCTCAAAAAAATCCCAATGAACATTACGCCATTGCAAGGCATGAGCTGACGACAACGTTAGCGGATGTGATTAACGCGGCCTCAGGATTGCTGAAAATGACCGGTCACGCGTATTTTGTGTTCCGACCAGATCGTTTTTTGGAAATGATGACGTTGTTACAGGCGGCTCGTTTGGCACCCAAACGGTTGCAGTTTGTGTACCCAAAACCAGGGCGTGAAGCCAATATGTTCCTAGTGGACGCTATCAAAGACGGCAAAACAAATGGTTTAAAAGTGTTACCACCATTGACTGTTGCAGACAACGAAGGTAAGTATGTTGGTCATGTTCGTGAATTGCTTTACGGAAACGAGGCGCAATAACAGTGTCGAAGCCTTATTATTTTTATGTGTTACTTTGTGCCGATAACACCCTTTACGGTGGCTTTACAGACGATGTTGGCCGACGCTTTGCAACTCATCAGGCTGGCAAGGGAGCCAAGTACACACGACCAGCATTTCGTCATCCGTTAAAAATGATTTATGCACAAGCGTTCGAAGATAAATCTAGCGCGCTAAAGGCTGAGTATGCATTTAAACATCAATCACGATCCAAAAAAATTGCTTTCCTTCAGGATCATCATGCCAACCCATTTGAAAATAATGATTAGTAATTAGCGAGACTGGGCCAGTTGTGTCATTAAACGGCGGTGATCGTGTGCCATTCTTTTAGAGAAGACGGGGCTAGTTTTGTGCTAAGCTAAATTGGTATTCAAAAATTGAAATAGTTGTCAACTTTACTTGGAGGAATAAACGTTATGAAAATTCTAGCTTATGGCGTGCGAGACGACGAAAAGCCTTACTTTAAAACTTGGCAGGCAGCACATCCAGAAGTAACTGTTTCGTTGACACCGGCTATTTTAGATGAACATTCCGTTGATGAGGCAGCTGGTTGTGATGGGATTAGCATTTTACAAACGGATCCAGTAGGGCCAGCGGTATTTGAACGACTGGTCAAAGAAAATGTGCGAGCAGTGTCGTCGCGAATCGTGGGTACGGACGCCATGGCGCTCGATACTGCAAAAAAATTAGGTATTAAGGTGACTAATGTGCCTGCCTATTCCCCAGCGGCAATTGCGGAATTCACAGTTAGCCAGTTATTGCAGTTGTTGCGCAACACGCGTCGTTTTGAAGCTAAAATTCACGCTCAGGATTTTCGCTGGGCACCAGATGTCTCACAGGAGTTGAATCAGCAAACGGTCGGTGTGATCGGCACTGGCAGAATTGGGCGTGCGGCAATTAAAATATACCGTGGCTTTGGCGCGAAAGTTGTTGCCTACGATGTTTACCATAATGCCGAATTGGAAAAAGAGGGTCTCTATGTCGACACATTGGCCGATTTATATCAGGCCAGCACTGTGATTACATTACATGCGCCAGCAACCAAAGATGATTTTCATATGCTGGATCAGGATGCTTTTGCCCAGATGAATGACGGTGTTTGGATCGTTAACGCAGGACGCGGCACGTTGATTGACAGTCAGGCGCTGATTACGGCGTTGGATAGTGGAAAGGTTGCAGGCGCCGCCTTAGATACTTATGAAAAGGAACTGCCCATTTTTAACCACGATTTAAGAGGTCAACAAATTGATGATCCAACCTTTAACAATTTGTTTGCTCGCGAGAACGTTTTAATGACGCCTCACATTGCTTTTTATACAAATGTGGCCGTAAAAAACATGGTGACCGTTTCTCTCGATCACAACTTGAGTTTGATTCAAACCGGTGCCTCTGAAGATCAGGTGATTTAATGCTTGTCACAGCACTTGGCGTTTGGTATACTAATTGTCGGTTCAAAACCAATTCACACCTAGCGTGATGCGCAAATCGGTGCTCAGGGATGAGTGATCTGTGTAAATGAGCGTTGGGGAGGAAAAACATTATATTTTGGAGGATTTAACACATGGCTGTTATTTCTATGAAGCAATTGCTTGAAGCTGGTGTCCACTTCGGTCACCAAACACGTCGTTGGAACCCAAAGATGAAGCGTTACATCTTTACTGAACGTAACGGTATCTACATCATTGACTTGCAAAAGACGGTTAAGATGGCTGACGTTGCCTACAACTTTGTTAAGGATGAAGCTGCTAAGGGTTCAAACATTTTATTTGTTGGAACTAAGAAGCAAGCTCAAGACTCAATCAAAGAAGAAGCAACTCGTGCCGGTATGTACTACGTTAACCACCGTTGGCTTGGTGGTACGTTGACTAACTGGAACACCATTCAAACACGGATCAAGCGTTTGAAGGACTTAAAGAAGATGGACGAAGACGGTACTTTTGATCGTCTGCCAAAGAAGGAAGTTGCTTTGTTGACTAAGCAACGTGAAAAGCTTGAAAAGTTCCTTGGCGGTATCGAAGATATGCCTGGTATTCCTGATGTTATGTTCATCGTTGACCCTCGTAAGGAACAAATCGCTGTTCAAGAAGCACACAAATTGAACATTCCGATTGTTGCCATGGTTGACACGAACACTGACCCAGACGACATTGACTACATCATTCCTTCAAACGATGATGCTATTCGTGCCATCCGTTTGATCTCTTCGAAGATGGCTGATGCTGTTATCGAAGGCCGCCAAGGTGAAGACCAAGGCGCTGACGATCAACAACAAGCCGCTGCTAAGGGCGATTCGATGGAAGATATCGTTGATGCTGTTGAAGGCGACAACAAGCAAAAAAACAACTAAGCGATAAAACCTTAGGCTGTCTATCAGTTGAGACCGTTGTGGCCTGAGATTGATAGGCAGTCTTTTTCTCAAATTACTATGTTTATTAAAAATTATGAGGAGGCCATACTAAGATGGCAGTTACAGCAGCTCAAGTTAAAGCATTACGTGAAAAAACCGGTGTTGGTATCATGGACGCTAAGAAGGCATTAGTTGCCACTGATGGTGATGAAGCCAAGGCCTTAGACTTCCTACGTGAAAAGGGTATCGCCAAGGCAGAAAAGAAGAGTGACCGCATTGCTGCTGAAGGATTAACCGAAGTTGCTATCCACGGTAACAAGGCAGCAATTGTTGAATTAAACTCAGAAACGGACTTTGTTGCTTCAAACGACACGTTCAAAGATTTGTTACAAACAGTTAGCGACCAAATTGCTTTGGAAGAACCTGCTACTGTTGAAGACGCTTTGAAGTTGAAAGCTAATGACAGCGAAACGTTAAGCGATGCAATCATCTCTGCTACACAAGTAACAGGTGAAAAGATTAGTTTGCGTCGGTTCCAGGTCGTTGATAAGACTGATGACCAAGTATTTGGTTCATACCTCCACATGGGTGGTTCAATTGCTTCTTTGGTTGTTCTTGAAGGTGGCGACGCCGAAACGGCTAAGGATGTTGCGATGCACGTCGCTGCAATCAACCCAGAGTATGTTGACCGGACTGATGTACCGGCTGACCGTTTGAACCATGAAAAGGATGTTCTTTCTAAAGAAGACGACCTTGCTGGTAAGCCAGACAACATCAAAGAAAAAATGATCGATGGTCGTTTGAACAAGTGGTTGGCTGAAATTTCATTGAATGATCAACCATTCGTTAAGGATGGAGATCAAACTGTTGACCAGTACGTTTCCTCGAAGAACGCCAAGGTTGTTTCATTCGTTCGTTACCAAGTCGGTGAAGGCATGGAAAAGAAGAGCGATGACTTCGTTGACGAAGTTATGGGTCAAATCAAGTAATTAAACCAGGGCGTACGTTATGTGCGCCTTTTTTGTAGAATGAGACGCCCACACGGGATCTGACAAGGAGGATGTTGGTCTAATGGCTGATGTAAAATACAAACGTGTAATGTTAAAGTTGAGCGGTGAAGCACTGGCCGGTGAACAAGGATTCGGAATCTATCCGCCAAAGATTAAAACCGTTGCTGAAGAACTAAGAGAGGTTTATGCCCTTGGTGTGCAGATTGCAATTGTTGTCGGTGGCGGTAACATTTGGCGAGGTGAAGCGGGATCTGAAATGGGCATGGAACGTGCCCAAGCTGATTACGTCGGTATGCTGGCAACTATTATGAACGCCTTGGCTTTACAAGACAGTTTGGAAAGCTTAGATGTACCAACACGTGTCCAGACTTCTATTGAAATGCGCCAGATTGCAGAACCTTACATTCGTCGGAAGGCTGTTCGTCATTTAGAAAAGGATCGGGTCGTGATTTTTGCCGGTGGGACTGGTTCACCATACTTCTCAACGGATACGACTGCTGCTTTACGAGCAGCTGAAATCAATGCGGATGCTATTCTCATGGCTAAAAATGGTACGGATGGTATTTATTCGGCCGATCCGAATGTAGATCCTGATGCCGTTAAGTATGATTCTTTGACTCACTTGGACATTATTAACAAGGGTCTCCATGTCATGGATACAACAGCAACGTCGTTGTCAATGGATAATAATATTCCACTGGTCGTCTTTAACTTTAACGAACCTGGCAATGTTTTAAAGGTTGTTAAGGGTGAAAATATTGGGACAACTGTTAGGGGGAAATAAAATGGCTGTTAATGAACCAATTTTAAAAGATGCACAAGAACGGATGAGTAAGGCTGGTGATGCGCTGTCACGTGAGCTTGGCAATATTCGTGCAGGCCGTGCAAACGCAGGCTTACTGGCTGATATTAAGGCGGATTATTATGGCGCGCCAACACCGATTAATCAAATGGCTTCCATCACGATTCCGGAAGCACGTGTCTTATTAATAACACCATTTGATAAAAGTAGTTTGGATGCCATTGAACACGCAATTTTGACTTCTGATTTAGGAATTAATCCAGCTAACGATGGTAACGCTATTCGGCTGGTTATTCCGCAATTGACGGAAGAAAGCCGGAAAGACTTGGTTAAACAAGTTCATGGTAAGGCTGAAGAAGCTAAAGTTGCCGTCCGTAATGTTCGTCGAGATGCAATGGATTCATTAAAAAAAGGTCACAAAAATGGTGACTTTACTGATGACCAGTTGCACGATCTTGAAGAACAGGCTCAAAAAATTACGGATGCTGGCATTAAGAATGTTGAAAATATCGCCAGTGACAAAGAGAAAGAATTAATGACTATCTAGTTACGGCTCTGTATATTTTTTATCATATGGTAGATTGCAAATTTGATCCGAATTTTTTGACAAATTAGTCAGCATCACTTGGTAAGGTGTTTGCCAGTTAAGTACTTTAAGGGGGCGTTGGTTAGATATCCTTTTTTTCGTGTCAACATACATAGATTACAGAAAGAAAAATCTGTTGTCGATCATGTCTTGTGACATGACCAACAACAGATATGATAGAACCTTTTAAAGGAAGCTGATCTTTTTTGTCCGAACAGCGTTCGGATTAATTTTACAATCTACCATATAAGCGATTGTGGTTGGAAAATTGTTTTTCCAGTCACAGTCGTTTTTTTTATTTAAGGTGATAATTTACCAATGAGTGATGGCTGTGGCCAGTTTTACCAGTTACGTTAAAGTGATACAATGCCGAGGTAGATATTTAAGACAACGATTATTGTTTGGCGACCATACATAATGGTTGTCTGTTCCTTCAACCGGGCACGTTTCGTCATTTTTTAAAGGGTCACTGCGTTTATTTCGCTGTGTTTTAATGTAATGACTGGGTGTTTTTGTTAAACTAGAAAGACGTAGAATTGAAAGGTGGACGTTGTTTTGTTTGGACGAAAAAAGACTGTGGCACCTGAAACTTCGCCAAGTGATCTCGATGAGACACGCATTCCTAAGCACGTTGCCATCATCATGGATGGTAACGGACGATGGGCTCAGAAGCGGCATTTGCCACGTGTGGCAGGCCACAAGGAAGGCATGAATACTGTTAAAAAGGTGACCATTGCGGCTAGTCATTTAGGTATTAAGGTGCTAACACTGTATGCTTTTTCAACAGAAAATTGGAAACGTTCAGAGAACGAAGTTAACTATCTTATGCAACTGCCAGTCGATTTTTTTGACACTTTTGTACCCGACTTGGTTAAAGAAAATGTGCGGGTTAATGTTATGGGATATACGGATCAGCTTCCGAAAAAAACCCAAACAGCTGTTAACAATGCGATTGCGGATACCGAGCACTGTACCGGCATGATTTTAAATTTTGCACTTAACTACGGCGGACAAGCGGAAATCGTGACGGCTATCCAAAAAATTGCGCAAAGAGTTGCTGATGGCGACCAACAGGTTGCGGACATTACTACGGAAACTGTTGATCGGGCCTTAATGACGGCTCCACTTGCGCCATACAATAACCCTGATTTGTTAATTCGAACTAGTGGAGAGGAACGAATTTCGAATTTTTTGCTTTGGCAAATTGCTTATAGCGAATTGGTATTTACAGAAGGGTATTGGCCTGATTTTGACGACACAGAATTGCGTCGCTGTATTGGGCAATTTCAACAACGTGACCGTCGCTTCGGTGGCGTCAAACAACCAAAAAATAAATAAGAGTTTGTGACGGGCTAATGCTTGTCCAGAAGTGAGGAGTTTCATATGCGTACTCGTGTCATTACCGCCGTTGTGGCGTTATTGATTTTTATTCCAGTGATTGTCTATGGTGGTTGGCTAATTCAATTGGCAGCCATTGTCCTTGGCGCCGTGGCGTTAGGCGAAGTGCTGGTCATGAAAAAGAAGTTGGTCGTGTCTGCGGAAGCGATTATTAGTTTTCTGGGGCTACTCGTGCTACTGGCCCCACAGAGTTGGTTGGCGTTTTTGCCTGCTAACGTCAATCGTGAATTTTTATTCTTTATTTTCGTGATGCTGTTGCTGTTACATACTGTATTCACTCGCAACCATTTTTCGTTTGATGACGCTGGTGTATTGACGCTTGCAATGTTGTACATTGGCATGGGCTTTTACTACTTTGTTGCTGCTAGAAATACAGGTCTGTCCACACTGTTTTACATTTTGTTTGTTATCTGGACAACAGATTCTGGTGCTTATATGATTGGGCGTAAATTAGGCCGGCACAAATTGGCTCCCCAAATATCGCCCAACAAAACATGGGAAGGTTCCATTGGTGGCACGATTGTGGCCGTTATTGTTGGTAGCGTTTGGGTTGTCTTTTTCCCACAACACTTTAGTTTGCCGATAATGGTTGTTTTGACACTGATTTACAGTGTTTGTGGTCAATTAGGTGATTTAGTTGAATCGTCTCTTAAACGTTTTTATGGTGTGAAGGATTCTGGCAAAATCTTACCAGGTCATGGTGGTATTTTAGACCGCTTTGACAGTTTGTTGTTTGTGTTACCTATTCTACATTTAACGGGGTTGATTTAGGCACAGGCATTTGATCCAGAAAAATAGATGTTCAAACTTCTGGCTGTTCATTTTTTAGAAACGCTAGTCAGGTCAAGTGAAAGGATCCTATGTGAATGGTAAAAACAATTGTTGCCTTTATTATTGTTTTTGGAATTTTAGTGGTCGTACATGAGTTTGGCCACTTTTATTTTGCCAAACGGTCAGGTATTCTTGTACGTGAATTTTCAATTGGAATGGGGCCCAAAATTTTTTGGACGCGCAAAAATGGCACATTGTATACCATTCGAATTTTGCCCTTAGGGGGTTACGTTCGAATGGCCGGTGCCGCCGAGGATGAGGATGACCAACTTCAACCGGGAACGCCAATCAGCATCATGATGGGCGATTCAGGTAAAGTCACCAGAATTAATGCTAGTGATCAAACGACACTGTTTAATGGCATTCCTGTCATTGTGACAGAGTCTGATTTAGTGGATCAACTTGTCATTAAAGGTTATGAAAATGGTGACGAAAGTGTCGTTAAAACGTATGCAGTAGACCATGATGCGACCATTATTGAAAAAGATGGCACAGAGGTGTTGATTGCACCCCGTGACGTCCAATTTCAGTCTGCTACGTTGTGGCATCGCATTTTAACTAACTTTGCGGGGCCACTGAATAATTTTATTTTGGCGTGGCTGGTCTTTGCCATTATGGGATTCGCCATGGGCGGTGTTGCTAGTAATAGCAATGCAATTTCAGGGGTGTTAGCAAACACGCCGGCTCAATCGGCTGGCCTAAAATCGGGTGACCGAATCGTTAGCGTTAACGATAAAGACACTAATAGCTGGACGGCTGTGACAAGCGCTATTACTAGTGATACCCACGGTGACATCACACTTGGGATTAAGCGTGGTCAAAAGACGGTTAAGCATGTCAAAATAACGCCGCAGGTAAAAAATGTGTCCGGCAGTAAAACGCGGACTGTTGGTATTAAACGTGGAATCGATACTGGCTTTTTTGCCAAGTTATTTGGTGGGTTTTGGAACACGACTGTGCTGTTATTTGCGGCGCTCGGTCATTTGTTCACGCATTTCAGTCTCAACGACCTTGGCGGACCAGTGGCGATTTATGCGAATACGGCTACAGCTACACAGGCTGGTTGGAGTGGCATTCTCTACTGGCTCGGTTTCTTATCGTTAAATTTGGGAATCGTCAACTTGTTGCCAATTCCCGCGCTAGACGGTGGTAAACTGGTTTTAAACGTAATTGAAGCAATTCGACGTAAACCATTGTCACAACAAACTGAAGGTGTCGTCACAATCATCGGATTTGGTTTTGTTTTGTTCCTGATGATTCTAGTCACATGGAATGACATCATGCGCTATTTTGTTCACTAAAACGACTGACAATGGTCGTTAACTTTTGGAAGATTGAGGAGAATTAATCGATGAAACAAAGTAAAATGCTAATTCCGACGTTGAAAGAAACGCCGAGTGATGCGGAGGCCTTGAGCCATCAAATGATGTTACGGGCGGGGTATATTCGACCAGTTGTTGCTGGTGTTTATGCTTACCTGCCACTGGCTTTCCAAGTGTTAACAAACGTGGAAACAATCGTTCGTGAAGAAATGGCTAAGATTGATGCCGTTGAAATGCTAGCGCCAGCGTTACTACCGGCGGATCTCTGGAAACAGTCGGGCCGTTATGACACGTACGGTCAGACGATGTATAAGTTGAAGGATCGTCATGAACGTGATTTGATCCTTGGTCCAACCCATGAAGAAACTTTTACAAGCTTTATTCGGGATGAAGTGAAGTCGTACAAGCGGCTACCATTGGTTATGTACCAAATTCAGCAAAAGTATCGTGATGAGGATCGTCCTCGTTATGGACTGCTACGGGGTCGTGAATTCCTGATGTTGGATGTTTATTCATTCCATAGCGATGCTGAAAGCTTGGACCGTGTTTTCAAACAGATGGAAGTTGCCTTTCGAAATGTCTTTAACCGTTGCGGTCTGAACTACCGTGAAATTCTGGCGGATTCTGGTGCGATGGGTGGTAAGGAGTCGCGCGAATTTAACGCCATCGCGCCAGTTGGTGAAGATACGATTGCTTATTCCGACAGTAGTGATTACGCTGCTAACTTGGAAACGGCAACGAGTCTTTATGTGCCGAAAAAGTCACATGAAGAGCCCCGCGAGTTAGAAAAAATCGCCACTCCCGGTGAAAAAACCATCGATGCGATTGCTAAACGTCTTGATATCGACACAACTAAGACATTGAAAACCATGTTGTACATGGCTGATGGCGAGCCATTAGTTGCCTTGATTCGTGGTGATCATGAAGTTAATGACACTAAGCTAAAAAATGTTGCCGATGCAACTGACTTAGAAATGGCAACTACGGAACAAGCTGAGCAGTACTTGGGGGCAGATTTTGGTTCCCTAGGTCCCGTTGGTGTCAGTGAAGACATTAAAATTATTGCTGACCAGGATGTTGCTGATCTTATGAACATGCCGGTTGGTGCCAATGAAAATGGCTTCCACTATCTGAATGCAAACTTGAACCGTGACTTCCGTGTTGATCAGTTTGCAGACATTCGCTTGGTTCAGGAAGGCGATGTTTCTCCTGATGGCGAGGGTGTCTTGAAGTTTAACCGTGGTATTGAAATTGGTCACGTGTTTAAATTAGGAACCCGTTATTCTGAGTCACTTGGTGCTCAGGTTCTTGACGAAAACGGTCGTCAAAAAGATGTGATCATGGGTTCCTACGGGATTGGTGTAAGTCGGTTACTGTCTGCAATTGCTGAACAGACGGCTGATGAAAATGGTCTTGCATGGCCTAAAGCCATTGCGCCATTTGACATTCACTTGATTCCCGTTAACATCAAAAATGATGAACAACGTGAATTGACTGATGAACTTGAAACCTCCTTAACCGATGCCGGTTACAAAGTATTGGTGGATGATCGAACTGAACGTGCCGGTGTTAAATTCGCTGATTCCGATTTAATCGGTTTGCCATTGCGAGTTACTGTTGGGAAAAAGGCGGCGGACGGTATTGTAGAAATCAAACTGCGTAAGACTGGTGAAACGGTTGAAGTCCGCAAAGAAGAGTTAACCGAAACTGTAGCCATTCTTTTCAAGGGCATTGACTAACGCTGTTCTTTTGAAATTAAAACGTTACTGATAACAAGTCGAACCTTTAGGGTATTTTCCCATCAGGGTTCGACTTGTGTGTATTGTACTGAAAAACGATTATTTTATAATTGGCTACTTAAGAACATTCATGTGGGGAGGCCGCATTTTCGTGGCGTTAAATCAACACGAGCTTTTTATTAAATTACTAGACCAACTGAATCTCGAGTCCCAGGCGAACGACGCAGCATTTGCGAACGCGCAGATTACAGATATGGTTGTTCATGAACAGAGTCGGACTTGGAGTTTTGGCTTTCATTTTGATCACATTCTGCCGTTTGAAACATTTATGAACTTTTCACAGCGCCTTACCCAAGCGTTTGATGAGATTGCGACGGTAAACTTTCATATCGCCTCAAATGACACACAGGCTGAAATTGAAACGATTGCACGGTACTGGACATGGGCTGTTAGTCACAGCGGATTGAATGAGCAGTTTGCACGACAATTGTGTGAAGGAACTGCGCCAACTATGGACGGCGAACGGGTGATTATTACGGCGCCCAATCAAGTTGTTTCAGATTTTCTTAGCGGTGATACATTGACTGCTTTAGTCGCAACGTATCAGCGCTTAGGTTTTCCTGAATTGTCGTTTGCAACGACAGTTGATGAAGCTGCATCAGCACAACAGCTTGCTGATTTTCAAGCGGCTAAGGAAAAACGAGATGAAGAAATGGTCACCAAGGCGGCCGCTGTCATCGCCAAAAACAAGGCTGAACATTCATCTGCGCCAACGGTAAACGGCCCGGTTAGTATGGGTCGAAAAATTAAAGATGATGAACCAGTTCGCCGAATGGATGAAATTACTGAAGAAGAACGTAGTGTGACCGTTGAAGGGTACGTGTTCGCAAAAGAGATTCGAGTGCTTCGGTCGGGCCGGCAATTATTGACAATAAAGATCACGGATTATACTTCTTCTTTCATCGTGAAGAAGTTTTCACGAAATGAAGATGACGAAGCTAATTTTGCGGCCATTCCTGAAAAGGCGTGGGTTAAAGTTCGCGGTTCTGTTCAGGAAGATAACTTCTCACGAGACTTAGCCATTATTGCCAACGATTTGCAGGTGGTTTCTCATACCGAACGAGAAGACACCGCGCCTGAAGATGGTAAACGGGTAGAGTTGCACCTCCATACTCAAATGAGCACGATGGATGCTACGAATAACATTGCTGATTTTGTCAGCCGAGCCGCAAAATGGGGGCACAAGGCGATTGCAATCACGGATCACGCTGGTGTTCAAGGCTTCCCTGCAGCTTTTAAGGCCGCTGAAAAGGCAGGCATTAAGATGCTGTATGGCGTGGAGGTTAACCTGGTTGACGATGGTGAACCAATTGGCATCAATGACGCGCATGAGGTGCTAAAAGGTCACGAATACGTGGTGTTTGACGTTGAAACGACTGGTCTTTCAGCCATTTACGATAAAGTTATCGAACTTTCTGCCGTTAAGATGCAGGATGGCAACGTCATTGATCAGTTCGAGGAATTCATTGACCCTGGTTTTCACTTGTCTGATACGACCACTAACTTAACGAGTATTACGGATGATATGGTGGCTGGATCAAAGAGCGAAGAAGAAGTCTTCAAAATGTTCCGCGATTGGTATGGCGACGATATTTTGGTCGGTCATAACGTGACATTTGATGTCGGTTTTATGAATACCGGTTATGTGCGCCATAATATGCCAGAAATTGATAACCCGATTATTGATACCTTGACGCTGGCACGGTTTTTATACCCGACGTTAAAAGGTTATCGTCTGAATACACTGGCAAAAAAATTTAATGTTTCATTGGAACATCATCACCGTGCCATCTTTGATGCTGAGTCAACTGGTCATTTAGCAATGATTTTCTTGAAAGACGCAGAAGAACGCTACGACATTGTTTATCATGATCAGTTGAATGAACACATGAGTGACAATGACGCCTACAAACATGCGCGACCGTTTCACGCAACTGTGATAGCAAAAACGCAGGCTGGTCTGAAGAACTTATTTGAACTTGTTTCGCTGTCGAATGTGAAATATTTCTACCGGGTACCCCGTGTTCCGCGGAGTGAACTAAACCGTTTACGCGAAGGGCTTATTGTTGGCTCAGCGTGTTCCTCTGGTGAAGTATTCGAAGCGGCCATGCAAAAAGGGAAAGCTGAAGCACTCAAACGAGCAAAATATTACGATTATTTGGAAGTTCAACCCAAACCGGTTTACAAACCCTTAATCGAGGGTGAGTTAATTCACGACAATGCAAAACTTGAGGCGATCATTAAGTCATTGGTTGAGATCGCTCATGAATTGGATAAACCGATTGCCGCGACTGGCGATGTTCATTACTTGGATCCTCACGATGCCATTTATCGGAAAATCCTCATTAGTTCGCAGGGTGGCGCTAATCCGCTTAATCGTCATTCATTACCAGATGTTCATTTTCGTTCTACTGACGAAATGTTGTCAGAATTTAGTTTCTTGGGGGACGATTTGGCACAGGAATTGGTTGTTACCAATCCGAATAAAATCGTTGATATGGTCGAAGACGTACACCCGCTGAAAGATAAGTTATACACGCCAAGAATGGCCGGTGCGGAGGATGAAATCCGTGAACGGACAATGGACACAGCTCATGAACTATACGGGGATCCATTGCCAGATATCGTGCAAAAACGTGTCGACCGAGAGCTAAAGTCGATTATTGGAAACGGGTTCTCTGTTATTTATCTAATTGCACAACGGTTAGTGCATAAATCTAACAAAGACGGGTACTTGGTTGGTTCCCGTGGGTCGGTTGGCTCTTCCGTTGTAGCGACGTTTGCCGGTATTACCGAAGTCAATCCACTGGCACCTCATTATCTGTGTCCCAACCCAGAATGTAAGTACAGTGAGTTCTTTACGCATGGTGAATACAGTTCTGGCTATGATTTACCCGATAAGAACTGTCCTAAATGTGGCACGCTGCTTAAGAAAAACGGCCAGAACATTCCGTTTGAAACATTCCTTGGCTTTAAAGGAAACAAGGTTCCAGATATTGATTTGAACTTCTCCGGAGACTACCAACCCATTGCGCATAACTATACTAAAGTCATGTTCGGTGAGGACAATGTATATCGCGCGGGGACGATTGGAACGGTTGCTGATAAGACAGCGTACGGTTACGTTAAAGCTTATGAACGTGATCACGACGTTACTTTCCGTCAGGCTGAAATTGACCGTTTGTCGAGCGGCGCCACGGGTGTCAAACGAACGACGGGTCAGCATCCGGCCGGGATTATCATCGTGCCGGACTACATGGATATTTACGATTTCACGCCGATCCAATACCCTGCCGATGATCAAGATGCTGCTTGGCAGACAACTCACTTCGATTTCCATTCGATTCATGACAATATTTTGAAAATGGATATTCTGGGGCATGATGATCCAACGATGATCCGGACATTACAAGATTTGTCAGGTATCGATCCAAAAACGATTCCTACAGACGATCCTGGTGTGATGGGGTTATTCTCTGGCACAGAGGTGCTAGGTGTTACAGAAGAACAAATCTTCAGTAAAACGGGGACACTGGGCATTCCTGAATTCGGAACTCGCTTTGTTCGTGGAATGCTTGAGGAAACACATCCGAAGAACTATTCTGAATTGCTGCAAATTTCAGGCCTGTCACATGGGACTGACGTTTGGTTGGGTAATGCGGAAGAGTTGATTAAAGATGGCACGGCTACAATTGCTAACGTGATTGGTTGTCGTGATAACATCATGACCGACTTGATCAACTACGGGTTGGATTCAGAAATGTCATTTCAAATCATGGAATCTGTGCGTCACGGTCGCGGGATTCCTGATGAATGGCAAGCAGCTATGCGAGAGTCGAATGTGCCACAGTGGTATATTGATTCCTGTCTAAAAATCAAGTACATGTTCCCAAGGGCGCATGCTTCTGCCTATATTTTGATGGCGTTACGGGTGGCTTACTTTAAGGTTTACTTCCCGATGTTGTATTACGCTGCTTACTTCTCTGTTCGTGCTGATGATTTTGATTTAGTTGCCATGTCACGTGGTAAAAATGCGGTTAAGGCATCGATGAAAACTATTATGGACAAAGGCAACGATGCATCGACTAAGGAAAAGAGTCTGTTAACGGTGCTTGAATTGGCTAACGAAATGATGGAGCGTGGCTTTAAGTTCAAGATGATCGATGTTGAACGTTCGGATGCACAGAGCTGGTTGATTGACGGAGACTCATTGATTGCTCCGTTCAATGCAGTTCCCGGTTTGGGCGATAACGTTGCTAAACAGATTGTGGCGGCCCGTGAAGAAAAGCCATTCCTGTCCAAGGAAGATCTAAGCAAACGTGGTAAAGTTTCTGCCACGATTATTGACTTTCTGACTGAGAATCACGTGTTAGATGATTTGCCAGACGAAAATCAGCTGAGCCTATTTTAATGTCTGAACGGACTAGTCAGTGTTTCATCTGTCAAAATGAACTGAGTGTGACTGTGACAGTTGCTTATTTAGAGTAAATGATGCAGATGTCATCTTGTTCCTAAAATTTTGAAAAGCTTCATGCTTAATCCAAATATGCCCTATTCCTGAACTTGAGGAATAGGGCATATTTACGACTAGACGTGTTCAAAGTGAACGCATATCGGATCTTGTTTCATGTTTTTGATTTTCAGTTCAGTAATGATTATCGTAGATTGCTCGTCAGCAGTTTGCTTTGGTTAAGGGTGGCCTTATTTTCAAAACGTTCTGCTTCGTCGAACTTTACATTGTGTTTATCATACCAACGCCTGACAGTGTCTGTTTGGTCAGCAAAAAGAGGCGGTAGCGAGAGTTGTTGACCCATAGTCGAGGCTGGTTCTTCCAATGCAAAACCAGGTGCAGTAGTTGCTAATTCGATGCGGTTATCGGAGGGGTCACGAACATAAATACTTTGAAACCAGCCCCGATCACGATAAAGTTCAATATCCAAACCGAGTGATTGTGCCCGCCTGTAATAATGGAACAGTGTTGATTGATCTGGAACTTGTAATGCGATGTGATCAACGCTACCGCGGCCCATTCGTGACCGATGATTTGAATCAGGCGCTGATGTTAGGGTGATGGCTGCGCCGCTCGATGGAAGGGGGATTTGATGATTAAAGTTGTTGAGCCCCAGCCAATCCTGATAGAAGGTGACTGTTTCTGAATAATTAACATAGTCAATATTGGTTCCAAGCAGACCTACTATTTGATTCTTCACGGGAACGTCATTTGGCACATGTTGGCGATCCGTTAGTTGGCGATCCACTTCGACGAAGGTTAACAAAACACCATCCGGATCTGTAATTATTAACCCGCTAGCGATGAGCTGTGGATGATAGCCGGCCGCCTCAAGCCGCTTTTGCCAGTAGGATGTCGTGTTTCGAGGGATGCCGATCCGAATGCCTGTTAGTCCGTGGTTTGCTTCCTGACGTTGGCCTAAGCGATCTAAAACAAAAAAAGTGATAACGCTGCCAGGCTCGCCCAAATTATTACCGTAATACAGGTGTCTAATGTGAACGGCTTCTTGATTGACGGAATTTTTAACGAGTCTAAGACCGAGTACTTGAATGTAAAATTGTGCATTAACGGAAGCGTTACCGGTCAGCAATGAAATATGATGTGGCGAAAAAAGCATGATACCCCTCCTCAATATCAGTTGAACTTGATCATATTTTATACCGAACACGCTCAAAATGCTTGGATTGGTGCCGTTGGTTGTGTTTTTGGCGCTGGGATGCTATACTATGACATGTAATTTAAGACTCTTAATCTAAGAGTGAGCCATTCGTGGCTCGCTCTTTTTTCAGGGCTAAATGAGGAGGTGGAAAACTTGAGCAGTGTGACAGAAACGGTTACCCAGATGGTTCAACCCATCGTTGACGAACATCATTTTCAGCTTGTGGATGTTGAATTTGTCAAGGAGGGTAAAAGCTGGTATTTGCGCGTCTACGTGGACAAACAAGGCGGTATTACCATTGATGACTGTGTCATCGTGAATGATGCTCTGAGTGCAGAGCTTGATGCCGCTGACCCAGATCCCATTCCCCAAGCTTACTATTTAGAAGTTTCCTCGCCAGGCGCGGAACGGCCACTTAAAAAAGAGGCCGATTTTGAAAGTGCAGTTAACCAGTACATTCACATTTCGCTGTATCAACCGATTAACAAAGTGAAGGTGTTTGAAGGTACTTTGGCTGAACTTACGCCGGAAACATTAACGTTGAATTATAAAGTCAAAGGGGTTGCTAAAACAGTGACGATTGAACGTAAAGCCATTGCAAGTGCCCGTTTGGCGATTGATTTTAGTGGTATTTAAAACACAACTGACACAGCGATCGTGGCTAAAGTCGCGAATCGTTATCCTGACGGTTCATGTAAGGAGTACTAGGAAATGAGTAAAGAATTGGTTGGGGCGCTAGACGCTCTTGAACAAGAAAAAGGGATCAAAAAGCAAGTCGTTATCGAAGCGTTGGAAGCCGCGTTAGTTTCTGCTTACAAACGGAATTATAATCAGGCTGCTAACGTTGACGTTGAATTTAATGAACGTAAAGGCGACATCAAGGTCTACGCAGTTAAAACTGTGGTTGAAGATGTCGAAAACGACCAGTTGCAGGTAAGTCTACAAGATGCCGTTGCCATTAACCGTGCCTATGAAATTGGTGATGAAATCAAGTTTGAAGTCACACCGAAGAACTTTGGTCGGATTGCCGCTCAGACTGCTAAGCAAGTCATTATGCAACGAGTTCGTGAAGCTGAACGTGGTTTGGTTTACGATGAATATAGTCAGTACATGGATGAAGTCGTTACTGGTGAAGTTGAACGCCAGGACACGCGTTACTTGTACGTCACGTTAGGCAGTGGTTCTAATACGGTAGAGGCCGTTATGGCTAGTTCAGACCAGATGCCAAACGAGACTTACAAAATGCACGATAAGATCAAGGTTTATGTTTCACGGGTTGAAAATAACCCTAAGGGACCACAAGTGTTCGTTAGCCGGACACACCCTGAGTTACTAAAACGGTTATTTGAAGAAGAAGTGCCAGAAATTTATGATGGGACTGTTGAAATCGTTTCGATCGCCCGTGAGGCTGGTGATCGTGCTAAGATTGCCGTAAAGTCTAACGATCCTAACTTGGATCCTGTTGGTACCTGTGTTGGTCCTCGTGGTCAGCGTGTCCAATCTATTGTTAACGAATTATCCGGTGAAAACATGGATATCGTTGAATGGGTGGACGACGAAGCACAATACGTTGCAAACTCATTAAACCCGGCTGAAGTCGTTGATGTTGTGTTTGATTCTGAAAATGAGCGGGCCTGCACAGTCGTTGTTCCAGATTATCAATTATCATTAGCCATTGGTAAACGTGGACAAAATGCCCGTTTAGCTGCTAAGCTGACCGGTTTCAAGATTGACATTAAGTCAGAAACTGAAGCTGCCAACTTGTTTGAAGATGCAGATGATCAGGAGTATGTTGAAGCTGGATCAGACGTTGAGGTCGACAAGCCCGATTTTGAAAAGGGCGAAGACGACGATCAGTCCGAAAAGTAGACTGGCACTAGTTTTTAACCTTAAGGGGGAATTGTGATGCATCAGCGTAAAGTACCCATGCGTAAAGACATCGTCAGTGGCGACATGTTTCCGAAAAAAGACTTGATTCGTGTGGTCAAGAATAAGGAAAATGAAGTCACAATCGATCCAACGGGTAAGCAAAATGGTCGTGGCGCCTATGTGACCATTGATACAGCGACGGCTAAAAAGGCACAACATGAGCATAGCTTGGACAAGGCGTTTGGGATGAAAGTTGACGACGCCTTCTATGAAGAGTTAATTGCTTACGTCGATCACCAGCAAGCCCGGCGCGAGTTGTTCGGGGACGATCACAAATGACCCCAGAACAGCAGCTATTAAACCTTCTTGGCCTGGCACAACGGGCGGGCCAGTTGGTTACAGGCGAACCCATGGTATTAGCAGCGATTAAAGCAGGAAATATTCGTTTTCTGTGGGTTGCAAATGACATGGGTGCAAGCTCAAAAAAGAAGTTAACTGATAAAGCAAGTTTTTACCATGTACCGGTCAGCACCGCATTTAGTGTTGCGGAACTGAGTCAGGCTACAGGACGACAACGTTCAGCATTAGGCGTCAGCAACGCTGGCTTCGCAAAAAAAATGCAAACGTTATTGGATAAAATGAAATGAGGAGAGTGAAAGGATGGCCAATAAGCGAATCTATGAACTCGCGAAGGAACTTAATGTTTCCAGCAAGGAGCTCCTAACGAAAGCAAGCGCCAAGGGGATGAGTTTTAATAATCACATGGCGACCATTAGTGATGCTCAAGAAAAGACGTTACGTGGGATTATTAAACCGACTGTTCAAGCGAAGGCTGCCAATGCCGCGGCAAATGAAAAGTCTGGTGATACCGCACCTAAACGCAAAGTCGTTCACCATTTGATCAACAATAATAAGAAATCGGACCGTCGCCATACTAATTTTGGCCGAAACGGGGCCAACTTACACGGCGAAGGGCGGATCATGAATTTGAGTAATCCACGGACGAATAATCGTCAAACAAAGCGTCAACAAGAACAGCAGTCAACTGCGCCACGTTCTCAAGCATCTGCTTCACAAACTGCAACGAGTACTGCGGCTAAAGCGACATCACAAGCTGTTCAGTCCACTGCAACTTCAGTGACTGCTTCGTCAGCTGTTAAGTCAACGACGCCACGTTCGCAGGCGGCTGCTAAGACAACTGCTACAAGTCATGCACCGCGTTCTGCTGCTGCTCATACGACGAGTCGACCAACTCAGTCTCGACCGGCTGCTAGAAACACTGATCAACGTAATGGCGGTAATAATAGTTCACGCAATAACAATAACAATCACACAACGGCTAACCGAAATGGTAGTACCAACAGTTCGCATTCAAACGGACGTAGTGGTGGTTATAACAGTAACAACAACCGTAATGGTAGCAACACTAACAACGGTAGCCGTGACAATAACCGTAGTTATGGATCACGTAACAACAACGGTTCCAACAATTCTGGTAACTCAAACAACCGGAACAGCACCAACTCGCGCAACACGAGTTCGCACACTTCGAGCCGATCAACTGCTAACGCTGGTGCATCATCATCCAACACCAACAGCAATGGTAGTGGTCGTAATAACCGTTTCAGTAACAGTAGTAACGGTAATCGTTTTGGCAATAACAACCGTCGTGGTGGTCGTGGCCAACAGCAATATGGACAAAAACACCAGAAGCGTAATAAACGTAACCAACGGATCAAGCAGACTGCTCAAGCACAGCCAGCACCAACCCGTAAGGAACGTCCATTACCAGATGTATTGATGTATGACGTTGGCATGAACGCCCAGGACTTGAGTAAAATCTTGCACCGTGAGACCGCGGAAATCGTTAAGAAATTGTTCATGCTGGGTGTCATGGTTAACCAAAACCAAAGTTTGGATAAGGACACCATTGAAATTTTGGCAGCGGATTACGGTATTGAGGCTCAAGAAAAGCCTAAGGAAGATATTGCCGATATCGACAAATTCTTCGAAGAGCAATCGACAACTGATCCAACTAAGCTAGTACCACGTCCACCAGTTGTAACAATCATGGGCCACGTTGACCATGGTAAAACAACACTGTTGGATCAACTGCGTAATTCTCACATTACGGCTGGTGAAGCCGGTGGGATCACTCAGAAGATTGGTGCTTATCAAGTTGAATTAAAGGGTCGTAAGATTACCTTTATCGATACACCAGGACACGCGGCCTTTACCGCTATGCGTGCACGTGGTGCTGACATTACTGATATTACGATCTTGGTCGTTGCTGCTGATGATGGTGTTATGCCTCAAACAATTGAAGCTATCCACCATGCGCAGGCTGCTAAGACGCCAATTATCGTGGCCGTTAACAAGATTGATAAGCCAGGTGCCAACCCGAACCATGTTATTGAACAGTTGTCTGCTTACAATTTGATTCCTGAAGACTGGGGTGGCGATACCATCTTTGTCGAAATTTCAGCCAAGTACGATAAGAACCTGGATGAATTGTTGGACATGATTCTTTTGCAAGCTGACTTGATGGAACTCAAGGCAGATCCAGAACAGCGTGCTCTCGGTTCAGTTATTGAAGCACGTTTGGACAAGGGTCGTGGCCCTGTTGCCACTGTCTTGGTTCAAGAAGGTACGCTTGAAGTCGGTGATCCAATTGTTATTGGGAACACTTACGGACGGATCCGAACCATGAACAATGATCGTGGTCGGACTGTTAAAGAAGCTACACCTGCAACACCAGTGGAAATCACTGGGATGAACGATGTACCAGAAGCCGGCGACAAGTTTGTTGTCTTTGAAGATGAAAAATCCGCTCGGGCAGCTGGTGAGGAACGTGCTAAACGTGCCTTAGTTGAAGAACGCTCTCATGCTAACCACGTGACGTTGGACAATCTGTTCGACACCATGAAGGAAGGCGAAATGAAGGAAGTTGACGTTATCATCAAGGCCGATGTTCAAGGTTCTGTTGAAGCGTTAGCAACTTCATTCCAGAAGATTCAGGTTGATGGTGTTCGGGTTAACATTATTCATCAGGCCGTTGGTGCCATCAATGAAAGTGATGTTACTCTGGCCGAGGCTTCAAATGCGATCATTGTTGGCTTTAACGTTCGTCCGACCGCTCAGGCCAAGTCGCAAGCTGATAGCGATGGTGTGGACATTCGCTTGCACAACGTTATCTACAACGCTATTGATGAAATTGAATCAGCGATGAAGGGCATGCTTGAACCTGTCTACAAAGAAGAAGTTACTGGTCAGGTTGAGGTTCGTGAACTTTACAAAGTTTCTAAAGTCGGCACTGTTGTCGGTGGTATGGTTACGGAAGGCTACATCAGTAGCGATGCCGGTGTTCGTTTGATTCGTGATGGTGTCGTCGTTTACGAAGGTAAGCTGGGCTCTCTACAACGGTTCAAGGATCAGGTTAAGCAGGTTAAAGCCGGGTTTGATCTTGGTCTAACCATTGCTGGTTATAATGACATCAAGGTTGGCGACGTTATCGAAGCCTTCGTGATGAAGGAAGTTCCCGTCGAATAATCTCGATAGTCTAGTAAATTCAAGTAACGTTAGGAGTGAAAGACGATGCCAAATAAGCATTATCGTGTGGGTCGCCTGGAACAGGAGATTCAACGTGAAGTTGCTGATATTTTGCTTAAGCGGGTCCGTGATCCTCGTGTAGCCGGTGTCACTATTACCGGTGTTGAGGTAACGGGCGACTTGCAAGAGGCAACATTGTATTACAGTATCTTGTCCGATAAGGCGAGTGATAACGAAAAGGCTGCAGCTGGATTGAGTAAGGCCAGTGGTTTGATTCGTAGTGAACTTGGCAGTCGGTTAAGTATTTACAAGACACCAGAAATTACGTTTGAACAAGATAAATCCGTTCAGTATGGTAATCATATTGATGAATTAATTAATAAATTACATCAACAAGAACGTGACTAATCCTAAAAAGCGACTGCCAAGACTGGCAGTCGCTTTTTAGTTTTTGCTAGGTTATAATTGTGACCGTTATTAATTCAAATTGATGGACCGCTGTACGTTGGCCCATTTTTAAAAGATGAAGTGAGGTTACTGCTGCCATGGAAGGAATTTTGCCGATTAATAAGCCGCGTGGAATGACGAGTCATGACGTGGTCTTTAAACTGAGAAAAATATTGCACACAAAAAAGATTGGCCATTCTGGAACATTAGATCCAAATGTTGATGGTGTGTTGCCTATCTGTGTGGGACCGGCTACGAAGGTTGTGCCATATTTAATGGCTTCAGGAAAGGTTTACCGTGGCACAGTAACGTTGGGGTTTGCCACGGAAACTGAAGATTTAGATGGGGCGGAGATTGCACGAAAACCCTTAACGCAGCCATTTACCGACGCTCAAATTTTGCATGCCATGATGGGGTTAATTGGTGACATCGATCAAATTCCGCCGATGTATTCAGCAGTCAAAGTTAATGGGCGGAAGCTATACGAGTACGCTCGGGCTGGGGAAACAGTTGAACGTCCAGTACGTCATATTCATGTCGATCGTTTTGAACAAACGGGACCAACTAGTTTCGACAAAGAAAACGGAACTCAAGTGATCCCGTTTGAGATTGGCTGTGGTAAAGGGACTTATGTTCGAACTCTTTCCGTTCAATTGGGTGAAGCGTTGGGCGTCCCCGCTGTTATGAGTGATTTGACACGTTTGAAAAGTGGCGGTTTTGATCTGTCACAAACAGTCACTTTAGAACAGGTTGCCGACGCAATGACCGAGGGCAATATTAATCAGTATTTATTGCCAATCGATGTCGCGTTGGCCCACTATCCTGTGACAGAACTAACGTTAGCAGAGTGGCAGATTGTGACAAATGGCGGTTTTTTGTCACCTTCTGTATTAGTTGACCAAGGAGTCACTGCCCTTAAGTTTCAGAATCACATTAAGGCGCTTTACCAATTATCAACTGACGGTAAAGTAGCCAAACCACTGAAAATGTTTTCGAATCATCTGTAATGGGTGTAAATTAAAATTTTTGATATTGAAGGTGCGAAACATTGCAAGTTATTTATTTACGACATCCATACCGACCAGAACAAATTCCTGATGGACCGGTTGTTTTAGCAATGGGATTTTTCGATGGTGTGCATATTGGTCACCAGACGGTAATTGAGCGGGCACGCAAATTGGCCAATGAGCGGGGTGTCAAACTTGCGGTGTTGACTTACACACATCATCCTTCAATTGTTTACAAAACATCTGTTGACTCTTTTCGCTACTTATCAACGTTTGACCGTAAACTAGAATTATTAGATCAGCTAGGTGTTGATATTGTGTATGGAATTAGTTTTACCTCCCAGTTGTCGGCAGTTGTCCCACAGGAATTTGTTGACGATTACATGGTTGGCTTACATGCAGTAGCCGTGGTTGCCGGATTTGATCATACGTATGGCAAGAAAGCCATCGCCGGGATGGCACAATTACCCGCTTATGCTAAGGGGCGTTTTGATGTGGTTGAGGTCAAACAAGTGGCCATTGACCAAGCAAAGGATAGTTCGACTCGAATTCGTCAGTTAATTGATGACGGTCAACTGGCACAAGCCAACGAGTTGTTGGGATACACGTACCAAACTACCGGAATTATTGTTCACGGTGAGGCGCGTGGGCGGACATTAGGGTATCCAACGGCTAATGTTGATCCGACAGCGAGTGAACGGGTTCCAGGCATTGGGATTTACGCGGTGTGGCTCCAAATCGGTCAGCGATGGTATCCGGGCATGGCGTCAATAGGCCGCAACGAAACTTTTGGGGAGCATCGGCCTGTCACTATCGAGATTAATCTGCTTGATTTTAATCAGGAGGTTTACGGTGAAGAGGTTAAGGTCGCTTGGGGCGCATATCTGCGCGGTCAAGTTAAGTTTGACGGTGCTGATGCTTTGGTACGTCAACTAGATCAGGATGCTGCCGATACACGGGTGTTCATGGCGAAACACCTCGAAGGACCCGTTGAACAGTTATCGATGAAACAGTAACTTTTAACGAAAGAACGGTTTTTTCCACATTGGGAAAGAAGCCGTTCTTTTATTGTTTTTAGACGGAAGATACTGTTCAATTCCATCTATCATTTGACGGTTAAGTGCGTTGAAAAAAATAATTAACAAAAGATGTTTGAACTCGCCAAAATTGTTTGACTTTGTTTGACCAAGTTGTTATATTAGTAACTGTTCTTAGCACTCAAATAGCGTAAGTGCTAAAAGGGGTGATTAAGACGCTAACAGAACGACAAAAAGTGATTTTGCAAGCTATTGTGCGTGAGTATACGGAAACCGGTGCGGCAGTTGGGTCTAAGGCCCTCGCAGCCCGTTTGCCAATTCACGTTAGCTCTGCAACAATCCGCAATGAAATGGCATCGTTGGAAGAACAAGGTTATGTTCAAAAAGAGCATACGTCTTCGGGACGGATTCCGTCACTGGCAGGTTACCGTTATTATGTTGACCATCTGGTTAATAATGATGCAGTGGCACATGCCGATATTCAGTTAATTCAAAATGAATTGAGCGGTTCTTTCAATAAGATTGATGAAATCATTGAAGAGTCAGCCAATTTGTTATCTGAATTGACTTCATATACTGCGTTTACGCTCAAGCCTGAACAGGCGGATGCGAGACTAAGTGGATTTCGGTTGGTGCCTTTAGGTAATCGACAGGTGATGGCCATTTTGGTGATGGACAGCGGTGAAGTTGCTAACCAAACGTTCACGATTCCACGCTCAATGTCCAGCGATCAGCTGGAAACAGTAGTTCGTTTGATTAATGATCAGTTGGTTGGTTTGCCAATCACTGAGATTGTGGACAAACTACGTGTGGAAATCCCCGCGAAAGTTGGTCAGTACATGCAGACACCGGAAGGTTTTTTACAAATTTTCGGTCGTGTGCTGGATCAAGCAGCTACGGAACGTTTCTTCGTTGGTGGTCGCTTAAACTTGCTGAACTTTTCTGTTAACCACAATCCGCAGGACTTAAAATCGCTGTATCAATTGTTTGACACGTCAGATGATATTGCCAGCGTTTTAAGCCCACCGGATAATAAGGTGCAGGTGAAAATTGGTAATGAAATTACCAATGATTTGCTTAAGCACTATAGTTTGGTTACAGGAACTTACGATGTGGGTTCCCACGGAAGAGGTATGATTGCCGTGTTAGGTCCAACGCGGATGCCATATTCACGGATGATTGGTTTAGTTGGTGCATTCCGACAAGAACTGGCCGCTAAGCTTTTGGATTATTATCGAAACCTGGATGACTAATTTTTTTACCAGTCACCAGTGGTTTGACTATAAAATTAAATGGAGGTGGCAGTTTGTCAAATAAAAAAGAAGCCCAATCATCAGCAGCAAAAGATGATCAACAAGCTAAGGCAAACGCAGCTAAAGCGAAGGATCCAACGGCTAAGGACATTAAGAAAAAGGTTCAACAGCCAACGGAGAATGATACTGTTGATCAATCTGCTGAAATTGATAAGCTGAATGATAAGTTGGCAGAGAAGGATGATCAACTACTTCGAGCACAGGCAGAAATTGCCAACATTCAACAGCGGCAAAAGAAGGAAACTGCGCAGTTGATGAAGTACGATGGTCAACAGTTGGCGCACGACGTCGTTCCCGAGTTGGATAACCTTGAACGCGCATTGAATACAGACGTTCAGGATGAGGCTGCAAAGCAGTTGAAGCACGGTGTTGAAATGGTGTATAACCACCTTCAAAATGCTTTGAAGGAAAACAACGTGACGGAGATTGAAGCGCTCAACAAACCGTTTGATCCAACGTTGCACCAAGCAGTCCAGACCACACCGGTTGGTCCTGATCAGAAACCGGATACCGTTGTGGCAGTGCTTCAAAAGGGCTACATGCTTAAAGATCGCGTTTTACGTCCAGCAATGGTCGTTGTCGCGCAGTAAGCGATTAGATTAAATAATAAGGAAGTTTATAAAAATGGCTAAAATTATTGGAATTGACTTAGGTACTACGAACTCAGCGGTTGCTGTTCTTGAAGGCAGTCAACCAAAGATTATCGCTAATCCAGAAGGTAACCGGACAACGCCATCTGTTGTCTCATTCAAGAATGGTGAAACACAGGTCGGTGAAGTTGCCAAACGGCAAGCAATCACTAACCCTAACACCGTTCGTTCAATCAAGCGTCACATGGGTGAAGCAGGCTACACGGTTGATATTGAAGGTAAGAAATATACGCCTCAAGAAATTTCAGCAATGATCTTACAGTATATCAAGAGTTTTGCTGAAGATTACCTTGGTGAAAAGGTTGAACAAGCAGTTATTACTGTTCCTGCTTACTTTAACGATGCCCAACGCCAAGCAACCAAAGATGCTGGTAAAATTGCTGGTTTAAATGTTGAACGAATCATTAACGAACCAACGGCGTCTGCTTTAGCCTATGGTTTGGACAAAAAAGACAAAGATGAAAAAATTTTAGTCTACGACCTTGGTGGTGGGACATTTGATGTTTCTATCCTTGAATTAGGTGACGGTGTCTTTGATGTTCTGTCAACGAATGGTGACACGCATCTTGGTGGTGACGACTTTGACCAAAAGATCATTGACTGGTTAGTTGATGGTTTCAAGAAGACCAATGGTGTGGACTTATCTAAAGACACCATGGCTATGCAACGGTTGAAGGATGCTGCTGAAAAGGCCAAGAAGGATCTGTCAGGTGTTAATGAAGCGCAAATTAGTTTGCCATTTATTTCCAGTGGTGATAACGGCCCATTACATTTGGAAGAAACATTGTCACGTGCTCAATTCAACCAAATGACGGCTGACTTAATCGAACGGACTAAGACACCTGTTCAAAACGCTCTGCGTGATGCTGACTTGTCAATGGACGACATTGACGAAGTTATCTTAAACGGTGGTTCCACTCGGATTCCAGCTGTTCAAGAAGCTGTTAAGGACATGGCCGGCAAGGAACCTAACCACTCCATCAACCCTGATGAAGCCGTTGCTCTTGGTGCCGCTGTTCAAGGTGGTGTTATCACTGGTGATGTGAAGGATGTTGTTTTGCTTGATGTTACGCCATTGTCACTTGGTATCGAAACCATGGGCGGTGTCTTCACGAAGTTGATTGATCGTAACACAACAATTCCAACGTCTAAGAGTCAAACATTCTCAACCGCTGCCGATAATCAACCGGCTGTTGATATTCACGTGCTCCAAGGTGAACGACCAATGGCAGCTGATAACAAGACATTGGGTAACTTCCAATTAAGTGATATTCCTGCTGCACCTCGTGGTGTCCCACAAATTCAAGTTACGTTCGACATTGATAAGAACGGGATCGTTAACGTTTCCGCTAAGGATATGGGAACGAACAAGGAACAAAAGATTACCATTAAGAGTAACTCCGGTTTGTCTGACGATGAAATCGAACGGATGAAGAAGGAAGCCGAAGAAAACGCTGACGCCGACAAGAAGCGTAAGGAAGATGCTGACCTTAAGAACGAAGTCGACCAATTATTGTTCCAAGTTGACAAGACTTTGGAAGAACTTAAGGGCAAGGTCTCTGATGACGAAGTTAAGAAAGCAACCGATGCACGCGATGCATTGAAGAAGGCTCAATCTGACAACAACGTTGAAGAAATGAAGACCAAGAAGGATGAACTGAACAAGATCGTTCAAGACCTTACGGTTAAGTTGTATCAACAAAATGCTAGTTCCGGACAAGCTGCTGATGGTTCTGCTGCTGGTCAGGATGGCAGTCAAGCAGGTTCTGCTGACGGCGATGGCAAGACGGTTGATGGCGACTTTAAAGAGGTTAACCCTGACGACAAGAAGTAGTCTTTCGCATAAGAAATAGCGATACAAGAGTCAAAGGCGCATGCGCATCTTTGACTCTTTGTGTATGTGAAGACCATTTCTGTGGTAAACTTACGCAATACTAAACAAAAGGCAGAAGCTCATGGTATTCGGTACTAGGTTATCGACATGACAAGCTTTAATTGGGGGTTCACACATGTCTCAAGGAAGAGACCCGTATGACGTGCTCGGCGTGGGTCGAGATGCGTCTCAGGATGATATTAAAAAGGCGTTTCGTAAACTTTCCAAAAAGTATCACCCGGACTTGAATAAAGCCCCAGATGCTGAGGAGAAGTTTAAAGAAGTTGCTGACGCTTACGAAAAGATTGGCGATCCGCAAAAGCGCCAACAGTATGACCAATATGGTGATGCTGGGCAGCAGTTCGGCGGTGGCCAAGGTGGTTTCGGCGGTCAGGGCTTTGGTGGCTTTAGTGGTGGTCAAAGCTTTGGCGGTTTTGACGATATCTTTAGTCAAATGTTTGGGGGCGGTGGTGCATCTCGCCGCAATCCAAGCGCACCGCAACCTGGTCAGGACTTACAGTACTCGATGAGCTTAAAGTTCGAAGAAGCCATTTTCGGTAAAAAAACAACAATTAAATATGACCGTGAAGAAGTTTGCCACACTTGTGGCGGTAACGGGGCTAAGCCTGGTACTTCTCCGGTAACGTGTCATAAATGTGGTGGTACTGGCTACGTTGAAACAGTGCGTAACACACCACTGGGTCAGATGCGTTCACAACAAGTTTGTGACGTTTGTGGCGGTACTGGTAAAGAGATTAAAGAAAAGTGCCCAACCTGTCATGGTACAGGTCACAATACTGAAAACCACGAAATTGAAGTCACTGTTCCTGCAGGTGTCGACGATGGTCAGCAAATGCGCTTACAAGGTCAAGGTGAAGCCGGAACGAATGGCGGTCCTTACGGAGATCTGTACATTGTCTTTACGGTTCAACCAAGTAAAGATTTTCAGCGTGATGGCGCCGATATTTACTTCAGTCAACCGTTGACGTTTGCTCAAGCTGCGTTAGGTGACGAAATTGAAGTGAAAACCGTACATGGTAATGTTAACTTGAAGATTCCAGCTGGTACGCAGACCGGTACTAATTTTAGGTTGCGCGGCAAGGGTGCACCTCATTTGCGCGGCAATGGCAATGGTGATGAACGCGTTACAGTAACGGTTCAAACACCTAAAGGTCTTAATAAGGCTCAAAAGGATGCACTTAAAGCTTTTGCCAAGGCTAGCGGTGAAGATGTCCCAACTGGTCATGGCGGTCTATTTGGCCGACGTTAACAAGCAGTTGAATGGAAATGAATGATAAGGCGTATTCTGCGGTAAAATGACTGTAGAGTACGTCTTTATCTTTATACTAGCGAATTGAAGCTTGCCGATTGTTTGAGCACTAGTGGAAACTTTAGGCGACCATTTGTTTGATATAAATTGTCGCAGGCCAAGATCATTGGTATAATAAATGTTTAGAATTCAACGTTATCAAAAGGTAATGTGTGACAATACCGAAGATTAGCTTCGTGAGTTACAGGGAGGAAATGTGCATGGATCTAACGGAAATGCAGGAACGACAGCGACATATTCGGAATTTTTCGATTGTTGCCCATATCGATCACGGTAAATCAACCTTGGCTGATCGTATTCTAGAGCTGACCGATACTGTGTCCAAACGGGAAATGCAGAATCAAGTGCTGGATGACATGCCGCTGGAACGTGAACGTGGGATTACGATCAAATTAAATGCAGTGGAACTACACTATCACGCGAAGGATGGGGAAACCTATATCTTTCACCTAATTGATACACCTGGACACGTGGATTTTTCTTATGAAGTCTCACGCTCATTAGCGGCGTGTGAAGGGGCTTTACTGGTGGTAGATGCTGCTCAGGGTGTAGAAGCCCAGACATTAGCGAATACGTATTTAGCGTTAGATAATGATCTAGAGATTCTGCCGGTTATTAACAAAATTGACCTGCCATCTGCTCAGCCAGAAGTTGTTCGTCAAGAAATTGAAGAAGACATTGGCATTGATGCATCTAACGCCGTTTTAGCTAGTGCCAAAAGCGGGATCGGGATAACTGATATTCTTGAGCAAATTGTGCACCAGGTGCCCGCACCGACAGGTGATTTGGATAAGCCATTAAAAGCGTTGATTTTTGATTCAATCTATGATGATTACCGTGGTGTTGTTTTGAGCCTTCGGATTATGGAGGGAACGGTTAAGCCTGGTGACCACATTCGTTTGATGAATTCAGGAACAGAGTATGAAGTGACTGAAGTTGGTGTTAACTCACCTAAGCCAATCAAACGTGATGTGTTGATGGCCGGAGATGTTGGCTATATCACCGCATCCATTAAGGATATTGCAGATACGCGAGTGGGTGATACGGTCACAGACGCGGTTAATCCCACTGAAAAGGCCTTGCCGGGTTATCGTAAAATGAATCCAATGGTTTACGCAGGGCTATATCCAACCGATAATGGTAAGTACAACGATTTGCGTGACGCTTTGGAGAAGTTACAACTTAACGATGCGGCATTAGTCTTCGAACCGGAAAAATCGCAGGCATTGGGCTCAGGATTTCGTTGTGGATTCCTAGGAATGTTGCATATGGACGTGGTTCAGGAACGGTTGGAACGTGAGTTTGATCTGGATTTAATTACCACAGCACCTTCTGTTACGTACCATGTTGATATGACAGATGGTTCTCAAGTCATTGTGGAAAACCCGTCTGAAATGCCGGATCCATCCAACATTAAAACGATCAATGAGCCTTACGTTAAGGCAACCATCATGGTGCCAAACGATTATGTTGGTGCAGTGATGGAATTATGCCAGCGCAAACGCGGTGACTTTGATACAATGGCATATCTTGATGATCACCGGGTAAACGTGATATACTACATGCCATTATCTGAAATCATCTTTGACTTTTTTGACCGCCTTAAAAGTAGCACCCGTGGTTATGCATCCTTAGATTATGAGTTGGATGAATACCGCCCAGGTGACCTTGTTAAGATTGATATTTTACTGAACGGGGATAAAGTTGATGCGCTGAGTTTTATTGTTGCGCGTGAATTTGCAGCCAATCGTGGTCGTACCATCGTTGGGCGTTTGAAAACGATTATTCCTCGTCAAAACTTCGAAATCCCAGTTCAGGCAGCCATTGGCGCCAAGGTAGTGGCACGATCTGACATCAAGGCTTATCGGAAGGATGTGACGGCTCACTTGTATGGTGGTGACCGCACGCGGCGGATGAAGCTACTTGAAAAGCAAAAGGCCGGTAAGAAACGGATGAAAGCCGTCGGAATCGTCGATGTGCCACAAGAAGCATTTATGGCTGTCCTTCAGACTGACGAAGAAGAAAGCCATAAAACGAAATAATTGTTCATTTGACATTGACTATTGGTGAATTAATGAGCAAAATAAGAAAGACAAATTGGAGGTGAGCGTGTGTTAGCACGGACCAAAACGTTTTTGAAAGCAAGTCAGTTTAAATATGAGAAGACGTACATTCGGCCGATGATGGTGCCACAACACGTGTACGTCCTCCGCTTTGGTAAGAAGAAGCTCAATAACCGTTTGATTGCAAAGTACAGTCATAGTTGGACTGGTCGGTTAAAAATTGACGAGATTGATCTTCGTCTTCACGGACAACATAATCCACGGGTATTTCAAGATGAAAATGACTTATTGAAATACTTGGCCAGCCATATCTTGACAGATGATGGACGGGAACGATATGCAAAAGTTCGGAAAGCGGCTGAACGTGAAGAACACGTTGGTGAATAAACTCACGGTGTGAGCGCTTTCGGTGTTTTAAGCCACTGATAATAACTGATTAATATCTCTTTGTGTCGAGTAGTAGATTAATTCGGCGCAGGGAGATTTTTTGCTTCAAGGGCTGAGAATCGGCGCGCTGTATCCAATAGGTGCGACTGGTGTAATAGGTTGTTAATCTAACGGTTTCAACAGTTGGTTATAGAAATGATAAACTGACGGTACAAGCTCAGTGATGGTATTTTTAGTTAATTTTTGTGACAATAGAGTTCAGAAAAAAGGTTGGAGGTCAAGATCAATGAAGGTAATTGAATCATTTGGCACACAAAGTATTGATGAACGGGCTGCGATGATCGATGGCACTCGGCCAATGCCCAATGTTGGAGAGCATGATGTGCGCGTTAAGATTACGGCAGTATCAGTTAATCCTGTCGATACCAAGTTACGACAAGCACTAACAAGCCAGACAGTAGGCACAATTCTTGGTTATGACGCAGTGGGACAGATTGCTGAAATTGGCAGTGCTGTTGATCATTTTAAGATTGGTGATCGTGTTTTCTATGCAGGTAGTACTGCTCGTGATGGTGCCAATGCTGAAGAACAGGTAGTTGACGCCCGTTTGATCGCGCATGCCCCTGAGCACTTAACGGATGCCGAGGCAGCAGCGTTGCCACTAACGTCATTGACAGCTGGTGAGGTTCTCTTTACTAAAATGGGTTTTAAAATGGCTGCTGATGCCAATATCGGCCAACAATTGTTAATTATTAATGGTGCTGGTGGCGTAGGATCTGTCGCCATTCAACTGGCCAAGTGGGCAGGACTGACCGTTTCAGCAACAGCTTCACGCCCAGAAACTCGTGAATGGGTCAAAAAAATGGGCGCTACTCACATTTTTAATCATCGTGAAGCCTTGGCGCCTCAAGTGGCCGAAGCGGGAATCAATTTCTTTGATGGTATCTTAATTCTGCACTCAACCGATCAGTACTTTGAAACAGCAGCAAAATTAATCAAGCCGTTTGGTCATGTGGCATCCATCGTCGAGAATCGCGAGCCGCTGCCGATGGGACTATTGAAGAATAAGGCTGCTAGTTTTGATTGGGAATATATGTTTGCGAAAAGTGATTATGGTGTCGATCTCAACTCCCAAGGTCAATTGTTAGCAAAAATCGCCGAGTTAGCAGATCAACGAGTTCTGCACACAACGTTAACCACGACGATTGATTCAGGCATCAACGCTGACAATTTGCGGGCTGCGCATCAATTAGTCGAAGCCAACAAAATGGTCGGTAAAGTGGTTGTTACCGGACCGTTTAATGGCAGTGAAAAAGCCTAATTAACTTTTAAAAGTGAAAGGAAGAAAACTAAGGTGCAATGGACAGAAGTAAGCGTGACAACGACTAACGAAGCGGTAGAGGCTGTGAGCAACATTTTAATGGATGCTGGTGCATCCGGTACTAAAATTGACGACGCAGCGGATTTTGCTGCATTGCAACCAGAATTTCCTGGTGAACTACTGGATAAGCGAGATTTACCACATTTGATTCATGGTGCTGTGGTGACCGCATATTATCCTGAGACCATTGAACTCTCAACGATCATTCCGATAATTGAACAACGGATTAACGAGCTGGATAGTTTTGGCTTGGATGCCGGACCGGCAACTGTGTTGCAAAAACCAGTTGCAGAAGCCGACTGGGCTACCGTTTGGAAAAAATATTATCATCCAGTACGTGTTACTCGTTATTTGACGGTTGTTCCTAGTTGGGAGCATTATCAGCCGGCCGATAAAAACGAAAAAACGTTAATTCTAGATCCTGGCATGGCGTTTGGTACTGGTACTCATCCAACGACGGCATTGATGTTACAGGCGTTGGAATTAACCATTCGTGGCGGTGAAACGGTACTGGACGTTGGCACAGGATCTGGTGTGTTGTCTATTGCAGCAAAACAGCTTGGCGCTGGTGAAGTTTTTGCGTATGACGTTGATCAAATTGCTGTAGACTCGGCTAAAAGCAACTTGGATCTCAACCCAGTTGCTAAGGATGTCCATGTGAGTCCCAATGACCTGCTAAAGGGCGTTACACAAACAGCCGACATTATTGTTGCCAATATTTTAGCAGATATTATTGTGCCACTGATTCCGCAAACGTGGCCGTTGTTGCCAAAAGGCGGCCTGTTTTTAACTAGCGGCATTATTGCGGATAAATATCCGTTGGTCGTTGGCAAACTGAGGGAAAATGGTTATCAAGTTGTCGAAACCTTGCGGCGTGGCGACTGGTATGGCATTATCGCTAAAAAGCCGGAGGCAGACGACTGATGCAACACTATTTTTTGCCGCATGACTGGCAACAAACAACAGAATTTCAGTTGGACGCGGCGACATACAAACATTTTGTTCAGGTACTGCGTGCCACAGAGGGCACTGAAGCTGAGTTTGTCACACCGTTACACGAATTATTGATTGCACAACTAGTTAAGTTGGATAGTGATCACCGAAGCGCGACGATGCATGTGGAACGCAAGCAAACTGTTGACGTGGAATTACCAGTACACGCCCGCATTATTTGCGGGGTTCCTAAGGGTGACAAAGCCGAATTAATTACGCAAAAGGCAACCGAATTGGGCGTTCACGAAATTGTTTTTGTACCTACACAATGGTCAGTCGCTTCATGGAAACAAAAGGCTGCTAAAAAGTTGTCACGATTACAGGTGATTGCGACTAATGCTGCTCAGCAATCACACCGTCTTGTGATTCCTCAATTGAAATACGCGAGTTCTTTAAAGGAAGCGGCAGCAATGCCCGCCGATTTTAATCTGGTAGCCTGGGAAGAGTCGGCCAAAAAACAAGAGACTGGTCATTTAGTTCAGACGTTTGAAAAAATACGGATTGGTCAGACAATCAATGTCATTTTCGGACCGGAAGGTGGACTGACGGTTAAAGAAGTTGACGACCTGACCGCAAATGGTTACGTGGCCGCGGGATTGGGACCGCGAATTTTACGAACCGAAACGGCGCCGTTGTACTTTTTGAGTGCGCTATCCTATGCCGTTGAGCTGCGAAAAGATTCAGAAAATGTAAATTAATGAAAATTAATCGTGACGCTGTTCGTTAAATTGGCTATAATGTTCAACATAAATTAAAATTTGATGAAAAGCGTGGCGATTCAATGACAGGTCTGAGGGCACATAGTGGTTGGCAGTATTGGTTACTCGGTTTATTTTTTGGCGGTTTGTTACCATGGCTGGCTAATGCCAGTAGCATGACCGTTTACCATAAAGTAATGTGGGTGTTGCTCGGTATTAATGGTGTATATGCGCTGGTAAGTGGCTGGCAAATTGGTCGGTCACAGCATGACAGTTGGCGTGTTTTGATTTTCCCAGTGTTGTTTGCGCTGTTCACATATTTCTTGAAAGACAATGCTCATGAGTACGCCTATTACCTTGCAATTGGGTATGCGTGTGTTAGCTATTTTGTGAGTGGTTTCCACACGGGTTTTACCACTGACCACCGTTCGCTTTCGGTCCATGCGCATCAAGCGGAGACAGTTGCTGCCGGTAAATTAGCGGTTGGTCGTTAATGACTTAGATGATGTTGCTGCCAGTGTTAGGTGATTACCTAGGACTGGCATTTTTGCTATCAATGGCTTACTGTAAGCGGTAGATTTAAGCGTAGGCATTGTTTAATTTACCTTTTCGGGTAAAATTAGGACAACAATAAATGCATTTGGGGTGAAATAATGTCAAAAGAACATATTTGGACAGCTGATGAAGTTATGGCTCAGGTCAGTTCTTACATGAATACAGAGCACGTGGCCCAAGTGCGGGAAGCATACGAGTTTGCGGCTAGGGTTCACGCTGAACAAAAGCGCCAGTCGGGTGAGCCATATATTATGCATCCAATTCAGGTAGCGGCAATTTTAGCCGATCTGCGAATGGACCCAGAAACGGTCGAAGCCGGTTTTCTTCACGACGTGGTTGAGGACACGGTTGCAACACTCGATGACCTGCGTAATGAATTTGGCAATGATGTTGCTGAAATCGTCGATGGCGTCACCAAAATCGGTAAGATTAAATATCGCTCCAACAAAGAACAATTAGCAGAAAATCACCGTAAATTACTACTCGCGATGTCGCATGATATTCGCGTCATTATTGTGAAGTTGGCGGATCGGTTACACAATATGCGGACCTTACAGCATCTGCGCCCAGATAAACAGCGCAGAATTGCGAATGAAACGCTGGAAATTTATGCACCATTGGCGGATCGGTTAGGGATCAGCACCATTAAGTGGGAACTCGAAGACTTAAGCCTGCGGTACCTTAATCCAGAACAATATTATCGGATTGTTCACTTGATGAATTCCAAAAGGAATCAACGAATTGAGATTATCAATGAAGCGATTGGCGAACTTAAAGATGCCATTAGCGACTTACACATCAAAACGGAAGTTTATGGTCGTCCAAAACACATTTATTCCGTTTACCGCAAGATGGTTGACAAGCATAAGCAGTTTGATCAGATTTATGATTTGTTGGCCATTCGGGTTATTGTTCAATCAATTCGTGATTGTTATGCGGTTTTAGGTGCAATTCACACGCACTGGACGCCAATGCCAGGGCGGTTTAAGGATTACATTGCGATGCCTAAGGCAAATATGTATCAATCCCTTCACACGACCGTTATCGGCCCTGAAGGCAAGCCATTGGAAGTACAGATCCGAACGGAAGAAATGCATCGAGTGGCTGAATTTGGGGTTGCCGCGCATTGGGCTTATAAAGAAGGACAAACGGATGAAGTTCAAGAAACCAGTAACGGCGATCGGCTAAATTGGTTTAAACAAATCATTGAACTACAGAACAATGCCACTAACGCTGATGACTTTATGGAGGGCGTGAAGGGTGACTTGTTCACGGATTCCGTTTACGCGTTCACACCTAAGGGTGATGTACTAGAACTCCCAAAGGGCGCCGGACCGTTAGACATGGCTTACATTATCCATACGCAAGTCGGTAATCATACGACTGGGGCAAAAGTTAACGGTAAGATTGTGCCACTGGATTCTGAAATTAAAACGGGTGACATCGTTGATATCATGACGTCACAGAATTCTAGTGGACCGAGTCGTGACTGGGTCAATTTAGTCCACACACGACGCGCGCGTAATAAGATTAAACAGTATTTCCGCAAAATGGATCGTGAAGAAAATATTGATGCCGGTCGTGACATGATTACGCATGAATTGCGTGAGCTTAATTTTGATCCAAAAGAGATCATGACGGATACCAAACTGGAGAATGTAGCAGAACGGATGCATTATCGTTCAGCGGATGATCTGTTATCTGCCATTGGGTTCGGGGATGCTGCACCGCGCGGCGTTGCTAATCGTTTGACTTCGGACGAGCGGGCTAAAATTGCTGCTGACAAACAAGCTGAGACGGAACGGGAAATTCTCACCGATAGCAGTGAAAAGAGCGAAGAAACGCAGGAAACCACTGCTAAGGCAGATGCCAAACAATCGTCCTCTGATGGGGTCATCATTGAAGGCGTTGACAATCTTCTTGTTCGTTTGAGCCACTGTTGTTCACCAATTCCGGGTGACGCGATTGTCGGTTACATCACGAAGGGGCGTGGCGTTTCTGTCCATAGAGCTGATTGCCCTAACGTTAAATCGGCAGAAGAGCACGGTGAGCGAATTGTGGACGTCGAATGGGATGATCCGGAAAATAACCGGACTAACTACAATGCCGATATTGAAATCCGCGGTTATAACCGGAATGGTCTATTGAACGATGTTCTACGAATGATCAACAACACAACTAAGTTCTTGACCTCTGTGACCGGTAAAGTGGACCATAATAAGATGGTCGTTATTTCCGCAACGGTTGGTGTCCGCAATCTAGATGTTCTTAACCATATTATGGATAACGTGAAGAACGTCCCAGATGTGTACGAAGTGCTTCGGGCAACACACTAATCGGATTTTGGTTATTTCGTAGTCTGATTTTTGGAGGATATGGATTATGCGCGTACTATTTCAACGAGTAAGTCAGGCTAGGGTAGATATTAATCAGGTGACTGTTGGGCAAATAAAGCGTGGATTGCTACTACTGGTTGGCATTGCACCAACGGATACACAGGCTGAAGCGGATTACCTTGCTCACAAAATTTTAAATTGCCGTATTTTCAGTGACGAGAATGACAAGATGAATTTAAACATTCAGGATGTTGCCGGGCAGATTTTGTCCGTTTCTCAGTTCACGTTGTACGCTGATTTAGCAAAGGGTAATCGACCAGGATTCTCTAATGCTGGTCAACCGTCTATGGCAGAGCCATTATGGCAGTACTTTAACGAACAGCTTGCGGTGCAAGTACCGGTTGAAACGGGTAAATTTGGTGCTGATATGCAGGTGAGTTTGGTCAACGACGGCCCCGTAACCTTGCTGTATGAAAGAAATCATCAATAATAGTTTGAGACGATTAGCGGATTTATTGCGCTAATCGCCTTTTTAGTTCAACCTGAGTACTTCAGGGCAAATAAAAACCGTGATGACATTTCTGCTCACGGCTAAATTGATTTTATATAAATTTATTTATTTTACGGTGATTAATAATTATCGAGTATCTGATCGACCGCACCTGCATAGGTGAGGCCAAATAAGTTTAGATGCACTAAAAGATAGTAAAGACGGTAGAATGGCAACCGTTGATCAAACCCCTTAGCAAAGGGAAAGACACTTTGATAGCCATTGTAGAAATCTTCGTTGAACCCGCCAAAGACAGTAGTGACACCAATATCAAATTCGCGGTCACCGTAGTAAACATCTGGATCAATTAAGACGGCACCACCGTTGTCGTCAAACATGAAGTTGCCTGACCAAAAATCTCCGTGTAATAAAGACGGTAATGGTTGATAGTCAGCATATAAGTCTAGAAAGACTTGGCGTGCTTTTTGATAATGGGCTTCCCGACTTGGATTCCAATAATGATTGACCTTGGCTAAATCTACGACAGCGTCCAAACGTTGTGTCGTGAAAAAGGTGCCCCAGTCTGCTTGCCATTGATTATGCTTAGGAATTTTGCCGATGAGAAAATCATGATCAAAACCATATTGCTGATTAGGGCTCACTAGCTGGTGAACTTTGGCCAATGCTTCGCCAACCGCTCGTTGATTGCCTGCCGAACCTTCGTTGATCCAACTAAGCAGAAGAAAAGCGTCGCCGTCGATTTCTCCAGTCGCCAATACTTGTGGGACAGTCGCAGCTTGCCCTAATAGAGTCAACCCATCAATTTCATGCTGGAAAAAGGCTTGGGGATGGTTAGGCTGAACCTTCAAAAATTGAATGCCATCACTCGTGTCAAGACGATAGGCCTCGTTCACATCACCACCGTGAACGGCGGTCACCTGATTGATCTGATGAACTGGTAGTTGCTCAAACCATGTCTTTTTTCTCATCGTACTCATCCTTTCTTAAATAGTGAAATGTGTCATTCATTCAAAAAGATTAATTAGCATCGCTGAAATAATCGGTAAGACCCTTGGTAATAGAGTGGGCAACCCGATAAGGATACGTGACACCGGAAATGGTCTTAAAGTCGTCACGGTCATTGATGTAACCCATTTCTAGCAAAACGGCTGGTCGTTGATTGTCACGAATTACTTCAAAGTTGCCGAATTCAATGCCCTTATTTGACATTGGGTAATGATTCATCTGGCTATTCAACGCCTTCGCCAGTTTCATTGAAATGTTTTTGTGATAATAATAGGTTGTTAATCCTGATGATTGGTTTTCTTCTGGTGATGAATCGAAGTGAATGCTGATGAAGGCGTCAGCTTTTACCTCGTTAGCAATGGCCGGCCGTGGCGCCAACCCGACATACTTATCGCTGTCACGCGTCATAATGACGTGAGCGCCGTGACGGCGTAAATCAGCTGCCACTTCTTGAGCGACCTTTAGCGTGTACGTTTTTTCCATATACTTTGACGACGTCGCATCTAATGTATGAAGTGCGCCAGAATCGTTACCCCCGTGGCCAGGATCAATCACGATGGTAGCTTCAGACAGGTTAGTGGCCTCTTTCAAATTCGTTCTGCGGTTAACGAGCCAACTTGCCACCCAACCTGTATGACGGTCATCGTAGCGAACGTGGTACCACAGATTCTTTTCGCCAATCTTAACCAACCGCGAGTTTAGTTTGGCCTTATGAACCGTTTTATAATTGACGTTTGGTCCAGAGCGCACATTCAATTGATTAATGCTCACCGTCACCGTTTCTTCACGCGTCAGCAATACGAGTAAGACACCGAGCGTGACTGTTACGGCAATTGTTAGCAGTAATTGGAACCATCGTTGTTTCAAAAATTTCATTATCTCAATCCTTGTACAATAAAGTACATCAATTATAGCAAACTCACGCCAGAAAGGCGGGAAAAAACGTGATTCGACTTGACAGGAGGGCAAAACTAAACTAAGTTTTAAACACGTAGAAATAATATTAAAACCGTTAATGAAAGATTACTAGCAGTGGCGACCCACTCAGAGAGCAAGTGGTTGGTGGAAACTTGTCCGGTCAATGTTGCGAAGACACTTTTTAGGTGGATGAAAATCCCGTCGCAGCAGACGTTACCATGAGAACTTATAAAGGTGGTACCGTGCGTAAAGCGCCCTTGATGATGAACATTCAGGGGCGTTTTTTTATGCTCTGATAAATGGTTTATATTAAATTGCACTGGAGGCAAACACATGAAATATCAACGACCAAAAGGCACGGCCGATATTTTACCGGGAATGTCGGAAAAATGGAGTTATGTAGAAGATACAGCACGACTATTATTTAACGATTATCAATTTCATGAAATTCGCACGCCAATGTTTGAAAACTTTGAGGTATTTTCACGATCAGCTGGCGATACCAGTGACGTTGTCACAAAGGAAATGTATGATTTCCATGATAAGGGTGATCGTCACATTGCGTTGCGGCCAGAGGGAACGGCCGGCGTCGTTCGGGCCTACGTTGAAAATAAACTTTACGCACCCGAGCAAGAAAAGCCATACAAAGTTTTCTACATGGGGCCAATGTTCCGTTATGAACGTCCCCAAACGGGCCGTAGCCGTGAGTTCCATCAAATTGGGGTTGAATCATTTGGTAGCGATTCACCAGCAGTTGATGTTGAAATCATGGCAATGGCAATGGATTTCTTTAATCATCTTGGTTTGACGAATCTAAAACTGGCCGTGAACTCCTTGGGCGATAAAGAAACCCGCGAAGCGTACCATCAGGCATTAGTTGATTACCTTGAGCCCCATTTCAACGACCTCAGTGAAGATTCTCAGTCGCGTTTGCACAAGAATCCGTTGCGGGTGCTTGATAGTAAAGATAAAAAGGATCAGGAAATCGTTGCTAATGCACCGTCGATTCTCGATTTCATGACACCGGATGCACAAAAGCATTTGGATACAGTTAAGGAAATGCTTGAAGCATTAAAAATTCCGTTTGAAATTGACCCAACGATGGTTCGCGGACTTGATTATTACAACCACACCATCTTTGAAATTGAAACGAATTCGCCTGCGCTCGGTCATGGTTGGATGACCATTTGTGGTGGTGGTCGTTATAACGGGTTAGTCGAGGAACTCGGCGGACCGGAAACACCCGGATTTGGTTTCGGCATCGGGATGGAACGGTTGTTGCTCTTATTGGACAATTTAGACGTTACGGCGCCAATCAGCAATCCGCTAAATGCTTACGTTGTTGGCATTGGTGAAGAAACTAATGTTGAAACGTTAAAGCTGGTTCAAGCAATTCGGCAGGCAGGATTCAGCGCGGATCGTGATTACTTGAATCGCAAGCCAAAGGCGCAGTTTAAAACCGCCGATCGCCGTCAAGCAGAATTCACCATTACGGTTGGTGCCCAGGAATTGGAAAGCCAAACGGTTCATTTCAAGAGCATGCGAACAGGTGAAGAAACAACATTACCAATGGATGCCATTTATCAAGACTTCGCCAGCGTGTACGATAAGTATTCGGAAGAATAGAGTGGTGCCGAAGCTCGAGAGAAGTCGAGCAATCAGAAGGAGAGCGAGAGAATATGGAACGAACACAATACGCAGGTTTAATTGACGAAAGTTATGAAGGCCAGCAGGTTACCCTGTTTGGCTGGGTTCAAAAACGACGTGATTTAGGTAAGCTGATTTTTATCGACTTACGTGACCGTGAAGGACTAGTTCAGTTAGTATTCAGTGCCGCAAACAGCGAATCCGCTTTGAATTTAGCGGAACAGATGCGTAGTGAATATGTCATTAAGGTCAGCGGGGTTGTTAAGGCTCGCAGTGCCAAAGAAGTTAACCCAGACATGAAGACTGGGAAAGTTGAAATCGAAGTTAGCGATGCAACTATCTTGAATAAATCTAAGGTGCCTCCATTTGATATTGCGGATGGTGTTGAAGCTTCCGAAGATTTAAAGCTGAAGTATCGTTACCTAGATTTGCGTCGGCCAGAAATGCAACGTGGTTTAATTTTGCGAAGTAAGATCACGCAAGCAGTTCACAGTTACTTTGATGAAAATGGCTTCATTGACATTGAAACACCTGATTTAACAAAGTCAACGCCAGAAGGTGCACGTGACTATCTTGTGCCAAGCCGGATTTACCCTGGCCACTTTTACGCATTGCCACAGTCACCACAGTTGTTCAAACAGTTGTTGATGGGTGCCGGTTTTGATCGTTATTATCAATTGGCTCGTTGTTTCCGGGATGAAGATTTACGTGGTGACCGTCAACCTGAATTTACTCAGATTGATATGGAAACAAGTTTCATGAGCCAGCATGACATCATGGATATGACTGAAGGCTTAATTGCCCGCGTTATGAAGAATACGTTGAATTTAGACGTTAAGTTGCCATTTGATCGGATTACTTGGCAAGAATCCATGGACCGGTTTGGCACGGATCAGCCTGATTTACGGTTTGGTATGGAGTTAAAGGACATTTCTGACATCGTGAAGGACAGTTCTTTCAAGGTCTTCAGTGGTGCTGTTGAAAATGGCGGTCAGGTTAAGGGGATTGCGGTACCTGGTGGTGCAGATCATTATTCACGTAAGCAAATTGATGCCTTTACTGATTACATCAAACGTTTTGGTGCCAAAGGTTTGGCTTGGGCCAAGGTTGGCGCTGATGAATTTAGTGGTCCGGTGGCAAAGTTTGTTAATGACCAGTACAGTGAAATCACGACTGCGATGGACGCTCACGAAGGTGACTTATTGCTGTTTGTCGCTGATCGTAGCAAGGTCGTCGCTGATAGTTTGTCATATTTGCGAGTAACGATTGCTAAAGAATTAGACATGATCGATCCTAAAAAGTTCGCTTTCCTTTGGATCATCGACTGGCCGTTATTTGAATATGACGAAGGGGATCAACGTTGGGTACCAGCGCATCACCCATTCACCATGCCAAACGAAGGTGACGAGCACTTCTTAAATGAAGGTGAGAACCCATATGAAGCTCATGCTCAAAGTTACGATATCATTTTGAATGGTTTGGAACTTGGTGGCGGTTCAATCCGTATCCACACACGTGAATTACAAGAAAAGATGTTGAAGGCACTAGGATTTACGCCTGAACGTGCCAACGCTCAGTTTGGCTTCTTACTAACCGCGTTGGATTACGGTTTTCCACCGCATGGTGGTCTGGCTATCGGTCTTGACCGGTTTGCACGACTTTTGGCAGGTTCAGACAACATTCGTGAAGTGATTGCCTTCCCGAAGAACTCGAAGGCAACCGAACCAATGACCGAAGCCCCAAGTCCAGTTGCTGACAAACAATTGGAAGAATTGTACCTGAATGTTACAAAGAAGGACAAAGAGTAAACAATTTTGTGACTGCCAGATATTTGATGTCGCTTACGGTTGTCAACAGTGACACGCTCACCGTGGGACCGGTTCAAACCTCCTGAAAACCGGAGTTTCTCACCTCGTCGCACAGCCCCGTGGGACCCCGAGTCTGCGCGACCGTCCGTGTTGTAAATTCGACAGAACCATTCGAATTAACAACACTTTCACGGCTCGGTATCACTGTTGACGCCCTTCAGCTAGTTTGATTTATCGCAACTGGCAATAGTAGGTTGCTCAATATTTGACTACGACGGGCAGCATAAAGCTGTTTGTATTTCGACATTTTGTTCATATTTCAAGAAAACTTAGTGATGGCAATTTACTGCTTTCACTAAGTTTTTTTATATCCAGTACCACACATGACAAAAGATTAAAGACAACTGAATTTCATTATTTTGATTAATAAGCATTTGGTTTCACAATGCTAAATCTTGTTTCAGTAGGCTACAGCTGCGTGATTTTCATTTCGAAAGAAGTGGAGCTAGTGAGAGACATAGTTTCGTGTCGACAACACTTATGGCCTGAATTTTGGCCATGTAGTGTTGTGGGACGACTTCTGAGATGCGAACTTCAGCTCAGAATCGAGGATGAAAACCGCGGGTTGAGCGGGTTGAATCCGGTCCTCATGAAACGGCGTCTCTCACTGGCGGAACGGCAGTTGTTTTAAATTTAATTATTTAAACATCAACGTATTCAGCGAATTACAGGCATATCAACAAAATTCGCGGATTTATTAACACCGGATTATGTTGCTTGATTGTGTGAAATTATTTACAATAGTGGTGGCAGTCGTCATGAACGATATTGCACAATGACCATTAAGTTTACCGAAATAGAAGGGATCTTCAACATGAATAAATATATTGCTTTAGTTGGAACCAATTCGGATAAATCAACAAACCGTGAATTGCTCCAATTTATGAAGCGACACTATGCTGATCAGGCCGACATTGAAGTGGTAGAAATTAAAGGCTTACCCGTCTTTAATAAACCAGACAACATGAAAGTGCCTGATGCAGCCTTAGCCATCGCTGATAAGATTGATCAGTCAGATGGTGTCATTATCAGTACACCTGAATACGATCATTCTGTTCCAGCAGCTTTAATGAATGCACTTGAATGGTTATCTTACGGAATTCATCCGTTTGTAGACAAACCGGTGATGATTACCGGGTCCTCGTATGGGTCACTTGGTTCTTCACGGGCTCAAGGACACTTGCGCATCATTTTGGACTCACCGGAATTGCGGGCACGCATTATGCCAAGTTCAGAATTCTTGTTGGATCATTCCTTGCAAGCGTTCGATGACGATGGAAATTTGTTAGACCAAGAAAAGTTGAGCAAACTTGATGGGTTGTTTGCCGATTTCCAAACATTTGTTGGTTTGGCCAAACAGCTTAACCACGCAACAAGCATCAATCGCCAAGAAGCAAGCGACTATTCTTGGGACAAACAGTAACGTGACTCAAGCGAGTGATTAGGAGACGACAAATAATGAAACTTGTAGGAATTGCCGGTTCGGTAGCGGACCATTCTTATAACCGGATGTTGCTGAAGTTTATCGCAAACCACTTCAGTGACACGGTTGATTTAGAAATTTTAGATATTAATGATGTGCCAATGTTTAATCAAAGTGATGATCAAACGGACAGTGAACCAATTGCCTACCTAACCCGAAAAATTAGTCAGGCGGACGGGGTTATTATTGCGACACCAGAGCATAATCACACACTTACGGCTAGTTTGAAGAGTGTTATTGAATGGTTATCATTCAATGTTCACCCATTTTCAGACAAACCTGTGATGATTGTTGGTGCTTCATACTATGACCAAGGTTCTTCGCGGGCCCAGTTGATGCTTCGCCAGATTTTGGAATCACCTGGTGTTAACGCTATTGTTATGCCCGGTAATGAATTTCTGCTGGCAGATGTTAAACAGGCCTTTGATGAAAACGACAACTTGAAAGATGCCAACACCGTTAAGTTTCTTGGCAGTACATTAGATAAGTTTGTTAAGTTTGTAAGGGTGATTAATATGTTAAATGAACCACAACCAACTAGTGCTGAGGATGAAGACTTGACTGCTTCAAGCAAGATTGACACGACTATCGAAGGCGTTGATATGGGTGCTGATGACTGGGTCGAACAGGCTGCTAAAAAGGTCAATGCCGTTGACGGTGATACGTACGTTAAACTCGACCGCGGTCTTTTAACAGTTGATCAGCTGAACGCGTTCTTAAACTCAATGCCAATTGAATTGACGTATGCAGACAGTAACAATCAGTTCATTTACTACAACCACATGCTGCCTGCCGATAAAATGTTGGCACCGCGGACACCGGCCCAGGCAGGCGACCCAATGTCAATGGTTCACCCGGCTCGTGCCGTTAAACATGTTAAGGAAGTTATCCACATGTTACGGACTGGTCAAACGGATGAGGTGAAGATGCCTGTGCCGGGTAATGGTCCAGACAAGTACATTTTGCATTCCTATCGCGCAATGCGTGACAGCGAGAATAAATACTTGGGTATTAATGAATACGTTGAAGATCTAATGCCAATGATCAAATGGTACTTGGCTAAGACCGGTCAGAAGTTAGTTGACGATCCAGACGCTGTGACTGGCGCTTCTGTAAAGGGGGCTGATGCGTCGACTGGGGCTTCGTCAGCAGACGAACAAACTGTTGCTCCTGCAGCTGCCCCCGCAACGCCTGAAACTGATGCCAGCACTGGTGCATCCGAAGATGAGGAAGGACCAACGTCAGTAGCAAGTGCTGAACCAACATCAGCATCGACTGAAACAGCGGCTGATTCCGAACCTGATGATGTCACTGGCGCTTCAGAAGACGAATAGTTTGGTTTCATTTAAGCTATTCCAATCCGTTACACATCGCTAAACAATTTTATTAAGCACAAATAAATACCGTTCATTCGTTGCTACAGATCAAAGATGATGTGTAGGCGAATGAGCGGTATTTTTGACGAGACATATTAATTAAGGTTGATAACTGACTGTTTTAAGGATGTCAACGGAACGTTGCTTGTCAGTTTTGGTCACTTCATGGCCACGTAATTGTTGCCCTTGCGAGCCGACTTTTACGGTTTTGGGTTGTGTTGACCAGCCTTTTGAGGTGATATGAACTTTGTAGGTAGCTGGGGTAAGCGGTTGATTATTATGAGTCAAAGCATTTGTTGACCACGCTTGGGATTTGACCGTTACATCATCGCCGACAATTGTATCGCCGCGGCTAATAGTGACGTGTAGCTTTGTTTGATCCGGCAAATTAGTTGATCCTTTTAGCTGTACGCGACCCTTGTTATCCACATTAAAGTGAAGTTTGGTACTAACATTAATAGCCGATTTGTCTTTGCTTGTACTTAACCAAGTTTCGCCCACACCGGGATTTGAAGATGCAGGTGCCATGCCAGCAATCGTCCAAACAACGATGCAAACAAGGCTTAAGACAATCGCCAGAATGGTTTTAGTTCGTTTTTGCCAAGGACCGAAACGAAACATCACGTAAATTCCGGCCGGAAAGAAAATAATGGTTAGCACAATCCCAAACCACGGTTCTTTATAAAATTGATTTGCTTGCGTATTCATGAATACCTCCGGGTTAGTCAATCGTTTAAGTATACCATCAAACACCTGTGGAAACGGTTTCTGCTAAAAAAAGCGGCGATAAAAAAAGCGCCAGCGTGATGGGTTTGTTATAATTGGGGCACATTAAGACAAAGGACATTATTTTATGAATGATTTGCAGCAATTAATTGAACGGCACCAGTATACGGGTCGGGTTGGCACGGCATTTATTTATTCGATCTGTGTCTCAATCGCCCTAAATTTCTTTTGGAATCCTGGTCATATCTATTCTTCAGGAATTACAGGAGCGGCCCAGCTGGTTCACACGTTATCGACACGATATCTTGGCGTGAACCTTGGTATTGGCGAGCTACTGTTTTTGCTTAATATTCCACTATTCATTTTGGCATGGATCAAGATTAGTCATCGATTTACGATTTTTACAATCATTGCCGTCGGGATGTCAACAGTGATGATTCGGGTGCTGCACCCCGTGACCTTAACAACAGATCCGATTATTTGTGCGATTTTTGGTGGTGCCGTTAATGGCTTCGGTACCGGCTTAGCCTTGCGTTACGGAATCTCTACCGGTGGATTGGATATTTTAGGCATTGTGATTCGTCGGGCAACAGGTCGTAAAATGGGGACCATTAACATGACCTTTAATGCCTTCATCATTGTTGCTGCCGGGTTTGTGTTTGGTTGGCCATACGCTTTTTATTCAGCAATTGGTATTTTCGTGAACGCGCGTGTTATGGATATGGTGTATACCCGTCAACAGCGGATGCAGGTGATGATTATTACGGACCGGCCCAAAACGGTCGTGGATTCGGTCCAACATCACATTCGTCGTGGCATTACCATTGTGCATGGCGCCGAGGGAGCCTACAAACACAATAAGAAATCGATTTTATTTACAGTTATCTCTGGCTATGAAGTCGGCGAGCTGCAGGAGGCCATCAACGAATCAGACCCCAATTCATTTGTGTCACTGAGTAATATTGTCAGGATTCTGGGGAATTTTTATGAGCCAAGGCTGTAAAAATTAGATGTTCAAGTTTGGAGGGAGAAAATGATGTTAGTCGGATCACACGTAAGCATGAGCGGTAAAAAAATGCTGTTGGGTTCTGCTGAAGAAGCAGCAGGATATGGTGCCAATACATTTATGATTTATACAGGGGCACCACAAAACACGCGTCGCAAGCCAATTGAAGAATTAAATATTGAAGCTGGCCACACGTTTATGGCGGCACACGATTTGGATCACATTGTTGTCCATGCTCCCTATATTGTTAATCTTGGAAATACGTTTAAGCCAGAAAGCTTTGCGTTTGCCGTGGATTTTCTCAGGGAAGAGGTCAAACGTGCGGACGCACTAGGAGCGGAACAGATTGTCTTGCATCCAGGTGCTCACGTAGGTGCAGGTCCGCAAGCTGCCATTCAATCAATCATTAAAGGCTTAAATGAGATTCTGACGCCTGATCAGCATGCGCAGATTGCCATTGAAACCATGGCTGGCAAGGGTACCGAAGTTGGCATTACGTTTGATCAAATTGCTGAGATGATTGATGGCGTCACGCTAAATGATAAGCTGTCTGTCTGCTTTGACACTTGTCATACCAGCGATGCGGGCTATGATATTAAAGGTGATTTTGATGGTGTAATGAACGACTTTGATCAGATTATTGGTTTAGATCGATTAAAAGTTATTCACTTAAATGACTCGAAAAATCCTCAAGGGGCGCACAAGGATCGCCATACTAACTTAGGATATGGTACGATTGGTTTTGATCGGTTGAATCAGATTGCCCACGATGAACGATTTGTTAACGTGCCAAAAATTATGGAGACGCCATACGTTGCTGTAGATCCTGAGAACAAGCCAAAGGATAAACGGGCACCATATGGCTACGAAATTGCCGAATTACAGGCTGGCAAGTTTAATGATCATCTTGTTAGTGACATCGCACATGACCGTCCTTACGATGAATTTTTAAATTAATCGCATTTTTCTGAAATAAATCGGCTCGAATAATTGACGAAGGTCAAAGGTTTCTGTATACTTCTTTAAGGACAGTTAAGTGCAGAACGTACAAAACCGTTACTAAACGCTCGAAGGGAGGGGATTTCAAATGGCAAAGACAGTTGTTCGCAAGAACGAATCCTTAGATGATGCTCTCCGGCGTTTCAAACGGACCGTTTCGAAGAACGGGACCCTTCAAGAATACCGCAAACGGGAATTCTATGAAAAGCCAAGTGTTAAGCGTAAGCTTAAGTCAGAGGCTGCGCGTAAGCGTAAGAACAAGAAGAGTCGTTTCTAATTGTGAAAGTGAACGTCAGCTTAGGCTGGCGTTTTTTTCTGTCCAAGAAGCGGTATACTACACTCAGTGACTGAATAATTTGGAGGTATGAGGAATTATGGATTTGTTATCTCAATTGAATGAAGATTTGAAGACGGCCATGAAGGCGCGCAACAAATTAGAATTAAACGTTATCCGTTCATTGAAGACGGGTGTTATGAACGAAAAGATTGAACTGGGTCACGATTTAACGCCAGACGAAGAGGTTGCAGTGGTTTCTCGTGGGTTAAAGCAACGTAAGGAATCATTGACTGAATTTGAAAAGGCAGATCGTCAAGACTTGGCAGACGATACCAAAGCAGAGATTGCGATTGTTGAAAAATACATGCCCGCTCAAATGAGTGAAGATGAAATCAACAATGTTGTTAAAGAAACGGCGCAACAAGTTGGTGCAACAAGCAAGGCTGACTTTGGTAAGCTGATGGGTGCTGTGATGCCTAAAGTTAAGGGTAAGGCAGACGGTAAGTTGGTTAACCAGGCAGTTAAAAACCTGTTAAGTTAATTTCGTTTGTGCCGAGGTTATTGAACAAAGTTTATTGAAATGAACAATTAATGGAATCCTTATTCTCATATTTGGGAATGAGGATTTTTTGGTTGCTTGGCCAAAAAGCGTGTTGTAATAACACTAGTTTCAAGCATTACAGAATGTTTGTGCTGATGGTCGATTATGATAAAATAGACACTGTACAGTGTTATCTAATTATGATTTAAAGATTTCAATATGGTCATCTGCGATTTAACAATTAAACGATGATTACGGCTGATAATATAGTGTAGTGAGCCAGTCTTTAGACATAAATCAAAAATAAAGTAAGGAACAGCAAAGGAGCGAAACATCTTTGGCAGAAAACCAGTTTGCATTTGAACGACAGTTCCGTTTGTCCACACCGGATTTGGAAGCCGGCCTAGTTGGCGCTAATGACGCCAATTTACGCTTGCTGGAGGAAGGCCTGAATGTTAATATTCACGCCTTTGGCGATACAATTACTGTATCCGGGGATGAAGAACAGTCCGTGGATCGCACAATTAAAATTATTGATAACCTGGTTCAGTTAATTAAAAGTGGCATTACGTTAAACAGTACCGATGTTGTGTCAGCCATGAAAATGGCAGAACGTGGTACATTGGAGTATTTTCAGGACTTGTACAAACAAACCTTGATTAAGGATGATCATGGACGGGCAATTCGGGTCAAAAACTATGGTCAACGGCAGTACGTTCAATCGATTAGCCATAACGACATTACGTTTGGTATTGGCCCAGCTGGGACGGGAAAAACTTTCTTGGCAGTGGTAATGGCCGTCGCCGCTCTGAAACGGGGGGATGTTGAAAAAATCATCCTAACGCGGCCCGCTGTTGAAGCCGGTGAAAGCCTGGGCTTTTTGCCTGGCGATTTAAAGGAAAAAGTTGATCCATATTTGCGCCCAATTTATGACGCACTTTATCAAATTCTCGGTTCAGAACATACACAACGTTTGTTAGACCGAGAAGTAATTGAAATTGCGCCGCTTGCTTATATGCGTGGTCGTACTTTGGATGCAGCGTTTGTCATTTTGGATGAGGCTCAAAATACGACTAATGCGCAGATGAAGATGTTCTTGACTCGTCTAGGGTTTGGCTCAAAGATGATTGTGAACGGGGACATTTCCCAAATTGACCTACCACGGGGGAAACATTCTGGACTGGTTGACGCTCAGAATTTGTTACAAAACATTAACCACATTGGTTTTGTTTCGTTTAATGCGGATGATGTGGTTCGTCATCCAGTCGTTGCCAGCATCATTAACGCCTATGAAAACCAACCCACACAGGACTAAACTAATCATGTGTTAATCTACAGATACGTTCAGATAATCAAATTAACGGAGTGAAGAATAAACATGGATCTTGAGATAGTTGATCAAACGGAACAGGGCGTGCCTGAAGAACGCGTCACGATGGTTCGTGAAATCCTTGAATTTGCCGGAAAGACAATTAAATTACCAGAGAATACGGAAATGTCCTTAACATTCATGAACAATGAAGGAATTCGGAAGTTAAATCGCGAATATCGTGGTGTTGATAAAGCAACGGACGTGATCAGTTTTGCCATTGAAGAGGATCCAGACGACGAAGATGAGATTGTCATGGACGATGAGTTACGTCAGGAAATTCCGATGAATATTGGAGACATTATGATCTCCGTTGACAAAGTTGCGGACCAGGCGGAATACCTCGGGCACTCTTATGATCGCGAATTAGGTTTCTTAGCGGTTCATGGCTTTCTGCATTTAAACGGATACGATCACATGGAACCAGCTGATGAAAAAGTGATGTTTGATTTACAACGAAAGATCTTGGACGATTATGGCCTCACCAGATAAGCAACAAACAGAGAAGAATCATCATTTTATTCAGGCGTTTCATCACGCCATGGATGGTATTATTGGCACTATCCATAATGAGCCTAATATGCGTTATCACCTTATTTTCGCATTGGCGGCGTTATTGTGTGGTTTGATTTTGCAGATCACTCGAATGGACTGGCTATGGATTACATTGGCCATTTTCACCGTTATTCTGGCAGAATTTGCGAACACCATCGCTGAGTCTCTGAGTGATTTAATCACGCATGGTCAGTTTGATCCGTTAGCTAAACAGGTTAAGGACGTTGCTGCTGGTGCGGTGGTGGTTGCCGCCTTGTTTGCAGTGATCACGGGCTTGCTCGTTTTTGGTCCGCGAATCTGGAGTTTGATTTTGAATTAAAAAACATGATGACGATACTAAAGTGATCATCATGGTTAAGGAGAGCACTAAATGACGCAAGAACAACAAGCATTCCATTCCGGTTTTGTGGCGATTGTTGGACGACCAAATGTCGGCAAATCCACTTTTTTGAATCGTGTAATTGGTCAAAAAGTTGCGATTATGAGTAACGTAGCTCAGACCACCCGAAACAAGATACAGGGCATATACACGACGAATAGTGAACAGATTGTCTTTATTGATACGCCGGGCATTTTCAAACCATCGAGTAAGCTAGATGAATTTATGGTCAATTCGGCCATATCGACATTGAACGAGGTTGACGCTGTTTTGTTCATGGTTAATGCACAAGAAACACGTGGTGCGGGCGATAATTACATTATTGACCGATTAAAGGATATCCATAAACCTGTTTACTTAGTGATTAACAAAATCGATCAGATTCACCCAGATAAATTGCTGAGTGTTTTAGAGCAGTATAAGGACGCCCTTTCATGGAAAGAAGTCTACCCAATTTCTGCTTTGCAAGGCAATAACGTGGATGAATTCTTGGGTCAGCTGTCCAAAGATTTACCAGAAGGACCGCAATACTATCCTGAGGACCAAATAACGGACCATCCAGAACGATTTGTTGTAGCAGAACTTGTTCGTGAGAAAGTTCTGCAATTGACTCGTGATGAAGTGCCTCACTCTGTGGCGGTAGAAGTTGAATCGATGAAACGTGAATCACGTCCGGGAAAACGGGCCGATGGTCAACCTAATGAACTGGTTCATATTGCAGCAACGATTATTGTGGATCGAACCTCACAAAAGGGCATTATTATTGGTAAAGGCGGCAAGATGTTGAAAGAAATCGGTTCACGTGCGCGGGCTGATATCGAACCACTGCTTGGCGATCGCGTTTATTTGGAATTATGGGTCAAGGTGGTTCAACACTGGCGGGACAAACCTTCCGCGCTAAGGGAATACGGTTACAAATCACAAGACTATTAGTGCATGTTTGAGTAGTAAGGCTGTATTCGAAAGGCTAATGACAACAAGGCACCTCATTCCCAGATTCGGGAATAGGGTGTTTTTGCATTATTGCTCAAACGAGTCTTTGTCACCGGTCCATTCTGGGTTATTTTTCACTTTTACTTTCGCGTCGGTTGTGCCACTAACATTGGCGACAACTATATCTATTTTATGAGTTAGGAGGCGCAATGTGGCAACTTATCAGAACACACAATTTCAAGGGATTGTGATGTATGCAAACGATTATCGAGAACGCGATCAATTGATTAAGATTTTTACCGGTGAGTATGGTAAGAAAATGTTCTTTATTAAAAATGGTAAACGCCGTGGCATGCGTCTCCATAGTGCTCTTTTGCCCTTTACGGTTGGGACGTATGTCGGCAATGTAAATGATCAAGGGCTTAGTTTCATTAATGCGGCTAAAGAAACTGCGCAATTACAGCAGATTCGCGCTGACATCAATAAAAATGCGTATGCAACATATATTTTGGGACTGGTTGATGCAGCCTTTCGGGATGGTCAAATAGTGCCGGATTGGTTTATGAAGACTAAGAACGCATTGACCCTTATTGATGACGGACTTGATGAACAAATCATTACCAACATTATTGAAATTCAATTGTTGCGGGCCTTCGGGGTCGCGCCTGAATTACAACGATGTGCTGTTTGTGGTCGGACAGACTTGCCGTTTGACTACTCTGAAAAGTTTGGTGGGCTAATTTGTGCCAATCATTTTGACCAAGATAGTCATCGTCTACATTTGGATGCACGGACAATCTTTTATCTACGCCAATTTTCTGTTATCGATTTGGCCAAAATCACCACGATTAATGTGTCACCAAGAACGAAGCGTGGATTGCGGCGAGTACTGGATTTAATTTACGAGAACAGCGTTGGGATTCATTTGCGTTCCAAACGGTTTATTGACCAAATGGCGACGTGGGAAGATCAGTTAGCAGCTCGTGGTCAGCAGTTGAAACAGCGTCATCAGGCGTCGTTAAAGAATGAGGACAAAAAGTCTGGTGCGAGTGAGAGTCAGGGTGTAAATGACGACATGTTAACGAGCTCTGATGAACCAGAGCAACATACAGATTCTGAACAGCATTGACAATTTCTGGCACAATGCCTATGATTATGAGGTTGAACAAGTAAATAAACGTTAACAGCGATCGAAAAGGGTCACCGTGGTCATGGTCAGCGAACTGAGGATAGTGAAAGCTCAGTCATGGTTGCGATAGATTGGCATTTCGGGAGTTAACACCAACTAAGCTGCCTGATTTAATTCAGGAAGTAGGGTGGAACCGCGTAATTAATTCACGTCCCTACATCGACACATTTTGTGCTGATGGAGGGACGTTTTATTTTGAAGGGAGATCGTCATGGAAATTAAAAAAGATGAAAAACTTTCCGTGCAACAAATTATTTTGACCCTGCAGCAATATTGGGCTGCGCAAGGCTGCATGTTGATGCAAGCCTATGATACTGAAAAAGGGGCTGGTACGATGAGCCCTTACACATTTTTGCGGGCGATTGGACCAGAACCATGGAACGCCGCTTATGTGGAACCAAGTCGCCGACCAGCAGATGGTCGGTATGGTGAAAACCCTAACCGTCTGTACCAACATCATCAATTTCAAGTATTGATGAAACCAGCTCCCGAGAACATGCAGGAACTATATTTGAACAGTTTGCGTGAACTTGGTATTGATCCCCTTGAACATGATATTCGCTTTGTTGAAGATAACTGGGAGAACCCGTCCATGGGTTGTGCCGGTGTTGGTTGGGAAGTTTGGCTCGATGGAATGGAAATCACCCAATTTACGTATTTCCAAATCGTCGGTGGTCAGGAAATGAATCCGGTTGCCGCCGAAGTAACGTATGGTTTGGAACGACTTTCCTCGTATATTCAAGATGTCAACTCCGTGTTCGATTTGGAGTGGAGCGATGGCGTACTGTACGGTGACATTTTTAAAGAACCAGAGTACGAGCACAGTAAGTATTCCTTTGAAGAAAGCAACCAAGACATGCTTTTGCACATGTTTGATGATTTCGAACGTGAAGCGAAAGCTAACCTGAGCAAGGGCCTTGTTCACCCAGCGTACGATTATATTTTGAAATGTTCACACACCTTCAATCTACTAGATGCCCGCGGCGCAGTTTCCGTAACTGAACGGGCCGGCTATCTAAGTCGCATTCGGAAGATGGCTCACAGCGTTGCCGTAGCCTTTATCAATGCACGTGCCAAACGTGGTTTTCCATTGATTAAAGACGACAAAGAGCGCGAGGCGGTCCTTGCCGATTGGCAGAAAAAGGAAGAAAAGAAAGCTGCTCGGGCGGCTAAGAAGAACGCAAAGGAGGCCAAATAATGGCACATCAATTTTTACTTGAAATTGGGTTGGAGGAAATTCCTGCTCACGTGGTGACACCAAGTATTGATCAATTGGTTGAACGCACAAAAAACTATTTGGCCGAACAACGAATTACGTTTGACAGCATCAAACCATTTTCCACACCACGGCGGTTAGCGTTACTGATTTCTGGTCTGGCTGATAAGCAAACAGATGTCGAAGAAGAAGTTAAGGGCCCGGCTAAACGGATTGCACAGGATAAAGACGGCAACTGGACAAAAGCGGCTCAAGGTTTTGCTCGTGGGCAAGGTGCCAGTGTTGATGACATTATCTTTAAAAAATTAAAGGGTGAACAGTACGTTTATGTGCAAAAGCACGAAACTGGACAACCCGTGAGTGAGGTTTTGACTGGCATGAAGGATGTCATCATGGCGATGACGTTCCCAACCATGATGAAGTGGGGAAGCTACAAGTTTCAATACATTCGCCCAATTCGTTGGTTGATAGCATTGCTGGACGATGAGGTTTTGCCGTTCAGTATTCTCGACATCAGCACAGGTCGAACTAGTCAAGGTCATCGTTTCCTTGGGCACGAGGTGGAAATTGCACGGCCGGCAGATTATGAAGAAGCCCTGACAAGTCAGTTTGTTATCGCAGACGCCGCCAAACGTAAGGCTAAAATTCGTCAACAAATTCAAGCGCTTGCGACGGAACATAACTGGACGATTGATATTGATGAGGACTTACTGGAAGAAGTTAACAACTTAGTTGAATGGCCAACGGCGTTTGCTGGTCACTTTGATGCTAAATACCTCACAATCCCGGATGAGGTTTTGATTACTTCAATGAAGGATCATCAACGTTTCTTCTACGTGCGTGACGAGAATGGCAAGTTGTTGCCAAACTTTGTTTCGGTACGTAACGGGAATGATCAGCACTTGGACAACGTGATTGCTGGGAATGAAAAAGTGCTAACTGCCCGTTTGGAAGATGCGATGTTCTTCTATGAGGAAGATCAAAAGCATGACATCGACTTTTATGTGAATAAGCTGAAGTCGGTTAGTTTCCACGACAAGATTGGTTCCATGACTGAACACATGAAGCGGACTGGCATTATTGCTAATTTGATTGGGCAACGTGTTGGCCTTAGCGAAACCGAGTTAGCAGATCTACAGCGAGCAAGTGAAATTTACAAGTTTGATTTGGTAACTGGTATGGTGGGCGAATTTGCCGAGTTACAGGGTGTTATGGGCGAAAAGTATGCCTTGTTGTTTGGCGAAAAACCAGCAGTTGCACAAGCTATTCGTGAACATTACATGCCTGTTTCAGCTGACGGTAGTTTGCCACAATCTAACGTTGGCGCAGCTTTGGCAATCGCCGACAAGTATGATAGTATCACCGCGTTCTTTGCAGCTGACATGATTCCTAATGGTTCTAACGACCCGTACGCTTTACGGCGTCAGGCGTTTGGTATTGTACGGATCCTGCGTGATCGGAAATGGCACTTACCGTTGTTGAAGATGGGGCAAGACTTTGAAATTGCGTTGTCCAATAAGCATGTTGAATTCAATCCAGAGCTAACGGCCAACTTAGCGTCTAGCCGCAAACGGATTCAGGAATTCATGAACGACCGGGTTCGTCAATGGTTTGCTGGCCAGCATGTTCGTCATGATATTGTGGATGCTGTCACGAACGCTGACACCACAGATGTTGTGAACATGTTGGATGATGCGGCTGCATTAGTGGCGCACGTGGATGACAGCAATTTCAAGGATGCTATTGAAGCCTTAACGCGGGTTGCACGATTAACGAAACAAGATCTGTTGGACGCACCATCACTACCGGTTGATCCTAAATTGTTTGAAAACGATGCAGAACAAAAACTGTATGACGGTGTTAATGATGTTAAGGCTCATTTCGATGACCGGACGCCAGAGCAAAACTACCAAGCATTGGCTAATTTGCAACCAGTTATCGATGCGTACTTTGAAGCCAATATGGTTATGGATGATAACGAAGCCATTCGGCGTAACCGTTTGAATCAACTCGCTCAACTTACGAAACTTACCATTCACCTTGGTGATCTTAAGCAATTGATCGTTAAATAAGTGGTTGTATGCATAGTGCGGATGTCCACGCTTCCGGTTGTCCACATTGATACGCTCGCCGTGGGACCGGTTCGAGCCTCCTGAAAACCGGAGTCTTTCACCTCGCCGCCAAGCCTCGTGAGACCTCGAGTCTCGGCGACCGTCCGTGATGTAAATTCGAGAAAACCATTCGAATTAACATCACTTTCACGGCTCGGTATCAATGTTGACGCCCTCCAGCTCACATAGCAGTTTCTGTTAGCGCTCAACTGACTAGCTATAAGACTCTTTGAGTAGGTAGTGAAGGCGAGCAGAGACAAAGTTTCGTGTCGGCAACACTTAATGGGGTGGGTTTACCCATTTAGTGTTGCGGGATGACTTATGAGACGAGGGTTTTCGGCTCATAATCAAGGTTGAAAACCGTGTCTTGTGCGGGTTGAGACCGGTCCCACGGAAACGGCGTCTCTGGTCGACGTAACGACATTCAGCACATTGACTTATGGTAATGAATTAGAGTTAACTGTTGTTTGATAATTTGAATAGTAGTTGATTGAACCGGAAAGAAATCGTCCTGTCAATCAGCTGCTATTTTTATTTAGAACGCTATTCGCGCTATACTAAACGTGAAAAATATTTAGTTTGAACAGTTTGATTGCGATTTGGGAGTGGTAAGCAATGGCATTACAGCTGAAACGAATTTACGAAGCACCATCTGCCAGCGATGGGCAACGAATTTTTGTCGATCGGTTGTGGGCACGTGGCATCAGTAAGGAACGGGCGGCATTAACCGACTGGGACAAGGAGATTGCGCCATCCGCAGAACTGCGTAAACAGTTTGGTCATGACCCTGAAAAGTTTCCGGCTTTTAAACGTGAATATGAACGGGAACTTGCAACTAATGAGATGACGAATGCCTTTATTGAAAAGATTCGGGCAGGATTAGCAGCCGGCAACGTGACGCTGTTGTTTGGTGCTAAGGATGAGGAGCATAATAATGCGGTCGTGCTCAAGGAATTCATTGAAGCGTACTTGACAAAATAATTTAATAACCGGGCACTAAAATACACGAATTCAAATATTGTACATTGCTGGCAAAGCGTGTATAATACTCATTGTGTGTAATTGGGCTCAATTTTAGTCGCATTTTTTGTCTCGCGAAACTTAACGTTCACGATGTCGGAAGGTGCGTCTTTTTACGCTCAACAGGCTAGGCTTCAGCACTGGAGGTGATGTTGTGGCAATGAGAATTCCAGAGGATGTCATCGAAAACGTTCGCAGTTCAGTGAATATTGCGGACGTAGTAGGTCAGTATGTACAGTTAAAGAAATCCGGTAAAAATTTGTTTGGCTTGTGTCCATTTCATGAAGAAAAGACACCGTCATTTTCGGTTAACGAAGAAAAGCAAATTTTCCACTGTTTTAGTTGTGGCCGTGGCGGTAACGTGTTTAAGTTCTTAATGGAACTGAATAACATCATTTTTCCCGAAGCAGTCCTTCAAGTAGCTGATGATGCCAACATCACCATTGCTGACGAGTATAAGCAGACAGAAAATAGCCCGGTTAATTCTGAGTTTGGACAGTTAATAGGTTTATACGAGGATGCTGCTAAACTTTATCATCATGTGTTAATGAACACGCAGGTTGGTGAAGAAGCACTGGATTATTTGCATAAACGTGGACTGGACGATGATACAATCAACACGTTTGACATTGGCTTTGCACCTGCTGAAGGACTATTGAAACCCTTCTTTGAAGAGCGGAACGTTGATTATCAAACGTTGCGTAGTTCTGGATTGTTCATTGAGAACCAGGACGGGCAATTGCGTGATCGTTTTAGTAATCGAGTGATGTTTACGATTCGTAACGCTAGTGGTAAGGTGATTGCATTTTCCGGTCGTTTGTTGCATAAGGATCCAGATGCGCCAAAATATTTGAATAGTCCAGAAACGAAGATCTTCCATAAGAGTGATACGTTGTTTAATTTTGACCTAGCTCGTCGTGAGATTCGTAAGGCGGATGCTGTCATTTTGTTTGAAGGGTTCATGGATGTTATTGCAGCTTATTCTGCCGGAGTAAAGAACGGTATTGCTTCCATGGGAACTAGCTTAACCACTGATCAGATTGGTATTTTGCAACGTGTGACTAATACGTTGTATGTGTCATATGACGGTGATGATGCGGGTCAAAACGCAACTCACCGGGCGCTGTCGCTAATTAGTGGTCAAAGCAATATGGATTTAGGTGTTGTGCAAATGCCTGAAGGCCTGGATCCAGATGAATACTTGCGAAAGTATGACGCTGAACACTTCCGGGCGGTGTACGAAGGTGCCAAGGAAACGCCCGTTGGCTTTGCGTTACGCTATTTAGCGCGTGGACGCAATCTTGATAATCAAAGTGATCAGTTGACTTACCTGAATGAAGTGTTGAAGATTGTCGCTGGTGTCCACTCGCCAGTTGAGCAGGATTTATATCTGAATCAACTGGTGGATCGCTTTGGTGTTGATAAGGCTAGTTTAAAAGAGCAACTGGCTGACATTCGTCAAACGCAGACGCCAACCGTTGTTCCTGGCGAACAGCCGGCCACACCGTTGCCGAGTACGCCGACACCAGTGAAGCAGCTAGTGCGTGAACCGGCGCACCTAGATCGCATTGAGCGTGCGGAACGATTATTGCTTCATCGCATGTTAATTGATCAGAGCGTTTGGCTACATGTCACGGCTAATCAGGATTTTCATTTCGTCCATGACCAGTATCAAACACTGTTTTTAATGGCTCAAGGATTCAAACAAACGCATGCTAATGTTCAGATTGCGGCGTTCTTGGATTATGTCAACGATGATGAGTTACAACATACATTGATTGATATCACAGAGCAGCCAAGTGTTGACCGGGAAGATATGACCGATGTTAATGATTGTATGCACATCATCATGAATCAAGCACCTATTGAGGAGCAAATTCGTCAGAAGAACATTGCCATGATTGAGGCCAAACGTTTGAATAATCATGACCTCCAAAATCAGCTGACCTTGGAATTAGTTAATTTGTACAAGCAAAAGCAGGCGATGAAAAATGCTTGATAATTCTATTAATCGGTGTAAACTTATTTATTTGTCGGATTGTGAATACTAAGGGGGACCTTGCATGTCTGAAAAGAAAACAACATCTACAAAAGATTTTGATGAAAAGAAGTACAAAACAGCAGTTAACGCATTAATTAAGAACCGTAAGAAGGCTAAAGAAGTCCGTTATGATGAATTGCAAACGGAACTGGTTAAGCCATTTGCGTTGGACGCCGACAAAATTGATGATTTAATGCAAAAAGTTGAGGATGCTGGTATCAGCATCGTCGATGAAAATGGTGACCCCTCTGAGCACGCCTTAAAGAACAAAAAGAGCAGTGTTACGACTAAGGAATTAAAGGCTAGTGATGCAGCACCATCCGGAGTTAAAATCAATGATCCGGTTCGGATGTACCTGAAGGAAATTGGTCGTGTTTCCCTGTTATCTGCCGATGAAGAAGTTGCCTTGGCTCTGCGAATTGAGCAGGGTGACGAATCAGCTAAGCAAGAGTTGGCTGAAGCTAACTTACGGCTGGTCGTCTCAATTGCTAAGCGATACGTTGGCCGTGGGATGCAGTTCCTTGATTTAATTCAAGAAGGTAATATGGGACTGATGAAGGCCGTTGAAAAGTTTGATTACCGCAAAGGATTTAAATTTTCAACGTATGCCACTTGGTGGATTCGTCAGGCCATTACCCGTGCGATTGCTGACCAGGCACGGACAATTCGGATTCCCGTTCACATGGTTGAAACAATCAACAAATTGATTCGGATTCAACGTCAATTACTTCAAGACTTAGGTCGTGAACCAATTCCTGAAGAAATTGGTGCTGAAATGGATATGCCAACGGAAAAAGTTCGTGAAATCTTGAAGATTGCGCAAGAACCCGTTTCTTTGGAAACACCAATTGGTGAAGAGGATGACTCTCACTTAGGTGATTTCATTGAAGATCAGGATGCAACTTCACCAGCTGACCACGCAGCTTATGAACTGCTGAAGGAACAGCTGGAAAGCGTTTTGGATACGTTAACTGACCGTGAGGAAAATGTGCTTCGTTTGCGTTTTGGTTTGGACGATGGCCGGACCCGAACTTTGGAAGAAGTTGGTAAGGTCTTTGGTGTTACGCGTGAACGAATTCGTCAGATTGAAGCGAAGGCCTTACGTAAGTTACGTCACCCAAGTCGTTCTAAGCAATTGAAAGATTTCTTGGAATAGTCAAGGCATCACTAAAATTAGTAGTATGGGCTAGTTGATTGTAATGAGCCTATTTCGCAAAGTTTGAATATAATTAGATTTGCAATGCATTCATGATCAATTTTTAAATTGACTATGGATGCTTTTTTTATAGTTTGAAAAATAGTCAGTAGGTTATCTGCCGATAAAGTTCTGTAAAAACTCTGCAACTGGCGTGAAGTGATTGGTATACTGGTAGTAAAGATAGCGGATGCACCGGTGACGATTGTTACGTCGTGAATCGCTTTTAGTTCTAATAATCGGTGCACAAGAGGAGGATACATGGACGCGGATCATTTATCAAAACGACTGGCTGCTGTGGCGGCCTACGTGCCTGCTAATTCACGCATGGCTGACATCGGCTCAGATCATGCTTACTTACCAGTTTATCTGGCTAAACGCCAACAAATTTCGTTTGCGGTGGCAGGAGAGGTCGTTGACGGACCGTTTGAAAATGCCAAAACAGAAATTGCCAATCAGAATCTGACCGAGCGGATTGATGCACGTCTGGGAGACGGGGTAACGGTGCTTAAACCCGACGATAACATTGACACGATTGTCATTGCGGGGATGGGTGGCACACTGATCAGTGACATTCTGGAGCGCGGTTGGCAACAACTGACTGGCAACGAATTACTCGTGTTACAGCCAAACGTTGGTGAATATCATTTACGCAAATGGCTGGCCGCCCACGCCTATCAAATTACGGCTGAGCAAATTTTAAAGGACGATGGGCACATTTATGAAATTATGGTGGCTCACAAGGTCAAGGCGCCGTTTTCACTAAACGAACTAGATGCACGCTTTGGACACTTTTTACTTGCTACGCCCAATGCTGCGTTTGTCGAAAAATGGCAACATGAGCAACAGCGGAACGCACACGTATTGGCGTCACTAAATCATGCGGCAAACGTACCCGTTGCTAAGCAACAAGAACTGCAACGTGAACAGCAACTAATTGAGGAGGTCCTACAAGATGCAAGCACAAACCTTAATTGATCAATTCGAAAAGTTTGCACCACTTCGTTATCGCGAAGCCGGTGATCCAACTGGTTTTCAAATCGGTAGTCGACAGGCAGAAATTCATAAAGTTTTGGTGACTTTAGATGTTCGGCCCGAGGTTGTTGATGAAGCGATTGCCGAGCACGCTGATTTCATTTTTGCCCATCATCCAGTTATGTTTCGACCTGCTAAAAATTTGGATTTTGATGCCGATCCACAGTTAGCGATGTACGGCAAAATTATTGCTAACCACATTACTGTGTACGCCGCTCATACCAACTTGGATAATGCTCCAGGCGGTATGAATGATTGGCTTGCTGAGCAATTGCAGCTGGAGCACGTTCAGTCATGGCTGCCTAATCCTGACGCGCCTGAGGTATCAATGGGTCGGGTCGGTGAGCTAGCAGAGCCGATGTCAATGCAAACATTCGCTGAGTATTGCAAAACGCAATTTAAAATCGGTGGGTTGCGGTTGATTTCACATGAACCAACCAAACAGGTTAGCAAAGTTGCCATTTTAGGTGGTGACGGTGGCAAGTTCTTCCGTGAGGCGCAGGCAACGGGAGCCGATGTCTATGTTACGGGCGATGTTTACTACCATACTGGGCATGACATGCTGGCATCCGGTTTGTCTGTGGTGGACCCAGGACATCACATTGAAGCTGTTTGCATTCCCAAGTTGGCATCCATGTTCCGTCAGTGGTCTACGCAATATCAATGGCATCTCGATGTCTTAGAATCAAAACCTAATACGGATCCCTTTACTTTTGTGTAAGCGCGCCGAATCAGGTAGACTTATTTTGAAACATGTTTGAACTTTATTTTAGAAAATAGGAGCGTGACAGTTGTGGCACAATATGAAACCTTGCTTTCGCGGTTTATCGGTTATGTAAAGGTCAATACGAGATCAGATCCAGATTCGACAACCATTCCTTCTTCGCCTAGGGAAGTAAACTTTTTAAAGTCGATTGCTGAGGAATTAACTGAGCTTGGACTATCGGATATCAAAACGGATCTTAACAGTGGTTATGTAACTGCAGTTCTGCCAGCTAATGATGACGGCAATACAGCACCAATTGGCTTTTTAGCACATATTGATACTGCGGATTTTAATGCAGAAAATATCACACCTAACATTGTTAAGAACTATGATGGTCAATCAGACATTAAACTTAGTGATGATGGTCAGTGGACATTAAAGCCTAGCGAATTTCCAGCATTGCACAATTACACCGGTGACACATTAATTACAACTGACGGTACAACACTTTTGGGCGCCGACGATAAAACTGGTGTGGCTGAAATTATGACGGCCATGGAGTACTTGCTTAATCATCCAGACGTTAAGCATGGTGAAATTCATGTTGGTTTTGGTCCAGATGAAGAAATCGGTACTGGTGCGGATCACTTTGATGCTAAGGGTTTCGGCGTTAAGTATGCCTACACGGTTGATGGCGGTCCATTAGGTGAATTGGAATACGAGACGTTTAATGCTGCACAGGCAGTCGTGACTATTCAAGGGAAGGATGTTCACACGGCTACTGCTAAAGGCGTTATGCAAAACGCACTTCAAATTGGTATTGATTTCCATAATCAATTACCTGCAAGTGACCGTCCAGAAAACACTGAGGGTCGGGAAGGCTTCTTCCACCTGTACAAAATGACTGGGACCGTTGATCAAGCCCAGTTAACCTACATTATTCGTGATCACGATCATCAGAAGTTTGAAGACCGTAAACAACAAATGCAAGATATTGCTGATAAGCTCAATGCTACCCTAGATGAACCGCGGGTTAAATTGGTGCTGACGGACCAGTATTACAATATGCGTGAAGTGCTTGAAAAGGACATGACACCGGTTGAACTGGCTAAAAAGGCCATGACTGATTTAGATATCGAACCTGTTATTTACCCGGTTCGTGGTGGAACAGATGGCTCCAAGATTTCATTCATGGGTGTGCCAACGCCGAACTTGTTTGCTGGTGGTGAGAACATGCACAGCCGTTATGAATATGTTTCTCTGCAGACTATGGAACGCGCTGTTGATGTAATTTTGAAGATTACTGAACTCAATCGGCAGGCTTAACAAGTGGTAGCCATTATTTGTGATACAAAATAAAAACGACCCCAACAGACACATCTGCTAGGATCGTTTTTATTATCTATCGTGTGCGATGCTGGTTAGCAACCTGCGACAACGATTATGATTGACTTGCTTCATCAGCATTAGCCGCTGGTTTGTCGGCCATCATGTGTGTTGCGACTGAAGTCACAAGGCAGACGATGGCGGCAACGATGCCAATTTCAAAAGCGTTATATTGCAGCAATTCTAGTTGCCCACCAATATAACCAATGACCTCGCCCCAGATGAAGCCCCAAAAGATTACAGTTAAGTAACGCATATTGTGACCACCTTTCATATCACTAGTAGTTTAACACTCTGACTACTGATTTCAATAAACTTTCATTCGCGAATACGGATAATTTTGACGGGTTTTGTTATAATATGAAAGACGAACAAACGTTTGAATATGAAACTTAATCGATTATTCAATGAAAGGGGGATGCTTGTGTCTTCGGAGACTGAAATTGAGGCAGCAACGGTACCGTTATCTCGCAAAATAAATGGTCTCGTGCCATTATCCGTTATCAGTAGTTATAGTCTATTGCAAAGCCCAACAAGAGTTACAGAACTCGTGCAAACGGCAAAACAGCGAGGGTATCAGGCAGTTGCACTGACTGACATTAATGTGTTGTATGGCGTTGTTGACTTTTTTAATGCTGCGCAAAAAGCTGGCATCAAACCATTAATTGGGCTGACTATCGAACTAACCAGCGAGGTTACTGAGCCAGCAACCAATGACCAGACGATGCCATCCACAAAGCAGAATGCACTGCCAACATTCCCATTAACTTTGATTGCTAAAAATGAACATGGATATCAAAATCTAATTCAAATTTCCTCAGCAAAGATGACCCGCGAAGAACGTGATCCATTAACAATTGACGACATCAGTGATTGGTTGTCAGACTTGGTCATTATTAATGGATTACAAAGTGAAATTGGCCGACTAGCCAGTACGGGACAACAAACAACGGCGGCCCAACTCATGACACTGTTGCAAAAAATTGCAAATGACACGGTATATCTGGGCGTGAGTGATCAACAATCAAGAGCGACAATCGACACGCTTCAACAATTTGCAGATCAGAATCATTGTCGATTGGTGGCTGTCAATGACGTTCGCTATTTGAATCCCGATGATAGTTTTAAGACTAGTGTGATGACGTCGATTAGCAGTGGTGAACAGATCACTAATTTAGGAGCTGTAAGTCAACAGACAGGTCCTTGGTATCTTCGTGAGTCTGTGCCGTTAGCCAATCACTATCATGAATTGGGACTGGATGAGGCCGTTCGGGAAACGAGTCAAATTGCTAACATCGCAACGGTTGACTTCACGTTTCAAGCCCCACAATTACCACATTTCAAGACGCCCAATCATGAACCAGCGGCAGATTATTTGCGACAACTTTGTGCAGCGGGCTTGACCAAACGTTTAGGCGAAGACAATCCACTGGCGGATCGGTATCAACAAAGATTGAACCACGAGCTGACTGTTATCCATCAGTTAGGCTTTGACGATTATTTTCTAATTGTCTGGGACGTGATGAACTATGCTCATGAACATCACATTACTACCGGTCCTGGCCGTGGCTCGGCGGCTGGGTCCTTGGTGGCTTATGTGCTAGCCATTACGGAAGTTGATCCGTTAACCTATGATCTACTGTTTGAACGATTTTTGAACGATCAGCGAGCTCAGATGCCCGATATTGATTTGGATATTCCAGACGACAAACGTGATGAACTGTTGCTGTATGTGCGTGATCGATATGGCGCCGATAAGGTTGGCCAGATCATTACGTTTGGTACCCTTGGCGCTAAGCAGGTCATTCGTGACGTTGGCCGTGTATTTGGTTTGTCCACTTTCCAAATGGCAGAATGGAGCAGGACGATTCCCGGTGGTTTAGGCGTGACGTTGGCCAGCGCACAACGTGATTCACAGCCATTACGTAACCTAATCGCGGACAGTGGTGTCAACTCGCTACTGTTTGAAACAGCCATGGCGTTGGAAGGCTTGCCACGGCACACGTCGACACATGCTGCCGGTGTTGTCTTAAGTGATCAGCCATTAACGGATATTGTCCCGGTTCAATCAGGTTCTGAAGGCCTGCTTGTAGCCCAGTTCCCTAAAAATACCGTTGAAGCACTTGGGTTGCTTAAGATGGATTTTCTTGGACTCCGCAATTTAACTATTTTAGCAAATACATTAGCAGAGATTGAAACAACGACGGGCAAGAAGCTTCAAGTTAACGATATTCCGTTAAACGATAGTGCCACACTGGCCTTGTTTCAAAAAGGCGATACAAATGGTGTCTTTCAGTTTGAATCAAGCGGCATTAAAAATGTCTTGCGTCAATTGCATCCGGAAACCTTTGAATTAGTCGTCGCGGTTAACGCGCTTTATCGACCCGGACCGATGGAAAACATCGATCACTTCATTGCCCGTAAAAAGGGCAATGAACCAGTCACATATCCGGCCCAGGCGTTGGAACCAATTTTGGGACCAACATTTGGTATCATTGTTTATCAAGAGCAGGTTATGCGAGTCGCCTCAGTTATGGGCGGTTTCTCACTGGGTAAGGCCGATATTCTTCGCCGTGCCATGAGTAAAAAAGATCATCATAAGATTGATGCACTACGTACCGAGTTTATTGAGGGTGCGGTGGCTAATAAATTTACGCAAGCCGTTGCTGTCCAGGTCTATGACTATATTGAAAATTTTGCATCTTATGGTTTTAACCGATCACATGCCGTTGCCTACAGCAAAATGGCGTTTGAACTCGCTTATCTAAAAGTGCATCATCCGGGTGCTTTTTTTACAGCACTACTTAATTCTGTACTGGGTAATCCAACAAAAACGAAATTATATTTGTTAGAGGCAAAACAACATGGCGTCAATGTAGCAGCGCCCAACGTTAACGTCAGTCAGACGGGATTCTCACTGGTAAACGGGCAAATCGTGTTTGGCCTTAGTGACATTAAAGGTGTGCGTCGAGATTTTGTTGGCAATATCTTGGCATTGCGGCAAAAAAACGGTGCATTTAAAGACTTAGAAACATTTGTCAACGCTATTGACCCACAGTTTCGGAAAACGGACGTCTTAACTGCCATGATCTATGCTGGTAGCTTTGACAGTTTTGGCTTAAACAGAGCTGAGCTGTTGGACCTGTTGCCACGTGTGATTTCTGGTGCTCAGGTCAGCATCGATCTGTTCGAATCCAACTTGGGGCTTAAACCTAAGGTTGAGCATCGCCATGATTTGTCTTTGAAAGAAAAATTAAGTCATGAGGCCGAAATACTTGGCGCTTATGTATCTGGTCACCCGGTAGAACAGTACACAGGGCTCAGCCAACAACTGAATGCAACACCAATTGTCGATGTCGCGGTTGGCCAGGTGACAACCGTTATTCTGTACACGAGTCGGATTCGTGAAATAAGAACTAAAAAGGGTGACCGAATGGCGTTTGTCAGCGGGAACGATCCATCTGGCGAATTGTCGATCACCGTCTTCCCACGACTTTATAAGGAAGTTAGCGAATGGTTAGCGCCAGAGCAGGTCGTCGTTGTGACTGGTAAAATTGATACGGGTCGCCAACTGGAGATTGTAGCGGATCGGCTTCAATTGGCCAAAACAGTTCAGGAGCAAGGTGTACATCAGCAATCCCGACAAAATGTGCAGCTGAGTGGTGAATCCAATACGCGGTCGAATCATCCTGCTCAAGCAGCAACGAAGCCACAAGCGCAAGCTGCGCCAATTGGCACTTGGTATTTACAACTGACCGAGGCAAACATTGCTGCTGGTGCAGAGAACAACTTTCGTCAGCAAATGGTCAGCTTACGCGGCAATAATCCGGTAATTTTGCATAATCAAGTTGATAACCGGACAGTCAAGCTGGCGTCAGCATTTAATTTAGCGGCCACGACACAAGCGCGAAATCAATTGATCGGGATTTTTGGTGACGGTAATGTCGTTTTTCGGCGAAATCAGACATAAATGTTTAAACTGTCTTCAACAAAATGAAAAACCGGTGTGGGTTTTCATGAATATTTATGAAAACTCATGAAAAGGGCGACAACGACATTTTAAAAGTGTTAAACTAATATCGTATTTAAGGGAACAATAACGTTCTCAAAAAAGCCACTCTGTGGCACAAACTCAAAGGGAGAGATTTTTGTTATGAAAAAAACTAAAATCGTTAGCACGCTTGGACCAGCCAGCTCAGACGTTGATACGATCGTTAAGCTGATTGAAGCAGGCGCCAACGTTTTCCGTTTTAACTTTTCTCACGGAGATCATGAAGAACACCTTGGCCGTTTAAACAACGTCCATGAAGCTGAAAAGATTACTGGCAAGACTGTTGGTATCATGCTTGATACTAAGGGTGCTGAAATCCGGACAACGGTTCAAAAAGATGGCAAGATCGAATACAAGACTGGTGACAAGGTTCGTATCTCAATGGACGACTCCATTGAAGGTACACACGACAAGATTGCCGTTACCTACCCTGGCTTATACGATGATGTTCATGTTGGTGGTCACGTACTGTTTGACGATGGTTTGATCGACATGAAGATTGACGAAAAAGACGATGCTAACAAAGAATTAGTAACCACTGTTCAAAACAATGGGATGCTTGGTTCTCGTAAGGGTGTTAACGCACCTGGTGTTTCCATCAACTTGCCTGGGATCACTGAAAAGGATTCCTCAGACATTCGTTTTGGTTTGGATCATGAAATCAACTTCATCGCCGCTTCATTCGTACGTAAAGCGCAAGATGTTCTGGACATTCGTGCTCTGCTTGAAGAAAAGAACATGCAACATGTTCAAATCTTCCCTAAGATCGAATCTCAAGAAGGTATCGACAACTTCGACGAAATTCTTGAAGTCTCAGATGGTTTGATGGTTGCCCGTGGTGACATGGGTGTTGAAATTCCTGCTGAAAATGTGCCATTAGTACAGAAGGAATTGATCCGTCGTTGTAACGAATTGGGCAAGCCAGTTATCACTGCTACCCAAATGTTGGATTCAATGCAAGAAAACCCACGTCCTACACGTGCCGAAGCATCTGACGTTGCTAACGCCGTATTTGATGGTACTGACGCAACCATGTTATCTGGTGAATCTGCTAACGGTGACTACCCAGTAGAATCTGTTGCAACGATGAACCGGATCGACATCAAGGCTGAAAATGACTTGAGTGTTGATGGTCATGCTGTTCACAACTTCGATACTTCAGATGTTACAGAAGCTGTTGCTGCTGCTGTTGCCCGTACTGCAAGTAACTTGCACGTGAAGACAATCGTTGCTGCTACTGCTTCAGGTCACACTGCACGGATGATCAGCAAGTACCGTCCAAACGCCGACATTCTTGCCGTTACGTTTGACGAACGCACTCAACGCGGTTTGATGATCAACTGGGGTGTTTACCCAGTTATCGACACTGCCCCAGCAAGCACTGATGACATGTTCGCATTAGCTAAGAAGCGTGTTGTTGAAGAAGGCTTAGCTGAAAAGGGTGACACGATCTTAGTTACTGCCGGTGTACCAGTTGGTACAAAGGGTACAACTAACATCATGCGTGTTATGCGGATCGACTAATTTTAAAAAGAATTCGTTTAAGGCTGCTGACGTTTGTCGGCGGCCTTTTTCTTTCTTAAATTGCAGGTCTTTCTGGGCGGATGTCGCTTGCGATTAAGCTTTCTGCTATAATAGACAAAATGAAATTACCGATTTGGAGGCAGTTATGCACGATTTATTAGGCCGTGTGATTGAAACAAAGGTCACTGATCAAAACGAAGATTACTACATCGTTCAATGTGAGGGATTTTCGTTTCAATTTGATAAAAAAGAAGCAGATCATCAGCTGGGGATAGGTGCTCAGGTTATGGGCTTTGCTTACGAAAATGAGGATCATGATTACCAGATTTCAACAACGATTCCAAAGTCACAGGTTGGTCACTATGCGTTTGGGACAGTTGTTCGGTCCGCACATGGCCTGGGCGTGTTTGTGGACGTTGGCTTGCCTAACAAAGATTTTGTCGTTTCGGTGGACGAATTACCGACGATTGACGGGTTGATGCCTCAAAAGGGTGATCGTTTGATGGTTAGCCTTGTCGTCGATGCTAAAAATCGTTTGTGGGCACACCTAGCTGATTCTGAGATTTTTACTGCTATCAGTCGCCGGGCGACAACTGCAGACAGAAATCATGACTTAACAGCAACAGTATACCGATTAAAATTAGCTGGCACTTTAGTTATAACTGACGATTATTATCTTGGGTTCGTTCATCCTTCAGAGCGTGATCACGAACCACGACTAGGGGAACAAGTACATGGCCGTGTTATTGGTGTGCGCCCTGATGGTGGACTGAACATCTCACTGAAGCCGCGTGCTTATCAGGCAATTAGTGAGGATGCTGCGCAACTATTGGCAACGCTTGGTCATGAAGCAAGTCATACGCTACCCTTTACAGATAAAAGTAACCCTGATGCCATCAAGGCGTATTTTGGGATTAGCAAGGGACAGTTCAAACGGGCCGTGGGTCATTTACTCAAAGCTCGTTACATTGAACAGACTGCAGATGGCATTACGTTAACGGAGACCGGTGTTAAAGCAGCAAATGAGCAATGAAAAAGAAATCCCAACCGCGATTTTGGACCCGATGGATGACTATTTGACCTATATTAAAGTTGAACGTGGTTTGTCCAAGAATAGCATTATTAGTTACAAACAGGATATTCAGGCATTTAGCCAGTTTATTGTGGCGCAAGGACTCACTAGTCTCAAGCAGGTGGATCGTTACGTGATCCTAAATTATCTGCAAATTGAAGATCAAGCTCATAAAGCGCGTAACACGGTTATTCACAGTGTTTCGAGTCTGCGGAAATACTTTTTGTTTTTGACGCGGGACGGGTACGTTGATGAAAATCCGATGTTGAAAATTGATTCACCAAAACGCGCTCGGCATTTGCCACAAGTTTTGACGGTTGAAGAAGTCGACCGGTTATTAGCTGTTCCGGATGTCAGCAAACCACTGGGAATTCGTGATCGTACCTTACTCGAAGTCATGTACGCAACTGGCATGCGAGTCAGTGAAGCGGTTAATCTGACTGGGAATAATTTACATTTAGATCTCGGGTTTATTCAAACTGTTGGTAAGGGTGACAAGGAACGTATCATTCCAATTGGTGATCTTGCGACAGAGTGGCTAACATCGTACATGAACACCGTGCGTCCGAAACTAGTTCATGGACAGCCAACAACGGCGATTTTTGTTAATGCTCACGGCCGCCAACTTACGCGTCAAGGTGTGTGGAAAAACCTAAAAGCGATGGTTAAAAGCGCTGGAATCAAGAAAGATGTGACACCGCATACGTTACGCCATTCGTTTGCCACACACATCTTGGAAAATGGCGCTGATTTAAGGGTGGTTCAGGAACTACTGGGCCATGCGGATATTTCAACGACACAGATTTATACTCATATTTCTAAGCAACGGTTAACAGAGGTTTATAAAAAAGCTCATCCGCGAGCATAACTCAATTAATAGCGGAATAAAGAAATGTTGGAAAGGGGACGAAGTCATGCTAGTTAAATACCGTGATGATTATGAAAAAACAACCATGGGATTGCTGTCCTTCTTGCCGGACTTTCACAACATGAAGCATCTAAAAGCAGAAATGGCTTGGTATACTGATGGCAGTGGTCGGCAAATGTATCTATGGCGAAACGACCACAACCAGTTTACTGGCGTCGTGGGGTTTGAATTGGAAGATCAGTTTGTACTCATTCGATTACTTGTTCTGTCACCTCAAGAACGTAATGATAGTACAAGAAAGGCCATTTTAGATGCCGTTGCAGAACTATTCCCTGAAAAACGGATCATGGGCACCATTGCTACTACGCCAATGATTATGCGGTGGAGGAATATTGATGGGCACTAATGCGACAGACACCCGTAAATCATGGCCTGGACAACGTGCTCACGATCGGGAGGCACAAGTCAATTTAGCGTTAGCAAACCAGCCAACGATTAAAATTGCTGACTTCGAGGGGCCGTTAGATTTATTATTGCATCTGATTCGCAGTTCAGAAATGGATATTTATGACATTCAAATCTCTGCAATCACATCGCAATATCTAAAATATTTACATCAAATGCAAAACATGAAGCTGGATGTCGCAGGCGAATACTTTGTCATGGCGGCGACGCTCATGACGATTAAAAGTAGAATGTTATTGCCTCGGGCGGCTGACGAGGATGAGGATGCTACTGACGATTCAGATCCGCGGTCGGAATTAGTAACTCAATTACTGGAGTATCGTCGTTATCAACAGGCGGCTGATGAATTACGCGATAAGGAGCAAGATCGTAAACAGCAATTTACTCGCGCTGCGAGTGGTGTGCCGGCAGATGTTCAATTGGGTTCTTTGGTTCCAGGGATTACGGTGGCGGATTTGCAAGCCGCATTTAAGCATATGTTGGCACAGCGACAAATTGCCAAACCTGTGTCTCGAACGGTGTCGGGCGACCAATTTACTATTCGCGAACAGATGCGAGTTATGTTAAATAAATTGGATCGTAAGCGACCGACCGCTTTTGAGGACTTGTTTTCTGAGCAACCACAAACTGATGAACTTGTGACAACATTTTTGGCCATGTTGGAACTAGCAAAAATGAATGCCGTCCGGTTCGACCAAAGTGTTGTTAACGGTCCGATTCAGGTCTTTGCTGGTGAACGGAGCAAGGATGATCTAGATAAAGAAGTATTAACGCCATTTGAGGATGAAAAAGAGTCATGACAAATATCGAACAAATTGAAGGACTTCTGTTTATTGCAGGTGACGAAGGCATTTCGGTTGCGGAAATGTCCCATGCAACAGGTTTCATGCGTGCGGCAATCAACACGATGTTGGATCAGATTGCCAAACGTCATGAGGAGAGTGTGGATGATCCACTCTGTTTGCTAGACAACGATGGTATCTACCGACTGGCTACAAAAAAAGAATTAGCCGGTGTGATCAAACGTTATTTTGAGGCACCCTTAGCAACTAATTTATCGCAAGCCTCATTGGAAGTTCTTGCTATCACCGCTTATCGCCAGCCAGTAACACGAATCGATATTGATGAGATTCGTGGGGTGTCCAGCACAGCAACACTGCAAAAATTGGTGCTTCGCAATCTTGTGGAAGCCCACGGGCGAAAAGATGAGCCAGGTCGCCCCATTTTATATAGAACAACAAATTATTTTTTAGACTATTTTGGCCTAAATGACATTAGTCAATTGCCGCCGTTACCGCAAGCAGAAACGTTAGATGAAGCTCAAGCAGAAACAGGAGATCTGTTCTTAGCGGCTTTTCAAGATCAATTGGCTGGTACAACAGAAGACAAAGAAAAACATGAGGATTAATAATGGCAGAAAGATTACAAAAAGTTATGGCTCGGGCCGGTGTCGCATCGCGGCGTAAGTCTGAAACATTGATTTCGACAGGACATGTTCAGGTTAATGGAACGGTTATTCGCGAATTAGGCACAAAAGTGACTGCGGATGATGCAATACAAGTGGATGGTGTTGCAATCCAGCAAGAGCAGTTTGTGTATTATTTGTTGTACAAACCGCGCAGTGTTGTATCCACTGCCCACGATGACAAGGGGCGTCGGACGGTAGTCGATTTATTGGACGATATTGATGAGCGAATTTATCCGGTTGGCCGTTTGGACTACGATACGTCCGGATTGCTGTTAATGACTAATGACGGTGAACTAGCCAATCAGTTAATGCACCCTAAGTTTAAAGTTGATAAAACGTATGTCGCTAAAGTAAAAGGCGTGCCGACAAACGATGCCTTAGAAAAACTGCGTCATGGTCTCGTTGTTGATGGTCATAAGACCTCGCCAGCTAAAAGTAAGCTGATTAGTGTTGATCACCGTAAAAACACAGCTATCGTTCAATTAACAATTCATGAAGGTCATAATCACCAAGTTAAAAACATGTTGACGGCCGTTGGCTTTCCAGTTGAAAAGTTGCGACGCGACAGTTATGGTCCTTTGACTCTTGATGGTCTGACGTCTGGTGATTATCGTGAATTGAAATCTGTTGAACTCGAAGCATTACGTGAATCGATTTCAAACAAGAAGGGTTTTCGCCGCTAACGCTTAGTCACATAATTACACGTGGAGAAGAAGATTATGTTGACCATTTTTGGTTATGTGTTAAACTTCACTTGTAAGTAATTACAAATTTAATACTTGGTTCGTCTTCAGGGCAGGGTGAAATTCCCGACCGGCGGTGATAGCCCGCGACTCTCCATTCAATGGAGATTGATCTTGGTGAAATTCCAAGGCCGACAGTAAAGTCTGGTATAAAGAAGATCGGCAATTATGAGTCTTATTTTGATGGATTCAACATGTCTGATCGTGTTCCCTTGAAGGAATGTGATGAGACTTTTTTTATTGCCATGCCAAAGAAGATGACCCATCTAAAATGGTGCTCAAGATGAAAACTGTGACAGTTCCATCGAGGGTACTTAAGGAGGAGTTTCAGATGGGCAGTACAGCATTACGACGGATGATCAGCGTCGCCGTGTTAGGCGCAGTTGCGGCGGTCATCATGTTTTTAGAGTTTCCGATTTTGCCGGGAGCAACATTTATGAAGCTGGATCTCAGCTTATTAATTATTTTGCTGGGAACAGTGATTTATGGGTTGGGCGATGGTGCATTGATTGCGCTAATCGCGGTGGTCTTACATTTATTGCTAAAGGGTATCAATCCTTTTAGCTTAATTGGTGACACGATTGCTTTTGTAGCCAATATGGCGTATGTGATTCCGATTTACTGGTTGTTAACGCGGTCAAACCGAAAGATCAGTTTTAAATTGTCAGTTGGAATTTCACTGAGTACGGTGTTGCTGACAATTATTATGGCATTGCTCAATGCATTTTTAATGTTTCCGTTATACATGAAGGTTGGTGGCTTACCGCAATCAACAAACATTCCAGCGTTGATTTGGACTGTAGTGGTGCCATTCAATCTAATCAAGGGCGTCATTATCGGCATTGCTTTTTGGATTGTTTATTGGCGAATGGCACCATGGTTAAGCAGACAACGACGTGCCATTAATAATAAATAATGAAATGAGTAAATGTAAAAGCAGCCATTTTAGCTTGGTTGCTTTTTTCTGTCGCTAGTAGTCAGCGGTCTTGTGTTAAACTGACATCACAGCATTGTAGGAGGGGTTGGCGTGAATCCAGAATTTTTAATCCGTTTATTATCAGCTTCACAACCACGTCGACCCAAAGTTATTTTTAACTGTTTGACCGGCAAGAGAACGGTGTCGGTGCTCTATTGGGCGCTCCGCTATGATTTGTTGTCATGGCTGAGTGTACTGCCATCGTTACAGTGGGACACGTTTAACGAAGCGGTAAATAAGTTAGTGAGGGAAAAACGAGTGACAGTTCAGTCGGACGGCCAATTATTGAGCAATGAGGCGCTGGAAAATCACGAACTGTCAGAACTCTTTCCGGCAAAACAGCGGCAAATGTATCGAATTATGCACGTTAAAATCGTGGCTGAAACTACTTTATTAGGCATTCAGGCTCTTTCACATACCATTTATCACGATATGGGGTATTTTCCTGTTAGTGTTAGTGAACGTGCCAGAGTACAGGTGCGGCGCTGGTTCAGAAGTAGTTCGTTTGATGAGAACCATTTACGTGACTTAACGCTGTCCTTGAACTGTTGGTTAACGACAATGCCGTCGCGGAACGCAGACGTCTTTTTGAGTCAACTGGCTGGGGAAAAGCATCCAGGGTATACCGTTCAACAGCTTTCACAAGCTTTGAAACTGCCGACATGGCAAATTGATTTAATTCAGGCGGCCAACTTGGCAGCATTTGTACAGTTTTGCCAAGCCGACACGCAGGGGTGGCGTAACTTATTAAGTCCGTTTATGGATCAGGCATTACCACGACCGGTGAAACAAACACTCAGTGCCGTTCAGCAGGGGACAACAAGAATAGTGATTGCACAACAACGGGGATTGAGGCCCAGTACAATTAATGAACATTTATTAACTGCCGCGATTTTATTACCGCTGGATCAGTTTCCGTATGAAAAATGCGTTGACGAGGCTACTCGTGAAAGTATCAAAAAACATCAACCTGTCAATATTGACAATTGGCAAGGTTCATTGGGTTCCACGCCGGCTCAGTTTTTTCAATATCGAATGACACAAATTTGGGAGACAAAGCAAAAATGAGTCGTGAACCACATAAAATTGACAATGACATCCAATTGCCACGTCATGTTAAGCCAAATGATCCACGTTTAAAATTATCAGAGACTGCTGTTGATTTAGCACGTGATCGGCAAGCGGCATTGCGTACTCATTTTGGTCTCAAGAAGTTTCGACCTGGACAGGCAGAAGCAATTGACAGTTTACAACAAGGACGAAATGTCCTGGCCATTCTGCCGACTGGGAGTGGCAAAACATTAATTTATGAATTGACAACTTATTTGATAAACCGTCCGTGTTTAATTGTGTCGCCGTTGTTATCATTAATGCAGGATCAAGTGGGACGATTGAATGAGCGCGGTGAACGGCGAGCAGTGGCATTGAACTCATTGCTGACTAAACCGGAAAAAGACAGTATCTTAAGTAGACTACAACAATATCGATTTATTTTTATTTCACCGGAGATGCTTCAAAATGAGGGTGTGATGGCGTCAATTCAGCATTGTAATATTGGGCTGCTGGTTATTGATGAGGCTCACTGTATCTCAACGTGGGGACCAGATTTTCGACCCGCCTATTTGAGCTTGGGCGACGTTCGAAGTCAACTGGGCAATCCATTAACCTGTGCGTTGACCGCTACCGCTGATGAACACGTTCAAACCGACATTTTGACACAGCTACGTTTAAGGCCAACAGCTGCGAGAAAAGCGTCGATGAATATGGTTACTGATGATGAGCAAAACGTTCAAGTCATCAGGCAGTCAGTAAATCGTCCCAATATTTTCCTAGCGATGCGTTCCGTTACTTCGCGAAAGGAGAAGGCTACCGAACTTATGGTCCTGATGGCAAAGATTGTTAAGCCTGGAATTATTTATTTTTCAAGTAAGGCACAAGCCGATGAATGGGCGCAACGGCTAAGCGACGCTGGTTATCCTGCGGCAAGCTACCATGCTGGCTTAGATGCTCAAACGCGATATACGGTCCAACAACAATTTATGGCCGACCAATTGCAAGTTGTTTGTGCAACGAGTGCGTTTGGGATGGGCATTGATAAAGATAACATTCGCTTTGTCATTCACTATCATTTACCAGGCAACTTAAATGATTACGTGCAAGAAATAGGACGGGCAGGCCGTGATGGGCAACAAAGTATTGCCATTTGTCTCATTGCGCCAGGCGACGAACAATTGCCAGCTGATTTGGCGACGCTTCCACTACCGAATGATCGTCAAGTCAAAACATTTTATGAAGCCAAACAACCGGCGTTACAAACAGATATGGACCAGTTACTTGACTATTACAAAAAGCATCATTTTAGTGAACAACAACTGATAGACCGTTTTAGCGTACTGCGTCAAGAGCGGCAGCTTGCATTACGCAAATTTATTAACTTTACGCGATCAACTGACTGTTTGCGCAAAACTCTGCTGAATGGTTTCAATGAAACTTCGGTGCCACATGACCACAGTTGCTGTGCGCCTATCGGAACGGAATTCTCATTGTCAGAATTGGGATTGTCACAGGATCAGCATGAATTGCAAAAAACAATGCAAATTCCAGGCTGGCGTCAGCAGTTTAAGGCACTTTTTAGCGAAAACTTTACTAATTCCAATGTTTGAATATGCTAGTATGTTAGACAGTGATAGGAAACAGGGAGGAAACGTCATGAGTCAAAATAACGATCCTCAAGGACAAAAGCCTTGGGACAAAAAGTTTTCGGAGGATAATGGTGAAGTATCTCGTACTGCTAACCGCAAGCGTAATAGCCATAATTCATTAATTACGGCATTGCTTGTCCTAGTTATCATTGCGTTAGCCGCAGTACCAACCTGGTATTATCTGGCTCACATGAATACGTTTAATCATCCTCAGAGCGCGGCCGTGTCGGTCTCCTCATCTAAGAAAAAAACGAGTAGTTCGTCTGTAAAAAAAAAGACAGCTTCCAGCAAGTCATCTTCTGTGAGCTCAGTTAGTGACAGTGCAAGTTCGACTGATACAACAGCGGTCAGTAGTGTCACAGATGACAGTAGTTCTGTAGCAACGACACAGTCCAGCGACAATACGGTTAGTTCAGATGACACTAGTTCATCTTCAAGCCAAAGCAGTTCTAGCAGCTCCGATAGTAGTAATAAATATGTCACGGTTGAAGCCGGTCAAGGCTTGTACCGCGTTGCTGTTAACAATGGGTTGTCCTTACAGCAACTGTTAACACTAAACGGACTCTCAAGTTCATCCCAAGTTGCACCTGGGCAAAAGCTCCGCGTTAAATAACAGTGAAATTAAGCTAAGAAATGTCTCATTTTGGTAATAACCTAAACTGAGACATTTTTTTGTGTTTCAACATTCGGTATAATGATAAGGTTCGAGAATGTGTATAGGAGAGGACAAGCATGAATGATTCTGCTGTAAATGGCATTCAAATTGCCATTGATGGCCCGGCTTCAGCTGGGAAAAGTACGGTTGCTAAACTCGTGGCCGCCAAATATGGATACGTTTACCTAGATACGGGTGCAATGTATCGGGCGATTACATGGGTTGCACTGCAACAGAATGTTCAACTAGACGATGAATCCGCAGTAATGGCTGTCGTCGATAAGACACCGATTCATTTTGCAGCTGGTTCGCCGGATCAACTCGTTTTTGCAGGTGATCAGGATGTTACAAAGGCAATTCGTAGTGAGAACGTTACTAATAACGTTTCAACAGTCGCTGCCTTACCGCAAGTGCGGGCTGCCTTAACTGCGCAAATGCAAAAGATTGCTGCGGCGGGTGGTATTGTGATGGACGGTCGTGATATCGGCACAACGGTCTTGCCACATGCACAGGTAAAGATTTTCTTGGTTGCCAGTGTTAAGGAACGCGCCCAGCGTCGTTATTTGGAAAATCAGAGTAAGGGCATTGAGGTTTCACTTGAAACACTGGAAGATGAAATTCAGGCTCGCGATTACAAAGATTCTCATCGGGAGACGTCACCATTGGTTCAGGCCAAGGATGCCCAGCGTTTAGATACGACTTCATTATCGGTTAAGCAAGTGGTCGAACAAATTTCAAAGACCATCGATCAATATTTAAATCATCAAGGTTAGGCTTATTACTGGTATTTCGTCGGTAATTCGATTATTATGTTAAATAGATATTGTCACTAGGAGGATTTTTTGATGAGCGAGAGCGAAGACAACAAAGAATTATTAGATGCGTTAAACAACGCGGGCCAAGTAAACATTGGCGATGTCGTTAAGGGTGAAGTATTGGCCATTGACGAAGACCGACAAGCAATTGTTGGTATCGGCGACACTGGAGTTGAAGGTGTCGTACCAGTAAAGGAATTAACTTCTGATTCAGATTCATTAAAAGTCGGTGACGTCCTGGATTTAGTTGTCATTTCACGAATTGGCAACGATAAAGAAGGCGGCAGTTACCTGTTATCACAACGTCGTTTGGAAGCCCGCAAGGCTTGGGACAACATTGAAAAGGAATACCAAAGCGGCGACAACTTGGATGCCACTGTTACACAAGTTGTTAAAGGTGGCTTAGTGGTTGATGCTGGTGTGCGTGGATTTGTTCCTGCATCAATGGTTTCTGACCACTACGTTGAAGATTTAAACCAATTCAAGGGTCAAAAATTGACGTTTAAGATTGTGGAAATCGAACCAAGCGAAAACCGTTTGATTTTGTCCCACCGTGCCATTGTTGAAGCAGAAAACAAGGCTAAACGTGAAGAGTTGTTTGCAACACTTGTTGCTGGTGATGTTGTCGAAGGTACAGTTGCACGGATGACTGACTTTGGTGCATTCGTTGACCTCGGTGGTGTGGATGGCTTAGTCCATGTTTCGGAAATCTCATACGAGCATGTTAACAAGCCAAGTGATGTCTTAAAGGTTGGTCAACAAATCAAGGTTAAGGTATTGAATGTTGACCCAGATCGTCAACGAATTTCATTATCCTTGAAGCAGACACAACCTGGTCCTTGGGATGACATCGAAGAAAAGGCTCCAGTTGGTGCCGTTCTTGACGGAACTGTTCGTCGTTTGACTGATTTTGGTGCATTTGTTGAAGTGTTCTCAGGTGTTGAAGGTTTAGTTCACATTTCACAAATCTCTCACGAACACATTGCTACACCAAATGATGTTTTGAAGGTTGGACAAGATGTTAAGGTTAAGGTTCTGAATGTTGACCCTGAGCAACAACGTCTTGGTTTATCCATCAAGGCATTGGAAGAAAAGCCAGCCAGTGAAAATAACCATGAAGAACACGAAGATCGTGGCGCTTCCCGTAATGATGTTCAAAATTACTCAAGCGATGATGATGGTGGTTTCACCATTGGCGATTTGACTGGTAACAATTTAAACAAGTAGGTTGAATTAAGCTACCATGGATTCCTCCGTTTTGGGGGAATCTTTTTTTATGGTAATGCGATGTCTCCCAGCGTGCGGATTGTTGCGAAATACGTGACAATTGCGTAAACTAGGACACGATATTGAACAAGAACAGGAGGAAAGCTATGGCTAATCCAACAGTGGCCATTGTTGGCCGACCAAACGTCGGAAAATCCACAATTTTTAACCGTTTAGTGGGTGACCGAATTTCCATTGTGGAAGATACGCCGGGAGTTACCCGTGATCGTATTTATTCATCTGCAGAGTGGCTCGGTCGTCACTTTAATTTGATTGATACTGGCGGGATTGATCTGTCAGATCAACCGTTTAGTGTGCAAATCACCGAACAGGCAGAAATTGCGATTGATGAAGCTGACGTAATCGTCTTTTTGGCGAGTGCGGTAGAAGGTGTCACCGACGAGGACGAACAGGTCGCAAAGATTTTATACAGAGCTGATAAGCCGGTCTTATTAGCCGTTAACAAGGCCGATAATCCAGAACAACGTCAACAAATTTATGATTTTTATACACTTGGATTTGGCGATCCATACCCAATTTCTGGTGCTCATGGGACCGGTTTAGGCGATTTATTGGATGCAGTGGTTAAAGAATTTCCAACCGATGCAGCTAACGATGAGGATGACAGTATCCGTTTCAGTTTGATTGGTCGGCCTAACGTCGGCAAATCATCCATTGTTAATGCTTTACTGGGTGAAGATCGGGTCATTGTTTCGGATGTTTCCGGTACTACTCGTGATGCCGTTAACACGAAGTTTACAGATCCCGATGGCGATGAGTTCACCATGGTTGATACCGCCGGGCTTCGTAAACGTGGTAAGGTTTATGAAAACACAGAACGGTATTCGGTCATGCGCGCGATGAGTGCCATTGACAAGAGTGACGTTGTGCTGGTCGTTTTGAATGCTGAAGAAGGTATCCGCGAGCAGGATAAACACGTTGCCGGTTACGCACATGAAGCTGGTCGTGCGATTATCATCGTTGTTAACAAGTGGGATACTTTAACCAAAGATGATTACACAATGGCTAACTTTGAAGCAGAGATTCGTGACCAGTTCCAGTATTTGGACTATGCACCAATCGTGTACGTATCTGCAAAGACGCATCAACGTTTGGACAAGTTGCCAGCCTTAATTAAGCAGGTTAACGACAACCATCGCAAACGGATTAAGTCTTCAACATTAAACGATGTGATTACTGACGCAATTGCAACAACACCAACACCGACACAAAATGGGCGTCGGTTACGTGTTTATTACGTCACTCAAGTTGCAATTCAGCCACCGACATTTGTCTTCTTTGTTAATGATCCGGAACTGATGCATTTCTCATATCAGCGTTTTTTGGAGAATCAAATTCGTAAGGCGTTCGACTTTACGGGGACGCCAATTCACCTAATTCCGCGTCAACGAAAGTAGTTGCATCAGTCAAATTAGAACGATTCAATCACTTTCATTATAAAAATGGCCAGAAACATTGATTTAACAAGGAAAAATGCACTTTTTTGCTTGTTCAAACGATGTCTGTGTGGTAAATTGAATGTTGAAATGATGCGGTTGACCGTTATTGTTTCGCCGTTTCTGGACCACTCAGAGATGGCTACTAGATGTTTACATAATTAAACGTCTAAGCCCAAATCCGGAGGTGAAATCTCACATGGCAAACAAGGCACAATTAGTTAACGATGTTGCAGCAGCAACTGGTTTAACCAAGAAATCAGCAACCGAGGCTGTTGATGCAGTTTTTGACTCAGTTCAAAAGAGCTTAGCTAAGGGCGACAAGGTGCAATTGATCGGCTTTGGTAACTTCGAAGTACGTTCACGCGCTGCTCGTAAGGGCCGTAACCCACAAACTGGGCAAGAAATCGAAATCCCAGCAAGCAAGGTACCTGCATTCAAGCCAGGTAAAGCTTTAAAGGATGCTGTTAAGTAATTTATTACTTGATGGATAAGGACTCGGAGAAATCCGGGTCCTTTTTCTTTTCCAAAACTAATTATCATAGTTTGTTCGAGATAGTGGTTACTCTGGCGCTTGCCGTTGTCAAAATCGAATGCTGCCAAGGGACGGTTCAAGCCTTCTGAAGTTCGAAGTCTTTCACCTCGCCGCAAGGCCTCGAAAACCACGAGTTTTTTCGATCGTCCCATGCTGCAAATCCGGCTTGGACCCGCCAGATTAACACCACCTTCATGGCTGCATTTAATTTTGACACCCTTATGTTCACATATCAGCCAACTCAAAAACTTAGTAAGTGTAACGTAACAAATCTAACTACTGCAGTGTCAGCAGACTTGATTGCTTTGCGGACGAGTGGAGTTGACCGGAAACAGAGTTCCGTGAGGGCATGACTAAGGGGCGATTTATGCCTGCTTAGTCCATGCAGGACGATCTTGGAGACTTCGGTCTGTGAAGGCTCAAAGTCGAGGTTGAAGACTGCAAAGCAGGCTGAGACCGGTCCCAGGGAACAGCGTTTCTGGTCGACGCAACGATATAACGCAACACTATCAGTGCGTTTGCTGGTGTTAAATGCCGGATAAGGGTACAATGATATGTCGATATTAAGAATTATGAGGAGGCCGAAACATGAGTGAGACGGATAGTTATTCGGTTCAAATGCTCGATGCTTTGCAAAGCGGTCAGGTAGATAAATCAAATAAATTATTTGCGTGGGCATTACGTAAAGATGATGACGACACTTTGTATAATTTGGCTGAACAATTATATGGCCTAGGTTTCAATAAAAAGGCGCAACGGATCTATGAAAAATTATTAAAAGAGTATCCAGATGAGGACGAACTGAGAACGAGCTTGGCCGACATTGCGATTGACGAGGGTGACACGGACGCTGCAACTAATTATTTGGATGCCGTCTCGCCAGATTCTGATGCGTATTTACAAAGCCTGTTAGTGGCGGCTGACCTATATCAATCAGAGGAATTATTTGAAGTTAGCGAACAAAAATTGTTAACGGCAGAAAAAATTGCCCCAGATGAACCGGTGGTGTTATTCGCACTTGGTGAATTTTATTTCATGATGCGTGAATATCAAAAATCAATAAACTATTATTTGAATTTGATCAAACGTGGTATTCCAAAGATGGAAGACGTGGATTTGGTTTCCCGCATCGGGGTCGCTTATGCTAATTCAGGTAAATTTGAACAGGCGGTTGGTTATCTTGAGCAGATTCATACGGCTGATATGACACCGGACGTCCGTTTTCAACTTGGCTTTGTGTATACGCAACTTAAGGATAATCAAAAGGCGATTCACACATTTGAGCAGTTGCATGACGAGGATCCTTCGTATTCGTCACTGTATCCGTATCTTGCCCGTGCACTGTCTGATGATAATCAAGTTGAGGCAGCCTATAAGGTCGCTCAAGAGGGCTTAGGTGTCGATGAGTATAACCAGGACCTCTTTGGGTTAGCGGCGAATTTGGCGCTTAAACTGCAGGAAAATGAAGCTGCTGAGGACTACCTCAAACGTGGTTTAGCACTGGATCCTGATAATCAGACGCTCATGATCCAGTTGAGCAACTTGTATGTTCAGGCTCATCATGATGTAGCAAATGTGGATTTGGCAACTCAGTACGTTCAACGTGATCAAGTTGATCCACAAGTGTATTGGAATTTGGCGGTCTCTTACGTTCGTTTGGAAAAGAATGAAGAGGCGCAAACTTACTATGATGCAGCACGGCCTTACTTTGAAGACAATCCTGACTTTTTAAAGCCGGCATTCTTCTTCTACCGTGAGCAGGGTCAGCCCGAAGTTGCGGTTAATTTGCTGCGGAACTATCTAAAGTTGCAACCGGAGGACGAAGAAATGGTTGCAGCATTAGAAGATTACGAAGACCAAGGTTACTAAAAATAATTTAAAAAGCGATTCATCGAATGATGACACCTCAGCAGGTGGTCTCATGTTGATGAATCGCTTTTCTTATGCCTGAATCTGTTGCTGTAGTTCTTGATAATAACGCAAACTTTGTGGCGTCAATCGTAACGCCTGTGCGAGCGTTTGATTGTCGTCATGACGATGGCGTTGCAGATATACAATAATAAAGGCTTGGTGTAACGCACGCGGCGAAAGTGAGAATCCCAAGCGCTCTTCATCAGCGTCCAAGTACTTATGCAGCGCGGGTAAAGTCAGCTGGGGGTGTTCTAGGTCGAGGCGTTGTTTTAAAAATAGATCCTGTGATTGTTGCTTTGTTTGCAATGGCGCAATAAAACGCTGGTAGGCACGAATAAATTGCCGCTCAAACGGTTTCCATTGTAATGTGGCGAATGTTTTGTAAAAATCTGGTTGTAAAAATTCAGCAGCTGTAAATCCCTGATTAATGAGTAACAAACTGAGTCGTGTGTAAAAGCTCAATTGACCGTCTTCGACGATTTCACCAAGTTCATCCAGCCACTTGACCGTCACCTTGGTAGGCTTTGCCAATGTTTTACCGTGCATCGTTAAAGTTGGCAATTCTTGCATGAGGTGATGTCCAAAAGCCCATTTAAAGTAATTATTTAGGTGAGACAGCAACTTGTTGTAGGTGTTGGGATTAATCGTGTGGTGTGCTAGGCGATAGCTCAAATAATCTTGAACATCGTGCTCGAAGATATTGGTTAATTTCGGTGCTGTCGCAAAGCCAGTATTATTTTGCATCAAGTAATCAAAAAGGGCTCGTAAATCCCCGTGATACTGATTGATAGTGGTTGTTGCTAAACCACTTTGCTTTAAATGAGCTTCAAATTCTGTTTGGTACGGATACGCTTGATTAGTCATAAATGTCCTTTAAATACATGAGAATTGAAATTTAGAAAAGTGAACGACGTTTGACCACTTTATATGAGAAGCCTTCACCGATGTTTTGTTGCACGGGTAAGATTGACATAAAGGCATGATCGTCAATCCGTTCTACAATTCGTCGCATCGTTTGGACCTCTCGCGGGCTGATAACACAGTAGAGCATCTTTCGTGGCGTATTCGTAAAGCCACCCTCGGCGTCCAGATAAGTTACCCCACGTTGGAGTTCAGCGATGATGGCTGCTGCAATTTCCTCATTTTTGTCGCTCATAATCATAATGGCGCGAGCTGCATAGGCACCAGATTGGGTGAAGTTAACAATCTGGGTGAACACAAACGAGCACAATAACGTGTACATCATGTGCACAACGTCAATGTAGACCAATGACGCTGATAGCACTACGACATCCTGAATCAGAAGGCTGCGTCCCATCGGCACGCCACTTTGTTTTTCAAAAATGCGGGCAATGATGTCGGTACCACCCAGTGTGCCACCGGAACGATAAACTAGACCACAGCCGAAGCCACCCATAATGCCGGCCAAGGCACCAGCTATGAACAGGTCGTGGTGAATATTGATGGCAATGGGCATCCGTTGCCACACCCACAGCCATACAGATAGCATGGAAATGCCGAAAACGGTGTATACAAACGAACGTCGACCCAATAAACGCCAGCCGATCAATAACAATGGCACGTTGATGGCAAACGTAGTGTAAGCAGGATTCAAATTAAATAATGCCCGTAATATTAATGAAATTCCGGCAACACCACCGTCAGCTAACCTGTTCACAATATTAACGTAAACTAACCCAAAAGCGTATAGTGCTGCGCCCAGTGCAATAAATATGAAGTCGCGTAACCGCATCGTTTCATCTTGTCTCATTATGGCCCCCAATGATCCGTGAATATTTTACTATCACTAAAGATAGCAGACCAATTGAAGTTTAGCCATAGTGTATCAACGCCATATTTCTGCTAGAATGGGTGATAAATAGTTAATGAGGGGATGGCATAACATGCGTTTAGCACAATTGCCGCAAGAATTTGTGGGTGCACAACCCATTTTGGCAACGCTCGAAGCCGCTGGTTATGAAGCCTACTTTGTGGGTGGTTCAGTGAGAGACACAATTTTAGGCAAACCAATTCACGATGTGGACATTGCCACTAGTGCGTACCCAGAAGAAGTAAAGGCGTTATTCAAACGGACGGTAGATACCGGTATCGAACACGGCACCGTCATGATTCTGGATCATGGAACTGGCTATGAAACAACAACCTTCCGGACAGAATCTGGTTACCAAGATTATCGCCGGCCAGATAAAGTGACATTTGTTCGCCACTTGGAAGATGACCTTAAACGCCGCGATTTCACGATTAATGCGCTGGCTCTGCGTCAAGATGGCGAAGTTATTGATTTGTTCGACGGATTAAGTGACCTGAAAGCTGGCATTATCCGTGCCGTTGGTGATCCGGAAGCACGCTTTGGTGAAGATGCACTACGCATGATGCGCGCCGTTCGTTTTGCTAGTCAATTGAACTTTAAGATTGAAGATAAAACGTTGGCAGCCATTCACACGCACGCGCATTTATTGAGTCAAATTGCGGTTGAACGGATTCATGATGAGTTTGTGCGGATGATGCTAGGGACAGCAGCATATCGTGGCCTGTCTATGATGATTCAAACGACATTGGCAGACTATTGTCCTGGTTTGGTGGGGCATACGATCGATTTGTCCACGATTGCGACGGTACCGGCATTAGCACCTAAAGATGAAGTTGAGGTTTGGGCGATGGTGGCATTTCATTTAGGGCTGTCATATCCAGACACGGTGGAGTTCTTGCAAGCATGGAAGACAGCCAATCATATCATCAAGGCGGCCAATCAGGCGCTTCATTTGGCATATGCACAGCAGTATCATGGTGTTACCAAACAATTGCTATTTGCGATGACGCCAGACACAATCGCTGCAGGCACCAATGTTGCTCGCATGAGTGGCTATGGTCCAGACGATCCAAACGAGTGGCTGCGCGTTTATAATGAGCTACCAATCAAGGATTCGCATGACCTTGCGCTGAGTGGCGCTGACTTAATCAAAAAAGCCGGTTTAACACCTGGTCCTGCAGTTGGTGAAACCCTGCAAAAAGTTCAAAATGCCGTTATTGATGGTGAAATTAATAATGAGGCCGCAGAATTGTTGAAATATGTTCAGGACAAGATCCTGGCAAAGAACGACACCTCAACGAAAAAATGAGATTGCATCTGGCGCAAGTTACCAGTGACAACTGTTAGAGATAGGACGGACAAAAAATAAATCATGCAGACATTACGAGCAGAGGCATTAACGAGTGTCTACGGTGAAAAAACACTTTTTGATAAGATTTCCTTCTTAATTGGTGAAAATGACCGGATTGGCCTGATTGGCACAAATGGTAGTGGCAAAACATCTCTTTTGAATACGATTGCTGGTGTTGACCCGCAGGACTCTGGCACAATTGAAACACCAAATGATTACCGGATCAGTTATCTCCGGCAGATTCCTGACTTGGATGATTCATTATCCGTTATGGAAGCGGTGTTCGCCGGTGCACAGCCAGTATTCGCAACCATTCGTGAATACGAGCAAGCATTGGCCAAATACAGTTTGCACCCGGAAGATGAAAAGGCGTTAGCTCGTTACACTCGGGCTGAAGCAAAAATGAATCAGGAAGATGCTTGGTTGGCCGAAAGTAACGTCAAAACCATTTTGACGCAATTGCATATTACCGACCTGGATCAACAGGTTAAAACATTGTCTGGTGGTCAGCGTAAACGGGTAGGTTTAGCGCAAGTGCTGATTCAAGCGCCGGATTTGTTGTTGCTGGATGAACCTACGAACCACTTGGATTTTGATTCCATTGACTGGCTGGAAAAGTATTTGGCCAGTTATCGTGGTGCTGTTCTTGTCGTGACACATGACCGTTACTTTTTAGATGCCGTGGCAACGCGGATTTTTGAACTGTCGTTTGGACAGCTTTACGAATATCAAGGTAATTATCAGGCGTTTGTTGGGCAGAAAGCGGAACGCGTTGAGCATGAAGTGGAGGCCGACCGCAAACAGTCGCAGCTCTATAAAAAAGAGCTCGCATGGATGCGCACATCCCCGCAAGCCCGTAGTACAAAACAGCAGGCGCGAGTGAACCACTTCAATGACTTGAAGGACAATCTCAATACCTTACAGGTTGACCAGGATGTTGACATTAACCTAGGTCAGCAACGGTTGGGTAAGAAAGTGATCATTGCCAAACACGTTAATTTACAACTTGGCGATCATAAACTATTGAATGACTTCAACTTATTGATTCAAGCTGGTGATCGGATTGGGATTACCGGGGTTAATGGGGCCGGCAAGACTAGTTTGCTAAACGTGTTGGCACAACGTTTGCCGGTTGATAGTGGCACGGTTACGATCGGCGAGACCGTCAAACTTGCCTACTACACACAGCAAACTGAGCCAATTCCAGGTGATAAACGAGTCATCAGCTACCTGAACGAAGTAGCGGAGACCGTGACCGATAAAGATGGTAATGAGATTAGCACGACTAACCTGTTGGAGCAGTTCCTGTTTCCACGGTTTATGCATGGTACGTTAATCCGTAAATTGTCCGGTGGTGAAAAACGGCGACTGTACCTGTTGAAGTTACTGATGGAGCAGCCAAACGTACTCTTCCTAGATGAACCGACCAATGACCTGGATATTGGAACGTTGACTGTCCTTGAAGATTACCTCAGCAAGTTTGCTGGCACCGTTATCACGGTCTCACATGATCGTTACTTCTTGGATAAGGTTGCTGACCAGTTACTTGTATTTGATGGGCATGGCAAAATTGATCATTTTATTGGTCAATTTAGCGATTACCTGCAACAGCAGGCACAGTCTGAGACACGTCAACATGAAGAAAAAACATCAACAAGTGAGTCATCTACTAAACAAGATGAAGCTGACATGACCGATGAACCCCAAACGAAGACTAAACATAAGTTAACTTATGCGGAACAAAAAGAATGGGATGTCATCGAAGGCAAAATCGATGATCTTGAGCAACAAAAATCAGCAATTAGTACTCAGATGAATGAGAACGGCGCCGACTATGGTAAATTGGCCGATTTGCAAAAACAGTTTGAAGAGACTGATTCGGAACTGACCAAAGCCATGGAACGCTGGGATTATTTAAGTCAGTTTGTTTCTGAATAAAAATGTTTTATTTTAATTATCATGACATTAACGCTTAGGCATCAGGTGAAAGGAAGCAAAGATATGCTGGAAGACGCGTATTTACAACTGGAACGATATGTTTATGAACATGGTACGGTTAAGTCGGATCGGACTGGCACAGGAACTAAGTCAACGTTCGGTTACCAAATGCGGTTTGATTTAAACGAGGGCTTTCCGTTATTGACGACCAAAAAAGTGCCGTTTGGGCTCATAAAAAGTGAGCTACTCTGGTTCTTGCATGGCGACACTAACATTCGGTTCTTGCTCGAACACAAGAATCATATTTGGGACGAATGGGCCTTTCAACGCTATATTGACAGTGCGGATTACAAGGGACCTGACATGACCGATTTTGGTCGCCGCAGCTTGGTCGACCCGGAATTTAATGAACGTTATCAAACAGAAAAAAAGCATTTTGACGATCAGATTTTGCATGATGATACGTTTGCTAAACAATATGGTGAGCTCGGTCTAGTGTACGGTGCGCAATGGCGCAAATGGAAGACGTCCACGGGTGAAACAATTGACCAACTAGGAAATGTCATCAATATGATCAAACAGCATCCAGATTCACGGCGGTTGATTGTGTCGGCATGGAATCCAGAAGATGTGCCAACCATGGCCTTGCCACCGTGTCATACACTGTTTCAATTCTATGTTGCAGATGGCAAGTTGTCCTGTCAGTTGTACCAACGTTCAGGTGATATCTTTTTAGGCGTGCCGTTTAACATTGCCAGTTACGCTTTGTTAACCTCGATGATCGCGAAAGAATGTCATTTACAAGTGGGTGAGTTCGTTCATACGCTTGGGGATGCACATATTTATCTCAATCATTTGGACCAGGTTAAGGAGCAGCTGTCCCGGACTCCGAGAAAAGCCCCAACATTATGGCTCAATGATGAAAAAGACAGTATCTTTGATTACGACATGCACGACATTAAGGTTAAGGATTACGATCCATTGCCAGCAATTAAGGCCCCCGTTGCCGTTTAGACGCATGACTAACTTTTGACAGGAAGTGACTGTGTTTTGCTTACATTAATTTGGGCTGAAGATCAGCATCATCTAATTGGTCGAAACGGCCAGTTACCATGGCATTTACCGGCCGATGCCCGTTACTTTCGTCAACAGACGACGGGCAACGCGGTAATTATGGGCAAACGGACGTTTGAGTCGTTAGGCAAACCGTTACCAAACCGAAAGAACCTTGTGTTGTCGTCAACTTTATCTGAACAGCCGGGAATTTTGTTGTTTCCCATTTTAGCTGAATTAGCTAATTGGATCACGCATCATCCAGATGATCAGTTGTTTGTGATTGGCGGTGTTCGTTTATATAAAGAACTGATGCCAATGGCAGATCGGTTGCTAGTTACAAAAATTGACGCGACGTTTGACGGTGATACTTATATGCCAGCAGTCAACTTAGATGATTGGACACTGCAATCCACTGAGAAGCATGAAGCTGACGATAAGAATCGGTGGCCGTACGCGTTTCTAACGTATGTTCGTCGTCCACACGCCTAACTAAATAAAAATGCTATGTAAGCGTCACACATCCGATTGATGGTGAATCTTACATAGCATTTTTTGTCGGCGCACTTAAGCGTAAAACAAGATCGAGAAATACATGAGGGCCGAACCAAACATAACAAATAGGTGCCAAATGACGTGACCAAACGGAATTTGTTTGAAACTGTAAATAATCGCGCCAACTGTGAATGCCACACCACCACTGACGAGCAACCAAAAACCGGTAAGCCCTAGGCCGTGATACAACTGGGGAAAGGCGAATAGACACATCCAACCCATGACGACGTAAATAACTGTAGAGACAATGTTGAACCGGCCTAACCAAATAGATTTGTAGACAATGCCGGCAATCGCCATGACCCAGATAACACTGAGAATGACCCATCCCCGAACGCCTCGAATAACCAATAGACTGTACGGCGTATACGTGCCAGCAATTAACAAGTAAATGGCACTGTGGTCAAACACCTGAAAGACGTGTTTCGCCTTTGTAAACACGAGGGCGTGAAACAAGGTCGACGATAGATAGAATAAGATTAAAATACTGCCATAGATCGTAAACGTCACGACTCGCAAAGAAGAACCAGTGTGGACGGCGCGAATAATTAAGATCACCAGACCTGCAATGGCCAGTCCAAATCCAATTCCGTGAGTGATCGCATTAAAAACTTCGTTGACGATGGTATATGTACGTGAATGCTGTTGCTGCATGTTAAAACTCCTAACAGTTCGGTGGGTTTCCGTAGTTGTTTGCGAAAGTATAAAATCGGCAAAGAAACCCGCTGTTTTATGAAATTAGTGGCAAAGTTTGTTATACTTGTAACACTTATTCATTCATGCTCTACATTGTAGCATGCTCATTCAAAACAGTGCAGAGTGGATTTTAGAAAGCGTGGGATTTCGAGCTATGGCTAATGTAAAAATTGTAACTGACTCATCAGCTGGTTTAACCGAGGATGAAATTAAAGAGCATCACATTAACATCGTCCCACTGTCAGTTATGATTGATGGTACCGTGTACGTGGAACGGGAAACCATCACCAATGAACAATTTATGGAAAAAATGATCGATGCAGATACGTTGCCTAAGACGAGTCAACCGCCTTTGGGAAAATTTGTCGACTTATTTGACGAACTAGGTAAGGATGGTTCAGAGGTTGTTTGCATTACGATGATGGAATCAATTTCGGGAACTGTTGATGCTGCGCGTCAGGCTGCACAACTAACGTCTACACACGTTAAAGTTGTAGATTCGCAAACGACCGACCGGGGCTTGGCTTTCCAAGTGTTGGCTGCTGCTGAGGCTGCAGAAAACGGAGCTACCCCTGATGAAATTGTGGCTAAAACGATTGAAGTTCGTGACCACTCACGTTTGTTCATGGGTGTGATTAAACTGGATAATCTAGTTGCAGGTGGTCGTATTAGCCGTGCTGCTGGGTTGGTATCTAATTTGTTGAACATCAAAATTGGTTTAGAAGTGATTAACGGCAAGATTGAAGTTACCACGAAAGGTCGTGGCATGAAGACCATTACCAAGTTTTTGGACATGGCCTATGGAGAGATGCAAAAGGCTGGTCATATTGCTAGTATCGGTGTTTCCCATGCTGGTGCGCCAGAAACAGCCGAAAAAATTGCTAGTCACGTTCATGAGCTGTTTCCTAACGTACCGGTCGTTGTTCGACAAACGGTGCCGATCATTGCAACGCATGCAGGTCAAGGTGCCTTTGCATTAATGTATTACACAGACTAAACAGCATCATCGAAATTATTAGTACTGTTTATCCAGGCCAGTTATTTCTTCTGGTCAACTAATTGTCAGTAAAACGAGTTGGTTGAGCCTGATTCCCGGTGGTTTCGGAAATTAGCCCTCAACTTTTTTATTAGTTAGCAAACGTCAAAAAATCAATTGATCATAAGATTGACTGATAGAAAGGAGCGATCAATGAAATTTTTTAAATGGTGGATTAGAGCTTTGCTAGTTGTTGCCATTGTGGTGGCACTTGGGGCAACCTGGTGGCTTTATCAAAGCAGTCATGAGACAATGCAACCGCAACGGCGTACACAACCAAGTCAGTTAGCACCTAACGTTAACAGAAAAGCGTCTTCAAAGGACAGTTCGAGTAGTAAGAGTTCGAGCAAGTCACATAAACAAACGACTAACAAGTCAAAAAGTAAGACGGCTGCCAAACGTAAAAAGGTAACCGTTGTGGCCCTCGGAGATTCTCTGACGCAGGGTGTCGGTGATCAGGCTAAGGACGGCGGCTACGTTGGTCAAATTAAAACGAAATTAACCGACAAAGATCAGTTAAACGTAACGACCCATAACTATGGAAAAGCCGGCGATCGTTCCGACCAAATTTTGAAGCGATTAAATCAGTCGGCAGCAATGCAAAAACAGGTTGCTAATGCAGATGCCATTACGATGACAGTCGGTGGTAACGACTTGATGCAAGGATTACAAACGGCTACTCTGTCTGGTAAATCCACTGTGACCCAGATGGATGCCGTCGTTGCAGCAACTCAACAGAAGTATGCCACAAAGCTCCTGAGTCTTCTGACGGCAGTTCGTAACTTAAATACAAATGCGCCAATCTTTTTATTCAGTATTTACAACCCGGTTTACGTTTATTTTGCCAACGTGGATCAACTAAATACTTATATCACCGGCTTTAACCAGGTCACAAAAACAACGGCTAACAATATCAGTAAATTATATTTCATGAATATTAACGAACGCCTTTCGTACGGTCAATATGATACTGTTGCAAAGCGGTCTGCTTTGGCTGCCAAGGATGCTAAGGCAAATAATAACAATAGTTTTGACGGTCAAAATGTCGAAAAGGCGCTAGTCGGCGGTTCTACTGGTGAATTGAATGATTATTTATCGTCGGCAGATCATTTCCACCCGAACCATTTGGGATATTCAAAAATGACTGCCACGCTGTATAAGACGATGCAGGATCATCAGTCCTGGATGCCCAAATAAATTTTTGACCATTTTCACCGCAACGGAGGTTCAATAAATCAGTATGCAAACAAGGCAGGATGTTAAACCAAAACACCAACGCAACTGGTGGAAAATCACTGCAATCACGTTAATTAGTCTCATTGTGATTGCCGGGATCTGGGTCGGTGTTGAAGCAACAAAGCCGATGCCGGAGCCTGCTGAGGTAACTCGCCCAGTGCAGCAATCAAATGCCACATTTCAGGTGCAGCTTAATACTAAACAGGTGAATGCACTTGCAGATTACTACATTAACAATACGAAAGATAATAAGTATCACTATCGTTTTGTGATTAATAAACACGCAATGCTATACGGGACAACCAAATTTCTAGGTGTTAAACTAACGTACGGATTGATTATGGATCCTAGTGTTACCAAATCTGGTAATGTTAAACTCCATGCCTCTAGAATGGCAATTGGACGGCTTCAACTGCCTGTACATTTCGTGATGGGATTTGTCGCTCGTCATTACAAATTTCCAAAGGGTGTCAGTGCCAACGCTAAAACAGACACGGTGCTATTGGATTTGCATAAGATGGGACCACGTCGTTCTTTAGCCATCCGAGCTGAAACATTAGACGTGAACAGCGGCACATACATTTTCAAAGCAGGTATTCCCAAGGCTCAGTTTGATAAAGAAGTTAAATAAGCAAGATGATACTTCCATCGGGCTTCAGCAATTAAACAGATCAAATGAAAGGAACACTATCATGCGACGTAGTTTTTACCAGTACCTAATGACGCAACGCAATGCAGAAAGTTATGAACCAGTTGCTCAATTTGCTAATAATGCATTTTTAGACCAAGCTTTTCCCAAACAGTCTCAGAACTTTGACGATGTGTCCCGCTACCTTGAATTAAATGGTAACTATCTGCAAAGTATGGATGTGTTCGACGAAGCCTGGCATATGTATCAGGAATCGGAATTATAGAGTGTACAATTAATACGAAAATAATTTATTCAAAATGAAAAGGTGCCGCTCAAGTTTGATAACTTTGAGTGGCACCTTTTTTTGATTTTGTGACCTGAATTGAATTCGAAATCTAAGCGTCTGTGTTGTTAATAGTGCGGTTTGCTTTTTCAATCAGCGAAACAAATTGTAAGACACTTTCCATTTGTTTGTCGGTTAGTCCACCCATTTTAAAAGGCAGATCGTCAGAAATACCGAGTAAATAATCTGAAGATGTATCCAGAATATCGCAAATTTTTACGAAGGTTTCTAGAGACGGATAGGATAATCCTTGCTCGTAAGCTGATACTGTTCCTTTGCTAACTACTAATCGTTTCGATAAGTCCATTTGTGTCATTCGTTTTGATTTCCGAACTGATTTGAGCCTTTGACCAAAAAAATCTATATGCATTAATTTTACCCTCCGTTCAGGGTAGCAAACAAATGTATGCAAAATAATGGTACTTAGTACAGCTTATATTGATATTTTTGATTTGATTTGCTAATATTACCGGTATAGCATGTCGCTATAATTAGTAGCTAACACCTAAGGGGAGAACAACATGGAAAATTTAGTAGCAAAGGCCAAGAAGAGACCTTCATTAGTAGCCGGTATTGTTGTCATTATTCTGGTTATTATCACTATTGTCGTAGTATCAAGGCCAAAAAGATTGAGTGGTACATATTCACATACAACAGATTTGCTTATCGCTAAAAGCACTGACCGTTTGACTTTCGAGGGAAATCAAGTCATAGAAAATGAAGGACAAGATTACGAGAATAAAGGGACTTATCAAATAAAAGGGGATCAATTGAAAATGACCATAAAGGGTAGCACACTGTCCGCAACTCTTTCATCCGATAAGAATTCATTTACTGTAAACTCGAGTTCAGGTCTTGAAGGATTACTTGCAGGCACAACTTACAAGAAAAATAATTAATGTTTTGGCTCTACAAGCTTCTATCCATTTTTAACTATTGTGACATGTGTTGAACAGAATTAAAGAACATCACTGAATACTTTAGTCAAGTCAGAAACTAGTGAGGAAAATAATGTCTGAAAACAATTTACCAGCAAACCTGAACTTATTTAACTATGCGGAAACACCTGATTTTGATAGCTGGGACAAAGGTGCGACTGCAAACGAAGAATACGAGCAGTCAATGAAAAGTAATAAAATGTGGCGCCGAATCCGGCCGTTTGCGATGTGGGCTGCAATCTTTTTTGGCATGGGTGCATTTGGCCAGTCTACAGTTTTGGGAATTTTAGTTTGGGTAATTGCAATACTTTTAGCAAAACGTAGCTTAGCTGGTCACATGCTGGATAACGCAGAAAATGACGCCAATGCAAAACTAAGAGAAATACAAGGTGAACACGCTGAATTATGTGCCAACAACGTTGCCAAAAAGTTAATGATCGGGCAATGGTCATGGTTTCGATCTGGTCGTGAAGCGTTAATTTATAGTGGTGAACGATTTGCATATTTGAATGCGGCTCAAGGTTCCTTAGTTGCTTACAACAATACGAATATAAAGGAGGTTACTCGTGAACGGTTACATACTGGTACACATACTGATTCAAGTTCGAACACTGTAGGCGGTGGTACAGAGATCGGTAATAGTGGCATTGCTGTTGGTGGCGCTAAGACAAATACATCATCTGATACTACCGACTTTTATGAGTGGCACTTCGATATTCTGACTGATTTTTTAACATATCCGAAAGTTTCTTTTGTTTTGGCAGACAGCCCTAATACGGAAGATTTGATTGGTGAAGCCTATGCTATCTTAAAACCTTAAAATATGGCAAATAATTAATCTACAAGCTTAACACTGACATGTTTAGTCCTTGAAAAGGCCTCAATTCTTTTCAAATTTAGTTGAAACAAAAAAGGAGTCTACCATGAAAAAGTCTATTGCTCTAGGCGTCATTTTTTTTAGCGCTCTTATGCTGAGTGCGTGCAGTAACAGCAGCTCAAAAAGCACCAATGAAAAATCGAATTCAATGTCTGAAGTAAAAAACAATTCAAAGTCTAGTTCGGTACAAAAAGTATCTTCCGACCCGGAGGAACAAAGTTCTAGTGAAGATAATTCTTCTAGTGAGTCCTCATCCTCTGACACAAACACCAAATCTAGCGAACTAGACTTTACCAGAATTACAGATGGCAATTTTAATGGGCTTTCCTATAACTGGCAGGAAGTGGCAGTTGCTGGAACAGGATTACATGGTGGTCAGGGTCTCCAGTGGTCTCAAGATCCAGCCGATTTAACTAATCATTTAAACATTAGGGACGACCAAATTAGTGATGGGTCAATCAGATTGGACAAGATTGGCATAGAACAGGATGGTAATGATCTCGACGTCGTTTATAGCGAGCAACATGGTGTTTTAACCGCAGCAATAAAAGATGATGAAGTTGAAGACGCTGTTCACAATGCAACTGTTAAATTTTATCCAAAGGATGTTTCAATCGATTCTCAGTTTAACAACGGCGTTAAAGATGATACTTCGACAGACAGAATTGTCTTTTGGACCAGCAATAATAGTTACACGGAAATTTTTGCACACAAGTAGATGTGAAACCTCGCTTTAAAGAACATTTTATTTGCTGAGTAGGGGGATTTTCATACTTTTTCTGTTTCGCCGACAATGCCATTTGTACAAACAATCAGAATCTCTAAAACTGTTCGTCATGTTGTATTAGATGAAAAAAACTTGATATTTAAATCTCACTAGGAGTGTATGATGAGTAAAAAGATTGCATTAGTGGTAACGATACTAAGCACATTTGTGCTCGCTTCTTGTTCCAATAATGACGTTAAGAGTAAGAGTGCTATACAGAATAGCTCTACTGTTAGTAGTTCCAAAGCGAGCCATTCTTCACATTCAACTACCACACAAAGGAAAAGCTATCCAAAAGCCAGCTCCCAAAGCAAAGTGTTGAAAGCAAATTACCAGAACTTTTTGTCAAATCTCAAGGATGTTTCTGTTGATTCTTATTACAAGGTGGCCCAAGCCTCTTATGATCCAGACTCAAGAACGCTACATTTACTCATGGCTGCAGGGCCAGAGTATGAACATGGTGATGAACTAAAAGATTCTATTGATCAAGCACTCAAAGCTGGCAACGAATTTATTAAAGAATATAGTCCGATGCCACAAGACACTAAGCCAATTTTGGTCCAGGCCGAAGACACAAACGGTAAGCCATATGGTCATTCAAGTAATCTTGGTTCATTTGAGTACGATGTAGATGTTACCAACTCAGAAAATGAGAATGAATAGAAATGGTAATGACTTCTAAAATTCGGCAATTTTTTCGCGACTATCAAGAATATGTTACTGTGGCAAGAATCGATTCAATTCGTGCTAATAATATGGCGCATTCGTAGGCGACCTTTTTTAAACAATAAAAATTTGTAAACTATTTTCAGACATCGAAGCCTAAGATTGTAGGATTAAGGAAAGAAAAATATGAAAACTAAAAAAATCTCGATTGTAATAATTGTTGTTATTGCCGTTGCAACAGTCGGTATGGGTATATACAATGCAATTTCGAAAGGATTGAACGCCACTTACACCAATATAAGAGGCGTTCAAAGAGCTGCAAGTGGCCTTGGCACGCAGAAAACAACAATCATACTCGATGGATTCAACTACACGGAAAAGATTGAAAATAAGTTTAAAAGTCCAGTAACAAAGCAAATAACCAGTCGTCAGTACCATGCTTATCATGGTACGTTCACAACGAGCAAAGATGCCAGTGGCACTACCATTAAATTCAAGGGTAGGATGAGCGACGAAAGCAAAACAGCAGTCATTAGCAACGATGGTGAAAAAATGTTAACTCAGTATGGACTTAAACTAAATCAGCAGAAATAAAAAGTGAATTCGTTAGAAATTTTCACATGGCTGATCTTTTGTCTTCCGCTTGTTAGAAATACCATTACGTGACTGCTTAAATGATATTTTCATGTACTTAGCGACAACATGATTAGCAAAAAGGCTTACTTATTGGTAAGCCTTTTTGCGTGGTGTTCCACTAACTGCAATGCTTCTATTAGAAAATCAGATAAAACAAATAGTGGAGTGATTTGAACCTGATATGAATATGAAAGGGTCAGTTCCACCAAAGAGATTATAGAAACGCAGCTAATATAATTACTTAGTTTAATTCAGAAATCTCATAAATCATTTTTTTATTCAATTTAGACGTGGAAAATTGAATCCCACTTATTTTTTCACCAAACCAAGTTCAATCAGTCGATTAGCAGCATCAATGACCGTTTGCTGTGGCTTATATTGCTGCCATCCGAGGTCATTTTCTGCGGCGGCCGCAGTATGGTGATAATGACGATTAAGCATTGGAACCAGTGATCGCAAACTAGGGATAAATTTGGCCAGCAGTCGTGTGGCCCAGTTTGGCAAAGCGCGGACGTGTAGATGAAGTGAAGGGAATGCGGATTGATAAATTTTGCCCACTTCTAACATGGTTAGTGTTTGCGATGAGCCAATATAACGTTTGCCAATTGCCTGTGGCTTTTCAAACGCCAAACGATGTAGGCGCGCCAAGTCGCGAACATCACTGATTTCCAAAGGTACTTTTGGCAGAGCTGGTTGACCCTTCAGCAATTGTAAAAGGATCCCGTTCGAACTTAGATTGCTGGTAATAACTGGGCCAAAAATTGCGCCTGGTAAGATTGTTGTTAGTTCGATATTATGATCTTGAGCAAATGTCCAAGCTGCTTGTTCAGCCTTCACTTTTGAAATTCGATAAGGATCTAGTTCAGGATTATTTAGATCCGTCCAGAAGCTTTCATCAAAGGTACCAGTGGCGGTGCTGAGTGGAGTTGCAGCGGCTTGTGAACTTGTCATGACCACGCGGGTGATGCCTGCGTTTTTCGCTGCTTGTAAAACGTTCAGGACGCCGCCCTTAGCGACACTGACTAGTTCTTCTGTTGATTCCGTGCCGTTTCCTAAGGGAGATGCGACGTGAATGACACCGTCAGCATTTTTCATTCCCATTTTCCAACCATCTATACTTGTTAAATCTGCCTTAAAGAAGGATAAATTAGCGAGCTCTTCCGCTGGTACATACTGGCTCATTGACTCACGGATACCATCCGCTTTTGTTAGTGAGCGTAAACTAGCGCTAACCGCATACTGGTGGTTTAACAGTTCAACAATGACCCAAGTTGCGACAAAACCCGATCCACCTGATACAACAATTTTTTTCATTTTAAAAAACCTCGTTATTTATTCTAGACAAATAATACGTCATATTGTCTAAAATGTAAACAAGTGTTATTATTTTTGTTGAGGTAAGGAATTATGATTAATAAAAGGGACTTAACGATTAAATTGAATCATGTCATCCTAATTGAGGGTTTTCAAAAAATGTCAATGGGCAAACTAGCATCAGCAATCGATGTTAGTCGTGCAACACTGTATTCGTATTTTGAAAATAAAGAAGAAATTGTTCAAGCTGTTGTGGCACGCTACCTTCAATTTATTTCTGATCGCCCAATACCTAACGCATTTACGCCAGACACATTTGCGACTGTTTGGTTGAACTCATTATTACTAATGGGATCAACGACAGATCGATTTAATAATGACTTACAGCATGGTTATCCTGACCTGGCGTATCAGTTAAGAGCTGCTGAGCACGATTATTTTCAGAGGTTGTTAAGCTACGTTGAACAGGCACAGCAAGAAGACTTTATTGAACCAACTTACGATCCAAATTTTGCCCTTTTTCAAGCAAATTCTTTAACGCAGTCAATCATTCAGCAGGTAAGAAGTAAGGCGATCACGTTGGATCTGGCAGAACGCTACTTAAAGGATGGCATTAATTTTAGCTTTGCAGGGCTATTGACTTCGACGGCAAAAGAGCATTTCGATATTCAGACTATTAAACCGTTTGAAGCAGTAATTCTGTCGGAATTTCGAAAAACTTATTCACTGATTGAATCCGAACCGTAAATGGATAAGCGCCTCAAAAAACGTTCGATACAGTTTCAGCAACTCATTGCATTGTCGTCTGTTACAACGGATTTAAACGGTGGCGAGATATATACAGGTTTATCATGATGAAATTAAAAGGAGGAATTTGATGGTAATTGGACCCTTGTCTGAATGGGTAATTGCGTTTGCAGAGATTTTAGCTGTTTGTGTTGCACTTTTTCTGCCTTACTATACGGCGCACAGAGCCTCAAAAGCACGACAAAAAAAGTTTGCGGCTAGTATCGTTCATTTGACTGAAGTGGCTGAAACAGGCGATGTAACCGCGAGAAAAGAACTGTCTGGCTTTTTGAATGTCGGTTTTCTAATCAGCAACAATAGCAAAGAACAAGAACTGATCACCACAGGGATGGAAATTTTGCGTTTGCTGGACAGCCCCATTACGCCGGCAGATAAAGAAGAAATCAAACGACTGTTAGCGGGCATTCAAAAGTTTATGTAGGATGACTTTTTATGCGAATTGGCGCGGATACTTAAATCAGCCGTCAATGTGTCGACTTGACTCTTTTACTGGAAACAATATCAGAATTGCTTTAATTTTCACACTCGTAATTTTAGCGTATTATCAATGAGAATGGTTATTCGTAAGATAACGAGTACTGCACAAGATAGAAAATGAACTTGAGTTTAGTTGATGGGGAGACGGGTCAATGTTTAGACAAATGGAATGTTTTGTCGCGGTGGTCGAGAATCACAGCTTTACTAAGGCAGCGGAACAATTAAACATGTCGCAGTCTGCCCTGTCTCAAAGAATTAAGGAGTTGTCAGAAACTAACCATCTTAATTTGATCGAACGAGAAGGCCGTGGCTTCAAAGTAACGGAAGCAGGGGAGTTTTTCTATCGCCATTGCCGAGGAATATTAGAAAATGTGACACAGCTAGTCGCAGAGACACAGGAAATCGAGCGGCAACAAAATGCTAGTTACACTCTTCGGTTGGGATATTTACGCAAGTTTGGCTCACAAGAATTTTTACAGGCGGTAGCTCATTTTTCTAAAGAATTTCCCAAGGTCAATGTTCGCATTCATAGTGGTTCCTACCAAGAACTCTTTGATTTAATCAGGGACGATCAGATTGATTTAAACTTCTCGGACCAACGGCATGCGCTCTCAAATGTTTATCGGAATGAATTTTTAACCAGTGCGTCTTACATGGTGGTCCTGGCTCCGACTATGTTTGCTAAACAAAGTGACGTGATTGACACAACTGAGCTGATAGATACGCCATGTATTTTGGTGGCTGGTGCAGACGAATTTGAGTCCGAACAGCAATACTATCGTGAAATCTTGGGAATCAGAAGTGAGTTTCGCATTGCCAAAAGCTTTGGCGAGGCACAAATGTTGGCCACTGCTGGGCAAGGTTATGTAGTTGTTAATAGTCGAACCGCTAGCTCAGTTGATACCAGTGTTAATAAAGTTGTTAAGTTGATTGATCATGGACGTGATTTAACCCAGCGGTATTACGCTTACTGGAAAGCAACAAATTCAGGATTTTATATTGAAACATTTGTCGAACTCTTAAAAGCACAATTTCAATAAAATGTTTGATTCTCACATCTCTCATTTGATGTGGGAATTTTTTTGTCTTTCGGCTGAAATGACTTGTCACGAGAGTGAATCCCTAATTAATCGGAAAAACCGATTAATTAGAGGCTGAATTCGAATTGGTTTAATAGGTGCAACCCACTAACATAGAGTCTGTAAATGAGAGAGGAAGTGATGCAGTGCTGCTTCTACTATTTCCAGTTCTAATGGGAGCTGGATTAGCAATGCAAACGGCTGTAAATTCAAAATTGCAGAGTTTTACACACTCAGCGTATTTGGCATCAGGTGTTTCATTCTTAATTGCTTGGCTTTTTTTACTACTACTGAGTATTGGAACTCACCAATCATTGACGATTCCAGTATCAGTTTTGATTCATAATCCGCTTTGGCTATGGTTGGGCGGTCTGTTCGGTGCCATTGCACTAACCGGAAATGTCATTCTTTTCCAGAAAATTGGCAGTTTGCAGACAACGGTTTTGCCAATCATGGGACAAATTATGATGAGCGTTTTGATCGATCAATTTGGATTATTCAAGTCACCAAACAATCCCATTATGGTGTCTAAAATATTCGGGTTAGTATTGATTGTAGCGGGCGTGGTAATGTCGTTAGGGGTATTGGATACCTGGCAGGGGAAAATTGAACAAGAAGCAATGGCGGCTGAAAAAAGGTCCTCAACAATCTGGTATCAACTTTTTGCGGTTGCCGCCGGTGGGATGATGGCAATGCAAACCGCAATCAATGGTACGCTCGGCGTCGTTTTAAAATCGCCAATTCATGCGGCGTTTGTTTCTTTTTCAATCGGAGTTTTCCTCTTACTATTGGTCAACGTCGTTATATCAACTCACTTTTCTGAGGTTCGTTTGGCTGTTCAGCAAGGCAAACATTATTGGTGGATTTGGATTGGCGGTATAATTGGGGCCCTTTATATCCTCGGGAGTTCATGGCTAGTACCACTTATTGGAACTGGACAGGTCGTCATTTTGGCGTTATTCGGCCAGTTATGTTTCAGCGCATTAATCGAACATTTTGGTCTGCTCGAGTCTGTTTCAGTCCGTGTCACACGGTCGAAAGCAATTGGCCTGACCGTGATGTTTATCGGTGTTTTAGTTGTTAAATTCGTAAAATTTTAAGGAGAAAATATCATGAAAAACGTGTTAATTCTCGGTGCATCTGGCACCATTGCTACTTTAGTTGAACAATTTTTGATTGACGAGCCCCAGGTTCGAATGACACTGCTTGTGCGACATCCAGAACGACTTGCCACGGAATTTCAGAATGATGCCCGTGTCCAAGTTGTTGTCGCTGACGTTGTTAAAGATTACGATGCTTTAGTTAATGCCATGCGCGACCAAGACATGGTATACGCTAATCTGTATGGTCAAAATCTCGGCCAACAGGCAAAGTCGGTGGTTAAGGCAATGAACGAAACTCATCTGAAACGGATTGTTTGGGTTTCTGCAAATGGCATTTACAATGAAATTCCTGGTAAATATGGTAAATGGAATGCCCAAATGCTTGGAAGTACACTAGACGCTTATGCTGCCGGGGCTAAAGCAATTGAGTCCTCAAAATTAGACTACACGATCGTGCGGCCAGCCTGGTTCTCAGACAAACCAGCGATAAATTACGAGTTAACTCAAAAAGGCCAGCCGTTCAAAGGCACTGAAGTTTCGAGACGTAGTGTTGCAGCTTATATTGCCTCAGTCATTCTTGACCCCAAACAGGCTGTTAAGCAATCTGTTGGTATTAATGAACCTGATACGGCTGGTGACAAGCCAAGTTTTTATTGATCCGTCAGTATTGAAGGGAAGTCTTTAGTTGAAAGTCATGATTTTGGGCGCATACGGTAAAATTGGTCGATTAATTGCCGAAAAGGCGCATCAGCAACAGTGGGAAGTAACAGCAGTCGTTCACAAGGTTCATCCCCGAATCAAACTTCAGGCAGAGGATTTGATTGTTAAAGATGTGACAAAACTGACAGTTCAAGATGTTGAAAATTTTGATATCGTTGTAGATGCAACGGGTGGCTGGCGTTCTGGCACGGCAAATGTCGTTTACGACAGTGTTGCCCATCTAACGCAGCTTTTAGACGATGGGCAAACGCGATACATTAAAATTGGCGGGGCTAATACGCTGTATATCAATCGCGATCACAGTAGTCAATTACAAACGTTACCGAGTTACTATCCTGCGAAGTATCAGTTTCTGTGTCGTGTTCACACTAAAGCACTGGCGCTTTTAAGAACTTACTCAAATATTCCGTGGACATACGTCACTCCGCCTGTGAATTTTATTCCCGCAGGCCCAGAAACAGGAACTTATCAGGTTGGAGCGGAGGAATTTAAGGCAAATCTGCAGGGGGACGATGGCATAAATGATTATATTAGTTACGCTGACTTTGCTAACGGCGTAATCGATTTGATTAAACAAAATAATTACGTGCGTCAACGCATTACACTTTTTAGTGGCGATTTACCTAAACAAGATAAATGAGGTGATTGGTTGAAAATAATGGTCATTGGTGCATTTGGACATGCGGGTTCGTTAATTATGCGTGAGGCCCTAAAACGTGGCCATCAAGTCATCGGCATTGCTCATCGACCACACAACGGGTTTGATCAAACCAATATTATGATTAAGGATATGCTCGATTTAAACCGGAATGATATTCAAGGAGTCGATGCCATCGTTGATGCGGTCGGCGCTTGGACACCAGCAACGGAGATGGTGCATTATCAAGGTTTGTTGCACATTATCGAGCTGATTAAAAGTACGCCGATTCATTATTTAAAAGTTGGTGGCGCCAACACATTGTATATTGATAAAGCACATCAACATACTTTACAAGAATTACCTTTTTACTATCCGGACTATATGCAAGATCTTTGTGCGGCTCACACAGAGGGGCTGAGAATATTACGTACTTTCTCAAACGTTAATTGGACCTATGTCACGCCAACGTTTAATTTCGATCCAACACGGCGAGCAACGGGAAATTATCGTGTAGCTGGTGAAGAATTCACGCCAGCCGCATCACTAAATCCTGATGATGGCCGTAATGATTACATTACCTATGCGGATTATGCAAAAGGGATGCTAGATATTATTGAAAATCGAAGTTATATTCGCCAACGAATTACTTTAGTTAGCGGTGACAATCCGGTCTTTACCCAACGTTACTGAAGGTAGGTAACTTCATGTAAAATCGTTAATGCGTTTCCTACTAAAATAAGCGTAAACAAGTCACTTATTGGCGTTCTAACAATAATTTTTGATTAAAGAATAAACCATATGTAAGTACTCGATTCAAATAAGCATAATCATTGTTCTAATGAATAATGGTTATGTTTTTTTAGTAGCACTGTTTTGTTTAAACCTTCATGCCTAAGGAACGTGGGCTGGGAGATAAAGCAGTCGTGATGCTGCAAACTTGAAGGACGCCGATAACAAGTTAATGGAGTAAAATACGTTTAACATGGAAGATATAAATCACATTTGTTGTGGGAACGGAGGAACATGTAAACGATGAAAAAAATCTTAATTGTTGAAACTAACGTCACGCGTTATCAAGGTACCAAGGATCCAACCGGCCTCTGGTTAGGTGAAGCCGCAGAATTCGTTGATGAAATGAACAAGGCAAAAATTGCTGTCGATTATGTTAGCCCCAAAGGCGGGTTCGTGCCTCTTGATCCACGAAGCATGAAGTATACTGATGAATCAATCATGGCTGTTTATGAATCTCCGGATTTTGTGCACCGCGCACTGACAAATACGCTTCGACCAAACGAAGTGAACCCAGATGATTATGTGGCAATCTATTACACCGGTGGTCATGGCGTAATGTGGGATTTTCCGAACAATGATGAGTTGCAACACTTGGCTTTGGCCATTTATGATCAGGGCGGATACGTCACTTCAGTTTGTCATGGAATTGCCGGATTGCTTAACATCAAGGACGATCAGGGACAGTACTTGATTGCAGGAAAGACGGTTACAGGTTTTACTCATGCTGAAGAAATTATTGCTGGCAAACAGTCAGTTGTGCCCTTTCTTAATCAAAAAGTGGCTGAAGAACGGGGCGCTTCATTTTCAAAAAAGCGTGCTTATAGTGAATACGCGGTCAAAGATGGTCGATTGCTAACTGGTCAAAATCCATTTTCCGTGAGAGCGGTGGCTAAATTGTTGCTTAAGGAGATTCAATAACGCATTTTACTGTCTCAGCGAGAATGTAATTAACAGATGAGAATAATGATCTAATAATCATGTCGTAAAAATTCTGAGATTTTTATTTAATTGCAAAGACACCTCATTCCATTTTTAGGGATGAGGTGTCTTTGCGCAAGTGTACGTTACATGCTTTTTTCTTGCATTAGCTAACTCTCAAATAATTTGTGGCACCTTTGCTAACATATTTTTCATGTGTTTGAGCTATCCATGTATCAAAAGCCTGCTGAAACTGAACTAATCGTTCTGGATCGGTTTTGGCGATTTGATAGAAGGGCAATTCAGAAAGGTGAAAGTTTTTGCCCCGCTCGATAGAAAGAAGCTGCGTTAACCAACGCTGATTGCTATTTGGTGATGTCATTTCATTTGCCTCCATGCGTAAGCGATTAAATAAATTATACGAATGTATGTTCGTGTAGTCAATATAGAAATTTAAAAACAAATTTTTCAAGGTTTTAGTCTGATATTTTGTAAACATTTGAGTCGATTTTAAAACGATCAAAATTATTGTAAACAAGTTGCTTTAGGCAGGCGGCATTTTGTTTAGTTGAAAAGCACTTACAGAGTTTATTGGTTAGTTGATTTATCAATAAAAAAGGGGAAATTGAATTTTGAAAATTAAAACTAATTTCTACTCTTTCGTGGAATTAATTTCACAACGTGCTATAATGACAGCGGTTACAAAATGTAGCAACAGTTTATAAGACGAGGAGTGCTGTATATGGAAACAAAGAACAGCCACGGGTTTGGCTTGATCAAGTTTCGTGGAAAAGAATTAGATAACGGATATACCAGTAAGATGCCGGTTGTTCAATTTGTCTTGGTGTCACTGTTATTTCCAATGTGGGGGGCCGCAGCCAGTTTAAACGATATTTTGATCACTCAGTTTAAATCAATTTTTCAATTAAGTAACTTGGCTTCGGCCTACGTTCAAAGTGCGTTTTCATTGGGATATTTTTTGATGGCAATTCCAGCATCATGGTTGATCAAAAAAACTTCATACAAGCTGACAATTATTATTGGCTTGTTACTGTATTTGATTGGCTGTGTGCTGTTCTTTCCAGCATCGGCTGCAGCAACTTACGGCTTTTTCTTAGCAGCACTGTTTGTTTTAGCAGCTGGTCTGACAGTTATTGAAACTGCTGCCGATACTGATTCAGCTCTGTTAGGACCAGAAAAGCAGCGAACCTTAAGGTTGAATATTTCACAAACATTTTTACCGTTTGGGTCAATTGCCGGGATTCTGCTTGGGAAGTACCTCATTTTCTCTGGTGGTGAGAATCTTGATGCACAACTCAGCAAGTTATCAGGGAGTGCTCGTGTTCGTTTTGGTGAAGCGGCTTTGCAAAAAACACTTCAGCCATACAAATACATCATTATGGTGATTGCGGTCATGATTATACTGTTCTTAATTACGCAATTTCCAAGTGGTAAGCCAAAGGCTAAAGCAAACGAAACGAAGCCTAAAGAAAATTTAGGTCAAACAGTAATAGCGTTATTGAAAAACCATAATTTTACTTACGGTATGTTTACATTGTTTATGTATGTTGGCCTGCAAGTTTCAATTTGGTCATTCACAATTCGTTTAGCATTAAATTTGGATCACTCGATCAATGAACGAACGTCGTCAAACTATGTCATCGTCAGTTATATTGCTTTCTTTGTTGGCCGAATCATTGCTGACTATCTGATGAGAAAAATTCCACACTTGAAGGTTTTACTTTGGTATTCAATTCTCGGCTTTATTGCGATCGGTTACATGATGATTGATAGAAGCTTCAATGGTGTTTATGTTGCCATTCTGGTTTCCGGCTTAATGGGGCCTGGGTATGCAACAATTTATACTGAAACGCTTGGTTTCATCAAAGACCCTCACCAAACTGAAACTGCCGGTGCCATGTTAGTAATGATGGTCGTTGGAGGCGGTGTTTGGCCAGCAATTCAAGGCTGGTTTGCTGACATTACTGGATCAATGACGATTTCATTTGCCGTTCATTTCTTAACTTTTGGCGCAATGATTGTCTATGCTTACCACTACATCAAGCATCCATTTGATGGTTTGGCTAAAGAAACGAAGGCAACAAAATGACAAAATTCAGATTGTACAGAGATAGTTTTAAAGAACAACCACGCGTGCTAATTGAAAACGACGAATTTACCATTTCTAGTTTTAAATATTCATCTGGTGTTGAAGCACTAAAAGTTCGTAATTCACGTGGTTATCTGACATTTTTACCATTTGAAGGACTAATGATCTGGGAAGCTGTGTTTGACGGGCTTGATTTGAAGATGAAAAACACTTTCAAACAGCCATATCCAGGTAAGCAAATTACTGATTCATACGGCCCATTTCAATTTCATTCAGGTCTATTGGCTAGTGGTAATCCCGGTCCTGAGGATGATCATTATGCACATGGTGAATTTCCACTTACGCCGATGGATTCATCTTTTGTCTATGTAGATGAAGATACCGTTACGATCAGTAGTCAGGTTGAATATGTTAAAGGCTTTGGTGATCATTACTTTGCCAACCCATCTGTGACATTAAAGAAAGGGAGCGCCTTGTTTGACATTAAAATGTTCGTTAAGAACCTTTCTGAGTGTCAAGAAATGCCTTTACAGTACCTAACGCATATTAACTATAAATTCGTTAAAGGTGCTAAGATCACTCAAAACATTCCGGACAGAGCCTTTGAATTACGAACTTCGATTCCAGATCACATTCACCCAACTAAAGAATGGTTGGCGTTCACCGATAAGGTTGCAAAATCAGGTGAGTTAATTAACGAACTTGATGATCCTAACCACTTTGACCCTGAAATTGTCTTTTTCGGAGATAAATTGAATGAATTCGTGGATGATGCAGTGTTTGAAATGACAATGGATGAGAAACATACCGCCAAGGTAGCGTTTAACACGAAACAATTTCCAGATGTAACACGTTGGTTAATGGCTAATCCTGACCTTCAGGTTGCTGCATTTGCGCTTCCGGCAACTAGTCGCACGGAGGGTCGGACGGCTGCAAAGAAAAAGGGCACCTTAATTATGCTCAAGCCACAAGAAAGTCGTAGCTTCAAAGTAACCACAGGGTTAGAAGACTAAACTAGTTTAGAAGAGGGTAGATTACCATGTCCAAGTATATATTGGGAATCGATATTGGTACTTCAGGAACCAAAGCAATTTTAATGACCACCAATGGTGAGATTGTTGCGCAAAAGAAAGACAACTACGCATTTATGACGCCACATCCGGGTTGGGCGGAATCTAACGCTGAAGATTGGCTCAATGCCGTCACAGCTGTGATTCGAAAATTATCGTCGCATGTTGATGATGCAGATATTGTCGCTATTGGAATCGATGGGTTGTACGGAGGTTCCGGGATTCCAGTTGATAAAAGTGGTTCAGTGTTAGGACCTGCCTTGATTTGGATGGACCGGCGAGCAACTGCTGAAACTGACCAAGTTAAGAAACTTGTTAGTGATAAAGAATTGATGGCCGTAACGGCTAATTTGGCTGATCCATATTACGGTTATACAAAACTCATGTGGTTAAAAAAGCACCAGCCTGATCTTTATCAACAAACTGACCAGTTTTTGCCACCTGAATCTTTTGTTATTCGCGAATTGACTGGTCAGACAAGTATTAATTACTCGGCGGCTGGAAACTTAGCCGGAGTATTTGATATTAATACAGACGAATGGTCAACCAAGCTTGCTGATAAATTAGGATTAAACATTTCTAAGTTGCCACAAAAGTTCGTCACGAGTACTGAAGTAGCCGGTAAGGTGACCGAAAAATGGGCTCAGCGGCTTGGAGTTAAAACCGGCACACCGGTATTCAACACCGGAGTCGATGTCGGCCCAGCAACCGTCGGAACGGGCGTTGTTAAACCTGGTAAGGTGACGGTTGCCCTAGGAACGTCAATGAACGCTGCTTTGGTTACTGAAAAACCGTTACGAGATAACGGTTTGATTATTTGGCCATACGCTTATAATCCAAAGGGGCTGTACTATAATTTTGCGGGTGCTAACACCGCTGGGGCAATTGTGGCCTGGTTCGTTAAGGAGTTTGAACGCGAATTAGATGAAAATGAGGGCCCGAAAAAGCTAGATATTCAAAGTGCCAACATTCCGGCCGGCAGTAACGGTCTCCTTGTCCTACCGTTTTTCATGGGCGAACGTAGCCCATTATGGAATTCAACAGTCCGAGGCACCATTTTAGGATTATCGCTTAAGACAACCAAGTATGAGTTGTATAATGCGTTTCAAGAAGCAATTGCGTATTCAGTCCGCCAGAGCATCGAGACTTTTGGCACTGATATTGGCGATGAGCTTACCTTAGTTGGCGGGGTCAGCAACTCCAAAAAGATGGTACAAATGATTGCAGACGTTACTGGAAAAACTGTACTTACAACCAAGTCAGGTGGTGAAGCTAATTTAGGTAGCGCAATCCTAGCGGGTATTGGTATCCATGCGGTTGACCCTAATGATGTTTCAAAGTGGATTAAAATCGATCAGCGAGTTGTCCCAAACATTAAGAAGAATGCATTGTATAATAAGTATTTCAAAATGTATCAGCTGGCGTATAATAATGTTAAGGATTTTTACAGAGACTTCTCAGCTATCAATAAGAAATAACCTTGTTTTTAGGAGGTCATTACAATAAGTACCCTTAACAAACGTAACCAAATGTTACGACTCGCTAGGTTGTATTATGTCGAAGGTATTAGTCAGAATCAGTTGGCTAAACGAGAAGGAATTTCTAAGGCAACAGTATCCAGAATGCTTTCATTAGCACGAGAAAACGGTTTTGTAACGATCACCGTGAATGACGGTCTTCGTGATGCTAACGTGTTGGCTAGTCAGCTACATGAGCTTTATCCAGAAGTTCAGTTCACTGTTGTTCCGACTTTCCAAAATAATCGAAGCACGATCCTTGATAAGGTTGCGCTGTCAACGGCTAATTACTTAGATGACTTAGTTAAAAATGGTGACATCATTGGTTTTGGCAGCAGTGAAGCACTAAAAATGATTGCCAACCATCTGACGTCCAAAAATGTGCGTGATGTTGTAGTCTTATCTTTAACGGGAATCATTGCCAATTCCGATTGTGAAGCGTTTGCATATGAAACGGGTGACAAACTGGCTCATGCCTATCAAACAAAGGCTAGTTTTCTGCCGCTACCGGTTGTCTTTGACGATGTCGCTGCAAAGGAACTCGTTGAAAAAGAAGTTCTTATTCGACATCTTGAAAAGCTTGGCCGCTTGGCAAACATTGCGCTAATTTCGCTAGACTCGATAGAAGATAGTCCATTCTTAAATCAGATGAATTACTTTAAGGATGAGCAAAAACAAGCACTCACTGAAGCAGCCGTTGGTGACGTGTTAGGTCACTTTATCGACGCCAATGGCGCTGTCGTTGATCCAGATTTAGATGAACGAGTGGTTACCACGTCTCTCAACAACCTTAAGCAGAAGGAACATTCTATTGCAGCGGTGCATAATGTTGAAACTGTTCCAACGCTTAAGGCTGCTTTGAATGCTGGTTATTGCAACCAAGTCTTTATCGACCAATATAGTGCACAAGTTTTATTGGATTCACATGCTTAGTTAAAAAATCACTGCCGTTATGTTGTTTTTAGGGTGGTAAGTTTTCAGTGTTTTACTGAGGACTTACCACCCAATTTTGATTAGAAATAAATCGTCGTTTTTTTGAATTTTACCTCTGAAAGCAACAGATGTATCGAAAGCGTCGAAGAAACTGGTAAAATAAAATCATTGGATGATTTTTATGTGAACTTTACTGAAAAAAGTCAAACTTACATTACGAAAAATAAAAGATTTTGCCCTAATTACCTTAAGATATGTACCAAATTCTAATAAATGAAAATCTGTCAACGGATAATACCCGTTGACAGATCAAAGGAGCGATTTTTGTGACTATTCAATGGTAGATTGAACATTGCCATGAGTAAAGCTTCTTTGCAAGGACAAAAAAGACATAAATTTAGTTCTCAATTAGTGAATGGTCCCCGTCTGTGGGGGCCTTTTGTTTACACAACATTGTAATTAACGGTGACATTTAGGTAAGTGAATTACATAGAACCAACAGATGGAGTAAGCCTTTATTATCAATAAGAATGACTTTACGCCCATTTTTATGCCCACTAAAATTCTTGGATAGTATGCCATTTTAAGCGATTTGTGGATGCATTTTTTTGTTAATTAGGCTTTAACCGGTGTAGTGATGATGTTGAAAATCTGACTAAAGGCTGTCAGGATTCCGAAATACGGAAAGAAGTATGTTACCACCAAAGCTAGTATCAGAATTGCATACAACCAATAGTTAATTTTAACCGGTGTATCAGTCATTCGATCGATAGCAATTTCAAGAAAACTGAAGGCCACACCGCCAAGAATAATAATCAATAAATAGAAAGTTTCAGGCTGCCAATGAGTGGCAAATCGACCGACCCATTTGACAGCATAGGGCAAGAATGAAATGACCAATAACCAAATAGCATTGGTCCAAAAAACAAACCCATCGACGTGTTTGGGCAATTTGGCAAACAGGTTGTGGTGATTGATCCAGCCGGCCATTAACTGCAAAAAAGTAATGATGTAAATTAAATACGCTGGCCAATGAACCAGAAGGCTTTGGTAGGTAAATTGATCTAAATCAGGTAAAGATAAAACTAAGATTGTCGCGATAATGGCGATGATTGCATCAGTGTATGCTACTAATCTTGATTTACTCATGAGTACCTCCAATAAATAGATTCATTCATTTATCATAGTAGCATTTTGAACAAACTTAAAACCGCCCTGACTTAGTTTGATAGTGTCAGGGCGGTAATTTTGATGCATAACGTTGAATTAGCGATTATGAACTGCGGCATTCTTTGTATCTTGCGAATACCGTTTCCATTCATGACTTGGTTCAAGTGCTCTGATACCTTCTGACTGTTCAACCTCATACCATTTTTTTAAGACACCCCATGAGATTCCACAGGTTTTAGCGAACGCCGTCAGACTTTGACCTGAGTGTTTGAATTGATGAAACGTATCAAGCCTTTGTTCAAGGCTATACGAACGTCCTTGTTTTTCCATAATAAAATCCCCTTAGAATAGATAGACGATTTATTATTTCGTCTGTCTACTCTAAGGGGACAATAACAGTTCTGTCAGTTGCTGAGCTTTTTGAATACCTTTTGGAGAATACTGTGGCGTGTGGCTTCAAATCACTCTTTTGATCATATTGAGTATTCTGTTTGATATTTCCTGACAGAAATCCATTCGCCATTGGACTGTACGCGACTAGGCCAATATGCAAACTTTCTAGTAAGGGCAGTAGTTGCTCAGCCTTTCTGGCCATCATGGAATAACGGGTTTGGACGGCTGTACCTTTTGTCACTGCGTTAGCCCGCTTGATGTAATCAGCTGAAGCGTTGGAAATTCTCCAGTATTGAATCTTGCCTTCTTTAATAAACTGTCCCATTAAGTCCGCAACTTCTTCTGGACTGACGTTTGGATCCTCCTGATGCTGATAATATAAATCAATGGAATCAACATCTAAACGTTTTAAACTACCTTCAAGTAAATGCCGTAGACTATCTGGTTGAGCGTTTGGAATGCTCTTTGTATGGTCATTATTCCAATAAAGACCTCCCTTGCTGGCGATAACAACCTTGTCACGGATTGGCTTAAGTGCTTGGCCAACGAGCTTTTCATTAATTGATGGTGTGCCATCTGCTTGCTGACCAACGTAAAGTTCAGCTGTATCGAAAATTCTGTAGCCAGCCTCATATGCTTCTCGAATTCACTTTTCGGCAGTTACTGGATCAAGGGCGTTGCCATAGGCGTGTGATAATCCCATTGAACCAAATCCAATCGCTGAAACTGTTAAATCGTTTAGTTTTCTTATCTTCATTTTAATAAAATCCTTTTCTTATTGGACGTTTGGCAATTCCGAATACGAATTTATATTAATTGCAGTTTCAGCAAAAGCGAAGGGACTAAACGGCTAAAAGGGTATTAACTTCAAGTTAATAAAGAATGAAATACTATCAAAAAACAACAGTGAGCCTCTATTTCAGCTCACTGTTGTTTTTTTACTTTTGATTGGTGTGTAAGTTCTGACTAATGATTTTGACGAATTGCTGCATTTTTGCCGATGGGTTCTTTGCATAAATTAATCCATAGGGAGATTCATATGTCCATTTTACCGGAACGGTCTTCATCAGCGGTTGTAAGTTACTCCAAATATCACGAGTTAGCAAAAGGGCATCAGAATTTGCGTATTCATTAAATACGTCGGTATTAAAAAAACGCGTTGTATTAATGATTTTGATTTGCGGATGATTTTTTTCAATATCCTGACAAATTTTATCAATAATGGAAGCTTGATCACGTGGAGGGCAGACAATCGTCTCCCCGTTTAAATCATCAAAATTTAATTTGTCCTTTTTAGCTAGTCGATGAGTCCGTGGAACGGCCAATCGAAACTGATCCATTCCTAAAACTAGTACGCTGTAATTTTGTTGCCATTGCATTGAATCAGTAGGCCCAGATACACAATCTATTTCTGCGCCAATCTTTGCAGACGGCGTTTGTAGAGTGATGTCATCATCGTTAATTGGAATCACCTGAAGTTTGAAATCTTTAAGTGTGTGACTATATTTTCGCCAAATTTCAACCATTGGTGTGCCAGGACGCATGATTGAGGCGCCAACGCTAATAATTTGCTTGCTTTTTTGACCAGTTTCTCGGGCCTTTTCAATTGCGGTATTTGCAGTGGTGTTGATTTTAGTGACGGAATCAAACAGACTTCTGCCGGCATCAGTAAGTATGACACCTTGTGTACTGCGTTTAAAAAGTGGGACTTCCAATTGCGCTTCCAAGTTATTGATTTGCTTCATGACAGAGACTGGAGAAATGAAGAGGCGCTGAGCAGCTTTGGAAAAGCTACCACTTTGCGCCACTTGTAAAAAGGTCAAATACATTTGGTTAATCATTCAATTACACCTCACCAGCATTAACCTAAAGTTAATGCCATTTAAACATTTTGAGCACTTCGCTGTCAAACAAATGACTGATAGGATAACTTCTGTTGAAACGTTGAAGTTGCTTTTTGATCGTAATGATCTGTAAACAAAATCCTATTTTTGGGACGCAACATTTTAACAGAATTTTTCAGATTTTAGGAGGAAATAATTATGATTGAAGTTCCAATGATCAAATTGAACAATGGGGTCGAAATGCCACAAGAAGGATTAGGAGTTCTGGATGCTGGGAGTTTTGATGAAGTTAAACAAGCAGTGTTAGATGCCTTTTCAACTGGTTACCGAATGATTGATACAGCACAAGCTTACGACAATGAAAGCGCAGTGGGAGCTGCAATCTCAGAAAGTGGCCTCAGTCGCGAGGATATCTTTATTACTACAAAAGTTTGGATTAGTAATTATGGCTATCAGGTTGCTAAGGATTCCGTTGAAAAATCGTTACAAGATTTGCAAACGGATTATATAGATTTAGTTTTGTTGCACCAACCATACGGAGATTATTATGGTGCTTATCAAGCGTTAGAGGAACTTTATAAAGCTGGAAAAATTCGTGCCATTGGAGTTGCTAATTTCATGCCAGATCGATATGTCGATTTAGTGCAATACAGTGATGTCACTCCGGCTGTTAACCAAGTTGAAACACATGTGTTTGATCAAGAATGGAATTTACGGAAGTATATGGATCGTCATAATACTCAGATTGAATCATGGGGACCATTTGCAGAAGGCAGACATGACTTCTTTAAAAATGAAATTTTGAAACGAATTGGTCAAAAATATGAAAAAACTGGACCACAGGTTGCCTTACGTTATTTAACCCAAAATGGGGTTGTTATTATTCCTAAATCTGTTCATAAAGAGCGAATGGCTGAAAATTTGAATATTTGGGATTTTAAACTTGACGAAGAAGATTTAAAAGAAATTCGTGGTTTGGACACTGGTAATACGCTTTTCTTTAGTCCACATGATCCTGAAACCGTCGAAATGTTTGCTCGTTTTGTTAAAACTGGTCATTTTGAATTTCGTGAGAACGATGATTAATTTTTACAAAGGTGAATAAAATAACGTTACTGTGATTGCATTCGATACAAGAAGACAATCTAAAAGTTTTTAGGTTGTCTTTTTATTTTACACATCGAATTTTAGATTGTTTCCTTTTAGCATTTTTGACAGTTTATGATTTTGCCCGGTAATAGATAAGAGGTGTCAAACGGTGATAGGGAATGTTTCATTGCAGACTTGTAAACAAGGATATGAATTTGAACTAATTGAAAATAATCTGAGCGAAAGCTTTTATCACTTGCTACCTGTATTCATTGATTTATACGTGGGACAAGATACACGTTACTGGGGATATCTTCCAAGAAAATTAAATATTGAAAATCTTCCTAAAATCGTGATGCCCCCTCGCAGAGGTCTGTACTACGTTCCGAGTTTGCAAACCGTTACGATTTATTATCGTGATGCCATCAGCGAACCAGCAAACGATTTATATTTACTAGGTCGACCCAAGAAAAATTTAGAAACGCTTGCACAACAAGCAAACGACATAGTCATTCGTGCAGAATTTAAGTTTTAAGGAGAGATAAATATGGCAAAAATTTTAGTTACCGGATCAACAGAAGGTTTAGGCTTATTAACTGCTAAAAAATTGATTAATCAAGGAAATGAAGTTGTTTTACATGCACGAAACGAGCAAAGAGCTGCAGAAGTCAAGCAGGAATTGCCGCAAGTAAAAGATATTGTAATTGGTGATTTGTCTTCGAGAAAAGACATTGATAACCTGGCAAAACAAATTAATAAATTAGGGAGGTTTGACACAATTATTCATAATGCAGGAGTATACACTGGTAATGCCAAATTGACCTTTCAAGTTAACGTCCTGGCTCCATACTTGTTAACTATGTTAGTCAAGAAACCCAAACGACTAATTTTTGTTTCTTCGGGAATGCATGCTGCTAGTCATTTGGATTTGGATAATTTGATAGATTTAGATTATTCAGGATCTAAACTACAGATTTTGTTATTAACAAAGGTATTAGCTCGTTTATGGCCGAATGTCACAGCAACTGCGGTTGATCCTGGTTGGGTCCCAACCAGAATGGGCGGCGATGCTGCCAGTGATGATTTAACGCTTGGGTATACTACGCAAGTTTGGTTAGCCACGTTAAACAATTCTTCTGTCAGTGGAAACTATTATCATCACATGAAGTTAGCCACTTATGATCGTCGAGCCGACGATGAAACGATTCAAGATAGGTTTTTAACAGAAATGCAAAAGATTTCTGGAGTCAATTTTGTTAAGTAAAGAGAATTTAAATTGATTATCGAAAGACCTCATCAATCGTGAGGTCTTTTGATTTTTGGCCCAACTTAATTGAATGTCATTTTATCAATTTGTTTATGTCAAAAGTGTCTGTTTAAAAACATTTTCAAGTTAGCCATTTTTCTTAGGAGGCAGTTCATGCAGTTATTTTTTGCAATTATGCTTTTATTATTAGCCGTTGTTCCGGCACAAATATTGTTCCAAAAATTTGATAAAATTCCGATTTCTTTTTGCCAAATTGCGATTGGCTGGATATTATCTTATTTTCCGCTTTATCAAAACTTTACAATTAAGCCGGAGATCTTTTTATTAGTGGTTATCTCAACTCTGATGTTCAGTGATAGCCGCCGGGTTAATCTAGGGAGATTTGCACGTTCATTACGATCCACGTTATCACTAGCTATTACTTTAGTTGTAACGTCCGTCTTAGTTGTTGGTACCGTTGCTCATTTGATTACGCCACAATTGAGTGGGTTTGGCGGCTTTATGCTAGCTGCAATTCTTTCACCGACTGACGCCGTGGCCTATCAATCAATTACTGCAGGAAGGCCATTTCCCCAATATTTAGATAATATGTTGCAAAATGAATCACTATTAAATGACGCCTCTGGACTTGTGGCTTTTAATTTGGCATTGAGTGCTTTAACAACTGGACATTTTTCACTAGCCAGTGGTATTGGTGATTTTATCTATGTATTCATCGGTGGCATAATACTGGGATTAATACTTGGCTGGTTGTTTATGTTTTGTCGGCGTTGGTTGATTATTCATGAAATAAACACCAATATGATTATTGTGCCATATATTATGGCAACACCATACATCGTTTATTTTATCGCTGAAGAATTAAAGATGTCTGGAATTTTGGCTGTTGTGGCGGCTGGGTTATTGCGTACTTGGGAACAAAATAATTGGCAATTGAGCACCGCTCAAACTCAGAATACGGATTTTGCGGTGGAGGGCATGGTAAACTCAATTCTCAATGGTGCTGTTTTTGTCATTATGGGTCTTAATTTACCAAGTATTATTAAACTTGCAAGTACTTACGATGTTTCGATTAGCAAAACTATTTTTCTTGGTATTATTTTGTATTTGGTTTTATTCGGTCTGCGTGTGTTTTGGTTTTCTTCAGGGATTGTTCCTAAAAAAACTAATCAGCATAAGAATGGAATTATTAATGGTTTATTAGCAGGAATCAATGGTGTCCATGGAACTGTAACTCTAATGATGGCTTTGTCGATTCCGTCAACTGTAACCGGCTTAGCAGTTGATTTGAGAGCCACCATTATTCTGATAACTTTAACAGTTGTAATACTGAGTATGTTGATGCCAATGCTTGTTACGCCATTGCTTTTAAATGCCTATCCGAAAACGCCGCGTCATCACAGTGAAAAACAGGTTATTTGGCAAGAACTTGTTCAGGATAGTTTGCGTCGAATTGAAAGTTTACGGCTTAGTGAGGATGTCCAAAATTATTTGAGAGTCTTAATTGTGACACAAAGAAAATTGCCGCGTGTTAGCCAAAAAAAATTACTCAATTTATACCGAGAAACAGACAAACTTGAAAATATGGCAACACAAAAATTATTACAAACAAATACCATTACTCAAAGTGCTAGTGAATATCATGCAGGCATTATTAAACGTGAAGTAATGAATCAACAATTGACCCCTTGGGCTGCCATTATTTATTGGTGGAAAGTTTTAAGTAGTACGGCTGCCTCGAAACAAAGGGCTGCTGCAACAGTTTCTGACAAGACATTATTTCAACAACAAGAACAAATCGAATTAGCAAGTTACCATAAGATAATGCAGTACCTCCTTAAACAGAATTCAGGTTCTCCAGAAGCCAATATTTTAGCTAGAATCTATGTAACTCGTCACGATGACACCTCAACTGTAGAAAAAGTGAATCAGGAACGATTTTATATGATTCAACTCTTTTCTAGTGAAATTGAGTATGTAAGGCAACAATATTGGCGGAATCGTTTAACGCTCAGTGAAAGCCGCTCAATGATATATGATATTAGTCTGCAACAGACAATTTTTATTCGTAGGCATTTCGATTGAGCAAAAGACGAGATTATATTTCTACATGGATTATTAAATCAAGAGTAACTAGATACTTTGGGCAAAATCTTAACAAAGATGGTAGAATTAGTTTTGCTAACAATTCAGTTATGATACTTTTAAGAAATACCGAGCTTGTGTCAATAATATATGAAATTACAATCTCAAAAAATATTTTTCACGAAAGGGGATGAAACCCATGGCTACTATTCAATGGTATCCCGGTCATATGGCGAAGGCCATTCGCCAATTGCGAGAAAACTTAAAGGTTATTGACATTGTATTTGAACTAGTTGATGCACGAATTCCGGAGTCATCACGGAATCCGGAATTACGGGCTACAGTGGCCCAAAAGCCAACCCTCTTGATCCTCGAAAAAAGTGATTTGGCTGATCCCAAAATCACTGGAGAATGGGTGCGATATTACCGTGAACACAATCAACCCGTTATTGCGATTGATGTGAACGATCGAAAATTAGTGGGCAATCTTGTTAAAGCCGCTCGCGAAGTCTTAAAAACACAACAGGAGCGGGCGGAAGCCAAGGGGATTCAAAAACCTGTTATTCGTGCTGTAATGGCAGGTATCCCCAACGTCGGCAAATCGACTTTGTTGAATCGATTGGTTAATAAAAAAGTTGCCATCACTGGTGATCGGCCTGGTGTAACTAAGAAGCAACAGTGGCTGAAGGCTAACGAAGAACTTCAACTGTTGGATACACCTGGTGTCCTGTGGCCCAAGTTTGAAGATCCTCTGGTTGGTAAAAAGCTCGCTTTGACGGGAGCAATCAAGGATTCTTTGTTTGCCAAGGACGATGTGGCACTATATGCAATCAAATTTATGCGTGAGCACAATCAAACTGATCGATTAGCTGAACGATATCATTTAACAGATGATGAACTGACGCTTAGTGACGTTGATCTATTATTGGCTATTACTAAACGACTGGGCTTTAAAGATGATTATGACCGGGCGAGTGAACGTTTGATTTTTGACTTGCGCAAGGGCAAGTTAGGTCGGTTTACGTTTGACACTACCGATGAATTATCTGAAGAATCAGATGATAGCGTGTCCGAGGCGGATCATGAGTGAAACTAAGCCGAAAAAAACATCGATTGCGATGCTACGCGAACAATTAGCTCATGTTCAGCAAGCCGACGATCCGTTGTTAGCTGCATTAGCGGCTGATCCACGAAAAGGTGTTGCGTCGCTGTTACTGCAGACAAACCGGCGATTAACGGCACAAGCTAATGCCGAAGCAGCTTTTGAACAACGTTTGCAACTGGAACGAGCTTGCTGGGCAAAGGGACAGTCATTAGTTGCTGGCATTGATGAAGTCGGTCGTGGCCCCTTGGCTGGTCCGGTGGTGACATGTGCAATTGAATTGCCACATAATTTTCACCTACTGGGTGTTAATGATTCCAAACAGTTAACTGCGCATGAGCGGGAAGCACTGTATCCCCAAATTTTATCCGCCTGTGTTGGTGTTGGCATTGGCATTGCTTCGCCAAAGCAAATTGACCATTTGAATATTTATCAAGCAACGCGGGTGGCCATGCGTGATGCCGTACTAGCATTGCCGCAACAGCCGGATGCGTTATTGATTGATGCGATGCAAATCGACGTGCCAATGCCGCAGCAAAAGCTTATCAAGGGTGATGCGCGTTCCGTCAGTATCGGTGCAGCCAGCATCGTCGCTAAAGTTTACCGTGACCATTTGATGTCGATGTATGATCGCGTTTATCCAGGGTATAATTTTGCACAAAATGACGGCTACGGAACCGCTGCTCATTTAGCTGCCCTCGATCAGCTTGGCGTGACACCAATTCACCGCCGGTCGTTTAGTCCGGTCACTAAAAGATTGCATCAAAATTAATTTGCAATTGCTTTTGATATAACAATAATTAGTAACCGCCGATTCTTTTAAAAAGAGCCGGTTTTTTATTTTGCAGCGAACATTGCTGGAACGAAATTCGTATGTTAAGTCGTCAGGATAAAGTTATTAAGAACTGTTCATGTGCTTGTCTTGATCACAAGATGTTAACGGAGGCTACGCATGGAAAGATTGCTACAAACAATTAACCGGGATGCATTAATTCGACTTCAATTTATGCCTGGTGTGGGCTTAGCTGGGCGACGCAAAGTTTGGCAATTCATGCAGGCAGAGCCGAATGTGCTGCTAACCCTAACAAATTTACTGGACTGCTTAGCTTTGCCAGAAATAAAGGCCGAGCAGCTAGCTAACTGTTGGCGTGATTCACAGTTGTCAAATACAATTACGCGCAATCACCAGTTCGGCAAGGTGACGACTATTCTCGATGAAGATTATCCCACGTATTTAAAAGAAATGTACGCTGCCCCGCTGGTATTATTTAGTCGTGGCAATTGGCAGTTGACTCAGCAAGCCGGACTGGCCGTTGTTGGCGCGCGTCAAGCAACGGCATATTCGTATACGACCCTTAAGCAGTGGTTGCCAGCCGTCATTGCAACAAAGATCCCGATTATTTCTGGATTGGCAGTAGGCGTTGATGCGCTTAGTCACCAACTAGCTGTTCAGCATAATGGTCACACTATCGGAGTCATTGGTACTGGGTTAGACATTGCCTATCCAGCAGCCAATCGTTCTTTGCAACAAACCTTGATGCAAACTCAGTTAGTCATTAGTGAGTATCCGCTTGGCACCGGGCCAGCACGCCATCGCTTCCCTGAACGCAACCGAATTATCGCTGGTCTGGCACAAAGCGTCTTAGTGACAGAGGCCGCAATTCATTCTGGTAGCTTGATTACTGCTAATATTGGTCTTCAAGAAAACCGAAACGTGATGGCGATTCCCGGTCGGGTGACAGACCCATTGTCCGCTGGTTGCAACGCATTAATTAGTGCTGGCGCAACTCCCGTTTGCAATGTAGAGACTATTTTAAACGAACTGCAATTTCAGAGCTAACTGTTCAAATCATCGACTATTATATAGTAGAAAATTCTCGTTTTAGTTGACAGCTTATGTAACTGTGCAGTATGGTGATTTAGATTTGACTGTGCTTATGTGTACGGTTAGACGCTGATGGACAGTATGTTTCATCAGCCAGTAATCAATAATGTTAACAAAGGAGTTGCTTCATGGCGACCTCAAAAACTAAAACAAAAACAAGGGCGAAAACTAAAAAGAACTTGGTGATTGTGGAATCGCCTTCCAAGGCGAAAACAATCGAAAAGTACTTAGGCCGCAACTATAAAGTTGTTGCAAGTAAGGGCCATATTCGGGACTTGCCTAAGTCGCAAATGGGCGTCGACGTCGACCACGATTATGAACCGCATTACATTTCTATTCGTGGTAAAGGCGACACCATTAAAGAACTCAAAAAAGATGCAAAAAACGCTAAACGAGTTTACCTAGCGTCTGACCCGGATCGTGAAGGGGAAGCCATCGCATGGCACTTATCCCACTTATTAAATTTAGATCCTGAAGAAAAGAATCGTGTCGTTTTTAACGAGATTACTAAGGACACTGTTAAAAACGCATTCAAACAACCGCGCGATATTGATATGGACCTAGTCGATGCGCAACAAGCACGGCGGGTTTTGGATCGTTTGGTAGGTTACTCAATTTCGCCAATTCTATGGAAAAAGGTGAAAAAGGGGCTGTCTGCAGGTCGTGTTCAGAGTGTCGCACTTGCGCTGATCATCAAGCGTGAGGAAGAAATCAAGGCCTTCCAGCCGGTAGAATATTGGTCCATTGACTCTGAATTCCAAAAGGGTCGGCAGAAGTTTGCTGCCAGCTTTTACGGAATTCACGGGAAAAAAGCCGGCTTGAAAGATAACGATGCTGTTCAAGAGATCCTAAAGCAAATTGACCAAAAAGCCAGTTTTAACATCACTGATGTTGTGCGTAAAGAACGTCGGCGCATGCCACAGCCACCATTTACGACATCAACCATGCAACAAGTGGCCAACCGTCAATTGAATTACCGGACTCGGAAAACAATGATGGCGGCTCAACAGCTATATGAAGGCATTAATATTGGTAAGGGCGGCAGTGTTGGTCTGATTACCTATATGCGGACTGATTCAACACGAATTGCGCACATTGCCAAGCAAGAGGCTTCAAAGTATATTCATGAAGAATATGGCGCGGAATATGCAGCCGTTAAGCCCGTCAAAGGTAAATTACCAGAAGGGGCACAGGATGCCCATGAAGCTGTTCGGCCAACCAGTGTTTACCGAACACCAGCTGAGATGAAGCAGTATCTGACTAACGATCAATTCCGTTTATACCAATTGATCTGGAATCGTTTCGTTGCTTCACAAATGACAGCTGAAGTCTCCGATACGATGACGGTTACGATTGATCAAAATGATGTTCAGTTCCGTGCCAATGGTTCTAAGACGAAGTTTCCTGGTTTCACCAAAGTCTACAAAGGTGCTGCTGAAAAAGATAATGTGTTACCAGACTTAAACGTGGACGACACGGTTAAGATGGTTAAGAACGATCCGCAACAACATTTCACCCAGCCACCGGCACGTTACTCAGAAGCCAATTTGATTCACGCGTTGGAAGAAAACGGTGTTGGTCGGCCGTCAACGTATGCGCCAACACTGGACACGATTCAACGACGAAACTACGTCAAGCTTGAATCCCGCCGTTTTGTACCTACTGAACTTGGTGAAATCGTCAATGGCGTTATTGTCGATTTCTTCCCCGATATTGAAAATATCGAGTTTACTGCCGGTCTAGAAGAAAAGCTCGACGGTATTGAAAAGGGTTCAGAAGAATGGGTAAAAGTGGTCGACGAATTCTTCAAGCCATTTTCGACTGAAGTAAAAAAAGCCGAAGATAACATGGAGAAAATCAAGATCAAGGATGAAGCAGCCGGTTTTGACTGTGACATCTGTGGCGCCCCAATGGTCATTAAAATGGGCCGTTACGGCAAGTTCTATGCTTGTTCGCGTTTCCCAGATTGTCGTAACACCAAGGCTATCGTTAAGGAAATTGGTGTCATTTGTCCTAAGTGTCATAAGGGTCAAATCATCGAACGTAAATCCAAGCGAAACCGAGTTTTTTATGGTTGTTCACGTTTCCCAGACTGCGACTTTGTTTCATGGGATAAGCCAATTGGCCGTGATTGTCCTAAAGATGGTCACTTCTTGGTCGAAAAGAAGGTCAAAGGTGGCAAACAGGTTGTTTGTCCGAATGGCGATTACGAAGAAGACGTTCAAAAATAGCGATTTATCAACTTGATTGTCATTAAGTTACATTTGCGCATTCTTGATCTTGTGGTTTCTGCTACGAGATTAGGGGTGCGTTTTTACTTACAGACGGTGTAGAATACACACATGCGGTTACGCACCGCTCGACAAAATTCAATCATTCACTTAACGAATAGAAATGAGGCTTCAGCATGGCATCGACACCCACTGTAAACGTAATTGGCGCTGGTCTGGCAGGTAGTGAGGCAGCTTATCACATCGCCAAGGTCGGTGTAAACGTCAAACTTTTCGAAATGCGACCAACAAAGTTAACCCCAGCTCATGAAACCGGTAATTTTGCGGAACTGGTTTGTACAAACTCTCTGCGGGCTAATCAAATTAGCAACGCAGCCGGTTTGCTCAAGGCCGAAATGAGACATTTGGACAGTATCGTTATCCGCTCGGCAGATGCTAATGCAGTGCCTGCCGGCGGCGCATTGGCGGTTGACCGGACACCGTTTGCCGAACAAATCACCAACGAGTTGAAACAGATGCCTAATGTTGAAGTCGTGAGTGAGGAAGTCACTGCCATTCCTGACGGCATCACCGTTATGGCGACTGGTCCGTTGACCGCCGGCCCATTGGCTGAAGCCATTAAGTCCTTTACGGCAGAAGACGACCTGCATTTCTTTGATGCAGCTGCGCCAATTCTAAACAAAGATTCACTGGATATGGATAAGGTGTATTTAAAGTCACGTTATGACAAGGGAGAAGCATCCTATCTCAATGCCCCGATGAACGAGGAAGAGTACAATGCTTTTTACGATGCCTTGATTCACGCTGAGACCGCCGATGTACATGATTTCGAAGACAGCGATGTATTTGAAGGTTGTATGCCTGTTGAGGTTATGGCAAAGCGTGGTCGACAAACGTTGTTATATGGTCCGTTGAAACCAGTTGGCTTAGATGATCCAAAAACGGGCAAGCGTCCGTTTGCGGTTGTACAGCTGCGCCAGGATAATGCAGCCGGTGACTTGTACAACATTGTCGGCTTCCAAACGCATTTGAAGTGGGGCGAACAAAAGCGGGTCTTCCGCATGATTCCCGGTCTGGAAAAGGCCACATTCGTGCGTTACGGCGTTATGCACCGCAATTCGTTCCTAAAGTCACCTAAACTATTACAAGCAACATACCAAACCAAGTCTCGGCCGACGCTGTTGTTTGCCGGTCAAATGACGGGTGTTGAAGGGTATATTGAAAGTGCCGCATCTGGTATTCTGGCTGGTATTAATGCTGCCAAACTTGCTTTGGGACAAGACACCGTAACCTTTCCAAAAACAACGATGGTCGGGTCAATGGCAAACTACATTACGACTGCGGATGCGGAGCATTTTCAGCCAATGAATGCCAACTTCGGAATTGTGCCAGGATTAGACCGTCGTATTCGTGACAAACGTGAACGAAATACTGCGGTGGCTCATCGTGCGTTAACTGATCTTGATGAATTTTTACCTACTGTCGGTATTGAACCGGTTGTGGTAGCTACTGAACAGCCGACTCCTGAAGCCTAGTTATTGGTGGCAGTTTAAGTGGGCTCCGCTTGTCATATCTGTGGTGAAAGTAATCAGAATCATTTCACTGGCAGTTAATAGTGATGAACAGTATTGCTGTAAATGCAACGTTTTGATTTGTAAAAAGTAACTGACAAGCCGATGGTTCTGTTCGTTTGTAAACGCTTGTCAAGCCCTCGTTATTTTGCTAATGTTAGCGGTAACGAGGGCTTTTATTTATGGCAGAAAAAGATATCACATCCGACCCAAGTCAGCTAGAAACCGATTGGGTTCAATTATTCTTGACGTATTTGCAGGTTGAGCGGCGTTATTCAACGAATACTGTGACAGCCTACAAGGAAGATTTACAAGAATTCATGCAATTCATGAAGGACAACGGTGGCTTAAAATCATTTTCCACAATTGATCACCTGGATATTCGGGTATATCTCAGTTATTTATATGACGCACATTATTCCAGAACCAGTACGGCCCGAAAAATCTCATCACTACGTTCTTTTTATGCCTTTTTAGTTAAAAATGATTTGGTTAAAGATAATCCGTTTGTATATGTTAATTTAAAAAAACACCCGTCAACGCTGCCACGATTTTTCTACGACAAGGAGATCGACGAATTGTTGAAGACGGCCAGCGGGGATGGCAGTAAACCGTTGCAATTTCGTGACCGTGCCCTGATCGAAATGTTGTATGCGACGGGAATGCGGGTTTCTGAATGTGCTGGACTGCGCTATCAGGATCTTGATTTCTCAACTCACATGATCTTAGTTCATGGTAAAGGTGATAAAGAACGGTACGTTCCGTTTGGCCGCTACGCAAGTGATGCACTTGATGCGTACGAGCAGCAGTGCCGTACACCATTAATGACTAAATATCATCAACAACATGACTATGTCTTTATTAATCGATACGGTCATCCATTGACCAGCGCAGGCATTGAATACGCATTAAAGCAGGTGATGAAACAGAGTTCACTGACTGGTGATATTCATCCCCATATGCTGCGGCATTCGTTTGCGACACAGATGTTAAACGGTGGGGCTGACTTGCGTACTGTGCAAGAATTACTCGGTCACAGTAGCTTGTCCACGACTCAAATTTACACACATGTAACCAAAGAGAATTTACAGGCCAGCTATCGCAATTATTTTCCACGAGCTGTTGATCATGGCCGTGGCGGTCCAGATGAGCCAGAAAGTTAGCTTGGGTGACACAAGTATCAGAGTTGTTTAAATCTGGTTTGAATCTAGGAGGAAAAAATGATTAAGTTGTCGAATGAAGAATTAACGGTTGCTATCAACGAACATGGTGCCGAATTAACTAGTGTCAAGGATGTACAAACGCATGTAGAATACATGTGGCAGGCAGATAAAAAGTTTTGGGGACGTCATGCGCCAGTTTTGTTTCCCATTGTTGGTCGGCTGCACGATGATCAGTATCGGTATCAGGACAAAACTTATTCAATGACCCAGCATGGCTTTGCTCGTGATCAAGATTTCTTGGTGACAGCACAAACTGCGACCAGCGTTACGTTTACTTTAAAGGATAACGATGCCAGTCGCATCAAATATCCGTTTGCCTTTCAATTAGACGTTATGTTTAGTTTATTGGGCCGCCAGTTAAGCGTGGAATATCGCGTTGCCAACCCGAGTGATGAACCCATTTACTTTTCCATCGGTGGTCATCCTGGCTTCAATGTGCCACTCGGTGACAGTCAAGGGACGTTCAATGACTATACTGTGGCTGCTACTCCGGCTCAAACGTATTCATCATTGAAACTTGATGGTCCATTTAGTGATGTTGACCACCCAACAACCTTGAACTTTGAGCGACCAATGAAACTCAACCATGATTTATTTGAACACGATGCTAAAATTCTTCAATTGAACCAACACCCAGCAACGTTAACACTAACATCAGGGCTTAACGAGCATGGCATTGCCGTCACCCTTCAAAACGCTGATTATGTGGGCGTTTGGTCACCATATCCAGCTAAGGCACCATTCGTTTGTATTGAACCTTGGTGGGGAATTGCTGACGCAGTTAATGCGGATGGTGACCTGACCAAAAAGTTTGGTATTCATGAGTTGTATCCACAAGCGATGTTTAATGCGGACTATAGCATTGAATACTTCTAGGACGCCTTACTTAATAGATGCGACATTTTTAACTAAATTATGAGCGCAATAAAACAGCGTTTACTAACATTTTAATGTGTTAGCAAACGCTGTTTCTAGTCGTTTAACTAGGGTGTGTTAAACGTTATTTTGACTCCGTCGAAGGTGCATCCGAAGTGGACGTATTGCTATCTGACTGCGCTTCTTCACTAGTCGCTTTGGTTGCGGCTTCTGACATTTTCGAAGCTGTAGAAGCCACATCTTTAATGGTTTCTGGATTCACGTCAGCTTTGTCGTTTTCGGCACTGATCGCTTTCGAATCATCGGCGTCCTTCTTAGGCTTGATCGGATGGGATAAACGATAACGTCGATATAGGCCGAAGGGAACCATGTTTTCGGTACCAGCCTTGATGCGATCTAAATTGGCACGGTGTCGGTAAATGATAAAAAGCGTTAGCACAAATGCGACCGTGGTCAGTATGCCATCTTGATAGAGCAAGGACAAAAATGTGATGATGGTCAAGGCAGCCATTGAAGCCACTGAAACCATGCTAGTAATGTAAACTAGGCTGCCGAAGATAATGCAGGCCACGATGAAAAATGGAAAATTATAGCCTGCTAGAATCCCGGCACTAGTTGCGACGGCCTTGCCACCTTTAAATCCGTCAAAGATAGAAAAGGTGTTACCAAGAATGGCACCCAGTCCAATCAGTAAACCGTTGATAACGACACCATGAACGATGGGAGCACCAAATACAACTGGTTGTAACGTTGATAAAGCACCTTTTAAGATATCAATGAGCATGACGACCGTGCCAGCTGTTTTACCAAGGACGCGGTACGTGTTAGTGGTGCCAATGTTGCCAGAACCAGCTTTGCGAATATCTGTATGGAAGAAGATCTTGCCAATCCATACACCGGTGGGAATTGACCCTAATAGGTAGGCCACCAAGAGCATAATCAGTAATTTGAGCATGGGTAACTTCCTTTGTTAAAACTGAATGTGTTCTATTTTATCATGAAGACCATTGGCTGCCAATTTAATTCACAAACTGATGCTTGACAGATGTTCAATCTCATGCGAACATACATTCGTATCAAATGGTAACTTCACGAAATTTATGATGTTTTCCATAGTCAGAAATAGCTGATTAAAACTCAGGTGACTCAAAAATGTCATGCCAAACTTGGTCGGAGTGTGTTATTTTAATTTAGACAGTCTATTTACGTTGTGCTTAAAGTACACGTTTTAAAGAGAGGATGTTGGGTACATGGCTTCATCAGCCAAAGATTACAATGCATCAAGTATTCAAATATTGCATGGCCTAGAAGCCGTCCGCAAACGCCCAGGGATGTATATCGGCTCCACGGATGCACGGGGTCTTCATCACTTGGTCTACGAAATCGTAGATAATGCGGTTGATGAAGCGCTGGCCGGTTTCGGTAAAGAAATCAACGTGACGATTCACGCAGACAACTCCATTACGGTTAAGGATCATGGCCGGGGGATGCCAGTGGGAATGCACGAGTCTGGCATCCCAACGCCTGAAGTTATCCTGACCGTGCTACATGCCGGTGGGAAGTTTAACGACAGTAGTTACAAGACTTCTGGTGGACTGCATGGTGTCGGTTCCTCCGTTGTTAATGCCTTATCTGAGTGGTTAACGGTAACCATCGTTAAGGACGGAATGAAGTATCAGGAAGACTTTAAGGACGGCGGTCACCCAGTTGGCACTTTGGTTAAACTGGGCAAAACTAAGGAACACAATGGAACAACTGTTTCATTTAAGCCAGATCCAAGTGTCTTTACAACGGTCGTTTACAACTTCGGTACACTGGAAGAACGCCTGCGTGAGTCTGCGTTCTTACTGACAAACGTAAAAATCACGCTCACCGATGAACGTGCCGGACAAGAACGCACTGAAGAATTTCACTACCCTGATGGAATCAAGGAGTTTGTTGCCTATTTAAACGAAGATAAGGACACTTTGGGCGATGTCATGTATTTTGATGGCAGCAAAGATGGTGTCGAAGTTGAAGTGGCGGCACAGTACAACGATGGTTACTCGGAAACGATGTTGTCATTTGTTAATAATGTGCGGACTCCTGGTGGTGGAACGCACGAGGCGGGATTGCGGTCCGCTTGGACGAAAGCGTTCAACGAATATGCGCGTAAGGTTGGCTTGCTGAAAGAGAAGGATAAGAACCTCGAAGGCTCTGATGTGCGTGAAGGCTTATCCGTTATTTTGTCACTGCGGATTCCGGAAGCCATTCTGGAATTTGAAGGTCAGACAAAAGACAAACTTGGAACCAGCGAAGCCCGCACCATTGTTGACAATGTCGTTAATGAGCAACTCGGCTTTTACCTCATGGAAAACGGTGAATTTGCGCAAATGTTGATTCGCAAGTCCCTGCAGGCCCGTCAGGCCCGTGAAGCTGCCCGCAAAGCCCGTGACGAAAGCCGTAACGGTAAGAAAAAAGGCCGTCAGGAACGGTTGCTTTCAGGCAAACTGACTCCTGCACAATCTAAAAATGCTAAACGCAATGAACTATTCTTAGTTGAGGGTGATTCTGCCGGTGGTTCTGCTAAGCAAGGCCGAGATCGTAAGTTTCAAGCCATCTTGCCGTTACGTGGGAAAGTCCTAAATACAGAAAAAGCTAAACTACAAGACATCGTCAAAAATGAGGAAATCAACACCATGATTTATACGATTGGTGCTGGTGTTGGTGCCGATTTTGATATTAAAGATGCCAATTATGACAAGATTATTATCATGACAGATGCTGATGATGATGGTGCTCATATTCAGATTTTGCTACTGACCTTCTTCTACAAATACATGCGGCCAATGATTGACGCCGGCCGAGTATACATTGCCTTACCACCGCTTTATAAGCTTCAAAAAGGCGTTGGTAAGAAAACTCAGATTGAATATGCTTGGACAGACGCAGAATTAAGCGGTAAAGAGCAAAAGATTGGCCGCGGCTATTCTCTACAGCGTTTCAAAGGTCTCGGTGAAATGAACGCTGATCAGTTGTGGGAAACGACAATGGATCCAGCGAGCCGTACTTTAATTCGTGTTCGGATTGATGACGCAGCCTTAGCTGAACGTCGTGTCACAACGTTGATGGGTGATAAAGTTGAACCACGTCGAAAATGGATTGAAGACAACGTGGCCTTTAATTTGGAAGAAGACGGTTCAATTCTTGATAATGCAGCCGTTAACTCAGCCCATCATGTTGAAGATGATGAGCCAAACAATGAAGACGACGAAGCTGTAGATACTGCAACGACAGTAACAACAGGCAGTCAAAAAGAGCAAACGACTGATAAGCGTTCAGTCGATGCTCACGATTCTAAACAACAAGGGCCAACGATTACCGTTTGGGACAATAAATAATTAGTTAATTAATTAAACAAGGTGCTTGTTTTAATGCAGGAAAGGAGCAGAACTTGTGGCAGATGACACACAAAACATTCAGGAACTAACCCTGGAAGATGTCATGGGTGAACGGTTTGGCCGTTACTCAAAATCCATCATTCAGGATCGTGCCTTGCCAGATATTCGTGATGGCTTAAAGCCAGTTCAGCGGCGCATTTTATATGCCATGAACAAGGATGGTAATACTTTTGATAAAGCATTCCGTAAATCTGCTAAATCCGTAGGTAACGTCATGGGTAATTACCATCCACATGGTGACTCATCCATTTACGAAGCCATGGTGCGGATGAGTCAGGACTGGAAGTTACGAGCACCGCTGATTGAAATGCACGGGAACAACGGGTCAATTGATGCTGATCCGCCGGCTGCAATGCGATATACGGAAGCTCGTTTAAGCAAGATATCCGGCACGATGCTACAGGATATCGATAAAGAAACTGTTGATTTCGTTCCTAACTTTGATGATACGGAACAGGAGCCAACCGTTTTACCGGCTCGTTTCCCAAATTTACTGGTAAATGGTGCTAGTGGTATTTCTGCCGGTTATGCGACAGAAATTCCGCCGCATAATTTAAACGAACTGATTGATGCACTGATTTATTTACTAGCGCATCCCAAGGCATCAACTGATGACTTAATGGAGTTCGTTAAGGGGCCAGACTTTCCGACTGGCGGCATTATTCAAGGCTTAGATGGTATCAAAAAAGCTTACAATACTGGCGCTGGCCGTATCGTGTTGCGTTCTAAAACAGCCTTCAAGCCCCTTAAGGGTGGCAAGCAGGAAATTGAAATCACGGAAATTCCGTATGAAGTCAATAAAGCCCTGCTTGTTAAAAAAATGGACGAAATCCGGATTATGAAAAAGGTCGAGGGCATCGTTGAAGTCCGTGACGAATCCGATCGGCAGGGGCTGACCATTGCTGTTGAGTTAAAAGCTGATGCAGATGCACAGGGTATTTTAAATTATTTGTTGAAAAACACTGATTTGCAGATCACGTATAATTTCAACATGGTTGCTATTCATAATATGCGACCAGAACGCGTTGGTTTAAAAACAGCCTTGCAGGCATACATTGACTTTCAACGTGAGGTGATTACTAAACGGACGCAGTATGACCTGGATAAGGCCAAAAAGCGTCAACATATTGTTGACGGTTTAATTAAAGCTTTATCCATTTTGGATGAAGTGATTCAGACCATTCGTGGAAGTAAAAACCGCAAGGATGCCAAGCAAAACTTGATGGATAAGTATGACTTTACTGATCCTCAGGCGGAAGCAATTGTGACGTTACAGTTATATCGTTTGACTAATACCGATGTAACCGAGTTGCGGCGTGAGCATGCCGAACTGGACGCCCAGATTGAAAAGCTTGAAGACATTTTGGCTAATGATGCCTCCTTGCGCAAAGTGATGCGCACGCAGATGCAGGACGTAAAAAAGCAATTTGGTTCACCACGGTTGACCCAGATCGAAGACCAAATTGAAGAACTTAAGGTGGATCGAACTGTTATGGTTGCCGATGAAACCGTTGTTTTAATGGTTTCACATGATGGTTATATCAAACGGAGTTCGCCAAGGTCTTATCAAGCTTCTTCTGAAAACGACAACGGTCTTAAAGAAGAAGATTACCCGATCTTATTGAAGCAAGTTTCCACACTGGATCATTTATTTATGTTTACCAGCAAAGGAAACTTGATTTACCGACCGATTCACGAGGTCACTGATGCTCGATGGAAAGATACCGGGGAACACATTTCCCAATCAATTGGTCTGGCAGATGATGAAGAGCTCATTGCAGCCTTTACATTCAGCAGTCTGGAAGAGCCGGGAAATTTTGTTATTGCAACTGCGCATGGTCTTATCAAACAGACGGCGTTTATGGACTTGTTACCGGGACGAACGTATAAGAAACGGGCTAGTGTCTTCGAAAAGTTCAAGCAAAATGATGATCAAGTCGTTGACATTACGTATGTCAATTCAGAAGCGCCATTGACGGTTATGCTAATGTCCCGTAATGGTCTTGGACTGCGGTACGACTTGGCTGAGGTGCCAACTAATGGCGCACGAACCAGTGGTGCCAAGTCGATGGATCTGCGTGGTGATGACGTTGTTGTCAACATGCAGCTGGTTAAAGACTCTGATGACGCTATCATTGTTACTCAGCGTGGTGCCTTGAAGAAAATGGCCATCAGTGAAGTGCCAGTAACAAGTCGTGCTCGTAAAGGTGTTCTATGTCTGCGGGAGCTCAAGGCTAACCCACATGAAATCGTTGCCTTCATTGCGGTTGCTCATGACAGCGTATCTCCAGTTGAAGTGGTTACAAGTCGTGGAATTCGTCATGATATTTTGCCCGCTGAACATGAACGTAATGCGCGGTATTCAAACGGCTCGTTTGTAATCGACATTGATACCGAAGGCGTACCAACGTCACTTCGTCATAAGGAACAGACATTGATTCTTAATTAATTTCAAAACCAACAGGTGGTTTATTAACTAGCTATACCACCGCAAATTGAGCATAATGATTCGTTAACTTAAAAATTAACGATCGTTATGCTTTTTTCGTTCCGTTATTGGATTTATGGATGGGCTTCTTCATTGCATTAGTGAATCGGAGTGCGTATGATTATCACTGTACCAATATGACTGCAGGACAAACACGTAAAATCATTTTGCATTATTTAAAAATAATGATGAATTCAGTTTTAATGCTTGCGTAAACAGACTTCCATTGCGTACAATTATCGTATCGAAAAGATTTTATTTATAATAGATGATTAATTTGAAAGGCGGCTGGATAATGAAAAGCAAACAGGAGACTATCTTTTCTTCGAAAACATTGACCTACTTTTTACAACTGGCAGAAACAATGAACTATACACAGGCAGCCCAAATCCTTGGGATTACACAGCCTGCATTAACGCAACAAATTAAAAAGCTTGAACGAACAGTGGGTGCACCATTATTTTATTCAGTCGGAAAAAAATTACGTTTGTCCGAAGCTGGTAACACCATGCTTAGCGCAACACACGAAATTTATGAGGTGTTGAACCAAGCCACAGACGAGATTCAGCAATCAACGTCTGCTGAGTCTGGCGAAATCAACATCGGACTATTAGCTTCTGTTGAATATTCTGTGTTCGAAGATTTCGCCATTCAGTACTATAAAGAAAATCCTGACGTTACCATCAACTTCCATATGTTGACGCGGAAGGAAATCTGGGATCGTTTGGAGAATAACCGCATTGATCTAGCAATTATGTATTTGCCAGATGATAGCATTAAAAATTGGAAGCCATACCGGTCAAAGAAGATCATTACAGAAGATTTGTTATTCATTCACAGTGATGAAAAAATGGCCAAACGAAAAAAGATTCGTTTAAAGGATACCCTTAATAACGTTTGGGTCACATACCCTCGTGAATATTATTTAGACCAGGTTTTACGTGAAAATTACAAAAACGCCATGGTTGACTTACCTAATGCAGTGGCCCGTTTCACAACGCCTGATCAAATTTATCAATTCAGTGCTGAAACTGGGGCCTACACAGCACTGCCAAATAGTTATATTATTGCTAAAGGAGCTGACAGCAATTTACACGCTGCCCAGTTTGAACCTGGAATTAAATTTGACTTAGCGTTCGTTTTCCGTAAAGATAAGGATGAGATTCCTCGTGTGGGTCGTCTGCTTGATGCATTTGATTCATACTTGGAGGCCGATGACTATATTTCACGGCTGACTCAAATTCATGATCAAAAATATGGTGTTACCCACCACGACGAAGGAGCAAAAGATTAATGAGTAAGGAACTGGTTTTTGGACACCAAAGTCCTGACACCGACGCAATTGTCGCTGCAAAGGCATATTCATACTTACAAAACAAACTTGGATATGATACTGAAGCGGTTGCTTTAGGCGAACCAAACGAAGAAACACAATTTGTTTTAAACTATTTTGACGAACCAACACCACGGGTTATCACTAAGGCCAGTGACGAAGTTGATTCAGTTATGTTAGTTGACCATAATGAACATCAACAAAGTGTTTCTGACATTGAAGATGTCACAGTTACTCACGTTGTTGACCATCACCGGATTGCCAACTTCTCAACATCATCACCACTTTTCTACCGTGCAGAACCAGTTGGTTGTACCAGCACGATTTTGATGAAGATGTTTGACGAATACAAGATTGAAATTCCAGCACAATTAGCTGGTTTGATGTTGTCTGCGATTATCTCAGACACGCTTTTACTGAAGTCACCAACCACAACGGATGACGATAAGGCTGCAGTCATTGCATTGGCTGAAATTGCTGATGTCGATTACAAGACATATGGTTTGGAAGAGCTTAAAGCTGGTACCAACTTGTCTTCTAAGAGTGAAGCCGAATTGATCGAACAAGATGCAAAGTCATTCGAAATGGGTGGTAAAAACATTCGCATTGACCAAATCAACACAGTTGACTTGGACGAAGTCTTTGCTCGTCAAGACAAGCTTGAAGCAGCCATGGCGGCCGATGCTAAGGAAAAAGGTTACGACCTGTTCCTTGTCTTGGTTACTAACATCTTGGACAGCGACTCGCGCTTGTTAGTATGGGGCGAACCAACTGATGTTGTTGAAAAGGCGTTTAACACAACGTTAACCAACAACACGGCCAGTTTACCAGGTGTTGTTTCACGTAAGAAACAAGTGGTTCCACCATTGCAAGACCAATTTAAATGAGCTAGTTAATAAAGACGTTTACAGTGTATCTGTAGACGTTTTTTTAATTGAACCACTAAGGATTTTAAGTATAAATAGTTGCCTCACAACAGCTCACGGCGAATAATAAGCGTGTGAGAAACTGAATGGAGGCGTTAAAAATGGCAGAAGAACATGAATTGACGTTTGACGATGAAGTCGTGGCCCAATTAAAACCCTTACTTATCGACGGAAATCAATTATTATTAAGTTACGATGATGGTGTTGGCCCATACTCACATCATGGTCTAGTGGCACTCCAAGTGTCGTTTCAGCTCGTAGTTGTGGGCAAAGATGCAAATGTTGATGACTATCAAGCATTGATTCCTTCTAATTTAGGTCCTGTACGCTATAAAGACTATTCTGGCCGATTCCTTGGTAAACAGTTGCATGCGACGTTTAACCGTCTTATGCACGCGATTAAGCTGTCTGACGAGGGCGAACAGATCGATGATAACGTTGAGGTTATTGTTGATGCTTCCGCTAGTCAACCAGCACAGTCAAACTAACGTTAGTGACATAATGAGGCTGTGACATAAGTTTATTTGGAATGAATAATGTGGGCAATATTGCTTGCCAAAGTCCTGAGCATTCCGTTTAACCCAAAACTAACCTATTCCCGAACTTGGAGAATAGGTCAGTTTTGGGTTAATGATCGTTTTCAAAGCATACTTATGTCATCGCTCCATTTCTATGACAAGTGCAAAGCAACGAGGACACTGTTCTTTTCTGGTTGAGCAGAATGCTTGCGTTATTCTCTATTTTGCGGAGAATAAAGGTATCGTTAAGTACGCAAGACACAATTTAATTGTGTACGAGATATATTTTTTGATCTACAAGGAGGGTCATTATGAAATTATCCATGTCATCAGATGCTAAGACTAAAATTGCGGCCGCTATGGGACCAAATCAACGTTTATTACTCAGTTTTGACGATGGTGTTGGACCGTTTTCAAACGTTGGTTATTGCTCATTGGATACTTCGTTTGATCTGATTATTGTCGACAAGGATGCAGAAACGCCAGACTATGATGCTATGATTGATTCAGATCTCGGTCCTGTGGCCGTAAAGGACTACAGTAAAACCTATATGTCTGAACACATGCAATTAACAGAAAACACAACATTTCATACCTTACAGTTGACCGGTGACAGTGAACAGTTGGATCCAAACGTCCAAATTAAAGTGATGTCTGGTTCAACAGCGGAATAAGGATAATTGCATGAACGTCATCAAGACACAGCAATGTCGATTCAACATCAGAGAAGGAGATTTGACAATTGGCAAAAGACAAACAAACAAACATTGATAAATTGAGCCCAGAAGCATACGCCGTCACCCAAGAAGCCGCCACTGAGCGGCCGTTTTCTGGTAAATATGACGCCTTCTATCAAGATGGCATTTACGTTGATATTGTCAGTGGTGAACCGTTATTTTCCTCAACAGATAAATATGATGCCGGTTGCGGCTGGCCGTCATTCACACATCCAATAACGAAGGAAACATTAGCGGAACATCGTGACCAATCATTGGGTATGGAAAGAACGGAGGTTCGCAGTAAGGAAGCGGACTCTCATTTGGGCCACGTCTTCACAGACGGTCCTCAAGCAGAGGGTGGCCTCCGCTACTGCATTAACTCGGCAGCGCTGAAGTTTATTCCAGCAGATGAATTGACACGCAATGGTTACGAAAAATATGCTAAACTGTTCCCAAACGTTAAGCAGGTTTAATAATAGTGATGGAGGCGCATTAAATGGCAGAAGAAACAGCAATTTTTGCAGGTGGTTGTTTTTGGTGTATGGTCAAGCCGTTTGAAACAGTAGATGGCATCAATAAGGTGGTATCAGGTTATACCGGTGGACATGTGCCTAATCCAACGTATGAACAAGTCTGCAGCCATACAACTGGCCATACAGAAGCAGTTAAAATTTGGTTTGACCCAGAAGTAATGTCTTACGACAAACTGGTTCAAATTTATTGGCAACAAACGGACCCCACGGATGCGATGGGGCAATTTCAAGATCGTGGTGACAGCTATCGGCCCGTTATTTTTGTCAAAGATGAGACACAACGCCAAATTGCAGAGGCTTCCAAAAAGGCGTTAGCTGAGTCCGGTCGTTTTGATGCCCCAATTGTGACGCAAATTGAGGATGCCAAACCATTTTATCCGGCGGAAGATTACCATCAGGATTTCTATAAAAAGAATCCGTTACGTTATGCAATGCAGGAAAGTGGTGGCCGCGAAGCCTTTATCGATAAGAAATGGAAGACAGCCACAAAGACATCGAAAACAACGGACTAATGTTATTAAACGTAATCTGACTTCTAATTAGAATGCCGAGTATGCTAAAATAATGACATGTAAACTATTCCACTAGGGGTGTTCGGCAACTGCTGAACTGAGACGATGGATATCGGACCCTTCGAACCTGTAAGTTGAGACTTGCGAAGGAAAGTGGCCAGTGTGTGATTGTTTTTAGGCACTGAACCTTTTTCCTATGGGTTCAGTGTCTTTTTTGTCGCCGCTTTATGACGCTGTGTATTTATTGAGTTTCTGATTAGCATCATTAATTTTAGTCACTGTTGGGCACCATCATCGAATTGGAGGATCACAATGAACCTGTCTTTATTGGAAACCATCCGGGAAACTAATCCTGCTGTCTTCACTATTGCTAACAGTGTCACGATTGCGGAAGTGGCAAACGCCGTTAACGCTATCGGTGCGTCTCCCATTATGTCAAAAGCTAAGGAAGAGGCTGGCGACCTGGTTGGGATTGCTGGCGCAATTGCGTTAAATTTAGGCACTTGGACGCCTGATCAAATTGACCAAATGGTGACTGTTGGTAGCTTGGCTAATCAGCATCAACGGCCTGTTGTGATCGATCCAGTAGCAGTTGGCTTACCAAGCCGCCGCCAGCAGTTTGATCGACTAATAGCCACTGCCCAGCCAACAGTCATTCGAGCCAACGCGGGAGAGATGGCGGCTTTGTCAGGCGATCTATCTAACAGTAAGGGAATTGACGCTACCGGTGCTGTGGCTGATCCTAAACGCATTGTTCAGGCCGTGGCGCTGCATTATCATTGTGTTGCTGTGATGACCGGAGCCATTGATTGGATCAGCGATGGCCAGCAGACAGTCAGTCTTCATGTCGGAACGCCATTGTTTGCGACACACGTTGGTTCCGGTGATATGCTCAGCAGCGTCTTAGCTGCTTACTTAGCGGTGGAGTCCAATGCGATGACAGCCGCAGTGACTGGTACCGCCATCTTTGGTGCGACCGGTCAGTGGGCAGTTAACCAAGCCAAACTAACGCTTAGACAGCCTGGTTCGTTTGGCATCGCCCTGATGGATAGTTTTAGTCAAGTGACAGCGGAAACGCTATCGTCATATCTTAAAGATAAGGTCGTAGATGAATAATGACAGAACAGATGACATCACAATTTCCACAGGCTCTTTCCATTGCAGGTTCTGATTCTGGCGGTGGGGCAGGCATGCAGGCCGATTTAAAAACAATTCAAGAACGACACGTTTTTGCAACAACGGTTTTGGTGGCTATTACAGCCCAAAATACCTTGGGTGTGCAGGACTTCATGGCTTTGCCAACCAAAATTATTGACGAACAGTTTGCTTCGTTAGATGCTGATTTGGCCATCAAGGCTTGCAAGACTGGCATGCTCGCTGACTCTATTCGTGTCCATAATGTTGTTGAAAATCTTACCCGTTATGACTTTGGTCCACTCACGGTTGATCCAGTGATGATTGCTAAAGGTGGTGCACCATTATTGGCCGAAGACGCTATTGATACCGTTAAGAAAGAACTAATTCCGTTAGCCACCATTGTGACGCCGAACCTTCCTGAAGCTGAGGCACTAACAGGATTAACCATTGAAAATGATGCTGACATGCAGCATGCCGGACAACAATTGCAGGCGATGGGGGCCAAAAACGTGATGGTCAAAGGCGGTCACGAGGCGGATCCGACAACGGCCAGTGATTTTGTTCTGCTTGAAAACGGACGGTCGTTTTGGCTGAGAAGTCCGCGCTTTGATACACACAATACACACGGTACCGGCGACACGCTATCTGCTTGCATCACTGCAGAATTAGCCAAGGGTAGCGACATTGAAACGGCCATTCGGACGGGTAAAGCCTATGTTAGTGCCACGATTGCACAAGGCATCAAAGTGGGCCACGGCCATGGTCCGCTTAATCACTGGGCTGTGGTATCGGAGGAATAATCGAGCGATGAAATTTCAGAAAGAACAATTAGCAGCTTATTTTGTTGCGGGTTCTCAGGACATGGTTGATGGCCGCCAACTGCCAGAAGTTTTAGAGACGGCCATTGCCGGTGGTATCACGGCCTTTCAATATCGTGAGAAGGGTCCCCACGCACTTTCTGGTGATGCCAAACTAAAATTGGGCAGCATATTAAGAGAATTATGCAAACAAGCTAAGATTCCGTTTATTGTTGATGACGACGTTGAACTAGCGAGACATCTAGATGCTGATGGTGTCCATGTTGGACAATCAGATGAAGCAATTGCAAAGGTTATAGACGAAGTACCAAACATGATTATTGGTTACTCATGTCACACACTTGCCCAGATTCGCAAGGCTAATATGCTCACTGACGTTGACTACATTGGTAGTGGACCAATTTTTCCAACCATTTCCAAAGCTGATGCAGATCCAGCTGTTGGCACCGACGGGCTGACAAAACTCGTTAGTGCATCGGTGAAGCCCATTGTCGCGATTGGTGGCATTAGTCTGACTAACCTTAATGAGATTAAGGGCACCGGTGCGGCAGGTGCTGCGGTAATCAGTTTATTAACGAGAGCCACAAATATAAAAGCCGCCGCAACTGCTATTCGACAAACCTTTTCAAGCAAATCTTGAGCCTTATTTATGAACGTGTTTCAACGCTTGCAACACTCTATGAAAATCGCTACACTAAATGACGTTTATAAAATCTTTTGGAGGCAGTGAAATGAAAAACAGACCTAAACCAATAAATCCGGCAATGCCGACAAATATTGCGGTGGTAATGCTTACTTTAGGCGTTCTTGTTGGCGGAATTATTGGCTGGCTACTGCCAGTACCATTTGACGGTTCATTTATCTTAGGCGTGGTTATCATGTTGATTTTTGACTTTGCTTTTTTGGCTATTTACCGACGTGTAACGATCGCTAAACAAAAAGCAGCCAATGCACAATTGGCCGCGACACAGTCAACAGACCAACCTGCTGAAAAAAAGTAGACTGGTAGATTGCGGTGTTACTAAGTTGTGCTATGCTTGACAGTGAAATAACAGCAGAGATGGCTGTTATTTTGGGCCCGTAGCTCAGTTGGGAGAGCGCCTGCTTCGCATGTAGGAGGTCGACAGTTCGAATCTGTTCGGGTCCATAAAAGTCTTATTAAGAATCAACATGAAATGCAAAGGCATCCTGTTCCTAGATTTCTGGGAACAGGATGCCTTTGTATTAAGATGCGTTTTAAAATTTCGGGAATGTAAGGTCATTCACGTCGTCAATTCTACATAAGTTAATGCTACACCTAGTTTTAGTGTGCTTACTTAAGTTCAACATTTTGATAATTGTAGTTAACCCCGGCACTACTGTAAACCAAATCGCGAATATTGCTACGTTGAAGCGTACCGCCAACTGATGAGCCCCAGAAAAGCGGCACAATACCAACATCTTTGGTCAGCGTGCGCTGGGCATTTAAGAGGTCTTGATAACGGGCGTTACTGTTTAAGGCGTCTTGACCAGCAGCTAAATCCATGTCGTGATCAAATGCTGTACTCGTCCATTTTGCGTTAATTTGTTTATTTTGACTTTGAAAAAGCGATAAGAAAGTTGTTGGGTCGTTAAAGTCACCATTCCAAGTTAAAATCGTGGCGTCATAATTCCCCGAAGTAATGTCACTTAACTGCGCCTTTAAGGGAACTGTTTGGACATTAACCGTTACGTGAGGGAGTTTTTGCCATTGAGATTGAAGATATTCTGCCAGCTGCTTGCCGTTGTTTTGATCATTCGCTAATAGCGTAATGTTCAGGTTCTGTTTGCCACTTTCTTTGAGACCAGTTGCCATGAGTTGTTTTGCATGTGCCATATCATACTTAGTCACTGCGGGTACTGCTGCTTCGCTCGCGAAGTCCTTATGAGTTGATGGATTAGTAACCAATTTTGCTGGTGTAAACCCAGTTGCAGGGGTAGAACCGTCTTGCAACGTATTCCGCGTTAGTTGTTGACGGTTAATCGCATTCGACAAGGCTTGGCGCACAGATTGATTTTGAAGTGGTGACTTTTTTGTTTGATTAAGTCCAACAAAGCCCGAGGCCGCGCCACTACGATATTTATAATCGGCTGCCTGCTTTTCATTAGCGACTTGTGTGCCAGACAGTCTGACAAGGTCGGCTTTGCCTGTCTTATACAGGTTCAATGCCGTGCTTGGGTCTTTGACAACCGTAAAGTGGATACTGTTTAAATGCACAGTACGTTTATCCCAGTACGCACCATTGCGTTTAAGCGTCCACGTATTATTGGTACCGTGCCAGCCAGTTACTTTAAAAGCGCCGTTGTAAACTTGATGTTGCGCAGTTAGGCCGTATTGCTTACCATATTTTGTAACAACTCGATGATCTTGAGGGAGAAACTGTGGCATTGTTAATAGTTGTTTGAAATAAGGAATCGGTTTATCAAGAGTAACCAACAAGTGGTAGCGTGATGTTGCGTGAATGCCTAAGCTTTGAACTGGGGCCAAACCTTTTTGAATCTTATCAGCATTGTGCACGCCAGAAAACAGGTAAGCATACTGGGAAGCCGTTTTTGGATCATTGGTTCGCTGCCATGCCTGCACGAAATCCTTTGCCGTTACAACATCACCATTTGACCAATGCGTATTGTGCCGGAGTGTGAAGTTCCATTGAAGACCGTTTTTCGAAACGGTTGTGTGTGTCGCAAGTGCCTGCGCTGGTGTGCTGTTGGTCGTTTTGTAAAGGCCAGTCATCGTGTTGGCCAATGCGGTGTGAGAAGTGCTGTCCGTGGCCTTTGATGGATCCAAAGTAATCATTTCAGTGGGTGAAACGACTATTATGGTTTTCTTACTCGTGGTATTACGATGGCAGGCGGCTAAACTCGTGGCCGTTAATAATGAACTGACAATTAATGCAAATTTTGTAAAGCGTTTCATGAATGTCTTCCCCTATGAAAGTTTTAATTGACCAAGTAAAAAAGACAGCCCACGCGGACTGTCTTTGGTCAAAAAACACCAAGTCCGCGGTTTGATACCCATGCAGACTTGATGTCAAAAGTACATCAACGAATAAGCCGGCACAGATACAATTTGAGTATCACACTCAGATTGCATCCGTGTTAACGGCGGTTACGCAACCTGATTACCAGCTTTGCCAAGTATTGAGTTGTTGTGCGCAACGGTTCATGACGAACTTCCTTTCACTTAAACTGTCTTTTTTAACTGGTAGCTACGATACAGAATTAGAGATAATCTTGTCAAGTACGTTTGCTAAATGATTTTCTCTAAAAACGATTTAAAATGATCAGAAAAGCTAATTTGACGGGCACTTTTATGGTAAATTGAAAGGCATAAAATGTTTTTACTAAGGGGATAAACATGTTTACACATCAAATCGATGCTCACTTAGCCTTAAAATTATTAAACACTGAAGATGCCGAAGATTTAATCAGCTATATTGCGGAAGACCGCCAGGAACTTAGAAAATGGATGCCTTGGGCAGATAAAATGCAATCCATTGAGGATGAACAAAACTTTATTCAGTATGCCCGCAGTCGTTTTGCTGACAACCAAATGTTGCCATTGACAATCGTCATGGATGGCAAGCCAATCGGCAGTTTGGATCTGCATGAAATTGATAATGTTAACCGTCACGCGTCGATTGGCTACTGGCTAAGTTCTCAGTATCAAGGACAAGGCATTATGACGCGATCTGTGGAACGCTTACTGACAATTGGGTTTGATGAATTCAACTTACATAAAATCATCTTAACTGCCGACGTGAATAACAAGGCTAGTCAAGCCGTTGCTGAGCGATTAGGTCTTCATCAAGAGGGAACGATGCGTGATCAGGAAATCATCAATGGGCATTTTTGTAGTCTTGTTCAGTACGCAATGCTAGAAGATGAGTGGACGAACGAAAATTAAAGTTAAGGGTGTTTAGCAGCTTTTTAACTTCTTAACGTCAGTTTATTCAGTAATCCTTTAGTGAATTTTGTGATAAAGAAACATAAATGCTTTAATAGGGCTGTTCAAGGCGGTTTTTATTGAGTACAATAGTTTTAGAAAATCTTAATGATTCTAATTTGCGATAAATGTTTAGGAGTGAGCCCCATGATTGAACCACATCGAAAAACAACTGAACAAAAGGATTCACAGGCACAAAATCAGTTACGTGTGATTACCAATCAGGCCACTGTCATTGCGCAAGACCAAACGACCTATGTTGGTGGACCTCACTACGGTAAGACAAGTTTTGTTAAGGCTGTCTATGACGCTACAGGTCAGGCCGTTGATCCAGCAAAAGTTCAAGTTGACCTCACCAACGTCGACTGGGACCAACCGGCCGATTACCGGATTAATTTGCAGTATACCAATCCTGGAAAAACGGTATCTGCAACTGCACATTTACATATTTTTGCGTTGGATGGCCGCGACATTACTATTCATGCCGGTGAGCCAATACCTGACAAAACTGCTTTTATAAAACGACTAGTGGATCCAGGTCACATGGCTAACGCGACCCAGAATGTCAAAATTAAGTTTGACGATGGTGAGCCTAACATTATGGCAGACAATAGTTACGGGTTAATGCTGACATATACCGTTAATGGTGTCACCGCGGGTGCGCATCAGGTCCTCCATATTTTGGAAAATATGGTCAACGTCAACACGGCCAACCAAACGACTTATGTGAACGGTCCCCGTACTAATCCTGACCGTTTCGTTCAACATCTTTATGATGCAGATGGTAATGCCATTGATATTGAAAAGGCGATTGTGGACATGTCGAAGGTCAACTGGCAGAAAGCTGGCCGGTATCCGGTTACTGTTCGTTACACGGATCATGGTAAAAATGTGTTTGTAACGGCCTACGAAAATATCTTTTCACTATCTGCTCATAATCAGATTATTGTTGCTGGTGATGGCGACCCAATTCCCGCTCGTTACGTGGCAGATGCGAAGGATCAATATAATCGTGATCGGTCTCGTTGGACGGCTATGAGTTATGACGATCCAACAGCCAATCACAAATTGCCGGGGACATACAATGTTACGCTCAGTTTTGAAGTCAATGGTTCCACGGCTACGGTGCACCCAACGTTACAGGTTCTGCCCGAGATTTTACGACCACAGGGTAGTGCAGATAATTTAACGATTCACATGCAGAGTCAATCAGCCCGTGAAAATACATCCGCCACCTCACAGGCGGCTGGCGTTCGTCACGGATTACGACACATGACGACTGGTTCACGAGTGGCTAATAATGCAGCCAAGGAAGCTGAAAAGAAAACGCGTGGCTTTTGGGCTCGCTTGTTTGGCCGCAAATAAAGTTCACGGCGCAATGAGACGTTTGACCGTTTATAAACTGTAGATAGGCGTTATTTTAAAACAACAGTTAGCATCGCATCGATTAGTTTAACTAATTGGTGGGGTGCTATTTGTAGTTCCATCAGTTGAAGTGACATTTGTCATATAATGTTGTGACATGTACTTCTATTTTTCGACTTGAGAAGTAACTAAACTAAGCTCATCAAATAAAAGAGATGGTGAGCAATATGTCGTCAATAATTGAACTAAAGAATGTTTCAAAAAAGTTCAAACAATTATCAGCAATTAGTAACGTTAATTTAAGCGTTGATGAAGGCGAAATCATTGGTTTGGTCGGAGAAAATGGTGCAGGTAAAACAACCTTAATTAACCTAATTTTGGGACTTCAAAAGCCTGATACCGGTCAGATTAAGGTTTTTGGCACGAATCCAGGAACCACCGTCTGCCGTAATCAGATTGGGGCCATGCTTCAGGAAAATGTAAGCATTAAAAATTTACATGTTGATGAAAGTTTTCAGCTTGTTCGAAGCTTTTATACGCATCCATTATCATTGGAAAAATTGTTCACAATAACCGGGTTAAGTGAGTTCAGACACCATAACATGAGTGCTTTGTCCGGTGGTCAGCGGCGGCAATTAGCATTTGGTATTGCACTGGCCGGTAATCCACGTGTCATCTTCCTCGACGAGCCAACCGTTGGATTGGATAGTATTGCAAGGACACAATTTTGGCAGAGCATTGAGCAACTCAGGCATCAAGGAAAGACAATTTTCGTTACTAGTCATTATTTGGAAGAAATCGAAGCTGTTGCAGAGCGACTATTAATTCTACAACACGGTAAAATTAAGTTTGACGGTTCATTAGATGCACTGACGTCTTTATATAGTGGGGCAACAGCCACATTTGAATCGGAATTAGCTGTTAATTACTTTAAGACATCCCCATTGGTTCTTGAGGCTAAAAAACACGGCGATAAAATCACTTTAAAATTGAGCGATGGGGATCTCTGGTTACTCGAAAGCCAACCTTTTCTCGATAAAATCCATCGTTTATCGTTAATGCCTAATTCGTTAAACGAAATTTTTACTGATGTGACACAAACTGGAGGACGCAATCATGAATCAGCTACACACGCAAACTAAGTACGCAATCAAACGAGAACTGCTTCGTAATCCCAGATTTTTTCTTTTTAATCTCGCAATGCCAGCGTTTTTTTATATTTTATTTACCAAAATTCTTGTTCAGGGAAGTGCGACTGAAAAACAGCAATTTAACTTAAATTATATGGGTAGCATGATTGCCTACAGTGTTCTCATTAGTATGATTTTTTCAGTTTCAGCTTTTTTAGCGGAAGATCGCCAAGAAAACATGCCAACTTTATTGGCCATTACACCAGCAAAACAACTATATTATTATGTAGGACTGATGCTGACGATGACAGTGATGAACATTCTATCGGCATCTGTAATTCTTACCATCGCGACTATTATTAATGGTGTTCATTTGACACTAAGTTCACTACTTTTAATAGTCGGATTATCGGCGCTAGGTGGGTTACCATTAATGCTGATTGGCGTTCTTGTTGCTAAATCAGGAAGACCGTCATCGGTCAATAGTTTATGCAATCTGGTTGTCTTTCCAATGGCAATTATCAGCGGTCTGTGGTGGCCTATCGGTCTATTGCCACATTGGATGCAACAAATTGGTAAGCTCATGCCCACATATGCAGTTAATTCTTTGTTGAATGTGGTCACTAAACAAATGCACTTTAATTGGTCCTTTATCGTCATTTTGGCAGGGTGGACCGCGGCGTTACTGATCATCATATGGATGTTATCGAGGGTCAAAAACGACAGGAGTATTCAAGCATGACCTTTTTACGGTGTTATATTTTGTTTCCATCTAGATTTGGGTTTTACCCTTATTTTTGGTTGATTTTTCTAAGCTATCCAATTGCAATTGGTTTCGCAGAGACCGGCATTCGGCGGGTGCTTACGTTATTTTTTCTAGCAATTTTCTTTTTGTGTTATCGAAACAGCTACGAAATCACTAAATTACTGCCATGGTCAATCGCCGGCCAATTAATTGTGTGCGTGTATATGATGTTAGTGGAAAACTACATGGCGTTATTTATTTTCATTGCGTGGGTAGTTGGTTCCTTACCGTTCACGAAACGAGTTCGTTGGCGCTATTTAACGGCTTATTATGGCACTTTCACGGCTTCGGTGATTGCTGCAGTTATGAAACTCGTCGCGGTGACGCCGCATTTTCAACTCACTGATCGGCTTGATTTACTTGTCTTGCTAGCATTTGCCTATGGTTCACCAATTGCAGCAATATCAGTGATGAGAACTGCTGACAAATCGCGTGCTATCCAGCAAACTAATGAACGTTTGGAAAACGTTATTCGACAGAATGAACGAAATCGAATTGCTCAAGATTTACATGATACTTTAGGGCAGTCATTTTCAATGATCACCATTAAGACAGAATTGGCAAGAAAATTACTCAAGGTCGCGCCTGAAAAGGTTGATGAACAGCTTAATGACGTTGAAAATGCCTCACGAGATAACTTGCAACTTGTTCGTTCAATCGTCAACGATTTGCGACAGTTGAACATTGCTGAAGTCATTATTAATCAAAATCGCAACTTGCAAGATGCCAATGTTACACTTTTGACTATTAACGAATCAATTAGTAATACTTGGCCGCGTCAATTACAAATTACGTTAGGTGCTGTTATTCAAGAAGCAATCACAAATATTATTCGTCACGCGCATGCTGATCATTGCTGGCTGACGTTTGGACAGCAAGGAAATTTGTTAACAATTTCAATTCGTGATAACGGAAAAGGCATTCACAAACCACGTGAAAACAGTTCAGGTATAAGCGGTATGATCAAACGAATGGAAACTATTAACGGAACCCTGGATGTTGCTTCTTCATCTGAAGGGACAACCTTGACCATTTCCTGTCCCAAACCTAAGACAAATAAGGAAGAGGAGCTTCAATCATGATTCATCTATATCTGGCAGAAGATCAAGGTATGTTGAATACAGCGCTAACTACCATCTTAAATCTTGAACCTGACATAACAGTGGTCGGTTCAGCGACGGATGGTCAAACTGCGCTAAATGAAATTCGCCTCAAACACCCTGATATCGCGATTCTTGACATCGAAATGCCTAAACTTAGTGGTTTAGACGTGGCAGATCAGTTAAGGAATGATCAAAGTGCCACTAAATCGCTCATTTTAACAACGTTTGCCCAGCCAGCTTATTTTAAGCGTGCATTGGCAGCTGACGTGGCCGGTTATTTACTTAAAGACAGCCCAAGTGATGATTTAGTTGAAAGCATTCACAAAATCATGGCTGGTCAAATCATTTATGCGCCAGAGTTGGTTCACGGAATGTACAATGCTTCGCAGAATCCGCTGACTAAACGAGAATTGGAAGTGCTTAGTGCTGCTCGAGACGGTGCTTCGACGGTTGAAATCGCCAGAATTGTGTCCTTGTCACCAGGAACCGTTCGTAATTATATGTCAGCCGTTCTAAGCAAGATGGGCGCACATAATCGATTAGACGCAATTAATATTGCCAAGAAAAATAAGTGGCTGTGAACAATCAAAATTGGACAGAAAACGCATCCAGCTGATTTACTTGACCTAAACAACAGTAAATCAGTTGGATGCGTTTTTATTTGATCTTATTGAGTGCAACTGAAGAATTATTTTTTCAAAGCCGCATTGCTTTGATCAATGAAGGCTTGAACAGCGGCGACGGGGAAGCCACCAGCAACGAGCGCCCGCAATGGCGTATTAAACAACATCTGCTGGTCGGCAGCACTAGCATCGTCCTGGTTAGTAAATTGGGCCAACTGTTCGCCAAACATTTGCATTAACACAGATTTTGTTGTGTCGTTTGCCAAGAGAACGTTAAGGTACGTATCCATATTGACAACAAGCGGCCGACTAGCGAAGTGTTTGATGGTTAACTGTTTGATTAGCGGTAAATCACGTGAGGATGATCCAACCGCAATTTCATACAGACCATTGTCGGCCTGCCAAGTCATGCTGTCAGCATCGTACCAACTGAAATCGCGAGTATGCAAGGTGAAGGTAACCGTTTTAGATTTACCAGCAGAAATAGCAACTTTGTCAAATTGACGTAGTTCACGAACTGGTTTTTCAACCGGACTGACGAGGTTACTAATATACAATTGTGGTACTGCAGAACCGTCAACTGATCCAGTATTTTTAACGGTCACGGTAACTTTCAGATTATCTTCCTGCCAGTCACCAATAACTAAATCACTCAATTCAAACGTGGTGTAACTGAGGCCAAAGCCAAATGGAAAGGCAACAGCTTGATGATGCAGATCATAATAGCGATAGCCAACGAAAATGCCTTCGTGGTAACGCTCATGCTCGTTACTCTGGTCAAATGTCCCATAGCTTGGTGTATCAGCCAGTTTAATTGGAAAGGTTTCCGCTAGTTTGCCACTTGGATTAACGTGACCGGTGAGGATATCAATTGTTGCTTCACCAACGGCTTCACCAGCCAAGTAAGTTTCGACGATCGCATCAACCTGATCTCGCCAAGGCATTTCGACTACTGAGCCATTTGCGAGAACAACACTAATATGAGCAACATGTTGTGCCAACGATTGAATTAAATGCGTTTGATTTTCTGGCAGTGATAGGTTCGTTTTATCGAAGCCCTCTGATTCGTCATCGTCACGATAGCCTACAAAGACAACAACTTGATCAGCATGTTGCGCCAACTCAATTGCTTGCTTTTCAAGATATTCATCAATCGCCGTTTTTGATAAATCGTAGCCAGAGGCAAACTGAACGTCTAGGTCTGCTTGCTTCGCTGCTTCTAGAGCTGACACAACATGGTCTGGTGTGACATGTGAGCTGCCTGAACCCTGATACCGCGGTAGATCTGCCATTGCGCCCACAAAGGCAACCGATTTGCCTGACTTTAGTGGCAATACATGGTCCTTGTTCTGCAATAACACAATGCCGCCATCAGCAAGCTTTCTAGCAAATTCATGGTGTTCCGCACGATCATACGGAACCTGAGCAGACTTTTTATCTAACAAACTAACGACCATGGCTAACACTCGACCGGCTGAAAGATCTAGTTGTTCATCTGTAATCGTGCCAGCTTTAACAGCGTCGACGATTTCACTAGTTGAGCCATCACCTTTACCAGGCATTTCAAGGTCCAAACCAGCTTGGAGGGAAGCAACGTGATCAGCTACAGCCATCCAATCTGACATGACGACACCGGTAAATCCCCATTCCTGACGTAAAATATCGGTTAACAACCGCTCGTTTTGGACATTGAGGACACCATTAATTTTGTTATATGACGCCATTACAGCTTCGGGGTGTGCTTGCTTGATGATGCGTTCAAACGGCGCTAAATAAATTTCTCGAAGTGTGCGCTCATCCATATCAGAAGAATTGGTGAAACGGTGGTTTTCACGATTATTGGCCGCAAAATGTTTAACGGTAGCGCCAACACCCTTATCATGCAAACCATTGATATAGGCGGTACCAATTTCACCGGCTACGAGTGGGTCCTCTGAATAATACTCAAAATTACGGCCCCCGAGTGGCGAACGTTTGATGTTTACACCTGGTCCCAAAAGTAAACTAATGTTTTCAGCTTGAGCTTCTTCACCTAAATGTTGACCTAAATCACGTGCCAGCGAGCGATCAAAAGTGCTAGCGACAAGTGCTGCCGAAGGATAGGAAATTGCCTTGACGCTCGCGTTAACACTAAGCGTTTCGCCTTCCTTGGGTATTTGTTTACGCAAACCAGCTGGGCCATCAGTCATCATGATGGCGCTGATGTTAGCCGCGTCTACGGCGGCAGTAAACCACATTTTTTTCCGCTCACCAGCGCGGCCTTTTGTTCGAGTGTGAGTTGATCAAGCACTGCCGAAACCTTTTTATCCATAATTTGACGCCTCCAAAAAATGTGTTTAATTAGACAAGGTATATTACTGAACGTCTGATTGCGTTTTCTTCGGATGATGAATTAAACGGCCAACCACGACGATGACACCGATAATGAGAAACGCAATGCCAGAAATAGTGAGGTTAAAGCTGGGTGTTGTGTTATGGAACAGATTGGCAACCAGACCCCAGAAATAAGGTGCAATGAATGACGCGATGTTAATGCCAATTAACATTATGGACGATGCCAGTGTAGCCGAATTAGCCGGTGCAACATCGGCTACCCGGCCAAATAGATAGGGGCCAACAAAAGCAGAAGTAATACCTAAAAGGGCAGCAATGACAAACGTTAACCACAGCGTTCTGGATAGCGCCAAACCGACAATTAAAATTCCAGTCAGTAATGCGCTTCCGGGCAAGACTGACGTTGCAATCCGTTTGTACACTGATCCATACACCAAACCACCAAGCATCTGACCACCGCCGACAATGGCTAAAATAAGGCTACCTTGAGCAGCTGTTCCGTATCCGCCAGCAATAATTAAAGTTGATGCCTTAAGTGTAACCAACGTGAACAACATCATGATTAGAAACCATAACAATGAGTATCCGATAACGGCCCGATTAATAGATTGCTTTGGTTGGTCTTCATCGCCTTGCTGATGCCGATCACTTGGCACCACTAAAGCGAACAGCGCTAAAATCAAGAACGAAATTCCGTAAACGATAAAGGTAGCATGCCAACCCATTGGCGTTAGCTGAGCAACGACTAGGAAAAACAAGATACTGCCAACCGCCGTTACTGCACCTTGAAATCCAAGTAGGGTTGCGCGCTCATCGCCCTCATAATAAATGCTAAAAATACTATAGGCAATAGAATTGAACAGTCCTAAACCTGCACCAAATCCCAGTCTAGCCGCTAAAATGACCCAGTAGCTGCTGGTAAACATTGGAATAATTCCAGAAACACCGGTAATTAGTAGACCTAAAAGCACAGTATTTTTCATTCCAATATGATCACTAATTGCCGAACTAAAAATGACAAATATTAAAACGGTAATGCTTGGCGCAGTGATGAGTCCTTCAACAGCAGCGTGACTAACGTGTGGTAAACTAGCCTCCATCAATGGGATAACGCCAGCAACTGCATTGGCAGCCACTAACACAAGTGAAATTGACAGGATTGCAACCTTAAACAGCCAGCTTTTTGGTGAACGAACCATGATGACCAACTCCTTTAGTATAATGACAACAACACTAAACACTTCTGTAAGCATGTACCCAAATGGTCTAAAATGTTAACGCTTACATTTAAGCTCATTTTATCAACTATTGCCGTAAAAACTGGTAAAATACCCTTGAAAAAAGCACTGTTGGAACATTATTTTTATAATTGGTTTAGATGGTATTTAAGAATAATAAACAAACAATGTGAATTAGAAGGAAATGCACATGAATCAAAAACAAACAACACAAGTGTTAGTCAATTTTTATGTCTTAACGCACCTTGCTGTCAGCAAAATTGCCTGTAAAAACCGCTGGATAAGTGCGGGAAACGGGCGTTGGCACGAACTGCGAAAGAATCAATTTGAAACGTTTAATCGCATCATTGATGATCAAACACAACTAATCTATTTTGCTGGCGACCATGGCGAGCAATACCTGTGGTGTCAACGACACAAGGACAATGGTATCCTCATCGGTCCGTTTATCAATTCAACAAACGAAGGGCGTAAACTAAAAAGGGCGACTGGAGAAGAAATGAACCAGTCACCCTCATTGGCTGAACAATTTGATTATTTTTCCAGAACTTATAATGGTCTACTACCGACAGTTATCAGCCAGACGCAATTAATCGCTAGCGTAGAATTACTGCTGACTGCGTTGTTTGATCAAAAAACGGTCAACACATTAATCCATCAGCTGACTAGTGAACTTCGTTTGCCACAACCCAAGGTCGACGCCATAGCTAAAGATGTATCTTCCTCACAATTGGACCGCGCCTCCTATCAGGCCGAAACTGCCCTTTATAACACCATTAGGGCAGGGCAGGATGATCAGGTCATCGTTGCATTCCAACGATTCTCCAACAGTGGCAAGCCAGGCCTAGTCGTTCCAGGTAATCAACTTCGCAATGAAAAAGACTTAGCCATCGCAGCCACCACGTTAGCAACTAGGTCAGCCATTCAGGGTGGCTTATATGCAGACAGCGCGTATGCCATTAGCGATCAAACGATTCAGATGATTGAGGCTCAGACGAGAACGAACGATGTTGTTGGGGTTTTAATGACCCAAATGACTCGTTTCGCTAAAGAGGTTCGTTTAGCAAACCAACGCCATTATTCGAAAGACATCAATGCACTCACGGCTGAAATTTATGCTCACCGGGATACCGGTATTCAGCTGACCACTTTAGCGGCACAACAACACAAATCTGCCAAGTATTTAGCAAGTCGTTTTCGCAGTGAAACAGGTCGAACATTTATGAATTATCAAAATCAGTTCAGGCTAACGTTTGCTCAAGAACAACTGACAACCACTTCGGCCAGCATTACTGAAATAGCGGCAATGATGAACTTTGAAGATGCCAGTTACTTCACAAAGTGGTTTAAACGGTTGTGTGGTCAAACGCCTAGACAATACCGGCAGCAACATTAAATTGTGAACTATAGTGAATTGAATTGGGTAGAGAAGTTTCAACTAGTTGTATTATACAACCGGATATATTAAAACGTATTGCAGTAATTCAAGCGTTATTACTGATTCAACTGCTCAGCAATCACAAAAAAATGGCCTTCGGGGTCAGCAAAATTAAATGTTCGCACACCGTTATTCACGATAATGTGGCCAGTATTCGGTAATCTTTTATGAAGCTGTTCAAATTCATCAATGAACAGCATTAATGACGGCGTTGTAAGTGATACTTCAGGTGAATACCGTTTGATAAACGATGTTGTAAATAATGAAATTTCGAGGGCTGAAGTGAATCGTAAGACGATGTTTTGACTTTTGTCGGACATCTCATTGGTCTCAGCAATTTCAGCGTGAAAATATTTGTGCCAGAAATTAGCACAGACGGCAACATTAGTCACATAAAGCATGATGCGATTTTTAACGATCATAATTGAACCTCCGAGAAATTGATTAGATGACTGTGTGTCAATATACAGCAAAGTATTCGTGAATCTAAATGAAGTATACGAGACATGAACAGTTGATGTCGAACGATGCGTCTAAAAAACGAGACATTGAGATTTAAGAGCATGTTCACGTTATTTAAAGAGCTTCTTTTACTACTTTGTATAATATATATTATGTAAACTAGAAAGCGAAATTAAAAGTATTCAGTCAAAATGTAATCAGTTTGAGTCCACTCTCTACTGCATACATACTTCTGAATGCTTTTAAAGTCTATCTAACTTTGCCGATCAAGTTTACGATACGTGAACACCAGTCAACTCATACGCGTTACTGAAAAATCAGTTTGGTTTAACGACATTGCTAACAGTGAGTCTCCATCCATAAACATTGAAATTGTGATGATTTAAAATTATGACTAAAGCAATGTAAAATCCAGTTATTCTTTGGCTTATTCGCATGACCTGTAAAGTGTTTTGCCACTCACGCTCATCATTGGAATGCTGGAATGCTGTCGAGTGATAGTCGTTTAAGACTAAATAGGTCCGTTGCTTTTTCCCCGTTATTTGTTAATTGCTTTCTAAGCCGTATCAATCTAATTTCGCTGACTATGACAGTAGCGTACAGTATCAGTCGAACAAGATGACCAACGAAACCAGGTATCAATATTGCAATCAACTATTTCAGAAGCGCTGACTGTCTTCTTCTATTTTAAAATAAATGAACACATAGCCCCATTCCTTCACCAAAAATATGTATCCGATGAGGCTAACAACTATAGACCCCATTATATGTGGTGAAAAAAAGCCTGATCCAAAATCACCTGAACCTTGAATGAACTCTGGTAACATCGTGGCTGTGACCAATGGCAAACTTAAAGATATCAACATAATTCGCGTGCTCAAATAATCTGCCTTGAGTAATTGCTGCCACTCTCGTTCATCATTTGCTTCCAAAGTGATAAGTTGACGGTGTTTTTTACTGGTAAAGATACTGGCTTGATATGCCGGCTTTCCAATTTTTTCTAAATAGCTTTGAGCCCACACAAAGGCAAACAAACTTATCATTAAAATAATGCCAGCACTAAATTTAATTATCACCCTGCTCCAGAAAAAATACATAAATTCCATTATCATGACTGTGTCTAGTACCGCATGTCGTAAAATAGCATGTTTCGTTTCAATCATGTTTATCACCCCATAAAAATAGTTGATCCACTCTCAGTCCAAGCACATCGGCTAACTTAAACGCCAAGTCCAAAGATGGATCATACTTATCGTTTTCAATTGCATTGATGGTCTGCCGAGTTACCCCTGTTTTAGTCGCTAATTCGGCCTGAGAGAGTTTTTGCTGCTTACGTGTTGAATTGATCACGTTCTGCACGACCGTCAGCTCCTTTGTTTATTAATCTAATGTCAAACGTCTTTGACACTTAAAGTAAAACATCTTTGACATTTCGTGTCAAACAGTTTTTACATTTCATCTCAAAAAAAGAATTCAAAGTGAGCGGCTAAAGCCGAGTAAAAACACCTTGTTAATTCAGATCAGTGATAGCGATGATATTCTTGTGCACGTTTGAGTTGAAACGTAATAATTTCTTCCTGGATGGAGATTTGATGCTTATCTTTGCCATTAAGCATTCGAAATGTCGTTAACAACTGATGCGCTTGGTTGATAGCGTCCTGTTGGTCATCGGCAAAGTAGAGTGCACCAATAACATGGCTCATTAATCGCTCCAGTCGGCAATTAAAGTCTGATGACAAATCAGATAACGCATCAATTTCCTTCCAAGCTTTCTTGGCATCACTGAATTTAGCGTCCTTTACATACGTTGGTCGTGTCAGCAAGTCCTGCAAGTAATTAAGCCACAGCATCTCTCTTAAATTAGCAGCATATGAACCATTCATGGCAGCATAAAAATGATAGCAAGCCTCTCCTCGCTCAACTAATGCCTGTTTGCGTTTTAATGAATTGACAGTCCAAATCGCTGGGCCGGCTAATTGTAGTTCGAATAAAGACCACTGAGACAGATCTTCCAAGTGTTCAACAGCAATTAAACTTGGTTCAACCGCCATCTTGAACATGTTTGTTCCATACGCGCGCACTAATGTATAGATTTCACTGGCCAATAATCGATCAGATTCCAACCGTGAACTCCGTTTTGCTATATACAATTGTTTCAGTTCGTCAAAGCGATGCTGTGCATATAAATCGCTTATTGTATTAAGCAAGCTGGCCTCAGAAGTGATTTGATGATTACGTCTGAGGTAATCAAATTCGGCTGCGCCAACACTGAGCCGATCTAGTAGCTGCCATAAATGAGTTGCATCCACATCGTACTGGCCGTGTTCTAAACGACTATAAAAAGAACGTGAAACGATGCCCTGATAAACTTCTTTTTGGGTCAGTGCCCTAGCCTGTCGCAACTGTTTAATCACAATACCGGCTGGCAAGATTGGCTGGTTATCTTTTTGCATATTCCGTTACCCTCTTTTTAAAAGCCTCTATATGTGCAGTATACGCCACATTTTCTAAAAGCTGCCCATACGTCTGTTTACTAAACTTAGTGACAGACATTGGAGGGACTCAAATGAAAAAGTACATTATGCAGTTCAAGCGACAATTCATCTTCGCAATTTGTTTGTTAACTTTGGCTCAGTCATTGACGGTTTACGCGTCGGTCATCAATGCAAATATTCTAAATGCATTGATCAAACGACAAGTAATTCAGTTCGTTCAACAGGTAGGAATACTGTTATGTATTTGGTGCACCGTCGCACTCATTCAATATGTCTCTGAAGTGTTTGAACAACATCTTATTCAAAACCTCGATATTGCCATCAGAACGGATATTGTCACCGTATTAACGGCCGAGCCATACAACATATATAATCGGCGCGACTCAGCAACTTATGAATCTTGGCTGAATAATGATCTACAACTGATTAATCAGCAAGGTTTTGAAAGCTTGTTTATTGTTATTGAAGACATTGCTGGTGCACTTTTGGCCTTAGTTACCCTAGCCTATTTTCATTGGTTGCTAGCTTCAGCGGCGGCAGTGCTGACAGGATTAATCATTTTACTGCCGCGCCTTTTGGATCACCGATTAAGCGTTACGAGCACTGGTTTAACACATCAAAATGAGCAATTTGTTAGTACCCCACATGATGCCCTTCACGCCTTCAACCTGCTCTATACTTTTCAATCGTTGCCTTTACTAATTGCTAAAGTTCGTTCCGCCTCAGTGACACTGAAATACGCAAACGTTAAACGAACAGTCGTTCAGACACAAATTGGTATAATCGGCTTTTTAGGTAATATTCTTTCGCAAGTAATTTTAATTGGCCTAGCCGGTTTATTGGCCGTTCAGCATCTTGTCAGCATTGGCACCATCAACGCGGTCGGCAGTTTGGCGGGCAATGTTTTTAATAGTTTGGGCAACCTAAGCAATACACTTGGATTGATTCGCGGCACACGGCCAATTTTTCAAAAATATGTTGATGAGCAGGCATTCATGACGGCATCGTCCGTCAAACCAGGCAATGCGCAGAAAGACGTACCACTCGTGCTTCAATTAAATAATGTGTCATATCACTATCCAGCAAGCTCGATACTGCTATTTGATCATGTCTCGCAAACGTTTTATCAAGGTCAAAAAATCTTGCTAACTGGCGCAAGTGGTACTGGTAAGTCAACCCTTTTGAAACTAATTGCTGGTTACTTGCCGCTGACTGAAGGGACGATTATGCTATCACGTCATCAAATATCAGCTAGGTCTGCAGACTACGTCTTAAGTAAAGTTCTTTACTTAGATCAACAACCATTGCTTATTCAGGGCACGGTTCGTGAAAATTTGCGGTTAAATCAAACATTCACGGATCAACAGCTGATTCATCAACTGTTACAAATGAAATTGGTAACTTCAGAAAAAGATGGAGCTCATTTTCTTAATTTACAAGTTGGCACTGACGGTAATTGCTTATCTGGCGGTCAACGACAACGGTTAGCATTAGCAAGAGCTTTATTACGTCAACCAGAAGTGCTTCTGTTAGACGAAGGCACTTCCGCAATCGATCCAGCCACTGCTATTTATATTGAGAAGTTGTTATTAAACATGCCTGCTTTGACGCTCATTATGATCAGTCACACGGTTCACAATCAAGTTCTGCCATTATTTAGTCGTGTCATTGATTTTGCAAACCTAACTCGAACTCAGGACACACAGACTAATTAATATTCAGAGCAAATTAAAACGCTTCGACCAAAACGAAGTAATGGCAGAAGCGTTTTAATCAACATTATTCAGGCGTCATCTTTAACTACAAACACGTTAACAGTCGCATGCCGAACAACATAGGCAGTAACTGATCCCATGACCGCCTGACTGATGGCGTTCATTCCCGTAGCCCCAATAATGATTAAATCAATTTTGTGTTCTTCTGGGTAGCTACGAGCAAGCGTAGATTTAATATTGCCTTGCAGTAGCTTTGTTGAAAAGTTTGTAAAACCACTTTCCTTAACTCGCTTGGCAACATCCTCTAAATAATTTTCGGTTGCGAGTCGAACATCCTCGTTAAATACGGTCGCATTAGCGCCACCACCGTAAGCGGCATAGATGTTTGGATCAATGACACGGACGAGGTGTAAACGGGCCTTGCTTTCTTTCGCCAGAGCAATGGCTGTTGTCAAAGCCCGTTCAGCATTTTTGGAACCATCGAGGGGTACCATAATGTCTTTTGGTGGAAATGCCATCTTAATCGCCTCCTTCAAAGGGATTAGGTTTATGAAATCTGACTTATATATATCATAATTTGATTTCATCCTCACATAATCTGCCTTTGAATGTTCAGTGAACATTTATAGTCGCTAAATCAGCGATTTTGCACAGCATTCCACGTCTATGGTTTGATATACGCGTACCCGGACTCTTGTAATTTAATGAGATCTAGAACACCCACGGGGACCACAATCACGCCCTCTGGCAATTGATCGGCAGTAACATGATGCGTAGTCATCGAGTTATGACAGGCATGAAATTCAACTTCGGGAAAACGGCGAACGGCATTTTGACCATCCTGATCCAAATATTTGGTGATGGCAGCGCCGTTGACTAACACGGCAACTTGCAACTGCTCCTTAGGTTCAGATTCGACGTATGTGGTTAAGTTAGCGACATTTTGCATCGTGTGAGCCCAGTGATCAGGCTGATCCACATGAAAGACAACCTTATGACGCATTTCAACAGCTCCTTTAATTTTTCGGCTTTTATAAAATTGGCTTGTTAAATCACAGCTAGCGGAACTTTATGTGTTGGCGTCGGGAATGCGATATTTATCCGCGTCAGTTCTTCATCGCTAAGCACTAGGTCCGCCACAGCAACATTTTCTCTGGCATGATCGATTGTCCCAGACTCTGGAATTGCCAACACATCAGGCAATTGAATAACCCATGCCAACATAATAGCAAACACCGACACATGGTGGGCCGCAGCAATGCTTTTCAGTGTTTCATTGTCTGCCAAGTTGCCTCCCAGTGTATCGCCTTGTGCAATAGGTGAATAAGCAAGTGTTGGAATATAATGTTCCTCTTGCCATGGCAACAGATCAAATAAGGTGCCACGATTTTGTAAGTTGATAAGCACCTCATTAACAGCAACCTGGTCGCCATCAGGCACGCTTAGCAATTGTTGCATATCATCCACGTCAAAGTTTGATACGCCCCACGCACGAATTTTACCTGCCTTCTTAGCAGCTTCCATTGCACGAACCGTCTCTGCAAGTGGAATATTGCCCCGCCAATGTAACAGGTATAAATCAAGGTAATCAGTATTCAAGGCTTCCAAAGAACGATCTAGACTGCGCGGTAACTGTTTTGCACTCGCGTTTTCTGGCAGGACTTTGGACACAAGATAAACATCATCGCGCTGATGTTGGTTTAACACTTCACCAACGAGCCGTTCAGAGCGGCCATTGCCGTACATTTCCGCGGTATCAATCACTTTAGCACCGGCATCAAGTCCAGCAGATAGCGCACCAATTTCGCGCGACCTGGTCGCCTCAGAATCGCCAATATGCCACGTTCCTAAGCCAATTGCGGGCAGTACTTGCTGATTGATTGTGACTGTTCTCATCTGTAACACCCTCCCATTATTTCAACCACTTTTACCATACCTGTTTTAAAACTATCTCACCAGTTAAAACCCTTCTCTTCAATAAACACCATGCTATACTTAAGGAAATCGTGGTAAAGGAGCGGTCTACGTGGCAAAGCGGAAACTTGGTTCGTCAATTAAATTAGTCGTTATTGCCATGCTAACCGTGGGCGCTACAAACGTGATCAGCAGCACTTGGCCTGCATTAGCCATGTCGGTGTCGAAGGCTGATCCACGATACCAAACGACGATGACGACTACCAATCAAGCTGGTCAGCATGATCAACGGCATCTTGTGATGGGTAAACATATTGATCACGTTTCCAATAGTACTGGCTTTGTACAAGTCTTCCCTAATCGTCGTCGCCAAACATTTACTGGCGTTGGTGGCGCCTTAACAGACAGTGCTGCCAGTGTCATTCAAAAGAGCCGTCCGCAAACACGCCGTCAAATTCTGACGGCCTACTTTGGTGCTCAAGGAGCTCGTTACACAAATTTGCGTTTGACGATTGGATCGACTGATTTTTCGACGTTTGGCTATACGTATGCTAAACAAGCCACGCCAGCGACATTCAGTTTAAAACCTGACGATGTTCACGTCTCACCGGTCTTACAGCAGATTCTCAAGCAGGCGCCCAACGTCCAAATTATGGCCGCACCATGGGCGCCACCAAAATGGATGAAAGTTAGTCACCGCCGTGATGGTCAAAACTTTCTCGTCAACAACGCATTAAAGCGTGCTGCTATGTCCGCTTATGCTGACTACTTAGTTAAGTACGTTGACGCGCAACAACGCCGCGGTGTCGCGATTAAAACGTTGTCCTTGCAAAATGAATTACAAGCTAGCTCGCCATGGGAAGCAATGACGTGGACACCGGATGCAGCAGCGACCTTTATCACCCACTACTTAGGTCCTAAATTAAAAGCACGGCATCCACAAACAAAAATTATGGTTTGGGACTACGTTAAAAGTGACGCCACTCAGCCAATCATGATGGGCTTTAATCAATGGACCCAGGAGTTTTACGCGCATCGAGGTGTGCACCAATACGTCGACAGCGTTGGTGTGCACTGGTACGCCGCCAGTTTAAATGCTCAGATGAGCTTGGGCAACCTTAGTGGTCAACCGGCTTGGGATGATAATTTTAACAACCTGGACCTGTTTCATCGTCAGCAGCCCCAACAACAGATTATTGCCACGGAAGCTGCACAAGAAAAAGGCGTTTGGCTCAATCAGTGGACGCCAGCAGCCCGTTATGGATACGACATCATTAACGATTTTGAACACCATGTTCAAGGGTATCTCGATTGGAACTTGGTCCTCAATGGTCAAGGCGGTCCGACTCACGCAGCCGTTAATCCCTGTGGCGCTGCAATCAATGTTTTACACGCCGGCACACCGAAAGAGCAATTGGTGATTAATCCTGCCTATTACGTTCTCAAAAGAGTCAGCCGTGATGTCCAACCTGGCACCGTGAGTGTCGCCTCAACGACAAATCGTCAATTGGATCACACAGCCATTTTGCAACACGATGGCTCAACGCGACTGTTGGTTGAAAATCGGTCCTCTCAAGTGCAAACAGTCCAGGCTGTTATCGGGCATCGGGCTTACAAAGTACGATTAACGCCGCATTCTTTCAACAGTCTGCAATTACCTAAGCAAACGGCAAAAAATTTGAAAACGCCACCGATAACACATACGCCAACATCACTGAAGCGCTTGTCGCGGTTCGATAATCACTGGGTAACGCCAATCTATCGTTTCTTAGGATTACAGGACTAGCAATTTAGGTTCTATGTCAACTGTTGTTGGTTTTCTATTTAACACCCAATTATCGAATGATGATTGGGTGTTTTGTTTTAATTGTTTTGGTGAGTAAAATCCGTAAACGAAAGTTGTTAAATCGAGTGTAACCATACCCATTTCGTTTATGGACTTTAATGCGATTATTAGTGCCCTCAAGTGGCCCATTAGAATACCGATAGATCAGGGCATTATCCACGTATTCAAGATGATCCTGCATGTAACTTAAGTGCTTTACTAAGGGCTCAGAACACACATTTGTCTCAACTAATGCCAGATGTAGCTCTTCAACATCGCTTTCAGTGATCAAGTATTTGAAGTAGGTAAATTTCCGGAAGTTCTTGTAGTCAAGGTTTCCAGCCGTTGATGCCCCATTCAAATCGCCTCCCTTGACCATCATTCCTTTCTAAATCTTGGCATGGTATATTGCCAAAGCTAATGGAATCGTTTTAGGCGATTTAATCTTTGAGGACTTCTCCGACAAGGTTCATAACAAGACAGTTGCTCAAGATTACGTCTGAGTTTCGCTTCTAAATTCAAATTGCTGAGTTAACAGATTTATTGTACAAAAAGACACTAATAACCGTCAGCATTGACAGTTACTAGTGTCTTTTAAATATCAGCATTATTTATATTTCACAAGGACAAAAAAAGGCCAGTTTTTATCGAAAATATCGTTCCTATTAGATTCCATTCTAGAAAAAATGCGTTAACTTAGTCAGTAAAGTAATGATCCATGTCATCTAAAAGTTGGGCATGTGTAGGTTTCCACTTTAACGTTTGCCGAGTCAACTTACTCGAAGCCGGAATGTCCATCGCAAACAACATTGATTGTGGCGCTGCAAACAACATTGATTGTGGATCTACGCCGCTTTGTTGGTCGGGGTGCTGTGGGTCAGCATAAACATCTTTCACTGCTACATGTAATTTATCAGCAATCACGCTCCGAAGATTCTTCATCTTAAGTTGTTCCTCATCATTGGCATTGAAAAAATGCAACCCATCATGCGACCTCAAAGCGTATTCCAAAGCAAGTACAAACAAATGACCCGCATCCAAAACATGAACGGCAGTCCAACGATTTTGCCCGCCATTATAATTTTCAACAAATCCTTTAGACTTTGCATCGGCAATCATGTTTGATACAAAGCCATGATTTAAATCTCCATCTCCATGAACAATGGGTGCCAATCGCACAACATAGGCATTCACGCCTTCATTCAACAGCTCACGGGCCACGACCTCGGACTTACGTGGTGATCGCTGTGGAAATCCAGCATCGGCTTCATCATTTTCAGTAAAAAACTGACCTGGCAACATCACGGCAGTTCCATGTGTAACGATTAAAGGCTTCTGTGTTCCTTTTAAAGCCTCCCCCATCACACGAATGTCGCGTTCATCCAGTTCACATATTTCACTAAAGGTTTTAAAATGTTCTGTTGCCCCCATACCAAGGTGCAATACCGCATCAGCTTTAGAGGCAGTATCGGCTAATAAATCATAATCCTCTAAACTTCCTTTTAATGCTTGTGCACCCCATTTAGTCAACTTTTCAACACCATTATCAGAGTGAGTAAGTGCAGTAACTTCATAACCCTTTTCAATTAGTTCTTTGGTTAACGCAGTGCCTATAAAACCCGTTGCGCCAGTCATAAATACTTTTGTCATGTATAAATCTACCTTTCTCAATTATCATGATAACCAAACAATAGAGACATAATATCACCTTTGTGTTAATATTTGGGAGACAATAATCAACAGTGTTGCTTAATGCAACACAATCTACAATTGGAGGATTTAGGCATGCCAGATTTACGTACGCGACGAACACAAGCAATGATTCTTCGAGCTTTTACTGAGTTACTGACGCAAGAACCCTTCAGCAAAATTACTGTAAATGAAATTGCCGATGCTTCACTGATCAACCGTTCAACTTTTTACAAACACTTTGTTGATAAATTTGCACTGCTTGAGTACCATTTCAATCAAGTCACTGTTAATGACCACATTGAAACCCATGACATCTATCGGCACCCGTTTAAGATGCTTGCCGAAATTAAATCATCTAGCTTACGGCCATTAATACAAACACAAGCAGACGACGAACAGTTTGTAAAAGAGTTTTCTAATTTTTTCTTTGAGAGAATAATCAGTCAACACAAAGAAATTTCTCCACTTAATCAATGTTTCTTTATCGGTCGTGTAAATGCAATTACACGTTGGATTCGAGTAACACACCAGCAATTCGATATTTTTAGCGACTATGACGAACTAGATCGCATTTTTAACAATGTCTAGTAATTAAACGACGACTCGCAATCAAATAAACATACTATCAGGTTTCGCACCTGGCTCTATTAGATTAAATGAAAATCATCACCACAATAGTTTAAGATTCCAAGCCATAATTAATTATTATCGTCATAACTTTTTTTATTTTGGGTTAGGCATCTCCAACAGGTAACTTCGATACTATTTTGTCAAGGATCCAACCATGACTGAGATGTTGAACTGATTGATATTTTGGACACAATTCTTGAACAAATTATAAAAGCACTGCCAAGTAATCTGGACGATTATTTAAAAATAAAGCACCCCATAGTTTCGACTCATAGTCGTCATTATGGAGTGCTGTTTTGTACATGTATGGTGTGTTTTAGCTGTCCCACACCTGATCTTGAATCATGCCGCAAGCTTTCATAAACATATAAGTCACGGTTGGTCCAACGAACGTAAAACCGTGTTTCTTCATGTCTTTGGCCACCTTACCAGCAAACGGTGTGCTCGTTTCCACTTCATCGCGTGTTTCGTAACTCTTAGTGTGAGGTACTTCGTCGACAAAATTCCACATGTAATTGGCAAAACTGCCATATTCTTTTTGAACACCGATTATGGCCCGAGCATTTTTAATAACTGCCCGGATTTTTCTGGGATTGCGAATCATATTCGGATCGTTTAAAACGTTGTCAATATTTTCTAAGTCCATGGCAGCAACCTTAGCAATGTCCATTTGATAAAAATTACGCCGGTAAGCTGGCAACTTGCTAGCAGCTGCTTGCCAACTTAACCCCACCTGAAAAACACCAACAGTTAATAATTCAAACATCCGCTGATCGTCATGAGTTTCTTTCCCAAAATCGCGATCATATTCAATTACCCCAGCTGATTTAGCCATTCGCAGACTCCTTAATTGCCTGCGTCGTTAGTGATCGATGAAGTAACTTAACGCAAGCTAATTTATTTATGATTGTCGTAGGTCGTAGAACGCTTTAAGAACGCTTCATCGTTAGGATCTGAACCCACCCGACCGTTGCGGTCTAACGTCGCAATGGTGCGCATCTCTTCAGGCGTTAACGAAAAATCAAAGATGTCCGCATTCTCCTCGATTCGTTGCTGATGAACGGACTTGGGGATGACCACCTCACCGCGTTGAACGTGCCAGCGGAGAACAATTTGTGCTGCACTCTTATGATGCTTAGCGGCTAAGTCAGCGATCACCGGATCACTGAGCACGTCACTCTTGCCACCGCCCAATGGACTCCATGCCTCGTGAACAATATGGTTGATTTCACAGTACTCATGGACTTCATTTTGTTGCAAGTATGGATGTGTTTCAACTTGGTTAATCATCGGTGAAACCGTGGCCGATGCCATCAAATGTTCAATGTGCCGTGGTTCAAAGTTGGAAACACCAATCGCCCGAATTTTACCAGCGTGATACAGGTCTTCCATGGCCCGCCAATTTTCTTCATAGCCAGCAGCTGGCCAGTGAATCAGATACAAATCCAAATAGTCAAAGCCTAATAGGCTTAGTGACCGGTTAAATTGATCAATTGTTTCCTGATAGCCGCGGATATTATTCCAAACTTTGGACGTGACAAATAAGTCTTGTCGTGGCACACCACTTTGACGAACACCATCGCCGACAGCGGCCTCGTTACCGTAAAAACTAGCCGTATCAATATGACGGTATCCCGCTTTCACTGCGTCAACAACACTGTCAACGACGACTTGCGGATCATTGACACGAAAGACGCCTAATCCAATTTGAGGGATTTCAACGCCATTACTCAATGTGATGCTAGGAATGTTTGAACTCATGTTTGTCATCCTTTCTCAAATAAACTTACTTGTCCATTATCTCGTGAATGCCGCCATGTTTCAAATCCATTCATCATTCGTTTAAGAAAAAGAATGCGCAGTTACAGTCGTTATCAGCACACAGTAAATAATTGTCGTAAAATTAAAGATAGTATGTAAATCTGATGAAATGCAATCAACTATGAAAGTTGGTGATTCTTATGCAAAGAGCTACGGTAATTAGCGATCACACATTTATCATGAAAGTCAGAACTGCGATTCTGCTTGCCTTTATTGGTGGGATGGTCGATGCCGATTCTTTTTGGTTTCACGGCGGTGTTTTTGCGAGTCTGCAGTCTGGTAACCTGGTCCTTCTTGGGATTAACATCGCTCGCGGACATTGGACTGCTGTTTGGCAACGGTTGATTCCATTGCTGATTTTCTTCTTGGCTGTTGGTGTTACCCGGATCGTTCAGCAAACTATTTCAGTTCAGTCACTTCGCCAATGGATACGGATAACCATTGCTGTCGAAACGCTGTTAATTATCCTATCGGCTACGCTTAACTTCCTACCTAATATCGTCATTACGTCGGGACTCTCGGCTTTATCCGGGATTCAACTGCAATCCTTTCGCAATATTGACGATGTGACATTTAATTCGACGATGATGACGGGCAATATTCGTGCTTGTGCGGCCTTTTTGTTTGGTGGCCTCTGGCAACATGATTGGGTAATGGTTAATCAAGGGCTAAAACTACTCGGTATTTTCTCCGGCTTTTGTATTGGCGCCGTGACGCTTGTTTTTCTAAGTGATCAATTCGGGCAATTATCGTTGTTGCTAGCGGTAATCATTCTGATCATTATTTTAGTGGACCTATTGTCCACACATCTCACTGATTAAACTGCAAAATAAAAAGCCATTTTCATGTTTGCACTGTCATCAGACAGTACCGTTGTGAAAATGGCATTTTAAATTAACAATCAAAATTTTAGTTAATCTTTATAAGCGCGTTTGTAATCAATAACCCAAGCTAGGGCAAGCGCTTTTTCACCTAAATGAGCACCGATAACTGGCCCAAAATAACTTAGCTCAAACGGCATTTCAGGAAATTGCTTGGCTAGTTTGTCCCGCCACGTTTGCGCGGCAACTGGATCGTTGCCATGGATGACGATGCCTCGTAGCGGATAGTCAACCTTTTGCTGTGCTTCAGTAAACAATGTTTCCACTCTTGCCAACGCCTTTTTAGTGGAACGCACTTTTTCGAAAGCGACAATTTCATGTGTGTCGTCATCAAATGTCAGTAGTGGTTTGATTTTTAACACAGACCCAATGAAAGCTGAGGCGTTGGACAACCGGCCGCCACGCACCAAGTTCTGTAAATCGTCAACCACAAAGTATTCACCCATCGTGGCGCGCATTTCTTCCAGCCGAGCAATAATTTCATCAGCATCAGCACCATTCTTAACCATGTGCGCGGCTTCCAGAACCAAATAGCCCATCAACCTAACCGTAATTTGCGAGTCAAACGGAATTACTTTGATTCGATCACTAACTTCACTAGCGACGCCTTGCAACGAATTAACAAAGCCAGAGATGGTAGATGCTAAGTGAATGCTAATTACGGTGTCATAACCCTCATCAGCCAAGTGGTTATATAAATCAATCATCTCACCTAATGGTGGTTGCGACGTACTGGGAAACGATTTTGATTCACGCAGTAACTGGTAGAATCCTTCCGTACTAATGTCGACACCCTCGTCAAAGGTCTTGCCGTCCACAACAAACGAAATCGGAACTACGTGGATATTATTTTCATCAACTTCAGTTTGCGACAGGTAACAGGTACTGTCTGTAACCACGGCAATCTTCATAAGCTCTCGTTAGCCTTCTTTTTTCCAAAATGTATTTTTCAATTCTAACACACATCAAAAAAAGCGACTACCACTCATCGACAAAATGACGGTATCGCTTCTATATGAACATAAATAATAGTGCCTCAATAATAAAGGTCTCTTTATAAACAGTAACTATACGCTAGTTAACGCCGTTTTTATTTGTTCGGGATAAGCTCGTTTCTAACCGATTTAACAAAATCTGTAGCAAGTTTTTTTCTTCATCTGTCCACTTATCAAATACCGTAGCTGTGAGCTGTTCGTACCCTTGGTTGATATCAGTCAATGCCTGTTGGCCCTGTTCCGTGACGTGATAAATGAGCTGCCGGTGGTCACGGCCAGTTGCTTCTTTGTCGATCATGGCCTTAGTACCGAGACTCTTGAGCTGACGACTCAATGTAGATGTGTCAAGCGTAGTGGCAGCTGACAACTGTTCTTGCGTTGTGTGACCGTCTGCCAAATTCATCAACAATTGCCATTCTGCGATGGTTAACTGATATTGTTTAGTTAATGCTAATAATTGTGCTCGATGAATTTTTTCACTGTCTCGTAAGGCTTCTAAACTCTGTTTCATATGTATGTACCTGCATTCGTTAATATTTTCTTAACCTGTATTGTATTGTACAATATCAAACTTGCACTTTACAAGTACCATTATTCAATTCTTTATTTTGCCTTGTAAATTAGAGACGTCTATAATAATAAAGACTGTTCTGTAGTTTGCTTGATCAAAAGTGGACTAACATTTATCACACAATCAATTTTATTAAGGAGGTGCTTTGAAATGTCCTTTGATGGCGCTTTTACGCATGCAATGGTTACCGAGTTGCAACAAACCTTAACTGGTGGTCGAGTTGCTAAAATATCACAACCCTATCCTAACGAAGTGGTTTTGACCATTCGCAACAATAGCCAAAACTACCCTTTGCTACTGTCAGCTCATCCAACCTATGCTCGTTTGCAGATCACCCGCATTCCGTACGCCAATCCTGCAACGCCAAGTAACTTCACCATGATGTTACGGAAATACTTGGATGGTTCAATTCTCAATAGTTTGGAACAAGTTGAAAATGACCGGATCGTCCGTTTGGCATTTAACACCCGCAACGAATTAGGTGACCAGGAGACAATTGCCCTCACCATTGAAATGATGGGCCGGCACAGTAACGTTTTTCTAATTGAACAAAGTGATAACCGCATTCTTGATCTTATTAAGCACGTTAATCCTGACCAAAACCGGGTTCGCTCATTGCTGCCTGGCGCTACTTACATTGCGCCGCCAAAACAAGACGACGTCAATCCGTTTACGACTAGTGCCAACGTTAACGATCTAGTTCGTGATTATCCTAATGAAGACGTTTTGGCTAAGCAGCTGCAGCAAACCTTTCAAGGATTGGCCCGCGATACAGCATTAGGGTTAGCTGGTGCATTACATGCCACTAACGGTAGTGTAGAAGAACGTTTCACCCATTTCTTTGCGCAATTCAATCAACCGGTACCGACATTAAATCGGCTAAAAAATGGTAAAACAAGTTTTAGTGCGTTTGCGATGCCAACACCCAACCTTGACGATACCCAAACATTTGCGACCCTCAGCGAACTGTTAGACTTTTTCTATCAGGATCGGGCCGAACGTGAACGTGTTAATGAGCAGGCTGGTAACCTGATTCACATTGTTCGTAACGAACTTAAGAAAAACCGTAGCAAGTTAAAAAAATTGCAGCAAACCATGGCTGAAACCAATCAGGCCGACAGCTTTCGAATCAAAGGTGAATTGCTGACGACTTACCTCAATCAGGTCAAACGTGGGATGACTGAAATCACCTTGCCTAATTTTTACGATGATGAAAAACCATTAAAAATTAGCCTGTCAAATCAAATTGGACCATCTCAGAACGCACAGAAATATTTCAATCGTTACCAAAAGTTGAAAAACGCGGTTGCTTATGTGACGGAACAAATTCGCCTCACCCAAACCGAAATTGATTACTTGAGCAACATCCAGGCCCAAATTGAGCTTGCCAGTCCGAAAGATATCAATGAAATTCGTTTGGAATTACAGCAACAAGGTTATATTCGAGTTCATCGTAAACGCGGCAGTAAGAAGCCACGTTTACAGATTAGTCAACCAGAAAAGTTCCATGCTAGTGATGGAACTTTGATTTCCGTTGGTAAAAATAATCTACAAAATGATAAACTTACCCTCCACACAGCTAAAAAGACGGATATTTGGTTGCATGTGAAAAACATGCCCGGTTCGCACGTTATTATCCATAGTGCTGACCCGTCGGACGAGACGATCGATGAAGCAGCCAACTTAGCTGCTTACTTCTCTAAAGCCCGTGATTCTGCCAGTGTGCCGGTTGACTATGTTCAAGTTAAGCGTGTCCACAAGCCCAATGGTGCTAAACCTGGTTTCGTCATTTATGAAGGTCAGCAAACAGCCTATGCTACACCAGATGCTGAGCTAGTCAAAAGACTCCGCGGTTAAGCCAGTAACGCTATGCAGCTAACGTAAATAAAAGAGGATTCGCGCAAAATTATGCGAATCCTCTTTTTGTCTCGCCGTAAATCAACTAGCGATTGTTAGTTGATGATTTTAAACTCGTACGGAAACTTCACATTAATCTTGGCACCTAATTTGAACTGGGCGCCGGCCAACGGTAAATTGGCACGCCAACGCGTATCAAGATTAACAGGAATATCGACCATTTCGACATCCCCACGCGTGGCAGTGATAAATGGTCCCTGACTGAAATCGCGTCGATCAGCGGCCGTCGTTTTGTCTAACAAGGCGCGGACCAGCATGCGAATCCAGTTAATGCCTGTGCCCTTGTTCAACAAGCCAAACTCTGGGAATGGTAGGGCAGTGGTGACCATTCTTGAATGACCACTGAACGCAGAGAACAAGGTATTATAAAAACCGCTTTGTCGCATAGAACCAGGTTCCGCATCAATCCCTGGCACGCCTTGGTTGTCAACGACCAGTCGATGCGTTGGTGCATGATAAGCCGTTTGGGCAATTTCAACTGGGTCAGCGACGCCAATTTTATTAGTATGGTAAACAACTCTGGTTAAGAATTGGTCGCCATCTTGAGCTGCCTTGCTGGCCTTGTCCTTGTTAATAACAATGACGTTAATGTGGCGCAATCGCAATGCACCAATCAGCTTCAGCCGATTGCCGGGCACAAACACCCAGCGTGGATGTTCCAAGTCAATAATGCCTAAAATATCCGAAATTTCCTGAGGCTCCAAGTACTGTTTATCGGTCAATTGTGGAATTAAGCTGATTGCGTTGGGGTTATTATTGACAACTACCGTTTTGATACCTTGCTGATGCAACTCACTAATCACAGTGCTCATCACGTATTCGCCGGCAGCCCCGTCACCGAGCCGAAAAGCACCAGTTGTGACCACCAACGCAGTATTGTCAGCTAGCGGTCGGCTTTCATTTTCCAGTTCGTACGTTGAATAAAATGTTGGCACTACTTCTGAAAACTCACCGGCAGTCGGTTCAACGGTCTTATAAGTTGGGATAATGCCAGCGGTGTGTGCCTGGTTCATAACGGCATCGGCATTTGTCTGCCATAGCTGAGCAATAAGCCCATCACTAAAACCATAATACTTTGCTCGTTGCAACCATTCTTCAGATCCTGAGTGGGCCGCAATATCAACTTCCAGATTATAAATGTTGCGTAATTTGTGAAAATAAAACTCATCGATTTGCGTCAGCTCAGCTAATTCATCAGATTGGTAGCCGCGACGAATTGCTTCTAGCAACAGCATCATACGGTTATCATGGGGGTGAATTAATTGCTGAATCAGATCGTTGTCTGATAATTTTGATAATGCATCAAAAGCGAAATCGCGATTGTGATAGTGAGCCGCCCGCATCGCCTTTAACATCGCCTCTTCCAGTGAACGACCAATGCCAAGCGTAGCACCCACCGATTTCTGAACAGTTGTGAGCTGACGGTCCACTTTCACCCCACGTCGTTCTGCCTCATCAAAAGCAAAGATTGGAAAACGGACAACAACGTGGTCTAATACGGGTTCAATTAACGCCGTCCGTTTCGCAAAACGACTCGACAACCGAACCTCAGGCAAAGAGATGCCCGTCATGACATTAGCTGCTACCAGTGCAATCGGATAGCCACTAGCACGCGACAGCATGGCTGAAACGCGATCATAATAAGGATTTACTTTCATGATAAAGTAATTGTCCAATACCGGATCCAACGCAAACTGAACGTGCATCACACCGACGATATGCAATCGCCGAGCTACGTGGAACGCTGCCTGACGCAACTTTTGATACTCACGATCCGTTAAAGTTTGAATTGGGGTCACTTCAATTGAATCGGCTGCATGAATACCAACCGGATCCATATCTTCCATCGCACCCAGTAAAAGCTCAGTTCCGCGTGCATCACGAAGGACCTCGAAAGACACTTCTTTCAGACCGACGATACTCTGATCCACAATCACTTGACGTGTGCGTGAGCGTTCAAAAGCGGCTGATAGAGCAACATCCAATTGGTCCGCATTTTCGGCCAGTACACGATCACCCTCACCACGCGGCGCCACCGACTTAACAATCACTGGGAATCCGACCTGACGAGCAATATCGAACGCATCGGATGTTGTACTAGCTACTTGCGACGTAATCACGGGTTCGCCTAAATCACGAAGCGTCTGATTCATTAACGCAGGATTATTGATTAAGCGAACTGTCGTCAACGGCATCCCCAAAACATTAATGTGCTTGTCATCCAAATAATCGTGGGCAATCAATTCCTCAACAGTTCTCATGGCAGTGAGTCCGCCAACCGTTGGCACGATGCTGGTAATATGTTCACTTTCAATTACCTGGCGCACCGTAGCAACGTCAGATGGATCTCCCATAATCACTGTCGCACCGCATGCATTTTCCATTGAAAACGAAAACGGATTGTTGTTTAAATAAACTGTATCGTAGTTGTGTTTATGAAGTACACTCAACGTTTGATAGGTCGCAGCATCTAACTCCGTTTCGTGACCAAAATCGTTCGGACCGTCACCAATCACTAACAGGCGCTGGTGAACAGATGCCGTTTTTTCTGCTGAGTGCTCGGCTTGATTAAATGCCGCAAGCTGAGCAGTCGTTTGTGCACCCTGACTTGTTTCTTCTGCCATTAATGCTGTTCACCTCTAATTCCTGTGAGCTCGATGAAGTCGTCAAACACTTGGGTTGCTTCCCACGGACCCGGCGCAGCATCCGGAAAGAATTGAACCGAAAATGCTGGATAATCACGGTGGCGTAACCCTTGGATTGAACCATCGATCAAGTCAATATGCGTAATCAAAAGCTGATCACGATTGATACTATCACGCTCAACGCCATATTCTTCGGCCTGTGCCGCATACATAATCTGATTAGTAATGATTTCACGGATGGGATGATTCATTCCCTGATGAGCAACTGGCAGGCGTTGAATCGTTGCACCATTAGCTAGCGCGAATAGTTCGTGACCTAACCCGATTCCTAATAACGGCACGCGCGTTTCCAGCGTTTTAATGGTCGTTAAAATGTCCTTACCTAGATCACGCGGATCCCCAGGTCCACTCGACAAGATAATGCCATCCGGATCGAGGTTAAGAATATCATCAGCAGTCGTCGTGTATGGCACCACAGTTACATTTGCATCACGAACCGCCAGTTCCCTTAAAATACCGCTTTTTAGACCAAAATCCATGACCACAATGTTATGACCCATGCCGGGGTTGGCATATGGGCGTGGTGTGGCCACCTGTGAAACTTGCTGATTTGTCAGCACGATGGCATTAAGTTGGTCAAACGCGTGCTCATCAGCAACGTCAACGATGCTGGCGTTAAGACCATTATGGGTTCTCAGCTTACGGACTAATTGCCGTGTGTCAATGCCTGCAATCCCCGGAATGTTATGGACACGTAGAAATTGATCCAAACTTAAAGATCGCTGTCGATTGGTGGACACTTCTGCCACTTCGCGCACCACGACCCCTTTAGCAGTTGGCAAAATTGATTCATAACTTTCATGATTAACGCCCACAGCGCCAATGGTTGGTGTGGTAAAGACAATTATTTGATTGTGATAAATCGGATCAGTAATAATTTCTTGATACCCGGTGACACTCGTATTAAAAACGATGGTGCCGCTTGTAGTTGCCGGCGATCCAAACGCTTGACCTTTATAGGCCGTGCCATCTGAAAGAATTAAATAGCGTTCTGTCATCTGCACGTTCCTTTCTATCTGGTACCTTGTCTGTTAATCTTTGCCGGTGATGATTTCAACGCTATCCTTACCATCAACTTCGTTCACTGAGACTTGGATTCGTTCATTTTGGGCCGTTGGAATATTCTTACCAACAAAGTCAGCCCGAATTGGCAATTCACGGTGACCACGATCAACCAACACTGCTAAGTTAATACTGTTGGGCCGGCCTAAATCCATAATGGCATCCATGGCGGCACGAATGGTCCGACCAGTAAACAAAACATCATCGACCAATACCACTTTTTTATCCGTTACAGACGTATTGAGATTACTGATAGCGGCCTTAGTTGTTGGTTCTGAATTCGCAATGTCGTCACGATATCCGCTAACATCCAATTGGCCAACAGGAACAACTGTATCTTCCAGCTGATGTAAACGTGATGCAATTCTGTCAGCTAAATAGACCCCGCGTGTTTTAACACCGATCAAAACTAAATTTCCAATCCCACGATTACGTTCAATAATTTCGTAGGTGATTCGAGTCAACGCCCGTTGCATCGCCATTGCATCGACAACTTCTTTTGCCATTTTGAGTTACCCCTTTTATTTATTTTCTTGTGCGTCCAGCTGTTTCAACATCGTGTTAAACCATGCTGGTAACGGAATTTCAAACCGCATTGTTTTACCAGTACGAGGATGAACGAATCCCAAAGTTTGTGCCGTTAAGTACTGACCATTACCTGGCAGTGTCTTTTTAGGCCCGTATAACGGGTCACCAGCTAGTGGATGCCCAATATAGGCCATGTGGACACGAATCTGATGTGTCCGGCCGGTTTCTAGTCGGCAACTAATCAGCGTGTACTGTTGATATCGTTTGATTACATGAAAATGTGTCACGGCATGACGGCCATCTTTAACAATCGCCATTTTTTTGCGGTCCTTCGGAGAACGGCCAATCGGTGCGTCAACGGTACCATCATCTTCGCTAATAACGCCATGGACGAGTGCAATGTACTGGCGCTCGTTTGTTTTAGCCTTGAGTTGTGCAGACAGACTCTGATGGGCCAAATCATTCTTGGCAACCATTAATAAGCCAGACGTATCCTTGTCAATTCGGTGAACAATCCCTGGACGCAAACTGCCATTGATCGTTGACAACGGACTATGCGCTAACAACGCATTGACCAATGTATGATCCGGGTGCCCAGGTGCAGGATGAACCACCATTCCTTGCGGTTTATTAACGACAATAACATCGTCATCTTCATACACAATGTCTAAGGGAATAGCTTCAGGAACCAAGGCAATTGGCGTCGGCGTTTTGGGCACAAACGTTACTTTGTCACCAGCGGCCAGCTCATCACGTTTTTTAACGTCTTGACCATTAACCGTTACCCGGTGATCAACGATGGCACTTTGTGCTTGGGATCGTGTGATGCCAGCTAACTGACTTAAAACCTTGTCCAAACGACCGATTTGCGTCGTGATGATAAAGGTTTGCGTGGCTGGTGTAGTAACTTGAGCTGGCATGCTGTCATATTCTTGGCGATGCGCTTTCGCATCAGTTGCTGATGTGCTGGTTGTTTCGTTTCTATTCATAGTTGTGTCAATTAATCCTTAATTATTTTGCTGCGTGTCGGGGACCACTGTGTTTAATTGGTCGATTATCTTTTTTAGGGGTCTTAGCCTTCTGTTTGGAACTTGCTTGACTGTGTCCTGTTGTATTGTCATCACGGTCAAAAATCACCGCAACAATCAACAAAATCACGCCAACCGTGAGACACCAATCTGCAAAATTACTGATTGGAAAACTCTTCATGAAGTCCAGTTGAAACATGTCGACGACATAGCCCAAACGAATACGATCAATAAAGTTTCCGAGTGTTCCAGCCATCATAAAACTGATGCCCCACATGTATAATCGCTGGGCGCGTAACCGCCACATCGCATAAGCCAAGACGATAACCGCCACGATTGTAATCACAATAAAGATGTCAATGCGGCCCGTCAAAATCGACCATGCGGCACCATTATTTCTAAGGCTCGTTAATGATAACAGTCCCGGGATGAACGTATGCGTGCTACCTAAGGCTAGATTATTCGCAATATAGTACTTGATACCTTGATCAGCACCCACCAGCACAGCAATAAAAATCCAGTAATATATCATTGGCGTAACGTGGCTCGTGGCCACAACTCCTTTTCATCAAGCTGATTATTAGAAAATTCCAGAGATCTTGCCATCATCTGTAATTGCCATATCTAAAGCGGCAGGATGTTTCGGCAGACCAGGCATCGTTAAAATGGAACCAGTTAACGCCACCATGAACCCAGCACCTAAACGAGGCTCAAATGCCCGAATATGAATGTCAAAGTCCTTCGGGGCACCGAGCTGCTTTGGCCGATCTGTTAGTGAATACTGCGTTTTTGCCATGCAAACAGGTAGCTTATCCCAGCCACGTTTTGCATACCGGCGTAATTGTGCCTTGGCATGCGGTTCCAAGACAACGCCACGGCCGCCATAAATGGTCGTCACAATTTTAGTTGCTTTAGTCACAATATCATCGTCAGCATCGTATAATGGCTTGAAGTCGGTCGGTTGTTGAGCGGCACGAACAACGGCATGAGCTAACTCAGTTGTCCCATCACCGCCATGTGCCCATTCATCAGCTTCCACAGCTTCTACATGGAACTGTTGACAGTAATCCTGGATCAACTTAATTTCTTCTGAAGTGTCTGATGTAAATGCATTAATAGCAACGACAACCGGAATTTGATAACGTTGCATACTTTCAATGTGTTTACCAAGGTTGGCAAGCCCTTTTTGTAATGCATCAAGGTTTGGTGTTGTTAAATCAGCAAGTGCTTGACCGCCATGCAACTTAAGCGCACGAACAGTGGCCACCAAAACAACTGCATCCGGTGTTTTACCTAGAACTGGTACTTTGATATCAAGAAACTTTTCGGCACCCAAATCAGCCCCAAAGCCAGCCTCTGTAACAGCATATTCACCTAATTGAAGGGCTGTTCGCGTTGCCAACACACTGTTACAACCATGAGCAATATTTGCAAATGGGCCACCGTGGATGATAGCTGGTGTGCCTTCCAAAGTTTGAACAAGATTTGGCTTGATTGCTTCCTTGAGGAGCAAGGCAATGGCGCCGCCAACCTGTAAGTCAGCGACGGTAACTGGTTGCCGATCGTAATTTTCAGCGACAACGATGCGGTTGATCCGTGCTTTTAAGTCGTGCAGATCAGTTGCCAAACATAAAATGGCCATCAGTTCACTGGCAACAGTAATATCAAAATGATCTTCCCGAGGCATACCCGAGGTTGGACCGCCCATGCCGATAACCGTATTCCTCAGCGCACGATCGTTAATGTCCAAGACACGGTGAAAACTGATCCGTCGTGGGTCAATATGCAGCTCGTTACCTTGTTGAATGTGATTGTCAATTAACGCAGCCAATGTGTTATTGGCAGTTGTTAAGGCATGAAAATCACCGTTAAAATGCAAATTAATATCTTCCATTGGCGCAACTTGTGCATAACCACCACCAGTGGCACCGCCTTTCATTCCCATCACGGGGCCTAAGGAAGGTTCGCGTAAAGCCAAAACGGCCCGCTTACCAATCTTACGTAAACCATCGCCAAGTCCAATTGTAACTGTCGTCTTACCCTCACCAGCCGGTGTTGGATTAATTGATGTAACCAACACCAACTTGCCAGATTGACGTTTGCCAGTTAACGGCAAATCAATTTTGCCTTTGTAACGACCAAATGGTTCAATTTCATCCTCTGTTAAGCCTGCCGTCTTGGCAATTTCACTAATTTTACGTAATTTAGTTTGTTGTGCAATCTCGATATCTTTTGGTTGTGTCATGAACAACTTCCTCTCCTCAGACCGTTTAGGGTGTCTGTTATAATAAATCTTATTAGGGTTGGTCTAGTCAGCACTAACAATGGTTTTAATCTTCGCCAATGAGTGTTTGGTTACGCGGAATCGATAATGTTTGCCGCCCAAAGAAAAACTCATGGTGCGACCACTAAGTGACAATTGTTCCAATTGATGAACATTGACGGTTAGTGCTCTGGGCGCCAGCATCCGACGAACAATCAGGTTTTGACCGGTAAAGACCAGTTGACGGCCTAAAAGTTCCCAAGCAAGCAATAAAATAAATAAGCAAGCGATGAAAATCGCCGGCCAGTTAAACCGCGCCATTTCATATTGAAAAATCACGCCACCACAAAAGAATATGGCGACCCATGACCAAATAATAACCGCAGTTAAACCGCTTGGCCGATAAAAAAAACGTTGTGTGTGCATCGACGTACGAAACCCCTTTCTTTCAAACACTTCTATTTTACCAAATTTAAGGACTAAGATGATGATCAAACTTTATACAGATGCGGCGAGCGTCGCAACTCATCCAAAAATAGCTCAAATTTCCAGCGGTGCGGGCATTCTTCTCGTTCAGAATGGTCACCAGTATCCCTTCAAACAAACAATCAGTGCTCTTGATAATCATGCCGCTGAATTTCAGGCTGCTATCCTTGGCTTTAAGGAGGCTCAAAAATTGAGTGAGCCGGAAGAAACGGTGATGTTTTTTACGGATAGTCGTTTGGTAGCAGATGCTGTCGGTAAAGGCGTTATGAAACATTACCCAGACCTAACGCAAAAGTTACTGACCCTCCAAGATTCGTTTTCATTAGTCATCACACAGTGGATTCCGGACCGTCAGAACATGGGTGCTCACAGGCTTGCATTACAAGCACTACATCAAGCGCATTAAGCGTATCATATCGAGAATTTATCAGAGCCAATTGACAACAATATTTAACGGATTTAAATATTTCGTCCAGTTTCTGTTATTCGTTTAATCACAAACGACTGCATGCATTACAGTTGCCACCTTTTGACTGGCATTGGTTAATACTTAACCCTGTTTGCGTGTGTTAATTACGATTGCTTGAAATTATAAGCTTTTGAGCATACATTAATAACAATCACATAAATGACGTGTTGATTGTAGACATTCAATCACGATACCTCGGCCAACTTTTTGTACAACGTTCGTTTGCCACTCAGCTAATTAAGCTGTTTTTTTGGGGGGATGTTGTTATGTTAAATGCAACGAAGCTTGAAGCAACCAAGTACTATCCGTCTAACCCACTGAAAAGATTCAGTTTCATCGCTAAATCAGCGTTGCTTGTAGCCTCAATTTTTGTTTATAACGAAACTGGACTAGGACTGCTAGCCATTGCTGGAATGGTATCTTTGAACGCTCATTTCATGACATTTGAGGACACTGCCGACAGAAACCCGCTGAATCTTGTCGATTTAGTTGTATCGGTTTTGCTTATTATTCTCACAACCATTTTAATGATTATTCGATCTTGATTAAGCTGTGGTTTGACTAGCTGAAATAAACGCAAAATATTCGAAAAAACCGACTGGAATTATTTTCCAATCGGTTTTTTGATATTCAGCTCCCATGTCTATTCATATAGACTTCTACTTATTATGATGCCAAATTGGTTTGCCCCAGTATTGGTACAAATCTGTCCGTAAAGCCCCATTATAAAGTTTACGTTTCTTAGTCGCTCGCTGACCGTACGCAGTCTCGAAATCTAAATCACTGGTCAAAATGTATTTACTCCACGTTGTCAGTGGTTTAAATGCCTTACCCATGCCTTTGTACAAGGCACGAACGGCCGTTTGATCGCTCAAACGTTCCCCGTATGGCGGGTTGGCAACTATAACACCGTTAATTTTATCGGTCGTCAATGCCGTTACATCTGCCACACTAAAATGGACATCTTGGCTCAAACCAGCTGCTTGAGCATTCTTTTTGGCAATGGCAACCATTTCAGGATCATTATCACTACCAGCAATGTCAAATTCGCTGTCATAATCGGCTGCGGCATCTGCTTCGTCCCGCACTGTGTCTGCCACTTCAGAAGAAACCCATGGCCAGCTTTCACAAATAAAGTGGCGGTTGTATCCAGGAGCAATGTTACGTGCAATAAGTGCTGCTTCAATTGGTAATGTTCCTGACCCACAAACAGGATCAAGAAATGGCATGTCAGCGGGGGTCCAATGCGTTAATAAAATTAATGCGGCTGCCATATTTTCTTTCAGTGGCGCGTCCCCTTTAGCTACCCGGTAACCACGTTTGAACAATGAATCTCCGGTTGTTTCCAACGTCAACATGACTTGATCTTTATTGATGGCCACTTCCAGTGGAAATTTAGCGCCCGTTTCTGGTAGTCGAGTTCGCCGGTGGTAAACGTCACTTAACTGAGTAACGATGGCTTTTTTTACAATTGCCTGAGCATCGGGAACACTATGCAGCTGTGAATTATGTGAACGCCCTTCCACTGGGAAATTAGCGTCCATTGGCAAAAGCTCATCCCAGGCCACAGCCTCAGTCTGGTCGAACAGTTCGGTAAATGTTAGCGCAGGAAATTCCTTAACCACAATTTTGATACGATCAGCTGTCCGTAACCATAAGTTGGTCCGTAATATATCTTTAACAGTGCCGTTAAAGCGGACACGGCCATTTTCAACCTGGGTTTCATACCCTAAATCTCTCAGTTCGCGACCAACCAAGGCCTCAATACCTGCGGCACAAGTCGCAATTAATTGAAATGTTTGCATCTTTACTCCTTACTATGTTGTGAGTGACTGTAATTGAGTCAGTTGATCCTTTGCAATTACTTATCCCCACCAATTCGATAACCATCTTACCATTTGCATTAGCAAGGTGCTACCTAATTAGGTAATCAGTACAAGGTCGTTGATTTTCTAATGCAGAGCACAAAAAAGTCCTTCTCACACGTGAGAAGGACTGCCTGTTGCAAATTTCTGTAAGCCATGTTTTGTACTTCGTAGACCTCAGGCGCAATCTACTCCGTGGTAATCATCTATCTCAAGGTCAAAGACCTTCCCCCACAATCAGTTCAGTTACCTATGTGAAGCTCCCCTACCGTAGTTTGGGTTTCCCGCTCGAGGGGTTTACCGCGTTCCACCCAGCATGTTTCCATACTGGTTTCGTCACTGTGGCACTTTTCAGGGATACTAGCGCATAGCCGAAGCCTTAGCAACGTTTTCCCGCCGTTACCTTCAAAAGAAGGCACCCCAGCTTATTTTTTCACTGAGCACGAACACTACAGGCATCACAGCCTGTGCGAGCATGGACTTTCCTGACACAACATAAGTTATGCCCAATTACCCGAAATTTGCAATATTTGGTTAACAAATAAAATTAGTCGTTCCAACCAGACTGGGAACCGGCACTAAAAGTGTCTTGACCCTTCTGATTGTTGGCACCATTATCCAGCTGAGAACCAAATACATGGCGTTCCAAATTGCTAAGCCGCTTTAAAATATCCATGTTAGTTACGCTATTATTAGCCTGGCTAGTGGACGTTTCAACGTTGCTTTGAACAGATTGACGAGCGTTAACTTGACGAGTTAAATCATCAACCTTCCCGGACAACTGTTCGTTTTCGGCGCGAAGTTGAGAAATTTCACGATTGAACGTTTCGTAATCTTTGATTACAAGGTCCAAGAAACTGTCAACGTCCGTTGGATCGTAGGCGGTTCCCATTCGTTTTTCCTTAAATTCTTTTTGCAGAATATCCTGCGTCGTAAAGTTGATCTCTTGCATGAACATTACACCTCATCATCTATCTGTCGAAACACGACTTTAAGTATTGTATCGCATGTTGACGAAAATTAAAACGACTGTCGATGATTTTCTTGATATTCATCGGCACTCTCTTGCAACCAGTCGAAATCTATGAGGGTCATTTCATAAGGATGCTGGTCGTTAAAAGCCTTGATGGCTAAGTAATCGTACGTAGGTTTGCCCTCGTGTTCTATATCATATACTAAAAGTGCCGCATCTGTATGCGAAAGCATAAAGGCTTGATAATTTTTTAATTGTTGCGGTGATTGATAAGATTGCTTTGACACTGAATCTGAAAAATCTACCCGTTCCCGTAGTGTTGCAAGCTGGGCCTGATTGTTTTCATTCCAATTCTGCCCGAATTCAGCAAATGGTAACATCATGGCCACTTTTAGTTGCGGGTAATCAGCCTTGAGGTCATTGGCAACCTCAATCGTCCATTGTTCAACACCCAGCTGACCACCTGTAATGATCCAGTCAACGCCATTCTCAATTTGGTTAGTCAACGTTTGCCGGAGCGCGTACTTTAGTACTGTGAGTTTAGGATCTTTACTGCCAAATACGCCGAGTTCATAACTACGATAACCAGTAACCCATAACCGACTCATATTAGTGAATATCCTTCCCGATTAGTTAAAATCAATAAATAAAACTCACATTAGTTATCCTTAGTTTTAAATATCATTTTGCCATAAACAAAGTCAGTGACGCAAATTCCTGTTTAAATCAGCCCAGTTTTGTCAAAAATTGCACTTTTTCATCACAAACACATTAAACATAAGTTACGGGTTTGTTAACATCATTACAGTCTCGGAGACTATTCGGCAAATCTGATATAATGGGCGCAATGTAAGAAAGTGTGGCGAAAATGCCTGCAAGTCTGGTAGCGTTAGGAAGTTTTAGATATTTAAAAACTAAAATTCAATCACTACCTGTGCTTTTGCGGGCTGTCGCACACAACTAAGGAGTGTGGTCTGTTGTGAACATCCGTTACCCAAACGGAGCCGCTTATCATGGACCAGCAAAACAGTCTGCCCCCCTGCATACCGGCACCAGAACGAATTACGGTGACCGTGGAATGTCTTTGGAGGCGGAACTAAACGAAAGTAATCAATACTACCTGACAAATGGCATTGCGGTGATTCATAAAAAACCGACACCAGTTCAGATCGTAAAAGTTGATTACCCCAGACGGTCCGCTGCAACGATTAAAGAAGCCTACTTTAGGCACCCATCAACAACCGATTATAATGGTGTGTACCAAGGCCACTACATCGATTTTGATGCGAAGGAAACGAAAAATAAAGTTTCTTTCCCGCTAAAAAATTTCCACGAGCACCAGGTGGAACACCTACGTGCCTGTGTTCAGGCCGGTGGGATCGGCTTTGCAATCATTCGATTCACCAATGAAGGGGATACGTTCTTGTTACCAGCCTCTGTCTTGTTCAAATTTTGGGACAATCAGGCAAACGGTGGCCGAAAATCGATCCCCCGTGCGGACATTGAAGCAAATGGATATTCAATTCCCTTTCAGCTTAATCCGCTAGTTCCATACCTAAGTGCAGTCGATTCATTGATTGCAAAAAAGAAGTAACTGTTTAAGGAGAGCAACATGTCTGACAATAATGATCAATCTCAGTCACGAATCGCCCGGTATCATGGCGACGATGGCAGTCTACAAACATCCGGTCCCAAACGAAGACGACCACTTTGGCGAACCATTTTATACTGGTTACTTGGTATTATCTTGCTGGGTCTCTTGGCAGGTGGCGGTTTGTTTGCTTACTACGCTTCCAGCGCACCCAAAATCACGACTGCACAATTAACCAGCCAAAACTCCACCGAAATTTTAGATGACAGCGGTAATGTGATTTCAAACTTAGGCGCACAAAACCGGACGTACGTGCACTCACAAGATATCCCCAAGACATTGAAGCAATCCGTTGTTTCAATTGAAGACCGTCGCTTCTATAAACACCACTTCGGAATTGATCCAATGCGAATCATTAGTGCAACATTGGCCAATATCCACGGTAGTTCATTGGGACTACAAGGTGGATCAACGTTGACACAACAGTTAGTTAAACTGTCTGTCTTTTCAACAGCTGCTTCTGATCGTACGTTAAAACGTAAATCACAAGAAGCAGCACTTGCCTATTACGTGGAAAAACATTACTCCAAAGATCAAATTTTGGAGTACTACATCAACAAGGTTTACATGGGTAATGGTGTTTATGGCATGGCCACTGCCGCCAAATACTATTACAACCAGCCATTAAAGAAGCTTAACTATACTGAATTAGCAGTTCTTGCAGGAATGCCACAGTCACCAACCTACTATGACCCAGTGGCCCATCCTAGTTACGCTAAGCAACGACGTGATACCGTGCTGCGGGCAATGTATGAAAACAAAGTTATCACTAAGCAACAACTAACCGATGGCCTGAGCACTCCGATTTCTTCGGGATTGTCCGTTAACCATACTGTTAATGGCACAGATTCAAATGATAAAATTTTCGATGCTTATCTTCAACAAGTTATCAAAGAAGTTGAAAAGAAGGGTTACAACCCTTATAAGGAAGGTATTAAGGTTTACACCAACCTTAATATGAACGCTCAGAAACGGTTATACGACATCGTTAACACTGATAAATATGTTGATTTTCCTAGTGACCTGCTTCAAGTTGGTGTCACGATGACAGATCCTCAAACCGGAGCTGTCACAGCCATGATTGGTAGCCGAAAACAAAACGTTGCCTTTGGGTTAAACCGAGCCACACAAACGGATCGGTCCTCCGGTTCAACCATCAAACCATTTATGGATTATGGTCCGGCCATCGAGTACAAACAATGGCCAACGTTTAAAACTGTTCAAGACACTAAGTACAATTATCCAGGCACTAACATTCAACTAAATGACTGGGATCAAAAGTATCAAGGCTCCTTAACAATGCGTAAGGCGTTGGTTGAATCACGTAATATTCCCGCTATTCGAACATTGGAAGCAGTCGGCTTGAACCGGGCAACTGAGTTTATGGCGCAAAACGGCATGAAGTTTAAGTCAGCCTTACAATATTCAAATGGGATCGGTGCCTATGTTTCCAGTGAACAAGAATCAGCAGCCTTTGGTGCCATTGCCAACGGCGGAACATACAGAGCCCCTCATTTAGTCAATAAAGTCATTACTGCTGACGGTGTTACTCACAAATTCAACGTGGCCTCTCACCGATCGATGACTTCCGCAACAGCTTACATGTTGACGGATATGCTTAAGGGCGTGCCAACGGCTACGTGGGCACCGGGCGCACAAATTCCTGGTTTATATCAGGCCGGTAAAACTGGTCAGTCAGGCTATCCAAGCAGTGTGTCGGGCATTCCAGACGGCGCTGTTATGGATGCTTGGTATTCTGGTTATACACAGCACAGCTCCATTTCCGTTTGGACGGGTTATGATCAGCCAAATGAACCAAATCATTACATGACAACAGCACAGTTATCAATCGCAGAGTCCATTTACAAGAACCTCCAAATGTACATGGCACAAACACAAGCCAATGATAATTGGGTTCGTCCAAGCAGTGTTCAAGTCGTTCGGCATAACGGCGTTGATGAACTTGCCGTAGTCGGATCAGACTGGAAACAATATCTGAACGAAAAGGATCAAAGTAGCTCCACTGGTTCTTCCTCCTCTATGGTTTCCTTCTCTTCTTTCTCACGAGACAACAATTCAAGTTCAAGCACGTCCGATAACGCCGCTTCCAGCCGCGAGTCTGAAAGCAACGCTACTCAGGGTGGCAATAATGACAATAGTTCTTCGAACGACACTAGCTCAAGTTCGTCGAGTAGCAATTCCGAGAGCAATAGCTCATCGAATAGTGAAAACAACAATAACCAAAGCAGCAGTCACTAATAATTTTTACAGCTACATTTAAAACGATTTTAAAAGGGCACCCCTCTTAGCCGAAACTAAGAAAGGTGCCCTTTTCATTTACTATGATTGTGCCGGTGGTTCAGAAACTTTAAATAAAGGAATGCTTGGCCCCTTTGGTGTCGACTGCGTCGGCGGCGTGGCCTGTTTTGTGCGCCTTTGTGACAATTCTTTTTCCACCTGTCCCGCAGAAGTTAGGTTTTTCTGGCGCCAACTGAGGAGGATTCGATCAATATAACGCAAGCTATAAGCTTGGTTTAGCACTGCTTCACGTAAGGCAATTAGAATTAATTCGGGTTTGAAATGATCCTCGTCAAACCAACGTGCGATTGTTTGAAGCTCTGTTGGGCTGAGTGGCCGACCAAACTCAACCTCAATTTTGTTAAACACATCTTCCCTTGCCGACTTTGAATCAGGTGCAGATATAGCAGCGGTGGTTGTATGCACACCACTGAGTGTATCCGGCAAAGCAGCCAGCTTTTGGTATAGCGGTGAAAAGTCGTAACGATCACGCAATTTTCCGGTCTCATCGGCTTTAGACTCAATCAACAACAAATCTTTCTTGAGTAAATTATCCAGCTGCGTATAAACATCAGCCGTAGTGGTACCCATTACGTTTGCAACGGCCTCTGCATCAGGAAAATCAATACCACGATCCAAAGAACGTTTATATTGTAAAAACACAATCAGCTCTTCGTTAGTCATATTTAATGCGCGATAACGGGTTAGAATTAAATTATTGATTGTCGTTTCACCAGCCTGCAATAAAGCTGACGCAAAATTTTCCAATTCGTGCACCTTCTTTTCTTCCTGTACTATACCAGTAATTGCACCTGAACACTATTCCAGATGGCTGGTGATTAAACACCCCGTATTTTAAAAATAATTAGTATCGCTCACCCCACGTAAAAGTGGTTTTCATGAGATTGTCTCATAAAAACCACTTTAGCAAATGCATTTAAAATTACGGGTAAATCCGGTTGATCATCCGTGGGAATGGAATCGTCTCACGTAAATGATCTTGAAGTGTAATCCATGTTAAAAACCGTTCGAGACCCAAACCGAAACCGGAGTGCGGAACACTACCGTATTTGCGTAAATCAAGGTACCAATCGTAGTCTTTAGGATCTTGACCAGATTCCACGATTCGGTCACGCAAGTAATCAAAGTCAGTATCACGTTCAGAACCACCGATGATCTCGCCGTAGCCTTCTGGTGCAAGCAAGTCGGCACAGATAACCACATCATCACGAGTTGGGTGTCGCTTCATGTAAAACGCTTTGATTGCCTTTGGATAATTCAAGACAAACACGGGTTGATCAAAGTGATTAGCGAGGAATGTTTCTTCAGGTGATCCAAAGTCAACGCCCCAATCAACATCGAAGTCGTTTTCTTGAAGCAGTTTAATCGCATCATCATAGGAAATCCGTGGATATGGTAACCGCGTGTACTTCTTCAACGTTTCCACATCACGCCCAATAACAGCTAATTCACTTTGACAGTTATCAATGACTGACTGAACTAAAAAGGCAATGTATTGTTCTTGAATGGCCAAACTATCTTCTTGGTGCATCCACGCCATTTCTGGTTCAATCATCCAAAATTCTGTCAAATGCCGACGGGTCTTTGATTTTTCCGCCCGAAAACTAGGTCCAAATGAGAATACCCGGCCAAACGCCATCGCCGCAGCTTCTTCGTACAGTTGACCAGTTTGTGACAGAAAGGCATCCTGACCAAAATAGTCTGTTTTAAATAATTCAGTCGTGCCTTCTGGTGCAGAACCAGTCAGCAATGGTGCATCGATCTTAATAAAGTCCCGGTCATTAAAGAATTCAAACGTTGCACGAATGACTTCATTACGGATTTTAAGTAAGGCATGTGGCTTGGAAGAGCGCAACCACAAGTGACGATGATCCAACAGAAAATCGATGCCGTGCTCTTTTGGCGTAATCGGATAGTCTTCACTTTCGCCAACGACTTCGAAATCCTCAATTTCCATTTCGTAGCCAAACTTAGAGCGACTGTCCTCATGAATCGTCCCAGTTACATATAAGCTCGTTTCTTGACGTAGTTCTTTAGCTTCGTCGAATTTTTCTTCGCTAACGTCATTTTTTCGTAAGACACCTTGAAAAAATGCTGTCCCGTCACGAAGCTGTAAGAACGCAATCTTCCCGCTAGAGCGTTTATTGCTAAGCCATACACCAATACGAACTTTTTCATCGACGTGTTCCGGTGCGTGAATGATGCTGATTGTTTCCACTGAAATTTCCCCTTTTGTTTTAAATTATAAATTCTGAATGGATTGAACCATGGTGCCATCCTTAAAACGAATTAAGTCGTAGCAAAGGTTGCCCTTCTGATTTAAGTAAGTAACCTCCCAAACGGGTTCTGACTTGCGAATACCTAAACCAATATTCAGCACCTTTTTTGGATTGTTCTTCTGCCAAACTTGACGGAGGATTGCTGTTTTTGAAGTACCATCGGATTGCTTCAAAATCTTCGTTTGTCCATTTTGCTTAGCCACCACAACGTAAACCGCTTGATTTTTCGCACTGCGACCACTAACCGAATAATAGGTGTGTTGTCGATTGTAAGTCAAAAAATCCCCAGTATCGCTGATACCCTTTTGACGTGCAATACTAACAGTCTGTCCCGCAGCAGTTTTAGCTGGTCTCAAAGCCTCATGAAAAATGATGCCAATGCTACCAGCAATAAAGGCCACGATTAGCACGGTCCATAGAATGATTTGTGACCACTGTCGCTGCTGATGCTGTTTTCGCTGCATGCTAACCTCCATTCGTTCTGTTAACACGAAAATGTCAATAACCTGATTAATTATAGCAAACATCGCCAATCAAACAACGGTCTACTAGTCATTTAAAGAAATTTTGTGTTTGTTTGATGATTTCTGCCGTTCCTTGGGGGATCACCGTCAGTGCATCTGGTAACGCCTTTTGCATGGTGCCACCATAACGCTTTGTTATCAATCGTGGATCTAGCACGACAATGACACCGCGGTCATTGTCTGTACGAATCAGCCGGCCAATGCCTTGACGTAAACGGAGGGTCGCTTTGGGCAGGGCAGAGGAATAAAACGGATTGTGCCCCTTGGCTTCCAACTGAGTATTGGTGGCGGCGACCAGTAAATCCGTCGGTGCGTCAAACGGTAACCGTGTAATGACAACTAATTCTAATGCATCCTTAGGCAAGTCAATGCCTTCCCAATAACTGGCAGCACCCAACAAAACGGCACTATTTTCAGCCGTAAATCGTTTCAAATTTTTCTCGCGACTACCGGTAACGCCTTGTGCATATACAGTATGGTTCTCCGGTAGCAAACCGTGTGTCAGCGCCTCATAAACAGCGCTAACCGCGGCTAAAGAATTAAACAGGACTAACGTTTGACGGCTGGTCGTTTGGACAAGCTTAGCAATCGTTGAAGCCCAATAATGAATTTGCTCATCCGGATGATTAAGATTGATCGCCGGTGCATCTGTCGCAACAAACAGTCGCGCTTGTGATGCATAGTCGAAACGTTCAGCAAGACGTTTGGTAGCCGTTTCTTGCCGATCTAAATCCAACTGATCAATTAGGTAATTCGCTCGGGAGGATGTGAATAACGTGGCCCCCGTGAATGTTGGCTGCTTGAAATGTGCATAAACGTTTTGACGGAGCCAACCGGTTGCAAGTAACAGGCCGCCACTGAGTTTCAAGCTTGACGAGTCCCCATATTGATTTTGACGTATCCAATAAACGTTAGCGGTTTCTTGATCATTTAACTGAGCCTTGAACGCATCAAGTTGTGATAACAAGTCTGTAATCCGCCCCACGGTGCCGGCAAATTCATGCATCAGCGCTGCATCCGAATTCAGCCACTTCTTTGATTGAACCGTAAACCGTTTTTGTAACTTAGTCAGCGACGTCGTTAACGCTATTTGACCGTTCATCAGTGTCGTAAAAGCACCTTTATCATCGTTCATTAGTTGCTTGAGTTGACGATTATCAATCAACTGTTCGACGATGCGTTGACCTCGAGCGCTAACTTGAGCACTCAGTAAAAATTGTCGATACATGGAATGACCAAATTGATCTAGATCGGCATCCAATTTAATCAGCGTATTGGACAAGGACCGCAATTGCGTTGCGGCAACGGCATCCTCACTAAACATCTCGGTTAGGTGATGGTCATGTTGATTAAAAATATTTGCCTGCGCGTGGTGTAACAGTGACACCAAATCGTGAAAACGAACTGTATTGCGATGTTGATTAACAGCGACATCCGGCAAATGCTGGGCCTCATCAACTAACAAATATGGCTTATTAAGCAACGTGTCCAGTTGATCGGCATGCTGCGTTAAATACGCGTGATTGACAATAATCAAGTTTGCCTGACGAATACGTTGGTCTAACCGTCGCAAATAATCATCCTCATAAAAAGGATCGCTTGGCTTAATGGTTTTTAGACCACGGTGACAAACTTCTTCAAATAGCTGTGCTCGATATGACGTTAAGTGCAGCTCATCTAAGTCGCCAGTTTCAGTTTGTAACAACCACACTAAAATACGTGCTTTAAGAAATTGACTCTGTTGAGAATGTTCCGGTAGCGTCAACGTATCTGCAAACCGATTAAGATCTAGATAGTGTTGATTGCCTTTAACAGCCACAACATTGAGATCAAACGGTAACATTTCTTGTAATTGTGGCAATGTCTCCTGCATAAACTGGCCCTGCAATAGCGTGGTTTGAGTTGAAATGACCGTCGATTGGCCCGTTTGTGATAAATAAGCAAATGGCACCGCATACCCCAACGTTTTACCAATCCCTGTCGGCGCCTCAATGATCAAATTTTTAGTGTTTTCATGACTGTAGTTATTGAAAATTTGATTCATCATTTTGGCTTGCGGATCTCGCCAACTAATTTTGGAACCCCATAATTTCTGCTTAGCCGCCTTTGACTTTGGGTAAGCTTGTGGCTGTCCCAAATCAACAGACTTAATTGGCGTGGCTTCGTGAAGTACCAACCGATCACGGACATATTCACCAGCCGGCAATTTGCCGGGATGATGACGTGCCTCTTCTAACGCAACGTTGAAGACTGCTGTCGTGTCCTGTGGTAATGACAGGTTCAAGTTAGTCAATTGCCTCAGTGTATTAATCGGAAGCTGATGAAGTTTATCCAATAATTTAATTAACAAAACAGCCGTTGCATCTGCATCTGAGTCGGCTGTGTGTGGCTGATCGTGCTCAATGTGAAAATGAGCGCTCAAATCCCGCAAACGGAAACTGGGCAGCGTTGGAAATAAAATTTGGGTCAGCGTCACCGTATCAATTGCCTCGATTTGAAGTGCCGGATACCCCACCCTGGCAAATTCGGCATTTAAAAAAGGAAAATCAAAGTTCACGTTGTGCGCAACAAAGACCGTGCCCTGAAGCATAGCATAAAACGACGCCGCAATATCATCAAAAAAGGGAGCGTTCGCAACGTCACGATTCGTAATGCTGGTTAAATGTGTAATGGCGCTTGGAATTGATTTTCCCGGATTAATTTTCGTACTATATTGATTGACGACCTTACCGTGTTTAACAAACGCGCAGCCAATCTGGATGACGCGATCGCCATCTTTTACGCTGGTGCCAGTCGTTTCAATATCAACGACGGCGTAAGTTGTGTCTTTATCCATTAAGTCTGAATACCTTTCTACGTAAATAATGACAACACCGATTGAACATCTTATGTTTAGCGTTTCCGATGTTGAAATTATGATCCTTGTTTCATTCTACTCTGTTTGTTGCAGTAGGCAAAGACCCGCTAAGCATGATAAAGCATTTGTGTCTGTGGTATGATGATGGTCGTAAAATATGCCGAAGGAGTGACGTCATCATGCGTGTTGCAACAGGTAGCGCTCATGCAAAGATTATTTTAATTGGTGAACATAGCGTTGTTCATAGCCAACCGGCGATAGCTGTCCCCTTGCTCAACGTTGCCGTAACCGCTACATTAAGTGAGACAACGCGCGGTCAACGTCTAGTAAGTAGCTACTTCACCGGGGCACTGGTCGACTTGCCTGGTGAATTTGAGGGATTACGCGTCTTACTGCAACGCTTGTTGCGTCGGTTTAATGCTTTATCTTTAAACTTTGATTTAAAAATTGATAGTGCCATTCCTGAAGAACGTGGTATGGGCTCTTCAGCGGCGGTTGCGACCGCCGTTACGCGCGCCGTTTATGCTTTTTTTGAAACCGCGCTGGATCCACAGCTATTATTAGACACGGTTAACATTGAGGAAGTTATCACGCACGGCTCACCATCTGGCATTGATGCAGAAACGGTTAGTTCTACACAACCAGTGTGGTTAGTCAAAGGTAATCCGCTCAAACATTTTCCGATTCACATGAACGCATTTTTAGTTGTTGGTGACACAGGTGTGACGGGTCAAACCAGCATGGCAGTTAATTCGGTCAGCGAACTGCTGAGAGATGATGAACAGCCTGGTGTCGGTCAACATTTGATCAATCATCTCGGCACCTTAACCGCTGCGGCCGCTAAGTATCTCCAACACGATCAAGTTCGTTTGTTAGGACAAACATTGACTGCTGCTCAGCAGGACTTAACCGATCTTGGCGTTAATCACCCTGTTTTACAACGTTTAATTAATGCCGCAAATGATGCAGGCGCATTGGGTGCCAAACTAACGGGTGGTGGCCTGGGGGGATGCATGTTTGCACTGACTCAAACCGCCGAGCAAGCCGCTAAAGTGGCCAATGCCTTGAAACAGCACGGAGCTGTGGCAACTTGGATCGAGCCATTGACACAACGATAGCCTGATCACGAAGATCAGAATAAAGCACGAAAGATAGGACATTAGCAATATGACAATTTCGCAGACGCCTGTAATTGCAAAGGCGCACACAAACATTGCGTTAGTTAAATACTGGGGTAAAGCAGATGAACACCTTATTTTACCCACCAATGATTCGATTTCCATGACGCTAGATCATTTTTACACCACAACCAGCGTTCAGTTTGACGCACAATTGGCGGCTGATGACATCATTTTAGACGGAATCAAGTTGCCGACAGATGGTCAACAACGAATTCGTCAATTCATGGATCTAGTGCGCCAACGTGCTAACACTAGCCTCTTTGCTCATATTGAAACGAGTAACCACGTACCAACCACAGCTGGCCTGGCTTCATCTGCATCCGGTTTTGCAGCATTGGCTGGGGCCGCTGCTAAAGCTGCCGGTCTCAATTTATCCCGACGTGAACTGTCTCAGCTTGCAAGACGAGGCTCCGGCTCTGCCACCCGTTCGATCTTTGGTGGTTTCGTTCAATGGCACGCTGGTCATGACGATGAAAGCTCTTTTGCTGAGCCGTTGGATGAAAAAGTTGACTGGCCAATTCGAATGGTTGCCATTGTGGTCTCACAAGATGAGAAAAAAATTGGCAGCCGTCACGGCATGAAACAGTCACAAACATCACCGTTCTTTAATGACTGGGTTCAGCAAGCAAATGCGGACATCGAGCCGATGAAGGCCGCATTACTTAAAAAAGATATAAACCGTGTTGGTTCAATCGCGGAACACAATGCAATGTGCATGCACGCAACGACTCTTAGTGCCACACCGCCTTTCACATACTTTAATGGCGATACCATTAAGGCAATGCAATTAATTAACGACTTGCGCTCAATAGGTCTGAACTGCTATTATACGATGGACGCAGGTCCGAACGTAAAAGTTATCTGCCTAGCAGATGAAGTTGACGCCATTTTGGACCATCTACGGCCAGCATTTGGTAACGACCAATTGGTTGTTGCAAAGCCAGGCCCAGGCTTGACCTATTTATAAAATTTTGAAATGAGCAATGTTTGCGCTATTCAACATGAATAACGCACACATTTTTTGTCTTGAAAGGACATGATTAATTGATTAGCGTGAAAGCGCCCGGCAAATTATATATTGCCGGCGAATATGCGGTTGTTGAAGCGGGGTTCCCTGCCATTATTGTGGCATTAAACCAGTTTGTAACTGTCACAATTGAGGAAAGTAAAAACTTCGGCACAATCGAGTCTGAACAATACAAAGAAACTTCAGTGAACTGGCGGCGGGCTGGCGATGAACTTGTGTTTGACAATCGGGATAATCCCTTTCATTACTTGCTCTCCGCTATTCGTCTGACTGAAAGTTACGCACGCGCATGCGGACGTGAACTGAAATTCTATCACCTGTCAGTAAATTCACAGTTGGATAGCAAGGATGGCAAAAAGTTTGGTTTAGGCTCTTCCGCTGCTGTTACGGTAGGCACAGTCAAAGCACTCTGCAAGTTTTATCAACTGCCGATCACTAAGGACACGCTATTTAAATTAGCAGCTATTGCCCATTTGGATGTTCAAGGTAACGGTTCCCTAGGTGATATCGCAGCATCTGTTTACGGTGGCTGGATTGCTTACCATTCATTCGACCATCAGTGGCTAACAGCCAAGCGTGATGATCTACCGCTAATTGATTTGCTAGCCCTTGACTGGCCTGGACTGTCTGTTGAACTTTTGACGCCGCCAGCAGATTTAAGGTTGCTAATTGGCTGGACTGGTTCTCCCGCATCAACATCTCACTTAGTTGATAAGGTCACGTGGGCTAAAAGTATGGATCAACTCGAATACCGAACATTCCTGCAATCAAGCCGTGATTGTTTAAACCGGATGATTCAAGGATTTCGAGATGGTGCAATCGATATCATCCAACGCGAACTTCGCTTGAATCGCAAACTGTTGCAGCATTTAAGTGCCTTCAGTCATGTTCCGATTGAAACAGTCGCTTTAAATAGCTTATGCGCGATTGCTGAAGATCACGGTGGCGCAGCTAAGACTTCTGGTGCTGGTGGTGGTGATTGCGGTATCGTTTTGATTGATCGACACGAGGCCGTTGATACACTGTTGCAGGATTGGGAAACTCAAGGCATCACTACCCTGCCATTGAGTGTTCATAATGTCATGGATTTAGTTTAACCACTCTAAAATAAAAGTGAGCGCCATATTCAAACTAAAAACCGTAGAACCCGATTATCGGTTCTACGGTTTTATTTCTCAAATCTTTGTGACTGATTAAAATAACAGAATTCGCTGAGGATAAAATTTAGGAGGCCAGCCATGAGCAAGTTAACTGAATCCGCCCACGCACATCGTAAGGATGAGCATCTCGCTATTGCTTTAAAACAATACCAAGAAAAAAGCGACGCCGGTTTTGACGATATTCAAATCATTCATCAAAGCTTGCCAGAAATTGCAGTTGATAACATTGATTTGTCAACTCACTTTGCTGGATTGACCTTATCGACACCGTTTTACATCGAGGCAATGACTGGCGGCTCTGAGAGAACCGGTCACATCAATGCTCAGCTCGCTGAAATTGCGGCCGCAACTGGCGTGGCAATGGCAGTGGGCTCGCAAAGTATTGCTTTAAAGGAACCTGCAGCAGCGTCAACCTTCACCATTGTTCGAAAGGTAAATCCGCACGGCCAAATTTTCGCAAACATTGGTGCTGGTCACTCACTTGACGATGCACAGCAATTAGTCGACATGGTTGCTGCCGATGCATTGGAATTACACATCAACAGTGCACAAGAACTAATTATGCCTGAAGGTGATCGGGATTTGCGCTGGCGCGACCACATTACCGAAATTGTTAACGGCTTGTCCGTCCCTGTTATTGTTAAAGAAGTTGGTTTCGGCATGAGCCAGGAAACCATTAACACTTTAAAACAGATGGGTGTTCAATACATTAATGTCAGTGGCCGTGGTGGTACTAACTTTGCTCGGATTGAAAATGAGCGCCGCCATCATCAAGAACTGGGCTATTTATCTAACTGGGGGCAAACGACCGTTCAATCCCTTCTGGAAGCACAAGCAGTATCCGATATGCAAACTGCTGCCTCAGGTGGCGTGAGAACCCCATTGGATGTCTTAAAAGCGTTAATCCTAGGGGCAAACGCCGTTGGTGTGGCTGGCCACTTTCTGCGTGTTCTCATGACCCATGATGAAGAGACCCTGCATACGTACATTAAGGATTGGCAAAGTGATTTACGCTTGCTGTACGCGTTAACGGGATCACGCACAACAGCCGATTTACGAACTGTAAAAACAGTTCTATCCCCCGCCCTAATGAATTATTGTCAGCAGCGAAACTTAAAACGCCAATAGCAAAGACGAGTCGTATAAAAAATGTTCAGTCCGTTTGAGACTGAACATTTTTTATTAGCTGTTGAATTGATCTAACACTAAGTCTGTTAATTAATCAGCTTTCACTAGAAAACGTAATCCCTTAGGGTAACCGTTCTTAAGTGTCTGACCGACCACCTTGCCGAAACCAATACCGTTGCCGTTAATGGTCGCCAGTGTCCAACCATTTTCAGTTGGTTCTTCTAATGTCACGGTGTCACCGTGAACAAACTGTGCCCATTGGGCCTGAGTCAAAGCCACTGTTGGCCGATACTGATCCGGATGCGTGGCAAGTGCTAACGCAAACGCTGGCTCAAACCGGTTCTTTTTTAACGTGCCCAGATGAAGGCCAGGCCGCAATACATTCAGTTTACCGAGATCTGGCGTTAACGCAGGAACAGCATACAATTGAGCCCCAAATACGGTCAACGATTGCCCCGCTGTAATTGATTGAGTAAAGTGTTGTTGCTCAAATGCCTGCCATAGTTTAACCTCATTTGCGTCAGGTTTCGGCAATCTCGCTGGTTTATGGGTGACGTTTGTCTTACTCGAACGACGCATCAATTTAGCGATAAAGTGGCCTTCGCCATCCATATGATGGGGGAACAACCGGCCAGCTTTACTCAGTTCAGAATCATTATTGGCCCACTGAGGCCGAGCCGCTTCCAAACCAGGTAATTTCGGCAATGAAACCAGTTCAAAATCCGGGAATGACGTCAATACCCACGCCATCATTTGCTCATCTTCCTCTGGTGCGAACGTGCACGTCGAATAGATGAGTTGGCCTCCTGGTCGTACCATCTTGACAGCTTCAGTCAAAATTTCTCGCTGACGCGTGGCACACTCAAGCGGATAGTCAGGCGTCCAGTATTGAACAGCGTCTGGATCTTTACGAAACATGCCTTCCCCAGAACACGGTGCATCCACCACGACCTTATCAAAAAAGTTGGCTAACTGTTTTGAAAGATGAGCAGGCGTTTCGTTCAAAACAACTGCATTGGCAACACCAAAACGTTCCATGTTTTCTGCTAACACGGCTGCACGTTTGGCAAAAATTTCATTTGTCATTAATAACCCTTGCTGTTGTAATCCGGCCGCAATTTGAGTTGATTTGCCACCTGGTGCTGCACAGAGGTCAAGAATCCGTTCTCCCGGTTGGGCATCCACAACTGCCCCAACATAAGTCGCAGAAGGTTCTTGGTTATAAACCACTCCCGTCGTATGTGCAGGCGTATGACCACTAACATGGCCGTAATAGCCTGTGGGAATCCCTGTAGGATCGCTTAATGAAACGTTTTCTGGAACCGCGTTAGCCTTTAGCGGATTAACACGAAACCCTTGGTGGATCGGCTGATCAAAGCTGGCTAAAAAGTCCTTTGCCTCGCTTTCATCCATTAATGTTGAATATTTCTCGGCAAAACCCGCCGGTAACTGCATTTTGTTCCCTCCATAACCGTTTTAAAACACTCGCATCAGTTTACACCGAAATCTTTAGTACGTCACGTTATCGCCATGAATCACCGGGCTACAGATGAGTTTCTTAGCAAACTTGCAGAACCCAAATGAATAAGGTAAATTAGAACGAAGATATTTTTGGACGAAAAAATCGTCTAAGGGAGATGATTTCGTGAATCGCAAGCTTATTGCCATCGATCTGGATGGTACTACCTTAAATAACCAATCTGCTATTTCACCGTTTACAAAGCAGGTTTTACAAACAGCTGTTGCTAGTGGTCACATCGTTAGTATCGTCACTGGCCGGCCTTATCGTATCTCACGTCAATACTACGATGAACTCGGCTTGCATAGTGCAATGATCAATTTTAATGGCTCACTTGGTCATTTACCGCACCATCAATGGCAGCATGAGTACCAATACACCATTGATCGAGACATTGCATTAGATCTTCTGGCACATCAATCATCGCTTGGAATTGAGACGATTGCTGCCGAAAACAAAACAAATGTATGGGCCAATCATGCGAGTGATGGCACAATTGACTTTTTTCCAACCATTCTGCAACCACAACAAATTCTCAACGCACGAAACTTAACGACTGACCCAACTGCACTCACCCTTTACTTCAGTGAACAACACCGTGATCAACTGATTCACAATATTACTACTAGGTATGGCGATCACATTGATATGAATGTTTGGGGCGGTCGTTGGCCCGTATTAGAAGTCGCCCACAAAGGGGTTGAAAAAGCCACAGGTCTCGAGTTTTTAGCCCAGACCTATCACATTGACCGCAATGACATTATTGCTTTTGGCGATGAAGGCAATGATCACGCAATGATTAGTTATGCCGGTTGGGGTGTTGCCATGGCTAACGGCATCGACGATCTTAAAGCTATCGCTCAGGATGTGACACCTTTAGACAACGATCATGACGGTTTGGCTCACTACCTACTCGATTATCTCAATCTGCCAGTTGCCCTCGCGAAAGCTGAATAATTGCTTTTTGTTCTGCCTGCGAGCATGATGATGGTAATCATTTTTTACCTCAAAGGAGGTCTTGCTGATGACTGAAGAACATGTTCTTTTCAATCCTGGTGATGCGATTGCCAATGCGCATGATTATAACGCGGTATATCAGAGCGCACAGATATACAAGCATAAACACCCGCACGCCCTGTTTATTGTCTCAGAGACGGATGGTAAACCATACGTTCTGTTTGATAAAGTTGATCAAACAGATGATCCTAAGGATGGCAAACGTTACCGCGTTATTAAAAAAATGTAGGTTCCGTTCAATACTAGCAATTAAATCACAATATAAAAAAGATGTTTCCACAAAAGGAAGCATCTTTTTTTGATTTTTTAAATAAGAAAATCAGTAGTTGCATTATACACTTAAAGCAAATGTATAATGCACTATCCTGCCAGAATAAGACATGTAGTCGCAATCACGTTGCACTGCTACCCATTCTTTGTAACAGGTATACGGCTACAACCACCAGGATGGAACCAATCACTTCCATCACACTGATCTGCAGATGAAAGAAAATGATGCTCAGGATAAAAGTAACAACTGGCTGCAGCGCATCAACAATGCTAATTACCGCTGAAGGCGCAAAGTTTAAACTGTACAGCAATGAGGAGAACGCGAAGATGGTGCCAACAAGAATAACAGCACTAATAGATAATACCAGCTTACCAGTAATGACCGGCGTGTGACTCCAAAATGGATGCCATAAGTTAAATAGCACACCGCTGATAAACATCCCCCAGCCAAGTACTACAAATGGTGAATGTTTGGCAACGATTTTCCTTGGTAACACCACATAACATGCCGCCGTGACACCTGCTAACACACCCCAAATAATTGAGTTCATCGGTACCGCCAGAGAATGGATATTGCCCTTCGTTATTGCTAAGAAAACACCTACCAATGCAATACCAAACGCAATTAAGTCAGTTTTTAACGGCCGTTCATGTTTGAAGACTAAGGCCCCTAGCACAATAAACAGCGGACTTAAGTATTGCAAGATAGTGGCCGAAGCTGCATTACCAGTTTTAATACTCATGTAAAAGGTAAATAAGTTTGCCATTAGCCCAATCAGTGCATAGGCGAACAGCCAACCGATCAAGCGCCACGATTTAAACAGGTCAAAAATGTGACGACCTTCGCGAAACCAACTAATTAAGAGCAAAATAACGCCGGCACCAAGCGTCCGCACCGATAAAAACCAGGTTGCTGGGATATTCTGTGTTTGAGAAATAAACTGCAAGATCGTGCCTGAAATCCCCCACAGTGTGGAAGCAAAGGCTGCCCACAGAATACCCTTTGTGTAATTTTGAGTTTTCATGAATCAATCCTCTAACCTAATGTATATTTTTAACCGCCATCATTAACTTGATTGAACTCAATAAAATCCGTACTCCATTTTGCCCGTTTTTGGTAGTTTCAATCAAGGATGGATACTTCACAGTAAACTTTTTCTCGTCATTCTTGCCGTGTTAATACGTTTTAATAATTTACTGTTTTTACTGTAGTTCAGCTTTCTTTTTATGAGAAAACGATTATTGTTCAAACGCTTGGGCGGCTTTAATGGCGACCTGCCAGCCATGATAAAGTTGATTACGTTTACCTTCCGCCATTTGTGGTTCGAACTGGTCGCCCGTCATATACAAGCGACGTAACTCTTCTTGATCTTCCCAAAAGCCAATCGCTAGTCCAGCTAGGAAAGCTGCTCCAAGCGCTGTCGTTTCGTTAATCTTGGCACGTTTGATGGTTGTATTTAGAATGTCAGCTTGAAATTGCATCAAATAGTCATTCTTGGATGCACCACCATCCACATGCAATGTGTCAATTTTCAAACCGGTGTCACCAGCCATTGTATCGACCACGTCGCGAGTTTGGTACGCAATTGCCTGCAATGTTGCCCGCACAAATTGTTCACGGGTTGTTCCACGTGTGAGTCCAAACACAGCGCCACGCAGTTCTTGATCCCAGTATGGCGCACCTAACCCTGTAAACGCCGGTACCACGTAAATATGATCATCTGGATCCGCCGCCATGGCCATTGCTTCAGAATCCCCAGCGTCTTGAACCAGCTTCATTCCGTCTCGCAACCACTGAACCGCCGAACCAGCAACGAATATTGATCCTTCAAGGGCATAAGTTACTTCACCATTTAAACCATATGCAATGGTCGTTAGTAACCCCTTAGTTGATAATGTGGGTTGCTGACCAATGTTCATAACAATAAAGGCACCAGTGCCATAAGTATTTTTGACGTTGCCTTTGTCAAAAGCTGTTTGACCAAAGAGTGCCGCTTGCTGATCGCCTGCGATACCACAAATCGGCACCGACACACCTGACATGGTGTAATTTGCCGTATAGCCGTATATTTCGGACGAGCTTCGCACTTCAGGTAATAACTCAGCTGGAATATCAAAAGCCTTTAACAAATCGGCATCCCACTTCAAATCATGAATGTTGAACAGCATTGTCCGACTGGCGTTTGTATAGTCTGTCGCATGAACCTTACCACCAGTCAGCTTCCATAACAGCCATGTGTCGATGGTGCCAAACAGTAGGTCACCAGCTTCTGCGCGTTCACGACAACCTGGCACATTATCCAATAACCACTTGATTTTAGAAGCAGAAAAATAAGCATCTACCACAAGCCCCGTCTTTTGACGAATTGTCTCAGTCAACCCGGCCTGTTGCCATTGTTCTGTAATGCTGGTCGTCTGTTTTGACTGCCAAACGATGGCATGATAAACGGGCTTTCCCGTTTTGCGGTCCCAAATAATGGTTGTTTCACGCTGGTTGGTAATCCCAATTCCACGGATTTTGTATGGAGCAAGGTGCGCCTGAATCAAGGCATCTGCCATCACTGATTGAACACTACTCCAGATTTCCTCGGGATCGTGTTCCACCCATCCCGGTTGCGGAAAGTATTGTGGAAACTCTTTCTGAGCTTTTCCTACAATCTGTCCTTGATGATTGAAAATCATGGCCCGACTACTAGTCGTTCCCTGGTCAATCGCCATCATGTACTGCTCGTCGTTCATGTCGCAACTCCATTCATTGACAAGATTCGAATTTTTGAACACGTTCCACCAAACAAAGATAAGTTTAGCAAACTTTTAGGCATCTGTTACCCCTGTTTTGACGATTGCCTCAATTCTGCCTGCTTATCTTCATCAAAAAAGTTGCCTGCAATATCAACCGTTGCAACCAGGTTCATAAAACTGTCTGGATCTGTTTCCTTAACGGTCGTTCGCAAATCGTACAATTCATAACGTGAAATGACGATCATTAATGTTGAATTGTCACGATTCGAAAAGGCGCCACGCGAGGATAAAACAGTGACACCGCGAAAAAGGTGTTCTCGCAACGCCGCGATTAATTCATCCGGCCGGTTCGTCACAATAAGAGCAGTCATCTTCTGATGACGTGTGTGAATTGTATCGACCATTCGTGAGGTTGCGTAGATAGTGATAATCGTAAATAGCGCATTTTCCCAACCGATGAAGAAACCGGCAACAGCAATGATTCCGGAATTGAGCATCATCGTCAGTGTCCCTATTGAGCGGCCAGTCGTTTTTTGCAAAACCATGGCAATGATGTCCATGCCGCCGGTTGAAAATCCAAACCGAAATGGAAAACCAATGCCAATACCAGTCAAAATACCGCCAAACAATGCGTTTAGCAATGCATTATGAGACACACTCACCTCAGGAATTACAATTGCCAGCACGGATGTCACAATGGCGTTAGCAAAGCTCCAAGCCGTAAAACGTGGCCCAATTTTGCGCCATCCCATGATGCCAATCGGGAGGTTAAAAGCTAGAATAAACCAACCAGTTGAAATATCTGCACCAGTAAATTTAAGTCCCCAGTGCAATAACTGTGCAATCCCATTGAGTCCGCCAGCAAAAATGTTACTGGGGATCAGAAAAACATTCAACGCAACGGCACAGCATACGGCCGAAAATAATAAAATTACAATTTTGATAAACGGGTTTTCATCATTCCATCGTGTCATTTAGGGGATCCTTTCTTTTTGCTCTCAATGACCATAATTAAACCACAATCTTGACGTTTATGACCACAAGTTGAAACCAATTTGGCGGCTATCCTCACAAAAATGTCATTCTTACAAACGTTTGATGAGAAAATGCGATGAAACCGCTTAAAATCGGTCACCTTTTCGCACCTGTTTTCTCTTTTCTGCTACAATTTATTCATTGTGTTTTTGTAATTTTATTCATAATGTTTCAGATTGATTGAAAGAGAGGCATCCTTGATGCAAATAGATGACACCAGAAGACCATCGGCATGTACAAGTATTTTAATTGGTCGTTCCGCCTCAACGGACGGTTCCGTGATGATCGGCCGTAATGAGGACAGCAAAGCTTCCTGGCCAAAGCACTTTGTCGTTCACCCAGCTCAAACCTTTAGTGAGACGCAACAGTTTAAGTCAAAGGATAATGGTTTTACGATGCCACTGCCGAAGACGGCAATGCGTTATACCGCGACTCCTGAATGGACGACAAAGTATGGTCTTTTTGAGGAAGATGGTATTAATGAAGCAAATGTGGCCATGTCTGCGACGGAAAGTGCTTATTCTAACGCTCTCGTTCTGGCAGCTGACCCCTTAGTTGCTGATGGCATTCAGGAAGAGGCAATGGTTACCGTGGTGCTTCCATACGTTACCTCGGCTAGAGAAGGCGTTCAACGACTGGGTAAATTAGTTGAAACTTATGGAACAGCAGAGACAAATGGTATTTTGTTCGCGGATTTACACGAAGCTTGGTATTTAGAGACTGGTGCCGGCCATCAATGGGTAGCACAGCGTATTCCAGATGATGGCTATGCAGTCGTTGCCAATCAGTTGGCCATTCAGCAAATCGATTTTACCGATCATGATAACTTTATGTTTGCTGATGGGATTGAGGACTTTGTCCAGCAGCATCACCTCAATCCTGATGCTAACGGTTTTAATTTTCGCCATATTTTTGGTACAACGGGTGTGAGTGATGAAATGTACAACACGCCGCGCGTTTGGATCGGTCAAAAAATGTTTAATCCAGAAATTGATCAGTCACCAACCGATGAAGAATTGCCTTTTATTCGTTACGCTAGCAAACGTCTTTCGGTTAACGACGCAGAAGCTTTTCTCAGTAATCATTACGAAGGCACCGAATACGATCCAGTTGGCCGCGAAGCAACGCACAAACACGCCTTTCGTCCGATTAGCTTAGCCAAAACACAAGAATCCCATGTCCTCCAGCTTCGGCCAAATGTGCCTGCAGTCATGGCTGGCGTTCAGTGGTTGGCGATGGGCGTTGCGGCTCAAAGTAATTATGTTCCCTTTTACACGGCCATCAATAGCACACCATTAGCCTATCAACGTGGACAAGGCAAGTACGCCGCCAACAGTGCTTACTGGACGTTTAAGTTGGCTAGCGTGCTACTTGACGCTCATTATCGTCACTTTGAAACGCCTTATCATCAAGCTCAGCTTAAATTACAAGCAGATCTCGGCGCACACCTCTGCGAAAGCGATGCTAAAGCCCTCAAATTAAGCGGTGACGTATTGATTCAGTATCTGACTGATAGCAACGCCGAATGTGCCAAACAAGCTTTAGACACGTATACAAGCCTAATCAGCGATCTTATCACTAACAGCACTGATTTTTCGCCTCTAAACTTTAACACAGACGAAAATCTATAAAATATTACATTCACACCAGTACGGGCGATTTTTCACTGGCAATGATATTGAGGAAGTAAATACAAATGGAAAAGAAAAAGACCCTGTCACTTGGGGCATTAGTCTTAATGATTTTCACCACTATTTTTGGTTTTGGGAACACTCCGGCAGCCTTTGAACAAATGGGCTACGGCGCAATCTTCTGGTATTTACTGGGCGCACTGTTATTCTTTCTGCCCAGTGGTTTAATGTTCGCTGAATACGGTTCCTCGTTGAAGGAATCAAAGGGTGGCATTTATTCATGGTTGGATGCGTCCATTAGTGAAAAATGGTCCTTCATTGCAACCTTCATTTGGCTATCAGCATGGATCATCTGGCAAGTTATGATTTCGCAAAAAGTTTGGATCACTCTTTCAACCATCATTAGCGGTCACGACACCACGAACAATTGGCATTTTCTAGGCTTGAACTCAACGTTAACAGTTGGCCTACTCGCCTGTCTGTGGATCATCGCCATTACTTGGGCAGCCTCACGTGGAATGTCCTTCATCGCTAAGGTTTCATCAGTTGGTGGTATTGCCATTATGGCGCTTAACGTGATTTTAGTACTTGCTAGCCTCATCATTTTAATCGCTAATCATTTTACACTGGCCCAGCCAGTTAACCATTTATCCGACTTTGCCACTTCACCAAATCCACAATTCCAATCGCCCATTGCGATGATCAGCTTTGTCATTTATGCCATCTTTGCTTACGGTGGTTTGGAATCCATTGGTGGGGTTACTGACTCACTGGACAAACCTGAAAAAACATTTCCTCGGGGCATCTTGATTGGCACCATTGTCATTGGGATTAGCTACTCACTTACCATCTTTTTATGGGGGATTTCAACAAACTGGAGTATGGTGATTGCTCACGGGAACGTTAATTTGGGTAACATTACTTATGTATTAATGGAGAACCTAGGGGATATTCTTGGCCTCTCAATTGGTCTATCAGCTTCTAGTGCTCATATTTTGGGCGAGGTATTTTCACGTTTTGCCGGAATCAGTATGTTTTTAGCTTATTTAGGCTCTTTCTTTGTCCTGATATACTCACCTCTAAAATCCTTTATTTTAGGTTCACCTAAAGAACTTTGGCCTAAGAAAATGACCCGTTTGAACAAGCATGATATGCCAGAATTTGCGATGTGGATGCAAGCTACCGCGGTTGTCATCTTTATCGCAGGGATTTCATTAGTGTCTGTGCTTACCCACAAAGATGCTAAGTTCTTCTATAATGTGCTGACGTCAATGAGTAATGTGTCAACCACCTTGCCTTACCTCTTCTTGGTAGGTGCCTTTCCTTATTTCAAGAGAGAAGATCGTCCACGTCCGTTTGTCGCCTACCATTCACATCGCTGGATGATATTCGTTGTTACTGTTGTGATGGTAACGTTAAGCATCGGAATTGGTTTCTCCATTCTGCAACCATTTTTGGAAAAGGATTGGGTAACCGCCATTGCGACTGTTGCTGGTCCACTGATTTTTGGCTGTATTGCCTGGGCTTTTTATGCAAACCGGGAACATCACACCACCGACTAAACATTTTTTAGTCAATAGATAAAAACTACCATCACTGCCATTGGTATTGTCCTTTTTCGACGTGCTAACGGTAATGATGGTGGTTTTTTAGTATTTTTGAAAAGCAATAATTAAGCCAGCAAAAAACGCCACCTGTCCGAAGACAAATGACGTTTGGCTCAAATCGCAAATCTTAACGACGTGCTTCCTTGATCCGGGCTGCCTTACCATGCAATGCACGTAAGTAGTAAAGCTTACTACGACGAACACGGCCATGGCGAGTTACTTCAACGTGGTCAACTCGTGGTGAGTTAACTGGGAATGTCCGTTCCACACCAATCCCGTTACTGATCTTACGAACAGTGTACGTTGCGGAAATACCAGCACCGCGGCGCTTAACAACAACACCTTCGAATAACTGGATACGTTCGCGAGTACCTTCAACAATTCGTGCGAAAACACGAACAGTGTCGCCGGCACGGAAATCTGGCATGTCATCGCGAAGTTGCCCTGCGGTGATCTTTTCAATTAATTGGTTCTGTCTCATAATGTGAGAACTTCCTTTCACTCAAAATTCATAAACGGGCATCCCGCCAGCGGAATATTGGTAGTATTGGGCTCAAAGCCACAAACTAGATTACCATAGAACAAGCGCATTTGTAAAGGCATTTTCCTTTACAGAATTAATGAGTTCTGCGGACCAGGTAATGCCGCAAACTTATCAAACGCACTTAGCCCCGCGTTTCTTCATCTATGACATCAGCTAATAAACGACGTTGTGAAACCGTCAATTCGGCATTATCAAGCAGGTCTGGTCGCCGTTGATAGGTCCTTCTCAAGGACTCTGTTTCACGCCACTGATCAATCAATTGATGATTACCGTTTGTCAGCACCTCAGGCACTTTCATGCCTCTAAAATCTGCCGGACGTGTGTACTGCGGATACTCCAGCAAACCGTTACTAAATGAATCTCCGGGCGCTGAATCCGTATTTCCCAACACGTCAGGAATCAATCGAACCGTTGCATCAATCATGACCATAGCGCCAAGCTCCCCACCGGTTAGCACGTAATCGCCTAGGGATACTTCATCGGTGACTAAATGACGAATCCGTTCGTCATAACCTTCATAATGGCCACAAATAAATGTCAAATGTGACTCTTTAGAAAAGTCTTCCGCAACATGCTCGGTAAAAGGAACGCCAGCCGGGTCGAGTAAAATCACGCGCCCTCGATCACCCGCTTCTTGTTCAACATGATCCATGGCATCAAAAATCGGCTGCGGCATTAACAGCATACCAGCGCCACCACCATAAGGCGTATCATCGACATGATGATGTTTATCCGTCGTAAACTGACGAAAATCAGTCACGTTGATATCTAGAATTCCTTTATCAACAGCCTTACCAACGATGGACTCAGTTAATGGCCCACTAAACATGTCCGGAAAGAGACTTAAAATATCAATTCTCATCGCTGTCCAACCCCGCCATCATTTCGATATGAACGACACCATTAGCGATGTCGACATCTTTAACAACTTGATCAATCACCGGTAACAACAAGTCAGACTTGCCTTGTCGCTTAACCACCCAGACATCATTTGCACCAGGCGCCATAATTTCAGAAATCGTGCCAAGGTCTTGTTGATGTTCGTCAATAACATGAAGCCCAATAATTTCACGGTAATAATATTGACCTTCAGGCAATTTTTGCTGCTGATCTTCCGTAACATACAGATCAGCGCCCTTATATTTTTCAACCAAATTAATATCGTTCATTCCTGTAAAAGTAATGAGGATAAAACTTTTGTGGGGTCTTGAGGAGGCGATGGTTAATTTTTCTTGGTGCGCGCCCGGCGTTTGTGCCGTGACGTAAACCTGACTGCCAACCTTAAAACGTGACTTTGGAAAATCAGTACTGGAGATAACCCGAAGTTCTCCCTTCAGACCTTGTGTATTTACAATTTTACCAATGGTGTAAAATGCCATTCCAATCTCCTTAACATTTAACGTGCAACAGCAAACACTCTATAACTAAATATAAGTGGTGTTCTCACAGCTAACTAATAAATATTATAAAAAAAGGACCGAGAAATAATCATTCTCAGGTCCCTTATTTATTCTCGTCAACAATAATCAAACGAACCTTTTGTTGGTCAACCGTCCGAATGCTGTACACCAATGTGCGAATTGCTTGCGCAACCTGACCATGACGGCCAATAACTTCACCAATATCATCGGGCGCAACCGTTAATGAATAATTCATAAAACGGTCCCCCTGTTCCGCCTGTACAGAAACTGCATCAGGATGTGAAACAAGTGGTTGGACCAACGTTTGGATTAGTGAAGCAACTGCATCGACTGATAAACGATTATTTTGATTCGTACTCATGAATTGTCGCCTCGAATTTACTTCTTAGTGAACTTAGCTTCGTGGTACTGCTTCATGATACCTTCACGTGAGAAGATGTTTTTAACAGTGTCAGAAGGTTGCGCACCATTGTTTAGCCACTTCATTGCTAATTCAGCATCTAATTTAACTTCTGCTGGGTTAACCAAAGTGTTGAAAGTACCAATTTGTTCGATGAAACGGCCATCACGTGGTGAACGTGAGTCAGCAACAACGATACGGTAGAATGGGCGCTTTTTAGAACCCATACGTTTTAAACGAATTTTTACAGACATGAGATTTCCTCCCTCAATTTCTTAACGTGTACTAGTTTATCTAAACTCACCTAGGGTGTCAAGAGGTTTTTCTTTACAGTTGAAATTATCCCACTCTAACGCAGATTTTCAACCCTCGACAATTCTGTAAAAAAAGTTAAGATGCTTAAAGTCTGGTCAAGATTGGCAAAACTTAAACCTCATAATAAAAGCGCTATGATACATTAACAGTACATTTAATTCGATAAAAACGATCCACTAAAAAGGAGTTTCATATGCAAAATAATTCGGATCCGCGTATTAGCTTTCTTCATCCACAATTGCGGATTGTTAAAACGGACGCGATCAATCGTCCCACGAATGCACGGTTATTGCAAGCTGTGGGCGCGACAGCAATGGACAGTCGGGGCACAGACCTCACCGCCCATTTGAACGCCAATCTTGAAAATATTGATTTTTCAGTCGCAGGTCAGCATCAGGTACCCGTTGCCGTGATGGACGACCGGGGAAATGTCGGCCGTGCTGCCTTCACTTTGACCATTGTCAATACGGAAGCCGATCTTGACGGCCATTCCCCGATTGTTGTTGAATCCGCACCAGAGTCTGCTGCCGCGAGTCAAGTTGCTTCAGGTGCTACCCAGCCCAAAAGTAAACGTCGTCGTCCAAAACGGTTGATCATTGGAGGCGTCGCTGCACTTTTAGTACTGGTGCTCATCATTTGGGGTGTTTCCGCTCACCAAAATGCAGCAAATCAGGCAGCCGAGGCTTCTTCTTCCAGTCTGGCCGCCAGTTCCTCTGCAGCGGCCGCTAGCAGCGCCGAGGCATCTTCTAAGGCTGCTGAATCATCTGCCGCTGCCTCATCGCAACAAGCATCCTTAACCTCTCAAAACAGCAGCTTATCTAACAAGGTTGGCAGTTTAAAATCGCAAGTCAAAGAAATGACTACCGTCGTTAAAAATACCCAACAAGCGGTTAATGACTACAAAGATAGTAACGATCGAGCACAATATGAGTCCACGATTTCCTCTCTTCAGCAACAAGTTTCAGATCTTCAGCAACAAGTGCAACAAGGAAATTCGAACGCTGTCGTTCGTGGTACCATGTCATCTCAGCTAAATAAGCTGTCGACCACAGTCGGTGATTTAGAAAATAGTTCCAGCCCTTCTGATGCTAGCAGTACACTAAAAGATAGTGGCGTTAACGGCATCGTTAATAAAATGCAGGACTTGCTCAGCAGCTTTTAATAGTTTAATGAACGCATTATCAAAAAAGGTACCAGCCTCTGTCATCCCATTTAATTGGAAGTCAGAGGCTGATACCTTTTTTACGTTTAATGTGAAGCATCACGGGCAAGTGAAAATGGCTTAAATTGATACTGATAACCCTTAGGATACTGAGTTAGTCCCGTCAAACGAACACGATACTTGTGACCATTTACAATCTTTAAGGATGGCCGGTAAGTAATGATTGAAGCAAACTGGCCAAAATGATTCGTACGATCAAGATTGACGTGAGATGCGTTAACCGTCCGTTTGGCAGTTAAGTCAGTGACCTGTACTTGGACCCTGCCTGTTGTCCCTTGTTCCATGGTGAAAGCACTCGACCAATAAACGGGGCGATTTTTAACGTCACTCGTTAAAAGCTCTTTCGGAAAAACACCGGTGGTCGGATAGTTGATTACGACAGCGCGATTGGACGTGACGGCTCGTTGTGCCTGATCCGTAAAATAAATGTCACTGTAGGCAAACGTCGCGTTAGGACGGTGTGCGACGCCTATGCCAACGCTATGGATAACCGGAGACAACAACCACGCACGATGACCAGTATTGTTGCCCTCCACATTGAAATTGTCGCGAATGTAATTGCCCATAGTTGCGTCAAGACGCTCTGGCACGTTCATTTCACCAATATTACTATTAAGGGTGATTTGCTGACCTTCTTGCCACTGTTGCTGACTAACAATTCCCGGTCGTTCGATCCCCTTTAAACCATGTTGAAAGTTATTAGCGGCAGCCATGTCAGCCGCTGCAGTTTGGGCTTGTTGATTAGTATTAAATTCGTAGTGAACAGTTGGCAATCCCTCAATTTGACGATAAAAATTCAGTGATGCCAATAATTGCGTCTGATACTGATTGGAAAGTTTGCCAGCCACCAAATGCTTTTTAAAAGACGGGCGTCGTGCGTAACTATTGTGATCGTCATACTCACGTTGACTAATTTTATGGTACATTTTACGCTGCTTATCGATTTGTCGCTGTTCAGCATTAGTATAAGTGGCAGCTGATACAGAAGGCGTATGAATTATTGATACTAATGTTAAAGCACACACACTCACGCCAATTGAAACTAACCATCGCTTTACCCATCTTTTTGACATTACCGTTTGCTCATTCCCGTCATTCAAAATAATGACCTTGAAAAATAAGTTAACCTGTTTAATCCCCTTAACTCATTTAAAAATGCCATCGTATTTCTATCATTTATTTTAGTATAACAACAAACTGTGAGCGAATCAGGTCCAATTGCTAATTCTTTCATTCATTGAAATGTTGTATGCTAAATGTAATTCATTTAGGGACGTGTTCACGTGCAAATTAATTACTTTAAAAAAAGATGGGCACTGTATTGGCCACAATTTGTTTATTTCGCGATCATAATGATGTTAATCTGGTTGCTTGTACCGACTATTTTTTATGTCTTTCACTTAGATGGTCAGTCTGCCCGCGATGGTCTTACACTCGGCCTTAACGTAAATACTAGTGGCCGTTTAAACAACTGGCAAAATGTTCTCAGTCTTTTTGAACGCAATTATGGCCTTGCATGGTTTTGTGTCAGCGTTGCTTTCTTACCCTTGCCCTGCTACTGGCTATTTGCCATCATTAATGCCTTAACTGTTGGTATAGTTCTAGTTGGTTCTCAACCAATTGCGACTTTATTTTTGGGCATTCTGCCTCATGGAATATTTGAAATCACCGCGCAAATATTAACATTTTGTATTGCGGCTCAGATTACTAAATACATTCAGCAGTCAATCCACCAGCTCTGTCATCCAACTCAATGTCCACCAGCGATTCAGTGGTCAACATTATTAATTGATATGTGCAGTATTGTTCCTTTGTTGTATGTTGTCTCAGCTATCATCGAAACATTCATTACACCTGTATTACTACAGGATTATTTTTAAAATGAGCTACTCGATCCCTAGCAAGAGAAGCAAATGAAGCCGTAATTTCTAAAGTCAAACACAAAAAAAGAGCATTCACAAATGTGAATGCTCTTTAAAATCTAATTATTAAAATTAGTCTTTGTTAACGTTTGTAGCTTGTGGGCCACGGTCGCTGTCTTCAACATCGAAGGAAACGTGTTGACCTTCGTCCAAAGTCTTGAAGCCGTCGCCTTGGATAGCTGAGAAGTGAACGAATACATCGTCACCGTTTTCGCGAGTAATAAAGCCGTAACCCTTGTCAGCGTTAAACCATTTAACAGTACCTTGTTCCATATGAATGAAACCTCCATGCGCATTGCGCAAATTAATTTTTGCATCTAAAGCCGGGCGAGAAAGGTTGTCATTCAAAAGAACTAGTACACTTACTACCGAACTATCAATACAATGACTATACTTTAACCCTAATTAGACCATAGAGCAAGCATAAACATCTTTTATCACCAAAAACTTATACAACCGGTGTCGGTACGACTAATTTTTTCGCAATGACAACCTTGTCGTTAAGGTCATCTAATGTGGATTGATAACGGGCTGTGAAGTCCTTTACGTTTAGTTTCAACAGCACCGCATGATCGTAAACTTTCACAATTGTGCCTTTAAAATTTCTTGGCAAACCTGTGAATCGTTTGCATACCACGTGCTCGTTGACCTTAAACTGTTCAGTCGTTGAGTCCTCTGTTTCACTCATGTAAACGCCTTCCTTCGCCACCAACATAACACTCTTAAGTTATTTTGGTAACTGAAAGAACTTTTAATGAATTCAACCACAAGCGTTAACCCATTATATTGAACTGCGCCAAATTCTGTCGAAGACAATAAAAAGAACCATCTCAATGAAAGTTTATCCATCGAAATGGTCTTTCTATTCATCACGAACAATTACTCATCTTACTGGTTAATGTACTCTTTAGTCGATGCAATGATGTCAGCAAGACCCTTCTTTGCGTCGGAGAAGAACATCTGCGTGTTATCCATCGAGAACAGTGGATTTTGAACACCAGCATAACCTGTGCTCATTGACCGTTTGATAACAACCACGGACTTCGACTTATCAACATCCAGAATCGGCATCCCAGAAATGGCATTACCACTTTCGCGAGCCAATGGGTTGGTAACATCGTTTGCCCCAATAACAAGTGAAACATCAGTGTTTTCAAACATGGAATTTGCTTCTTCCATCTGTTTCATCTGGTCGTAAGGCACGTTAACATCCGCCAACAGCACATTCATATGTCCTGGCATCCGCCCAGCAACTGGGTGAATGGCGTAATTGACATTGATGCCATTGTCCGTCAACAGTTTGGCCAACTCAGCGACTTCATGTTGCGCTTGAGCAGCAGCCAACCCATAACCAGGAACGATCATGACATTGTTAGCATAAGCGAGTTGCAAGCCAATATCGTCAGCTGACGTTTCTTTAACGTTAACGGGTGTTTCATCGGCAGCAGAACTGCTGTTGCTATCGCCCGTACCGAAACCACCGGCAAGGATGTTGGCAACTGAACGGTTCATCGCATCAGCCATCTGTAAGGTCAAGATCGTCCCTGCAGCACCAACCAATGCCCCAGCAATGATCAATACTTGATTATCGATAACAAACCCGGCAAACGCAACTGCCAACCCAGTAAAGGCATTTAACAGTGAAACAACAACCGGCATATCAGCCCCACCAATTGGCAAGGTCATTAACAGACCAAAGACCAAACTGGCAATTAAGCCAAGCACCATGAACCAAACATTTGTTGGCAAACCAATCATTAACCAGGCAGCCACTAAAATAGCAATGACAACTAACACATTGACCAGACGAGCGCCTGGGAATGTAATTGGCTTACCTGGAACATGACCAGATAATTTCCCGGTCGCAATCAGCGAACCAGAGAATGTAATTCCACCAATAATAACATCTAGTAAAACTGGTAGTGAAAAGGCAACGCTCAAGTGGGTGCCGCCCGCTTTGACCGCGTAGTCGAAGATCCCAATTACAGCGGCAGCACCACCACCAACAGCGTTGAACAAACTAACCAATTGAGGCACATCCGTCATTGGCACCTTGCGTGCACGGGCAACCCCGTACCAAACACCAAGTGCTAGACCGAGAATCAATACAACCCAACCGGTACCAGTAATCTTGCCCTCAGCGATGATCGTGATCACAATCATAATCACGGCTAAGAACATCCCAACTGCAGATAAACCATTACCACGGCGAGCAGTTTTCGGTGACCGCATTAAGTGCACACCAATCACATAACAAACGGCGGAAATCAAATAAACTAAAGAAGCAACAGTCGTTAACGCACTCATTTATTCTCATCCTCCTTTGAAGCAGATTTCTTAGGACGATTAAACATACCCAGCATCCGGTCTGTAACGGTATAACCGCCAGCCACGTTAACCGCGGCGAAGAAAGCGCCTAGAAAGGCTAAAACATAAAAGATCCAACTGTTTGCTTCCGCAGCGATCACAAATGCACCGACGACAACAACCCCGTGAATGGCGTTTGCCCCAGACATCATGGGCGTTTGTAACGTTGACGGAATCTTACTCATAACTTCAAATCCAACTAACAGACTCATCACAAAGATGGCCAAGTTGGTATATAATTCCTGACTCATGACGGCTAAGCTCCTTTCGAATCATTTTTAGACGTAGATTGACCATCTTTGGCAGCCTCACTTGAAGCGCTGACAGTTTCCTCAGCAGCTTTCCGCTCTGGCAACTTCATTGCCCCACGCAGACGGTTACTAATAATTTCGCCATCCTTGGTAGCCAATAGTTCACCAATAACGTCATCGTCCACATCCAGTGTCAACTGGTCATCTTTAGTAATGTAAGTAATGACCGCTTGAACGTTCTTAGCAAACATATCGGAAGCAGCGGATGGCAACTGACTTGCCATGTCACCAGCACCAATAATTTGCGCCCCAGCGTCGGTTGTTACCGTCGTCGCAGGTTTTGAACCAGCAACGTTACCGCCAAGGTCACTAGCGGCTAAATCAACAAAGATCGTCCCAGGTTTTGCTTCATCAACGGATTTTTGAGTTACCAACAATGGTGGCTTTCGACCAGGCACTTGCGCCGTAGTAATGATGACATTATTCTCTGCAATGAAACCAGCCAATTCATCTTGTTGCTGTTGCGTTTCTTCAGGTGTTAATTGACGAGCATAACCGCCTTCACCAGCACCTGAAACAGATGTCGTCAAGAACGTGGCCCCCAGCGATTCAACTTCGCCGCGTGAGGCCGGACGGACATCATAACCCGATACAACTGCACCCAAACGTTTGGCTGTCCCAATGGCCTGCAATCCAGCGACACCGGTACCCAAAACTAGTACTTTAGCCGGTTTGGCGGTACCAGCAGCGGTAATCATCATTGGGAAGTAACGTGAGAAGCGATCTGCCGCCAATAAAGCCGCTTTGTAACCTGCAACACTGGATTGTGAACTGAGCACATCCATTGTTTGCGCACGCGAAACAGTCCGTGGCAGTAGCTCAAAAGCTAACGCACTAACCTTTTTATCAGCAAGTGCCTTCACCGTATCCTGATCAGTCAATGGTGCCAACAAGCCAATAATTGCCTGACCTGCCTTTAACTGCTGAATTGTTGCGGCGCTTGGTTTGTCAATCATGGCAATGATACTAGCCTGATTAATGGCCTCATCCCGACTAACGACCTTTGCACCAGCTTTGGTGTAGGCGTCATCTGGGTAGAACGCGTTTACCCCGGCGCCCTGTTCAATTAAAACTTCATAGTTGCTCTTAACTAACCGACTAACGATGTCAGGTGTCATTGCGACACGATTCTCGCCATCGGCTTCTTTAAGCGCAGAAACTACGATTGCCATTCAACATCCCTCCAATTTTGAAAGTGTTTTCACGTATTTAGCATAGCGCTTACACAGATCGGAAACAATGTCATATATCAAACAATGCTGAAAAATATGAAAAAAATTTTAGCGACTTTGAAAATTTTTAAACTAGAAGTGTTAGAGCTTCATTAAATAAATGCTTGAAATAGTAAATGTTTATTCAATATGGGTGATAAATCCGTCCCCTTATTTGGTCTATTAAAATCATTACCCTATGCCTAGTCGAAAATTTTTTTCATCACCAACGGTTGACTTTCGAATTAAAACACGGAATTTTTTAAAGCATCCTGAAATGAATGTTTACACGATTTTTGGACAAACAAAAAAATGACTTGCGGCCTTCAAAAAATTGGGCATTCACAAGTCATTTTCTATTAGCGACGGCGTTTGTTCTTCTTAAGCCGCTTCTTTTTATTCTTCTTTGTTTGACGGACCATTCGGTTAACCGCCATTTTGCCTAAACGACCTGACATTCCAGAACCGCTGCCCATCATGCCGCCTAAACCACCTGGCACCATTTGGTCCAACGCACCCATATTACCGTTAGACATCTGTTTCATCATCTTTTTCATTTGATCAAACTGCTTAATCATCCGGTTGACTTCTTGAACAGGTCGACCAGCCCCAGCAGCAATTCGACGGCGACGACTCGGGTTTAACACCTCGGGATGTTCACGCTCTTGTGGCGTCATCGAATACACTGTCGCACGCATGTGGGCAAGATCCTTAGGGTCAATTTGGGCATTGGCGAGCGCAGGATTGTTAGCCAATCCTGGAATCATTTTCATGATACTCTCCATGCCACCCATTTTGTTCATCTGGTCCATTTGATCGAGAAAATCGTTAAAGTCAAACGAATTTTCCCGCATCTTTTGTTCCAAATCAGCAGCTTGCTTCTCATCAGAAACTTGTTGAGCCTTTTCAATCAGGGTAAGCATATCCCCCATACCCAAGATTCGTGAGGCCATTCGGTCTGGATGGAAAGTATCCAGATCGGACATCTTTTCGCCTTCACCAACGAACTTAATTGGCTTGCCAGTCACGGCCCGAATTGACAGTGCAGCACCACCACGCGTATCACCATCCAGCTTGGTCAGGACGACACCGGTAATATCCAGTTTGTCATTAAATCCAGTCGCCGTATTGACCGCATTTTGACCGGTCATCGCATCGACAACCAGCAAAATTTCAGTTGGATTAGCTAGCTTTTTAATGTTAGCCAGTTCATCCATCAGCTGTTCATCAATTTGCAAACGACCAGCCGTATCGATAATCACGTAATCGTTTTTATCGGCTTCGGCCTTCGCCAAACCTTGGCGAACAATTTCCACGGGATCAACATCAGTCCCTAATTGGAAGACTGGAACATCAATTTGTTGAGCAACTTGTTCCAACTGATCAATCGCGGCGGGACGGTAAACATCGGCCGCAATGAATAATGGTCGAGCGTGTTGTTCAGTCTTCAACTTATTGGCTAACTTACCAGCAGTCGTGGTCTTCCCGGCCCCTTGAAGACCAACCATCATAATAATTGTTGGAATTTTTGGTGCCTTATTTAATTCTGAAGCATCAGAACCCATCGTTTTTGTGAGTTCTTCGTTCACAATTTTGACAATTTGTTGAGCTGGATTCAAACCATCCAGCACTTTACTACCCATGGCACGATCACGTACCGTTTTAACAAATGTTTTAACAACATCAAAATTAACATCAGCTTCCAACAAGGCAAGCCGAATTTCCCGCATGGTTTCACGAAGGTCACTTTCAGAGACCTTGCCCTTACCACGCAGTGTTTTCATTGCATTTTGTAATCGTTCAGTAAGCCCTTCAAAGGCCATGTGTCATTCCTCCATCGTCAGCGACTCTGAATAATTGCTTATTCAGAATCGCTTTCTGTTGTTTCAAGTCGGTCAGCTAACTGAATTAGCTGTTTGTCGCTAGGATATGCGCGTCGTACATAACCGGAAATTTCATCAGCCACCTGATTACGTTTGAGAAAATCACTAAATAGATGCAATTTTTGCTCGTAACCTTCCAGAATTTTTTCTGTTCGTTTAATATTGTCATAAACGGCTTGGCGACTTACGTCAAAGTTTTCTGCAATTTCGCCAAGAGAATAATCATCGCCGTAATATTGTTCAATATAAGCTTTTTGTTTTTCCGTCAGTAACGGTTCATAAAACTCAAATAATGAATTTATGCGATCATTTTTTGCGATTTCCATCTTTCCACGCACCCTTCATTATTCCCGATACCGTAATAGTTTAACATTTTGACTCACTAAAGAACACTGCACAGCCACGTCAATCAAAAGAATTAGTTCTTTTTGGGCGATTTGTCCGGCATCAACCGTTTATGCCCTTGCTCATCATAAACACGGTGCTGATCAATTCTTAGTTTGGCTGTTATGGCCTCACCCAAATCGACGTGTTCCATCTCAGCAATGCCCGGTAGGAAAATTGCAACATCGGCCAATTCTTCAATAATGTTGTCCTGATCTTTTTTCAAAGTAGCCTCAAATAGTTCGCTTGTTTCACTGTACAATTGTAAAAGTTCAAACCGCACATCAGTCGTGTTCCAGTTATGAGCTGCCTTATTAGCCATAATTGCCTGTTGTAGCATTGTCGTATCAATTTCCATATTATTGCCCCGCGTAAATCATCGCTTGAAATCAAAAAAATTTTTCAACAAATAGTTTACCCTTTGCACTGATAACATTGCAATTGACGAAGACAATCGAAACCACTAGTATTAGTAGTGTAATCAAGTTATGCACGAGTGGCGCAACTGGATAGCGTATTGGTCCTCGAAACCAAGGGTTGTGGGTTCGAACCCCACCTCGTGCATCGATATAAGAAAAGAAGGATTGTCGACATTGCCGGCAGTCCTTCTTTTTATTGTTTTTATAATTAACGCTTAATTTAAAAACCTGACTATTCTTTAATCAATCCTTTAAACAGTCCGTAAACGAATTCGTTTGCATCAAATGGTCGCAGATCGTTGACTTGTTCGCCCAGACCAACAAATTTAACGGGTAAATGCATTTCATTTCTGATTGCCAACACGATACCACCTTTAGCAGTACCGTCAAGCTTCGTCAATACAATACCAGTAACGGCTGTAATCTCGCCAAACGTCTTTGCTTGGTTCAACGCATTTTGACCTGTTGTGGCATCTAGCACGAGTAAGACCTCATGCGGAGCCTCAGGAATTTCACGCGTTAACACACGCTTCATTTTTGACAACTCGTTCATCAAATTAACTTTGTTTTGCAAACGACCAGCCGTATCAACCATCAAAATATCAAAGTGTTCATCTTTTGCGCGTTGCACTGCGTCAAAAACAACTGCGGCTGGGTCACTACGTTCAGGTAACGCCACTACGGGAACGCCATCGCGTTGTCCCCATACTTGTAACTGTTCAATGGCACCAGCACGAAAAGTATCGGCCGCAGCCAACAAAACTTTTTTACCTTGTTGCTTGTACATGTTAGCCATTTTCCCGACCGTTGTGGTTTTCCCAACCCCGTTGACACCAACGAAGAAGATGACGGTAGGTCCACTTTTAGCCATGTTGACGGCAATGTTTTCGTCAGCACCATCCTGATCGTATAAGTTGACTAACTTTTCTACGATCACGTTTTCAACATCCTGTTGCTTTTTCGCATTTTTCAATTTAACTTCGTCGCGAAGCTCATCGGTTATCTGAACTGCAGTATTGAAACCAACATCAGCGCCGATCAGCGTTTCTTCAAGATCATCAAAGAAATCTTCATCAACAGACCGGAAATTAGCTAAGAACGCATTTAAACGATCACCAAGCGTCTTACGCGACTTGGCTAATCCCTGATCATAAAGTTCAGCATCCGTTCGCGTATCTGTCGCTGACTCAGATGCTTCACTCGACTCAGACTCAGATACGTTATTTTCGGAGACACTGACAGATGTACTGATAACAGACTCACCCGTAACTGACTGACTGGCTTGTTCACTTTGAGACGCTAATTCAGATGCTCGTTGTTCTGATGCGCTTTTTTCAGCAGCATCTGCGCTCAGTGAAGCGGTCCGATGTGCCAATTGACGAGCCGCCGCTATCGAATTAGCGACAGACTGCCGCGCCGTCAGGCCACTTGTAACGTTGCTACTAGCAACGGCCGACTTTGCCTCAGACGGTTGGCTGTCCGTTAACGAGGAAACACTTGCAGTTGATTGTTGATGGTCTTCGTTTCTGTCTAAGTCCGCGTTTAAGCCAGATTTTTGTGCAGAAGCATCGTTGCTCTCGTCAGTTACTAATGAGGCGTCACTAGATGCCGCAGTGCTTCCTGTTACCGATTCCATCGCTTCATCCGGCTCACCGTGTTGGCTGTTAGCCGATGAAGGCGTCTGCGAATAATGGCCAGACTGGCTATCATGATCCTGACTAGGCTCAATGGAGGTTGCTATTTTAACTCGTTCAGAGTCGGAATTAGCAGCTTGAGCAGATTCTGAACCGACCGCCGATTGCGAGGCCGTTTCAGAATTTTCACTGGCCTGACCTGAGTCTTTTTTATTTTCTTCAGCGTTTCGACGACGAAAAATATCAAATAGTCCCATTTCTTCACCTTCTCAAATTTAAATTTATTATGACACAGCTTCAACATCATCGAGAGAAACCGAAACCATTTTTGAAACACCCGATTCCTGCATAGTGACCCCGTACAGCACGTTTGCGTTCACCATTGTGCCTTTGCGATGTGTAATGACAATGAATTGTGTATCACCCGCAAAATCGCGCAGATAACGGGCAAACCGCGTAACATTGGCTTCGTCCAAGGCCGCTTCTGTCTCGTCGAGAATTGCAAACGGAACGGGCCGCACGTCAAGAATCGCAAACAAGAGTGTAATCGCAGTCAAGGCTCTCTCACCGCCTGAAAGCAAACTCATTCGCTGGAACTTCTTGCCAGGTGGCTGTGCCATGATGTCGATTCCAGTCGTCAATAAGTGTTCCGGATCAGTTAGAACGAGTTGCGCCTTACCACCACCAAACATCTGGACGAAAATCTTGCTGAAAGCCTTGGCCACGTCATCAAACGCTTGTTTGAATCGCGTCTGAACTTCTCCGTCCATTTCTGTCATAGTTTCCTGTAACTGCTGTTGGCTGGTCAATAAATCTGACTGTTGGCGTGCCAAGAAATCATAACGTTCTGAAACACGCTGGTATTCGTCAATCGCGCCAATATTCACATCACCAATTTCATCCAAACCACGCTTGAGTAGCTTCAACTGCTTTCTAATCTCATTCGGATCGAGGTCATTCAAACCAGCTTGAGCATCTTCGAAACTCAATTGATAGGTTTCGCTCAACGTATTTAAATCATTATCTAACAATGTTTCCAGTCGGGATTGACGGGCACTCAAATCATTCATCTCACTCAGAGATGCACGTTGAAGCCCCTGAATCCTCGTTAACTCGGCATCGCCAGTCGTTAATTGATCACTCAATTCCGTCAAGTCAGCATTTGTTTGTTTTAACTGCTTCACAACTTGCTTAACTTCGGCCTGCGATTTGGTCAATTGAGCAGCAACTTCACTCATTGACATCCCCGAAACCGATTGGCTCGTTTGCAACGATTTCAAACGATCAGATAATGATTGCTGACGGTCAGTAAGATCCTTCAAGGATTGCACGCCCCGCTGGTAATCAGCTTCTTTAGCAGCTAATTGCGCTTTAGCAGTCGCTAACCAAGTCATCTTTTCTTGTAACTGAGTCGCTTTCGTTTCATCGTCTGCCGTTAAACTCGTCAAGTCCCGTTGTGCTTGTTCACGTTGTTCTTTGATTGTCGCCAGCTGTTGCTCAGTTGCAACTGTGTTGGACCTGTTCTTTGCTAACTGTGATTCATAATCAGCTGCATCCTGAACCTGTTGGTCACGTTCAAACTGACTAGCAGAAAGCTTTCGCTTGGCTTCCTTAATTTTATCACCGAGCAGCTCTAATTGACCTGATTGCTGCTGAACCTGAGTATCAGCATCGTTCATTTGATTTCGTAAGTCTGTCCCCGTGCTAGCCATGGCGTCGACTTGTGATTGTAAATCAGCAACATGTTGTTCCTGTTGATCCAATTTGGCCTGCATTTCTGCAATAGCCGCTGTCAGTTCATCACGTTCAGCGCGCTGGCTTAATAGACCTGCCTGAGCATTTCGATTGGCCCCACCAGTAATCGAACCACTGGCATTCATGACCTGACCATCTTGTGTGACGATTCTAAAGCGATGACCAGCGATGTTCGCAATCGCAATCGCAGCATCTAAATCAGTTGCAACAACAGTGGTTCCCAGCAAATGATCGATGACTGGCTCCAATGACTGATCAAACGTCACTAATTCCGCCGCCAAGCCGACATACCCGTTGGTGGATGAAACTGCTGACAGCTGTGCTGATGACAGTCGACGGCCATGGATGGTCGTTAATGGCAGAAAGGTTGCTCGCCCGGCTCGTTTCTGGGTCAAATAATGCACTGCATCACGGGCTGTCTGCTCATCACGAACAACTAATTGCTGTAATTGAGCTCCTAAAGCCGTTTCAATGGCCTTGACCAAATCCTTAGGTACGGTGATGAGATCCGCCACTGAACCGATTAAGCCACTAAACTTGTTTCGTTGCTTCAAAATCGCCTTAACACCTTGATAAAAACCAGCGTGCTCCTCATTCAAAGCTGCCAGACTATCCGCACGGGCCTTGGCCCGTTGTTGCACGCCTAACGCGTTGTACCAATTTTTTTGTGCTTTTTCAAAGGCTTCTGTAAGCTCATGGTACTTATCACCAGCATCCTTAAAGCTAGCACGTACTTTGTCCTGATTGGATTTACTAACACTCAGTTGAGCTGCTAATTGATCACGCTGGGCCGTTAATTGATCCAATTCTGCACGGGCTTTGCCAGCTTCATCCGAAAGGTGGGCGCGGGCCTGACCACCTTGCTCATGTTCCCGTTCCAAATAATGCAACTCATTGTGCAAGGTTGTCAGTGACTGCATTTGCTCAATGTATGCGTCTTGTAACTGACTAATTTTGCTTTCTAACGTTACTTGTTGCTGTTTGTTTTGCCCATCTTTAAGGCCTGCAACGACACTACTGGCTTCGTCAATGGCCTGTTGTTGAGTAGCAATAGCCGCCTTTAAAGTATCGTTATCAGCACTCACTTTTTGTGCATTTGTCTTTGCTTCGCTTAGTGCATGTTGCACTTCTTCCAACTGTTGCTGTTGAAAGGCTGTTTTAGTGCTGGCATTAGTCCGTTGACCCGTTAACCGCTCAACTTGCTGCGTAAGTGTTAACTGTTTGTTCTGCAAAGCATCTTTTTTGTTCAGCAATTCTGTTTGATGCTGTTTCATCTTTGCGACAGCTTGCGTTTGGTCTTTTACTTGTTGCTCATAGTCACTCACAAGCATCTTGGCCTGGGTCATTTTCTGATCGACCTCGTGCTTAGCGCGTCGATTATCCTGAATTTCAATAACCAATCTAGATTTATCCAAATCGTCAAACCGGTGCTTTTGATCAAGATAGTCCTTAGCCATGGCACTTTGCTCAGCCAACGGTTCCATCTGGCTTTCCAGTTCCGCAATAATATCATTGACCCGGTTCAAATACTCGCGAGTCGTGCCTAATTCTTTTTCAGCCTTGTCCTTATTTTGCTTGTACTTATAGACACCGGCTACTTCTTCGATAATTGTGCGGCGGTCTTCCGGTTTACTATTAAAAACGGCTTCAACACGCCCCTGACTAATAATCGAAAATGATTCTCGACCTAAGCCAGTATCCATGAATAAACTAACAACGTCACGAAGCCGACACTGATTACCATTGATCCGATACTCAGACTCCCCGTTACGAAAAAGACGCCGTGTAACGCGAACTTCAGCATAATCACTCTTTAGATAATGATCACTGTTATCAAACGTAATCGAGACTTCCGCCCGGTTAAGTGGCTTTCGGTTCGCTGCGCCGGCAAAAATCACGTCAGTCATTTTGGTTCCACGAAGATCACGCGCAGACTGCTCGCCTAAAACCCAACGGATGGCTTCAATAATATTACTTTTACCGCTTCCGTTCGGGCCGACGATACCAGTCATGCCCGGCATAAATTCAATTTTTGTCTTATCAGCAAACGATTTAAAGCCGCTGATCTCTAAGGCCTTTAATTTCATGCAACATCCATCCGTTAATTAATCGAGTTCGTCCTTACCATGCGTCACTAAGGTTTCTTGTTGACCACGAAGGCTTTGAAGTGCTTGTAACGCAGCGGCTTGTTCCGCATTTTTCTTTGATTTACCGGTGCCTTCACCAATAATCTTTTGATCTGCAGCAACGGTCATCGTAAAGTTGCGATCGTTTTCGGGGCCATCTTCACGTTTAAGCTCGTAATCAATAATGACATCGCCATCGCGTTGTAGCCATTCCTGCAATGCCGTTTTATAGTCAATCGCATGATCGAACCAGCCTGCATCAAGTTTGGGAAAAATAACCTTTGTGATAAAGGCAACAACGGCATCTTTGCCTTGGTCCAAATACAATGCGCCAATAAAGGATTCAAAAATATCACAAAGTAATGATGAGCGGTGACGGGCACCCTCTTTTTCTTCTCCGCGACCCAAACGGATGTATTGATCAAAATGGCACTCTAGTGCAAACTTGGCAAAACTAGCCTCTTGAACCATTGCCGCACGTAGCCGTGTCAACTTACCTTGTGGCATTTCTGGATACCGCTTATAAATGTACTCTGATACGGTCAATTGAAGCACCGCATCACCTAAAAATTCAATTCGCTCATAAAACTTCAAGTTTTGATGTGGATGTTCATTTACGTAGCTGGCTTGTGTAAACGCCTCGTCCAGTAGTTCCGGATGCTGAAAATGAATATCAAATCGTTTTGCTAACTCGTCTTCTAGTCCTGCAATCAATGTGAACGCTCCTTAAGTCCTATTGTGACAATGCATTTTTACATAAACTGACTGTTTAAAAAAACCGCCTGTGAGGCGGCTTTACCAAACTTAGTCAGTTTTTTCCTGATGATCATAAATGTAATCGACCACTTGACCAATGGTCGTCAATTTTTCGGCATCATCATCCGAAATTTCGGCGCCAAAAGTATCTTCTAGTTCCATGATAAATTCAACGAAATCAATGGAATCAGCATCTAAATCAGTTCGAAAGTTAAGGTCATTAGTAATCTTGTCCTTGCTAACTTCAAACCGGTCTTCAATAATTTTAGAGATTTTATCAAAAATTTCCTGTTTAGTCATGTTTAACCTAGTTTCTCATAAGTGTTTTACAGTCATTTAGTCTATCGTTTTAGGGGCGAAATGTCTACCTCTCGAAGCTACTTTTCAGTGTTATCCGCGTTCGTTTGGTCCGCCGAAGTATCAAAATAGTCAATTGTTTGTTCAATTAATCCGCTAGCAATAATCTGATGAATCTGACCCATTGTATTGCGAACGGTTTCTGCTTTCGAAGAACCATGAGTTTTGATTACTGCACCTTTCAAACCGAGCAACACTGCCCCACCATGCTTGGAATAATCCATGACTTGACCAACTTGGTGAAACGCATTACGACTCAATACATAGCCCATTTTAGCTTTGGTAGAGGCCATGATTTTTGAACGAATCAACGTCATCATGGACAGTGCTGTTCCCTCAATGGCCTTTAACGTAGCATTTCCAGTAAAACCATCTGTCACAACAACGTCAGCCGCGCCATTTAACAATTCGCGAGATTCCACATTACCAATAAAATTAATGTTTGTCATTTCTGACAATCGTTGGTATGCCTCACGATGCGCCTTGTCACCCTTATCCGATTCGGTACCGTTGTTCAGTAAACCAACGCGAGGTGTTTTGATACCCATCACGGTTTGACCGTAAAAATTGCCTAACACAGCAAATTGTTCAATGTTGGTAACCTTATAATCAGCGTTAGCACCAACGTCTAACATGGTGAAACTACCAGTAGCATCCCCAGTGACAACTGGCAACGTAGTCGTTAAGCCTGGTCGATCGATTCCTTTGACACGACCAATAATAAACAATCCCGCGGCAAGGACAGCACCCGTATTGCCAGCAGAGAAAAATGCATCTGCCGTATGTTCCTTAACGGCAGTTGCGGCTAACACGATGGATGAATCCTTTTTCGTCCGCACCGCGCGCACCGGCTCATCTTCCATCGCAATGACGGAATTTGCGGGCACAACAGTAATACGATCATCGTTTTGAACCAACGCTTTAATTCGCTCTTCCGGTCCAAAGAGTTGAAAGGACATGTCAGGATATTTGTCCCGAGCCAACTCAACACCTTTGACAATCTCTTCTGGGGCATTATCGCCGCCCATTGCATCTACAGCAACTTTCACAGTTCTACCTTCGCTTTCTAAACCCGTTTTTATAAAAAGAAATTACTCACATCATTCAAGTCATGCGATTAAGCACTCAACCGCAACTTTTTAGGCATAACGCTAATCAAGCGTTGAATGTCGTTTTAATTCGCTTTGTTCGTAACCGGCCAATTCACGATTATCTGGTTGAGTCTGCCAATTAGGCTGATCCACCAAAGCAATCGCTTCCTGTTGAGCAATCTGCAAAATTTTAATCTGCGCAACGGGATCGCCGACTCGGAAATCTGGTACCCCAGACTGTTTCGTACCCAACAAATCTCCAGAACCACGTAATTCTAAATCTTTTTGAGCCAAAAGAAAACCGTCGTTTGTATCCGTCATGACTTGCATTCGAGCAATGCCGTCCTGGGTCTTAGGGTCTGCAACAAGAATACACGTTGACGCAACTGACCCCCGACCGACTCGACCACGTAATTGATGTAGTTGTGCCAAGCCGAAGCGATCCGCATCAAAAATGAGCATTACCGTAGCATTCGGCACGTCCACGCCGACTTCAATTACAGTTGTTGATACCAGCACGTCGTAATCATCAGCCTTAAAGGCATTCATGACAGCTTCTTTGTCCTCGTTTTTCAACCGGCCATGTAACAAACCAACTCGATAATCCGGCGCAAAGTTTTCACTTAAATGGTCATAAATCGCCTCAGCATTCTTGACGTCCAGTGCTTCCGACTCTTCAATTAGCGGTGTGACGACATACGCCTGTTGACCAGCGGCTAATTGGGTGCGGATAAAATCCATCGCAGCTTCAACCTGATTGCTGTGAATCCAACGGGTAGTAATCGGTTTTCTGCCTGCCGGTAGTTCGTCAATAATGGAAACATCCATTTCGCCATAAGCGGTAATTTGCAAGGTTCGGGGGATCGGTGTCGCCGTCATTGCCAATATATCTGGATGTTGCCCTTTTTGACGCAGGGCCTGTCGTTGGTTAACACCAAACCGGTGTTGCTCGTCAATAATTGCCAAACCAAGTTGGTGATAAACCACATCGTCTGAAATTAAGGCGTGCGTGCCAATAATTAAGTTTACTTCACCACTAGCAATATGTTTCAATGCCTCGCGACGAGCCTTTGCCTTTGTTGATCCCGTCAGCAAAACGATATTGATCGGCAAATCCTTAAAAATATTGGCCAAATTACGTGCATGTTGCTCAGCCAATATTTCAGTTGGCGCCATGAGCGCGGCCTGATATCCCGCAGTAATGGCTGCGTACATAACAATGGCCGCCACGATTGTTTTACCGGAACCAACATCTCCCTGGAGTAATCGGTTCATGTGAAGTGGTCGTTTTAGATCCGCACAGATTTCGTTAACCACTTTCTTTTGCGCATTGGTGAGTTCAAACGGCAACGTCTTGATAAAATCTTTTAACGCTTCATTATCGTATTCAATACTGATACCAGATGCCTGGTGATCTTTTACCCGCATCATTTGCAAACGTAATTCAAACAAGAAAAACTCTTCAAACACGGCCGTTCGCCGTGCCGCTTTGGCCGCCTCTGGATCCTTCGGAAAATGAAGGTCATGAATCATTGTTCGACGATCTAAAAGGCGATATTTTTCAATCAATTTTGCGGGTAAAACCGTATAGATTACGTCCTGATAGGCCTCATACGCCTGTTTCACCAGTTGAGCAATCGTACTCTGACGAATATGCTTGTTTGTCGAATAAATGGCGCCAAACGCTGCCTTATCGCTACTGGTGATTAATTTCATCCCGGACAGGCTCTTTCGAGTAGCATCCCACGTACCGTAAACGGCCGTTTCTTGACCGATTGCCAGTTGTTTGTCCAACCACGGTTGGTTGAAAAAAGTAACACCGACGACGTCATGACCGATAAGTAAGCGAAAGTTTAAGCGACTCTTTTTTCTGCCAAATCTGACGACTGTCGGTTCGTTTGCTACAGTGCCTTTCAGAGTGATTTTTTCACCCTCAGTCACTTTGGACAAATCCTTAGCAGCCATATCATCATAACGAAATGGGAAGTATTCCAATAAGTCAGCAATCGTTTGAATACCTAACGTTTTTAGCGCAGCGGCACGTTGTTCACCGACGCCGCTTAATTGTGTCACTGGATCTTCGATTGACTTTAACGGCGCAGACATTTTGAAACCTCCCTTCCAATTAGGCAGTGTGATTTAATCTGAAGTAAATGCATTACTCTTATCGTATCAAAGACGGGCAAAAAACGACAGATAAGCAATAGAAAAAGAACAATTTACGACCTAACACGAGTAAAAACGTCATCCAAAACAATAGGCAAAACTAAGTTAAAAAGCTATTACTAAATCAAAAAATTCCTAAACCTAGAGTACAGGAATAGGAATTTTACAATTGTTTTTAATTATTCAACGGAAACCAAGAACGGATAAACCGGTTGGTCACCTTCGTGGATTTCGACTTCAAGCTCATCGTCCAACGCCATAATCGCGTCTTCTAGCGATGAAGCGTCAGCTTCCGTTGCATCGGCACCGTAAATCACCGTGACAATTTCACTGTCGTCATCAATCATAGCTTGCACCATCTTGGTGGCAGCACCAAGCAACGATGCATCTGTCACTTTGATGGAACCATCAATGATGCCCATAAACTCACCATTCTTGATTTCAATCCCATCAAGGGTTGTATCACGAATGGCATGAGTTACTTGACCGCTCTTCACAGTGTCCAAATTATCTTCCATTGCCTGCTTGTTAGCATCCAATTCTGAATCAGGATTATAGGCTAGCAGAGCTGTCATCCCTTGCGAAATGGATTTACTGTGAACAATCACAGTTGGCACATCAGCAACTTTAGCAGCTTGGTCAGCGGCCATAAAGATGTTGCCATTGTTTGGTAACACAATCGCCTTTTTGGCACCACTGGCATTAATCGCCTTGACGATGTCTTCAGTGCTTGGATTCATGGTCTGACCACCGTTGATCACGTGCGTGACACCCAGGCTCTTAAATAGCTCGGCAACACCATCACCAGCAGAAATGGAAATCACCGCAGTGTCTGGTGCGGCGACAGGTTGGGCAACACCGGTAGCAGTCTTAGTGGTTACCTCGTCCTGATCCTTTTCCATAATTTCTTCTTGTTGATGGCGCATATTGTCAACTTTAACTTTGATTAAATCACCAAAGTGTTGACCCCATGTCATGACATCTCCGGGGTGCTCGGTGTGCACATGTACTTTAACGATTTCATCATCATTAATCACTAACAATGAATCGCCTAAACCAGCTAAATACTGATAGAATTCATCATAATCAAACTTGCGGTCAACTTGCTGTCCGCCACCAATACGCACCATAATTTCAGTACAGTAACCGTACTTGATATCATTGGGATCTAATTCACCCTGCACACTGCGATGATGAGTCGCGTTGATCATTTCATCCATTTGAGCATCGTCTGGTGTATCAATATCAGAGTCAGTAGACTTTCCGTTCAAGACTTCATCAAAAGATTGGAAAATGAATACCAACCCTTGACCGCCAGAGTCCACCACGCCAACTTGCTTTAAGACGGGTAGTAAATCTGGTGTTGAAGCTAAAGCCTTCTGAGACGCTGCGTATACGGCATCCATCACAACGGCAATATCATCAGTTTCGTTTGCCTTATCGCGACCAGCCTTGGCAGCCTCACGGATAACCGTTAAGATAGTACCTTCCGTTGGCTTCATAACCGCTTTATAAGCTGTTTGAGCACTGGCTGCTAAAGCCTCAGCAAAGTCTTTAGCGCTAAGTGTTTGCTTACCGTCAACACTCTTTGAAAAGCCGCGAAAAATCTGTGATGTGATAACACCGGAGTTACCACGTGCACCCATCAACAATCCCTTGGCTAAAGCAGCCGCCTGATCACTAACAGAAGTTGACGTAACTTCGCGTTCATATTTTGCACCGCTAGCAAACGCCAGTGAAATATTGGTGCCTGTGTCACCATCGGGCACCGGAAAAACGTTGAGCGAATTAATAAATTCTGCCTGGCTCGTCAAACGTTTCGAGGCAGCCTGGACCATCTTTCCGAATTCAAGGTTGGTCATGGTAGTTAATGTTGCTTCCAATTCAGTTTCCCCCACTTCGTTACAAAAAATCGTCTAGTCTGCAAGTACTCGAACACCTTGAACCGTGACATTCACGGAGTTAGCTGCAATTCCAAGCATACTATCCAAGTTGTAACGAACCTTTTGTTGTACATTTTTAGATACTTCAGAAATCTTGGTGCCATAGCCAACCACGATGTACACATCAATGGCCACACCATTATCTTCTTGGCGAACAACGACGCCACGTGAATAATTATCACGTCGTAAAATTTCGTTTACGTTATCACGCAGTTGGTTTTTAGATGCCATTCCGACAACACCATAGTTGTCGGTTGCGGCGCCACCAACGACCGTGGCAATGACATCGTTATTAATATCGATAGTGCCAAATTGCGTTTTGATCTTAACAGCCATGAATAGGCCTCCTCAACTATTTAACTCACTCTTAGATAAAGAGTTCATCATGCAATCTTCAATCATGCTATCATAAAACGGTCCTTGAAAAAAGTCTAGAGTGTTGTTTAAGCGTCTGGACGGCAATTTAAGGTGTCAAGTATTTTTCCTTGGCATTTTATATTGCATTCGCTAACAGCATATGGTAAATTACTTAGGTGAGAAAAAAGAGGTTCCCTTTGGAAATCCGATAAGGAGGGATGAACAATGGCTAAAGATTTTATTACTGGCAAACGGACACATTTTGGTAACAACCGTTCCCACGCCTTAAACAGCAGCCGTCGTAGCTGGAAGGCTAACCTGCAAAAGGTTCGCATCTTAGTTGATGGCAAGCCGAAGCGTGTTTGGGTTTCTGCCCGGACATTAAAATCAGGAAAAGTGACTCGTGTTTAATTAAACACGATAGCGTCAGTCAATTGACTGGCGTTTTTTCTTTGGTTTCAATAAGATGCCCCGCTTCTCTTTGAAAATGTACCTTATAAAAACCAAGTCAGAACAAAGCATCTCACAATCACTTTAATCAATGTTCAAAAAAATTCACATTACTAAAAAAGTTGATTACCAAATCTGGCAATCAACTTTTTTTATGAATTTAAATGACAACTAACCAGCACCATCTGTGATTTAAGCATTTAAATCATATCGTTCCGCACGATTATCTTTTAAATCGCGACTTTGAATAACGCCAACGATACCGCTGGTAAATGAAAATGACGCTGTGTCGCCCACAAATTCATTGCTGGCAAATGAAACCGGTCGCGTGATATCGGCATGATCCAGATGATAACGTTCATCTGGAAGCGTTAATTGTCGAACAGGGCCAAACGTGACAAACGCCAAATAGCGCTTATCTAATTCCCGTTGTAATTGATAAGTTCCTGGTACATAAAAACGCATCGTATTCTGGCGATCAACGTACGTGAGCCGATTGACGACTGCTCGGTACCGTGGTTCTAATGGCAAAAATACATTAGCTAACAAGTGATCAAGGCGGCCACCGGTAGCACCGTACACAACAATTTCATGAGCGTCAAACTCGGTCATAGCTACTGAAACACCCATTTGCGTATCTGTTTCATCTTTTGCAGAACCGACTTGACGAAGATCACTAACTGCCTTGCGTACACGTCCAAACTCCTCGTCAGTTGAGGAATCAAAATCGCCAAGCGCAATTAACGGGGTTATCCCAAGTTGTAATAGCCTTATTGCACCACGGTCAACACCAATCCATGGGCCACTAACCGCTCCTCTGACCAAGTCATCTGGCCACTCAGATTGGGGACCGCCAACTAAAATATTGAGTCGTTCAAGGCTTTGAGGTGTCCCACTTGTCTTTACCATGTTTGAATTGCCCTCATCAATTAGCGCGTTGCATTATGAATAGATGCAATTGCAGCTGCAGGATCATCAGCACCGTATACAAACGAACCAGCAACAGCAACTGTCGCACCTGCTTTGTAGCAGTCAACAACTGTCTTGTCGTTAACACCACCATCGATTTCGATGTCAAAGTCGTAACCCTTGTCCTTCTTCAAATCATCCAAAAGTTGAATCTTTTCGATCATTTGTGGCAAGAACTTTTGACCACCAAAACCAGGATTAACCGTCATTACCAATACTTGATCGACAAATGGCAATAATGGTTCAATTTGGCTAACAGGCGTGCCTGGGTTGATCACAACTTCAGCCTTAACGCCATCGTTATGGATCATTTGAAGTGCACGGTGAATATGAGAAGTTGCTTCAACGTGAACACCAATTAAATCAGCACCTGCTTTAGCAAACTGGTCAACGTACCGTTCAGGATTTTGAACCATCATGTGAACATCCAAGAACAAGTTAGTAATTGGACGAATGGCTGCAACTGTTGTCCAGCCAAATGACATGTTAGGTACGAACATACCATCCATAATGTCGACGTGTAACAAGTCAGCACCGTTTTTTTCAACCATCTTAATGTCACGTTCAAAATTAACAAAATCTGCACTTAAAATCGATGGGGCTACCTTAATCATAAAATCTTCCTCCAAATTTTTATTTCCGACCCTTATCATACCGTGGTTTCTGGTCGGCAATCAACTGGTGAAACTGTAAATAATTCTCATATCGGCTTTTCATGACCTCGCCTGCGTCCACGGCAGCCTTAACTGCACAACCTGGTTCATTAATGTGCTGACAGCCGCGAAAACGACAGGATGGTGAGAGTGCCTGCAACTCAGGAAAGTACTGCCCTAATTCACGAGCATCCATATTGAAGTCTTCATACGATGAAAAACCAGGTGTATCCGCGACTAAGCCATCACCGACACTTAACAAGCCAACTTTACGAGTTGTGTGTTTCCCACGATTCAGAACCTGTGAAATTTCACCCGTTGCCAAGTCTAGCTCTGGTGACAAATGGTTGAGTAAAGTCGATTTTCCTGCACCTGTTTGGCCCATAAAAACAGTTAACTTGTCCTTAAAACAATCGCGTAACCCGTTTAAATCGGTATCTGAAAACGCCTGCTGGCTAAAGAAAACATCGTAACCAATCGCTTTATAACCAGCAATGAGTGGTGCAAAATGCTCTCGCTGATCACCAGTTAATAAATCTGTTTTTGTGAAATAAATAATGGAATGAATATGCTGACTCTCGAGTGCGACCAACTGACGATCCAGTAAGTTACTCGAAAAGGTTGGCTCCGTGGCCGCAGTCACGACGACAGCCTGATCAATGTTGCTAACTGGGGGCCGGACTATAGCATTTCGTCGATCATCAATACTTAAAATGTAACCGTCTGAACCGGCCTCTGCGCTAAATTCAACAAAATCGCCAACCATGGGACTCACTTTCCGTTTGCGAAAATTACCACGAGCTCGCGTTCTGTATAACTGGCCATCAGCTGTCTGAACGTCATAAAAACCGGCCAACAACTGATGAATTTGTCCCTTCATAGACTTCTCCTAATTTCCTGAGGTTACGCTATGATCCGCCATAATTGTATGACCATCACGCTTAATGACGTATTCGCCTTCACCATTGGTCGTTGTTGTAAATGGCAGCGAAACATCTGTATCTGATGAAATTTGTAACTGCTGATACACATCCGTTAATTTCTTGTCGTGATCCTTGATATAAATTTTAATATCATTCGTTCCGGTTGGATCATTACTTGGTGCTTTGTACGGAATTGTGAGATTGACATGGAAATTATGCAACGCTGGTCCAGATGACACTACGGCTGCGAACGTTTGACCGGCTGAAATCATGCTGCCAGACGTCGGTGCCTGGCGAATAATTTTACCCTGAGCGACCGTTGTCGATGTTTCATCACTAAACGTGACAGTCACACTATGGTCTTCTGCCCACTGCTGCACCTCAGTCTGCTTATCACCAGCAAAGTTTGGCATTTTATAGCGTTTAACCGTTGAGCCATGAGAAGACCCACTGCTAACAGTAAACGTTATGGTGCTGTGACGATAAACCGTGTCGCCTGGCACGACATCTTGATCAACAATGACCCCGTTAGCCGCGTCAGCCGTATATTCATCAACACGTGCTGCTGTTAAACCCAGCTTCTTTAATTGGCGCACAGCTGTCGTATACCGTTCACCGGTATAATCGTCGACACTAATCTTTGGCCGTCCTGAACTGACGATCACGTTGACCTTTGCCTGCTGCTTTGCCTGTGAACCAATTGCCGGCGTAGCCTTGATAATTTCACCCTTGGCACGCCGTTCACTAGTTGCCTTAGTTTGCTTGCCCAAACGCAACTGGTTGTGTTTCAACACCTTGGCTGCTTTAACTGGCGTCATCCCTGCGACGTTGGGCACCGTTACCTGACCAGGGATCAACCAGATCCACGCTAAAACACCCAATATTAAGACGACAGCAACGCCAAACAACCACCCGAATAGCTTGCGGGCTCGTGCAGGCGATTTTCGACTTGGTGTATCCGCCACTTCGGCAGCTGCGGAAGACGGTTCCTGACGCGAAATTTGACTATCAGCACGTTGTTGATTGCTCGCTGCCAATATTTGATCAACTGGAATCACCTTAGTGGCACCGTCGTCGACAATTCGCGGTTCAAATCGTTTTTCGTCACGCCGTTCTGGTGACAACGCCGTTGCTAAATCGTTGGCCATGGCCTGAACAGATACGTAACGATCTGAGGGATTTTTTGCCGTGGCGTGAAGAATAACATTTTCTAACGGTTGCGGAATTCTGGAGTCATAATCGCGGACCGATGGCATGTTGCTCTGCGAGTGCTTCAACGCAATCGACACAGCCGTTTCGCCTTCAAATGGTACACTGCCGGTTAACATCTCATAGAGAATAATCCCCAATGAATAAATGTCACTCTTTTTGCTAGCCATGCCACCACGCGCCTGCTCAGGGGACAAATAATGAACCGATCCTAACACGGTATTAGTCTGTGTCATCGAAGACTCGCTGCTAATTACCGCAATCCCGAAATCCGAGATTTTTAACTGGCCAGACTGATCCACCAACACGTTTTGCGGTTTTAAATCACGGTGAATAATACCATGCTCATGAGCAATGCGAACGCCATCCAAAATTTGTTGCATGAGATTGACAACGGTCGGATAAGGAATCGGAAAATGATTGCGAATATACATTTTCAAGTCAGTTCCGGACACATATTCCATGACCAGATACTGCATTCCGTTATCTTCACCAACGTCGTACACGCTCACAATATGTGGTGACACGAGTTCACTTGCGGCCATCGCTTCGCGTTGGAAGCGCCGTTCCGTAGAAGGATCATCGCGTAAGTCCAAACGTAATAACTTAACGGATACATCCCGATCCAAAATCAGGTCATGTGCCAGATAGACATCGGCCATCCCGCCTTCACCTAGCGGACGAATGATTCGGTAACGACCCGCTAATGTGTAGTTCGGCCTCATGAGGCAGTCACCTCACCCTCGGCTGAAATCAGTAATACCGTGATGTTGTCTTTGCCACCAGCCTCGTTTGCCAAATCAATCAACTGTTGACACTTCTCCTGCAACGTCAGATTTCTCTGCAAGACCGCCTGTATTTGGGCATCTGTCACCATATTGGTCAGCCCATCAGAACAAAGCATAACCACATCGTGCGGTTGAGCGTGATACAAATTAATATCAATATCTGCTTCGTCATTGATGCCCAGTGTCCGCGTAATAATATTTTTCTCGGGATGAGTGCGCGCATCTTCTTCACTGATCTGTCCCAACTTGACCAGCTCATTAACTAATGAATGGTCTTCAGTTAATTGAGCAAGCTGTGCATTACGCAGTAAATAACCACGTGAATCCCCAATGTTGGCTAACAAAAATTGTCGTTGAAAAATGATCGCAACAACGATGGTGGTTCCCATGCCGTTTAAATCTTGATATTGATGTGCTTTTTCAATAATGGTGTCATTTTCTTGTTGGGCCTCGCTAGACAGCCACTTGGCCGCAGTTCCGGGGTCAGTGAAAGAGGTGTCCTCAAACCGACTGCCCATGTGTGAAACGGCCATTGTTGAGGCCACATCACCACCCTGATGACCACCAATGCCGTCCGCCACAATGGCAAATTCAAGTCCCGATTGATTCCGAAACATGCCGACATAGTCTTGGTTGCTTTCTCGTTGCCGCCCAATATCTGACAGATATGCTACTTCCATAAGCCAATCACCTAATCGTTGTCGTGACGTTTTCTAAATGCACAAACAAAGAACCCATCGGAGCCAAAATCATCGGGATAAATGGTCAACCAAGGTGTTGACCGATTTTCTTTCAGATGATGAACTGTCTCCACTGGTACAAGTTCAAAGTCTGAATGTGCTTTGACAAACGCAGTTGCCACGTCATCGTTTTCTTGTTTCAAAATGGTACAAGTACTGTAAACTAGTATACCGTTTTTCTTCAGCGTCGGTGCTACTGCATCAAGAATTGCTAACTGAATCTGCTGAAGTTGTTTGCTATCCGCAAGTGTCTTTGCATAACGAATTTCTGGTTTTCGACGCAACAGTCCCAATCCCGAACATGGTGCATCGACCAAGATTCGGTCAAATGCTTCATCGCCAAACTGTTGAGCCGACTTTCTAGCGTCCAACTGTTCCGCCGTTACTCTGTCTGCAACCTGCATCCGACGCGCATTTGCTTCAATCAGTGCCACTTTATGCGCATGTAAATCCAGTGCCGTGACATGCCCACCCTTCGATGGATTCAGCTGAGCGGCAATTTGTGTTGTCTTTCCGCCTGGGGCAGCGCATGCGTCCAAGACAGCATCGCCAGGTTGCGGAGCCAAAGCCTCAACAGGTAGCATCGCGCTTTCGTCTTGAATCGTAATAAGCCCCTCATTAAAGGGTGGTGTACCTGCGGGATGACCAGCGTTGATTCTTAACCCTTCTCCGCTGACTTCACTGTCCGTCCATTTTAAATCCGCCGCAGTAAGCTGTGGCAAAAGTGCCTGTCGCTCTCCAAGCGCTGGATTTAATCTAACGGACTGAAACGCTGGCTGATTAATACTGGCTAAAATCTGCCTTGTCTTATCATCACCAACTGTTTTGCGCATCTGCTGGACCCATGGCATTGGCACGCTATAAGTCGTACTCAAGCGCGTCAACGGGTCCTTAATTGTTGCTAAATCTGCAAAGCCATGTCGATCAGCCGCGTGCAAAACACCTGTCACAAACCGACGAATACCTTCATGCCCACGTTGTTTGGCAATCTGAATGGTTTCATCAAAAACAGCACGAGTTGGCACCTTGTCCAAATATTGCATTTGAAACAAGGCTGTTCTAAGTAGTATAAGAACCCACGGTTTAACCTTGGCTGGTTGTTTAATAAACGGCTTTAGCCAAAAATCCAGTGTCATTTGGTGCTGTAAAACGCCATAGACAATTTCTGTACATAAACCTGCGTCCACTGCCGATAACTGAGCATCGTCCAATGACGCATTTAAACTTAGATTTGAGTAACCGCCCTTAGCTACGTTTTCGAGCACTGAGACGGCGACAAAACGTGGATTTGTTTCTGCATTCACCTGTTTGCTAACGTGATCAGACTGACTTTTAAGCTTTGTTGCCATTAATTTGTCGCTCCAAACTTCATTTTCATGATTTGTTTACCAACCTCAAACTGCGTGTCCGCACCGTTCAGAAAATCAGTAATCGCCATTTGCGGATGGCCCGCTGGTTGCAAGCGATTGATTCTTAGAACCGTCCCCTGACCAGCAGCAACGTCTAATTCGTGCTTGGTTCGGCTCACGACCGTTCCTGGCATCTGAGTCGTCTGTTGATCAGCTAATACTGTGACATCCAAGATCTTTGTTCGAACATTATCCATGACTACATAGGCAGTCGGAAACGGCCGCAAGCCACGTACTTGCCAATCAATTTCACTGGCCGTATGCGTCCAGTCAATTTCTTCTTGAGCTCGTGAAATGTTAGGTGAAAATGTGACTGCTCGTTCGTCTTGTTTAATCCCCTCAACTGGACCATCGATTAAAGTCGGCAACGTTTTTAATAACAAATCCCGGCCCGCCAGACTCAGTTTGTCAAACATCGACCCTGTATCATCCGCTTGAGTAATTGGACACTTAACTTGTGAAATGACGTTACCAGCATCCATCTGACGAATCATGTACATAATGGACACACCCGTTTCTTCATCACCGTTCATGATGGCATAGTGGACTGGGGCGCCGCCACGATAAAGCGGCAGCAATGAAGCATGGACGTTGACAGCCGCTATCTTAGCCGCCTTCAATAGTTTTGTCGGCAGGAACTGACCGAATGCGGCCGTGACGATAAAATCAGGCGCAATGTCAATCACCCGTTGCATTTCCGGTGACTTACTTACTTTCTCCGGCTGAAGAACTTCAATATTGTGGGCCAAGGCCACTTTTTTAACCGGTGATGGTGTTAAAACATGTTTCCGGCCAACTGGCCGATCTGGCTGTGTCATCACTGCAGCAACATCATATTTTTCAATCAATGATTCCAAAATTGGTGTAGAAAACGCCGGTGTTCCCATAAATACAATTTTTGTCATGAATTTGCTCCTTATACCTCATCTTTATTATTCGAAATTACCCAATCCTGGGCCCGCCATTTAAATAAAGCTCTGCGGTTCCATATCGATAGCAACCTGCAGACCATTACGTTGCTCACGCTGCGCATCGTCCAAAATGCCATCCAAAACCGACTGCAGTTTAGGCTCTCGCTTATATTTTAAAACAATTTGATAGTAATAACGATTTTTGATGCGGGCAATTGGTCGTGGAGTTGGTCCTAAGATAATTGTATCCGGTGACAAAGTCTGTTTAAGCTGATCGCTCAATTCAAACATTTTCTTAGCGGCAACACCCTCGTCTTTGTCACTGGCGGTTATCAAGGCCGTGAAAAAGTATGGTGGATAATTACCCATATGACGAATCCCCATTTCCACCCGGAAGAATCGTTCGTAATCCTGTGTTTTAGCCAATTGAATGGCGTAATGATCCGGATTAAACGTTTGAATCAAGACTTCACCCGGCTTGTCAGCCCGGCCGGCACGACCGCTGACCTGTGTCAACAATTGAAAGGTCCGTTCGCTTGAACGGAAATCTGGCAGTCCCAACGCAGTATCCGCATTGAGTACGCCCACCAGTGTCACATCCGGGTAGTCTAGTCCCTTGGCAATCATTTGCGTACCCAGCAAGATATCTGCTTTGTGTTGCCCAAATGAATTGAGAAGCTTTTCATGCATCCCCTTGCGACGCGTCGTATCAACGTCCATCCGAATAATCCGTGCATCTGGTAGCAAACTATTTAACTCCGCAGCAACTTTTTCGGTACCAGAGCCATAATAGCTGATGCGTTTGCTGTGACAATTTGGACAAATTCGCGGAATTGGCTCCTCATGACCACAGTAATGACATTTCATTGTGTGACTATCCATGTGCAATACTAGCGAGATATCACAGTTTGGACATTTTAAAACAAAGCCACAATCGCGACACATCACAAAGGAAGAAAAGCCGCGTCGATTTAGCATTAACACACTTTGTTCATGTCGTTCCAGCCGAACTTTTAACGCTTCTAGCAAAGGCGTAGAAAAGTTACTTTCCGTATGCGCTTTAAGTTGCTCACGCATGTCAATGATTTTTACTGGTGGCAATGGCTGCTGGTTGATCCGGTGTGGCAATGCCAATCGGGTATATACGTGACGTTCGGCACGCGCGCGACTTTCTAGCGATGGCGTCGCTGATCCCAAAACCACCGGGGCATGATGACGCTGAGCGCGCCATAACAACACATCGCGGGCGTGATAGCGGGGATTATCTTCTTGTTTATAACTGGTTTCATGTTCTTCATCCATCACAATCAGACCAATATTTGTCAATGGTGCAAACGCCGCCGAACGGGCGCCAACCACGACGGCTGCTTCATGTCGTTCAATACGGCGCCATTCATCATACTTTTCGCCAGCGCTTAAACCACTATGGAGCACTGCTACCTGATGTCCAAAACGACCTTTCACCCGGTTTACCATTTGTGGCGTTAGCGCAATTTCGGGAACTAACATCAGTGCGGTCTTGTGTTGAGCCAATGCGGCGGCGATGCTTTGCAGATAAACTTCGGTTTTTCCAGAACCAGTGACACCTTGTAACAAGAACGTTTTAGGATCATGGGCATCAATCGCGTCAGTTATGGCATTAACGGCACTCTGTTGGTCAGGTTGCAAGGTTAGTGGCGCCGTCTTAGCAATTTGATGATCAGCGTATGGATCGCGATAAACCTCGCGTTCACTTAATTCAACCCACCCTTTCTTTGCGGCGGCCGTAAAATCAGCACGTGTTAATCGTTCATCTGCGAGTACATCCTGTAAGGGACGTGCTTCTTGCAAATCCATTAACCTAGTCAACACCCGCAATTGCTTAATTGCATTCGGACGGACATCCTTTCGCGCTGTTTCAATCTCGGTTGTTGATAATGATGATTTCACCCATGTGGCTGTTTTGACACGAGCACGGTCAGCAACCTGATACTCAGCATGAATAATCTGCCGCTGTTGTAACTTTGCCAATGCGTCTGTTTGTTCATCAGTTAACGAAGCTGCCGTAAAATCCAACCGCCGTTGATCATCAAATAATGAGGCTAACTGAGGATCATCAATTGATGCATCAGCAACGAGAAACTTATGACTCTTAGTCTTTAAGGCTGCCGGGAGCATCGTTTGAATAGTTGAGATACGAAATGCAAACGTATGTTGAGCCATCCAGTCACTTAACGATAGTAACTCTTCATTTAATACGGGTGCTAAATCTAATAAAGCGCCCAGTGGTTTAAGTTTGCCACTGAAAGTCTCATCTAGAGTGCCTGTGTCGCTCACGGCAACAACCATGCCACCGACTTCGCGGTGACCTTGTCCAAACGGAACGGCAACGCGCATTCCGGGCTGAACCGCATCCGTCAACGAATCTGGAATTAAATAAGAATAAGGTCGGTTCGTTTGCATTGTTGGCACATCCACAATTACCTGTGCAATTTTTGTCATCACGCGTTCCTTTCTGATCATTGCTAGTAATTGCTAGTCTTAATCCCAATTTTTGAGTTTCAATGTGTTTTTGTCTTTTCCAATTGTACCAGACATGACAAGTACTATGCCGTTTCAAGATGCCGATTTAATGCATCATAATATGAGGTGCAGTCCTGGATGATCATTTCACTAACAAAAAACCGTACAACCAGCGATTTTACGGTCAAATGCCGCGTAATAGTTTGTGTTGCACATTTAACACAGACAACTTTGATCAACATTTCACCCGTCAAACAAACTTGATCATAATAAACGCACTTTTTTCAATGAAATAAGACATTAAGGTTGAGAAGTCGCAAAATTAAATTTACGATAATAGTAGATGTATTTACATCACATACTTTTTAGGGGGTAAGGCAATATGCGTACGTTTTCAGTCCGCGTCCTCGATGACGCCTTTGAGCTCTCCTACGTACCAAACGGAAAAACAAATGCGACAAAAACAATTACCATTGTGTGCGATCCTGATGTGCCCATTGGTGAAAATCTTGAAAAGATTCGTGAAAAACTGGCCGGCATCGATTTCGATGCCGCACTGATTGAAAATCCGTTGGAATATGATTTTTCAGATACCATTATTGGGGTCAATCACCAGCGAATCGACATGGGTCTAGCATTGTCCAACATGCTGAACATCCCCGTTGTCAGTCAAGAAACGGCTAATCGTAATGGCTTAGCCGAAGCCATTGAAAACAAGCGTCAATACAATCAATGGCACCTTGACTACTACGGCGAATATGCAGCCAAACGTAATTACGGTCAAGAAGCAATGCTCACCATCGGTAATGGCTATTATGGTTTACGGGGCGCATATTTGGCAGCTAATGCAGATGTTGACAATTACCCTGGCATGTATGTTGCCGGTTTATACAATCAGCTAACCACCAAAATCAATGGTCGTGACGTGGTAAACGAAGATTTAGTTAACTTGCCAAACGCCCAGTACCTATCCTTTAGCATCGATCATCAAGAACCGTTTACCGTCAAAAAAGAAAACATTTCTGACATTTACCGTTCATTAGATTTACATACAGGTGTGCTCACCACAACAATGTTGGTATCCTTACCAACTGGCCACTTGCTCAAAATCTGTGCACAACGGGTCGCCGATATGAATCAGTGGCACCGTTTTGCCATCCGTTATGAAATCACACCCATGAACTTTGAAGGTACTGTCACCGTTTTCTCAAGAATCGATGGTAGCGTTACTAACGCCAATGTAGACCGTTACAAATCGTTCGATGGTCGTCATTTCGACGTCACCGAAACCACCATTAATGGCTCAGATGCTATGCTCAGCGGTCAAACCAAAACTTCCAAGGTTGCTTTTTCAATTGGCAGTCGCCTTTCAAGTCAAGAAATAACGCCATCAACAAAGATAAATGAAAGCGTTACCGATGACGTCCTCGAACAAAACTTCTCGTTCCAAGCACAAACTGGCACGACTTATGTTATTGAAAAAGCGGTTGCTATCAACACATCCTTGGAAACCAAGGATGATTTAAATAACGCCGTTACATCAGAATTAGACGGTGCCACCTTTAGCGGTATCGTGCAACAAAACGCCAGCTTCTGGAACGAAGTTTGGCAAGACAGTGATATTCAGATTGACGGGGATTTGACTGCCCAAAAGTTAACACGAGTTAACATTTATCACTTATTCGTATCTGCTTCCCCAATCAGTAATCCGCATTTAGACGCCTCTGTCGGGGCTCGTGGGCTCCATGGGGAAGCTTACCGGGGTCACGTATTCTGGGACGAATTATTCATCCTGCCTTACTACACCTTGCACACGCCATCCCTCACCCGCCAATTGCTCATGTACCGCTACAAACGTTTGGACGCTGCTAAGCAAAATGCGGCTGCTGAACATTATGACGGCGCTATGTATCCTTGGCAGTCGGCGCAATTCGGGGATGAACAGTCGCAACTGCTTCACTTTAATCCCGACAGTGGCAAATTCGATCCCGACAACAGTCGTTTGCAACGCCATGTTTCATTAGCTATTGCCTACAACGTTTGGCTTTATTACCACTCAACTAATGACACCGAGTTCATGACCAAATATGGTCTGGAAATGTTGCTTGAAATTGCCCACTTCTGGTCCAGTAAGGCCGTTAAAAATGACAACGGTCGTTATGATATTAAAAATGTCATGGGCCCAGACGAGTTCCACGAAAACTATCCTAATGCCGATGAGCCTGGCCTAACAGACAATGCCTACACCAATATCATGGTAAGTTGGCTGTTTACAACTTTAGCCAACATTCATAAGGCAATGCCAGCAAAGGACTGGTCAACGGTCACAACCAAAGTCGGACTTAACGATGATGATTTCAATCATTTTGATGACATCGCTCATCATTTAGCATTGGACATCAATAAAGATGGGATTATCGGTCAGTTTGCTGGCTACTTTAAATTGCCAACGCTCGATTTTGAAAAATACCGTAAAAAGTATGGTAACATTTCGCGAGTTGACCGGTTGTTAAAAGCGGAAGGCAAATCACCCGATTCTTATCAGGTTGCCAAACAAGCGGATGCCTTAATGGCTTACTATAACCTAAGCTTTAACACGATTGATAATGTTCTGAAAACCTTGGGTTATAAAATGCCAGGTGAATATCTCACTAAGAACATCGAATACTACTTGGCAAGAACCACTCACGGATCAACCTTATCAAGGATCGTCTATTCAGAATTAAGTCTGATCGACGGCAACATGGATCAGTCATTTGCTTTCTTCAACACCGCTTTGCGTTCTGACTACTATGACATTCAGGGTGGAACAACTGCTGAAGGTATTCACCTCGGCGTTATGGGTGCCGTTTTAATGCTAGAATTGCGTAACTATGGTGGTGTCAATGAATTCGAATCTGAATTAGCTGTTGATCCACACTTACCAGAAGATTGGCACCGTCTCGCATTTAGTGAACGCTTTAAGGGTGTACTATACAAGTTTGATCTCACCCACAGTAACATTCATGTGACTGTAGATAAGCCAGCTAAACTCACGGTTCGCGGGCAAGAGTTCTCAGTTACACCGGACAAACCCTTGCAATTAAAAAATTAATTGCAGGTGTTCAAACGAATCATCAAAATTAAAAATTATTTGCGGAGGTTTTATTAATGACAAAGTTTGCGGATTTAAAGGGATTTATTTTTGATTTGGATGGCGTAATTACTGGTACAGCAAAGTACCACGGACAAGCGTGGCATCAACTAGCTGACGAACTTGGTGTGACCTGGACCGAAGAACTAGCTAATGGCTTAAAAGGCGTTTCCCGAATGGATTCCTTGGAAATGATTTTAAAAGCCGGCGGTAAAGAAAATGACTATACCCCTGAAGAAAAAGTTGCCTATGCAACAAAGAAAAACGACAATTATCTGTCACTCATCAAAAACATGACACCTAATGACGTCTTCCCTGGTATTAAGGAGTTTTTAGATGATTTGATTGCCAACGGTTACCAGATTTCCTTGGCTTCTGCTTCAAAAAATGCACCAACAATTTTAGGTCATATCGGTTTGTCCGACTACTTTACCAAAATTGTTGACCCTGCTACCTTGAGTAAGGGCAAGCCTGATCCAGAAATCTACACCCGGGGCGCAGAAATTCTTGGCTTAGATCCATCTGTTTGTGCTGGTGTGGAAGATGCTGCGGCCGGAGTAGCCAGTATCAATGCCGCTAACGAAACCTCGATTGGAATTGGCGATAAGCAAGAACTAAGTGCTGCTAATGTTATTTTTGCTGACACTAGTGCATTAACTCTTGATAATATCAAAGCACAAATGGACAATTAATCGACTCAAATTAATACAGGATAATAAGTTTCAAAAACGACTTACCGATTTCATAATCGATAAGTCGTTTTTTGATTATCTTAGAACATAAAACAAAAACTGCACCTATTAAGAACGCCCAAGAAACGTTGTCTTGGTAGTCTCTAAAACATGCCCCTTAATTGCCCGATAAAACTCATTTAACCAATAACCATTTTGCAGTGGCAATGTGGTATCTAAAGCGTACCCCGTGACCGTATAGACATGATCACCATTTGGCGGCGTTGGACCAACGTAATGCCGTGTAATTGCCGGATCCGTTTGGTGGATCAGGCCACCTGCCGTACTATTATTGCCTTGAACAAAGGCTTCACCTTCACGGCGACTGGCATCCTCTTTAAGTTCAGCGTGCTCAGCAGACAGATTAGCCCCAATCCAATGAATGTACGTAAATCCTGAAACGGGAATCGCGTCATCATCTAACAGTGTCCAAGCAACGGTTTTTGTACCTGCTGGTAAATCAGTGAACGTCATCGGAAATGAAATCACTGGTTGGCCTGCGTACATTTCATCCGGTTGGGCATGACGACTATAACGGTCACCAATGTACCCATTTTCAGTTGGAATTTTAATCTTCATGAATCTGCTGCTCCCTTTCTGAATGTTTTTTATCGGCATCATTTACTCGCGATGAGTTGATAGTGCCTTAAGCCGTTAACAATTCCATCCGTTGTGTTCGTCGTAGTAATGTAATCGGCGACCTTTTTATCACGGGGATTACCGTTTCCCATAACAATGGCTGTATCAACGCTAGCAAACATCTCAAGATCGTTTAGTTCATCCCCAAAAGCATAAGTATGAATACCTTCCAAATGAGCCTGTTGAAGCAATTTTTCTAATCCGCTTCGTTTGGTAACGCCACTCTTCATGGTATCCAAACAGACCGGATTATTTCGTACCAAGGTTAATTGACCGGCAAAATGCTCGTTATAGAGATCTTCTTTGTCACGGTTAAAAACATTTAAAAAGTTAATGGGATGCTTAAGGTAGAATTCCGGATCCACCGTAATCGACAAGCGTAGTGCCTTATAGTTGTTAACGATATCATCCGTTGTCTTGGTCAATGCAAAGCCTTCATTGTTGTAATAAGCAACCGCGTCACCCTGTTCATTTGCAAACGCTGTGAATGATTCGATAAGCGATTGATCAATTGCTTCGCGGAATAACTCTTTACCACGATACTGAACGTACGACCCATTGGCGCTGACCACCGTGTCAATGCCCGTTTCGTCCAATACGTCCTGAATCTCAAAGATGTTACGGCCAGTTGCAATCACTGGCAAAATATCGTGTTGCTGCATTTCCTTTATCGCAGCAATGCTTTCAGGCAGGACATTTTTTTGATCATCAAACAGTGTTCCATCTAAATCAAAAAAAACAACTGCTTTAATTTCCGTGTTCATGAGAACAACCCCCTCGTTTTCACTACCCTTTAAGCATAGCGCATTCTGGAAAAAATGACATTGTTTGACTCCCTCCAGTCAAGATTTTTTGAAGTCTCTTATTTGTGAATTGTCGGTGAGCGAAAGCCGAAGTCTTAGCCTTAGATTATTATTTATCAGGTTTCAAATGGCAGTAGCGCCAATTTTCAAGGACCAGACAGTACTAACAATCATTTAATAGAAGCCGAAACTAAAATGACCCTATTCCTACAATTTAGGAATAGAATCATCGTGTAATAAAGATTAATTTTTTAAACTGGATTTGTTGCTTAACTCTCTTTTTAAAGAACACTATTATTGAACAGTTGGTTTAGGTGTTGAAGTACCCAAGTCTTCTTCGTGGTCAGGATCAATTGTGACTTCACCAGCCTCAACCTCTTCAAGCGCCTTGCCGACAGACTTAACTGATTGATAATGTGGCAATAATTCCTGTGCGCCAGCGTCTAACTCATGTGCACGTTTGGAAGCCAACATAATCAGTGAATAACGTGAGTCAACCTTCTTTAAAAGCTTATCTACTGATGGATATAAAATCATAATTTAAGCGTCCTTCCCATTTTCCGTCTCGGTAACCTGCTTTGATTCTAACATTTGTGCATAGTCTGGGTAAACCCTAGGCACCCGCAAACGCTCCGCTCTGATAATTTCGCGGATTCGATCAACAGCAAGATCCACTTTATCATTAACGACCGCGTAATCATAGTTCCGCATCATTTTAATTTCTGTAACAGCCTGGTGAATGCGTTCGTTAATAACTGTCATGGTTTCTGTACCACGACCAACCAGCCGTTGCTTCAATGCCATTAAATCAGGTGGGGTTAAGAATATAAAAACACCGTCAGGCATCTTTTCACGAACTTGCATGGCACCGTTGACCTCGATTTCAAGAAAAACATCTTTTCCAGAAGCTAAGGTATCCTTAACATATTGCATTGGTGTTCCGTAATAATTATCGACATACTGAGCATATTCAAGCATTTCACCGGTTTCAATGTTGTGCTCAAATGTCTCTTTGCTCACAAAAAAGTAGTCTTTCCCGTTTACCTCGCCTTCCCGTGGCTGACGGGTAGTCATTGAAATGGAGTACTGAAAATCAGTTCCTCCCTGGTCAAACATTGCTTTCCGAACTGTTCCTTTACCAACCCCTGATGGACCAGATAGAACAATTAACATTCCACGTTTCGGCATCGACTGCTTCGTTCCTTTCATCTATAACCTAAAAAAGAATTTAACAATTATTTTGCACTTTTTTGGCGTCAATTTCAAGCGTTCAACTACGACATTTGCCGCTAAATACGCCGTTTTAGAAACTTTTGCGTGAAAAGTGTCCCTTTACAAAAGCTTGTTAACAGAATTGAAATTTATGTTTGCATTTTTGAACGCGTGTTCGTATAATATAAATAGTCAAACAGACGTTCTCTATCACGAACAGATTGTCGAACGTTAGAAAAAAATTCAACTGTTTTCGTCGTTTTCTTAATGACGAGCGATACGAAATTTCGGAGGCCACGACTATGGAACAATTAATGCCAAATACTTATATCAACCCTGTGATGACAAAATCAACACTTCATCATAGTATTCGCCATTCATCGGTTCTTTCACACCATAGTCGTCTTTCTTTTGGTCAGCGTATTAGAAGCTTTTTCACGGCGGAACGTGGCGATACACTACGTCATCCACAGTTTTCGTCTGACGTGATTATTGCCCATCTTGATCGTGCGCTTAAACAGCATGCAGTTGTCTCAATCATGTTAAACCAACCATCAAACCCGTTTGCCAAGAAACTCACGACAGTTACTGGTACTCTTAGGCAGGACCAAGACATTCTGACGATTACCAATCACGCAACTGGCAAAACTTATTTAGTTTTACCAGAACAAATTCGTCAAATCTGTTTCGGCTTGATGGTCGCTTAAACCTTAGCGACCATTGATTACAGATTTGAAGAATGACATTACACCAGTTGTATAAAATAAAACACTTGCGTTAATAGTTCCTGAGTATCTGATCAGGAACTGTTAACGCAAGTGCTTTTTATTTTCGTTTAATTTTAAATATCGTCAGCCCAACTACTGTACCTTATGATTCAGCTAACTGCTTTTTTTCTGCATCTGCCATTTTCAACAACTCTGAGGCGTGTTCAGTTGTCAATTTTGTCACAGTCGTGCCGGCCAGCATCCGTGCTAGTTCAGTTACCCGTTTAGCAGTTGTCAACTTATCAACACTGGTCTTAGTGCGTCCCTTGTTGATCTGCTTCTGAATATAAAATTGATGATCCGCAATCGCGGCAACTTGTGGTAAGTGAGTGATGCACAAAACTTGAGAGTGGCGACCAATTACCATAATTTTCTCAGCAATGGCCTGAGCAACCCGCCCCGAAACACCAGTATCCACTTCATCAAAAATAATACTTGTCACACCTTGATTTTCAGAAAAAATCGTCTTCAACGCCAGCATCATCCGCGAAAGTTCTCCGCCAGAGGCAGTTTTGGCCAATGGCTTGGGATCTTCACCAGGGTTTGTTTGAATATAGAATTCAACGTTATCAATCCCAGTCGTAAAAAATGGCGTTTCTTCATGTTTCAAAAACCGTACACTAAAAACGGCCTTCTCCATATAGAGAGCTTTCAATTGTTCGTGAACATCTTCCTCTAATTGCTTAGCCAATTTTTGTCGCATTTCACTAAGCTCATTGCCTGCTTTTTGCACCGCAGTCTTAGCCTTGTTCAACTGGGTCATCAGTGTCTGATCATCATCCTGATCACCCTGCATACGATCCAATTCAACTTTGATTTTATCGAAATAGGCCAACACCTTGGGTACAGAATCGCCATACTTACGCTTTAATTGGTGAATAACCTCCAGACGTGCTTCGATTTCGTCTAAACGTCCTTCATCAAACTCCTGATTATCAAGTTGTGAAGAAAGACCATTAGTTGCATCCTGAAGCCCATAGTAGGCACTCGCAATTGTGTCAGACAATGCCTGATATTCAGGATCTAATGTGGCGATTTCTTGCATAGCTGCCATTGCGACACCAATACGATCCAAGGCTGAACCATCTTCACCACCATCAATGGCTTCATGACTGCTTTCTAAGGCTGTCACAATTTTTTGATAATTGGCCAAACGGTCTCTTTCTGTAATCAACGTGTCCTCTTCATCGGGCGACAGATTGGCATCTTCAATTTCTTGCACCTGAAATGTCAACATATCGACTCGCTGCGCCCATTCTTGGGCGTGGTCACGTTTGTCAATTGCCAGCTTACGCAATCGCCGGTATTCATCATATTTATCTGTATACGTTTGCTTCAACTTAGCTAAAGCGCTAGGTCTATACTCATCTAACAACTGCAAGTGCTTTTCTGGCTGCATCAATTCTTGATGTTCGTTCTGACCATGAATATCGACCATTGTCTCCCCAATGCGTTTGAGGGTGGTGGTATTAACTAATGTGCCATTAACACGACTAGTATTATGCCCGTTTTTATTCAGTTCTCGATCGATAACCACTTGTTGATCAGCATGATCAATACCAAGGTCTGACAACACTTCAAAAGTGACAGAAGACTTTGGTAGCACGAATAATCCCTGTATCGACGCTTTGGTTGCCCCTTTACGAATAAAGTCAACGGAAGCGCGGCCACCGGCCAGTAAACCAACAGCGTCAATAATGATGGATTTACCTGCACCTGTTTCACCAGTCAGAACACTCATTCCATCATCAAAGGCAATATTCAATTTTTCAATAATTGCAAAGTTCTTAATGGATAGTTCCTGTAGCATTCCTTGCTCCTTAAGCCCTCGTTTAGGGACCCTATCGTGGCATTTCTAAAACTTAACTTATTCCGCACCCAACTCGGCGAGTCTTGAACGAACTTGCACAGCATGATCAATCGTTGAGGCAATAATCAAAACGGTACTGTCATCGCTTAACACACCAAAAACCTCATCATAATTCATCTGTTTGATTAAACTAGCAATAACCGGGCCGTTTCCTGGCAGCACATTAAGCAAACAAAATTGATTATTAATGGTCATATCAATAACATTGCCATTTAAGTTTCGTCGCAACTTACTCTCACCATCGATTGGTCGGTCGCTAGAAAATGTGTAATACGTGCGCCCATTTTCGTCAGGCACTTTAATCAATTGCATCTCAGTGATATCTCGCGAGATTGTCGCTTGTGTAACATCAAGTCCCTCTCGGTCTAACAAAAGCACCAGTTCTGTCTGTGTATGAACAGCATTATTAACGATAACGCGCCGAATGATTGCCTGCCGTTCCCGTTTTTTCATGAACGATCCACCCTCTACTTTTGATTCAGTTGGGCATAAGCTGACGTCAACGTTTCCTTCACGGACACATTTGGCGACAGTTGTCCCTCTCCGTCTGTGTTCACAAGATGGATTAAGAACTCGATGTTTCCTTCGCCACCCTTAATTGGTGAAAAATCCAGTCCTGTAACAGAATAACCTGTTGCCAATGAAAAGGAGACAATATCATTCAGAACAGATTCATGCACATTTGGGTCTTTAACAATGCCGTGCTTACCAACGTTATTTTTACCTGCCTCGAATTGTGGTTTAATCAACGCAACCACTTCGCCTTGAGGCTGCAAAATTGTTTTCAAGTTAGGCAAGATGAGATGTAGTGAAATAAAGGATACGTCAATACTAGCAAATGTTGGCCGACCAAAGGTAAAGTCCGCAGGTTTCGAATAACGGAAATTCGTATGTTCCATAACAACGACACGCGGATCTTCGCGTAACTTCCACACCAACTGATTGCTGCCAACATCTAGCGCATATGAGCGGACAGCACCATTCTGTAACATAACGTCGGTGAAACCACCCGTGGAAGAACCAATGTCTAGCACTGTTTGGCCAGTTACATCAATGTTAAACACTTTAAGTGCTTTAGCTAGTTTAAAACCGCCTCGGCTCACGTACGGCATCGGATCGCCTTTAATATGCAATTCCGTATCTGTTGGAATTCGCTCACCCGGTTTATCTAATCGTTCTTCATTTTTTCCTAGCACCTCACCGGCCATTACTGCCCGTTTGGCCTGCTCACGAGACGTGAATACTCCCTGCTCAACAAGCAGGATGTCGACACGTTGTTTTTCCATGTGTTTTTCCCTTTCTAACCCTCAAAATAGCTCAAGAACGCGCTCAGAATGTTTCCATCAGCACCACTGTCTGACAGCGCATCACAAGCCTGCCGAGCATCCTCAATACTGGCGTTTAACGCTTGCCGTGCAGCAGGTAACCCAATCAACCGTGGATAGGTGTTTTTGCCCTCAACCTCATCCTTATTGGGCGTCTTGCCCAGCTGCTCAGCCGTTGCAGTTTCATCTAAAATATCATCATAAATTTGAAATGCCAAACCAAACGCTGCGCCGAAACGAGCAAAATGTTGACATTGTTCCGCCGTTGCGTGACCCATGATGGCCCCCGCCATAACCGCGTACTCCAAGAGTGCACCCGTTTTACGTTTGTGCAACGCTTGTAATTGATCCAACGGGATCCGCTTGCCAGTAGTTGAAACATCTTCTACTTGACCTGCAACCATTCCTTTAGGCCCTGCTGCGACAGCTAACTTTTGCACCAAACGAATTGTGATTGAAGCATCTAACGGTGCTGTCGCTAGCCAGTCAAAGGCCAACGCTTGAAGTCCGTCACCGGCCAAGATAGCAATATCCTCGCCAAACACTTTATGATTTGTTGCTTGACCACGACGTAAATCATCATTATCCATCGCGGGCAAATCGTCGTGAATTAACGAATACGTGTGTAACAATTCGACAGCCACCGCTGCTTGCATTTCAGCTGCCGTAATTTCTTTATTCAAACTCACTATTGTTGCCAGCGTCAGTAATGGTCGTAACCGTTTGCCACCGGCCTTAACGGAATAAGCCATTGCTTGACCTAGCAACGACTGATTAGCACTGGTTGCTAATTTTTCATCCAACAACCGATTGATTTTTGGCACATATTCTTGTTCGAAACTACGTAATTGTTTATTCATGATTTGTTGCCGAATCGGGAGCAGCCTCAAAATCAACCTCTTGACCATTATCATTCATCATCTTGGTCAACGTTTTTTCTGCATTGTCCAAAGTATCTTGTAACTGCTTACTCAACGTAACCCCTTGTTGAAATTGAGTTAACGCTGTTTCTAGCGGTACGTCACCTTGCTCCAATTTTGTTACGATTGCTTGAAGCGCTGTAAGGTTTTCTTCAAACGTTGGTTGTGCCTTTTTTTCCTCTGCCATGTTAGTCTTTCTCCTTATCCACGCTATTTATTGTAGCCGCCGCTTGACCATCTGCTAAGTGCAACGTAACGGCCTGCTTTTCAGACAGCTGATCAACTGTTTTAACAACTTGACCTTCAGCCGTCACATAACTATACCCGCGCGTCATAATTTTTAGTGGACTCAATAAATCCAGTTGATTAATCAGAGCATGTAACTGCGTTTTTTTCGTTTTGATCATATTAACACTCACACTAAGAAGCTCATGACTTAATGCATCGGTCTGTTGACGACCATTTTTCACACGAGCCGTTAACAAATGCGTACTCAAGCGGGCCCGAACAGTTGCTACCTGCTGTTGCTTGCCATTCAACAGCTGACGTTGATCATTAACTAACTGATCGGTAAGCTGTGCAACACGCTGCGTATAACCTTCGTACAAACGCTGTGGCTGCGTGAATACGTAAGATTGGCGAACTTGTTTTAACCGCTGACGATCTAACTGAATTTGGCTAGTCATCGCTTGAAATAACCGACCCTGTAATTGCGAAATGGCCAACAATGTTTCTGACAACACAGGTGTAGCTAACTCGGCAGCCGCAGTGGGCGTAGCTGCTCGCACATCCGCTACTAAATCGGCAATTGTCGTATCCGTTTCATGGCCCACTGACGAGATGACAGGGATTTCGCTAGCTGCAATTGCGCGCGCTACGCGTTCCTCGTTGAATGGCCACAAATCTTCTATAGAACCACCACCACGACCAATAATCAGGGTGTCAAATGTGCCAAGTTCATTCACCTGTTGAATGCGGCGGACAATATCATCTGCCGCTGCATCACCCTGAACTAGCGCTGGAAACAACACAAGCTGGGCAATGGGATAACGTCTGCGAGTAGTTGTAATGATATCACGAATGACAGCCCCAGATGGACTAGTAATAACCGCAATACGCTTTGGGTACTTAACCAACGGCCGTTGACGACGCTCGAACAAACCTTCACTGGCTAGCTTACGCTTTAATTGTTCATAAGCTTGGTACAAGGCACCGACACCATCTGGTTCCATCCGCTCTACATAAATTTGATAACTACCGGATGGCTCGTACAGCGAAATCCGCCCGGTCACAAGAACTTTCATGCCTTCTTCAGGTTGAAACTTCACTTTTGCAAAAGCGGATTTAAACATAATTGCATTAATTTTGGCATGGTCATCTTTCAAACTGAAATATTGATGGGCATTCGGTCGCGGTCGAAAATTGGAAATTTCTCCTGTTAGATACACACGACCAAGGTACGGATCAGCATCAAATTTTCGTTTAAGGTAACGTGTCAACGTTGTAACTGATAGATAATCTTCACGGTCTGCCATTTAATCCACCACTTGTCCAGTTTGCCATACCGCTAACTGAATCGTTTGTTGCATTAACGTCGCAATCGTCATCGGACCAACGCCACCAGGCACAGGTGTCAAATAACCAGCAACGTCCGCAACATCCTTTGCAACATCACCCGTGAGTTGACCACTTTCGTCACGATTCATGCCCACATCAATGACGACAGCACCCGGCTTAATCATTTCACGAGTAATTAAATCAGCCTGTCCAACCGCCACAATGACAATATCTGCAGAACGGGTTAGCTCCGCTAAATCTGTCGTATGCCGATGAGCCAATGTTACCGTCGCATTAGCGTTATTAAGCAACGCTAATAATGGTTTGCCAACTAATCGGCTACGCCCGACCATCACGACGCGTTTACCTGGTAGTGAAATCTGATATTGAGAAAGTAGCGTCATGATGCCCTTCGGCGTGCACGCAACAGGAAAGTTCTCACCAACTTGAGCAAACAATTGACCCAAGTTTTCGGGGTGCAGACCGTCAACATCTTTGCGTGGATCGATCGCCATCACCACCGCCTCCTCATCAAGATGGCTAGGCAATGGTGATTGTACCAAGATCGCATGAATTTGCGGATCCTCATTGTAGCGCTGGACTAGGGCAATGACCTCGGCTTGTGAAGCATCGGCCGGCAAATGCTTCACAACAGAATTAAACTGCAACTTGGCAGCTTTACGTTCCTTATTTCGAACGTAAATGGCACTGGCAGGATCATCCCCCACCATAATGACAGCTAATCCCGGAATGACACCTTTTTGCGTCAACTTCCGTGTTTGCTCAGCAGACTGCGCATTTATTTTTTTAGCGGTCGCACGACCATCAATTTTTATTGCTGTCATAAAACTGCCCCTAACTTTTTAAATTCACACTTTTATTCGTTCATACTGAATAATTTTAACACATTCACTGTGTGTTTTAGATACTCATTACATACGCATTTTCATTGAGAAATTAACGAAGAAGCACAAAAAAGATGCCATTAATTCAGACCACATGGTCCCAATTAATGACATCGTTATTCAACTTTATTCCGCAGAAGAAGCATCTGCTTTATCAAAAAGCTTTGATAAAACCCCGTTAATGAATCGTCGTGAATTGTCATCAGAAAATTCTTTTGCCAACTCCAAGGCTTCATTAAGAGCGACACGTGTGGGAACTTCAGCAGAGTACTCCATCTCATACAGACCCAATCTTAAAATAATTAAATCAGGATTGGCCAATCGAGAAATGGACCACTTGTTTGCTAACAATGGACTAATCTGTTCATCAAGTTCAGCTTCCTTTTCAGTCACACCATTTACCAATGTGACTAAATACTCAGGCACCACAGTGGGTTGATCTGATTGACTAGGAATTAATTGACGATACAGATCTTCCACATTCGCATCTGCATTCATATGTTTTGCAAACAACACTTGAAATGCAATTTTTCTAATCTGATGTCTATTTAAGCTCACTACAAGTCACCATCTTTGCTGGTCGTTTGTTCGTCGTCGCCAGCGGCAGCGGCGCGGTCACCAAAAATGTCATCTGGATCAATATCAGAATCATTTTTTTCTGGAACGATACCAACAATGTGAACATTAACCTCACCCATTGGCAATTCCGTCATCAAAGTAACTTGTTGCTTGACCTTATCCTGCATTTCCAAGGCTACCTTAGGCACATTAACACCATAGTCCAGGTAGACAAAGACGTCAGCAGAAATCTCGCCATCGTTAACGCTCAGCTTGACACCCTTGCTGTGTTCAGTACGGCCAAACAACTCCGAAACATTATTCGCAATCGTACCACGCATCCGGTTAACACCGTCTACTTGGCTAGCCGCAACACCAACGATAATCTCCAGAACATCCGATGCAATTTCAATGCTACCTAGTGCATCAGCTGGTTGATTTAAGGTAATGTTATTGACTTCAGGCATAATGGCCTCCAATCCAAACTAAGCTCTTGAAACGTAAGAACCGTCCTGTGTGTTGATGATCAATTTATCATCTGCATTCACGAAGAATGGTACTTGAACAACTAAACCAGTTTCCATTGTTGCTGGCTTTGAGCCACCAGTAGCAGTATCGCCACGAATGCCGGGTTCAGTTTCTTTAACCGTTAAAGTAACCGTGTTTGGTACTTCAACACCCAAAATTTCGTTACCAAAAGAGGTTACGCTAACTTCCATGTTTTCCAACAGGTACTTAGCAGCATTTTTCATCTGTTCGTTTGGAATTGAAACTTGGTCATAAGTTTCAGTGTTCATGAAGACGTAGTTCGAACCATCGTTGTACAAATATTGCATGGTAGCTTGGCTGATTTCAGCCAATTCCATTTTTGCACCGGCACGGAAAGTCTTTTCTTGAACGGCACCTGTCCGCAAGTTCTTTAACTTTGAACGCACAAAGGCGCCACCCTTACCGGGCTTAACATGCTGAAATTCAACGATCCGCCAAATAGCGTGATCAACTTCAATCGTCAGACCATTTTTAAAGTCTGCAGTAGAGATTGACATAATTGTTCCTCCTAAAGGCATATTGGGCACACAAAACGCCCAAATATGACACTTGTTAAAATTCATTCTTGTTCAGTATACAGTAACGCATCCCGTCGTTGCAATAGTTGGCAATTTTAAACGACTACAAAATCTTTAAGTCCTTAGAAGAGGTTGTTAACACCTCAGCACCGTTTTCCGTCACCAAAACATCATCTTCCAACCTAACGCCACCAAGGTTTGGCAGATAAATCCCTGGTTCAACAGTGATTACCTGGTTAGCTTGAATGGCATAAGGAATTCTTGGTCCGTAAACTTGAGGTTCTTCATGAATATTCAAACCAATGCCATGTCCCATGCCGTGATTAAACTCGGCGCCATATCCGGCCGCCTTAATCAAATCACGACCTGCAGCATCCAATTGAGCGCCGGTTGCGCCAGGCTTGATTGCATCAATAACTGCCTGGTTAGCCGTCTTAGTTAGATTATAAATATCCACTAACTCGGGATCTGGTTGCCCCAACGCAAACGTGCGAGTGATGTCAGACGTATAGTCGTCGAAGTAGAAGCCAAAATCAACAGTAACTAATTCGCCCTTAGCGAGCTTCTTTGTTGTGGCTGACCCATGTGGTTCTGCAGAACGATAGCCGCTGGCCACAATTGTATCAAACGAAGGCCCGGTCGAACCATGCGCGCGCATCCAAGCATCCAACTTATTGGCCACTTCAATTTCCGTCATGCCAACGTGAACATTCGGCAACAGCGCATCATAACCTTCACATGACAAACGAATCGCACGACGTAACTTAGCAATCTCTTCGGCATCTTTAATTTCTCGTAAATGATCAACCACTGCATGTAGTCCAACAAAATCAGCGGCAAGTTGCTCATCTAACATAGACCAAATAACGTATGGTAATGTGTCTTCAAACCCGATCACACTATGATTTTGGTCTGCAGCTAGCTTAACAACTGTTCCATAATAGTCACGCGTAATCATTAATGTGATTTGTGGATCTAATTCAGCCTTCATTTCGGTTTCATACCGAGCATCGGTAATCATAAAAGACTGATTGCCAGTAATTAATAAACATCCGTCACCACCAACATTAGCAAAACCTGTTAAATAGTGTAGATTAAACTCATCCGTGACCAAAAAAGCATCTAAATGTAATTGATCCAAAACACCTTGAACCTTAGCAATCCGTTTTTGTCCCATGCTATCGCTCCTCATCACTAATTAAATCAAACAAAAAACGGCCACAATGCCTTAACATTATGCCCGTTTATTGATCGATTGTTATTCTGCTGCTTCAGCGGCAGGGTAAACGGACACCTGACGGCGATCCTTACCTTTACGTTCAAACTTAACAACACCATCTGTCAAAGCAAACAGTGTGTCATCACCACCACGACCAACATTCATACCTGGCAGAATGTGCGTTCCGCGTTGACGGTAGATGATGGAACCAGCGTTGATCTTTTGACCGTCGGCACGTTTAGTACCTAAACGACGACCAGCAGAGTCACGACCGTTGGCAGTAGATCCGCCCCCTTTATGGTGAGCGAAAAATTGTAAGTTCATATCCAATAACATGTGGTTACACCTCCATTAGTTAATGTGACCATCACTAATCGTAACGAATTGAGTGTATTTCTGTGCAACTTGCGTCATGCCTAAAATAAATGTGGCTAAAATTGTTTCAACTGCTTGATTGCGATCATTGATAACCACTTCCAAGAAGCCACCATTGTCATCATCTGATGAAACTGTCGGGTGAACCCCAGCAATTTCATCCAATGCGTTAACAGTGGTAATCGCCAGCACGGAGGCTGCCGCACAAACAATATCTTCACCATAATCACCAGCACCTGCATGGCCAGTCATAACAAACCGAACCGGTTGGCGCTTAGCATTTCTCGAAATATCAACTTTAATCATAATAGCTTAGCGTGGTTTCGTAGTTGTTTACTTGTCTGCGTCAGCGCTCTTTGATGAAGTTGCGCCGGCAATTTCATCAATCATGACACGCGTATAAGGTTGACGGTGACCTGTCTTAGTGTGTTGGTTCTTCTTAGGCTTGTACTTGAAAGTAACAACTTTCTTTTCCTTGCCTTGCTTTTCAACAGTTCCAGTAACTGAAGCACCATCAACATATGGTGTTCCGATCTTAATGGAACGGCTAGCAACTAACACAACTTCGTCAAAGGTAACTTTGTCGCCTTCCTTTGCATCAAGCTTTTCAACAAAGATAGGTGAACCCTTTTCAACCTTGTATTGCTTACCACCAGTTTTAATAATTGCGTACACGTTGTGCACCTCCTTAAAAGTTTCTTAGACTCGCCAAAGATAAGCGTTTCACTGCCTAAACAGAGAAAACTTAAAACTTATTTTGCGCGGTTGCAGTGTGGGAAGTCCACAAATACAACAATAAGAGTTTACCAGAGAAGACCCGGTGCGTCAAATGCTTCAAGTCCTTTTTCTGGCAAAACATCTCAGTCGTTTCTAATTGTAACAAAAAACGCAGTGGAAACACACTGGTTTCACACTACGTTAAGGAGCTAATAGTCGATTTTTCAAACAAACTAATGCTGACGATGATCTGGTTGAGCGGTTGTACGGTTAGTTGACAGATGCGATGCTGACGAACGACCCATCAATTCCCACACGCCACTTCCGATCAAAACAATGGATAAAATCAATACGGCAACCATCTAAAAACCTCCCTTAACTTGATTAAGTAACTGTTTCCAGTTTATCAATCACAGATACTCATATTCAATTTTTAAGCCTTCTTAAGAGATTTATGTCATCTTTTACCAAATCGTTAATAAACGGTTACTCCTGTGTACCGATTTTATAGAGTTCTGTGTCCGCGTTGGTGTCTTTTCGCATCTGTGTTTCAATCTTGCTACGTTGTTGAACTGAGTTACCGATTGAAAATGAGGCTAAGTCGAACACAATACGGAAATTAGCATGAAATTGAGATGCAACCTCATCGTCAAAATTGTATTGCTTGCTAACCGCTGCTTTGACAATGCCCTTCACACCTGTTGCACCATCCCCTAGGGCAGCCCCTAATTGGTTTTTCTGTGCTTCACTAAGTCCAGGACGCAACTCCTGATTCAGCTTGTCAGCAGCCTTATACACAGTATTAGCGCTTTTGTCATCATCATACCGAAATTTTTGTAGCGCCGTTACCAATGTTTTGATATCGTCATTTTCCGATTGAACCCGTTCGTACTTTTTCTCCGAAACCTGAACGCCTGCATAACTTTTCTGACCACAAGCCGCTAGTGTAATCAATAACCCCAAAACGGCAAATGTTGCCACAATCTTCTTCCACATGTGAACACTCCTCAATAAGCGAACTTCAAACTAGACTCATTGTACCAAAAAAGACGCCTTGACCGGAACTCAGCAACTTATTTTTAAAGTTCCTTTAGGGCTCAAAATAGAAATTAAGAAAAATGCTGACCTATGTCCCAGAAATTAAAAACAATTGTTTTCTTGAATACGAGGCCAAAATAAAAAAGAATTGCTGTTGAGAGCAATCCCTGTTTGTACTATAGCCAAATTTAGTAGCTTATTTTAAAACGAAAAAGCATACTTATACCATTCGCCGCTTATCAGTTGGTAATAAAACCGATGATACAAAAATGCAACAGGTGGGGTTCGAACCCACGACCCTCGGTTTAGAAGACCGATGCTCTATCCAACTGAGCTACTGTTGCGAAACTTAACCTTATTAGTATAAAAAACGGAATCGACAGTGTCAATTTAAGTTTAAAAGATTATTCAATATAATTGCCAAGCAACAAGTTGGTATTGAACAAATTGTCTAAGCAATTAAAACCAAATTTAGTCATGTATAGTGCTGATACAAAAATAAAGACGATCACCGAAGTGACCGCCTGGAATGATCCCAAACGGATAAGTTCGGGACTAGAACAGTGTATCACAGTTAAAACCGCAAAGAAAAGGACAAAATTCTTTTTTATATCTAGATTTCTTGAACTACACGTGCCGGCCACGAAATATAAGCTAAAAGATTACTATACTGCACAAATGTATTCGCTTGCAAGAATGTGTAATATAGTCCCTTTATCTGTTGACGAAGCGCTTTCATTTCTTATATAATAGGCTTTGTAAACATTTATCAGAGTGCTGTCTAATAAATTGAGCAACTTGGGGGTGCATCATGGTTAAACATTTGGACCCTCGGGTGATTAAAACGCGGTCAAGTTTAAAAACTGCCCTAATCAGTCTGATGCAACAATACAAAATTGAAAATATCAGTGTTCAAAAGATCACTGAAACTGCGCACATTACTCGAGGAACATTTTATTTACATTATAAAGACAAGCGAGATTTCATTTCACGTGCCATGACTGAAATTTTGGATGACTTTTTTGATGCCGTCATTGATGACGGCACTGACAGTTTACCAGAGCATTACGCCTTTCTGAACGGTCATGCAGTAAATGTCTTTTACTTAAACAACGCTTTTAACTACATTGAAAAAGACGCTCAGATGTTCAACGTTTTGTTGAATACACAGGAAAATGGGTTATTTGAACATGAATTATATGCCCGAATGACTGGCTATCTAAATCGTTTCTATGATCAGATGAAACCGGCGTTTGCTGACATCGGCGTACCAATCAACATTCAAATTGCCTTTACTGTTTCTGCTTATGTTGGTTTAATCAAAAATTGGCTCATTGAAGGCATGATTTATACACCACATTATATGACAGGATCAGTTCATAAAATGATTTCGCTCGTGAGCGCCGGTTCTCCAAAAACAGTTACGTTTACCAACTTTTTCTATTCAGATCCGCAATTATTGGCTCGTCAAACTAATAACTGGTAGGCGTAAGCGTGCTAATGAACACAAAATAAGGCCTGACGTTGGGCTATAAACCCAACGTCAGGCCTTATTTTGATTGCTATATTATCACGAAAAGACTAATAGTCATTAGCCTGACGTTTTAAATTTTTTTCGCGCTTTGCTTGATAAGCTTCCTGAATTTCATTTTGTGTGAAGCCAAAGCCACGCAAACCCATTGTTAAGAATAAGTGCCACGCATGGCCAAAATCGCCCTGACGATGTTCTTTTAGACTGGATAAAATCATACTGTTAATGGCCAAATAGGTCTTGGTTAGATTAAGATCCGGTCCCTTTGTCAACTTAGTCAATTCGTCAGGCGTTAAGACTGTTAAATGCGTCCATTGCTGTTTATGGAAAATCAACAAAAAGAAATCCAATGCATCGACATATTCTTCTAACAGCGTCTGATGGGATGTTTGACCAGGATTACTTTTACCGCGGTGCGTTTTCCACACCTTAAACCATTCACTCGTATTCGCAATCTCGGCCAACTCGACGTCTAAGGCTAAATATGCGTTCTGTAGACTATCCTCACGCGACCAATGTAATTGCTTTGCATCATGTACTTGTTGATCAAACTCAATGCATTCGCGCAAAAGCATCGCTAAATCTAACATTGTAATTCCCCTAACCTGTCTATTAAGCAAAAATTAACGGATCGGACTGAATTTCTAAATCATCACGATTAGCTAAGTACCATTGACGAATGAAATCATAGTTCAACAACACTGCCATCAAAGAAATTTGGTTCTTAGGATCCGTCGTGGTGATGACCCACTTAGGTGCTGTCTGCGTGCCAGCGTCCGCAATACCAAAGACAAGATCATCTTCTAAGTCAATGATAGCGCCATTGCCTGCGGGGGCATTTTGTAGCATATAATGACTGTCAGCCGAGGCCACAAAGAGCTTGTCCACTGTTCCTGCTGGCAATGCTGGATGTTTCGTTTGATACTCCGCATTATTGTCAGTTTCTAACAAATTATAGTCAGCCGTAAAGTGATAGTCACGCTGTAAATCTTTGGCAAACGTAATGAGTGTATCAATAGCAGACATCTTCTTGTCCGCTGGTTGATCAGCTAACGCCACCGCAAATAGGTCAGTAAATGCTTTGCTGTTGAACCGAATTTGCTGACGTTCCAGGTTCATATAGAACAAGTGGAGACCGGAAGCCTTATCTGTGAAGAAGGCGCCCCCATTGCGACCACCAACCAAGACAAACTTAAAGTCAGGTTGTGTGCCTAACGCGTCAAACGTAACGCTTAATTCTTCATGATCAGCTGCACTGGTGAGAATTAATCCTTTTTCTTCGTGAATCTCCAGCAAACGACTCATAAAGAGCAAATAATAGTCAGAAGCCGTGTATTGGTGGGGAAAAGTTACAAACGCGGTATCCATTTTAAAATCAAATAAATGCGTAGCCGAATCTAACAATTCATCAGTGTCTTGCGTCTCAGTCAGTTGATCCAAATACTTAGTGAACTGAATGCCGTTTTGCAAACCATCTTTTATGTTGTTGTTGTAGATTCTAAAACGTTGACTTGGCGTTAACGTATCTACTTTTTTCTCTTTACTGGTGCCAGACTCAGCGTCATTTTTCGTTGCACTGACAGCTGCAGAATCTGTGGCTACTGCCGAATCAGTCTTGGAAGATTGTTGCTGCTTAGTTGCCGTTGATGCAGTCTGATCAGAATGGACATCGTTGGCCGTGCTTGCTTCAGTAGATTCAGCACTAGCTGACGTCAAATCTCTTTTATCATCACTTGTCATCTGAAGTCACCTCACTAGTTGCTGAATTGCTTGCGCTCTCTGCGTCAGCAGCAAGTGCACTATCCTGAGAACGAATTTCACTGGATGGCATTTTTTCATCCGGGTCAGCTTGTCCTGCTTCAATTGCCCGACCAATTAGATGACTGATATAGTCAACATATAAGCTAGCATTACGATCTTTAAACGTGGCAAAGTCACCAAACACTTTGCGAATCGCTTGCTTTTCGTAGCTTAGAATCGTGTCTTCCTTAGACAAAACTAACGACTCATCTTCGTTGGCTTTCATCCCTTTATAAGCGTTGTTTGCCTGATCATCCTCGTCAGCAAGCTTGGTCAACTGATCCAAAATATCTTGACGTTCAGCCTTCGAATGACCGCCGTTAAACAACGTGCGCGATTCCCCAACTTCTTTAAGTTGAGACCGTAATTTTTCTTTTTGCAAATCTCGTTGTTCTTGGTTCTTGACCAGTTCCTGCAATTCTTGACTTTGCCGAGCAATGTCTTTGATGCGATCCGAATTGTAGTTTTTGCCTTCTGATTCAAGTGCAAACGACTGTGTCAGTTTTTCATATTCTTCGCTGTCAAAAATGAATTGGGCGTTTAAAACGTCTAATTCACCAAACTGGCGACGATCCCACCAGTTCCCAAAGAATACATTGAATTTGCCATTTTCTGGTTCTTCAAAATAAAAGAATGGGTATGTGTGCTTTAAATAAGCAATAAGCTCCGCACTCAAATAATGGCTGAGTTCAGGGTGTATATCATCGACCAAACGTGCTAATTGGTTGCCTTCCGTTTGTTTATTGCCCCTAATCAACGTGTTGTAACGTTGTGGGTCAACTAATTCGTAGACCCGACGATCATTAAAATCATTAATGGCGCCGGTTAATTCATCTAAATAACGTGACTTTTGTCCGAGTTTACCAGACAACTCAGGACGTACATTACGTGATCCGACTTTTTTCGTTTGTGGATTATCCATGCCGTCTTACCCCTTGTTCACTAAATTCATACACTTATATCGTACACTACTGCCATCATGTCGACAATCGCCCCGGCAGTGTTGCAAACGTTTTCTTAACATTTAAATTTAGAATTTTTTAGACAAAAAGCCGTGATGAATATCCGCAGTCGCATTTCAGCTAAAAAACGGTTCTCTGTCAACTGTTGTTGGTAACGACCATAATGCACCCAATCATTATTTGATGATTGGGTGTTTTGTTTTTGTCCTTAACATAACAAGGACGCGCATATCCTTTTTTTCGTGTCAACATACATAGATTACAGAAAGAAAAATCTGTTGTCGATCATGTCTTGTGACATGACCAACAACAGATATGATAGAACCTAAAAAACGACGCTATTCATCACGGTTAAATGTTTATTTATTTTACTATAACTTGATGACTGATCAACCTAAATTGAAAAGCACATTGCTGCACCAAGAAACAGCCGTCAAATATTAATATTGTTCCAGATACTGATCACGTTCCCACTTAGTGACAGACTGACGATACGATGCCCATTCCAGCTTTTTGGCTTCAATAAAGCTTTGGAATAAATGATCGCCTAAAGCTGCCTTCATAACGGGGTCACTTTGCAAGGCTTTCGTGGCATTGTGTAAATTGTCTGGCAAATTGCTAATGTGGTTAGTTTCACGCTCTTTTTCGTCCATTGAATAGATGTTGCGATCCACAGAATCGTTCGGTGTCATCCCATTACGAATGCCATCCAAACCGGCTTCCAACATCGCAGCTATGGCAAGATATGGATTGGCAGCAGGATCAACTGAACGCAACTCTAAGCGTGTCGAATTGCCACGTGCACTAGGCACACGAACCAGTGGTGAACGGTTGGAACCTGACCAGGCTACGTAAACTGGGGCTTCGAAACCTGGTACCAGACGTTTGTAAGAGTTCACAATTGGATTTACAACAGCAGTTAAATTACGGGCATGAGCCAACAGACCACCAAGAAAATGATAAGCGGTTTCGCTGAGTTCCAATTCCCCATCAGCATCGTAAAACGCATTGCCCTTAGCGGTTGATAATGACATATTCATATGCATGCCTGACCCATTGATCCCTTCAAGTGGCTTGGGCATAAAGGTGGCAAATAGTCCGTACTTTCTCGCAATTGTTTTAACGACTAGTTTAAAGGTTTGAATATTGTCGGCCGCCTCCAGTGCATCAGCATACTTAAAGTCGATTTCATGCTGGCCAGGTGCAACTTCATGATGGGCAGCTTCGACTTCAAAGCCCATTTTTTCGAGTTCGAGGACAATGTCGCGACGGCAATTCTCACCAAGGTCCATTGGTGCCAAATCAAAATAGCTGCCTTTGTCATTCAGCTTCAATGTTGGTTCGCCATTTTCATCCATTTTAAACAGGAAGAATTCTGGTTCCGGACCAATGTTGAAAGACGTAAAACCGGCAGCCTTCATCTCATCAACGACACGAATCAGATTGTTACGAGGATCACCTTCGAATGGTTTTCCATCCGTTGTATAAACTTCACAAATCACTCGGGCTACCCGACCATGTTCACTGCCCCACGGAAAAATCATCCACGTCGACAGGTCTGGGTGAAGGTACATATCACTTTCTTCGATTCTAACGAAGCCATCGATGGATGAGCCATCAAACATTAACTTGTTATCTAATAACTTGCCCAATTGACTCGTCGGCACTTCAACGTTCTTAATTGAACCCATCAGATCAGTAAACATTAATCGTAAAAATTCCACGTGTTCCGTTTTGACCAATTCGCGAATTTCATCCTTCGTGTATGTCTTCTTTGCCATGTTCCTGCCTATCCTTTCGACTAACCTCAATTGCCAACTGTTGTTTCTAAAGAAAAGCGCTTATAAGTGTTGTTGAAGACCAGACTGTGGTGGCCGCATCCCTGCTAACTGTTGCATTTCAGCTTCAAGCAAATGACGTGCACGTTCGTCTGACAACCGTTTCGATTCCAGTTGTGTAGACTCAACCTGATGTGTCTTTGCATACAAACGGCGCATTGTCGCAAAGTCCATCCCACTTGCTAGACCATCCTTCACTTCCAGCAAACGATCCACATCATTCAATGAATAACGCCGACGATTTCCCTCATTCCGTGCTGGATGGACTAACGCCTGTGTCTCATAATACCGAATCTGTCGTGCTGAAAGGTCAGTCAGCGCCATTACCGTACTCATCGGTAAAATTGCCAATGACCGACGCAACTGTTTTTCCGCCATCAGTCAGCCTCCCAAAAACTCACAAACATTTGAACAACTGCATCATCCCACCGCAAAGTATTAAAGTCAATCTTTCGTGTCATAAGTTCTGACATGAAAGACTGACTTTAATTTAAAAATAACAAAATTGAGGCATATCATTTCTGTGCAATCAGTTATTTTGGTTTGCCAGCCACACTCGTGTCTGTCTTTCTATAGCCTCAAGTTTCTCAGGATGCTGGATCAAATCGTACCAGTTAACTGGTAATTGATGACGGAACCAAGTTAATTGCCGTTTGGCATAATGACGAGAGTTTTGTTTCAATATGCCCACCGCCTGATCTAACGATTCTGTTTTGCGGAAATAGGGAAACAGTTCTTTATAGCCGATACCGCGGCCAGCCTGCAGGTTTTCACCGCCCTGTTCAAAAAGCCACTGGGCCTCATCCAACAAGCCAGCTTGCAACATCAAATCAACCCGTTTATTAATCCGCTCGTACAATACCGCTCGATCCGTATTTAAACCAACGATGAACGCGTCATACCGATTCGGATGATCTGTTTGAACCTCAATGGATTTTCCGGTTGTCTCAAAGACTTCTAGTGCCCGGATCACGCGGCGAACGTTGCCAGCAGGGATCTTGCTAGCGGCAATTTCATCCCGCTGTTTGAGCTGATCCCAAACCCACTGATTGCCATGTTCAACAGCCAGTGTCTGCCAGTGGTCACGAAATTGCTGATTTGCCGGTGTTCCCAGTTGTAGCCCAGTTAGCAATGCTTGTAAATAAAAGCCGGTCCCGCCAACAATCATTGGCAGATGACCGCGCGCAGTGATTTCTGAGATAAGCGTGGCGGCACGTTCAGCAAACATTGCTACCGTGAAAGAATCCTGAACGTCACATTCATTAATCAAAAAGTGTGGTACCCCTTGGCGTTCTTCAGCAGTCACCTTAGCCGTGCCAATGTCAAGATGACGGTATACCTGCATTGAATCACCGGAAATAATCTCCCCGTTAAATTTTTTCGCCAGTCTGATGGATAAATCTGTTTTACCCACAGCCGTTGGACCAACAATCATTAATACCTTTGGTTTCATTTTCTATTTTCCTTTGATTCACGTTTTGGAAATTCATTTGTGGAATAAACTGATCGTAACATTTGGGCAAGCTCAAGTTCATCGGTAATAACGGAGGCCGCACCTAGCTGGAAACATTTTTTGAGCAATGATGATCGATTAACCGTCCAAACTCTAACGATGGCCCGATTATTGAAAATCCATCTCCTATCCATAAACAGCCACCACCACTTAAGGTGCACGCTGGTTACTGACTCACCACAATGAGCAAGTCTCACAACTGGCGTCGGCCAACGCGTTAGTAGCGCCGTTTCAACGATAGGTAAGGCATGATGAAAAACTGCCAGTAACTGGTGGCTAAAACTAGACACCACTATGGCCGACAGTAACGTCGGAAAGCTGGCTAACACGTCGGCTAAATGTTGTGCCACCAGTATACTGCTATTTTTTGGGACCTTAATTTCTAAATTGAGAACACCGTGAAAAGCTTGTTTTTCTAAATAATCCAAGAGTTGGACCAGTGTCGGTATTCTGATGTCAGATTTATGGCCATAAAACCGCCAGCCTGCGTCTAACCGTTGAATTGTCGTCAACCGTAGCCGACTAATTTCACCAGTGCCATTTGTTGTCCGATCAACACGGCCGTCATGACACAAAACCAGCTCGTGATCTGCCGTTTCCTGAACATCAGTTTCGAGGCCATCAGCACCACAGCTCAAGGCTGCTTTAAACGCAGCCATTGTATTTTCAGGACGTTGACGGGCAAGGCCGCGATGAGCGATAATCAGTGTCACCGAAATGTACCCCCTTTCACTGGACGTTACGGTTAAAAAAAGACATAATAAACGTGTAGTTTAAATCGCATCTTGATTATTATAAAAAATTGAGGAGGTCAAACCATGAAGAAATTTACACAAGGATTTTTATTAGGCACATTAGCAACTATTGGTGCCGTAGCCGCTGGTGTTTTTTCATTCCACAAAACCGTTGTTTCACCCATTGAGGACGAAGAACAACGCGTGGATGACAATCGTCGACGGGCTGTCCGTAAATCCCGTTCATCTCACCTCAACTAGTAGTTTCGCATATTCCAATTTATTTTACACAAAAAATCGGTATCCATCATGCATTCGTTTGAATTCATGATGGATACCGATTTTTTAATAACTTCAATGCACCAAATCTAATACTTGCTAGCTTTCGTTTTACCTTCCCAGTGGCCATAGCCATCCGTCAAGATAAAAATCTGTTTGTAACCATTGCGAGCTAAACGAAGGGCTGCCCGTGTGCTCAACGCCTTACCTTCATCGTAAAGATAAACTGGTAAGTCATCACGAATTTCTTTATAACGTTGACTAAAGGTGGAATATGGCACACTGCGGGCGCCAAGAATGTGTCCAGAATCAAAGTCCTTTTTTTCACGAACATCGATAATTTGTGCCTTACGCATTCCTGCCTGAAATTCTTCCTGTGTTAACAACGTTGAAACTTGCCGACGTTTAATGACTAAATAAACACGCCATCCAATCCAACCGAACACAATTAACAGGCCAACAACGTCAAAAATAATTTCTCCTACAGAAGCAGCAACTAACACGAACAATCCCTCCATCTTCTAAACTCAATACTCACATTGTACACATTTGTTCAAACAGTGCCTAGTGCTCATTAGTCTTTTTTGATTTTTGCTCTTCAATCCGGTGTTCATGTGTCAACACCACTTTCGCTTGTAGCCACGTTGGTTTGTCAATGGCGTTCATTCGGTACAAATTATCCAACTCCAGTGCCATGACCTCTATATCCCACATTCGTTTGCCCACATAGACATAAATCCCGAATGCTTTTAACACCTGCTGAACATCGTACAACGTGCGTAATGATTGCGGATTGTCCCGATACATAAATTTTGCCTCACTTTTGACGATTTCAACTCATCCAGATTAAAACAAACGAATGAGTCCAAAGTTTGCAACAACTACACCAATTAGGCCGACCACACGCAGCCAGCGTGAAACGGCTGGATTGTTATAACGCTTTGGGACACTCAGCAAGAAGGCCACGGCAATTCCGCCAATCAACCCACCAATGTGCCCCCAGATATCAATACCAACGGCAAAGATATCAAACACCAAGTTAACGACCACTAAGATTGAGAATTGCCGAGCAATTGCATGAATCGCGGGATTATTTTGTTCAATGACGTCTAATGCAATAAACGCACCAAAAAGACCAAAAATGGCTGTACTAGCACCTGCAGACAATCCTTCCGGATGAAAGAACATGCTCCAAACATTACCGGTAAAACCACTGACCAAGTAAATAACCAACGTCCGCCAATGACCAAACGTCATCTCCACATAACGACCCAAAAAATAAAGCGTAATCATGTTCAGCGCAATATGCTCAAACGTGACGTGAATAAACATTGGTGTAATTAACCGCCACCATTCGCCAGCTTGAACTGCGGTTCCAGACAATGCGCCTGATTGATCCAGCGATTGAACAGAAAATGGGCTCGCTAATGAAATGCCCTGAATGCCAAATTCAAACATCATCCACAAAAAAACGAGTACATTGATGATAATTAGTCCGACTGTTACTGGTGACCCTCGCCGTATGCGTTGCCAAACGTTCATTAATCTGCCTCCTTGAGTGAAATGATTTGTTTTATCTTTATATCAAAAGAATCGGCTGTCCACGTCCGTTTACGAAAACGTTGTGGTGACAGAGCTAAACTGACTGTTTCACCCTTAAACACAGCTAAATAACGATCATAATAGCCAGCCCCAAAACCGATGCGACTACCATCATCAGCAAAGGCAACGCCAGGCACAACGATTAAATCCATCTGATTAGGGTCAATGCTCTGACCCCCAACAGGCTCCTGAATGCCAAATGCAGATTTCTCAAAAGAAACACCCGCCCCTAACGTAATGAACGTCATCTGACGATGTGGAAGTGTTTTGGGCACACTAACTTGTTTGCCCGCTGCCAATGCCTGAGCAATTAACGGACGCGTATCTAACTCGACTGCTGCACTCATGGTTAAGCCGATCGATTTAGCATCTTGCCAAATTGAACTCCCAATCAGCCCATCGATGAGTTGTTGGCTTTCAGCCGCCTTATCCGCCGGCGCCATTCTGGCCAATGCATTAATTACGTTTTTCCTGATTACATCTTTTGTTTGCATCATGCACCTCCATCAGCGGGTAATGATTGCGATTATTTTCTATTGAAAACAAAAAAGCGCCCGAGGAATTCCCAGGCGCTAATTAGTCATTACTTAGTTTCACGGTGCAAAGTGACTTTGCGATCGTGAGGGCAGTACTTGTTTAATTCAATCCGGTCTGGATTGTTGCGCCGATTCTTTGATGACAAGTATGTTTGCCGACCACATTCGGTGCATTCTAAGGTAATGTGTACGCGCATCTTTAACCCTCCACTCTGCTTGAAATTGGCGAAGACGCCTCAACTCGAACAATTTTATCATTTTTATTCATTGTTGACCAGTATTTTCTGACAAATGACTATTTAAATCCGTCAGAACTTTGAATATCTTTCCAGTACAAATTATAAATGTCAGCCGCAATGTCCTGGTTGACAAGGTATGAAGCAGTTTCTTCCGGCAAGCCAGGAACCGCCACAGCGACTGCAACTTGTGGATTATCTGTTGGTGCATAACTAATGATACTGGAAGTAACAGTCTGCTTACCGTTAACAAATGTTTCGGCAGTCCCCGTTTTAGCAACAATCCCAGGCTTCAATTTAGTTAGCACTTCAGCACCAGTTTTATGCGCAGAGGAACCGTTGACCACTTGCCACATCCCCTGTTTAATAATCTTCTTGGCATCAGCACTTGCTGAAACGTAGTTCAAAGCTTTTGGATGAGCCTGATATTCAACATTTCCTAATCCACCATTCTTGTCAGTTCCACGAATTTGTGAGACTAAGTATGGCTGCATCCGGTAACCACCATTAGCCAGCGTTGACACGTACTGAGCTAATTGTAACGTTGTGTACGCATCATAGTTACCAAACGCCTCAACTAAGGCTGACCCAATGTTAGCACGGCCAGACAGCCCCTTTAAACCTGCCGACTCACCAGGTAAGTCAATCCCCGTCTTAACACCTAGTCCATACTGACTGAAATTATTTCTAAGTGTCTGGAACATTGTGCTTGGTAATCCGTTGATGGATTCACCCTGCGAGTATTTGAAACCAACCATCTTCATCGCGACCTGAACGGCATATGAGTTAGAAGATTCTTCTAGCGCCAGTGCCGCATCCATCGGGAAAGCCCCGTTTTGGTTCCAGTCAGTCGTAATTTTCGACGTCCCCGTCAGAATAATCGGTTGATCAACCAGTGTGTTGTTCGAAGGTGTAATGGCGCCACTCTCGAAACCACCGGTCAACATAGCGGGCTTAACAACAGACCCCATAACGATTGGTTGGTTAATTGCACCTAATGCATCAGTGGTCACTTTGCCAGTGTTTGGATCACGGGAATCACCGCCCATTGCTAGCACAGCCCCCGTTTGGGGATTCATGACCACTGCATAAGCACCCTGACAAGTGCCACTTGGCAAGCGTTTATCAATGACTTTTTGAACATCATCCTGAAATTTAGAATTAATCGTCAAGACCAAATTAGAACCCTTGGCACCAGCGTATTCTTTGGTTTCCTTGGTGATTTTGCTATTATTGCTAACTTCCACAGACGTTCTGGATTTAGTTCCGCGAAGAATTGGCTCATAGGCCTTCTCTAAGTAACTCGACCCAACGGAATCGTTACGTGAGTATCCCTGTGAGATCAACTCATTAACCTCATCAGCCGGCAACCCTTGTTTTTCAGTCGTGACAGTCCCTACGAAACTCTTAACGGAATTTCCTGCAGGGTACGACCGCGACCAACTGGTTGCCGTTTTTACGCCGGGCATATCAGACATGTGTTCACCGATTTGTGACACTTCTGTGGGCGTTACGTCCGTCTCTTTAATGTAAGTCGTGGACAAGGCATAGGCACCATTCATCTTGGTGAAAATCGTGGCAGCGTTTTTCTGACTGTCAGATAGTTCAGGCTTATGTTTGGCCACGTAATCCTGTTGAGCGACCTGCAGAGCAGTTGTACTCATGGAACTAGCCTTAGGAATTTTAGCAGTGACTGCTGCACTGTGTTTGCTATCCGCCAAATAATAAATCGCTGCCTGACGATCTGTTAGTGTATTCGTCGGCACCGTCAGATAATCGCCAAGCTTGTTCGCCACTTTGTACATATCTTCAGCGGTAACATTGATTCCCTTGGTATAACTAATGGCTTGATGGGCTTCATTGCCAACTAACACTTTACCCGTTGAATCGTAGATCATCCCACGTTGCACATTGTTGGTTTCAATCGTATTATCCGTGCGGTTAATTTCTGCCTTAAACATTGAACCTTTTTTCAACTGTAAATAAGCCATTTGAAAGGCCAAGGCTGCTAACAAAAGAAACACAATGACCAGCAGTAAATTTAACCGAAACGGAATCCGCGTCGTTTGATCATCGTGATTGGTTTGCGTTTTTCTGCGCTGAATAAACTTATTAAACACTGAATCCTCAACCATCCTTATCTAATTCATAATTGCACATCTTTTAACACGATATACGTAAAATTTCGGCAAAGCACTTTGCCAGTCGAAAAGTATCGTCTATCATTGTATAGGAAGTTATCAAAAAGCTAAAGTGGCCAAGCCAAACTTTACTTTTTTTTGAGAGAAAGGAATCCGCTAAAACAATGATCAAACACGTCATCAACAAAACATGGCCATTATTACTGAGCTTTCTTGTGCCCAGTCTTTTCATGTTAATTTATTTTGCCAGCCGCGGCATGGCACCGTTTGACCGTAGTTCTTTATTAACTGTTGACATGGGGCAACAATACATCGATTTTTTTGCGTTCTTTAGAAATACGTTGCTACATCACCCAGGTAGTTTCTTTTATAGTTTTAGCAAAGCCCTTGGTGGAGAAACAACCAGCTTATGGGCCTACTATTTAATGAGTCCGTTTAACTTATTGCTGCTCCCCTTTAGCAAAGGTGGCCTTTCAACCGGCGTGCTCATAATGACCGTTGCCAAATACGGTTGTGCGGGTCTCAGTCTGGGCTGGGTATTAAACCGGTTGCAGATTCAATCTGGTTGGCGGTTACCTATGTTTGGCACCATCTATGCTTTGTCTGGTTGGACCATTGCCAATCAACTTAACCTTATGTGGTTAGACGCACTGATTGTTTTGCCATTAGTTGTTTATGGTCTTGAGTGTCTCATTAAGCAACAGCGTTGGTTGCCATACGTAAGTTGGCTAGCAGTTGCCTTCATCGTGAACTATTACATGGCTTACATGATTAGTTTGTTCACCATTTTGTACTTCATCTTTAGTGTTGTTTGGCATTGGCAATCATGGCATCGCCTGCTCATTAATGGCTTACAGTACGTCGGCGCCTCCGTATTAGCCGGTGGCATCGCAGCATTTATCCTACTTCCCACATATTTCGCGTTACAGCTAAGTAAGGCAAGTTACACCCTCACTAAATTTAAATGGACGTGGGATTATGCGCCATTAAAAATGTTGGGCAAACTTTATCCAGGCGGTTTTAATTTTGCTCAAATGCCTAAGGGACAGCCTAATTTATTTGTCGGCGCTGCCGTCCTTATCCTAGTCGTTGCTTTTTTCATAGAAGACAAATTTCACTGGTCGGTTAAGCTAGTAGCCAGCCTCATCACAATTTTCTTTGTCCTCTCTGTTTCATTCACACCGTTAAATTTATTATGGCATGCGGGGCAATTCCCAATTTGGTATCCTTACCGTTTTTCATTTATCGTTAGTTTCTGGCTTATTTGGCTAGCAGCTATAACATGGCGTCCGGAAAAGCACCTCAATTGGTGGTCAATTGGCGTGACAACCTTACTTTTAGTCGCAACCGATACCTACGTCTTTACAAACAGTCATCACTTAAACTTCATCACTACAGGCCAAATCATCACCGGCACTGTCATGATGCTGATTGCACTCATTTGTTTGTCGCCATTGGCACACCGTTTCCGCTGGTTACTCTATCTAATTCCTCTACTGACGCTCGTTGACATGGGCACTAACGCGATTTTATCACTCAATAAAATTAGCTATGTACCGCAGGACCAGTTTGCAATCTATACCAACATTCTCGATCAGACTAGCCAAGCCACAAAGAAATTGAATTCTAGTTTGTACCGCGTTGGCACCACCTTTCAACGGACGAAAGATGATCCCATGCAAGGCGATTACTTCAGCGGTTCACATTTTGGATCAACGCTAGAGCGTAAAACAACGGGATTCTACGATCTGACAGGTAATCCTGATGGCGATGGTTTCGTCACATACGCTAATGGAACCGAATTTATGGACGCATTACTGAATATGAAATATTTCTGGAGCGTCAATGACATTCCTCTTGTTGGTCATCATTCAGAATATAAATACTTACCAACGTTAACTCGCAAGCCAGATCTTCACGACTACTCAGCTGCCAAGCAATTGCCACAGACAACCATTTATCAAAATCCTAATAGCTTAGGAATGGGCTTCATGGCGGCCAAACAAACGCTTGACGTCAAGCAAATTATTCATGATCCCATGACTAATCAAAATCAATTATGGAACGCTTTATTAGGCCAATCCTCCCAAACGAAGTTATTCACGGCCGCTAATTTCAATGGTGTAACGTTTACCAACACAAACCATCTGACCAATATCACCGGGTCTACCTTGACCAAAATCAAACCGCGGAAACCTGCGCAAATGACCTTGACCTTCACGCCACAAACTGACGACGCTTACTATTTATCGCTTGGTGCTAATTTGCAAAAGGACAATGTTAAAATGCTGTTGAATGGTCAACCGCTGGCACAGTATCAAACATTCCGAAATACCGTTTTAGTCAATATCGCAAATCAACAAAAAGATGAACCACAAAAAATCACGTTTGCCCTCAAAAAAAATGCCCTCTGGCTTCAAAATGTCACTTTGTACCAATTGCCTCAGCAAGCATTTCAAACGGGCATTAAGCAATTGCAACAACACCCCCTGAAGGTTACGGACTGGGGGCAAACGCACATTAGCGGACATGTCATTGCGACTCATAAACAACCGGTTCTAATGACAAGCATTCCTGCTCAAGACGGCTGGCAAGCGTTCGTTGATGGTCATCGTGTCAGCACCCATACAATCGCCGATGAGTTTATTGCATTGCGACTTGCACCTGGTCCTCATCACATTACCCTTCGCTATCGAACACCTTACCTCGGTGCCGGCATTTTCATCTCGTTAGTTAGTCTCGCTGTCTTAGGTGCTAGTGAATGGCTAAAGCGTCGCCACAATAACGATGAGTTCGTCAAATGAGTATCTCAGGTCAGCTACTAACTGTTTCGTTATTTTAGCCATCAACACTAAAAGCGTTCTGCCTTTTTCCGTTTGGAAAAGGCAGAACGCTTTTTAATCCCCATCATTTTAAGCTAAGCAACTGCATCATTACTCTTAATTTCAAGTAACTTACTGTAACCGTGAATCATGTTTTTGCGCAACATATTCATATTTAGGTTCATCATTTTTCTCGTCAAAATCAATGACAAAATCGTAACCAGCGAAAAACCACGCATCACCATAATTCACAAAATACTTAATCCCATCTTTTTCAGTCTCGCCAACTGGCCGATCAGGATCTTTATCCGGCACCATTGCCATTGAAAAACCATCATGAATCGGTGTTTTACCATAAACCTTACCGTAAAACTTCATCCCATCACCTGGTTTTAGACCAACTTCATCTTGAAACCATTTGCTGGCAGCGTCTGTAACTGTAATTTGCATACGTGGGCCTCCACTCTAATGAATTCGCTTTCATGCGTATACTTTAGCACAAATGAAGTGGAAAACCAATGAATACATTCCTGTGAAACGTTGATGTGACAGCTTTCACAAGTACTAACGGTTAACAAACTTTTGGTAAGCCTGTTCGTCATAAACTTTGTCAATTTCGCCAATATATTCAGTGGCTTCGCGCACATAACCGTGCTTAAACAGCCACAAACCGTCACTCTTGTCCAGTGCAAAGACGCCGCCTAGATCATAACGGTCCTTATGTGCATCAACAGCTTCGTTGATCATCGCCCACTGAATTCGGTACGGTGCAAGTAACTTCGGTTCTTCATTAATACTGCCACCGTACATATACCAGAGCTTATCACCATACTTGAAGGCTAATGAACCGGCTAGATCTTGTGTTTCAGAATGGGCGACGAAGATGCGTAAAATATCCGTGCCTTCGAAGGCCGTTACCATTCGATCAAAATAATCTCGCGGACGGTAGGTGATTCCTTGTCGGTGACTCATTGCCTCATAAAGTGCGTAGAACCGGTTCATTTCTGTCATGCTGCTACCAGAATCTACCGTTAATTCAGGCTTAATTGAGTGCCGCACATCGTGACGCGTATTCGGCCGAAATGTCATTAACACATCATCAATACTTTTATCTTTTAAATCCATCACCATGTTAAACCGCGGCTGAATTGTATCATGCATGCCGACATTACGATTTCTTACTTGGTAACCGTGTTGTTTAAACGTATCGTTTAGTGCATCGTCGTAAACAACTTCAGGGTCCATCCGTAAAACATACACCTTGTTTTCTCGTAAGGCAGGCTCTGCCTCTGCTACCAATGCATCGATAGTCGCAACATCCGTAGGATCACAAACCGGTCCTTTTGAACAATAGGCGAGCTTTTCACCGTCTTCATTTGCAATCATTAAGATGGACATCGCCGCTGTAATCTTGCCGTCCTTCTCAAGGGTGACATGTAACGGTTCCCAGTTGTTCTTAATTTCTCCCCAACCTGGATCCTGTGTAATTGAAGTAAAGGGTGCGCGTCGCACAAATTCTGTGTAGCGCGTCATTGCATCATGATCTTGTTCATTGATAATCGGCATGTTGTCGTTCCTTTCAAAATTAACTAATTGGTGTAAACCTGTTCATTATTTTACCGTACTTAAGGTATGACGACAAACAGCGGACGCTACCTTAAGGTAATCAAAAGAAGCTGCGAAATCACCAGACAATATCACCTGCAAAGACTAAACGGCGATACAATCTGATTTTTCACAGCCTCTGAGATAGGCTTTATTCACTATTAATGACGCTCAGTACTACTAAAAGCTTATTCAGCGTTCTTAACGGATAAAATTGAAACTTTCATTGACCCAGCAGGAATTTTAATTTCTACTTCATCCCCAACTTTGTGACCAATCAAACTGCGAGCGATTGGCGAATCGTTTGAAATCTTGCCACTCATCGGGTCAGCTTCGGCAGCACCGACAATGGTGTAACTTTCTGGTTCTTCATCAGGCAGTTCCTTAAAACTGACCAATTTACCAATTGAAACTTCATCAGCAGCCACTGCATTACTGTCAATAATTTCAGCATTGTGTAACATTGTTTCGACCAATGAAATTCGGCTTTCAATGTTAGATTGTTCATCCTTGGCAGATTCATATTCAGAGTTTTCTGACAAATCACCAAAACCACGCGCAATCTTAATGCGTTCAATAATCTGCGGACGGGTCACTGTTTTTAAATTTTCTAATTCTTTTTCTAGTTTAGCTTTACCCTCTTCAGTCATTGGGTATGTTTTTTCTTCAGCCATAGTTAGAGGCTCCTTTGTAACTAATTTCGACAGTCACAAGGTTACCATGTGATCTACACCTTGTAAACGGCTTCCTGGAAAAAAACACACATTCTCTGGTTGAATTACGTAAATCACAATCTCAAAAGACAAAAAAACAGCAAATCCAGATAGAGTTTCTGTTTTTGCCGTTTAAGGTGAACTATTTATGCTTCTTTATGATTGGCCTGTTTAAACAGGTTATCCTTACCGTCTCGTGCCAAAATGTCACGAATCTTCGTTGACAGAAGATCAATGGCGACTGTGTTTTCGCCGCCTTCTGGAACGATGATATCAGCATAACGCTTAGTTGGTTCCACAAATTCGTGATACATCGGTTTAACCGTCGCTAAATACTGTTTAATAACAGTATCCAATGTTCGCCCTCGCTCATTTATATCACGTTGAATCCGTCGAATGATCCGAATGTCATCGTCCGTATCCACGTATACCTTAATATCCATTAAGTCACGCAGACGAGGATCATCAAGAATCAAAATACCTTCTAAAATAATTACATCGCGTGGTTCCTGCCGAATCGTTTCGGCACTGCGCGTTGATTCTTTATAATCATAAACTGGCTTATCAATGGCTTGATAGTGAATCAACTGATCAAGCTGTTCAATTAAAAGATCATTGTCATACGCTAACGGATGATCATAATTAACCGCTTTTCTTTCAGCCATCGTCATTTCAGCTTGATCATTGTAGTAAGAATCTTGTTGCATAATCAGAATTGAATGGCCGGCAAGCTGGTTATAGATTGCCCGGCTAACTGTCGTTTTACCACTACCAGACCCGCCGGTAACGCCAATTACAATTGGCCGTTTTGTCTGCTCTGTCATCACTGATGCCCTCTTACTCATTATTTTTGTTTATTATTATCGTTTTGATACTTTTGCGTGTATGCATTTTGTTCATCCAACGTCTTGGAGAAATGAATCTTACCTGTCTTCATATTAGCTACAAAGTACAAGTAATCTTGATCTTCATCAGTTGGCTGAGCAATAGCTTTAATAGCATATATCCCAGGGTTATTAAATGGCCCTGGTCCGTAACCGGTATTGGCATACAAATTATAAGGCGAATCAACCTTTAAATCTGCCAGTGATAAGTTAGGTTTATGCGTCTGCAAAGCGTATTGAACGGATACATCTGATTGTAACGGCATCTTAGCCTTAATCCGGTTGAAGAATACGCCAGCTACTTTCTGCATATCACTTGGCGTATTAGCTTCCTTTTGAGCCAATGAAGCCAGCGTCATGGCTTGTTGTACGGTCAAGTTTTCCTGCTGGAATTCAGACAAGTATGGTTGAATACGTTGATTAGTAGCGGCAACCATTTGTTCAACTAATCCCTTTAAATTCTTTGGTTTCTTAGTATCATATACGGCTGGGAACAAATAGCCTTCCAAATGGTAACGAACATCTGAAGCCGACATCGTCGACGACAACAGATCTGGATAAAGCTTTTGAAGACCATTCAAGAAATCTTGGTCCTTCATCAAGTTTAGGAAATCCTGCTTTGTATATTTGGAATGCTTTGGCAAAGATGCTGCAATCTGATCAACAGATTCGCCTTCAGTAATAAGAAGTGAATTTTTCGACGTTGTAATAAGCGGCGTATCTGACCCGACACCGTTCAATTGCTTAGCCACTTGTTTGACATCCATGTTCTTTGTCACAACGAAATATCCGGCCTTAAAGTCTGCCAGATTATGATCAGCAATATACTTGTTAAAAGTTGACGCACTTTTGATAGCACCAGCTTTTTGCAATTCAGAAGCAACTTGATCTGAAGTCGCTCCTTGCTGAACTTCGATTTGAACTTTCTTGTGACTCTTCGGATCAACGGCCTTCAAGTTATTGGTGTAAGTCATATTGCGGCCAACGACCACGCCAACAATAATGAGCACAATCGCAATGAAGATACCAATTAACCAGTAACGGCCGGCATGTGACCGGCGGCGCCTGCGACGTTGCATAATATTAAGTTCCCCCTCTTAAAAAATCATCTTTTACATTGTAGCGAAAAATAGACTGCAACACCACATTTCACATAGCAATGACATCTTTTTGACACATTTGCTAATCACAAATTGCTTTTTTGCGGTCATGCTTCCCTTACGACGACAAAAAGTGCCATGGTGACTTCTCAAATTGAGAGTACCATGGCACTTAATTTATGGAACAAGTAACGAATCCATTCGAAATTAATCAGAATTTTTATTAACGAATTTCAGCATCAAATTCCTTCTCTAAAGCAGCGGTTACTTTGTCAAACGCCTTAGTCACATCGGCCTCAACTAATGTCGACTGACGGTCACGGTAGGTCAACGTATATGCCAGTGACTTCTTGCCAGCTGGTAAATGGACGCCTTCGTAGACGTCAAACAGCTGAACATCTGCCAAATGTGCGCCACCACGCTTGTTGATTAAAGCAACAACATCCGCATTAGTCACGGACTGATCCACAAGAATGGCGATATCACGTGTAACATCCGGGAACTTCGAAATCGGTTCATACTGTTGTTGATCATGTGGTGCGTCAATAAGTGCCTGCAGATTCAACTCGAATACGTAAGTGTCAGGAATCTTATAATCGCTGGCTACTTCAGGGTGAACTTGACCGACAAAACCAACGACCTGGTCACCAACATAAATGTCGGCTGTCCGACCCGGATGCATCTGCGCATGAGCCTGAGTTGCTTCATAGTGAACTGGTTCTGACAGACCCATGTCGTGCAAGAATAAGTCAACGATTCCTTTGATACCGTAAAAATCAATCGTATCGGCTTCTGCATGCCATGTTTTGGTTGTCAGTGTACCGGTGACTGCCCCAGCAATGTGTTCAACTTCCAATGGTCGAATTGCATCACCTTCGCGATAGAATACGCGACCTTGTTCATAAAGGGCGACATTCTTCTGTTTACGGGCAACATTATAGGCAATATCATCCAGTAATCCACTAATTAAATTCATCCGGGCGGTTGTATGGTCAGTACTCATTGGGAAAGCCAACTCAGTAGGTTCACTATCTCGCATCATGAACTGCTCAGCCTTAGCGGTCGTTGTCAAAGCATAACTAATTGCCTGATTTAACCCAGCGCCCTCTAATAGTCGTCGTGAGTCACGAATAATCCGTTGTTTGAATGTTAATGCACCTGGCGTCATCGTGCCATATGGCAACGTAGACGGAATATTATCATAACCATATAAACGAGCGACTTCTTCAAATAGATCGGCCTCAATATGAATATCCCAGCGACGAGCCGGCACTGTGACGTTGAATGTCTCACCGTCGTTGTCAGTCGGAAAGTTAAGATGATCAAAAATGGTCTGAACCTGGTCAGTTGTCAATTGAGTGCCCAACACATGATTAATCCGCGTTAACGTGACGCTAACCTTGGCAGGTTCAACAGGCGTGTCGCTGCCAACACCAGTCCCTTGTTCTGTCTGTCCCTGTCCAAGTTCAGCCATGAGGGCTGCAGCATGGTCTAAGGCATTTTGATTATCGTCCTTATTAACACCGCGTTCGAAGCGCATTGAAGCCTCTGAATGGAGATTAAAGAAACGCGCTGTTTTACGAATCTTAATTGGATCAAAAATGGCGCTTTCGATTGCAATCGTCGTCGTATTATCATCAATCTCCGTGTCCAAACCACCCATCGTGCCGGCAAGGGCAATTGCATGTTTGTCATCAGCAATAACCATATCGCTATCACGCAATTTGCGATCTTCACCATCGAGAGTCGTTAAGTGTTCGCCTTCATCTGCCAAACGAACGTGAATATGATGACTAGAAAGTTTGTCATAGTCAAACGCATGCAATGGTTGACCATATGTCAACATGATGTAGTTAGTCACATCAACGATGTTATTAATTGGCCGCATACCGGCTTCCCACAGCCGTTTTTGTAGCCACAGTGGACTATCCTGAATGGTGACGCCGCTGACGATACGCATTTTATATGTTGGTGCCAATGTCTCATCTACTGAAAATTGTAATAGGTCACTGACTTTGCGTGAGCCATCCTCATTTAGCGAGAACGTTGGCATTTTAGGTGTCTTGCCATAAATGGCGCCAACTTCCCAAGCAGTTCCGTTCATCGAGTTCATGTCACCACGGTTAGGCGTTAGGTCAGTCTCAACAATGTCGTCATCCATCCCCAAAATTGGAAAGACGGATGAACCGTTCTCACTGTCTGCTGGCAAAATATAAATGCCCTCATCATAAGCCTTCGGTGCAATCTTCTCGTCGAATCCAATTTCTTGAAGCGCACACAGCATGCCGTTTGAAGCAACGCCCCGCATCTTGCTCTTTTTAATTTTGTGATGACCGGCAATCCAGGCCCCTGGCAAAGCAACGATCACTTTTTGTCCCGTGGCAACATTTGGTGCACCACAAACAATTTGTAATGGCTCATCTTCGCCAACGTCAACCTGGCAGATGTGCAAATGATCTGAGTCTGGATGTGGCTCAACGCTGAGCGTTTCACCCACCACTAGCTTGCTCATACCATCGCTCATTTTATAAACTTGGTCGACCTCGACCGCTGTTCGTTCAATCTTCTCACCCAACGTCTGTGGGTCCACGTCCAGGGTGAGGTATTCATTTAACCAATCCATTGAAACTTTCATCGCTGTAGTCTACCCCCGTTTGTAAAATTGTGTTAAGAAGCGTGTGTCGTTTAAATAGAAATTACGAATGTCATCGACACCGTATTTCAACATAGCAAACCGATCAGGTCCTAGACCGAAGGCAAATCCACCATAAACGGAAGAATCGACCCCAGCCATCTTCAGCACATTAGGGTGCACCATACCGGCTCCTAACACTTCGATCCAACCGGTATTCTTGCAGACGGCACAGCCCTTGCCCATACAGTTGAAACACGTAATGTCTGCTTCAACAGAAGGTTCCGTGAACGGGAAGTAGCTTGGTCGCAAACGAACATCAAATTCATCCCCAAACAGATTAGCGGCAACCATTTCCAACGTTCCCTTCAAATCAGCCATGGTTACATGTTTGTCAATTACTAGCCCTTCCACTTGATGGAATTGATGGCTGTGGGTAGCATCGTCAGTATCGCGACGATAAACCCGACCAGGACTGATCATCTTCAACGGTCCCTTACTAAAGTCATGAGCTTCCATTGCCCGCGCCTGATTAGGACTGGTATGCGTTCTCATGAGAATTTCCGGTGTAATGTAAAACGTGTCCTGCATGTCACGGGCTGGATGATCTTTTGGCAAGTTCATCATTTCAAAGTTGTGGTGATCGTCTTCAACTTCTGGTCCATCGACAACTTGGTAGCCCATTCCTAAGAACATGTCTTCCAGTTGATCAATAATTCGCTGAATCACATGCGGTTGGCCCTGTGCAACCGGCGTGCCAGGCAATGTAACATCCAGCGTTTCGGATGCCAGCTTAGCATTAATCGCTGCCTTTTTAAGTTCTTGATTCCGTTCTTCAATAGCCGCCGTCAACTCATCACGAATTTGATTGGCGAAGCTCCCAATCTTGGGACGTTCTTCTGCTGAAACATCACGCAAACCACGTAAAGCTTGCGTAATTGGACCTTTCTTACCTAGTAATTGAACGCGAATTTCATTAATACGGTCTAAGCTGTCACCTTTTTTTATGTCAGCCAATCCCCGATCATGCAATTCTTGCAGTCGTTCTCTTAATGCCATGTGCTGCCTCCTAAAAGTTAGTCTATCTACCCAAATGTGTGCTTAATCTTTGTTAAACAAAAAAATCCCTTTCCTGATAAAAATCAGGAAAGGGACGACGAATCGCGGTACCACCCTCGTTGCACATCATTTACAAACACAAATAATGCACCACTTAAAACCGTTAACGGAGGTCCCGGAGAATTTTTTGCCTACATTATCAAACATAAGCGCCCAACTTCTGCTCAAAAAGTGAATTCGCTGTGCCTCTCATGAACGACTTTCAATCAATGGTCGTTCTTCCTGGCTAACTCAACACAGTTACTCTTTTTTATCGTCGCATTTAATTATGAGTAAGTTTACAAAAATTAATTTTATGCTAATGGTGCCACGTAGTCAATGGCCGACTAACAACCTTCGCCATTCCATTTGTCTGACCACGCGTGAATCGTGTCCATCATGTCTTGCATATCGCGACCTTTGTCGGTCAGTCGATATTCGATCAACGCAGAATCATCATGCGTTGTACGAGACACAATACCTGCCTCTTCCAGCTCTTTTAACCGTTCGACCAACATCCGATCAGAACACTTATCAATTGAACTGGCAATGTCCTTAAAACGCAAAGCACCCTGAGCCAACAGTGATTCAATAATTAACCCATTCCACTTTTTACCCAAGATTGAAAAGGTGCGTTCAAACTTTGGACAGAGTTTGAAATCTGTCATTGCTGTCATTGTCTCTGACATCATGTACGCCCCCTTCCTCTTTAAAATATGTTAACTGCTTTTTCTCATTAAAAAGACGCCGTCGTTTTCACAAGCGCAACAAAACCTGCGACTTTTGAACGTAAGGGCCCAAAATATTCGTGAGAGGCTTCATAGTCGTCAACTAGCGAGACCAACAAACTTTCCTTATATTTTGGCATCGCCATGGTTAGACCAAACATATGCTTCAAAATGATGTCTTTTTCCATGTCCGACAATTCCGTGATCTTTTCGGCATTTCGTAATGACACCCGTGGATGAATAAAGGCATGCGTGCCTAAATCAAACTTGGTTGTCCGCCAATCGTAATAAAACAGGTCGTGAAGTAATCCAGCACGTGCAACGGCCTGATAATTCCAGCCCCGCCGTTTAGCAATCTTATAACTGTCAAACGAAACACCTAAGCTATGTTCCAATCGGTTGCTGTGATGATGTTGGGTGAAGTTCGCTAAACGTTGCACTTCTGGACGAGCCAATAAATCACTCACTAATGCAACATACTCAGAATCCTGTTTCCACTCATTTGGTTTCATTCAATGCTTCCTTTTTAAGTTGTATGAAGTGCCCATTTGAATCTGAAAGGTATTGTAGCAGGTTTGCTTACTTTTGCATAGTCTTATGCACTAATATTTTTCACTTTCGGAAAAGTCACTGTCTTGTCTGAAACTATTGTTCTTTCAGCCGAAACATGAGCACACCGGCAGCGATAGCAACATTTAATGACTCTGCCTGGCCCAGAATTGGGATATACAAATTAGCCGTCGTAACATCCCCTAATGCTGGTGTCATGCCATTACCCTCATTGCCCATAATGAGTCCAAACGCACCTTCTGGCTTTACTTCGCGATAATTTTTTGCTTCTGGATTGAGCTGAGTGCCATAGACCTCGATGCCAGACCGTTTAAAATAGCGGGTTGCAGAAAATAAATCTTCAGATACCAGTTTGACATGAAATTGGCTGCCCTGCATTGCTCGAACAACTTTAGGAGAAAATTGATCTGCTGTGCCACGACCAAAGACAACACCCTCAAATCCCGCCGCATCGGCTGTCCGCACAATGGTTCCAATATTACCTGGGTCTTGAACGGCATCCAAAAATACCCATGGTTGATGAATGACCTCTGGCAACGTCGTGCTTGTCGCCGGCATTTTGACCTCGGCAAAAATACCTTGTGGCGTAACCGTGTCACCGATAGCCTTAGCGACCTCGTCACTAATTTCAAACGCGTTTAAATTTGCTGGCAGCTCATCACGATACTCACGCCATGCCTCATGCGTGCCCATTACTGAAACCAATGTAGTACCAGCAGCAATTGCTTCCTTAACCAGATGCCAGCCATCCAGCAAATACGTTTGCTGTTGTTCTCGGCCCTTTTTAGTTGCTAGTTTTTTCCAAGTCTTAACCCGACCATTTTGAAGTGATACAATTTTTTCCATAATTTTTACCTCGCTGGTCAAAATTATAGCATAGTCAGTAGCCATTCATGCTAGCATGGATGTTAAAGCGCGATTAAACTTTAAGGAGGCATCGAACAATGGCTCAAACAGCTGTCCTACTTACCGCACATGGTCGTGTTCAGGGAGTTGGTTTTCGTTACTCAACTTACCAATTGGCGGTGCGCCACCACATCTATGGCTTTGCCCGCAACAACGCAGACGGCACCGTTACCATCCTCGCACAGGGTTCGACCGGCATGGTGAACGCTTTTATTGAAGCAATCAAAAAATCACCTAATAGTTGGGCTAACGTGACTCAACTTGAACAAACAAAGCAAGCAATTCAGCCATTGAAAAAGTTTGACATTTACTGACTAAGCATTGAAATCACGGTGATTATCTAGTATTCTTAGCAAGTTAATGAAGTTTAACTTGAAAGGATTCACAGATAATAATGAAAAAAAGAAACCGCCTAGCGGTCATCACGGCCCTCGGCACCCTCACCCTACTTTTAAGTGGCTGTGTGCGTACCAGTCACGGAAAACCCGTTGGTTATATCTGGAACTACCTTGGCGAGCCGATGGTTCACTTTATGGAATGGGCTGCTAATTTACTTGGCGGCAGCTATGGTTGGGCCGTCATTCTCCTAACTGTCATCGTTCGGCTCATTTTGCTCCCATTAATGGTCCGTCAATCCAGACAGGCAACCGTTCAACAAGAAAAGATGTCAATGGTACGGCCTCAAATGAATGACATTCAGGCCCGTCAGAAAGCTGCTAAAACACCTGAAGAACGTAATACAATCAGTCAAGAGATGATGCAACTATACCGTGATAACGGTATTTCAATGACTGGCGGCATCGGGTGTTTGCCACTGATTATTCAGCTACCTATTTTCGCAGCCCTGTATGCGGCAATCCGATATGCCCCTGAATTAGTAAACGCTACATTCTATGGTATTCATTTGGGAAAGCCAAACATTATCTTGGCGATCCTGTCATTCCTGGCTTATCTGCTACAAGGCTACCTATCACTACTTGGTTTACCGGAAGATCAAAAGAAACAAATGCGTTCCATGATGATCATGAGTCCCATTATGATTCTGTTTGTTACTTTCTCCACTCCAGCGGCCTTAGGACTGTACTTCTTCGTCGGTGGTCTGTTCGCTTGTTTGCAGACACTCATCATCGCTTGGTACCGACCACGGATACGGAAGCAAGTGGCTAAAGAGCTCGAAAAGAAACAAGCTGAAAATGCAACTCATGTTCAACCTAAGCCTGTTCAGGCAACGGAAACACCAGTCAGTGCAGCGCCAATAACATCACGTCAACCACAAGAAAAGTCAACTAATGACAACATGGATCATAACAATCGCAAACGTAATGCTGGTAAGCAACAACATCATAATGACTAACCGTTTGTTGCAATGATTGCGATGGTTCACTAATAGCACAAAATAAGAGGCCATTCTTCAATTCGAAGGACGACCTCTTATTTTTGCGCTATTTAACTGAATGTTGAAAATACTGATCAGCTAGTAAAACTTATGGCAAAAAAGGAAAATACTATTTTTAACTCAATTCAAAATTTTCATGGTAAAAAATGAATTATTCAAGTAAATTGCTATCTTTAAGCGTTTCATCAAGCGGCTTACTTGGTTCTTGTGTGGCTTGTAATTCCTCCAAATGGTGTCGTTCTTGGTCATTCAAGATATGCAAAGAAATTTGGAAGATTGAGCCATGACCAAGTGAGGACTCAACAGAAACGTGACCGTTATACCCTTCGACCAATCGTTTAGCAATGGATAATCCGAGTCCATTGCCGCCTTTTTCCCGTGAACGCGCCTTGTCGACACGATAGAAACGATTAAAGACCCGATCCATGTTCTCAGGTGCAATTCCTTCTCCAAAGTCTTGCACGGACACCTGAGCGTTTCGCCCATCTTCTGACAAAGATACGTGGACCTCTTTGCGAGTTTGCGAATACTTAACTGCGTTGTCCATCAAAATAATGAGCACCTGCTCCAAATGATCACGAAACATCGAAACGTAAGTTGGCTTACGTAAATCATCATCCAAAGAAAAAGTGAAGTCCGGATGAATCATCTTGAAATTGTTAAAGACCTGGTTGACCACCATTTTGATATCCGTAACCTGATTACGAAAATCAATTTCAACTTGTTCAGCCCGGGACAGATCCAACATTTCTTGTACGAGACTCTTCATCCGTTTGGTCTCAGCTAAAGAAGCCTGGATGGATTCGTTTAACACTTCGGGATCATCCTTACCCCAGCGATTTAGTAGCTCCATATGGCCCTGAATGATGGCCACTGGCGTCCGTAATTCGTGAGACACATCGCCCACAAATTGTTGCTGCTGATCAATATACCGTTGCATTTGATCTAGCATCCGATTCAATAATTCCGACAGATCAGACAATTCGTCATTGCGGCGAGACTCCGGCACCCGCGTACTAGACTGGGGGTCTTCACTTGCCTTAGTGATTGTCGCACTAATATCAGAAATTGGCCGCAAGAAATAACTAGCTAAAATGTAACCAAATACCGATATTGCCAGTAACCCAATCAGTAACAACACAATCAAGATAGACCCAGTTCGTTGATACGTTCGCCAATAACCATTGAGCTGATTAGTAACTTGAACATAACCAACAACTCGCTTGGTGCCGTGCTGATAAATCGGCGCGCGGCCAACATACACAACGTGACCGTTCAAATGACTTAACTTCAATTGGCGTTTGCCAACGGACTCAAACGGCTGTGGATCAACTCGTGATGCGAAAATTTCAGAGCCACTACGGTCATAAACGCTAACGGCTAAATTATCATTGGCCAACGTTCGAATGATCGCATCGTTATATAAATTATGCTGTTGATCCGGTTTACTTGGATTATGCGGTAAATAAGGGTTTTCACGGGGACGAAGAACCGGTTCAACATCATCACTCGTCAGGTCCTTAACATTGTCATTTAACCGTTGGGTCACGACATTAATCGCATCCGTCGTCCGTCGGCGTTCTTGACGCAAAAGGACTGAGGTAAAGCTAGAAAATAATAATCCTAATACAATCGTAAAAATGACAAAGACACCCGTACCGGTACCGAGTGCCCACTTCCATTTTAACGACATGCGTCGTCTTTTTTTGGTTGTTTGTTTATCAGTCATCATGAACGAATTACGTATCCTGTTCCACGAACTGTTTGAATGTAACTTTCCTCACCTGGGCGATCGATTTTATTACGCAGATAACGAATGTAAACGTCCACGACATTAGTCTCAACCTCTGATTCGTAACCCCATACTTTTTGTAACAGTACATCACGTGCTAACACAACATTGACGTTTTCCATCAGTGTCAGTAACAGCTCGTATTCACGCTTGGTCAAATTAATAATTTCATCACCGCGACGAACGATCCGATTTTCCTTTTCGATTCGCAGATCCTTATATTCAACAACCGTTTGTTTGAAGTTTTTCTGTTCACCTTCAATATCGATCCGCCGTAGCAGTGCCCGTACACGAGCCAGTAGTTCTTCAATAGCAAATGGCTTAACGATGTAGTCGTCAGCTCCGTGATCAAGACCAGAAACTCGATCAATCACTGAATCACGCGCCGTCATCATCACAATTGGTGTGCTCTTTACTTCCCGAACTCGCCGGCAAACCTCTAAACCATTTAATTCCGGTAGCATCAAGTCAAGTAAAATAACATCAAAGTCGGTTTCAAGTGCAGCCTCCAGACCTGTCCGACCGTTGTATTCCACTTGGGTTGTGTACCCTTCATGTTTCAATTCAAGGTCAACAAAGCGAGCTAGGTTCTTCTCATCTTCAATGATGAGAATGCTATACTTCTTCGCATTTGTTTGTTCCGTGTTTTCCATTTAATTAACACTCCACATTTTATTATCGTTCTCTAAGTCTGAACGGTTCAATTTTTAACAACGCTCTCATTTTATCATTTAACCGCCATTTCTGCTAGCATCACCGGTTGTCCCGTTTGAAACCTCAATGTCTTGTCCGAGACAGCGAATAAAATAGGTTAAATGACGTGTAAAAAAGCACGCCAATTACAAGCCAAGAAACAATCGCCACATTGAAGTGTGAAAATACCAGCAATCCGACGAGGACGCCAACAATACCAGACAATGATGCAATACTGGCTACCTTGCGATCATAGTCCCCATAGTACACAAACAGACTACTGCCAGCAGCAACTGATAGTGCCGATCCACTCATCATAATTGGAAAAGCGACTAAGGGGTTTAATCCTAGCGCGTAGATAGTAGCTGTCGTTAGCGCATAAGATCCGATACCGATATTATTCAGTGCCCCATAGAGTATCTGCAACCCACAACCGACAATCAGTGACAGTCCGCTGAGTCGTAAGGCCGTCCCATTGCCAGCAATTAAATGTAACCGGCCAGCTAAAATGAATAGCCCTGCAATAATTAAACCACATGCAATCCATCGTTTGATCGTCCTTTCAGGCAATTTCACAACAAAGCGAGGACTCAACACCGCTCCCACTACTTGCGCAACTACTAATGCCAATAGGGTCACCGGGTCCACTTTAACGACACCAATGAACCCGACAGCCATCAGAACAAATGGTACGACGCCTTGAACATTAAGTGTTCCTGGCAGTCGCTTCACGGACACCCATTTAGTTGGTGTATAAATGGCTGTGCTGACCGCAAAGTCGGACACCCCTAACGTGGATAAAAAGAAAATCAGCATTCCGCTCAACGCTACCCCAATTGTCGGTGCGGGCGAGCGACGCACCGCATCCCAGTGACGGTAAAGGTCGACACCAACATATACCGCAAAACACACGCCCACGATGATTAATACTGCTAATAGTCCCGTTCGCATGGATCACACTCCGTTCATAAAGATTACAAGCAATGATTATACCGTAATTCTCACAGTATTTTCGCCCCAAAGGTAAGAATAAAGTCCACATCACCACTAATATTTGAGGCCAGTAAAACGCCCAGCTAACCGGTGGTGTATTGTCAGCCTTTCCCGTAGCTTCAATATAAAGTGAGTCTCTTAAACTAACTGGCAAAAAAGCGAGAAAAAAACACCTGAGAGCCTAGGCCTCTCAGATGTTTTCAATAATGAATTAAGCGTTGTTAGCAGTCTTAACGACTTGCTTGCCATCGTAGTATCCGCAACTAGGGCAGACACGATGTGACATCCGTAATTCACCACAGTTTGGGCATGGAGCCAAATTAGGCGTTGCTAATTTGATGTGACCTCGACGCTTCAACTTCTTTTCTTTAGATGTTTTCCGTGCTGGTACAGCCATGTGAACGAGCACCTCCTTGAATGATTTTATCCACACATGTGTTTTTAAAATCTGCTAAGCCATCCTACCGGTCTTGGTCCTGATCAGGGAACAATCCCTTTAACTTAGCGAGACGTGGATCAATGGGTTGATTTTCTTCCTGTTCAGCTGTGTAATCGTCCTCAGAAATAACTTCCCAACCATTTCCAGTTGGCATGTCCTGACCATTACGTTCTGACTCAGTTAGAATTTGCATAGGAATTTGGGCAATGATATTGTCAATCACACCCTCATCTAAGTCAACAGTTTGAGTCTCCAAGAGTAAAACCGTTTCGTTTTCCTCATAGCGATCAAAGTGACTCTCTTCCGTGATGTAAATCTCGTTCATGTCAAAGTCAAACGGAAAATCCACCGGTGCCAACGAACGACTCGAAGGCACTATAGCTTTACCGCTAACCTTAACATCTAGTAGCACATCGTCACGATCAACCATAACGGTTCCAACCACTTTAACGGGATCGATGTCGATAACCCGATCGGCGAACCGATCAAGCATCTTCACTTTCACATCTAAAGTTTCGTCGATCCGCAGTGGCTCATTACGATACTTTTCAAGCTCTTTGAGCGACCATTTCATCGATAAACCTCCTAATGCAACGAATTTCATTATACCGGCGCATTAATACAATGTCAACGTAAAATCCTTGACAGCCAAATGATTCTATTTGGTGCCTATTCGGATGGGGTCATGACGAAAGTCCTGCGACTGCCCCGTTAACATTTCGTATAGCATACCGGCACGATAGTCTAAATTTAACGTCGTTTTTTTTAAGTTCTGGTCAAACCTAGTTACGACGGGTAGTCCAAACGTTTTTTTATGTGCGTTTAAATACTGTTGACCAGCTGATGTAAAACCAAGTAACCGCAAGTAGTCTGTTTGACCGGGTGTCATTTCGTTATCAAGCGCGTGAACTAAAGCATACAAACAGACACGTTGTAATCGTGAATACGTATATCGTTTTGTCTTAATAGCGACTAAGAAATCATCCCAGTGCGACTGCGTTTCTGCAGCTTCCTTCAAACGATAATCTAAGCCTTCAGACATCTGATAAATTTGGTGCAAAGACGCCGTTGGCATCATCAATAAAGTATGCCGTAACAACGCCCACATCTTGGGTGACCACCCCTTCAATGGCGTCAAATGGCGAATATCAGCAAACGTCTCAGCCGGCACATTCGCTGCCACATTAACACCACGCTGATGACCGAGAACGGTCTGTCTGATGGCAGTTGCACTCGAATAGCCCCGTGGATTCATTTGGTCATCATGGTACTCACTGCCAACCCTTGCCACCGGCATCAACTTCAATGGTGACGACAACTTTGCGTTCGCAACGGCGTAACCATAGCCAAGAATATCGTTGGGTTGATCCAAACGAAATCCGGTTTGTGACTCTAATTGCGCGTTAAATAAAGTGGCATAGGTTTCATTAAACGTCTTAAACACCTGCGAATCATTGACTGTCGCATGAGCCAACGCTGCAAAGTCCGTTTGCTCATGTTCGGCGCCAAAAACTAGCGTCGGTACTTGCATGGCAGATAACAATGACAAGGCCCCTTGTGCGAACAAGTGGGCCGGCTGAACAGCCCAGTGAAATGGCAACTCTACTACGAGATCAGCCCCATTATGAAGTGCCTCTGACGCTCGCTGCCACTTATTGAATATGGCTGCTTCACCGCGTTGAACAAAATTGCCGCTCATGACAGCGATAACGACGTCAGCACCTGTAACCGCTCGTGCTTGCTGCAAATGATATCGATGACCGTTATGAAATGGATTATACTCCGCCACAACACCTACTGCCTGCATAATGTCATCCTTCCCGTCGACAGTCAAAGAACCAACGTGTTGTATCTGCCTTTGGCTCTGCTTTCCCAAAGTCGGCAAACACCTGAATCTGATTAAAGCCTGCCTGTGTCAATAATCGTTGATATGTTGCCAGTGGATACGTTCTTTCCACATGCAGTTCAGCGTGGTGGTCATAACCCTTAATTGAGTCATTCCAAATAAAAAAATTCAAATCGTGCTCAACCTGGTGTTCAGCATCGCCTTCATAACTGGTCCACATGAACGCACGATGATCATCGTGAAAATTGTACATATATCCGGGATAGACGTCATCTGTTTGATGCGGTGTAATGACGTCAAACAGATAATGACCATTGGCAGTCAAATGTGCAGCGGCCTCGCGAAACGCCTCCGCCATCTCCTCTTCATTGGGCAAATAGCAAAGAGAATCGTCAAAACAAGTAATTGTATTATACATTTCAAGATCGCCTAATGCAGTCATATCCCCCTGAATCAACGGCAATTCAACACCAACTGTCTGCGCCTTGCTTGCAGCAATGCTCAACATCTCTGGCGCTAGATCCAGACCGGTCACTTGGTATCCAGACTGAATCATCTTAATCGCTAACCGACCAGTACCGCATGCTAAGTCCAGCACGCTGTCAGTCTTCGCGACTCCTCGAGAGCGCACAAAACCCAGCCATGAGTCATACATAGCTGGGTCAAACAGTTCATCATAAAAATCGGCAAACTGTCCGTAAATCATGCTGTTTCGCCCAACCAATCTGTTAGGTTAACCATCGGCGCATCTGACCATAATTTTTCTAAATCATAGTAATGACGCTGTTCTTCTTGGAAAATGTGAACAACAATGTCACCAAAATCTAGCAGAACCCAAGTGCCTTCTGCCTTACCTTCAACCCGGCGAACCGTTACACCGGCCTCACCTTCAGCATCCAAAATAGCCTGAGTAATCGCCTGAACTTGACGCTTAGAACCACCATTCATAATGGCAAAATAATCGGCCACTAAGCTAACCTGCTCAACATCTAACGCCACAATATCCTCAGCACGTTTAGCATCTCCGGCCTTAACAGCCACTTCCAACATTTGTTTACTATCCAAAATAGTTCCTCATTTCACTTAATTGATTAATAGTTATATTTCATTTGCTTCTGAGCGACCCAACGATTAAACGTTAATAAGGTTGCCGGATAAATCGGCGCATTCTTTTCAGCTAAATACAGCATTGTGTGCTTCGTCTGAAAAGCAACCCCAGCACGCAGATCTTTGTGGGTTATCTGTCTAGCCTCATCAACACCATCAAAATTACGCTCGGGTTCAATGTAATCCGCCATATAAACAACTTGAGCCAACGGTGACATTTCCACAGCGCCCGTGGTGTGATAACGGACAGCGTTTAAAATGTCTTCATCATCAATGCCGAGCTCATCACGAATAAATTCTGCGCCCACAATACCATGCCAAATGGCGTTGCCCCAATTCAGGAGATCTGGATCCATTTGATGTTTTTTAATCATGCCGATGAACGCTTCATCGCTACGCTCCTTAGCATAATCATGGATCAAACCAGCAATACTAGCCTTTTCCAAATCAACACCATTCTCTTCAGCTAACTGAATTGCAGTCTGTTCTACGCGCAAACAATGATTGAACCGTTTGTCACGCAACTGTTGATGAACTGCTTCAACCAATTCATCACGTGTGCCTTTATAAAGATGCTGCTGATAACGCATTGTCTTACTCATGATACAACTGATGCTCCTTAATGTATGCTTCAACTGCCTCTGGAACTAAGTAGTGAATCGATTGCCCGCGTTTGACACGATCACGAATCATTGAACTGCTGATGTCAATTGTCGGCACATCGACCCAAATAACTGGATATGGCGTTTGTTTCTTATAGCCAGCTCGACCAACGCCAACAAACGTCACTATTTTTGCCAACTCGTCGATACGATGCCATTTCGGCAGATAGGCCACTTCATCCCCACCAATAATAAAGTAATACTCAGTTTTTGGATGACGCGTCTTCAAATCCACCATCGTGTCATACGTGTAGCTTTTGCCACCACGTTGAATTTCACTCATCTCTAAGTCAAACAACGGGTTTCCGAAAATAGCCCGACGAACCATTCTTGCGCGTAGCAAAGGATCAATTGCGAGTTTAGGGTCAATATGCGGAGGCTGAGCGTTGGGCATAAAAAGAACCTTATTTAATCCCAATTGCTTACCCACCTGATCCGCAATAATAAGATGACCTAAGTGTGGCGGATTAAAAGTCCCACCCAACATGCCTACCCGTTGTTTAGGCATTTCTGTGACCATTTCTGTCATCACTTGAGTGCCCGTTTGTTTAGTCGTTAACGTCGATGTAATCATTGTCTATCCCTACTTATTTCACGTGTTTACCCTAACACTAAACCAATGTTGCAACCTTTTTAGATAACCGTTGATTATCTGGATCCGTTGCAGGCATAAACAATACCAGCGTATGACCGATTGTTTGGACCACAGTAATCCGCGGATTTTTTTCAATAAAGGTCTTTGCCTCTGCGACGGTTGCATCTGCACTTTGTAACAAATTTACCTTTATCAGTTCACGTTTCTCCAAGGCACCAGTTAATTGGTCTAACCACGTTGCTGTCAAGCCGTTCTTTCCCACTGAAAACAGTGGACGTAGTGAATGTGCTTCAGAACGTAAAAAATGTTTTTGTTTACCCTTTAAATCCATATAATGTCTCTCCCGTTTTAAATCATTGCGCGTCTTAGCAAGACGTTGACGCCTTTTGGCGCCCAGCCAGCAATCGTTACATTGGTAGGAACTGTTACCCAGCCCAATCCTTCAATAACGAGATCACTTTTCTCCGTTGTGCGAAATTCGTGTCTTGTCAATTCAGGTAGATCTGCCAACTCTTCCTGGGAAGGTGGTGTGAGTATCTCACCAGCGTGATCACGATAAAATTCATCCGCGTGTGCCAATTTTGTTCGATGGATCATTAGATTGTTCTCAAAATAGGCACTAACACCGGTTGTTCGACTGTCTGTTGTTGCAGACAATAAATCGAACCTCGCTACTGCACCCATGAACAACGTTTGTTCACCTTGTAGCTGATAAACACGTGGCTTGATTTCCTTTTGTGGCGCAACATACTTTAAAGCCCCTGCACTTAGAAAATGAGCCATCTGTTCAGGATGAATAATTCCTGGTGTGTCAACTAAAACATGATCTTCTCCAAGTGGAATTTCAATCTTGTCTAACGTCGTCCCAGGGAAACGTGAGGTTGTGATCAGATCAGCAACACCAGAGTTTTGTTTTAAAATCTGATTAATCAATGTTGACTTACCAACGTTGGTAACACCCACAACATAAACGTCACGATCACCGCGATATTTATCAATCAATGTCAACAGATCATCCACATCGCGGCCATTCTTTGCGCTCAACAATGTGGTTGCCAGTGGTCGCAATCCATTGGCATTAGCTTGTTGACGTACCCAATCAGTCAGTTTACTTCGTTTGAGCGAACGTGGTAAAACATCTTCTTTATTACCAACTAGTAGGATCGGATTATCACCAACAAAACGATGTAATCCAGGGATCATACTGCCGTTAAAGTCAAAAATATCAACGACATAGACGATTAGGGCATTAGCATCCCGAATCTGAGCTAATAACCGTCTAAAATCGTCATCCGTTAATGACACTGGTACGATTTCGTTGTAATGACGCAAACGAAAACAACGCTGGCAATATAATTCACCGTTTTCAAGACCTTTTTTTAAGGCCGATTGTGGTGTATAGCCAACGGCCGTGGAATCTGTCGTTTGAATCTTAGCCCCACAGCCAATGCAATACAGTGGCTCTGACGTTTCAGTCGTTACTGCTTCACTCATCGTAAGTCCTCCTGCCATGTCATCGTCGGATAAACACGGCGTAATCGTTGCATCACAAAACGCTCAAAAAAACGGTTAATCCGTGTATCCCACTTGTCCGTTTCGATCAACGGCTTCACTAAAATACTACGCACATGCGCGTTATTTGCCGCCCACATGTCTGTCATCAACTGATCACCAACCATCACAACTTCACTATTGCTCAATGAGAGCCGCCGTTGTGCTTGACGAATACCGCGCGTTAAAGGTTTTAGTGAACGTGAAACGAATTCAAGTCCTAATGGCGTGACTGCTCGCGACACACGGGCAGCATTGTTATTTGAAACGACTACAATGCGAATATCATTTGCATGCATCGTTTGGATCCACCGTCGTAACTGCGGCGTTCCATCCGGATTATTCCAAGCAATCAACGTATTATCTAAGTCTGTCAAAATAACACGAATGCCCGCTGCCTTTAATTGTTCAGGCGAAACATTATATATTGCTGAAATCATCCAAGTTGGTTTGAAGTTGGCAATCATTTAAAGCTCCTTGCTGCTGACTATTTTTTAGCACAAAATTATCTAAATCATTATACCAGAAAGCACTTAAAAATGCTTATTCCACCGGTTTCGAATCACGTAAACGATTTACCACCGCCTGCATATCCTCAGGTAATGGCGCAGTGCAGGTCTGTCGCTGTTGCGTGACAGGATCTGTAAATGATAATTGCCATGCATGCAATGCCTGTCGTTGCATTAACCTAAGAGATCCACCATATAAACGATCACCGAGTAGCGGATGACCGATGCTCTGCATGTGCACTCTAATCTGATGAGTCCGTCCTGTTTTTAAATTTAATTCAACTAATGCGATATTTTCAAACTGTTCTAACACTTTATATTCAGTAATTGCAGATTGTCCGTTTGAAGTTATCGCTCTAGCAACCTGTCCATCCACTCGTCCAATTGGACTGTCAATAACACCGTGATCGTTCTCAAATCTTCCTTCCACCAGTGCGAGGTATGTTTTTCGCATTGTGTGCTGATCTACTTGAGGGGCAATCATTCCCTGAACAATACCATTACGTGCCACCAACATGATGCCGCTTGTATCACGATCTAGACGAGTGATTAAATGTGGCACTAAATTATCAGCATTATTGGCCACGAGCCAGCCTTTGATGCGATTGACCATCGTTGTTTGCTGATCGCTTGGTCCAGGAACAGCGTTAACACCTGCATTTTTATTAACTACCAGCCAATTTTCATCAGCCATCAAAACATCGATTGGTTCCTTATCAACAGCAACGTTCCCATCACTAGGCTCGTTGGGCAACGACAACGTGACAACATCACCAATTGCAACTGCCTGATCTGGCTGAGTGATTTGTTGATTCAACGCTATCCTGCCTCCAAGATGCCGCTGACGAGTCCATAAATTATGACTGATGCCTTGTGCAAACAAAAATTGTTTGACGCTGACATAAGTTGCGGTTGAACGCCAACTAAATTTCAATGTTTTGCTAACCCACTTTCTGGTGTATTTCTACTATTATATAACACAAGATTAATAATAATATTTGATCAAAAGCACAATAAAGCCATCTAACTACCGCTTCGAAACTGGATTTTTAACATACTCGGCTATTGCCGGCAGATTACGGTATGCTCCGTTTAAATCCATGCCAAAACCAACCAACCACACGTTAGGAACCGTCAGGCCAAGATAATCAATGTGAACTGGCGTCACGCGCGTCATTGGTTTGTCAGCCATAACTGCTATCTCAACACTTTTAGCACCTTGAGCCAATAACCAACGTTTTAGAAAAAACAAAGTATTGCCCGTATCAATAATTTCGTCCAATAAAATGATATGACGACCCGTGATCGAAATAGTCGGCTCCTGAAGCATTAACGGCTCGCTCTGCTGTTCGCCAGTATAGCTGGTGACAGAGACAAAATCGAGATCAGAGGGAGTTGACAACCGCTGACTGACAGCAATTGTCCACTGAGCAGCACCTTTCATCACACCGATAAGTAGTGGATTTGTTGCCTTATTTTTTTCACTGATCTGTTTAGCAACATCAGACGCCATCACCTCGATTTGATCAGGTGTCGCAAAAATTTGGCCAATATGGTCATCGAGTAGCGTTTTCAGGGATTCGTTGTTCACAATTAGATCCTTTCTGAGTGTCTCACTCGTTACAAAGACTGTTCAATATTCAATTGCGGTGACGATATCGTAACCCGAATTTTCTACGGACACAAGTCAAAGCAGTAATAACTAAAACAAAAAAGTCTGACAGGAAATTTCTTCCTGTCAGACTTCAATAGTCGCCTGCCTCTAAAAACGATTAATTCACCAACGTTTTTAAAATCGAAACAGGTGACTGCTACGTACTGCCAAGGATGTACCATTATCCCTCGCATCGTAGCCCAATTTTAAGCTGTTTTCGTTGAGTTGGTCATGTTTTCATGTCCTAGGTAATGCAGACGGTAGTTAGCCTGCCGTGTGGCATTAATACGATCCAACGCTAACTTAGCGGTGTCATATGAAACGTGGTCAAGAATTGAAACCCATTGTCTCCCGTGGCGAACTTCAACATTCCATTCTCCACGTGTTTGCATTTTATAAGTTTTCATAGGTGACCTCTTTTCTGCGCTCTCAAAACAATTGTCGACGCCAGTTCGCCAACAGTGAGAACTCCTGTTTCTTTACTGGAATATTCAGTCTAAACATTTTCAGAACAAAGTAAAGCAAAACGCTCACTGCCTGTAGCTAGCAGACGAGTGAGCGTTTTCAATGAATAAATTCAACTTTTGAGTGGCGCTAGTCCAAAATTGCGGATTATTCACCGTAGCTTTCAGTATCCTCATCACTAAAAGCATTCACAATCCTAAAATTAACATTATCATTTGCTTTTAACAATTTCGCGACTGGACACTGATTTAAAGCATCATCCAAAACTGCCTGGGCATCTTCTTGATTTTCATTTGGAAACATAATCTGAGCGTCAACGATAAACTTATATCCCATTGTATCTTTAACGATATCAACCCTTGTTCGAACCTGAGTATCCTGTGGCATGTGGCGCTGCTGCTCAACAATGCGTAACGTTGCGTTAAAACAAGTGCTCAGTGCAAATCCAATAAATTGTTCTGGGTTAGTGCCCGAGGCGGAGACTAAAGAGCTACTAACACCTAGTGACAAACCCTCATTACCTTCAACAAAGCTTTGTCCAACCAGACCATTCTCATTGACCACATGTGTGTGATAGAGTGAACCTTCAACTGCCATTGTAATGCGCCTCCTATTATTAAACATCTTTGCTTGACTACACAGCAAATCTACCGATATTCATAAGGAATCGCAATTAATCATCATTCAAAAAGTGTCAGCAGACTTTTTTATTCAAGTGACGTTGGTAACGTTGCCTTACAAACGAGATTCTTATATTTAAGTAATCATCCATGTCATTCTATGAGCCTATTTAAACGATTTGCTATATACATTTTTAATACTTGTCTATAACACAAAGCCATCCATCAACATATTCATTAAATGTTATCACGATGGTCTCATTAAGCGTTAATTTAGACGCTTTTTAAGCAATTTTATCCCGTTTATTGGACGCACTCGTTTATAATTAGTATTAGTCGCAAACACATATCAACGTGGGTGTTGAAACTAACTACAAGGAAGTAAGTTCAGTGTCAAAAAAAATCATTTCAATTATTGTCCCTTGTTATAATGAAGAACCAACCGTTCCACTCTTTTATCCATCCGTTCAAAAAGTCTTTGTCCAACTGTGCAAACAGTTCCCAGGCTTTGAACCTGAGTATTGGTTTATTAACGATGGATCAACGGACAACACACTAAATGAATTGAGAAAATTACAGCAACAAGACGTCGACCATGTTCATTATGTCTCGTTTTCCCGTAACTTCGGAAAAGAGGCTGCTCTGTACGCTGGTCTTCAGCACGCCACTGGTGATTTTGTTGCTGTAATGGATGTCGATTTGCAAGATCCTCCCGAATTGCTTATCCAAATGCTATCAGGCATTGAAAACGAGCATTATGATATCGTTGGCTCTCGTCGGGTCACACGCAAGGGTGAACCGCCAATTCGTTCTTTCTTTAGCCGAGCATTCTATCGGGTCATCAACCGACTTTCTCAAACACATATTGTTGAAGGTGCTCGCGATTACCGCTTAATGACGCGTCAAGTTGTTGATGCCATTTTATCAATGACTGAAGTTAATCGTTTTTCAAAGGGAATTTTCAGCTGGGTTGGTTTCAAAACAAAGTACATTGAATTTGAAAATCAGGACCGGGTGGCTGGTGACACGCATTGGTCATTCTTTCAATTATTTAGTTATTCTCTAGAAGGTATCATTGATTTCTCTGATGCGCCCTTATCCATTGCTTCGTATACAGGTTTCTTATCTTTCGTGGCCGCCTTTTTCGCGCTAATCTTCATTGTAATTCGTGCACTTATTTATGGTGATCACACCGCTGGTTGGCCATCACTTGTATGTATCATTCTTTTAATTGGCGGGCTTCAATTATTCTGCTTAGGAATTTTAGGTAAGTATGTTGGTCGACTCTATTTAGAGAGCAAGCACCGTCCGATCTACATCGTTAAGGAGGAAAAGTAAGATTTTAAATCAATATCCACAATCGTCAAAACCTGAAATCCCTCAAACTATGAACCAGTACGGCCGTCAACGTTTTCAATACGATATGACGGCTTTTGTCGTTCCAATGATACTTGTTGGTTTAGTCTTTTGGGCACTAGGCATTACGCCATTCGGTGGTCATAACCTCCTAATAAGTGACATGGGGACACAGTATGTTGCTTGGTTAACACAATTTCGACATGCAATTACGACCGGTCAATTCTCGTTTTATTCGTTTAGTCTATCTCTGGGCGATAATGCTTTTCCGTTAGTTGCCTACTACATGTTGAGTCCGTTTAATCTACTGTTGTTCTTCTTTCCGGCCAATCAAGTGCCGCTGGCAATAACTTTCATCATCTTATTAAAAGTTGGCACTATCGGCTTTAGTATGAGTTATTATTTGCGCCGCGTGTACCATAATACCAACTGGCAAAACCTCATTTTTTCAACAATCTTTAGTCTTAGCGGTTTTGTCGCTACTTACTTTTATGACATTATGTGGTTGGACGCCCTTATTTTACTGCCGCTGGTTATTCTGGGTCTTCGCCGATTAGTTAACAACAAAGGCACTGTCCTTTACTTCTTTGCATTGTGGGCTACGATCGTCACTAACTATTATTTAGGCTACATGACTTGCCTGTTCGCGTTGACCTATTTTATTTACTTTACATTTGATCAGCAAACAGAAAAACAATCGTGGAAACAATGGTGGCATCACAACACTCAAGCAATCAAGCGATTTTTGATTACCTCTGTCTTGAGTGGTTTAAGTACCCTATTCGTCCTGATACCTACACTGTTGGGCATGCTTAAAACGAGCAAACAAAGTCTATCGTGGCAGGCCTTCCTGCCTACACCTCAGTTCGGCTTAGATGCTTTCGCACAGCTTGGCCTAAACGCAGCCGATTATCCACAACGCCTAGAACATGATCCCAGCATCTTTGTCGGCAGTTTTGCACTGTTACTCGTGCTTTTATTTTTCCTAAATAAGACCATTACCAATCATCACAAACGAACAACCGGTGCCTTACTTGCCTTTCTTGGGCTCAGTATGTTTTTGACACTGTTCAACACTATCTGGCATATGATGCAACAGCCGAACGGATTTCCCTTTCGTGACGCCTACTTTTTCACATTTATCGTTGTGATTAGTGCATACGAAGCTTGGCAAACAGGCGCTTTCAAACAAACCAGGTTAGTGCTGCGTGCGGCGTTGATTGCGATAGTGCTGCTAGCCATCGGTTATTTGACAGCCATGATTGTGCAACCGATCGTGCGACGATGGGATGATTTGGCGAACTTTTATGTCAGTCCTAGGTACTGGTTGATTGCAACAGGATTTATTATCTGTATTGCCGGCTTACTCTTCTTATATAACAACCAGCATTGGCACCGTTTAGCCCTTTCTGGTCTTGTTCTTGTCACTGTATTTGAGTTGTCTGTAAACTTCTATTTCGGTCTTAAACCTGCTCAATTTGGAAATCAACCCATTTATCAAAAGAATTTCACGATTGAAAAAAACTATTTCAACAAAATCAGACGTGCTAGTCATGCCTTTTATCGAGTCGACAATAGCAACTCATTAATTAATGCTGCATTTGGAGAGACGTATAACAATTACAATGACCCGCTGCTCTTCAATAGTCATGGTATAGATTTATATAGTTCAACGTTAAATGAATCAACGCGGGTTATGTTAAATCGACTTGGCTTTTATAGTAAAAATGAGCGTCGAATCAGTTCTGAAGGTAGTACTCACCTGACCAATGCGCTATTTGCAGTGAAATACCAGTTGCAGATGACACCCCATGACTATGATCTCATTGTCCACGACCATGCACTGCCGCTAGGATTTGCCGTGAACGAGAACTTATTGAACGTCAAACTTAAGGGTGGCGTAGCCTTAGAGAATCAAAATAACGTTTGGCAGGCAATCACCGGACGTAACGTACATTATTTTAAATCAGTTAATGTCCGGCGCACGGGCTATGAATATAAAAACAAACAGTACCGTTACCAGTTGATCATCAGACCAACCGCCACCGGTACGTTGTATGCCTATTTCCCTAATGTTAGTGTGGCAAACGCCAATATCCACGTTAATGGAACTAAGAAAACAACACGGTTAGATGTCAGCACACAAGCGGTATTATCATTAGGACATTTCAAAAAAGGCGAACGTGTCCATATTAATTTAACTAGTAAAACGCCTCTAACACATCTTTCACAGTCGTTGCAGACACTGGACCAACAATCCTTTAATCAGTCCCTGATTGACCTTCATAAATCGACATTCAAACTTGATCAGGACTGGCGGCCAGATCACTTGCAAGGCACGATAACAGCTACCAAGAAGAAACCATTACTGTTTCTGAGCATTCCAAAAGACAATGGTTGGCATGCTTATGTTGATGGCAAACAGGTATCAATTGATAGAGTTGTTGGCAATCTCAGCGCTATAAAGTTGACCCCAGGCTTACATCGCATACGTTTAGCCTACCGGGCGCCTGGTTTTCGTTTAGGGCTCATCATCAGCCTCTTAAGTTTTGGCAGCTACCTCTTATTCTTGTGGCTACGTTTTCGTAAAAGAAGCGCATCAGTCTAAGCAAACCATGAATAAATCAAGTTCACAATAAACGACATTCATTAAAAAAATCATCGCTAAGCAGACAAAATGTGTTTGCTTAGCGATGATTTTTAACATGATTAACGTGTTGTAAGGTACGTATATGTTTGATCTTCATTTTGTTTAAACGTGAACTCATGATCACGATGATCGTTAGCGCGCCATTTCGACACTTCATAGTGTGTCGTAGTAGACATTTGCAATCTATTCACCACAGCTTCAATCAAATATTGATCATCCGTGTAGGTTCCGCGTAAAATGTTCTTCAACTCAGTTAAAAAAGTTTCTGCATTTGTAATCACGTGCAATCGCTCCTTTTTAGTCATTGGCAATAGGATACAGATTTCACACGTCAATGTCCATTAAAATTTTGATTAAATCACTCAGTTTGTAATTTTGTTGCCAAACAAAATTTCAAAATAATATGTTTAGTTTGCAAAGTAATCCTCTTCACCCCATTCATTAACTGACACTTGTTTTAAAACAAGTATTTTTACCAGCAATAAATTCAAATTTTAGCTACAATATGCCTATTAAACTTAAAAAAGATAAAGAGGCGCAAACATGAAAAACGTACGTCAGCCGATTTATGAAACCCTCCTGATTGGCACTTTATTGGCAGGTGTCGGTGGCTACCTGGACGCTTACACCTATATTCTTCACAACGAAGTGTTCGCCAGTCTTCAATCAGGGAATGTTATCTTACTGGGATTAAATTTAGCCAACGGTCATTTTGCTAAAGCAATCACATACATTATTCCAATCTTCTGCTTCACACTGGGTGCTGGGTTAGCTAACTTGGTGGAACAATTTTTTCACCGTCCCGGAGCCGTGATTTGGCAGGAGCTTAGTATCATTGCCGAATTAGTTGGTATTTTAATAATCGATCTGTTTATTGGCTTTATCCCAGGTTCATTTATCACTAGTAGTCTATCCTTATTTGCTGCCTTTCAGGTTCATACATTTCGGGTCATGAATAATCATCCGTACAATACAACCATGACCACTGGTAACTTGCGAACTGTCGGTGCAGCATCGTTAAATTTGCTTTTCCGCCGCGGCAAACTAACCACTAACTGGATTTTATTAAGAGATAGTTTTTGGGTGGCCGCTAGTTTTGGCATTGGCGCTTTCATTTCCACTAAACTAACAAATGCTATCGGACCGCAGGCATTGCTAGGCAGCGTCTTGATTCTAATTGTTGTACTCATTTTAATGATTTGGGATCAACGCGGTGGGACTGCATGAACGAGATTGGAACAAAACACCTCAGCTTGAATCTTAGCGCAACGGCAACAAGCCATTTTTCTTCAACTGCCAAGGTTCGCACGGATTAAAAATTTGCCACAAATGCGAGACATAACACTACGTTTTGCTCATCTAACATAAAAAATGATGTTCACGGGAGAAATCACCCATGAACATCATTTTTATGACACCTGAGAAAGCCAAATCGTGTTGTGTCTCGCTTTCTTTAAAAGATTTTCATATCTGTATATTTTGTTGGCAGATTATTAAAATCATATGTGGCAAGTCCCTGTTTAATCTTGTCCCCGGTATACATTGCCGTCAGTGAACGCACAAGCATCAGGTTAAGCTCGTTTTCTGGGTGAAATTGAACCATGATTACTGGAATGTGCCAAGCCCAAGCAGCACCTATTTCAAAAATTGTACCAGCATCGGGTTCAAGATTTTTCTCTTCATATTTATAATCTAAAATCGCAACAACGACATCGGCACGTTTGACCTGACGCATGTCGCTCGCAAAGACAGAATCTTGCCATTCAAATGAGCCAAATTCTAGACTTTCCTCTTGATGCTCTTGAGGAATAAAAATGCCATCTGCATCAATTGTTTTATTTTGACGTAATGACGTCACCACAGTATCAATACGATCCCGTTGTTCATCAGTGAAAAACGGACTAGCAAGGTAAACACGGTTTTTATACATGAAAAATCTTCCTTTCCTAAACGGCAATATTACGCTATTATACCGGATTCTGTTTGAAAATGGACGATGAAATATGAATCATTTTTATTGCCGAATTGAAAACGGCTTCATTTTTTCAGCAACATGACTTTACCTCTGTCTCGACAATGCTATACTTTAGTTGTTAACAACGTAAATAGTTAACTGTCCAACCCTGACGACATTAAAAGCTGACTAATTGTGTGGAGGGATTTTCATGGATAAAGATGAAATTATGGACAAGGCTAAAGATCTTGTGAGCGGCGGCAATATCGACGACGCAAAGTCATTTATCGAAGATCACAAGGACGACCTTGGCGACTACTATGACCAAGCTAAAGACTTGCTTGGCGGTGGCGCTTCCGGCATCATGGACAAGCTTGGCGGCTTGTTTGGTGGCAACAACGACAATTAGATTACACGTCAATTTAGAATTCGAATTGGCCTTATAAGCAAAAATAGACCCGCTAATTACTAGATTAACAGTAATTAGCGGGTTCTTTATGCTGAATAAAAAATCAGAAAAGCAACTTGTTCAGTATTTTAAGTTAGGACCGCGGGTTAATCAGAATCGCTCGACAAGATAACATTTTGATCCGATCAAATGGAACATCCTGCTCGTTAATTAGACCATTATTAAGTGCAACCACATATTCAATGACTGGGGTATATGCATAAGACATCAGAACTTCAAAGGTCACTGGCACAAAAATTCCGTTTGCAACACCATTTTGGGTTAATTGTTGAATCGGTTCGTAACCTAAATATGACTCCTCAGCCGTAATCCCTAATTGTTTTAAAATCGGTGACTGATTAAACTCACGAATTAACAGCATATTTTCAAGATGATGTTGCGCATAGCCATATACTAACGACATAAACTTATCCAATTCAGCAGTTGGATCTCCGTTAGGATCAAACGCAGTAATGACCCTGGCAACATCCGCTTTGCGATCCAAATAGAGCGCTTTTAACATGTCGTTTTTATCTTCAAAGTAAGTATAAAGTGTTCCTGAAGCAATTCCTGCTTCTTTCGCAATTTTGCTTAGCGATACGGCAGCAATACCCTCGTTCATCATAATTTGACTCGTCGCCTGAAGAATTCGTGCTCGCTTCGTTTCATCTCTACCGCGCATTAAAACGTCTCCCCTACATGTTGTTTGATAAACTGCCAAGCCGCTTGACGTGTCTCAACCGCTTCTGGCAACTTAGGTTCCCAATTAAATCCATGCCACATTCCTTCCCGGATAACTGCAGTTACCTCGACATCAGCGTGACGCAACTTTTCGCTAAAACGAGCGACATTGCTGAGCATTATATCACGAGTGCCAGTGCTCATAAAAGTCGCGGGGAACCAGTCACCAACCTCCCCGTACATTGGAGAAACGATTGGACTCTTCGGATCATTAGCTCCAATATACGCTTTTGCCAAACGAAGCGCCATTTTGGCTGAACCAACATCACGTTTTTCGTTAAAAATCGACGAATCTCCATTACCAGAGATATCCAACGCTGGACAAAATAGTACCATTGCCGCTGGCAAACGTAGGCCTTGCGCATGAGCCTGTTCGACCACTGCCGCCGCGATGCCTGAACCTGCTGAACTACCCATCATCACAATCGGACGATTTCCAACCGCCTCTATTAGACCGCGATAAAAGCTGAGCACTTGACTAACGATTTGCGGAGCTTGTGCCTCAGGAGCTAAGTCATAATCGACCGAATAAACTGGCAACGGTGTTTCGGTTGCAGCTAACAAAGCTGTTCGTTCACGGGCCGTCCCCAGAATAAAACCACCGCCATGAATATTCAGAATAACTGGGCCATCTTCGTTAACACCGGCTCCGGTTATCCTGAGACCAGTAACGTCATTCAGTGCCAGTGGCGTTGTTGTTAAATTTCCATCCTTGATAAGACTCTGTTCAATAGGATCTTCACCAGACTGAAACTGTGTACGAATTCGGTTAATGAGGCGTGGCGTAATTTTAATGAACCCCGGTAAATTGAAATACTTCAAACCGGCTAACATTTTTTGTGCCGATGGCGAAACTGTGACTGCCTGCGCTGTTTGTAATTTTGTCATAGTAATTTTCCTTTATTAATTGATTGATTAATTATTAATTGAATATATCTTAATCGATCAATCAATTAAAGTCAAATATAATTTTCACGCAATCATAATAACTGTAACAAAATCCTTCAAAACATTTCCAAACCGTCCGATTATATCCGTTTTTGAAATTCCCAGGCCATAACAAAATCAGTCATTATCAAGGGATAGATACCCATAGATAATGACTGATTTTTTTCTAGGCTATTCGTACTCAATCGTGGCAGGTGGCTTACCGGTGATGTCATACAGTACGCGGTTAACTCCCGGTACTTCATTGACGATCTTGGTCGATACCTCACCTAACACGGCCCAAGGAACTTCTGCAAACTCAGCAGTCATGCCATCAACACTAGTCACGGCACGAATAACAATTGCTTCATCATAAGTACGTCCGTCCCCCATAACACCAACACTGTGAATGCCTGGCAGTGCAGTAAAGTATTGCCAAACGGTTTGATCCAACCCGGCTTTAGCGAATTCTGCACGTAAAATCGCGTCGGATTCCCGCACCAGTGTCAACTTTTCGGGCGTTACTTCTCCCAGCGTCCGAATAGCAAGTCCTGGACCAGGAAATGGTTGGCGCCATACAAGGTCATGTGGCATACCCAGCTGTTCACCTAACTCACGGACTTCGTCTTTGAACAATTTATTCAATGGTTCAATCAATTTAAATTTAAGGTCCTCTGGTAGTCCGCCCACATTATGGTGTGACTTAATTGTCTGAGCAGTATCGGTTCCAGATTCAATGACATCTGTGTACAGCGTGCCCTGTGCTAAAAACTCTACGCCATCTAACTTACGGGCCTCTTCACTAAACACATCAATAAATTCTTTACCGATGATTTTACGTTTGCGTTCAGGATTGGAAACGCCTTTTAAAGCTCCCAAGAATCTGTCACTGGCATTCACAGCAACAATATTGACGCCAAACTTACCGTTAAGACTGTCGAGCACTTGTTGCGCTTCATCCTTGCGTAGCAGACCATGGTCGACAAAAACCGCGGTTAATTGATCACCGATAGCCTCATGTAAAAGGACAGCGACAACGCTGGAATCAACACCACCTGAAAGACCCAACAATACTTTTTTATCACCAACAGTTTGGCGAATGTTAGCAATTTGCAGATCAATGAAATCACGCATGGTCCAGTTGGCTTTGGCACCAGCTACATCGAAAACAAAATGTCGTAAAATATCATTACCGTTTTCTGTCAAACGAACTTCGGGATGAAATTGCAATCCGTAAAATCCTCGTTTGACATCCTGCATGGCGGCTGTTGGGCAGTTGGCACCGGTTCCGATTTGCTCAAAACCATCTGGCACAGTTTTGACGTAATCACCATGACTCATCAAAACTTCTTGATCTGCCGCCATTCCCTTAAACAAAGGTGAATTGGTGTTAGTGATGTGCATTTCTGACTGACCGTAGTCACCATTATCTTCAGCTGGCGCAACCACACCACCGGCGAGGTCTTTTGCCATTAGCTGCATTCCGTAACAAATACCGAGAATTGGCAAACCCATATCATAAATTGCGGGGTCAACCGTTAAGGCATCCTCGCCATAAACACTATTCGGTCCACCGGAAAAGATTACAGCCTTAGGATTCATGGCCGCAAGCTCAGTGGCTGAAATTGTATGTGGTTTTAATTCTGAATACACACCGAATTCACGAATTCGTCGTGTAATCAGTTGATTATATTGACTACCAAAATCTAATACAATCACCCGATCAAATTTAGTTTGGTCCACTGTTTGCATGTTTTTCTCCATTTTTAAATAGTTAGCTGATCTAATTACGCTTGTAGTTTGGTGCAACTTTTGTGATTTGAATATCATGTGGATGTGATTCGATCAGTCCGGCATTAGTGATCTGAACAAACTGAGCCTTTTCAATCAAATCATCAACAGTATGCGCCCCCGTGTAGCCCATGCCTGACCGCAAACCACCGATCATCTGAAACAAAACATCCGCTACGGCACCTTTATAAGCCGTTCGGCCTTCAATACCTTCTGGCACAAGCTTTTTCTCCTCCTTAACACCACTTTGGAAATAGCGGTCTGAAGAACCATGTTCCATGGCAGCTAAGGATCCCATGCCGCGGTAGGTCTTATACTTTTTGCCATCCTCAGCTGTAAAGACTTCACCTGGCGCTTCATCGGTACCAGCCAACATGCTGCCTAGCATAACTGCGTTACCACCGGCAGCCAACGCCTTAACAATGTCACCAGAGTACTTGATGCCGCCGTCAGCGATAATTTGTTTGCCGTATTCAGCAGCAACCTGAGCGGCATCGAAAATAGCAGTGATTTGAGGAACACCCACACCAGCAACAACCCGTGTTGTACAAATCGAACCTGGCCCAATACCGACTTTAACCACGTCAACACCAGCGTCAAACAAAGCTCGGGTACCAGCAGCCGTCGCAACGTTCCCGGCAATTAATGTTTGGTCTGGATACTGCTCACGGATTTGCGCAATTTTGTCCAGCACGCCTTTCGAATGACCATGTGCTGTGTCGATGATAATTGCATCAGCACCAGCGCTAAACAGCGCTTCTGCGCGTTCAAACGTATCTGCTGTGACACCGACAGCGGCTGCGACCAGTAAACGGCCTTGAGCATCGACAGCGGCTTCAGGTGTAACAGCAGTATCAACTGTTGTCGCTTTAACTTTGCTAACTTCTGCAGCTTGGTCATCCTTACTCATGTTTTTATGAATAACACCTAAACCACCCTGTTGCGCCATCACTGTTGCAAGGCGTGCTTCGGTCACCGTATCCATACTGGCACTTAAAATTGGGATATTCAGCTTCAAGTTTTTTCCAAGTTGTGTATGCAATTCAACCTGATTTGGTAAAACATCACTTGCTGCAGGAATCAGCAGTACATCATCAAACGTTAATCCCTGTTTGGCAAATTTCTCGTTCCAGTTGGTCATGGTGAACAATTCCTCCTAATGAAATAAATTGTTACTAATTTATCAGGTTCAGCCTATTGTCGTCAACAGCCAGACCCGAACGATAGATTATATTTTGCTGTGAATCGTCAAGAGACGTTCGTCAAACTGATAAACAAGGCTTTCTGAGGCAGGACTCGAACGTTATTTCCGTATAAAAAAGCACTCACGCCTGAATATCTTTCAAGAATGAGTGCTTAATCATGAATTATTTAAGTGCCTTAGCAGCTTCTTTAGTTAAAGAAGTGAACGCACGTGGGTCGTTAACAGCCAAGTCGGCTAACATCTTACGGTTCATTTCAACGTTAGCTTCCTTTAAACCATGCATCAACTTGCTGTAGCTCATGTCATTTTGACGAGCAGCGGCATTGATCCGAGCGATCCAGAGCTTACGGAAGTTACGCTTCGTGTTCTTACGGTCACGGTAAGCATATTGCCATGACTTCCAAACTTGTTGCTTAGCAACCTTAAATTGAATATGCTTTGGGCCACGGTAACCCTTAGCTAATTTGATCATCTTACGGCGACGTTGCCGTGTAACACTTCCACCTTTAACACGCATAATTGCATCCTCCAATAATTGACCAAGTCTGGTCAGATTCCTGTTTAAAAACTACTTGGTCAACAATAACTTCTTGTATGTCTTAACCGTAGTTGCGTCCATCATCTTAGTTCCACGTAATTGGCGACGTTGCTTCTTTGTCTTACCGTGGAAACGGTGACTCGTGTAAGCGTTGGCACCAATGAAGCCGCCCTTTGCAGATTGTTTGAACCGCTTAGCAGCGGCACGGTTTGTCTTTTGCTTTGGCATAAGAATGTCCTCCTAAATATTGATAACTATTTTTCTGGTTTTGGTGACAGTACTAAGAACATACTTCTACCATCCATCTTAGCTTGTTGTTGAACGTCAGCTACTTCTTTAGTTGCAGCTGCCATCTTGTTCAACACGTCGCGACCGATTTCTTTATGCGTGATTGCACGACCTCTGAACCGAATTGAGACACGCACTTTGTTACCTTTTGACAGGAACTTTTCTGCATTCTTCAATTTAGTGTTGAAGTCATTCTCGTCAATCGTCGGACTAAGACGAATTTCTTTCATTTCGACCGTCTTTTGATTCTTACGAGCTTCACGCTGCTTCTTTTGTAACTCGAAGCGGTACTTTCCATAATCCATGATTCTGGCAACTGGTGGCTTTGCCTTAGGGGCAACCAGAACCAAATCTAAGTTTGCATCATCCGCAAGCTGTTGTGCTTCTCTGGTCTGCTTAACCCCGAGCTGGTCACCATTAGCGGCAATCAACCGAACCTCGCGGGCGCGGATTGCGTTATTTACCAAAGTATCTTGAGCTATGGTATTCACCTCCATAAAATTCTAAACGAATCAACAATGGTGAGATTTAAACAGAAAAATAGCGGATGGCCATCGCCACCCGCTGTCCGCACTGAAACAGTACGGTTCAACTCATCTTTAGCCCGGCAACAAAATTACCAAGGCGAGAAGCGGGTGCTTCTGCTTTTCTCAACAGTTAATAAGTTTACAGGAGCTACTTGGCTTTGTCAAGCGTATTCGCGTCTGCTCTTTCACTAGCAGCTTCCTGTGGTAGAACTAAGTTTAACACAATTCCTAAAATCGTCGCAAACGCTAATCCAGTGAACTGAAAATTGCCTAATTGCAGATAGGCATTACCAATTCCAATGACCATCACGGACGACGCAATCATCAAATTCCGTTTCTTGCCCAGATCTACATGATGATCAATCATCACAGAAACGCCGCTTGTTGCAATCGTACCAAATAGCAAGAAGCTGATGCCACCAATCACTGGCAACGGCATGGCCATAATCAAAACGTTCAGTTTGTTAATGAAGGCAAAAATAATCGCAAACATGGCAGCACCCATCAACACATAAACACTGTGTACCTTAGTAATTGCCATCACGCCAATATTTTCACCGTAGCTGGTAACTGCCGGTCCACCAATCAGTCCCGCAACGATAGAAGCCGTGCCATCCCCAGCAAGCGTTCTGTTTAGGCCGGGATCCTTGAAGAAATTTCGGTGTGTAAGATTATCCAGAACCATAATGTGACCCATATGCTCCGTCATTGTAACAAACGCAATGGGTGCAATGGTCACAATCGCGCCCCATTCCAAATGAAAATGATAGGTTAATCCAGGAACCTGAAATTTAGGCAACTTAAACCATGGCGCCACAGCAATTGTATGTAGATCAACGATGCCAGCAAATACACTAATCAAGTAACCACACACAATCGCCAACAATACAGGAATTAACCCTAATGATCCCTTTAAAAACATGTTAAAGAAAATTGCCAACAATAATGTGGTCATCGCAATTGCAAAGTATTCCAAATTATAATGACCGTTTTTCATCATTGCATCTGTCGCGGCACTGCCCGCTAAAGAAAGGCCAATGACCATGACGATCGGTCCAACAACAATTGGTGGTAATACCTTATCAACCCAATCAGAGCCAATCATGCCGATCAGTAATGCGACAATGAGATACACAGCTCCGACCGCCACAACACCTTGCCCAATGCCTGGATACCCCGTTGTCTTCATTAAGGCGAGCATTGGTGTAATAAACGCAAAGCTCGATCCCATGTAAGCCGGAATCTTTCGCTGGGTGATCATAATATGTAACAGCGTACCTACCCCAGATGAAAATAAAGCAATGCTTGGACTAAGACCAACCAGTAACGGCACAATAACAGTTGAGCCAAACATTGAAAACATGTGTTGAATCGATAAGCCTACCCATGGCCAGAATTTAGGCCGATCATGGATATCCAACACTGCAGCGTCATCGTGAAATTCTTTTTGCGTCATTTAAAACGCTCCCTTCCTCACTTCACGCGAACCCCGTCCCGGCCTAAACGTTTGATCATCCAAATAAAAAAGACCACTCACCCGGAAGGCAAGTGGTCTGGTTTACGTGTGAAGATGTACTAGAATTGCACAAATCGCGCTATTCTAAACGTCACAACAGCCGTTCCCTTGTTAGCCTCACAGGACTACATTAAAGGTTCATCATGTTGAGTAAATCATAAACAACTTCAATCGATCGGTCAAGTAAATTAGTCTAGTGACACCGCCGTAACACGTTTGTCGTGCACTTCGAAAACTTTATCAGCTGCTTTCAATAATGCCCTGTTATAACTATGCGTAATGTAAATAAAACCAATGTTCAACCTGAATAGACGCTTCTCGATTGTTTCAGCTGTTTTATGATCTAGCCCACTAGACAATTCGTCAAAAATCATGAACCGTTTGTGCGTTAATAAATTGCGAGCTAAACCGATACGTTGTCTTTCACCGCCGGACAACGGTCCACCTTGAGTATGAAGAATCATACTCAACCAAGCATTAGCGTGAGCATGTCCGTCAGCCGTTTGCAGCTCAGCCCTGTTTAACGCATTGATAAGCTCTTGATCAGTATATTGATCACTAAACATCGTTAAATTATCCCTAACTGTACCATCAAAAATGAACGTTTGCTGGTTCTGATAACCAATCATCTTAGCAATATCTGCGGATCGGCCAACGATTGGTGAGCGGCCATCAACAAAAATCGAGCCAGCCAACAATGGTCGGTAGCCAAACAGAGCGTTGATTAATGTAGATTTCCCAGATCCACTATCACCAATAATGATGACCTTATCTGATTGGTTAATCTGTAAGTTAACGTCTTTTAGTAGTGGCCTTGTATCTTTATCTGCCCCGCCAATCATAGCGTGAACATAATCAATGAATACGTCGTCCTGCTCTGGCAACTGAGCAAGTCTTTCATTATTTTGGGGCACCGCTTCAATAACCAAACGTAGTTGTTGATAAGCCCGTTGACCACCGAAAAAATCAGAAAAAACATCTGCCGCCGTTTCCAATGGAAATGAAATTTGAACCGATAACTGCGTAAAAGTCATAAACGCCGCTAGCGTTAGACTGTGATTCAAAATAAAGTAACCACCAACGACCCAAGTACCAAAGTAAACTAAATCTCCACAAAACTGTGAAATACCGCTGACAATCTTGCGAACTAAAATATCGTGATTCTCGCTAACCTTTACATCCGTTGATATGGAGGCGTGCATGTTGATAAAGACATGCTCACGGCCAAAATTCTTAATTGTTGTTAAACCAGAAAACCAGTTTGTAATCGCACTGGTATAACGATCTAGGTTGTTTAGCACCGGCAGTTTAGCACGTTTTAATTGTCGCTGTGTTATAAGTGGTAATAATATTGCTGGAACATCGAGACTAATAACAATCAATGTCAGCCGTACATCCACTATCACGCCGAGCAATATGCCTAAAACAAACTGCATGAGTAACGATAAACCAAGCAGAAAATTATTGACGTAGCTCTGCTCAACGACGTCTAGCTTACTCGTCAGTAGAGCTACTTTTTCGCCAACCTTGCGTCGATCACCAAAATCCACCGTTAACATCAATCGTTCAAATATCTGCCGTCTTAAATGACATATTGCACCATTGGTAACCTTACCCTTAAGATAACCACCAATTACGTTTACTAATGCAATAAACGCCGTACATAATAAAATGATTGTCACAACCTGGCCAAAGGACATATTGATTTTACGCGTCATATAAGCCGTTAAAAAAGCAATAACTAACGTGTAAGCCGTTGTCACAATCGCATGTATTATCGTCACTAAGAAAAAGAGACTAAATAACTTTTTTTGAGGTTTAACCAATACTTGCCACATTTCAATTTCTCCCTATAAAAATCATCTGTGAATTCATTCAGAGATTAAATGGCGAAATTTAGCTGCGTCAAATGGTCAAAAAAATAAATTATAGATTCGTTCGTTTCTGTGGCCATTCATCATCACACAACCGAATTTTGTCCATTTATTAAAGGAGAAACTTACATTTAGGCTTTCGCTTCCTTAACATGTGTATCTTCGCTAAACAGACTGTCTTGCATGCAATTCGTTTAGCGAAACATTAGAATAGTATTAGAATATTACAAAATAATAAGTAAAACAATATAAAATGTTCAAATCACAAAAATAAGCGCCGCCAGATTAATGTGGCGACACTTATTGAAACTTAACTGCAATTAATTTTCACGAGAATACGAAGCAATATCGTTCAAAACATCACTCAGGAAGTCCTTACTTGCTTCACTTGTAGATTCATCATGACCATAACGACGAACAGAAACCGTATCGTCTTGCTTTTCCTTGTCACCAACAACTAACGTGTAAGGAATCTTATGCGTTTGGGCATCACGAATCTTAAAGTTCATCTTTTCATTACGATCATCGACCGTTACGCGTACACCGGCAGCTGCTAATTGTTTACGTAGCTTTTCAGCGTAATCGCCTTGATGTTCTTCACTAACTGGAATGATAGAAACCTGATGAGGTGCTAACCACGTTGGGAAAGCACCCTTGTACATTTCTGTTAAGTAGGCGGTGAAACGTTCCATCGTTGAAACTAATCCGCGGTGAATCATAACAGGTTGATGTTCTTCACCATCAGCACCGACATAATGAAGGTCAAAACGATCAGGCAACATGAAGTCTAACTGAATGGTAGACAATGTCTCTTCATTGCCCAAGGCTGTCTTAGTTTGTACATCCAACTTAGGACCATAGAAGGCTGCTTCGCCTTCAGCTTCAACGTAGTCAAGGCCAAGATCATCCATGGCACCCTTCAACATCTTCTGAGCCTTTTCCCACATTTCGTCGTTGGCAAAGTATTTTTCGGTGTTCTTAGGGTCACGGTAGCTCAAACGGAATGAGTAATCCTTAATGTCAAAGTCTGCATATACTTCAACCATTAAGTTCAAAATACGTTTGAATTCATCCTGAATTTGATCAGGAGCAACGAATGTGTGACCATCGTTCAATGTCATTTCACGGACACGTTGCAAACCAGATAACGCGCCGGACTTTTCATAACGGTGCATCATGCCTAATTCAGCGATCCGCAATGGTAATTCACGATAAGAACGAATGTGATGTTTGTAAATTTGAATATGGCTTGGGCAGTTCATGGGACGCAGTTCCAACATTTCGCCATCACCCATGTCCATTGGTGGGAACATGTCCTCACGATAGTGTTCCCAGTGACCAGATGTCTTATAAGCATCCAAGTTCATGAGAACTGGCGTGTAAACATGTTCATAGCCATGCTGAATTTCCTTGTCAATAATGTAACGTTCAATGGTACGACGAATCGTTGCACCATTTGGCATCCAGTATGGCAGACCGGCACCGACTTTAGGATCAACAAAGAACAAATCCAAGTCGTTACCAATCACACGGTGATCGCGTTCACGAGCTTCTTTACGGCGAACATCATCGGCGTCCATGTCTTTTTGATTGAAGAAGGCCGTCCCGTAAACCCGTTGCAACATTGGGTTAGATGATTTGCCTTCCCAGTACGCGCCGGCAACAGACAGCAGCTTAAAGATCTTGACGTCACCAGTTGATGGCATTTGCACACCGTCGCTTAAATCAACGAAATCACCCTGACGGTAAACAGCAACCTGACCATCATTGGTGGCAGCCGCTTGTTTAACTAATTGTGTTTGGTAAGGGTCTCCATCAACCAATTTAAGCGCGTCAGCCTCAGCCAATACTTCACGGGAAATTGGCAAGTTGGCCTTCACAATTTCCTTCATTTTGGCTTCAATGGCTGGCAAGTCATCAGAACTAACTTGGTGATCGGCATTGTCCGTATCAAACGAAAAACCGTCATCACTGGCCTCACCCTGACCAAAATGCATTTCTGGATAAAGCTGGTGAAGTGCGTTAGCTAATACTTGAGATGCAGTGTGGCGAAGTACAGTCAAACCTTCTGGTGTATCTTTCGTGACAATTTCGATCTTGCCATCTTCTGTTAACGGTGCCTCGTAATCAACTAACTCACCGTTAAACTTTCCGGCTACGGCCTTTTTAGCAAGGCTAATGCTGATTGACTTAGCAACATCTGCCGTCGTTGAGCCATTGGCAAACGGCTTAACAGCGCCATCTGGAAACGTAATCTTAATATCTGCCATTCTGCTTTTCCTCCTTGAAATTACACTGTGCAGTTCTGCTTGTTTATGACATGAAACAAAAAAACGTCCCTAACCGCAATCGCGGTCAGGGACGTCATTAACGTTGTTCCACCCAAAATTCACAGTTAGAGCATATCGCGCTCAATAACTGCCTCTAGTGACCAATAACGCGGTCAATCGGCCCGGCTTGATCACCGGACGCTTGAATCAGGGGTAACACCACTTAACACCTGCATCCTTTCACCACCGGATGCTCTCTAAAAGGTTTGTTAACTGACATCATATCTGATTGGTTTACAAAACTTATTAAACCACAAAATAATTGCTTGTCAATCACTAGACGATAAAATGACTGACAAAAATCAACAATAAGAATTAATGATTGACGTTTAAAATCCACATGAAGCCGATGAAGACAAAGAACAAAACGTACATTAACGGATGAACTTCACGACCACGTTTGGCAGCAATCATTGTAATTGGATAAGTGATGACACCCAGCGCTAATCCGTCTGAAATACTGTACGTCAACGGCATGCCCAGGACAATTAAAAATGATGGAATGGCAATTTCCATCTTTGTCCAATTGATTCGTGCCAACGACTGCGCCATCAGAACACCAACAATAATGAGCGCAGGTGCTGTCACCTGACTAGTCACAACCGTCAAAAGTGGCGAAAAGAACATCCCAAGGACAAACAAAATACCAGTTGTGATGGCAGTTAGACCACTTCGTCCACCAACAGCAATCCCAGCTGATGATTCAACGTACGCACCAACCGGTGATGTACCTAACACAGAGCCTGCCAGCATCGCTGTAGAATCAGACATCAACGCTTTACCAACTCGTGGCATTTCATTGTTTTTCATAAACCCTGCCTGCTGGGCAAGCCCCACCAACGTACCTGCCGTATCAAAGAAGGTTACTAACAGGAACGTCAACACAACCACCCACATTTGAACGGAATTAATATCACCAATGTGCTTAATGCCAACACCAAATGTAGGTGCTAAACTCGGCGCACCAGCAACCAACTGATGTGGCATCGGAATCAGTTTCGTTATGAGTCCAACAATTGCAGTGGCCGCCATCCCGATAAAAATACCACCAGGGACGCGCATGACCATTAAAATCGACGTTAGGATAAGACCAAAAATCGTTAGCCAAGTTGTCGCCGTTGAAAATGATCCTAAGCCCACCACAGTTGATTTGTTGGCGGCAATCAAGCCACCATCGTGTAGCCCAATAAAAGCAATAAACAAACCAATACCACTCGAAATCGCATACTTTAAATCCGATGGAATCGCATTAATAATCATTTCACGAAGCTTAAAGATTGTAATTACCAAGAAAATCAGCGAAGCTACAAACACTCCAGCCATTGCCGTCTGCCACGGAACTTTCATTCCGATAACAACTGAGTAAGCAAAAAATGCATTGATACCCAGTGCCGGAGCGGTCGCAATTGGATAACGTGCTAGAACTCCCATCAGAATACAGCCGATAGCACTAGCCAATGCCGTTGCCGTAAACACGGCCCCTTTATCCACACCTGCGGCTCCTAAAACGCTCGGGTTCACAAACATGATGTATGCCATTGAAATAAAAGTTGTGAATCCTGCTAGCATTTCTCGAGGAACAGTCGTGTGCAATTCATCCAACATAAAATAATGATTCAATTTTTCAATCACGAGTACAAGCTCCCTTAGATAATTATTCCTAAAATTCACATAACGGCCGTTAGTGATCGTTCGGATATGGTTCATTAAAGAACGAGTAACATCGTATCATTTTTATTATTAAATGTAAAACACGAACATATTCCATTTAAAGTCGAACTTTATCTGCAAAACATGTCATTAATTCCATTAAAAGCTGAACTTTCTTATGATTTTGAGTTGAAATCGCGCCAAATTCCTAAAGTGAACCTCTTTTAACCGTTATTTATGATTGTTGCAAACAAAAAAGCTGTGGCATAAGTTTATTGGGAACGAAAAATGTGAGCCATATCGCGCTCCAAAGTCCTGAGAATTCCGCTTAGCTCAAAACAGACCTATTCCCCAAGTTTAGGAATAGGTCTGTTTTGTTAATGCTCGTTTTCAAGTCGGACTTCTGTCACAGTTACTCTTAAATATTTTATTGTGGCCGACGGTTTGGTCCCTGAATCACGACTTCGTGGCTTAGGAAACGAATCCGCTGCATTAACCGCGCAGCCTTAACTTCTTCTTTTTCACCACGCTGATTAATTGAGAGATGCTGATCTGACAACTGTTGCATAGAAAAGTTTGAACTGAAGAAAGTGGGCAATTCCTCTTGCATTCGATACTCTAAAACAACGCCTAACACTTCGTCGCGAACCCACGAGCTCATCGAATCCGCGCCAATATCATCAATCATCAAGATTGGCGCTTGCTTAATGGCATCAACCTTTTCGGCAACATTATTTTTACCAATCGAATTTTTCATTTCCACAGCAAAACTGGGAAAGTGAACTAACGTTGACTGGTATCCCAATGTAGCAAGTTCATTGGCAATAGCGCCGAGCAAAAATGTTTTACCGACTCCAAAATTGCCATAGAAGTACAAGCCTTGATGAAATTCATGTGGCTTTTGTGAATAGTCAGCTACAAATTGCATCGCTTGCCGCAAGGCTTTTGCACGCTGCTCCTCTTCACCATCCACGTTGTAATCCCCAAATGACGCTTGTTCAATCATTTTTGGCATGGAGACTGCGTGAACGCGCTTCTTAAGCATTGATCGTTTTTGTGCAAGTAACGTGTCTTCCGTTGGTTCGTAGGTCACTTCCACATAATGGTCACTGACCACTAATTTCGGTTCGTACCCAGGTGCAAAAACTTGGTGACCAGCACGTAATTTATCACGCTGGCTCACATATTCGTACAACTTGGACCCATTACGCTCCAACACATCCTCTGCCAACTCATCTTGATGTGCCTTAATGAACGCTTGTACATCGGGATCATTAATCGCATTTGCAATCAGCCGTTGGTAATCAGAGTTCAGATTCTGGCGATTAAGTAAATCGCGCATTGATTTTCCTAAGTTCTGCATGATTATTGATCCTCCTGATTCTTTTTAGCCTGATTTAAACGTTGACGTAATTTTTGAATTTCATTAGCGTCATCTTCTGAAGCAGCCACTTCTGAAGTTGGTGTCTGTGACTGCACGTTCCAATCCGTCAGTTGTTCTCGTGCCCTAGGTGCTCGGCCATTTTGACGTTGAATCCGCTGCGATTCCTGTTCTTCCTTGTAGTTTCGCATGTGATCAATTGCTTGCTCAGGCGTCTGCACTTTGGCCTTGGCCCAGTCATTGGCGACTCGATCAACATCATTAAGATAAAGAACGTTTTTATCCCGATCACTAATGAGGTAGTAAATTAGCATGTTCACAACGCTGGGAGCAAACAAATGTCGATCCATGAATTTAGCCAAAACGCGTTGTTCACCATCACTAACATACTGATTCTTTTCAGTCTTTAAACTGGCCAAAAAATCAGCTGGCGCGTATGCCTTAACGGCCGCCACCAATGCCTTAATTTGTGCCTGATCCTGATTATCACCAGTTGTTGTCACCGGTTGTTCCTGGGCATCACCATCGTTTGCATTCACAGTATTGTCCACAGCCTGAGTCGCTTGAAATTGAGCAGCAACGACTTGTTTGAAACGGTTAGCATCAAACTGATTTGTTGTCACGCTTGTCGCCTGAACAATAAAGTTAGCTAAGCTTCGCTCATTTAACCCATACATTGTCGCTTCGGTAGCAATTAAATCGCGTTGATTCATTACCGAATCCAACTCAACGTACTCTCGTTTTAAATAATCGCTTAGCAGTTTGAAGTCAACCTGAACCAAGCTAGACTCACGCTCGGTGCGATGATTATCGGACTGAATCGACAACTGCGCTGGACGGTTAGTCAATTGAGCATCACTCATATGAAATACAGATAAAAAATTAGCTGATACATTTTTCATCTGACTTACGTTAACCGTTTTCTGTTCAAATTTTGCTAACAGTTCATCATACCGCGTTTGACCAACAGATTGTAAAAGCAAGACACTGAGTAAATCATCAGCAAAAAACGCAGTCGCCGAAAGTGGCGACTGCAGTTGATAAGCGTAAACATCCCCTAGTGCGTCTTGTTGGTAAAAACTATCCAATAAACCGGCCGCTTCCAATCGCTTACGGGCAGACAGAAAATGATCCAAATCCAATCGCAACCATGTCAACAGTTCACTGTGTTGACGACGATTAGACAACTGGGGGTGCTGGCTAGCGAACGTAGTCAACCCTGTGTATAAGCCAAACGCAGTAACACCCAGTATCGGTGCGTACAACGTTTGCCAACTCAACAAATGCTGCTCATCACGAGGTGGCAGTGTAACCACAAATCCTGACCGCGGTGTTAAAGTTGGTGCAACATTCATGACTGACACTCCCTTCTTGTATTCAGCAATTAACGTTTATCCGAGCGCTTGTCCCGCTCAACCATTTCTTTCATTTCATCCAAAAAGACACTCATGTCCTTAAACTGACGATAGACGCTGGCAAATCGAATATATGCAATCTCATCAACATCAGCCAACTCGTTCATAACGTACTCACCAATCAGTTGACTAGAAATTTCGTTCTCGCCCAATGCGCGGACCTTTGACTCGACTTTATCAACTACGGTATTCATTTGCTGCATGGTAACCGGTCGTTTTTCTGCAGAGCGAATAATTCCGCGAAGAATCTTCTCGCGACTAAACTCCTCACGGGTGCCATCTTTTTTAATGACTAATAATGGGGCTACTTCAACCCGTTCAAACGTTGTAAATCGAAAACCACATTTTTCGCACTCGCGTCGTCGACGAATCGCCTGACCCTCTGCGGTCGGACGACTATCAACAACTCGGGTATCGTTATGGTGACACCGTGGACATTGCATAGCCTGTCTGTGCTCCTTTAATCAATACTAAATCGTTTTAATCCGCAGTCTGACGGACTTTGTCAAGCAAGTTTACCACTTGTAGACGGGTCTCTTCAAGTTGTTGGGAATTATCGATAACCACATCTGCCTTGGCAACTTTGTTAGCCAAGGATAATTGACTTTCAATTCGTTCATTCGCCTCTGCTAACGACAAGTTATCACGTGCCATCAACCGAGCCTGTTGAATCTTGAGTGGGACACTGACCACCACAATCAGGTCAACGTCCTTTTCATAATGTTGTTCTAAGAGCAATGGCGCATCCAAGACAACTACGGGCGTGTTTCTGCTCTTAAAACGATCAATTCGCGACCGAATTACTTTTCGGATAACGGGTTGAACAATTGCATTAAGCTCAGCTAACTTGTCGTCATTATTAAAGACTAGGTTGCCTAATTTATGACGATCTAACTGACCCGTTGCTGTCAAAACCGTATCCCCAAACGTACTAATGATATCTGCCAAAGCGGTTGTATTAGGCGCCACCACCTCGTGAGCGATTTTATCTGCATCAATAATTGGGATGCCTGCCGTTGCAAACATTTTAGAAACTGTCGATTTGCCACTGGCGATACCGCCAGTTAGTCCAATTACCGTTGTCACTTAGAAGTCTCCTTAGTCGCTGCTGCAGAACGTGCCTTGGAAGCAGCTATCTTCACAACACGTAATTTTTGTTCTTTGGGACAAAAAGTGGTGCCCCGCTCACCAACTTTAATTTTCACCATTGTGGTGCCACACCGTTCGCAAGGTTCACCGCCGTGACCATATGCATGAAGTTCATTTTGGAATTCTCCCGCATGTCCAAACGCACTGTACGTGAACACTGTCGTACCGTGATGTTCGATTGCCAATTGCAATTCATCAAAAATACTCAACCGTAATCGTTTGATTTGCGCAGTGGTCACTGTATTTGCCGGTTGTTCCGGATGAATTTTACTGAGCCACAGTACTTCATCACAGTAAATGTTGCCCAGCCCTGCAATGTTACTTTGATCCAGCAGCCAAGACTTGATTGCCTTACGACTCTTTGCCATTTTAGCAACTAAATACGCCACGCTTAAGGTTTCAGGTGTGGGCTCTGGCCCCAACGTTTTTAGCCCACCGACCGTGTCTTCATCACCAGTATGAATCACAACCATGCGCCCAAATTTACGTGTATCGTTGTAACACAGTAACTGACCATCACTTAAATGAAAAACAACATGGGTGTGTTTATCCCTTGGCGTGTCGGCTGGTGCTCCAAAGTATTTGCCTTCCATTCGCAAATGAGAAACCATCGTCAGCCCACCATCGAAACGAAACAACAAATACTTGCCACGTCGATCGACTCTGGTAACTGTCCGTCCAGTTAACAGCGTCACAAAAGCGTCGGCACCGTTTAACACCATTTTCGGGTAATAAACGTCAATTCCAGTAATCGTTTTTCCAACAACCATCCGCGTTAGCCCACGACGAACCGTTTCAACCTCAGGTAATTCTGGCATCATTCATGCCTCCATTTTGAAATTCAATCTTGCGATAAATCGTTATTTCGCATCATACCAAGTAGATCCGTGAGCACTTTCAACTTTCAACGGAATATCCAAACTAACAGCTGAATCCATAATGCTTGGAACTAATTTTTCAAGAATCGGAATCTCTTCCTTGGGTGCTTCAAAGACCAGCTCATCATGAATTTGCAGCAACATAGTAGCCTTTAAATCGTGATCAGTTAATGCCTTCTGCATTTGAATCATAGCAATCTTAATAATATCTGCTGCTGATCCCTGAATTGGCGTATTCATCGCTGTCCGTGCTGCAAACGAACGGCGATTAAAGCTCTTCGCATTGATATCAGGTAAATACCGGCGGCGATGCGTGATTGTCTCCACGTAGCCCTGCTTCTTTGCCTGTTCAACAACGTCTTCTGTATATTTTTTGACATCTGGGTATTCGCGGAAATAAGTATCAATAAATTGTTTTGCCTGAGGACGGGAAATTCCCAGATTTTGTGATAATCCATAATCACTAATTCCGTAAACAATTCCAAAGTTTGTTGCCTTGGCCTGCCGCCGCATTAATGGCGTCACTTCATCATTAGAAGTTAACCCAAAAATTCGGCGAGCTGTTGCCGCATGAATATCTTCGTCTTCACGGAAGGCCTCTTGCAAGTTTGCATCCCCAGTAATGTGAGCCAACACACGTAATTCAACTTGTGAATAGTCTGAAGAAAAGATTTCCCAGCCATCATGACTTGGCACAAACGCCTTCCGAATTTCACGTCCTTGCTGAGTTTGAATCGGAATGTTTTGTAAATTCGGGTCAACTGACGATAAGCGACCTGTCTGCGTCAGAGTTTGTAAATAGCGCGTGTGCACCTTGTGATCATGGCTATGAACGACTTTTAACAGTCCCTCAATATAGGTCGACTGTAACTTAGACAAGCCACGGTAGGCCAAGATATTTTCCACAATAGGCGCTTGAGGCGCCAGCTGTTCTAAGACATCAACTGAAGTTGAATAACCCGTCTTAGTCTTTTTGATCACTGGCAACTTCATTTTTTCAAACAAAATTTGGCCCAATTGCTTGGTCGAATTGATGTTAAATTCTTCTCCAGCTTCGTTGTAAATGGTTTGTTTCAGCGATGACAATTGTTCCTTGAACTTTTCTCGCATATTGGTCAATTGGTCAGTATCCACATAAACACCGGCAATTTCCATATCCGCCAGCACAAAAGTTAACGGCAATTCAATGTTGACATATAAATCACGCTGCTCATTTTGATCAAGTTCTTTAAACAGCTCTTCATGGAGATTTTGAATGGCCAATGCCTTCCGCGACAAATGGTCGAAGAATTGTTCATCATCGTCAGGAATCGCCCGTTTGGCACCCTTGCCGTAAACGGCTTCATCTGTTTCAACCTGGTCGTAACCATGTTGTTGTGCCAAGCTACCCAAATCATTTGAATTATCATTCGTATCCAGCAAGTAAGAAACGAGTAACAAATCGAAATCAACACCAATAAGTTTGACTCCGAGACGGTGTAGACCGACATACTGAGCTTTAGCATTAAAAACGTTCTTTTCAATATTGCCATTTTCCATCAATTTCTTAATTTGGGCAGATTGAAGCAGATCGACTTCTCGACTAACCAATGTCTGTTTGCCATCGGTCATCACAAAACCAGCAAATGCACTGAGATGATAATTTTCATCAGGCATTTCCAAAATAAAACTAACTTCATCGGTAAAATTATCAACCAAGTCTAGATTATCTTTGGTTAATTCTGTCCAACTGACAGTCTTTAAAGCTGTGCTTGTTTCATCGTCGCCTAAATCCAAAGAAAGACCGGCATTCTGCAACTGTTTCAGGAAATTGTTGAAGTCCATCTGTTGATAGAAGGCAATCAATTTGTCAATATCAGGACCGTTATAATCGATATCATCCAAATGAATTGCCAACGGCGCATTGGTGCGAATCGTCGCCAAATCTTTACTCATCAGGGCCTGATCATGATCCTCAATCAAGTGATCTTTCATCTTGCTCTGTTTAATATCATCTAGATGATCGTAGACACCCTCTACGGAATCAAACTGCGTCAGTAACTTAATCGCCGTCTTCTCACCCACTTTGGTAACACCCGGATAATTATCGGAAGTGTCACCCGTGAGTCCTTTCATATCAATAATTTGTTTGGGTTCTAAGCCATATTTATCCTGAACGTGAGTAGGTGTGTAATATTCGATTTCGCTAACACCTTTTTGCGTGATTGCCACCGTTGTTTGATCTGTTGCTAACTGAGTCAGATCACGGTCCCCAGTTACGATGATCACTTGATATCCGGCTGCTTCGCCTTCACGGGCCATGGTGCCGATAATGTCGTCGGCCTCCCAATCCTTGAGTTCATAACTCTTGATGCCGTAACCGGTCAAAAGATCTCGTAAGTAAGGCATTTGCTCTGATAATTCTTCCGGTGTTTTAGATCGGCCACCTTTGTAGTCAGAAAATTTACCAGTTCTAAAAGTTGTTTTCCCGGCGTCAAATGCCACTAATGCCTTATCTGGTTGAACAACCTTAACTACTTTATCCAACATCGTCTTGAACGCGTAAATAGCGTTCGTATGTAAGCCATCATGGTTAGTAAATCGATCCAATTGTTGATGCAGTGCAAAGAAGGCACGAAAGGCCACACTGTTGCCGTCAATCAGTAATAGTTTTTTCTTTGTTGATAACGTTAATTGTTCGCTCATAAAGGCCGTCGCTTTCTTTGATTTTAATGATTCCATTTTAACAAATTAAGCGCTCTCGCACCAATTTGAAGCAGAAGCGTAATTGAATGTTTAAGTGAGCCCGATGCTGATAATTATCGACTGATTCTGATTTTGCTGGCGTAGTCGCACCCCCTGTAGAAAAAAGATTCCACTTGTTCAAGAAACACTGGCAAACAAAAAGCCGTGCCGACAACAATGTCAACACGGTTTCTAGTTATGATTTATTCGAGCATTTTATTCACAAACATTAAAGCCCTGCTCATAGCATGATTTTAGTCATTCAGGTTTAATTAGTTGCGGTTGCTACCGTAGCCAAAAATCTGCAGGATGTAAATGAAAATGTTGATGAAGTCTAGGTACAACTGAAAGGCACCCTGAACGGCTAGGCCACTCAACGAAATCTGATTGCCATACTGTTCATAAATTTTACGCATCCGTTGTGTATCCCAAGCAGTCAGAACAACAAAAACAGCCACGATAACAAAACTAAAGATGAAACTGATAAAGGATGACCGTAAGAAAATATTAATCAAACTAACGATAATAATCCCAATCAGTGCAAACGTTGCTTGCGTCCCAATCTTAGTCAAATCACGGTGTGTCGTTGAGCCATAAAAACCCATTCCACCAAAGATAGCGGCTGACGCAAAGAACGCAGAGAAGATTGTCGCACTCGCATATTGAAGGAAAATGCTGGACAGCATCAACCCGTTGATCGCCGCAAACCCAAACAACATTGTCAGCCCTGCTGCTGCACTCCGGTTGGCCTTAAAGCTAGTGCCAATTACGAGTCCAAATTCAGCCACCACTAGAACAATTGGGAACCAGCGGTTAGCAGCAATAAAACTAAAGTATTGCTGTTGGAAAACAACGCCGGCAAGCACGGCAACGATTGCGGAAATCAGCACCGCTCCACCCATGTAACCGAAGACTTTACTCATGAAGGCTGATAAACCAGAAGCCTGTGAGTTCACCTCTCGGCGAGGTTGTTGATATTCATTGTTATTCACAAAAATCCCTCATTTCTTATTAATTAACTAATTGTCGTTTGACAAATACTGACTAATTCATGTTCAAGATGTATTCTAACAGATTTACCCAAACACGCAAGCGTTTTACCTGTGCAATACGCAACTTTAGAATTCCTTATAGATAACTGTCCACCCCCTCTAGTTTTTTGACCACAAGACGCTTAAAATTATGTCTACCTTGTTTTATAAACTATTTAGTGTAAGGAGCCGTTATGCCAGTCGAAAAACAACAGACTGTAAAACCCAGTCTGTTCTTAACACTTTTATTGGGTACGCTATCTGCGTTTGGCCCATTATCCCTAGATATGTATCTGCCTGCACTGCCCCAGCTGCAAGCTAGTTTTCACACCAGTTCAGCAGCTGTTCAAGCAAGTATCAGTGCCTGCCTCATTGGCATGGCCGTTGGTCAATTAATTATTGGCCCATGGAGTGACCGGGTTGGGCGACGGAAACCCTTATTAATTGGGCTGGTTGTCTTCACGCTCACGTCAGCGGCACTTATCTTTGTCCATAGTATCGTAGTCTTTCTAGTTCTTCGTGTTATTCAAGGCCTTGCTGGTGCGGCTGGTCAGGTGCTGTCGCGGGCAGTAGCCAGAGATCTTTTCTCCGGACACCGATTAACTACTTTCTACGCCACATTAATGTCCATCAACGGAATTTTCCCAGTTATCGCCCCAATTTTAGGAGCTGTTCTAGTAAGTTTCTTCCCGTGGGAATCAGTGTTTGTGACATTAACAATTGTTGGCATTTTACTCGTCATCGCCAGTGCCTTCGGTCTGCCAGAGACAGCCACTAGCATTGGCGGGCCTGTTGAAAAGCTCGATTTCAAGAGCGTCTTTTCAAACGGACGTTTTATGCTCAATGCAAGTCTGTTAGCACTTGTGTACGGCGCTTTGTTTACATACATTGCAGATTCTTCGTTTATCTTTCAGCAAGACTATCATCTAAGCACAACTGCTTTCAGTATTATCTATGCTATTAATGGTCTAGGAATCGCACTGGGAAGTAAAATTGTCGGCCGTGTTTCTGAATTCCTCAACGAGCATCAAATTGCCCAAGTTGGTTTCCTAGTCCCTCTAATCGGGTGTGTCATCCTAGTCATCAACGCATTAACAATCAATCAGCTCTGGCTGTTTGCAGTCGCTTTGTGGTTTGTCGTTTCGTCGGTCGGTTTCAATAGCACTATCACCACTGCTATTGCCATGGAAAGCACAACTAAAAACATTGGCACAGCCTCAGCAATCTTAGGTACTCTGTCTCAATTAGTCGGTGGTGTAGCTTCGCCGCTTGTCGGTTTATTTGGCTCCAACACTGCCTACCCAATGATTATTCTTATCTCAATTTTTGAAGCATTGGGATTAATCTTGCTACACTTTAGTCGCTCAACAGCTAGCAACAAGGATCTATAAAAAGACATGGACAAACAAAAATACCGTTACGAATTTAACTTCGCGACGGTATTTTTATGTCTAAGAATCGTATTTAATCAACATTAACCATTATTCAAGCTCGTGTTACTCAGAAGCGTTTCATACTCACGTTCATACTTCTGAACGTCACCAGCCCCCATAAAGATGGCCACAGCGTCATGATAGTCCAGTAAAGGTGACATATTATTCAACGTCAGCACTTCACCACCCTTGGTAATTTTGGCTCCCAAATCAGCACTAGAGACATCCCCAGTCTTTTCACGGGCAGAACCAAAAATATTCGTTAGGTAAACTTTATCTGCCAAATTAAGGCTCTTGGCAAAATCATCCATCAACGCGATTGTCCGCGTAAACGTATGTGGCTGGAAGACAGCAATTAATTCCTTATCAGGATACTTTTGACGGGCAGCATCGATTGTTGCCTTGATTTCTGACGGATGATGAGCGTAATCATCGATGATTGTCATATCGGCAACTTTACGTTCTGAGAAACGCCGTTTGACACCCTGGAAAGAAAGCAATTCCTTACGTAAATCGTCCATGTCCACTTTTTCAAAATGAGCGACAGCGATAACGGCCAAACTGTTCAGCACATTGTGTTCACCAAACAACTGAATTTCAAAGTTTCCGATAAATTCATCATGGATATAAACATCAAAGTTTGAACCCTTCGTAGTGCGTTTAACATTACGGGCCTGAATGTCATCTGTATCGTTAACCCCGTAGTAATAAACTGGGACTTTAGCCGTAAGCTTGCGCAATTCAGGATCATCGCCCCATGCGAAGATTGCCTTACCAACTTGGCCAGCAAATGTTTCAAAGGCACTGTAAACATCGTCGATGCCCTTGTAATAATCTGGGTGATCAAAGTCAATATTCGTCATGATGGCATAATCTGGATGGTAAGCCAAGAAATGACGACGGTATTCATCAGCTTCAAAGACAAAGAAACGTGAGTTAGGCGTGCCTTTACCTGTACCATCACCAATCAAATAACTGGTTGGTGCAATGCCACTCAAAACATGTGAAAGTAAACCAGTCGTGCTGGTCTTACCGTGTGCACCGGCAATCCCAATACTTGTGTAACCCTTCATCAATTGGCCTAAAAATTCGTGATAACGAACCACGGTCAATCCCAATTCTTTGGCACGAACAATTTCCGGATGAGTATCAGGGAAAGCATTCCCAGCGATAACGGTTAAACCGGCATGCAAATTGTCTGGATTAAATCCATAAATCTTAATGCCAGCCTGTTCCAAAGGTCGTTGTGTAAAGGTGTACTGCTCAATGTCAGAGCCTTCAACGCGGTCCCCACGATCATGTAAGATTAATGCCAACGAGGCCATTCCTGACCCTTTAATACCAACAAAGTAATAAGTTGTGTCTGTGTTATCCATGAATAATGGGCTCCTTAATATTACAAACTATCTATATTTTGTAATGAACAAATCTAATGTAACAACATTAATCGTTGACAATCAAGGTTCTTTACAGGTTTAAGCTAATCTTCATCACTCTTTTTTAACTTATCCGGTGTCAGGAAAACTTCTCGGGGTTTAGAACCTTGTTGAGCGGACACATAACTGTGACTTTCTAATTGGTCAACCAGGTTAGCTGCACGGTTGTAACCAATAGAAAAGACGCGTTGCAGTTTGGAAGTAGAGACAGTCTTCTCATTTGCAACGTAGCTTAGAACATCGGGCCATAAATCGTCTTGATCCTCAGCGGCAATTTCTGTTGCTAACAATTGTTTCGGTTCGAAGGCATAATGTGGCGCCATCTGCTCGCGGACAAAATCAGTTACGGTGTCAATTTCATCGTCAACAAAAGTTCCCTGTAATCGGATCGGTTGACTCTTGCCGTTACCGAGGTACAGCATATCCCCTCGTCCCAGCAAACGTTCAGCACCAGCTGTATCTAAAATTGTTCGTGAATCAATTTGACTAGATACCATAAAGGCTACCCGTGTCGGAATATTGTTTTTAATCGTTCCTGTAACAACGTCCACAGATGGCCGCTGAGTAGCGACCAATAAGTGTAAACCAGCAGCACGCGCCTTTTGAGTAATCCTGGCGATGTAGTCTTGCACCTCTGAGGCGGCAACCATCATCAGGTCAGCCAGTTCGTCAATGATAATCACGATATAGGGCATCTTCTGTTCAGGATGACCACTCGCCATGGCCTTCTCGTTAAACTGTTCAATGTTACGGGCACCACCAGCAGCAAGCTTCTGGTAACGTTCTTCCATTTCATTAACAGCCCACTTCAAAGCGGCAGCAGCTGCCTGTGGCTCGGAAACTACTGGTGATAATAAATGCGGAATACCGTTATACGGTGCCATTTCCACGGCCTTAGGATCAATTAAAATCAACTTAACTTCCTGTGGCGTTGCCTTGTACATGATTGACATAAGCAAACTGTTGATGAATACGGACTTACCAGAACCCGTTGCCCCGGCAATTAACCCATGTGGCATGCTGCGCAAATCAGTTACCTGAGGTTTACCGAATAAATCAACACCCAACGCAACTGTCAGCGGTGACAAACTGTTCTGGAACACGTCAGAACGCAAAACCTCAGACAGCATAACTGGCCGAGATTTCAAGTCAGGAATTTCAATTCCCACCGTCGATTGACCAGGAATTGGCGCTTCAATTCGAATATCTTTAGCCGCCAGAGCCAGTTTAAGATCATCTTGTAAATTAGTGATCTTGTTTACCCGAACCCCAGGGCCAAGACTGACCTGAAATTGAGTAACAGTCGGTCCAACCGTGTAATCAACCACTTCCCCATCCACGTTAAAGGCGGACAAGGTACTGTTTAGCACATCAATTTGTTTCTCAATCCAAGCGTCCAACTTCGCTTCGTCACGCAGTACTGGCGGCTTAAGCAAGTCTAAACTTGGAAAATGATAGGTCATTAGGCCCTTATCACTTTCAGATGCGTACGTCCGACCAGAAAGCTGCGCAACCGTTTGCTCAACGGTCTGCGTACTATTCTTCGCTTGAGCACTTTCTGGAACAAATTGTTGATCCAAACCATCCGTCGTCCTATCAGAATCAGCATGATCATGATTAAACAACGCCAAGTCTTTCTGACCATTTTGCTCTTCATTCAAAATATCAGCTAATCCATGACCAAGTGCTGTTTGCGAACGTGCAGCTGGTGAACTTGTTGCGACCGCATCACTTTCAGTTGCATGAGAAGTAACATTGACCATGCTCTGCGCAGAATGTTCCTCACTACTTGCGACGGATTCCTGCAGAGCGACGGAGCTATCCGAATGTTGAATACTTTTCGTCTCATAACTATCATCTTGATGGCTAGTTTGTGTCGAACTTACCGCATTCGTTACCTGCACTGATGTTTCAGAAACGGCAGAATGAGCCGAAACGGCACTAGTTGACGACTGATCAGAATCCTGATGAGCAACTACCTCAGCGCTCGAAGCACTATTGCTTGGTTCACGTTTCGCCGATGTTGTCGCCGAATCTGAACTTGTTGCTACATCCTCTTTTTTATGTGACCAGTCATCTTTACCCCAACTACTGGTTGTCTTATCAGAGGTTGCGGAATATGCTGCGGATGCTGGCGCAAATGGTTTATTCAGTGCAGATACGTACTGCGTATCACGAGCAGCCGACTTAGGCTTGGGTTGCCAAGGACGTCGACGAGGACGAATTGTCTGCTCAAGAGCTCGTGCCTGCTGGGAAGCATACATGCTTGCAGTTGCACGATCTATTTGAACCTCATCATTACCGAAACGAACTGGCGCACTAGTTGGCGTCCTTTCTTGACTGCCATTGACAGGAGACGTCTCCTGTCGATTCTCAGACACGCGCTGACTACCGCCAACTTGACGTTCGGTACCATTAGGTGCGTGTAGAACATGATGCCGATGCTGTTTTATTCTTGTTAATTCTTCTGGATGTTGCCGGAGAAACGCCGGACCATCGTAATGTTTCATTGAATCACCTAAGTCAAATTATTGAGTATCGTTTTCAAACAGCCATCTCTGCAATCCACTAATTTCAAATTAAATCGGATTCTAAGTGAGCGTCATCACTATTCTTGTAACAACAGTCCACCAACCCAGCTTGAATAAAAATTTGAACTAGCAAAAGAGGAGGCCTCTGCCCCCTCGCATCCTTATCATGCAATTCAGACTTCTAAAACATGAAAAAGGACTAACTAACAATTAAATGCATTACACAAAAAGCTTATTGCCGCGTTCAAAGTCAAACGGATCACCGACTTTTGCAAAATCGTCTGGTAGAATCAGTGCCCCTTTTTTCTGAGGTGCATTCTGCAAATGAAGCTCACGACCACTAGTAATCATACCATTTGAGGAAACGCCCCGCAATTCGCCAGGCCAAATGATTTCACCGTTTGGCATCACTGCACCAACTTTGGCAACAACAACGTAAATGTGTTCCTGCATGTTTGGTGATCCGCTCACAATTTGCAGCGTTTCATCATTGTCAACACGCGTTTTTGTTACTAACAAGTGATCAGAATCAGGATGCTTCGTTGTTGATTCAACATAACCAACCACAAACTTTGGAGTGCGGTCAGCAACTAAAACTGTAGCGTCAAAGCCAGCTTGTTTAACTGCTGCCTTTAAGGCATTGATTTGATCATCTGACAATTCGATTGGTCCATTACCGGCGATACTCTTGTCAATATGGCTAACACCAATAAAGTTAAAACCCAAGGTTGTATCGGTTTTAGGATCATAGATACGCGCAATGTTCTGACTGGTTTCCACAGACTGCTCCGCCACATTGGGAGCCAAAATGACCACCAGTACATCTGGGGATGCTTGCTGGTTCATACTTGCAATTAACATGTTCTTCCTCCGAATATAATGTCGTTATTAAAGTTTAGCCTCTTGCACTTACGTGGTCAATCGTTCAGACAACATTTTCCTGTTTTCCTAAAATGGTGTACACTATGAGCAATTCATTTTGACCACAACTGGAGGGATTGCCTTGACAAACAATCAGCATTTTAGCCAATTAGCCATCTTAGCAGGACTGGGGATATCAGCCGGTCTTGCTCTTGGTGCGCTTATCCAGGATCTACATCTAAAACGTCCGGATCGAATTTTAACGGAGGTTAAAACTTCCTTCCGTAAATCAGGCGCTCTTGATGGTGCTTGGATTGAACATCATCCTGTACCCTTTAAACGTTTTGCTGCTCAAACGCTCGTCTATCGTGGCGGTGTCATCAAACATGAGGATGGTCAGCCTGTTGCTTATGAGTTTTTAGCCGATACAAAAACCGGCAAAGTAGTCGACGTTTGGAAGGTAACTTCACAACTCCAATCATAACCATGATCTTTGTTAGCATGAAAAATTATCTGCATAATATAGTGAAGAAGCCACCGAGATTAATCACAATCTCGGTGGCTTCTTCGCTATCGTGCTTCATCTACGAATACATCAATCTAACCTTACATACCATAGCAATTCTATTTTTTCTTACTGCTACCACTGCTTGATTGACTTGAAGATGGCTGATTATTGTCAGGATTATTATAGTTGTTCTTCGATTTTTGATTAGTCGTTCCGTTATTCATGCGTGGCTGTCGTTCTTGGAATTGTAGCAGGTTTTGTGACATTAATGACACAATCTGCTTGTTTTGTGGCAAATCAGAATGTTCCGCGTCACTGCCCGTCACCGTGAGTTCTGTAAAATGTGCGACCTGATCTTGATAGACATATTTACCGGCGTACACACTATCAACGGGCACAATCCCGTCATTTGTGTAGTTTTCCGTACCAGCAACCAAATACACATTTAATGAGGCCGGCAATTTATTACGGTTATCGACCATGTCATCTAGCATAGCGACTCGTTTGCTCTGATCTTTTTCTTCGAGATTAAACGGTGAGCCCAGCATCATCAATTCGTGCATTTTAAACTTAGACTGGTTGAAATAGTTTTCTAGAAACAATGTGTATATCAGCCCACCGTTAGAATGGCCAAACCCAGAAAAGTTGTTAAAATTATACGTTTTTGCTAAATAGTTAAAAGCGATATTAAACCATTTGGCCTGCTTTTTGATATTTTCATAGCCGTCATGGTTATTTTCAAACGCCACGACGAAGAACGGCGTGTTGTCACCGGCCCGAACTTGCCCCGTGACTTGGAGGGTATCATTTTCCTTAACCGTAATTTTAACAATGCTATGTTGAACTGGCGTTGACTTTTGACCACCCTGAACATTTTTGGCCACGCCCTGACCTGAATTAATCGTTTTAAATAAATCATCAAAGCGGTTTTGTCCAGCCGACGATCCAGGAATAAAAATAACTGGCGACATTTGGGATTGTCGAATGGTTCGCGGCTTAGTGACTGAGCTCTTGACCTACGGAATCGTGAAGCAAGTCACTACAATAACAAACACAAACAGACCGCCGACAAACAACCATCGTTTGATTTTATTGGTCATTTTGATCACGTCCCGTCTCTGTCTTATGATTCCGCTCACGCGTTATTAATAATGCCTGCAGGCGATTTCCGTTTTTTACAAACGGTATAAAGAAAATAATGTCCAAGAAAAAGAGAATAATCGCCACAACTAATGTGGCAATATCACCACCCGTGCCTGCATATCCCTGAAGAATCCCTGGGGTCGTCCACGGAATTCGATAAACTGCTGGTGGAATAATGCGCGATTTGATCAACACCGCCCCAACCAACATATTGAATACAGGAACAATCAGCATTGGCAGTAAGTAAATTGAATTAAAAATCATTGGTAAGCCAACCAACCCTATCCCCGACATATTAGATAACGTTGGTAGGAGTCCACGATAAGCGACTCGCCGTTCACGATGAACGATCCCGACTAGTAAAATCGCAATCATCAGCGCCAACATGCCACCCACGCCACTAATATTACCGAACACATCATACAGCGTATGTAAGGTAATCGGGTATGGTGCACCAAACGATGTATGATGCGCTTGTGAAAATTGATAATTTGCACCGGAGTACGTCGTAAAACCAGTTAATCGCGGTTGCGCGATTGGACTAGCCAAGCCAAAAAACATTAACAGATTACTAATTACAGCGGATGCCAGAATAGCAAAAACATGCGTTGTCGCCTTGCCCAAAGTAAGGGTTGCAATCCCCTCATTGAGGATGCCAAGTGGCCCAGCCGCAGTAACCAAACTCAAACTAAAACCGATTCCCACAAACAAAATAATTACGATTGCCAACGGAAAAAACATGCGTTGAGAACGCGAAAAAAGTCGGTCATCCTCCGTTACAACTTGATGACTGGAGAAGTGATTGCTAAAAGGAATTCGGAATATTAGGCCGACAATGATACCAGTCACAAACGCCAAGAACAGACCGCGCAAGCCAAAATTATCAAATAAGAATAAGTTATCTGGGCTTCGATAGTCATAATTTAAAATAATGTACGCTGCACCACTGGCGAGTCCAGTCGTCATTTTGTCCTTGTGAAAAAACTCTGCGTAGTAATAACCCACAAGATAGGCCGCGCAAATACTGACAACCACATTTAGCATGATAACTAAATCGCTCAGCGAGTAACCGGCCTCAATTAATGCACTACCAGCACGTTTGAATTGAAAAATTTGATAGTAAAAACCATCTGGCCGCAACCACGCCTCATCAATCCAACTCAATAAGACGTCCATTAAGACAAACGGAAACAAAATTGTTAACGAGTGACGAATAACAGACGTCATTGGTCGGTCTCGCAAAAATAAAGCTACTTCTGCGTTACGTATGTGAAAATCTTTTCCAAGTTGTTTCATCATTACAGTCACGTCCTCATAATATGTCACGTTCTTTATACCGCTTGCTCTGTCGACGTGCAAGCGGAAACCGTTTTTCGTGATAATCAAAAACGAGCTGTGGCATAAGTCTGATTTGAGAACAAGCATTAACGCAAAACTGACCCATTCCCGAACTTGGGAATGGGTCAGTTTTGGCTTAAGTGGAATCCTCAGGACTTTGGAGCGCGATACTGCTCACATTATTCGTCCCAAATAAACTTATGTCGCAACCTCTTTTGATTTCTAATTCGACTAAATGGTTACTTAGCCTTGTCCGGCATTTCAACAACGAGTCGATAAATGGGTTGACCTTTTGCTGAAAATTTTTGTTCGTACTCTGTCTCAATGTTTTCCAGCTTACCATCACTAGCCGCAATGTCTGCATGTAGATCCAATGAAACTTCAGTTAGTCGCAACCCAAATGTCGTCATGCTCATGAGTGAATACTCAAATAGATGGCGATTGTCTGTTTTAAATTGAATCTTACCATTGTCACGCAGAACCGCCTGATAGCTGGCCAGAAAAGTCTTGTACGTCAAGCGCCGCTTTTCATGTCGAGTCTTCGGCCATGGATCAGAAAAGTTTAAGTAGAGTTGATCAACTTCACCTGGCTCAAAGAAAGTTTCAACACCGTCGCCGTCTGCCAAAACCCACTGTAAATTATCTAACGCTTCTGGCAAAGACGTTTTTAAGGCTGCTGCCAAGACTGACTTTTGTAATTCAATACCGACAAAATTAATTTCCGGATGGGCTTTTGCCATACCAATCAGAAACTGACCCTTACCGGTGCCAATCTCTACTTGTAGCGGCTGTTGCTGTTTAAAACGATCTTGCCAATGACCTCGGTGAGCAGCAGGATCTAATACAATGGCTGCAGGGTTTTCAGCAATAAGATCGTCCGCCCATGGTTTGTTTCTTACTCGCATATAAAAGGTTCTCCTTGTACTGTTTTTAACAAGTTATGTGATTTTCAGATAATGAGTTGATTGTTGAGCATACCAAACTGTTCGGCATTTCGCATTGTGAATGGCGCTTTGAGTCCAGTTTTTATACTTTATCAGTAGTTTAAGCCTAGCTTTTTCTCAACCGCCAACCGCTATACCAGCCAATAAAGATAATCAATTCAGCCGCCATCGCAACGACATCAATCAGAAGCCGTAGCCATGACCAGTTGACCGCAACATCGACGATGACAAACAAAACGGCGCAAATTGTCAAAACGTCAGTTAAAACTGTTTTGAAAGCCGACAACTGTTGTCCCTTAGTAACTGGAAACAGATGAGTAAATACCTTTCCCTCATACTCGCGATAGAAAGGTAACAATTGAAAACCAATCAAATAGATTGCTAGCAGCATCACAACAAGGCTGGCCCATTGATTAGTCAAAAAGATTAAGATGATCATTCCCATAACTGTCAATCGTGTGATGAGTCCAAACGTATCGCTATCACGGCCAAGCCCTCGCGTAAATAGGAACAAATACGGATTGGTCGAATGACCGATAACGAGCTTCCACAATGGGTCTAAATAACGTCGTCTTCTAACCGTTGCTTTAACCTGTGGAACATCTGTAAATAGGTTAAAGAAACGATACAAAACCATCATGCGTCCATTTTCATTTGTAATTAGCGACTGCCAAGCCAACTGACCATTGTGCCAACGCTTTCCAAGACCAGCAATTGAGGCACTCAAAGCTAGTAAAGCTGCGATCAAACCAACCCAGACAGACACAAACAAACTGAGGCCGAAAATAACAATTGCGCCCAACCAGTTCACCAATCGAACTTGGCCAATCGAATGCTTTACCTGTTGAACGCCTTGCTGTAGCTGCCAATTCATCCATGCTGCCTTAGTAATTAACTGAGTCATAATAAGGATAGCCGCTTCAAGCAACGTCATCTGGTCGCCACGAGCTAAAAATGGTAATAAAACCACGCCAACCGCAATTTGAATGAAACTTGCCATTAACAAACTATAATTGCGGGCATGCTTTAAATACTGATGAAGAGTTGTTTCTGCGGGCAGCAAAAAGACAGCGTCAGCAGGTTCCAACAAGGTTGCTAATCTTCCCATTTGTAGTGTAATAACTAAGATCAGCATCGTTAACCATGGTCCCCACCAGACACCTAATGTTAACCTTTTTAATTCATTCTGGTAGGCAAATCCCAACGCGCCAAAGAAGAAAAATAACGCAATAACAAAGTGATCGGTAAAGACAAGCCGTAAATATTTCAATAACTGGCCGGCATGGCGTGATAAACGTTGGGAAAACAGTTTCTGCAAATCAGTCATTACGTTCACCATTTGCAAGTGCCAAATAAATATCATCCAGAGAACCACCTACGTCTGGGAAAGCGGCCCTTAACTGATCTAACGTCCCAGAAACCTTCACTTCGCCCTGGTTTAGCAAGATGAATCGGTCACAATATTTTTCAGCGTTTGCAAGCACATGTGTCGACATGAGAACGGCTGCCCCACGGCCACGTGCTTCCTCAATCAATTGAAGCAAGTCATGCACAGCAACCGGATCTAAGCCTAAAAACGGTTCGTCAATAATAAAAACTTTCGCATTGGTCATAAATGCATTCACAATCATAACCTTTTGTCTCATTCCCTTAGAAAAATTGGCAGGAAACCAGTTCAACTTGTTATCTAAACGGAATGTCTTTAATAATTCATGTGCCCGAATCCACGTTTTCTCGACATCTAAACCATAAGCCATCATGGTTAACGTGAGTGTTTCTTGAAGGGTTAGCTCATCGTATAACACTGGTAATTCTGGAATATACGCAATTTGCTGTTTGTACGCGGACGGATCCGTTTTGAGGTCCACCCCGCCTAATTGGATATGTCCTCGAATTGGTGTTAACAAACCAATAATATGATTAATCGTCGTCGACTTGCCGGCCCCGTTTAAACCAATGAGGCCGACCACTTCGCCGTCTGCAACGGAAAAACTGACATCTTTTAGTACTGGAACCTGCGAATAACCGCCCACTAAATGTTCAACTTCAATTCCCATAGTTATATCCTTTCAATTATTTTATCTACATTCATATTATTTTGTTATTCTGTTCCGATCATCGTGCCATATTTAGACTAGGTCTCGGCGCGAATAAACGTTAAACTGTTACAACACTATTTTCATTAGTATTGGTGCTTACATTTAAAAATGCTGTCCCTGATTATAGCATATATCCTCCTCAAAAACGGATTGCGTGGTGCAAGTGATTAACACACTTACGTCTCACAATCCTTTCCGCAGTCAAGACAGATGTGTATAATCAAGATAAGTGAAAAGATGTATAGGTGCATATGGGTTAAATCACGAATCGTTAAATCAAGCGAAACGTGTGCACCTATACGTAAATGAGGAGGAACTGTAATGCTAGACGATAACTGCATTTTTTGTAAGATTATTAAAGGCGAAATTCCAAGCTACACGGTATATGAAGATGACGAAGTTAAAGCGTTTTTAGATATCTCACAAGGCACGCCAGGCCACACTTTGGTCATTCCTAAGACACACGTACCAGATATCTTTGCTTATGACGAAGATTTGGCACAACGTGTGTTTGCCAGGATTCCTAAAATCGCCCGTGCTGTCCGTGCATCAAACCCTAATATTGTTGCCATGAACATTGTCAACAACAACGGCAAGGTCGCTTATCAGTCTGTGTTCCACTCACACTTTCACATTGTTCCTCGCTATAGCGATGACGATGATTTCAAAATGATTTTTAAAGATAACAGTGATAACTATGATGATGCGGCCTACCGCAAAATTCAGCAAGACATCATGGCACATATGGGGGCGTAATCCATGTTTGCTAAACTAACTGCGCCCATTCGAGAACTCGTTGCTTCAGTTCAAGGCTTCACCACCGCACTACATCGCTTGCAAAATAGTGTTTCGCAATTGTCTGAAACAGCAGCTAAAGCACAAGAAACGGTTAATGATATTCAGAAATCCGTTGAACAATTTCAGTTTAAAACAGCAGCTCATGAAAAAGTCATTCAAGAAAACTTGGACAAGTTGAATGATGACTTAGCTGCCATTAATCGTCACAAGGATAAAAAATAATGTTGTTTACATGCACTGATGCCTGCTATCTAGGCCTTAGTGCATTTTTTATTCAGTAGCTTAACGGTACCTTAACGCAAGTAAAAGTTTCCGTTAAGGCGGCAGCTTGTTTCTACATCGGCATTAATCTATGTTAATATAGCTTTTGTACGTTTCGCCATGTTGACATGGCAAACAAAAATCGAAATGGATGTGAATATTTTTTATGAAAAAATGGCTTCTTGTTCCAGCCGGTTTAGTGATGGCCTTTTCACTTGCTGCGTGTGGAAACAAAACTGTGGCAACGACCAATGGTGGTAAAATCACCCAGGACCAATACTACTCAAGTATGAAGACCACTAGTCAGGGTAAGCAAGTCCTGCAACAAATGATCATCAAAAAAGTGCTTGAAAAGAATTACGGTAGCAAGGTTTCAAGCAGTAAAGTCAACAAGCAATATGACACGGTTAAGAAACAGTACGGTTCTAGCTTCAACAGCATGTTGACCCAACAAGGGATGACAGCTTCCAGCTTGAAAGACACCCTTCGCATGAACCTGTTACTAAAAGAGGCCGTGAAAAACGACGTCAAGATTACTAACTCTGACTTGAAGAAACAGTTCAAGAGTTGGGAACCTAAAGTTTCAACGGCCGTTATCGTAACTAGCAAGAAAGCCACTGCCACCAAAGCCATTGATGAATTAAACTCTGGTACTTCATTTGCTAAAGTCGCTAAGAAATATTCAGACGACACGATTACCAAAAATAAAGGTGGAAAAGTGCCAACGTTTGATAATGCCTCCACTTCAGTTGATGACAGTATTAAAACAGCTGCCTTCAAATTGAACAATGGTGAATATACGAAGACCCCTGTGACAGACACTAACTCACAAACTGGAACAAAGAGTTACTACGTTATTAAGATGTTGAACAAGCCTTCTAAGGGTACTTGGACACAACACAAACAAGATCTTAAGGAACAAATTTGGAACCAAGATATGGACACCAGCAACGGTGGTACTGTCCTTCAATCCGTTATTGCTAAGGAATTGAAGAAAGGTAACGTTAACATTAAGGACAATGACTTGAAGGATGTGCTTTCACAGTACACTTCAACCTCATCATCTTCTGCAAACTAAGCAATTAGGTCATTGAATTAGTTTATGCACGATAAAAGGCAACCTCATTTTGCGATAATCCCTCTGTGGTTGTCAGATGAAATAATATAATTCATCTGACAGTTACGGAGGGATTTTTTGTATGCCCAGAACTAAATATACAGCTCCA
>NZ_WEZQ01000005.1:472634-538314 GCF_009864005.1 Furfurilactobacillus milii
GAAACGGCCTCACTCCAGATGAATACTGGAATGAAGCCGCTTAGAGAATACCAAAACTTTATATTATTTCATCTGTCAACTTGACAGGGCACAGTGCATTTATGGGGTTGCCTTTTATCGTGCATTGAAGTTTGCCACCGAATGAAGCATGGCTCATGCTGAACACGTTTTAATGTTCAATAACGAATCACTAATCATCCTCTGACTGATTAGCTTTGGATGCTGTTGGTCGGTAAAAATTACGGCCATCTAACCCAAAAATTCGTTCAGAGAAATCACCCGGTTCAGTATGTTCAACTGCCGTGGTCATCATTTGAATCGAAGCATCCAGTTCATCCAAATCATGGAGAACTTCTGCTTCTAGCAAATGTGGCCGCACTGGCGAACCGTATTCCAATAAACCATGATGCGCCAGAATCATGTGCCGCAGCAACAGCATCTCCTCACTTTCGGGATCAAAGTGCAATTCTTGACAGACATTCACAATTTCTTCATCAATCAGGACAATATGGCCAATTAAATTGCCAGCCAATGTATAGGTTGTTGAAATTGGCCCCGACAATTCAATGGTTTTGCCCAAATCATGTAGAAGCGCTCCGGAGTACAGCAATGAACGATCAATATTTGGATGCAGATCGGCAACAGTCTTGGCCAGTCTCACAATTGAAATCGTGTGATAAGCTAACCCACCTGCAAATGCATGATGGTTTTTCTTGGCAGCCGGAAAATTATAGAAATCATCTGCATGGCGCTGAAGCAAAGTTCGAACTACCCGATTCCATGTTGGCTCAGTGATTTCAAAAATAATGTTTGAGACAGACTCTTCCATTTCAGCCCGCGTCATCGGCCCGTGGGCGACGTACTGAGACGGATCATTGGGTTCACTGGTATTAGCCAACCGCAGATTCATAATTTTGAGTTGCGGATTTCCCTGATAAAGTTCTTTCTTGCCTCTAACCAAGACCACTTTTCCCGGTTCAAACGTAGCAATATCTTGATCCGTTGCATCCCAAAAATTACCGGACAATTCGCCAGAAGGATCCTCAAACGTCATCCGAATAAATTGCTTTCCGTTTTTAGCCGTTCTTACGTCTGCCCCTTTCAGTAACAAGAACAAATCAAATTGTTCATCTACTTGAAATGACAGCAATTGTTTTTCCGCCATGTCCACGACTCCTTACGTTTATTTTTGTCTCTCCGAAACCAACATTAACTTATGCAGTCGCTAAAGCTCAGTAATCTGATTGTCGTCAAACGTAGTTAGTGCCCCTGCATCCGCGGTAAAGTAAATTACCTGAACCTGTTGAGCGAGCTCTTTCATCAAGTTAAACATTGCCTGTTTACGATGACGATCAAAGTCAACGAACGCATCATCAATAATCAACGGCATTGCAGTCCTGTCGGCCATGACACTGGCAAAGCCAAGTCGAAGCGCGATATAGAGTTGCTCGGCCGTACCACGAGATAATTCAGTAACGTCGAAAACTGTTCCTTGAGACGTCGTCACTGTTAACGCCTCGTTAATAAACTCAATCTTAGTATAGTGCGCCAGTGTTAACGTCGCAAAATATGTTTGCGCGCGCTCTACAATTGCTGGCAAACGGTCAGCAGACGCAGCATTAAGTGCCCCATCAATCCACTGTGCGCTTAGCCGGTCAACCAACCATTGTTGCGCGGTTTCAACTAGCTGAGTTTCCATGTTTGCCAAACGTTGTCGGAGCATTGGCATGGTGTCATCTTCACTCTGACGAGCAAACAGCGCCTGTTGATTTGCAATGTCTTCTTGCACCTGATCACGTTGCTCAATATCGCTTTGTAAATCTGCTGTCACTTCCGCCTGGCGTTGGTCAACGGCTGATAGATCCTGATATGAAGTTAGTTTGGCTAGCCACTCCGGTGTCAACTGATTACCAAGTGCACGACGTTCCGCTGTTTGATCAGCTAACTGAAGTTGCTGTTGATATAGATTTTCAAAATCATTTGGCGTTTGTACATGATAACGTTGCATCACTTGTTGTAACGATGTCGTTACCTCACTTAATTTGGACTGTAAGTCACTATTTTCACGGATAAGTTGCAAGCGCTGCTGTGATTGTCCCTGCACAGTTGCGACGGCTAGTTCCTTTGCCGATGTATACTGTCGTGCCTTTAATAACGCATCTGCTGCTGACAAATTCGTTAACGGCAATTGTGTCTCAGCAAATTGATAGCCTTCAAAGAAGTGATTGATATCCGCGTTCAACTGTTGAATTTTACTTTTCAATGAATCAATTTGATTCGTTAACTGATTTAATCGTTGAATATCTGGTTGTAAGACCAACCATGTGTCCACTGGAAAGCCAGCCATATGGTGTTGCTGGGTTAACTCAGATATGCTGCTTTCTTTTGTTGGCACCGTTCCATGAGCCTGTTGAGCCCGAAACCAGTCCAAAACATTGAACCAGCCACCGGCCAAGCCAGCGACACCCAATAGTACAAACAACCATTTCACACCGCTACTCATTATCAGTCCAAGCAACAAAAGGACAAGACCGACGCCCATCATTAGCCACTGTTCACGCGTCTTTGAACCATTTGTGGCCCGTTGCTGTCCAGCTCGAGTAAGTCGACTAACTTGCTCATATTCCGAATCATTTAGTGGTGTCGGCCACGGCGCATTAAATCGATGCTTTGCCACGATTTGATCCCGTTCATCACTTTGCTCAGCAACTTGCTGTCGACTATACTGACGTTCATGAATTGCCGTTTCAATCTGATCAAACAACGTAGCCTGCGACTTAAAGGCACTTTGATGATCAATATAGAATTGAACGTCGTGAGGCGTTTCTGCCGTCTGTTCCTTTAGTTGAGCCACCTGACGGACTGACGTTTGCATCAACTGTTCACGCTGTGTTTGCAGTTTTAAAAAGTCAGCATAATCTTCTGCCGTAATCAGTTTTTCATTCACGTCAGGCAGACCATCTGACATGTCCCGGTACTTTTCAAAGACCGGCCACAACTGCTTAATTCTTGCTAACTCGTCCCGCTTACTCGTTAATTCTTTAATGTGATCACCAAGTTGAGCAACCCTCTGTTTACCAGATAGAATGTCGTGTTGACGTTTGACAAAATCGGGATAGCTCGCTTCTGCCGCTTTAAGTTGCGCCTGCAAATCATGATAAGCTGTTAGCTGTTGATTTAAGGCTGGCTTTTGACCTCTAGGACGGTATAAATCGTCTGCGTCTTTATCAAATTGCTCAGCCAGCTCAATCCACGATGTACTTCCGACTGCCCCAACACGTTGAACATTTGCCATCAACTCGGGTTGCGTCACCGTGGTCAAGAGTTGTAAACCACTCAGATCAAAGTTAAACGTAGCGTCGTTTAATGTTCGATCGACCGGTCCTAGCAATTGGTCCAACAGCTCGGGCGGCATCACTTGATTAGTAGTCAAATTTGTCAGCTGAATGTCGCCACCATTCTTACCTGAAGTACGACGTAGCCGATATTGTGTCTGCTGGGCATCATCCACCGTGAACGTCAAGCTACCACCATAGCCGGCACCCGTTTTCGGTAAGTATTGTTCAGCCGGATGTTTGGCCGTCGCGAAGCCGAATAACACACTGCTAACGAACTTTTGAATCGTTGTCTTTCCTGCTTCGTTTTCGCCATAAAAAACTTGTAGCTGCGGATTGATCGGAAAAGTTTTGTTTTGCCATTTACCGAAACCGTCGATATTGATTTCTGTAATATTCATCGATTACTCATTCCTTCCAGCCGCGTTAACTTGTCGAATGACAGCCTGTTTCAGATCTTCGCCACTGTGAGCCAACGCGCTTGCAATTGTCGGCTCAGCAAAAAGTTGATCAGCAGTCTTCGCAATGTTTTCCGCCGCAAAAACTGAATCCGCCGCTTGATTCCAATAATGTTGATCCAATTGTGTAAAGTGTGTCGATTCACTGTCTTCATCTGCCAGTTGCAGATCCACAACCAGTTGGTTAGCTTCAGCTAATCGGGCCATTTCTTGGGATTGAAGTAAGCTTAACAGACTCCCGTTAGTCAACCGTTGCTTAGTTTCAGCGGCCAATTGATCTGTATGGATTAGTTTAAGACTCAACATTTCTAAAGACTGTTTAATGGAATGTGCTTTCACTCGGTCAGCTAACTGGCTTAACTGTTTGGCGATTGCTTGTTGCAAACTGTTTGTGCTGGTAATGCTGTCACAGTCCACCGTTTGCATATTCCACACGACGGGAGCCACCGCATGAAAAGTTGGTACCAAACGACTCTGTTCCTGTTGAACCAGCATGTACCCCTTTTCACCAGTTTCGTTTATGTGGCGTCCTTGAATATTACCCGGATAAATAATCCACGGTCGTTCCTCATGCAAGACCTGCCGTTTGTGAATGTGGCCAAGCGCCCAGTAATCGTAATGCTTGCTCATAAGCTCATCAACAGTAAACGGCGCATCGGTGTCATGTGGTCCTGGTTTGCCAGCAATTGAACCATGCAACATGCCAATTTGAACGTCCGCTTGCGGACCGCGATCAGGAAATGTGGCCGCCATATCTGTGGCAACAACTCGAGTCGGATATGAAAAACCGACTATTTCAACTTTTGTTTGATCTCGCGTCGTCAGCTTAAAACTAGACACCTCTTCACCAAACGAATGGACATTGGCAGGTAGTTGAAGACCATCCGTTGCCGCATCCAGATAATCATGATTGCCATAACTTAAATACACTGGGATCTGTGCCTGATTCAACCGCTCCATCTCGGTTAAAAAGGCTGCCTGAGCGTTAATCGCACGTTCCTGACGATCATAAACGTCACCGGTAATTAAAACAAAATCGACCTGTGTGTCAATGGCGTCGCTAACCAACCGTTTAAAGGCCGTTAGAGGCGATTCATAAATTCTTTGCCATAAAGCATCCGGCAAATCTTTAAGGCCCAAAAACGGACTGTCTAAATGTAGGTCAGCCGTATGAATGAACTTCATGCTGATGTCTCCTTTACCTCGGTACTTTTTGTTTAACGTAATACTCGCCTAGCGCTTACTAAAAACAGTCTGGCAGTCACGGGACTAACCGTTACTACCAGACTGCGATATCGAACTTAATTATTTTCTGTATAAATCCTGAATTGGCTTAGTAATCACATTGTTGAGTTCGTTCAACAAGTTGTTAACAGCCTCTTCTTTTTGCATCAATGTTTTGATCTCTTCAAAGTTACCAACCTTCGTGGCTAACTCACGAGCGTTGTTCATTTCGTCTTCGCTCAGATTTTGACCTTGCATCTGCTTTTGTTGCAAACTCAATTGAGTTGACTGAAATTCTTGAAAAGTTTTATAAGCCTCATCGTTTTGCTTCATTTTATCGTAGGCATCACTCAGTGCTTGAAATTCGTCGCTTGCTTCTAGGGTCGTGGCCATGGACTTTGCGTCGGCCAAAATATCTGCTGCCATAAACGGTAGCCTCCTCATTTTTTAATTCCTTATTAGTGTAACATTTCCTTCAAAAGGAAACAGCTGTTCGCTTTGAAAATCTCATCAAATTTTCAATCAGTCAGTGCCTTATCGTTTAACGTCCTAGAACACCGGTGAACTGATTCCAAAGATCGCCAGCTTTTTGAAGCAACGAATCGGCGCCCTTACCAATTGATTTGCCGACTTTACCAGCACCTTGTTGCACCTCATCCCAAACGTTGCCACTTTCCGCTGAACTTTCAGTTGCTGCCAACGTATTGGCATCTTTAACGGTAAACGCCGTTTGTTTGGTATTCGGCAACATGCTCGTCATTTCGGCCTTGTAGAGCTGACTAACAGCTAACCCCTGGGGAACATCTAGATGGTTCCCCTTATTAGTCTGGTCGAAACCTTCCCAGTTAACCATGACTAAGTCCGGCGTGTAGCCGTCAACCCACATATCTGTCGTTCCAGTAGTGTCGCCAACACCGTCTGCTTCAGTGGTACCGGTCTTCCCAGCCACTTGATAACCCGCTGGTTTTGCGTAGACACCAGTACCATGGGTAAATGTCCCCAACATCATGCTGGTCATTTCGTTAGCGACATTCTTGCTGATAATCCGTTTTGGCTGATCATAGTCATTATCTACGATGACTTTTCCGGAAGCATCCACAATCTTAGTAATAAAGTGAGCCTGAGTTAACTTACCACCGTTGGCAAACGTCGTAAACGCTTGTGCCATCGTCTCAGGTGACACACCTTTCTTAATACCACCAAGCACCATTGCCAGGTTATTATCGGATTTATCCAAGTTAATTCCAAATCGTTGAACAGAGTCATAACCCTTTTGAACACCAATCTTGTTCAAAAGCCAAACTGCTGGCGCATTGTAACTGTTCTGAAGCGCTTGATACATTGGCACCTCACCACGATAAGTATCGCCATAGTTACTTGGTGAATAATGATTAGCGCCATAGGATTGTTTCTTATCCTGCAACTCAGAATCATAATAGTAACCATTTTGAAGTGCCGGCGTATAAACAGCAAATGGCTTTATCGTTGAGCCCGGTGAACGCAATGATTGTGTTGCTCGGTTAAAGCCACGGAAGACGTGTTCACCACGGCCTCCCATAACAGCAGACACGCCCCCGTTATCAGGATCCATTGCAATACTTGCTGCCTGAACCATTGTGCCATCGCTAGCGTTAGCTGGGAAGTTGGCGGAGTTCTTAAATAAGTTCTGCATGGTTGTTTGCTGCGTTTGATCCAAGGTTGTGTAAATCTTATACCCATGGTTCATGATGTCAGCTTCTGTTAGACCATATTTAGAAATGGCTTCATCAATCACTGCATCAAAGAAATAAGGGTACCGGTAAGAACTGTCCGGCGCATAATTGTCTGTCGTCACTAAGGCTGTTTTTTGATAAGCAGCCGCGTCAGCCGATGAAATCTTTTTGTTGTCTGCCATCAAGCCGAGCACAACGTTTCGCCGCGCTTTCGAGGCGGCCGGCTGATCTACCGGATTATAACCGCTTGGGGACGTTAACATCCCTGCCAATACCGCCGATTCCGGAACAGTTAACTGAGTCGCATGCTTACCAAAATATCGCTCAGATGCATCTTCAACGCCCCAAACACCATGTCCAAAATAAGCATTGTTGAGATACATTGCTAGAATGTCCTGTTTGGAATAAACGTTTTCAACTTCAATAGACAGGAAGATTTCTCGTGCCTTACGTGTCACCGTTTGTTCCTGTGACAGATAAGCGTTCTTAACCAATTGTTGAGTTAACGTTGATCCACCGCCACTAATGTAATCTCGGTGAAGGAGCTTATTTCGAGCTAACAGAAAGAAGGCACGTGCCAACCCCTTAATCGAATACCCGTGTTCGTGATAAAAATTGCGATCTTCTGTTGATAACACCGCGTTTTGAATGTTGGGTGAAATCTTATCTAATGAAACATAGGTCCCTTTTTGTGAGTACAGCTCCCCAGCTTTTTGACTCTTCCGGTCGTAAATTACCGTTGGCTGCGACAACGCTGCTTTTAAATTACCAACATGGGCCGTTTTTGCCTCGAACGTAAAGTAAGCGCTCATCACGAAAATAACGCTTAAGATAGCCACAATAACCCACCGTGTGAGTTGAAAGCGACGCCAGAAATGGCGAATGTGACGCCACATGGCATGCCACAAACGTCCTAACCACTGCATAAATGCAGAGTTTTTAAATTGTTTTAGGCCCTGCATAAAGGCGGAATCCCGCCAAGACTGACCGGAATCCGGATGCTGATTGCGCTTCATAAATTTGTACCCTTCTGTCTAAATTAATCCAGTGTATCGTACCACACTAAACCGTGGCGTCAGCGTTGAAATCGGCAGTTTTAACAATTTTTATTAGTCCGTTTATGAATGTAACCCGACAAACACACATTTTATCTGCATGGATGATAAAAAGGTGATGTTCAAAAACGTCGCAAACGTTCTCAAACATCACCTTTAATTTAGCTTACAACTAAGAAAGCTTTAATTACCTAACATCCTGCTTTTAATGCTGATACGCTGCCCAACGGTCATGCAAAGTGTTCGCTGCCTCACGGTTAGGGCTGATAACTAATATCGTATCATGACCCGCCAACGTGCCCGTTATAGCATCGTCATCCATGTCATCAATCAACGCCGCTAATGCGTTACCATCACTAGGCGTCGTCTTAACGACATTCATAAACTCAACTTGAGTAAAGTCAATCACCACTTCACCGAAGCGTTGTTCAAAGCGATTATTCGACACACCACTAGTCGTTTTTAAAGCTCGATAGACTGCGTGTCCTTCCGCATTAGGTTCCTTGACAATATGCAGTTCTTTCAAATCACGTGAGAGTGTGGCTAGTGTTACGTGCACATTCTGTGCAACCAACGCTTTTTGCAGCGCATCTTGGTTAGTAATGTTAGCTGATTCAATCAACTTTACAATTGCCGCTTGCCGTTGTTGCTTTTGCATGCGTGACCACCGCCCTACATTTCGTCTGGTGATTCAACGCCAAGCAACCGCAAGCTTTCCTTCAACACGATGCTGACACTCTTAACAAGTGCTAGACGAGCGTTTAAGCCATCATCTTCAACTAAGACTTTCGAGTTAGCGTAGTACTTGTTAAATTCACGCGCCAAATTGATCGCGTATTTTGCCACAACAGATGGTTCGTACTCTGTAGCCGCCCGTTTGATAACATCACCAAACTCGCTCAACGCCTTAATCGTATTCCAAGCTGCTGGATCGTCAATGCTGATGTCATCCAAATCAAACGTCGTCTTGTTGGCTTTCCGTAACATACTTTCAGCCCGCGCACGTGCATATTGAACGTAGGGACCAGTATCACCTTCAAAACGAACCACTTCTTCAAGATTAAAGTCGAAACTATTTAACCGTTCATTCTTCAAGTCGTGGAAAATTACGGCACCCACACCAACTTCATGAGCAACCTCAGTCTTGTTAGCTAATGATGGGTTCTTCGCTTCAATTTGCTTCATGGCCAAATCAATGGAATCTTTTAACACATCTTCCAGTAGAACAACCCGCCCAGAACGAGTGGATAATTTTTGACCATTCAAGGTAATGAGACCAAACGGAATGTGGTGAATCTGGTCGGCCCAGTCGAAGCCCATTTCCGTTAACACTGCCTTTAATTGTTTGAAATGGTTAACTTGTTCGGCACCCACAACGTAAAGAGATTGGACAAACTTGTATTCACGTTTCCGATAAATAGCAGCAGCCAAATCACGTGTGATGTACAATGTTGCACCATCTGATTTTTTAATTAGCGCTGGGTTTAAGTCGTACTTGTCAAGGTCCACAACTTCTGCACCCTTACTTTCATGCAAAAGATGTTTATCTTCAAGAATCTGGACAACTTCGTCCATCTTGTCGTTGTAGAAGGCTTCACCATTGTAAGAATCAAACTTCACGCCTAATTCATCATAAATTCGCATAAAAGATTTAAGTGATTCTGACCGGAACCACTTCCATAGGCGAGTTGCTTCTTCATCACCATCTTCAAGTTTTTTAAACCATTCCCGGGCATCTTCGTCCATTTCCGGATGCTCTTTTGCTTCTTTATGGAAACGAACGTAGTATTCAAGCAACTTATTGATGGGATCTGCCTTCACTTCGGCTTCAGTTCCCCACATTTTGTAGGCTTGCATTAACTTACCAAACTGTGTACCCCAGTCGCCTAAATGGTTGATTTTAATTGGATGATACCCAGTTTTAGATAAAATATTGGCAATCGCATTACCAATCACTGTGGACCGCAAGTGACCCATCGACATTGGTTTAGCAATGTTCGGTGACGACATGTCGATTGGCACATTACCACCATTACCAAGGTTTTGAGCGCCGTATTGATCCTTATCAGTTAAGATGGCGGCCAACGTAGTTGCAGCAAAGTTGCCCTTCTTTAGGAAGAAGTTAACATAAGGGCCAACCGCTTGAACTTTTTCAAAGGCCGTTTGGTCAATTTTGTCTGCCAAATCAGCGGCAATTAAATTAGGTGCTTTATGGAGTGTCTTGGCTAATACAAACGTTGGAAATGCTAGGTCACCAAGGTCAGAAGTTTTCGGCTGTTCAATTTTGACAACAATATCCTCAGCTGTTAATTGACCATCTAACGCTTCACTGATAGCTTGCGCAACTTGTTCGCGATTATTCATTAAATCTCCCTTTCATGGTTCAAATTCTAGATGTCGTGTTAAAAAACAAAAAAACGTCCCTTACATGTGTATGTAAGAGGCGATTTTCCGCGGTACCACTCTTTTTGATCAGGTAATTACCCAATCCACTCATTTAATATTTAACTTTAACCGTTTGACACGCTTCGTCTGCTCTCTTGATCGCCTTCCACCAACGCGACTCGCTTAACAATACCAATACAGACTACTTCTTCAAACGTGAACGCAAGCTATTATACCAACTACAGCTGTGAAACACAATATTATTTGCTTGAACCAAACCGCGTTTTGCTGCCCCACTGACATAGCCAGTCTATAGGTCAATTAATTTACTAAAGTTTGTGACATTTCCTGATGCGCAATACCAAAATCATCAAACGGTTTACTCATAATTTCAAATCCCATTTGTTGATAAAAGGCAGATAAATAAACTTGTGCCTCAATATCAATAACCTTGGCCTCCGGTTGCTTTTTAATCCAGTCAATCGCCGTTTGGACCAATTCACGGGCTGCACCGTGACCACGAGCCGTCTTAGCAACCAGAACGCGTCCAATATGCCAATGGTCTGTTTGCGACTCATCACGGTAAATTCGACAGTACGCCTGTACCTGCCCGTCTGCAGTTGTTGAAAATACATGCTGGGCAGTTAAGTCTACGGTGTCCACTTCGGGATAAGCACAAGCTTGTTCAACGACAAAGACATCCGTTCGTGCACGATAAATTTCAAATAATTCCCATGTTGTTAACGCCTTAAATTCTTTTATCCACATGTTCCTGACCACCCTTTTCTGAAAAACGTAAAACTGCCTGTTGCACTTCCGCAAAATTAACACAAATTGTTGGCGTTTTTGCGGCCCGAGCAATGAGCAAACGAACCTTTTGTCGATCATTTTGGTTATATTGGCGCTGCCACCGATGCATATCTTTTAATCCTTGCCAAGTCGGCTGATAGTTTGCGTGTTCTAAATGCAACAACTGCTTTACAAAACGTGAGTCAATCTGCCAACGAACTTTTTTGATACTCGGTTCAAGTAATATACATAAGTCTGCACGCTCAAATATTGTCGTCTTGCCAATCCAACCTAGTTGAGCGCCTTCAATGATAAAATTCTGTCGTTGACAGATTTCATTCACCCTTGCAATTCGTTCTGCTTCTGGCCGTTTTTGAGCAACTGATCCGCGAACCCAGGTAATATCATCCAGTGACCACGCGGGCCACCCGGTCTGACTAGCCAATTTTCGGGCAATCGTTGACTTACCACTACCAACTGATCCACATAAATAAATTTTCATTAATGCGCCGCGTCTTCTGTAGTTGTTTCAGATTGGACTGTCGGATTCGGCATTACGTGACCAAACGTCCCTTGCCAAATTTGTTCATGATGATTAATGATTTGAGCAGCCGTCAGCCCGTTACTAGCCATCGTCGAAGACAATCCTTGCATGATTGACATATCGAAGCCTTGGTCATGACCAACTCGCATAGCGGTATCAACACAATATTCCGTTTGAAAACCGCAAATTTCAACAAATCGAACGGCCCGATGATGCAACAAGGATGCCAGTCCTGTTTCATAAAAAGAATCTGAATGGTACTTCAACATGACTCGATCCGTTTGTTGACGATGTAGTTGCGGTGCCAACATCCACGGGTCAGAACCATAAACAAGTTCATCATCCGTATGTTGAATGAATAATAGTGGTTTATTTTCCGCACGATAGGCATCGATTCGATCATTAATTTGATTAATGACTTGTTCGTAATTGGCTGCATTGACCATTCCCTTTTGAGCATCGATCACTAATAACGCGTCTTGTAACATGCTGGGCCACTTCCTAACGTTAAATTTGTTAACTATATTACCACTAGTTTTACCGCAAAATAGTGAAAGTTTGAAGTGGCCTAAACAACTCACATACGTGTAAAACCATTAAACCGCTAGTAATTTTTTTGGAGACAACCTTCATGCCGTTACGCTGACCCGAAACGCCGTTCCATGGGAATCGGTCTCAGCCTCCTGAATCCCGGAGTCTTCTACCTTGATTATGAGCCGAAGTACACGTCTCATAAGTCATCCCGCAACACTAAGCGGCTAAATTCCCGCAGCCAAGTGTTGCCGACACGGAACTCTGTTTCAGATCAGCTTCACTTCTATAGTAAACAATTATAATCAACGATTAAGCTTTCTGATAGTTACTATCGGATGAACATGACAGACAGCTTGCCACAACTTCAGCTGGAGGGCGGCAATATTGATACCAAACCGTGAAGGTAACTTAAATTCGAGTGGTTTGCTCGAATTTAAGTTACGGACGGTCGCAAAGACTCGGCTCCCCACGAGGCTTTGTGGCGAGGTGAAAGACGCTGGTTCCAGGCGGCTTGAACCGGTCCCACGGCGAGCGTATCAATGTTGCCAACCGTAGGCGTAAGTCACCTCTGTTCTAACTTTCATTTTGCAATCATAAAAAAATCCCGAAAGCCATAACAGTTTTCGAGATCTAACTAATTCAATTAGAGCAGTAACCCAACACGGTAGTGAATAAACATCGTAATCAACCCGACAATCACGTTTCTAATAATCGCCGTCTTAGTCAAACCATCACCAAGTTTGGCACTTAAATAACCAGTCAAGGCAACTGATAGTGTAACGGCCAAGATGGTCATTGGCCACTGGATGCTGACCGGTGAAAAAGTCATGGCAAATAATGGGAAAATTCCACCCGTCGATGCGGCAATCAGTGAGGAAAAAGCGGCGTTCCATGGATTCATGTAATGCCCTAGTTCAAGGTCATACTTAATTCGTGCCAGCGTCCCCAGCGGATTTTTTGTCATCAATTCGTCAGTGATTTCCTGCGCCGTTTGTTTGGTGACACCCCGGCTAACGTAGTAATCACGAACAATCGCAGCTTCTTGATCAGGTTGCGTCTTTAACAATTCACTTTCCTGTGCAACCGCAGCCCGCTCGGTATCTTTTTGTGAACTAACTGAGGCATATTCGCCAGATGCCATAGAAAAAGCACAAGCTAATAAATCGGACAATCCGGCAATGAAAATTGTAAATTGATTCGTCGTTGCAACGGCAACAGAAAATAACACTCCGACAACGGTTAAAATACCATCGTTTGATCCCAAAACACCGGCACGTAACGTATTCAAACGCTCAGCCATGGTCATTTTAGTTCGTTTCTTTGGTCTAGTTGGACTTACTTGCATGAAACACTACCCCTTTTCTCTATCTCTTCAAACGCCATTTTTCAACACATGACTAATGGGCAAATAATAGTCCGATGGCATATGTGACCGCCATGGTTAATAAGCCTGAAATGACGTTTCTCATGGTTGCCTTGCCACGGTTAGCGTGTCCCAATGAGGCAGCGATGTAACCCGTAATTGATAATGCAATAATCACAGAAATTACGGTTGCCAACACCCGAATTCTTGCTGGAAAGAACGTAATGGCGACCAGCGGTAAAATTGATCCTGTCGGAAATGAAATCATAGAAGCAATCGCTGCACCAATGGCACTAGTTTTAACCTTTGGATCAAACCCATAACGTTCACGTACACCAGTATATAGCGGATCGCCAGACATCATTTCATGAGCAGCACGATTGGATAACTGTTCCGAAATACCCTGTGCCATATACTTATCTTTAATAAAATCAATTTCTGTATCCACGTGATTGTCCACTGCGCTTGTCTCACGTTGAATCGCACGCTTTTCAGAATCACGTTGCGTACTAACGGAGACCCATTCCCCCATTGCCATTGAGATTGTACCAGCCAGCATACCAGCAATCCCTGCTAGGAAAATTGCCCGAGGACTATTGGTTGCACCAGCTACCCCAATAACGATACCGGCAACGGACAAAATACCATCGTTGGCACCCATGACGCTCGCCCGCATGATGTTTATCCGCTGGGCAAGCGATGCACCTTTTTTACTTTTTTGCGGTTGTGTCGTTTCCACGTGATTGCCCCTTTTCAATACCAGAATCACCATTTATAATAAACGACGATTGATATGTTCTCTCAATTTAGAATCATTCTAACGTGCAATTATATATTAGCACACTGATTGGAATCTGCAAGTAATCAGTGTGCCTTTTTTCATCTTTTTTCAATCACCTTTAACAATAGGCTATTTTGATGTTTTTTCAACACTTTTCATATTTTTATATGGCTACCCTAACTTTAAAGATTCATCTCGTTAATCTATGTAACTTAAAACAGGTTCGCTTGATTCAGGCAATCACCTGTCTCAAACGGACCTGTTTCATTAATCAATTTAATTTTTAGAATAAGGCACCGGCTAAATTATCCAGTTCAGGATGATCTTTAGCTACAATCAATTCTTCATTAACAAATGCTTCGAGACCTAACGTACTCATTTCACGTCCATAGCCTGACTTCTTCACACCACCAAATGGCAATTCAGGGAATGTGTACATGAACGTATTGACAAATTCCATCCCCGTTTCAACTTGACTAGCCACCTTAGCGCCATGCTCTTTGCTGCCAGCAAACACAATACCGCCAAGTCCAAACTGTGAATCGTTAGCCAAATCAATTGCCTCTTGTTCAGTAGCCACTTTGTAAACTTGTGCTACTGGCCCAAACATTTCTGTAGAATAAGCTGGATTGTCTGGTTTAATATCTGTCAAGATCGTCGGTTCAAAGAATTGCCCAGGTAAATCGATTGGTTGATTACCTTGATACAAGTTTGCCCCATTTTCAATTGCTTCATCGACTTGCTGTTGCAATTTGCGTTTGGCCTTAACAGATGACATCGGTGCCAATGTCGTAGCATCGTCAAGCGGATCACCAGGCTTTACGCTGGCAAACTCCTGCCCCAATCGTTTCAAAAATTCGTCGTACAAATTTTCTGCAACAATGAATCGCTTAGATGAGGTACAAACCTGCCCTGCATTGTACAAACGAACCTGACGAGTAACTTTCATGACCTCGTCCAGGTTGGCATCTGGTAATACGATGAATGAATCCATCCCACCCAGTTCCATCGTCGATTTCTTCAAGTTTTCACCAGCCGCGGCAGCAACAGCGCGACCACCGCGCTCAGAACCAGTCAACGCAACACCTTGGACACGAGGATCTGCAATCACAGTGCCAACTTGATCATAATTCAAGAATAGGTTGATTAGACTACCCTCAGGTGCTCCCGCTTCTTTAACGAGCTGTTCAAATGCCACTGCTGACCCGGGTGTGTTAGCGGCATGCTTTAAAATCATCGGGTTACCCACGATAAAGTTTGGCGCAAAGACACGCATAATTTGATAGTAAGGAAAGTTCCATGGTTCAACCATCAAGACAACCCCAGTCGCGTGTTTTTCTACCCACGCATCACCAGCGCCAGATTTAATTGGGGTTGGCTTGAGCATGTTAGCGCCATGATCAGCAAAGTAATCCGCGATAATCGCACATAACTCAACTTCACCCTTAGCTTCCTTTAAGAGCTTCCCCATATCAATAACCATTGTTTTAGCTAAACTGTCTTCGTGCTTACGCATTAAAGCTGCAATCCGATGTAAGGTCTCTGCACGGGACTGAATATCGGTGTGTCGCCATTCATGATAAAGTTTATCGCCACTTGCCAACGCAGATTCAATTTGATCACTGGTTGCATCAGGATATGTTTTAACAACTTCGTTTGTATACGGATTAACTGTTTGGTATGCCATACTATTTACCTCCAAGCGGATTAATAATTATTCACTATCTTTGAATTCGCTTTCATTATAGTTTTTAAAAGGCTTTCTTAGCAATTAATGGTGATGCATTTTCACAAACATTTATTTTCACATTCCTCATTATGGGCTTAATTTCCTTTAAAAATGGGATTGTCAGAGTCTAAACTGTAATGGGTTTAATTACAGTTTAATAAGAGTGTGTCTTAGTACACAATCACGCTAAAAAAGCATAAAGTTTCGCTTGACGTTGCGAACGTTTGTTTGTATTATTTATTCATAGCAAACGAATGTTCGAGGTGATCTTAATGCCCTATGATTACGATGCTTCAAAGGAACCACATGGCGTTTACTTTCTCATTGATAATAAGTCCTTCTATGCCAGTGTCGAGGCCGTCCAACGTGGTCTCAATCCTCTAAAAGAATTACTGGTTGTTATGAGTGAACAAAAAAACACCAATGGTGGCCTCATTCTGGCGACTTCACCTGATGCTAAGAAGAAGTACCATCTCACAGCTAATGTGTCTCGCCAGCGTGACTTGCCCCAAGACGAAAAACTCATTGTTGTGCCGCCACGAATGAATTTATACATTAAGAAAAATTTGCAAATTAACGATATTTTTCGCCGTTTTGTTGCAGATGAAGATTTATGGCCCTATTCAATTGATGAATCCATCTTAGACATGACTCATTCTTATAAATTATTTGGACAACAACCACAAGAAGTTGCCAAGCTCATTCAACACACAATTCGTAGAGAGTTAGGCCTGTACGTCACAATTGGTATCGGTGAAAATCCTGTGCAAGCTAAAATCGCTTTGGACGTATACGCTAAACACGCCCCAGATTTAATCGGTGAAATCCGCTACGATACTGTTCCAAGTCAAATCTGGACGATTTCTCAACTGGACTCTGTTTGGAGCATCGGTCATCGAACAGCCGCTCATTTAGAACGAATGGGAATTCACACGATGAACGATTTGGCCCACCATAATCCCTACGATTTGACTGCTGAGATGGGGATTATTGGTGCCCAATTATTTGCTTTAGCATGGGGTATTGATCGTAGTCAAATACGTAAACGTGTCAAAGTTCATGAAGCTAGTCTAGGAAATTCACAAGTATTACCACGTGATTATAATGATCAATTTGAAATTGAAACAGTTATTAAAGAGATTGGCGAACAGGTTACGGCTCGTTTGCGCCACCACCACAAACTAGCAGGCTGTCTTTCTCTCTCCATTGGTTTTTCCTATGCTGCTAGCGAACAAGATGGCCGCGGCGGTTTTCATCAATCGATCCGCATTGATCCAACTGACAGCAACAAAATCATTGTGAGCCACCTAACCAATATGTTTCGCAACCAGTGGCAGGGTCAAACCATTCGTAACATTGCTGTTTATACATCACGGTTATCCCCTAATACTGGTCAGCAACTTGATTTATTTTCAGACCCTCAACGACAAATTAAGAACGCCCGCTTTGAGGCCATTGTTGACGCTATTCGTGACCGTTATGGTTTTCGTGCCATTGTCTTTGCTCGAAGTATTATTCACGGCGGCACAGCTATTAACCGTGCCTCACTGGTGGGAGGACATAACGGAGGAAATGCATATGAATAAAGATTTAGATTTAATTTGCCAACGCATCGATGAACTATTTCTACGACAGTACAATACCCGCTATTGGCTGCAGATTGTCGATGATCCCTATGACAAAACGTATAATTTTTTCTTTGACAGTCTAAAAAAGGCTCATCGAGAGAAATCTGTCCCCTTACATACTGTCACCATTTATGATCTAACGTATCTTGAGGAGCTTGTTGACGATATTCAAAAGCACACCCAATTGAGCATTCAGTTTGAAGGTTTTACTGGTCAGCATTGGCCAAAATCACAACGGATCATCCAAAGAAAGAAGCATTGGGATGAGTGATGAAAAGTATCCTGATTACGATCCTAAAATTGTGCAAGACTTTTTCGACAACCATTATGTCGATCGTGGCATGCTCAAGTGGCAAGGTTATTATTTATCAGATCATACTAGCGCTTTAAACAAAGAAGCAGAAGAAAAGCAACGTCACTTTGAACCAAAGCCACTGCAATCTATGACCGAAATAAGCCAGCGGTTGGCCACAGCATATGCCAATATTTATCGTGTCAGTATCCAATGTTACGCCCACAATAGTGAGGGTAAACTCTCTGCTGACATCATCGGTCATGTGAAAGGCTACGATGATGTCAGTGTTTATATTGAAGAGAATGGTTTTCTGCGCCTTGACGATATTCGCCATGTCACGGTGTTAAAACCATAATTAGCATTTTTATTCGCTGGTATCATTAAACCATTGTTTTACTAAAGAAAAGCCTGTTGGCACGTTGGGTAACAAGTTTTGGAGTAGTTCTCTTATAAATTTCGTTTGACATGTTTCTCATTGTCGTTTAATATGTTTTTAACTTAATTTTTCTGCTGAACTGATGTGGTGGATGCGTTAATTAGTGATCTAAAGAGAGCACCAACGGCTGGAACGGTGTGTTGACTGATTAATTAAAGACCCATTAGAGCGTATTTTTCATGAGAAATACCGGTGTTACCCGTTATCGTAAACTGCATATTCGTGTGCAGTAAGGAACAACAGCCAAATTGCCCGTTGTTCGAACAAAGGTGGTACCACGTGTAAACGTCCTTTGAATCCATGTTGATTCAAAGGACGTTTTTATTTTTCATTTTAAAAAATAAAACAGTCAGATATAGAGAAAAGGAGTTTGCAATGACAAACGAAACCAAAAACAACGACAACGCTCATCTGCAACGATCATTAACAAGCCGCCATATTACAATGCTGGCATTAGGTGGTGCTATCGGTGCTGGTCTGTTTAAAGGCAGTGCCAACGCCGTCCATACTGCCGGTCCTTCGGTTATTTTATGTTACCTGCTTGGTGGTTTAATTCTGCTATTTATCATGCAAGGCATGGCCGAAATGGCCGCAAATAATCCATCCGCCACCGGCTTTTCAGGTTTGCTACAACCAATTCTTGGTCCCTTTGCGGCTTATTTAGTAGACTGGGCCTACTTTACGATGTGGTTTGTGGATTTAACAGCTGAAGCCGTGGCCGCGGCCAGTTTTATTCAAATCTGGTTTCCAACCGTTCCTACCTGGCTAATTGTTTTAGTCATTGCGGTCGTCATTTCTGGCATTAATCTACTTTCAGTCCGCTGGTTTGCCGAAACAGAATACTGGCTAGCCATTATGAAAATTGCGGTTATTATTTTCTTCATCTTCGCTGGCATCTTCCTAATTGCTCGAAACATGATGACCACTAACCATGCATTTGTTAATTTAACCGTTCACGGTGGCTTCTTTCCTCATGGTGCTTTTGGCTTTCTAAGCGCTATGTTGATCGTAATTTATTCATTTGCCGGCTCAGAATTAATCGGGATTACACTAGGCGAAGTGAAGGATCCACAAAAAGTCATCCCGCACGCAGTTCACGGCATCATGTTCCGGATCATTTCATTCTATCTAATTCCTTTTTTCATCATCGTCACCCTATTTCCATGGGACCAATTAACGGATAAAGTCAGTCCATTTGTCTCAGTATTCCGGTTATTAAACATTCCGTTTGCCTCCGACATCGTTAACTTCGTTATTATTCTAGCGTTGATTTCCTCCATCAATTCTGGTATTTACTCAGCATCACGGCTCTTATTCGTTCAAAACCAACGCAACAAACGTCAAACGAAGGTTACAACTGCCTTAACCCGGTTGAATAAACATTTTGTCCCTTACATGGCCGTCCTTATGTGTTCACTATCTTTATTTGCCGGTGTACTGCTTACCTACTTTATTGGTAATACATTATTTGATTATTTAGTCGGCTCAATTAGTTATACAATTTTAGTAATATGGATTCTGCTTTGTCTGGGTCATATCCGCAGTCGTCGCTATAAGTTTGATGACACTACTTACCACGTCAGCTTGTACCCATGGACATCGTACTTTTCTTTAATTGCATTAGTACTTGTCTTCTTTGGTATTCTTTTCTCCACTAATATCATTGTCACAATACTGACCATAGCGATATACGTTGGTATCTGTGCTTACTACTACTTTACGCAACGAGAATCGTTGCACCGGAACACTAAATAAATAGCTTCAAACCAGGACTTGCAAAGTGAATATGCAAGTCCTTTTTGTATAGTTGCATTGATTTCCCCTAGTGCTAGCTTTTCTTTCGTGGTGTCGCCTTCCTTCATGTGTAATAATGAATAATTGCTAGGAGGTGTTCCGAACGAACGATATTTGGTATTAGCCGTAATTACTATAGCCCCAAAAGCTGTCTCCGTTGCGATAGTTAAACGATGAAAGTCTGGCAGTTGCGTTGCTGAAGCCAAATATGAAATGCTTCAGGTGATTGGCAATCAGGTTGTTTAAGTGAACCAGATGAAACGAGCAGCTACTACGTCAATGTCATTTCAAAAAAATGCGGGTGAATCTATGACTGATACCGCTATATCAGTTGAAGCCTATCCTGATGAAACTATTTCAGAGAACTAAATCATATTTATGCAGGTGAAAAACATGAAAGATTTTTGGAAATTAATCAGTATACTCATTTTGATTTGGCTTGTAATTACATTCTGGTGGGTACTACTCCTTATTGCTGTTGCCACCTTACTTGTATGGGGAATCATTAGGTATCGTCAGAAACGAAAAAGAGTTATACATATGTCTTCCGATCGAAAAGACATCACGTCGACTACTACTTCTCAAGAATTTGATGAACAGATTAAATCTGCCAAGCCTATTAAACAAGAAAAATCAGTTGTTGAATCAATTAAGCAAGCCACGTCAGAACCAAATTTTAATTACAACGCACCAATTCATATTGACCGACCCGTAATTCATCAATTGCGCCGTAAACTAACAGATTTCGTTGTAGTTGATATTGAAACAACTGGTTTTGACGAATATGAAGATGGAATTACACAAATCTCCGCTGTTAAATACAAAAATGATATTGTGACCGATACATTTGATACTTATGTAAAACCTGGCTGTGATATTCCCCAAAAGGTTCAATTTCTCACGCATATTACCAATGAAAAAGTTGCGAATGCACCAACTGCTAAAGATGCAATCGAAGAATTGAAATCGTTTGTAGGTAACATTCCTCTAGTTGGGCACAATTTCAGGTTTGACCTTAAGTTTTTGATTCATAATGGTTTCAATTTGTCCGATATTTCGTATGAAGACACTTTGCCGATGTCAAACAGTAAGTTGCCCGAGCTTGATAATCATAAGTTGCCCACCCTTAAACACTACTTTGGAATAACCAACGAGTCTCATAACTCACTAAACGACTGTAAAACCACTGGTACAGTCTATCAACATCTTCGCGATGACGACTTAGACTCCGTACCAATTTCTGAGCCTACAACTACCAAGTTTGCTGGTTTACGCTTCTGCATCACCGGTCAATTTATGGAAGCAAGTCGCGATGAAATTTCAGAATTAATCATTAGAAACGGCGGCCGAGTGACAAAATCTGTTTCTAAATTAACGAATTATCTAATCGATGGCATTCAAGTGGATGTACGCCTTACAGATGGTGTACATAGCGGAAGTGAATTAAAAGCTGCCGAGCTGATTCAAAACGGATCTGCATTAAAAATAATCGATTACCAAGCACTACAAGAACTTTTGGCTAATTCGACTACTACTTCAGCGTAATCAAAAAGGCACACCCTTTTGGATATGCCTTACAGGCCCGTGGCTCAGTTGGTTAGAACGCTCAAATTATAAAGAGATGTTGGTTCAAGTCTAACGGGAACTATCGTGACAAAATAATTTTAAGGATAAAAATATGCTTAGTTTAAGTGAAATTGCAGATGAAAAGAAAAAGAATGGCTACCCAGATAGCACGGACAATTGTATTTTAGTGCAAAAAACCTCGGCACAATTTAGCTTTTACTTTGACTCGCTTACCCATTTACCATTTGTCATTAGCGCAGAGACAAATGGTCTTCTATTCATTGGCCTAACTCAACATGGAAAAATCAATGGTAAGAATAAATTTATTCCCGCTGATCAGTTAGGACTAATTGAATTCACACCTGTTTTATTTATGTACTTCCCAAACGCCTTTGTTTTCAATGCGATGAAACTTAATATTGATGAACCTGTCGTTGGTCACACCACATATATTGCATTTACATCGATGCTAGGTCAAAGATTTTGGAAGAATCACATTGAGAATGTTCAAAAAATAATTTCTCAATACCCCACGCCTAATTCCTAGTATGCTCACGGTTGAAAAATACTTTCATCCCCGTCGAAAAGTTTGAAAGCGTGGCTTGTTAGGCCTTGGTTAGATGGAGAGTTTATGTTTCCACAAAATGTTTGGCACGACTATCGGAAAGAAAGGCAGTTATAGCAGAACCAAAAAAGTTAAAAAATAGCAAATGATCGATTGGACCAATATGTATAGATCCAATTAACGGTAAACGGAAGAAAACCCACAAGACTTTTACTTTTATGCTCGCCGAGATTTAACCATGCTTAATATATCAAGTATGGTTAAACGACGCCTCTCTGAATCATCAACATATAACTGTGCTAACTTATCACACAACCTTTAAGGCTATGATAGAAAAGGACGTCGATGACGTTGGCAGCGGTCGATAATAAATTTATTGCTGCCTTTCTCGGCCACAGTGTTCAAACTTTGGAAAAATATTATGTACGTGAAACTGAGGACTTACAAAAACAGAATTCAGATTTGCGAGAACAATTTTTCCGTGACCAAGGTCTTGGATAGTCTCCCAATTTGTTGACTGAAAGTTGTCTATACTGCAAAAAAAGACAATAAATATTGCCTTCAAATTGTCCAAACTTTTAGTTAATAAAAGACGCTCAAATCCCCTCATCTAAGGATTTGAGCGTCAAACGGGACTATCATCGACCTACGAGATACGTCCTTCTGAGAGCGGGTGACGAGAATCGAACTCGCGACACAAGCTTGGGAAGCTTGAATTTTACCACTAAACTACACCCGCATTGAACCAACTTTTATAGTGTAGCATAGCGCCCTCAATCTGTCATTATCGATTTATGCGTTTGGACTAAAAATCAAAGAATCAAAGCCAAGAAAAAATCGTCGAGACTTTTAAAAGTTTCGACGATTTTTCAAATGTTTCCACACACCCTGAGCTGGATGGCCGTCAAAGATGAATGTAAGCCGTGAACGTGTTGTTAATCAGGCGTTTTATACCGGATTTACAACACAGGACGGTTGAAAGGACTCGGCACTCCACGAGGCTTGTCAACGAGGTGAAAGACTTCGAACTTCAGAAGGCTTGAACCGGTCCCACGGCGGCATTCATCTTTGACAACCGCAAGCGTCAGTCAGAACAGACAACATTTAGATCACGTGACGTTCAAATGGTTCGTCGCTGATGCCTTGATCCAAAATAGTCTTGCACCATTCCTTGGCTGAGAACAAAGAGTGGTCACGGTAGTTCCCACAACTGTACTTGTCAGTGCCTTGAACGTCCTTCCATTCAATCGTGTCGCGAATTTCTTCCAATGAGCTCTTCAATGCCTTGGCAACTTCTGTTGTAGAGTGTTCACCCCACATAATTAAATGGAAACCAGTCCGGCAACCGAATGGTGAACAGTCGATGACACCGTCCATGCGGTCACGTAACAAACCAGCTAATAAATGTTCAATGGTATGTAAGCCGGCAGTTGGAATCGCATTAGTGTTAGGTTGTACCAAACGTAAATCATAGTTGGAAATGGCATCCCCTTTAGGTCCACTTTCAACTGTAATCAAACGAACATATGGTGCCTTAACCTTCGTGTGATCCAATGTAAAACTTTCTACTTTTGCCATAATCTACTCGACTCCCTTATTTTTTTAGTGCACTAATCGGTTTAATAACTTCAACCTTCGTGCCATGGAATTCATTCTTAATATAACGCTGAATGCCCTTGTTACGATAGAGCTTAATCAACTTTTTAACGGATTTATTATTCCGGTACTTATCACCTGCTGCCAAAATGTTGACATCTTGGTTCGTTTCACGGCTGACTTTTTCATGGACCAATGAGTCCTTGAGAACGTTCAAACCGCCATCTTGTGCGACTGTATTGGACATTAAGACAGCATCAACATCTGATAAAACCCGTGGTCCAGTCGAACCATCAATTTGTCGAAACTTTAATTGACGTGGATTACTCTTAATGCCGCTCACATTACCAAGTGCATTGAAATTAGGCTTCAACGTAATTAATCCAGCCGTTTTTAACAGCTTCAGGCCACGAGTTAAATTAGCTGGATCCTCCGGAATGCCAATAGTTGCCCCTTTTGGTAACTGTTTTAAATGCTTAATCTTCTTCGAATACAATCCCATTGGTTCTAGATAGGTCGTACCAACTGCCGTTAGCTTCTTCGTCGGATTTTCCTTGTTATAAGCCTGCATATAACTAAATGACTGAAATGCATTGACCGGAATCGTCCCATCGCCAGTAGCCTGATTTAACTGAACACTATCCGTTACTTCTTTAACATGAATTGTGAGGTGCGCTTGTTTAGCTGCTGATGATTTAGCAATGTGCCGCCAAATTTGAGCATCTGTTCCCTGTGTCCCAACGGTCACACTGCTTGCACTAGCACCGGTCGATGTTCCTAATCCTAATACCAGTCCCGCCGCAATGGCGACAGCCACTAGAATTTTTTTAGAATGTTTGATATAGATTACCCTCATTCATAACTATTTTGATAAATCCGTTTAAAACTCACTGGTTGCCTGGCCTACTTTTCATCGACGCCCCAAACTTCTTCGGCAATCGATTTAGCTAACGCAATCTTAGCCCACTGATCATCTGGCGTTAAAATGTTGCCCTCTTCTGTTGAAGCAAAACCACATTGTGTACTCAAACATAAACGGTCCAACGGGACAAACTTTGCGGCTTCATGAATACGATCAATAACTTTTTGCCGATCTTCGAGCTTGCCATCTTTCGATGTTAATAATCCCAGTACAACCAATTTGTCATCGCTAACCTTTGCCAATGGATCAAAACTCCCTGAGCGGTCTGAATCATATTCCAAATAATAGGCGTTAACATGTTCCTGACTAAACAATGGATCTGCAACTTTGTCGTAACCACCAGCAGCAGCCCAGGTTGAGTGATAGTTGCCACGGCAAATATGGGTATTGACAGTTAAGTCTGCCGGTAATCCATCAATCACAGAATTGTTAATGTTTAAATATAATTGTTTTAGTTCGTCGTCAGTTGTTGGTTCACCACCTGCAAGACCATTAATAAAGTCCTTTGGCAGTGTTGCCACCAACATTCCCCAAGTACAGTCATCCAATTGAATGGTGCGCGCACCAGCGTCATACAAATCAGCAATAACTTGTTTATAAGCCTTAGTAATATCAGCGAATAGTGCCTCATCAGTCGGATATATCTTCCGAACCTCGGGCAAATTAGTTGGGCTCAATAATTCAACCAACAATTGCGCTGGTGCCGGCAAAGTTTGTTTGACCTGAACACCCTTGCTGACATGAGCCTGAGTAAATTTAAAGTGATCCACAAACGGATGGTTGTGACCATCAATTTTATCGGTTACCGTAACGGTCGCTTTACGCGTTTCTTCACCATGGAAGAAATAACCATGTTCAGGGACTTTATACGAGATGCCTTGAAAGCCCCAGAAAAAGTCGAGGTGCCACCAACTTCGACGGAATTCACCATCTGTGACCGCCTTGAGGCCAGCAGTTTCCTCCTGCTTGATTAATTTAATGATTTCGGTGTCTTCAACTGCCGTCAATGCAGCACGATCAATTTTTCCTGCAGCAAATTGTGCCCGCGCTTGCTTCAAGGTTTCTGGTCGTAAGAAACTGCCGACAATATCATACCGAAATGGTGACTTGGTCCGTTTAGAAAAAGAAATTGCTTCACTCATATTCAAAAGCCTCCTGAAAGATGTTGTCGCTGTATGCGGCATTTTTAATTAAAAACATTGATAAACAAAAAAATCCGTCCCTAACTGTCACTTCTGACAATCAGGGACGGATTTAACCGTGTTACCACCCTTATTTACATCATTTTCACAAATGATGCCTCGACGGTACCTGTTGATACCCGGCAAGTTAACGGTTGCAACCGTTCAGTCGGCGTGAACCGACTGAATCGCTCAGAGCTCATCTTCATCACTGTGTCGCTGTCCCTTTCTCACCAACCGGGTTCTCTTTATCAACTGTCGAGCGATTACTCTTCTCTTCAACGCTTAATGTTTATCTAATGTTTTCTTAACGTTGAATTCAAGATACAGCGAAATAAATTTAGTGTCAACCACTTTTTTCAAGAAACATTCAGATAATCGCAACTATCTAATGGCAGCACGTTTATTTATTTTTGAACTGAAAAAGCTTTAATACCACGTTTCAGACGTCCTAAGCCATCTTGTAGTTCGGCGTCAGGGCAAGCCACATTCATCCGGACAAATAAATTACCATTGCCACCATATTCCACACCATCAGACAAGAATAATCCCGTTTTTTGGCGAATAAAGTTACAAAGTGCCACCGAATCATTAGTAACGGCGGACACGTCTAACCACATGAGGTAAGTCGCTGCACCACTGGCAACTGTTACCTCTGGCAGTTCATTACTCAAAAAAGTCGTCACTGACCGTTTGTTCGCGGCTAATTGCTTTAACAGTTCGTTTAACCACGGTTCACCCTTAGTGAAGGCCGCTACCGCAGCATCTATTGCAAAAATATTTGGTTCAGCAATCTCATCGTTATTAATGCCTCGATCAATCCGTTCGCGAATGGCCGGATTAGGAATAATCATGCTCGATGTTTGAACACCCGCCAAATTAAACGTCTTTGTCGGTGATACACAAGTAATACTATTGTTGGCCAAATCGCTACTGATCGATGCAAACGGTGTGTACTGAACAGTTGGATCCGTGACAATATCACAATGAATTTCATCCGACAATACTAGCACATGGTGTTTCAAGCACAATTCACCAATCTGCTGCAAAGTTTCCCGCGACCACACTTTGCCAACAGGGTTAGCTGGATTACAGAGAATCATCATCGTCGTTAATGGATCAGCCAACTTGGCTTCCAAATCATCGAAATCAATATGGTACTGACCGTTTTCATAGACCAAATCACTGGAAATCTGACGCCGACCATTATTAATAATCGAATTATAGAAAATGTTGTAAACAGGTGCTTGGACTAAAACCTGTTCACCTGGATTCGTCATCCGCCGAACAGTTGACGAAATGGCTGGCACAACCCCGCTACAGAATAAAATCCAGTCCGTTTGCACAGCAAATCCATGACGCTTGCGCCACCAGTCTGCCACTACCTGATAGTAGTTGTCTGGAATGATGGAATAGCCAAAAATCCCCTTAGCAACCTTATCAGCTAACGTTGCCTTGATTTCTGGTGCCGTTTGAAAATCCATGTCAGCTACCCACATCGGTAACTCATTGTCGGCCACATCCCATTTTACTGAATTCGTGTGGCGTCGATTAGGAACCGTTGTAAAGTCGTATGTCATTTCACTGTCACCCCAGTTTCCGTAATTGTTGTCTTGCTAGGATCGATTTGGTCCTCCTGCAAGATAATCTCACCAATAGCTGGTGCTGTAATTTCACCGCTAACAGGATTTTTGACACTGTCAATTTTAGTCGTGATATCAGCGTGAACGGATGAATATTCGAACGCCAAGTTGGTTTTGATCAGTGAACAGTTCTTCATGACCAAGTTATCCATGTAACAAAGCCCTTGTTCACTTTCGATCCGACAATTAATAAACGTAATGTTCTTTGAATTCCAACCTAGATATTCACCGATGATGGTGGAATCATAAACGGTCACATTTTCACAGTTCCAAAAGGCGTCTTTTGATAGCATCGTGGCGTTGTGAATTTCAATATTCCGTCCACCGTCAAACGAATAGTTACCAGACAATTGAAAATCATGGGCAACGATGTTTTGACTGTTCATGCCAAAATAATCGCCCTTAGCGGATACATGATCCAAGGTGATGTCGTCACAGCTCCACAATGTTTCCTGAGCAATTGGCATCTGCACATTGGTCAAGTGAATGCCACTGGCACGACGAAATGTTTTCGGTGCCTCAATTAAACACTGTTTCATATCAATGTTGTGCGTATACCAAATGCCTGAACGTGCCGTTTCCAGTAGTGTCGTGTTTACTGCGCTGACATCCGTACAGTACCAAAGTGGATATTTCCATTCAAACGTATCGTGTTCTAGCGTCAGGTGATGGCCCTCTTTAAGTGGTGATTCCCCGTCTGCAAAAGTTGTGTTGGTAATATTTAAATTAGCGGCATTGAATAATGGCCGTTCACCAACGTATTGTTGTTGATCAATATTTTTCAAAAAGGATTCGCTTCTTTCATGTTCAAGTTCTTAAAACTTCGGTCAGCCGATTGAAGGTAACTAACTGTTACTACTTTACCCCCTTCGAGCAACTATAAGGCAAACTTTTTCAAAAAGAATTTTACGCTTCAAAATAAACTTTCATATTTGAACCCGGTTATAAAAAAGATTCCTGCGGATTATACACCACAGGAATCACTTTGAATTATCTGCTAACCGAACTCACGAACTAGCAGTTATTATTTTTTCTCATCTTCCGCATCATCGGCATTTTCTTCATCCGGATCCGGTTCTGGTACTGGTGCAGCTTTAATGACCTTAATATCACCGTTCTTAACGACGGCACGACGATTCATTTCACTGACAGTCATGCTGTCAGCGTCATTGTAATCATCAATCAATACAAGTGCCGAATTTTCATAAACTTTTTCTAATTCGCCACCGAAATTGTGTTCAAACGGTCCAAACTTTTTCGCAGTGACAACATCACCAACATGTAATTCAGCCATTAATTTCACCTCAATTCCCGTTCTCTTCGGCAAGAAGGTAAACGGGTTATTCTGGTCTTATGCCCAACGCATACGAGTTTGTATGTTATCAAAAAAACAACTGGATTTCAAGTCTTATGTTTCGAACTTCAACTATCCTGCTTCGTACTGTGCTGTCCAGCTCGACTTAACCCGTGCGGGGCTTGTGTCGAATTTGGGACACTGATTTCTGTGTGATCACCCGTCCCGGATTCCGCCGTCACTTGTTTAGCCTGCTCATTTTGATCATGCATGTATTGTAAATTATGCAACTGTCGAATAGCACGCAGGTAGGACGGAATCAAAACGATACAGGATCCTAGCCAAGCCAATGGCTCCGCTGATACAGCTCCAGCATAGCCTAAGGGGCCAACTAGGAAAAAGGCCGTGAAAGAACGCATAACGAGTTCCGCAATGCCGGCAAAGGTCGGCATTGCTTGCTGACCAACACCCTGTAACGTGTTACGAATAATGAACAGTACGGCCAGTAACACGTATGAACTGGCAATCACGTTGAAGTAGGTTTGCGACAACCTCATGACAGCTGGGTCATGTCCACTAATAAAGAGGCTCACTAACGCCTTACCGAAGATAATTTCCAACGCACCAATCACAATCGCAAATGAGCTGGATAAAATCAGCGTCTGACGAACACCTTTAATAATGCGGTTATACTTACCTGCCCCAATGTTTTGGGCCGCAAACGTCGCCATGGTTACGCCAAACGAAGACATCGGCATTGTGGCAATTTGGTCAATCTTGCTGGCCGCTGTTGAAGAAGCAACCGAAGCGGTTCCTAAACTGTTTAAAGCCGCCTGCATAACAATGGCACCAATCGCGATTATTGACATCTGAAAGCCCATCGGTAACCCCGTTGCGAAATGTTCCCACAACTGACCAGCCCCTGCACGCATGTCCTGACGGTTGATCCGCAGCAATGGTACGTGGCGCCAGATGTAAATCAAACATAAACCGGCCGAAATAACCTGAGAAATAACTGTGGCCAATCCTGCACCAGCAACGCCCATATGAAAAATTAGAATAAACGCTAATTCCAACACAACATTGACGACCGTCCCAATGATCAAAAAGTATAGCGGAGTCCGTGAATCACCCAGTCCACGAATCATGTTTGATAACAGGTTGAAAGCAACGGAGGCAAAGATACCAGCAAAAATAATGGAGATAAAAATTAGAGCATCGTGATAAATTGCTGCTGGTGTCTGCATCAAATGTAAAATGGGATGAACAAACGCCAACGAGAGTACTGTCAGAACAACGGTTACAAACAAACTGATCCAGATGCTTGCCGCAAAACTTTCACGAACACCCTTCAAGTCCCGTGCGCCAAACCGTTGCGCTGTCACAATCGAGAGGCCAGCCGTCAGTCCTTGGGCAAACCCGATAATTAGAAAACTAATGGATCCGGTTGAACCGACTGCGGCCAATGCGTTGACGCCCAATGTTTGACCAACGACCAACGTATCTGAAATGTTGTATAATTGTTGAAATAAATTCCCAATAAGTAGGGGCATCGTGAACAAAAATATTAATTTGATTGGATTCCCCTCAGTTAAATCGTGCACGTGACCCCTCCTTAAAATTGTAAGACCTGCTCATTTTTGTGATGCATGTTAAGGCCTGTATAAACATTGATTGTACCGCTTAACGACACGGTTTAACAATGCTAAGATAGCTTCAGTTTCATGTCAAGTTGATTCACTCAAAAAAACTTGATTCAGAAAGGAAAAAATATGAATTTTCTAATTGCCAGTCATTTTTGGATTGCCATTTTACTAATTCTGACAGTTCTCGCTGGCGTGTTCAGTAAAACAGAAAAGCGCGTCAAATGGTGGCTAATGTGGAGCAGACTACTCTACATGGTGATGATTATCACTGGTTTCATTGCTGCAACCAAGACCTGGTCAACGGTTCCCATCCTCACGATTTTAAAAGGTGCGTTGGCAATTCTGCTTATTGGCGTCGTTGAAATCGTCTTCGCTAGAAAGCAAGAAACCCACGTCACTCCCTGGCTGTATGTCGTCCTCGGCTTGCTGTTTGCCGCTACCATTATCCTCGGCTACACCATTTACAGTTTGACTGCCTAATCATCAGAACACAAACAATCCTTACCGTGACAATGACAAATGGAAAGCTCATTTTCATTTGTCATGGCATATAAAGACAGCTCACATTTTTGAAGTGAGCTGTCTTTTTTGTCGCTATCTTATCTTCCATGGGCAACAATGGCCCAAGCTTTAGCAATACTAATCTTACAAACGAGATAATATTACGCTTCAATATCCGCAATCACTTGTTTGGCAACGGCCATGTCAGTCGGGTATGGTGTGTCTACCCCGCGAATCTTTTGATAAGGATCCTCACCCTTTGCTGCCAACACAACCACATCATCAGCATGACTATCACTAATAGCTTCACGGATGGCAGTTGGTCGATCAATCTGAACGTGAACATCAACCCGGTTGTGATCAATATGTTCATCAATCTGTTGGGCAATGTCAGCAGGATTTTCGAAACCAGGATCATCAGCGGTTAAGTATGCTACGTCGGCCTCTTCGTTCAACGCTTTACCAAACCCTTCTCGACGCGAAATTCCCTTATCACCAGGGCTACCAACCACCACAATGATCCGGCTATCAGCATACTGCTTCCGTAAGAACGACAGCAAAGCTTTGACGGATGCGTAATTGTGGGCATAATCAACGAACACCATCCCGTGATTCTTGGTGGCAACTGATTCAAACCGACCGGGTACCGTGATATCCGGTAATGTTTGCTGGGCTTCGGTAGCTGTCGCTCCGGCTAGACCAGCGGCAATGATTGATGCCACCGCGTTATTTTCATTGTAATCACCAGGCAATGCCAATTGATACTCGCCATCCAAATTCAGTTTGGCTGGCGTTAGATCCGTATGCGACACCGTAAATTTAGCATCCTTCAGGGTATCTTCATTGCTGTGATAGCGGAAGTCGATTGGCACATCAATACTTGGCTTGTAGCCATCATGAGCATACAGATAGATATCCTCAGGTTCTGTCGTTGCCTTAGCAGCCATATAAATATCTTCTAAGTGATCCGTTTCTGCATTAATAATGCACTGGCGAGAATTGACTAAGAGCTGTAATTTACAGTGCAAATAGTCAGCAAACGTTGGGTGCTCGTTGCGCCCGATATGATCTGGCGTGATGTTTAAAAAGATCCCAACATCATACGTCAAGCCATACACACGGTTCTTCTTGTACGCCTGTGAAGACACTTCCATGACCAGCGTCGTCATGCCAGAATCAACGGCTTCACGCATATCATGAAATAAATTGAGTGATTCAGGTGTCGTAAGATCAGACTTAAATTCTTGCTCTGGTTTTGGTCCTGAAATCCGGTCAATGGTTGAAAATAATGCGGTATGTTTATTCGTCGTCTGTTGCAGAATTCCTCGCGTAAAGTAAGCAGAGGTTGTTTTCCCCTTCGTCCCAGTGAAAGCCACAATAAATAGATCATCTTGTGGGTAGCCAAAAAAAGCAGCGCTCAACAGTGACATTGCTTTTTGAATATCCGCCACGATAAAGCCAGTGGCCTCGCACTCTTTAGCCGCAACTTCTGATACATAGGCCGTGACACCCGCATCGACCGCCGTAGTTAAATACTCCGGCTTGAAGTTACCCTTACAGAAGAATAAGCCATTCGGCTTTGCCGTTCGTGAGTCGTATGTGACATCGGTCACTACTAACTGATCATTGGCATTTATCACGTTGGTCAACAAATGGTGCTCACGTAAAATCGTCAAAATTTCTGATGCTGATAATTGTAATTTCGCCATGCGTTCCCAAACTTCCCTTTATCTTTCTTGAATATCCAGTATACACCAGAACTATCAACCAACGCCGCCATTTTTCTTAACAACTAAAGCTTTGACTAAACCTTAAGTATTCATTTTCAGTTATGACATTGGTAACGGTCAAAACTACTGATGCATTTCCGTTCTGTCTGGGAACCAGTAACTGCCCTCAATCGTGTCCAGTAACGTGACTAACTGTTTAGTTTCTTCGATATCGTGAACCCGCAGAATACGACCACCGTGCAAATACATATAGGCCTCGGCAATCAACGTTACGGATAGGCGATCTTCCTTTGCCAAACCGAACAGTTTATGACCAAAACCCTTTCGCGAAATGGCAATCATGATCGGTCGTTCAAACGGCAAAAACTGGTTGATATTGCGCATCATGGTGAAATCCTGGTAGCCATCAGCCACTTTGGCGTACCCAATCCCTTCATCCAGAGCGATCCGCTGTTCATCAATACCAGCGTGTTTCAGTGCATCCAAATTCGTTTTAAAGAAATCTGTCATTGCCGTCGTTAAATTATCGTATTCGCGGGCACGACTTTCATGCATCGTTAACAAACCAACATTACTCGAAGCGAGTAGCGGCAGTTTTTCAGGATTATCAGTAAAGGCGTTAACGTCATTAATGATATCAACCCCTTCGTCCAATACCGCCTTCATCACCGGTAACTTATAAGTGTCAACCGCGATTCCCAAATCAGGATATTGCGCCTTAATGGCCTTAATATAAGGCATAACCCGTTGAATTTCAGTTTCTGGCGTAATCTCCGTAAAGTGTGGTCGCGTCGTCTGACCACCAATTTCAACCACGGGCACACCTGCTTGGGCAAACTCACCCGCCCGTTTCAACACGGAATCCATATCATGGTAGCGGCCACCATCGTAAAATGAATCAGGACTGACGTTTAAAATTCCGTAAATCAGTGGTTTGGCGGTCACATTAAAATCAAAACGCCCTGCTTGCCAATGAATTTCATGTTGCTGCCGAATCGCGGCGACGCCTTTTGCCAGCACATTATGATCAAACTGACGACTTAATTGCTGTTCCAAAACTGGCAAAGCAGCCTCATTAACCAATGTTTGCACAGTATTACCAGCCACTGTGACTACGGCATCAAGATTGCCCATCAAGTTGACCAGTCTGGTTCGATCATCCGCATTATCGAGTTCAAACATCAATGCCAGCTGACGCTGATGTTTGATGGCATCTAGCAAAGCAGCCTCGGCCAGACCATTAGTTTGACTGAGGTCGTCAGCGTTTATTTCTGTAACTTTCATGTCGTATCCTCCCACTATCGCAACTGTGTCAATAATTTAGGCACTGCAATGCCCCTTGGTGTAAACGGAATGCGCGCCTGATTCGGCAGTTGAGCCAGCGTCAGTCCTGTTTTAGAATCCCACATAATCCGATCAAAGCCGACACTGTACTGGCCGACTGGCACAAACGGAATCCGGAACCGGCGCTGCCCTGTCGCCGTGAGCCACTGACCATCGTGACTAAGTACTGTCAGTGTTGTCGTCAACATTGCATGACGGTTCGTTTGCGTGCCTAATAAACGTAGAATGTAACGATTCATGGCCGCATCATCATGCGCATGGGCGGACAGTTCGCGCATCGTTGTCACCCCAAAGTGGTCTGGCAATGCGTCGACAAACAGGCCACTGTCATCGGCCACGACGGTCGCTTCTGGCAAGCGTTGTTGAATAAACGTTGCCTTGCCTTCAGCATTGTTTTTGAAATCAGCAGTCCCTTCTTTGGGAAATTGTAATCGACCAAGATAAGTCCAGTAAGGGCGAATCGTCTGACCAAAAAAGGCAAACGTCCGTGCCAACTCGGCAAATTTTTGTCGATTGTTGGTTGCTGCGACAAATAGTGGATTAGTCATTTAAACCAGCCTCCCGCAACGCCCGGATAAGGTAAAAGCTCCCCGTCACAATCACTGGTGGTTCAACGTTTCGTTTGCGCAAACAAGCTAAAGCATCACGCGCAGTCGCCGTTGAAAACACCGCTACGTCATTTAACTGTAGTTTGGCCAATGTATCACCCACCATCTCAGTTAATGCATCAATCGGTAGTGCTCGCTGATGCTGATCTGGAACCGTTAACACAACTTGCTTGGCCAACGGCAGCAATTCTGTCAACATCCCCGCCACGTTTTTATCAGCTAAAAAGCCAAGTACAAACGTAAACCGACGTGTTGGCGCCACCTGCTTTAACAACCGAATCAGCGACTGAATCCCATCTGGATTATGAGCACCATCGACCAGCAATCGGGGATGTTTATCGGTTGCTGCTAACGTCGTCAATCGTCCAGGCAAAGCTGCCTGATTAAAGCCCGTTCGCACGGCATCTTCATCAATGCGGCTGTCATGTTCAGCGACTTGTTTTAGCACCGTCAGTGCAGTGGCCGCATTAGCTAATTGATGCTGTCCAGCCAAATTAAGATGAACGTGATGCCAAACCGACTTGCTGGACCAATGAACGTCCACCGTCGTTCCGTCCAAGCCAAATTGAGGATTGTCAAACCATGTCTGTTTACTGGCTAGCATCACTGGCACGTGAACACGCGCTGCCGTTTGTTCAATAACCCGTTTTGCATCATCACTTTGACTAGGCGCAATCACTACCTTCGTGTTCGGTTTGATAATGCCCGCTTTATTTTGTGCAATCTTTGCAATCGTGTCGCCTAAGATGCGGGTATGATCCAACGCAATGTGCGTAAACACACTGAATCGTGGGGATGTAATCGCATTAGTAGCGTCCATCAAACCACCGAGTCCAGCTTCGATAATCATCCAGTCCACGTGTTGTTCAGCAAACCACGTCAACGCAATGACAACCTCCCACTCAAAAATGGTTAGTGGTGCGTCGTCCGGCACAATCTTTTTGACAGTCGACAACAGTGTCTGATACAAACGGACAAATATCTCTTTGCCAATCATCTGCCCATTAATCACAATTTGCTCGCGCTGATCTGAAATGGCAGGACTCGTAAACACACCGACTTTATGACCGGCAGCAATCAATGTATCGGCCATCAAAGTAACGGTAGATCCCTTGCCGTTTGTGCCAACCACATGAATAATCGGCGCTTGCGCATCGGGTTGTCCGACCGCCGCTAGTACTTGGCGCAATAACGGCACACGATCCTCGTCGCCCGCAAGCATTGCTTGATTCATTTCATTAATTAATGTCTCATACGTTAATGTTGCCATGTTCGGCCCTCATTAAAAATTCCTGGCGTAATGCGTTATTTGTTTTAAACTCACCCAAATATGTCGCTGTCTGCGTAACAGACCCCGTCTTGTTAACACCGCGCATTTCCATGCACATGTGTCGCGCAGCAACGCTCACAGCCACTCCAGCCGGTTTCAAAATTTTTTCTAGTTCAGCAGCTACCTGGTTCGTAATGTTTTCTTGTACTGTTGGTCGGCGGCTGACATAATCAACGAGCCGAGGAATCTTGCTAAGACCGATAATAGTCCCGTTTGTGGGTACATAGGCAACACTGACACGACCAAAAAATGGTAGTAAATGATGCTCACACATCGAATAAAACGGAATTTGACCGACGACAACCATGTCGGCGTTATCCTCTTCATGAAATAGCTTGTAATCCTTAAATGTCGGTTGTTCCAGCGAAGAAAACATCTCGGCGTACGCACGCGCCACCCGTGCCGGCGTTTCGACAAGGCCAGCCCGATCTGGATCTTCCCCTACTGCAGTTAAAATTTGGCGGACAGCGCCTTCAATTGTGGCTTGTTGTTCATCTGTCATTAATGCGTGTCTCCTTTAAAACAATTTCTAAATAACGAACTTATGTAAGATTGTTAGCCAAATGACTAACAATGCTAATAATTCAAAGGTGTTACGATAATTTGTTGATTTGTTGATGATCGTCCGTTTCAGCTAACCAATCACTGACCTGTCTCTGAATTGCGCGATCATCCCCACTAATTTCTAAAATCGGTTCGAGCACAAACCGCCGATTTGGCGCTTCGGGATGTGGCACTGTGAGCGTTTTCGTATTGATGTGTTCATCACCATAAAAGATGATATCTAGATCCATTGTGCGTGGTCCCCAATGGATGAAACGATGACGGTGCTGTGCTTGTTCGATTTGATGAACCAATGCCAGCAAAGATTCTGCCGACCGTTTGGTGTCAATGGCAACCGCAGTATTCAGGAAATTGTCTTGAACCACGCCGCCAACGGGTTCAGTGATATAAAAATGAGCCGTTTTCATTGAGACAGTCGCGTGATCCGCGCGCAATTGCGCTAACGCATACAATAAGTGTTTGCGTCGGTTACCAACGTTCGATCCCAAACTTAAATAAGCCATGGTCACTGCGCATCACCACCAGCCACTTCAATTTCAACGTTATCAAAAATTCCGGCAATTGGGACCGAATATTTGCGCACGCGGAGTGTAACGCCGGTAGCTTCGGGATACTTTTCCTGAAGCATCGTCAACGTGTTGTTAGCCAACGATTCAATTAAGTCATAGGAATGATTCGAAACGAACGATTCAATATCGTCATAGACGTGTCCGTAATGAATGGTCGTTGTTAGGTCATCATCATGCACTTTTGTCTCAATTGGATAGTTCAGTTCAACGTCCATTTCCAGCCGTTGGCCCAGTTTCTTTTCTTCCGGAAAAACACCATTATACGTATGAAATTGCATATTATTGATACGAATTTTACCCATTAAATTAGTCACGTCCTTAATTAATACTCGGTCCAATATATAATCATGAACCAACGATCGTCTGTGTGAATATCAAGTCTCATCTTATCACATGCACCATCTTAGTGTGGTGCAGTTTGTTTTATCACCGTTAGGTCGCCATTGTTTGTTTAACAAGTTAGCAATCAAGCCCAACAAAAGTGACATCATTCGGCCTTATTTTATCGCTATTTTGCGTGTGCTTTTCTAAATGACGATATACTATAACCATCAGAAGGAACAAGGCTTTCACAGAGGATTCGCGGTCATGTCGGAATTTTTAATTTTGACCGTCAACGGCGATGTGTCACATCACAATCGTTGATACCGCCATCCTGAGCGGAAGTTAGCGCAGATCAACAGTGCCTCGTTTCAAGCGAGCTTGGTTGGTCGCAGTCCTGGAACGTGCTCGTTGTCTAAATCAAACGGTTAATCCGATTGTTGTCCCTATCCCTGCTGTGATGGTCAAGGGTTTCAAACGTCACGTGAATCGGCGCACGGTTCATGTCGTTGACAACCATCGTGCTGAAAGGCCACTACTAATGAGCCATGGTGAAGGTCGCTGAGGCTCTCACGATGTTAAAACACGTTCGTTCATCAGCGGGCGGCAAAACCACTTGCTGATCAGGATTTGTCCTTCCGTGCCGCCACAGCGAAAGTTGTGGCGGTTTTTTTGTGAGCGTGTGAACGCCCCTGATTGCAAGCCAAGCAATAACATAAATTGGCTGTTGTGAGGGCGCTCTTTGCCTTTACAGCAGCCAATTTGGGTTATGCGCAGGCTTGTGGGGCGTGAACACGTTTATGACAAGCCCCTAGGAGCGGGCTGGAGCGCGTTATCGCTATGTAGAGCGGAAGAGCGTCAACGCATCTGGAAGATAAAAGCTAAACCATTATCAAGTAGTCAAACGCGCAATCTAGCAATTCAGTACCTCTCCCTCATAATTCACCTGATTCCACAGGCACATTAATCGCCCTTCTTCTCCAAACTAGATTACACTAACCTCAAGAAGGAACACCAAGTGATGAAAGCCGGTTGAGTCGTTTGACAAAAGATCGACCACCACATGGCGGACCCGTTCTAAACCGAGCTGGCGCAACGGTTCATGTCTTGCTTAGGTAGGATGCAGGCCAATGCAATGGGTTGGCAAAGTAGCGGGCAGTATCCTTCACATCGTACTCGGCGGACAGTCTAGCACTCATTAGGCTGCCCGCTTTTTTAAGCTTACATATTTTTTCTGATTAAAATTGCTAGTAAGAACGATTTAACATGCATGGTCCACATAGTCAGCTGGAGGGCGGCAACATTAAACAAAGCCGTGAAAATGCTGTTAAACCGGCGAACTATGTCTTAGCCATGTTTCCATGATGTTCAAATCACCACTGTGATACAATTGGACCATCTTAACTCGAGGAGTTTGCTATGCAAAGAATTCTGTCCAGCAGCATTATCGTACTTGCCATTGTCATCTTCGGCGGCGTTGTGTGGCTCACTGAAGCGCAACACCTAACCGGCGTCACCCTCTTCGCCTTGTGGATTGGTGCGTTCATCTTAACAACCGTATTGGTGACCCTCATCAAGGTCTGGCAACTACGTTTACAGCAAACAAAAGATGGAGGTCCCAATGACAAACGATAATCGACCGTTTTTATTTTCATGGTTGCCGCGCGTTTTGGAAGTGGCATCACTTTGGATTATGGTTCAACTGCCACCTACCATCTTGGCCTTTGCCAGTAAAACAACGTTTGCCAACGCTAGCGGGTACATTCTCCTCACTGCCTTCTGGGGTTCCTTCCTGCTCTGCATTTGGATCGCCTACCGTCGCTTTCGCCATTGGTCTGGTGAACGGTTATTCCATGATTTTAAGCTGAGAGACATTGGGGTTGCGATCTTGGCCTATCTGGCCATCATCTTTAGTGAAGCTATATTAATGCGGCTTCAACAGGTACTGTACCACACGCAATCGACTGAAAATAATCAGGCCATCAGTTCCATTATGAAAACAAGTCCGGTGGCTATGGTTGGTTTCGGCGTATCTGCCGTATTGTTAACACCTTTTTTAGAGGAACTCGTCTTTCGCGGTGTCATCACCAACATTTTTTTCAAACGAAATAACCTGTGGGCTAAAGTGTTACTATCTGGCGTGTTATTCTCCAGTGGCCACATTTCCGGCAATCCAATCAGTTTTCTACTCTACTTTATGATGGGCGCCATATTAGCGTTTACATACCAAAAAACACACAAACAATTTAATTCCGTCATGGTCCATTTCATGATTAACGCAGTTGCGATTACGCAACTTCTCAGCATGATGCATTAAATTCACATTATTAAAAGAGACCGCTAACACCTGACAATTCGTCAAGCGCTAACGGCCTTTTTTATACGATGACAATTAATTATTGATCATCGTGTTTCTGTTTACTTTCTGGATCTGTGAACTCACCATCGAATGAATTACGATGATCGTCCTCTGTTCGTTCATAAGATGCATCCGCTGAGAAATGATGTCCCTCAGCGTCGGGCATAACCAGCGCTGCAATCGCATACGCAACAATCCCAGGGCCAAACGAAACGGCAATCAGAATACCACCGATCACCCGTGTCAAGGCGATGTCCCAGCCAAAGTACTCGGCAATACCACCAAAGACCCCCGCCAGAACCTTATCGTTAGACTTCGTTAATTTCTTTTTCATCGTTAATCATCCTCCCCGTTATTCGTTTGATTATCGTTAATTTCATTGTACGGAATTTTTACCGTCATTGGTAGTTAAGTGCATAATGTCTGGCACCGTTTCATTTTGTTGCAACGTGCCGCCATCTTCATTGTGTTGCTCAAACAACTTATTCTCATCGTCGCCATGAAGAACGTAACCCTTATTCCGATCAGCGTTAACAATCTCATTATCGCCGTCATCGTTAGTTACGTTAACGGCACCGGTAAACCCACCATTTGTCATGTTGAACGTACCGTCAGTCAGTTGAATGGAACCTTGGTTCAGCTGGACATCTCGCAGGCTAACCGCACCGTCATCAGTTTTAATGGATGGTGTGTTTAGTGTCATTCCGGTCACATAAAGATTTCCGTCGTGACTGTTAACCTTAAGGGGCTGTGTAACCGCCATGTGTTCAAGCATCACGTCATCATGGGCGCTGATACTGACTGTATCTGCTGAAACATCAGTAATCCGAATGGCGCCTTGACGTTCTTTAATACTAATATTGTTGAGCTTAGTCCCCCGTGGAACTGTCACAACAACAGTCCGGTCGGGGTGTTTAGACTCATAGAATGTTCCAAAACCAAACGTACCTTCAGGATTGTCACCAAAACTCCAGCCGGTCATCGAATTGTCTGCACGTTTTTGTTCGATAACCAGTTTGTGCCCCACCGATCTAACTGTTGGCATGGCTTCTTTAGTACTGCTAACTTGGACACGAGCGGTGTCGCCTTCCTTGATACGAATCTGATCGCTTTTCAAGTCGACGCTTATCGCGTCAAAATCCTTCACTTTCTTGCTGACTGTTTGCGTCGTTCTTAGTTCTGGTCGTCCATGATGACTAAACGTAACGTCTTTAAAACTGTGGGTAAAAGCACCGGCAGCAACCATGATCAAACCAACGATGAGCACTGCGATGCCAATTTTTAAAGTTCTCTTCATGATTAATGATCCCCCTTCGGCTGTTGACGCCGGTTTGAAAATTTACGGTACAAGAAGCGAATAAAGTTTGCAGAAATCTGGATCAGGAAACGAATGATGTAATAGCATAATGGGATCAAAATCAGGATGACACCAACACCAGTCAGGCCAACTCCCAAATAGGCAATGCCGACAAAGAAGTTTGTAAAGACCATGTAGGCGCCGGTGTACAGTGAGACGCCAGCGACCGCAATAGCTCCACCAACTAAGGCCACCGCTACAACAATTCCGGACCCAATGAGTGCAACCATGACGACGACTACGGCGAACAGCACAGCAACGATTGCAATGGCTGCTGGAATGGTCACCGGCGTTGACAGAATCGCCAAAATAATCATCCATACCATGTTGGCATTGGAACGTGGTGTGCGTCGCTCACCCTTTTGTTCAGCTGTCTCATTTTCCTTAATGGAGTAATCGGCGAGTACTTTGCGAGCCAGTTGTTTTGGTGTTCCCAATTTACTAACGATGGCATCCCCCGATGTCAAGTTAGCGTCCTCCACATATTCGGTATAAAAATCCATTACATCTGAACGCTCGCTATCACTTAAACCGTGCAAGCGTCGTTGTAATTCTTTTAAGTAGGCGTCAGTTGTCATCAGTTGTCCCCTCCGTTTTGTTTTGCATGTGCGCTGGTGGATTAAAAATACCGTCTAGGCTGTCTTTATAGGCATCCCACTCATGCAGAATCTCTTTTAACCGTTTCTTACCGGTTGTCGTGATTTTATAGTACCGTCGATTGCGGCCTTGAAATGGTTGATCATACGTCGTCAACCACGCTTCCTTTTTTAACCGACGGAGCACTGGATACATGGTTGATTCAGAAACTGTGATTGATGATTGGATGTGTTGCGTTAACGCGTAACCGTATAGATCTTCTCGATCCAGCAACGCAAGCACCATCCCGTCTAGCAACTCTGTGCTAACTTGAATGCTCATGAGCCTGGCCTCCTAACTGAAGCGTTGTGTCTTTTAAACATATTTGGTCTCCTACTTTGTTTGTGACTATATTATATGTCGTATAATATAAAAGTCAACACAATATCATTTAAAAAATCGTTTCTCACTATTTCTGCGTAAAAAAATCGTTTTGAATTCACTATCACCAACGTTTAGCCTTGTTCTTTTGGAAAAATAAAAAGGATTGCATCAATTATCTATGTAATCCTTAATTAGTCCTCACGCTTGATAAACGTATTTAATTCTCTGATTTCTTGTTGCATTAACTGGTTTTCTTCATGCAACTGCTTAATTTCCTGTAACAGTTCATCATTCGAGACTGCTGTTTTACGCTGACTCTTTTTAGTGAAATAAGTCGTCAACGTGCTGGTCAGCATGCCAACAAAACCGACTCCAATCAGCATTAATGTGATTGCCACAATTTTGCCAATGACAGTATGCGGGGAAATATCACCGTATCCTACTGTTGTAGCGGTCGTAATCGCCCACCATAACGCATTGCCAAAGGAAATCTTTTCAACAGTAGCGTACACTGAGGCCGCAACGAGCAAAATCGCAATGCTGGCATAAAGCAAATAAATGAATCCATTTGTTTGCAAGAAATTCCTAAGCTTATCCTGCAGTTTGCCAATAATACCAGCCATTCGAAATATTCGTAATAAACGAATTATCCTAAAAATGCGGGCAAAACGAAACAGATTAAACACAGCATTAACGGGAATAATCGCAAGTAGATCCATTACATGCGTTTTGAAATACTGTTGCTTAGATTTTGCACTGAAAAGACCAACGATATAATCAACAACAAAAATACACCAAATGGCGGCATCAACAATCGAATATGGTGCCAAAGATAAATTAATTTCGCCAGTAAGATCAAAGAGCGTTAACACCACAGAAATAACCGCCAAAACAATGATGAATAGCTGATAAAATTGACTAAAAATTCTGCTTTTAGATTTCATAACACACTGCTTTCTGCATAAAAAGACCGTTTCTGTATGCCAATAAATTAGCACATAGAAACGGTCTTCTTATAACTGAATGTTTTCTTATGCCCCTGGCTGGATTCGAACCAGTACTCACCAAGGTGAACAGCGACCTGAACGCTGCGCGTCTGCCAATTCCGCCACAGGGGCATGTTAAAGTTATTCCCTTCAACAAGATACTAGTTTACACGACCTCAAGAATGACGGCAAGCCCTATTTTCAGTTTAAAAGATTGTTTTATATTCAAGACGGTTGTTAAAAACGCTCGTCCGTATACGCTTCGAACAGTGCCTGCATATTCACGCAAACGCCTGCACCAATGCGGATATAATTAATTTCATCCAACTTCATGTCCAACTGCCAGGCGTCACTTAAATCCCACGGGTTCAAATAATTAAGGGCCAATGTGTCACCAACAAAATCACCTAAGAAACCAGTGAAATCCGCGTCCTCTGCCGTCTCATCATCAATTTGACGTAACGTCCCAAGGTTAATGATCCACTTGTGTTTAAGTGAAGTTTGCAACGCCGAGGCCAGTAAATGATCGGGATTTAGTGTCAATGTATCTGCCCACTGTGCAATCCGCCACGGGTCTTCACGATGTTGAGCGATGGCCGTTTGTTGCCAAACTTCCGTGCTCCGCAAATAATCGGAACGGAGCAATATCTTAGTAATAAATGCCTTCTGAATGATCTGTATGCCGTTTACAGCACCGTTAGGATCAATTACCCGCAAACACACCGAAGTCGCATCTTGAGCCATCACGTAACCGACAGAGAAGGTTTCCTCATCCATAAAATTATAAATCGCAATTAATAAACCGCGGTCTTGGGCCGTAGCCAGTTGTGTCTCAATATCCGTCATTCACATTATCCCTTCAGTACATACTCATTAACCAATTCGGCAATCGCGCCGTCATCGTTAGTGGCCTTAGTTTGTACATCAGCCTGTTTGGCAACTTCTGGAACAGCATTGGCCACCGCGACACCAACACCAGCCGCCTTGATCATCGGCAGATCATTAAAGTTGTCGCCGACAGCCATCGTATCTTCATGATCTACACCCAGTAAATCGGCTAGTTGCAACAATGCGCGGCCCTTGTTCACGCCTTTCTTGTTGAACTCAATGTAGCGACCAGACGAAAAGGTCACATCCACGCCATCACCATAAGTGGCCATAACGTGATCTGCCAGTTCGTGCTGACGCTTAACATCCGGTGTTTCAAAAATCACCTTCATAATTGGGCGATTCTTCAAAAAGTTGATGTCTGGCTGTTCTAATTTGGTAAACGGAACTTGGCGTGACGCCATATAAGCAGCATCCGTTGGTGTTTGGTGATAAATATAGAGCTGATCTAATAAGTAAACATGACAACTGACGTGATCAAACGTCCGGCCGGCATCAAATACGCCCTTTGCTAAGTTAAAGGGAATGCCATTAGTCGCAATCACACGGTCATGTGCATTTTCCAAAATGGCGGCTCCATTATAAGAAATTTTATATTGGTGCGGCTGTTGTGCTAGTCCGAGATCAACTAAATTATCCTCGAAGGATTCATAACCGCGACCTGAATTTGGTACAAAATAAACGCCGGCCTTAGTAGCAGCTTTGATGGCGTCAATGTTTTTCTGATTTAATGAACCATCCGTATCCAATAATGTTTCATCCAAATCACTCGCAATAATTTTAATCACAGTATGTCTCCCATCAGATAGGTCATCACTTTAGTACGTCAAGTCTGCCCATCGCTCTTCTTAAACGTACACTCACCCGCTACTGTCATGAGATAAAATGAAAGTTAGCGACGAGTATTACTTCTGTCACTACCATACCGAAAAAAAGGCGGTTTGACAATCATGTAAACGATTTCTAAACGGTGTAAGATGGAGTTGGTATGATTCACTATATTTGTATAGAAGGAAGTCTATGACATGGCAAACGTTTATTTATCAGCTCAATTTCCTGACAAGGCCCAGCAAATGTTGACTGAGGCTGGTTTAACCGTTAACAGTTATGACGGCAAAGGACTCGTTGATCGGGAAACACTAGCAAAGAACCTCGAGACGGCAGATTATTTAATTACCTCACTGTCTACAATGGTCGACGCTGATTTAATCCAGGCAGCTCCCAAGCTAAAGTTAATTGCTAACTACGGTGCCGGTTTCAACAACATCGATGTTCAGGCGGCAAAACAGCGTCATATTCCTGTCACTAACACCCCAGTTGTCTCCACCATTTCAACGGCAGAATTGACTGTTGCCCTGATTCTAAGCACCCTACGTCGCGTCGCTGAGGGTGATCGTTTGATGCGGACAACCGGCTTCTCTGGCTGGGCACCACGCTTTTTCCTTGGTCATGAACTGAATCAAAAGACCGTTGGTATTATCGGGATGGGCGGCATTGGTCAAGCTGTCGCAACACGCTTAAACGCATTTGGCATGCATATTATTTACACACAGCGCCACCCACTGGCAAATGACCAGGAATTGGCCTTAAACGCAACCTACGTTACTATGCCAGAATTGTTGAGCCAATCGGATGTCGTCACCATCCATGCACCATTGACCGACAATACGCATCACCTTATTGATGCGACTGCCATTTCACAAATGAAACCTAGCGCCGTGCTCATTAATGCTGCTCGTGGTCCCATCATCGACGAGGCCGCCCTGCTTAAAGCATTACAACAACACCAAATTGCCGGAGCTGCCCTGGACGTCTACGAAAATGAACCTAAGGTTGCTGAGGGTTATAAAGCATTGGACAATGTCACTTTGACACCACATATCGGTAATGCAACGGTTGAAGCCCGGGATGCCATGGCAACCATCGTGGCAGAAAACGTCATTGCAGTCGAACATGGTGAACAGCCTAAGCATATCGTCAACGCTTGAGTTTACACAATTAATTTTCTAAAATTTATTTTATCGTATGTGGCAACACCTCTTTTATGCACGCAAAATGTTCGCTAAAATATGAATTAGCGTTTGTTATTGCAATTTACATATACGGAGGAAGAGACACATGTGGAAAGAGTTTAAAGCATTTATCACGCGTGGAAACGTGATTGATTTAGCTGTTGGGGTCATTATCGGATCTGCTTTTACGGCAATTGTTAAATCACTGGTTAGCACCTTAATCAATCCGTTAATCGGGATTTTCATCGGTGGCATCGATTTTTCAAAAATGGCCTACACGGTTGGCTCCGCCAAGTTCAAGTACGGCAGTTTCATTAATTCAGTTATTTCCTTCTTAATCACCGCATTTGTCGTGTTCTTATTGGTTAAAGCAATCAATAAGATCATGCCACGGAAGGAAGTTACACCGAAAGAAACCAAGACTGAACACCTACTGATGGAAATTCGTGATGAGCTTAAGGCATCAAACAATCATGATGAAGGACCACAAGCCTAAATTTTTTTATGGCGTCGAGTTCACAGCTCGGCGCTTTTTGATGGTTACAATTGACTAAGTTGTTTGCAATAGATGCAGTATGACAAGCCAAAATGTTGTAACATATGTTGTAGCGCTAAAAAACTTGAGCGAGGAGATATCCATGGTGATAATTACCGCAGGAATGATTGGGGTTGGTAAAACAACTCTTACAGGCTTAATCGCAGACCACTTACATACCAAGGCGTTCTTTGAACCCGTTGGTAACAACCCAGTGTTGCCGCTTTACTACAAGGATCCTAAACAATACGGGTTCCTATTACAGATTTTCTTTTTGAACAAACGTTTTTCAATGATCAAAAAGGCATTGGCAGATGATAACAATGTGCTGGATCGCTCCATTTATGAAGATGCCTTGTTCACCAAAGAAAATAACAAGGAAGGTAACATTTCAGACACTGAACTCGAAGTGTACCTCAACCTTTTAGACAACATGATGAATGAACTTCAGGAATTGCCTAAAAAAGCGCCTGATTTGATGGTCTACTCAGAAACTGATTTTGAAACCATCCTGTACCGAATCAAAAAACGTGGTCGTGACTATGAACAATTCGACAATGACCCTGCCCTGCGTGACTACTACTATAAAATGTGGTCAGCTTACAAGGAATGGTATCGCGATTACGACGCCTCTCCAAAAATGAAAGTTGACTTACAAAAATACAATCTTGAAGATCCTAAAAATGTCACCGAAGTTCTTGGCGAAATCGACGAACATTTGAAGAGTATCCGCAATTAAACCAAAATACCGACCAGAAAGATTTCAATTTTCTGGTCGGTATTTTTATTACTTATGTGAAACGCTAACTAGTCATCCGTTTGGGCGGCCAATTCAGCAATTGATTGCGCGTAAATCGCTGAAGCACGGTAGATATCTTCAACCGGAATAAATTCATTTGGCTGATGCATCGTGTCTTGAACGCCTGGGAACATCGCCCCAAACGCTACCCCACGTTTCATCAAACGGCCATAAGTATCACCACCAACAACTTCTTCTTTAGCTGGCAGGCCAGTTTGATCATGGTAAACGTTGAGCAACGTCTTTACAATGGGATCTTCGGGAGAAACGTAATGTGGTTCCATCGCGCGTCCTGCAACCGCCGTTCCATGATGCATTTCGGCACCTTTGACAACAGCAGCCGTGATTTCTTCTGCAGACGTATTCTTTGGATAACGGAAGTTAAGGGTTACTTCACCATGACTATCTTTAAAGTTCATAATCCCAATATTCATGGACAACGCACCCATCACGTCATCAGTAATCTTAACGCCTAAATGCGCGCCAACAGTGTCGTCGTGAACATCATCTGCAATAAATTGAACGAAGTTAGCTGCCGCGCCATCAAATGTTTGCGTTGCTAAGAAGGCACCTAGATAAGTCCCGGCATTGATCCCGTTTTCAGGCCATGCGCCATGTGAGGCTTTCCCATCAACATGCAAATGAATACCATCGCCATCAGTGGTGACTTCACCGGTAACTGGTGCTTTATCCAAAAAGGCAGTGAAAGCAGCAACAAATGCTTCATTGTCACTGCTGGTCACAACAGCATCAGCTTCAGCAGGCACCATGTTATCACGTTCACCAGAGGCAAACGAAACTAACGTGTTCACTGTATCCGCATTTTGATCGCCATCAAAACTAGCTTTCAGCGTGATGTTCCCTTTTTCACCGTTGATAATTGGGAATTCTGCATCAGGAGAAAAACCAAGTGTTGGCGCTGGTTCAACTTCAAAGTAACGGGTCATCCCCGTCCAATCTGATTCTTCGTCTGTGCCGACAATGAAACGAATTTTACGTTTGAGTGGTAAACCTAATTCAGAAACAATCTTCAGACCGTAGTAAGCGGCCATCCCGGGTCCCTTGTCGTCAGACGCACCACGGGCGAATAACTTGCCGTCTTTTATGGTTGGTGTGAATGGATCAGTATCCCAACCTGTTCCAGCAGGCATTTCGTCCACGTGTGCCAAAACGGCCAATGTTTCTTTTGCATCAGGATCACCAAGTTCAACGTAACCAACAACGTTATCAATATTCTTAACGCGGAAGCCGTCACGTTTAGCAATGCCCAAGAACGTTTCCAAGCCGGCCTTAGGACCAGGACCTAAAGGAGCATCATCAGTGGCTTTGCTGTCATCACGAACGCTGGGCACCTCCAACATCGTTTGCAGATCCGTCATTAGATCCGCTTTTCGTTTATCAACTTCTGCTTTCCAATCAGTCATGCATCGTCTCTCCGTTTCTTCATTAAGGTTGAAACACTAGTTATAGTCTAGCATATCCACCCTCTTACGGCTCCTGTTTTAGCCCGCTGTTTTGTCAGGACATGCTATACTTTATGAAAGCGGACCAAGGAGGTTGCTTATGTCCATTCAACCAATAACAGAAACAATTTTACGTCAAACAATTCGGCCACGTCCTGAAAATAGCCATAAGGGCACGTATGGCAGGCTAACTTTAGTCGGCGGTAATGCTCAATTTGGTGGTGCCATCATCATGGCGACAACTGCTGGCATCTATTCCGGCGCTGGCTTGACCACAACACTGACCGATCCAGTTAATATCACAGCGTTACACGCCCGTATGCCGGAAGCAATGGTGACCGATTTTCACGATGAGGCAACCCTAACTGAATTGATCAGTAGCGCCAACAGTATCGTTGTCGGCCCTGGACTCGGTTCAGATGAAGCAGGGTTAACTGCCCTTAGACGCGTGTTTGCGACCGTTCAACCACAACAATCGCTCACAATTGACGGTTCTGCCATCGATTTAGTGGCCAAACACGATCTGCCATTGCCAAACGCTAAACTTGTGTTCACCCCTCACGAAATGGAATGGCAACGGTTATCCGGTATCGCAATCAAGGATCAAACACCAGACAATAATCAACAAGCTGTCGCAAAACTTGGTGGCATTGTTGTCCTTAAAAAACATCATACTCAAGTCTACGCAGACCACCAAATTTTTGAAAATCCTGGCGGCACGCCTGCAATGGCCACTGGCGGAATGGGCGACACTCTGGCTGGCATGGTCGGTGGCTTTACTGCTCAGTTTGCGGACCAGTTGAACGCCGTCCTGTCAGCCGTTTATATTCACAGCCAGATTGCTGACGATTTAGCGCACAATGCATACGTCGTTCTACCGACACAAATCAGCGAAGAAATTCCTTGGTATATGAAACAATATTCGTTACCCCAATCTACTAAAATGTAAAAATGAGCATCACTCAACCGCCAATTTTTGGCAGGTCAAAGTGATGCTCATTTTTTATTGTTTTAATCCTGAGTGAGGTCAGCCGCTACCTTAAGCGCGTTAACTTCTTCCTCTGATAGTGCCCGATAATGACCTGGCAACAAGCCAGTGGACAGCTTAAGCGGCCCAAATGATAAGCGTTCCAGCCGCACGACCCGTTGTCCAAAGCTACCAACCATCCGTTTGACCTGATGGTACTTACCTTCTGTCAAGGTAAGCTGAATCGTTGTTTGATCCAACACTGGGTCATACGCGTCCAATTTCATATCAGCCGGTTTCAACACCGTACCATCTTTTAACGTGATGCCAGCCGCAACTTGCGCAACATCATCTTCAGTCAGTGTCCCAGTTACAATGGTCTGATAAACTTTCGTCACGTGATGTTTGGGATTGGTCAACCGATGCCCTAGCTCACCGTTATTCGTGATCAGCAATGCCCCAGTTGTATCTTTATCCAAACGTCCGACCGGAAATAGATCATCACGATAATCGGCCTTATTAAACAGATCCATCACTGTTTGCGCAGTCTTATCTGTGGTCGCTGTAACCACTGCGACAGGTTTATTCAACAGAAAGTAAAAATACCGTTGGTAAACAACAGGTTGTCCACCGACTAAAACAGTATCCTGATCCGGATCGATTGACTGACGTCCTTGCTTCGCGACAACACCATTAACGTTCACATGACCATCACGAATGAGCGTATGCGCTTCACTTCGCGTCGCCACCCGCATTTCCTTTAAATATTTATCTAAGCGAATGCCTTTGGACACAGTGTTACCTCCGAAACTATCAATTATTTAATGTGAAAACGCGCGCGAACCCGTTCCACTCGACTACCAAGCATCTTATCTGCCAGTCTAAACCGCAGACTAAGGTAGGCGTACGCGCCACCACCGAGAACAACAGAAATCAGCAGTTCAATGAACGCCGTTACTTTAAACTGGGTGTTCACGACGTGATCAAGGCCCCAAACAGACAACCGCGCCACAATGAACGTGACCAGTGAGAACACAATAATTTGATTGAGTCGATGCAACAAGCCATCCCAATCTATCTCAAAATGTTGATTTAAATTACGCAAAATCAGCACGCTGGAAACGGTAAACCCAATTAACGTTGCCGCTAACGGCCCTAATGGTTGTGCTATCGCTACCAACGGGAACTGCAACGCCATCTTAACAATCAGACCAATCAGCATATACCAAATCACTGCTTTGTTTTGATCGACCCCTTGCATAATCGTTGACAGCACCGTGAACAGGCCAAACAAAACGGACAGGTACGATGAAAATTCGAGGATTAATGAGCCAGCCAGTGAGTAGTGATAGAAAAATGTATAAAGTGGCACAGAAATTGCCGCCATTCCCAAAGCAGACGGAATCATGATGAAACTAAACAGCTCTAATGTGAAGTTAATTTGACGACTCGTTGAAGCACCATCCTTCAATGTATGAGCCTCAGTTAACATCGGGATTGCAGTGGCCGCTAACGCAGACGCTAGCGATACCGTAATCATAATAATTTTGTTGGCATTGAAGTCAAAGTAAGCATACAGCGTGTTTTGAACGGCATAGCTTAAGTTTGAAGTCACATGCATGATTCTAAAGAACGTGACTTGATCAAATAACTGATAGATCGCAATGGCACTCGGCACAATGGTAAACGGAATCGCCTGCCAGATGATTTGCTTCAATAGTTGACCAGTCGTGATGGCCAACCCACCCTTTGCGTTTTCAATCTTATTACGGAAATATTGACGATAACGCCACATTTCATAGACCAACACAGCCACGCCGGCAACAGCTCCCAAACCGGCGGCAAACGTTGATTGAACAACAGCCCGTGGCCAATTGTGAGCTGGTGCCGTGCCAACCCGCATAATCAGAAAAGCAGTCAGCAACATGTAAATAATTCGGACAACTTGTTCGACGAACTGTGAGATCGCACTAGGTGCCATCATGTGATAACCCTGGAACATCCCCCGCATCATGGATAACGTTGGAAAGACAAACACTGCCAAAGTGAGTGAGCGAAGAACCGGAATAACGTTTGGATCACCGGTAGTCAACGACTGCATCGGTGACATGAACCACAACAGGACAGCCGCTACCAATCCAGTGATTAAGGATAGCAATAACCCGCGTTTGAACAAACGGAAACCCACGCCATACTCATTTAGCGCGTTGTAATGGGCAATCAGCTTAGAAATAGCTGCTGGAATCCCAGCAGTTGAAATCATTAAAACTATGGAATAAACGTTGTATCCCTTTGAAAAAAGCGCATTGGCTTGATTATAAAAGGTCCCGAACCAAACGACCCACGGGATAATGTACAACGCACCTAATACCCGCGATGTGATGCTGGCTGCCGTCATCCACCCGGTACCACGTAGAATTTGCTCTTGATCGGATACGGCCCCTGATTCAAAGCCCGGATGTTCAACAATCTCACCCAAGTCTTCGCTGTCACTATTATCAGCTTTTGCTTGGGCAGATGTCGTTTCTTCATGGGTAACTGGAATGGTCCGTTCTAAAGGCACCGCTTCGGAAGATTCAGCTTTATTTTCATCAGTATTAGGCATAGACATTGTGGACTCTGCTGATGAATCGGAATAAGCCGTCCAACGACTAGAAACTAAGTGCAGTGGCTTTTCTTCTTTCTCAACTTCCCGTTCAAGCTCAGTCTCTGATTGGGCCTGCGATTGCGATTTGGCTTCCACCTCGGGCGTTGCGCTTGTACTTTCTTCAACAATTTCAGATTGAGCACTGTCAGTAACATGTCTGTCCTGTGCGCTCGACTTTAACTGTGTAATATTCGATACTGCAGCAGTCGAATCAGCCACCATCTCACTGTCAGCAATGTGACTCGTCGCAGAGGCAGTAACTGATTCATTCTGAGAGCTAACTGTGGCTGTCGAATCGGCCATTGAAGAGACTTCCGATTGGGCCCCCTGCAAGTGCAGTTTGCTTAGTAACGCTTCACGACGTTGGCGCCGCCGATACTGTTTTCTGGTAGGAATTGCCTGACTATTTTCGTTTTGTGGATCTTCCTTTGACATAAAAACTCTCAATTCTTTTTTCGATTTGGATAGTTTCCAACATGCGTAAATTGTTTTCTTAAACTATTAGTGTACCGCGTTGTAGCAGTTTCAAACACCTTAAATGTCATTATTAAACCAAGCTTTAATGAACCTTAGTTAATGGTCGAAAATTGAAAACCTAGTATGCCGACAGATTACTGACTCTAGCGCCAATATGTAATTGAATTGCCTGACACTGGCTGCTTTAAGTCAACACTAACATCACGTAAAAACGCAGTAATACCATTGATTATACAGAGATTGCCGCATCTAATTCAACAAAAAAATGCCACTAATTGTTGGCTTAACGCCCAAAAAACAATTAGTGACACATTATTTATGTTAAAGCCACGCTAATTAGCAACCACGTTAACCAACTTGCCTGGCACAACGATTGTCTTACGAACCGTTTTACCGTCAATGGCCTTTTGCATGTGCTCGTCAGCCATCGCGATCTTTTCCAGATCATCCTTGCTGATATCCTTATCAACCGTGGCATGACTCTTAACTTTACCATTAACCTGCAGAACCACTTCAATCGTGGCCTCTACTAGTTTGCTAGCATCATAAGTTGGCCAAGGTTGGTAACTGATGGTGTCAGATTCATGGAAGTAGCTCCACAATTCTTCAGCAACGTGAGGAACCAATGGCGACAACATCTTGATGAAACCTTCCATGTACTCAACTGGCAGATCATCGACCTTGTGGGCTTCATTAACAAAGACCATCATTTGAGAAATGGCTGTGTTAAAGTGCATCCGGCCATAATCTTCTGTAACTTTCTTGACCGTTTCGTTGTATACCTTATCCAGCTTGCCGTCATTGATCGTCGTTACACGATCACGCAGATGATTGTTTTCATCAATCAGTAAACGCCAAACACGTTGAATCCACTTGTATGAACCATTGATGCCGTCTTCACTCCATGGCTTTGATTCTTCCAATGGTCCCATGAACATTTCGTACAAACGAAGCGTATCAGCACCGTACTTTTCAACGATTTCGTCAGGATTAATAACGTTCCCTTTAGATTTCGACATTTTTTCGTGATTGTCGCCAAGAATCATCCCCTGGTTAACCAACTTGTGGAATGGTTCCTTTGTTGGCACAACACCGAGATCATAAAGAACCTTGTGCCAGAAACGGGCATACAGCAAGTGAAGCACGGCATGTTCTGCACCACCGATGTACAAATCAACAGGCAACCAGTACTTTAATTTTTCAGGATCTGCCAAAACCTTGTCATTATGTGGATCGATATAACGCAAGAAGTACCATGATGAACCGGCCCATTGCGGCATCGTGTTCGTATCACGTTTACCATGACGGCCATTTTCATCCGTAACGTTGACCCAGTCGTCAATATTAGCAAGTGGACTTTCACCAGTTCCAGATGGTTCCAACTGGTCCGTGTCAGGCAGTGTTAGCGGTAACTGGTCTTCTGGAACCAAGGTCGTTTCACCATCATCCCAGTGAATCACTGGAATCGGTTCACCCCAGTAGCGTTGGCGACTGAAGATCCAATCCCGCAAGCGGTAGTTGACCTTTTTGGCACCGGCATCATGCTCGGTTAGCCAGTCAATCGCTGCTGAGATGGCCGTTTTCTTATCCATCCCGTTCAAGAAACCGGAGTTGATGTGCGTACCATCGCCAGTAAAGGCTTCCTTATCCAAGTCGCCGCCTTCAATGACAGGCTTGATTGGCAAACTGAATTTATTAGCAAACTCGTAGTCACGCGGATCATGCGCTGGCACAGCCATCACGGCCCCAGTACCATAAGAAGCCAACACGTAGTCGGCAATCCAAATTGGCACCTGTTCACCGTTAACTGGGTTAATCCCATAAGCGCCGGTGAAGACACCAGTTTTATCCTTGTTCAAATCCGTCCGTTCCAAATCTGACTTGGACTCGATTTGTTTGCGGTAAGCGTCAACGGCTGCTTTTTGGTCAGGCGTTGTAATCTGATCAACAAGGTCGTATTCCGGTGCCAGCACAAGGTAAGAAACACCAAACATCGTATCAGGACGGGTAGTGAACACTTCGATCTTCGTGCCTTCGTGACCGTCAACAGCGAACTGAACACTGGCACCTTCTGAGCGACCAATCCAGTTTCGTTGTTGCTCTTTGATGCTTTCAGGCCAGTCAAGATCATCTAGGTCATCCAGCAAACGATCAGCGTAGGCTGTGATCTTCAACACCCACTGCCGCATTGGAACACGGTAAACGGGATAACCACCACGTTCCGTTTTGCCATCAACGACTTCCTCATTGGCAACAACCGTGCCACCCATAAAGTCAGGGGCCCAGTTGACCATGATTTCGTCTTCATAGGCCAAACCACGTTTGTACAGCTGTTCAAAAATCCACTGTGTCCACTTGTAGTACGAAGGATCTGTCGTGTTAACTTCGCGATCCCAGTCATAAGAAAAGCCCAGTGATTTAACTTGTTTACGGAAAACGTCGATATTTTGATCAGTAAAGCCTTTGGGATTATGACCGGTTTTCAGTGCATACTGTTCCGCTGGCAACCCAAAAGCATCCCAGCCCATTGGATGTAAAACATTGTATCCCTGCATCCGTTTCATTCGGCTCATGGCATCCGTTGCAGTATAACCTTCTGGATGACCAACATGCAGTCCCTGACCGGATGGATAAGGGAACATATCTAATGCATAATACTTTGGCTTATCGGAAAAGTCTGGCGTTTTGAACGTATCGTTCTTTGACCAAAACTTTTGCCACTTTTTTTCAATTTTTGTATGATCGTACGGCATGTTTTGCCCTCCCAGAAAAAATTAATTAACAAATAAAAAACGCCCTGTCGATTATCGTCACTGTTAAATCAATAACGACAACCGATAGGACGATGCGGATCGCGGTACCACCTATCTTCTTACCACAACAACCATGGTAAACACTTAAAGTCGGTAACGCTGACAAACGAAAACAGCTACTGACGTTATCATAACGTCGTTCACCATCTTAGTGATTATCGGTGAGTTCATTCTGTCATCAACACTGACTTGCACCACCCGTCAGCTCGCTTAAGATCACAACACAATTACTAATCCGTCACTTTTACTTGTTAAAATATTGTTCATAGCATAGCAAAATAAGCGCGACTTTACAAGTCAGCATCCGCTTTAGAATGCTATACTGACTTTAAAATAACTTCGGAGGTCATCACTATCTTTGTTTTGTCACAAACGCACTGGCAACGCGTCAGAAATCTCATTGCCGTTATTTGTTTTATTATTTTTCTAATCCTGTTAGCCGGTGTCGTAACGGATGCAAGCTGGCTTCATCAACTCGATCAATTCGGCACCCATATTGTCCGCCACCCGGTGACCGAGGAACGAACGTGGTTCTTTCGCAATATAACAAGGCTCGGCAATGTAAAATTTACTATGATCGTGATGGTTATCTTTTCACTCGGCCTTTGGTGGCGAAAAAAGTATCAAGGCGCTGCTTTTTTCTTCGTTAACGTTGGCGTGTTTGCACTTGCCGTAAATACGATTCTTAAAAGCTTGGTCGAACGTCCACGACCAATCATTACGCATTTAGTGGCCGCTGGAGGATTTAGTTTTCCTAGTGGTCACTCAATGAACGTCACGTTGATGTACGGCTCACTGATTATTCTGTGTAATCTGTATGTTGACCGGTTGCATTTACGGGCAGCTTTTAATACACTATTAACGTTACTCATTATTACCATTTGTCTCAGCCGCGTGTACCTCGGCGTTCATTTTCCTAGTGATGTTTTGGCCGGAAGCGCTCTCGCCTGGTCTGAATTGCTCGTGTCACGTTACCTCTTTTTCAAAACAACTTCGATTCACGCAAAACGATAAATAAGGTCGTTGACGATAACTAATCCATTAGTTACCATCAACGACCTTATTTTGAATTCGCACAGTTTAACCTTCGTGAGACTTCTTGATTCGTGATCCCCAACGATCACGTTGAACGATTTTCTCTTCGAAATCACGAATAAAATCAAGTGTCTCTTGGAACTTACCGCGGCCGAAAACATCCAACCAACCTTTGAAACGGTCCTGCGCAACATCCCACAACTTACTCTCAACCTCACTACCCTTAGGCGTTAAGTGAAGTGTCTTGTGGCGACGGTCGGCCATGTCATCTTCTTCGTAGACATAGTCTTGTTTAAGTAATCCCGCTACCTGACGGGAAATTGCGCTTCGAGTAACACGGTGCATGTCGGCCAGATCCATTACGCTTAACAGTGTTTCTGCTTGCGCAATTTCGGTCAAAATCAACCATTGATCAAACGACATTCCAAAATCACTCGCTGGTCCGGAGGCAAATTCGTTTAAATACTTGTCCACAAACAAGTATTCTTCAATGTAGCCTTGCATTAACTCTAAGTCTTGCTTTTTTTCTGTCATGTTTCCACCCAATTCAACAATCCGTTTAACTGTTGAAAGCATAACATATTGTTCCCATAGAGTAATCAAAAAAAAGAAATTTCAGAAAATAAATATCGATACACTTAACTATTAAACATTTTTATCTTATTTGTCGATGATCTAAGGCGTTGACCAGCAGTGCAACAATGACTAGCAATAATGCCACCAAGAATACGTTATGAACACCACTGGCCAATACACGCCGCAATGTTGGCAATAATGCAACAGGTAAATTTTTCGCCGTGTGCGGATTAATCAATGCATTAAGCATGCGTAAATTGATGTTGTGATGCTCTGCCACCCCATTTGCTAAGGTTGCGTTCATCACGATCCCATAAACAGCCAGCATAATTGTTTGCGCCAAACTCCGTGCCAGTGTATTGAAGGATGTCGCCATCCCAATAATTGCTGGGTCAACAAGGTGTTGCGTCGTTACCGTGGTACTGGTGATGGTTAGTCCAAAGCCAACGCCGAGTTCTGCTGAAATTAGCAAAAATCCCCAGAATGGTGTTTGCCCTGGTAACAGGGCCAAGATAATTGCGCCAATTAGTACTGTTGTAATACTGGTAGATTGTAAAATTAATCCGAACGCTGTTCGGACAAAAAAGATCAGCTTCCTTTAAAATGGTGTTTACCACAAACCCATTTTTTAGGAGCTGATCTTTAACCAACGCCCCCTTAAAGTACTTAACTGGCAAACACCTTACCAAGTGATGCTGACTAATTTGTCAAAAAATTCGGATCAAATTTGCAATCTACCTACTGACAAACAAAATCTTTTGTGGCCGTAATTTGCCGATAACTCGTCCCGCGATAAACGAACCGACGATCCACATCACTGAACTTGGTGTAACCGCAAACCCGGCCTGAGCAGCCTGTAGCCCTAATAATCCCTGAGTCCATGTCGGAATGTAAACGTTAAAACAAATCAGAAAACCAGAAATGAGTGCAGCTACACCATTTTGAATCACAAACGTCCGGTTGCTAAATAAACTGAGATCGATAATCGGATCACTGGCACGACGTTCTTGCCGGATGAATAACCATAACCCAACAGCTGCAATAATAAAACAGATGGCAACAATCAAAAGGTTGCTGTGTCGCTCGCCCACCACTTGAAAACCATACATTAGCCCCAATAAGGCAACCGACAGCCAGACACTACCTGCTACATCTAACGGACTGGAAGCTGCCGCTTGCTTAGGTTCGTGCAAATACAGTGCGATTAGTAGCATCGTGATGAGCCCAATCGGAATATTAATGAAGAAAACCCAATGCCAACTTAACTGATCAACGATAAAACCACCCAGTAACGGTGCAACGACAGAGGCAATGCCCCATGCTGAACCATTCAGTCCCATGATTTGGGCTCGTTTCTCAAATGGATAAATATCGGCAATGATCGTAAAGGAAACCGGCATAATCGTTCCGGCCCCAATGCCTTGCACAGCACGCCATAAAATCAGTGTCAGCATAGAGTTGGAAAGACCGCTCATCATGGAACCAAACGTAAACACGGCCAGTCCAAACAAAAATACTGGTTTACGGCCAATCCGATCAGACAGTTTGCCATAAATCGGCGTGGCCAACGAATTCGTCAGTAGATAGATTGAAAAGATCCAGTTCATTAAGGTCACGCCGTGCAGTTCTCCAACGATGGTCGGCATCGCCGTAGACACAATCGTTCCCTCAACTGCCGACATAAACGTCGCTACAAACAGTGCAATGGTGACCAACACGACATTGGTTTTATTATTTTTCATTGTGTATTCCTTTTTACGCTATGTTTTTTACAAAAAAAGACTCCTGGTGTCTGTGTGATCGTAATCCAGTCCACCGGGAGTCTCACTATTGTATTAATTAAATAACTACTTGCTTTCGTTGACAACAGCATCTGCGTCAGCGACAGCTTGCTTTAATGCATCAATTTTATCGGTCTTTTCCCACGGCAAGTCCAAGTCAGGGCGGCCAAAGTGACCATAAACGGCCGTTTGTTTGTAAATTGGCCGTTGAAGATCCAACATCTTGATGATACCAGCAGGACGTAAGTCAAAGACGCGGCGAATTGCCGCAGTCAACGTTTGTTCAGACACGTTGCCAGTTCCAAACGTATCAACGGAGATAGAAACTGGTTGCGCTACACCAATTGCATATGCCAACTGAACTTCAACACGGTGAGCCATGCCAGCAGCAACAATATTTTTAGCAATGTACCGCGCAGCGTATGAAGCAGAACGGTCCACTTTAGTGGCATCCTTACCAGAGAACGCGCCACCACCGTGACGAGCAAAACCACCGTACGTGTCCACGATAACTTTGCGACCAGTCAATCCAGCGTCCCCTTGAGGACCACCAATAACGAAACGACCAGTTGGGTTAACCAAATACTTCGTGTCGTCATCCAGATAACGAGCCGGAATAACCGCCTTGATCACCTGTTCAATCACATCGTGACGAATTTGGTCCAGTTCAACGTCGGGGTTGTGCTGCGTGGAAAGCACCACTGTGTCAACACGAACCGGTTGACCATCGTCATCGTATTCAACGGTCACTTGTGCCTTAGCATCTGGCCGTAAGTAATCAATGACACCATCCTTACGTAATTGCGCAATCTTACGCATTAACGCATGACTTAAAGCAATTGGCAATGGCATCAATTCAGGCGTTTCATCAATCGCATAGCCAAACATCATGCCTTGGTCACCGGCACCGATCTTGTCCAGTGGATCTTCATCACCTTCGCGACGCTCTAAAGCATCGTCAACACCTTGGGCAATATCAGGTGACTGTTCATCGATTGCGACAAGGACGGCACATGTGTCGCCATCAAAGCCAAGCTTGGCATCGGTGTAGCCAATCCCCTTAATCGTGTCCCGCACCGTTTTTTGAATATCAACGTATGCGGAGGTGGAAATTTCACCAAACACGAGGACGAGCCCAGTAGTAACAGACGTTTCACAGGCCACACGCGCTTGTGGGTCCTGAGCTAAAATTGCATCCAAAATTGAATCACTAATTTGATCAGCGATTTTATCTGGATGTCCCTCTGAAACAGATTCAGAAGTAAATAAATGACGTTCTTGCATATAATATTTCCCCCATCTAGTAAATTCCGGTTACAAGGCCTCTAAACAAAAAGAACCGTTACATCATCAGAATTTGACGTAACTGTTCCCTGTTTATCCTATCGGGAACGAAACTCATAACTTACTTATGGTAACACGTTACTAACCGGTTAAAAAGACGTGATTTCGTTGACCCCGCTCACAAAGTTGATTAGCATAGAAACATATTATGTCATTTTGAGAAAGGAGGCCCTTATGCCCACGCAAACTCGCAAGCAGCGTCATGTCACAATTTTTTTGAACAACTTGCCCTGGCAACCACTGCTTATCTTCACAATTGCCCAAAACATTATCTGGTGGAGCTTTCCGATTCATTACGGCCGACTTACGGGGGCTGCCTTTCATGGCAATCAACTACTGTTATTGGCTTATACAATCGTCATGAGTCTCACAACTTTTTTAATGTTTCAGGCCAACTTTAAATCATTATGGGCACACGTCCCCATTTTGATCAGTCTAATCCTTGCCTTCTCAGGCATCATTCGTGGTAACTTAGAAATTCTGATCATGTTACTCATGTTCTCGGGTTTTTGGTTAGTGGTCGAAATGCGCTGGTTGAACTTACAAAACATTTGGGGCCTCATCATTTACGCCTTACTGTCAACCTTTCCCATCAGTAGCGCCATTTTCTTTTTCCAAAACCGTTTTCTTTCAATGACATTTTTAATTCAGCTGATCCCATTAGTGGCCTGCCAATTATTTTTTATGATGCCCATTTTTGAAACTGAGGGCAAACGACGTGTCATTGCCACTGCCGTAACAGGTGTGTTATTAATTGCAGCCATTTTATTCTTCCATTTTTCATTGCTGGGTGTTTTAGCAATGGCAGTTGTGATTATAACGTTCTGGTTTAGTATCAACTATCCTAATCTCAAGGCACAATATACGGCCGCAGCTTATATTCTGCTCGAACTGATCACCTATTTAATCTTAGTCTTTGCTTAGTTTATTGACTGCTAATTACATTGAAAGAGGAACCTTCCATTTTTTCGGAAAGCTCCTCTTTTTTTGTTTACGCTGTCTTAAGTTTAAAAATACTGAAATGACTGGCTATCTGGATTCTGCCGTTACACTGACCGGAAACGCCGTTCCTTGGGACCGAGTTCAACTCGCCAAAAGCGCGATTTTCACCCTTGATTATGAGTCGAAGTACACGTCTCATAAGTCATCATGCAACACTAAGCGGCCAAGTTCTCGCCGCCAAGTGTTGCCGACATGGAACTCTGTTTCCGGTCAGCTTCACTCCTATCACAACTTAGCCGACTATTTACAAAAAAGTTGTTAAATATTAAATGGCATCCACATGAAACCTACGACTACATCAACTCCAAACGACAACCGAAAATTAAGCCGTGACTGGTCCACCAGCCAGTTTTTCCTTGAGATACTGTCCTGTGACACTGGTCTTCGTTTGGGCTACCTCAGCTGGGGTCCCGGCAGCGACCAACTGCCCCCCCTTCGTGCCACCTTCAGGGCCCATATCCACAATGTAGTCAGCGTTAGCCATAACGTCCAGATCATGCTCGATCACAATCACCGTGGCGCCCTCATTAATGAGTTGATCAAACACCCTCAGCAACTGCTGAATATCTAACGGATGAAGTCCCACAGAAGGTTCATCGAAAACAAATAACGTACCCGTCTGGCGACGACCCATTCGTGATACCAGTTTCAAACGCTGTGCTTCACCACCGGACAATGTTGGGGTACTTTCACCGAGTTCAAGATAACCTAGACCCATGTCATGTAATGCACTCAACGTATTTGCCACGATCGGGACGTCAACAAACAAGTTGCGCGCGTCATCAACAGATAATGCCAGAATGTCAGCAATTGAAAGATCGTGCCACTTCACGCTCAATGTTTCTTGGTTGTAGCGTTGGCCGTGGCATTGAGGACAAACTTCTTCAACATCTGGTAAATATTGAACATCCATACTTATTGTGCCGGTACCATGACATATTGGGCAGGCGCCATCATTTAAATTGTAAGAAAAGTGACTGGCTGTCCATCCCTTCCCCTGTGCCTCTTTGGTATTAGCAAACAAAGTCCGAACAGTGTCTAATACACTCGTGTAAGTCGCAACGGTTGAACGGACATTTTTACCCACCGGGACAGAGTCAACCATGACCACATTATGAATCTTAGCTCGATCTAACTGTTTGACCTGCTTTGGCAGTTGTTGATGTTTGACATCCGCGAGAATAGCAGGGATCAGACTATCTAATACTAGTGTTGTTTTTCCGGCCCCAGACATACCCGTCACAACAGACAACCGGTTCTTGGGAAATTGAGCTTTAACATCACTAATATTAAAACGATTGGTAACTTCAATTGATAATTTGCCTTTTGCAAAAAGCTGCTTATCAGTCAATTGCGGTCGTTCTCGAATTGGTGCCGTCCCATTTAAGAATGGTGCAATTAAGGAAGACTCATGCTTACGAATCGTGGCAACTGTTCCGTGATTGACAACCTGCCCGCCCTGCTTACCCGCACCAGGACCAATTTCGATAACGTAGTCGGCTGCTGCAATGATACTAACATCATGATCCACAACCACCAGTGAATTGCCTTGCTCAACTAGCTGATGGAAAACTTTAATCAGTCCAGTAACGTTTGCTGGGTGCAAACCGACAGATGGCTCATCCAGAACATACAAAACACCCGTGGTTTCGCTACGCAACGTGCGTCCTAATTGGATCCGTTGCAATTCACCTGTCGACAACGTGTTACCAGCACGATCTAACGTCAGGTAATTGAGTCCCAAATCCGTGAGTGGCGTCAGACTGTCTTTAAATTCTTTAACAAGGTCTGCGCCCAAATGCTGAACGCGTTTGGGTAACCACGGAACAATCGTATCCGCAAACTTCATTAGTTGATCCAAGTCCATTTTGGTAATTTCCGCAATGTTGTGTCCTACAATAAGCTGATCTAACAGTGCTGGGTCAAAACGAGAGCCATGACACGTTGGACACGTATCAAACACATAAAATTTGTTAAGCCGTTCAATCGCCCGTTCGTTAGTTGTATTGGCCATTGAATCTTCCACGGCATTGAAGGCATTTTCGTACATTGCATTATCCATATGGAAAATTTTGCCCTTCGAACTCGGAATGTTAATGGCATAGGGCTGCTTTTTACCATGTAATACTAAATCCTTTGCTTCATCAGACAGGTCCTTATATGGCGCATCGATAGGAATTCCCACCGCTTCCGCTACCAACGGCATAAAGTTTCGCCCGGCTAAATGCCAGGATGCCACGGCGCCCTCACGGATAGTAAGGTTCTCATCCCCAATAAGCCGATCTGCAGCGATTTGGCGAACTTCACCGACCCCACCACATGTTGGACACGCGCCGCCTGCATTGAAAGCAAAGTCCTCAGCTCCACGTCCACGATATCGAACGCCACATGTTGGACAGACAACCCAACCATCATTTTCCGCCACTTCAATGGTCGGTGGCACACGGTGCCCGTTTGGACATACTGTTGAGCCTAACCGAGAAAACATCAATCGTAAAACATTTAAACTCTCACTCATTGTGCCCACTGTTGAGCGAACACCTGGCACCTGTGGTCGTTGACGCAACGCTAATGCAGATGGCAAGTATTGAACTGACTCGACATTGGCCGCGCCGACCTGACTAATTCGCCGTCTTGTATATGTAGACAATGCGTTTAAATACCGTCGTGCCCCTTCGGCATATAATACCCCCATCGCCAGCGAGGACTTCCCAGAGCCCGATCTCCCGGTAATGGCGACAAACGCATTTAACGGAATATCAACATTCACATTTTTAAGATTATTGACTCGTGCACCACGCACTTCAATATTATCTGGAATCGTTTCTTTATGCTGGATTGCCATTTAATCGCTCCTCCTATATTATCTCTTATCTTTGATGTCATCCCTTTTGCATGTCACAACAATAGGCCAACCTATTTAAATTCACAGTCATTAAGATGATCATTCACAAGTCCGCTGGCTTGCATAAATGCATAGACAGCCACTGGTCCCATAAACTTAAAGCCTCGATGCTTTAAGTCCTTAGCAATTTTGACAGACAGTGCTGTCTTGGCAGGCACATCGTCTTCCGTGACCACGTCGTTTACAAGCGGTTGGTTGTTCACAAAGGCCCACCAGTAATGTGCAAAACTCCCAAATTCTTTTTGAACTTTGATGAAGGCTTGCGCATTGCTTACCGTTGCGGCCAACTTAGCTCGATTACGAATAATTCGAGCATCCTGCAAAAACGGCTGCCAATCTGCTTCAGTCATGTTCGCCACCTTTTCAATGTCATAATGATCAAAATCTTCATTAAAGGCTGCTCGCTTGTTTAATACCGTGCGCCACGATAGTCCGGCTTGATACATTTCCATACACATTAATTCAAACAAGGCATGATCATCACGATGCGGTTTGCCCCATTCCACGTCATGGTACGTCTGCATTAATCCTGGTTCTTGCCCCCATGCACACCGAATTGGCATTTCTACACCTCCCGCTTATTGATAGATAGTTTACTTTCATTATACGTTTTTCAGTATAAACGTCACCCCGGAAAGAACGGTGATAAAACTATCAATCCATAAATAAAGCGGTTACAATAAAGGTGAACAATAACAAACGTGCAACGTCCACTGTCCTTTATTGTGATGCTTCTTGCCAATTTGAGTAAGGGGCGAAATCCTTTGTCAGTGGAACAAGCCACGCTGAGGGGGCATCGCCATGACATTCTTATGGATTTTGTTCTGGATTTTTATCATCTTAACGATTCTTAACGTAGCGCGCTACGTCGCGACTCGACTAGCGCATCGGTCAACTCGGTTAATGCGTATTTACAGTGGGTACTCTGTTCTGGGGTTAGTCATCGTCTGTCTGATTATTGCTGCGTTGCACTGAAACTTATTTTACGGGCAAGATTTTATTTAAAAGGTTGAGATCATTTTTCGTCTTTAAATTACATTGATAAAGCCAACAATATTATAAATTGGTGGCTTTTAATTTTTGCAAAAATTTTACTTAGATTGTTTTTGTTTGCTAGAAAGATGATATGCTGTCAATAATATTTTGAATAAGAACTAATAATTCGGTTTGAACCCTTTGTTTTTGTTTCAGAGGAAATCCTAATAATGACTTTTGTTGATAAACTAGCCTTTCAAGGTAGATTGCAAATTTGATCCGAATTTTTTGACAAATTAGTCAGCATCACTTGGTAAGGTGTTTGCCAGTTAAGTACTTTAAGGGGGCGTTGGTTAA
>NZ_WEZQ01000005.1:538414-553647 GCF_009864005.1 Furfurilactobacillus milii
AGATCAGCTCCTAAAAAATGGGTTTGTGGTAAACACCATTTTAAAGGAAGCTGATCTTTTTTGTCCGAACAGCGTTCGGATTAATTTTACAATCTACCTCAAATTAAAAGTTTTTCCAAAAAGTATCAGCGGTTGTATAACTGTCTACTTTCTCTCGTGATGATGTTATTGCTATACTTATTTTATGATTTGTTAGCCACCCTTTTTCACTGGCCTAGTGTCTCGCCTACCTTTATTTTAATCATGTTAGTCGTTACACTCATCATTCTAGTCGTTCAACGTTATCAGCAATTACGGAGGTCGCAACGATTATGAAACGCTGTTTGCTAATACTACTATGTCTGTCGGGTTTGAGCGGCGTGATTGTCTCTCCAGCAACGCCAGTCCATGCAGATGCAATGCCAGTATCTAAGCTGGCCCTTGATGCTAAAACCGGTCATGTATACCAGGAAGAAAATGCGTCAACCGTTCGCCCAATTGCGTCCATTTCTAAACTTTTTACGGTTTATTTTGCCTTGCAAAAGATCCACCAAGGAAAACTTAAGCTAACGGATACAGTTACAGCACCAGAAAATATTGCCAGCCTATCTCAAGATTCAAGACTCGCCAATGTGCCGCTCCAGGCTGGCAAAAAGTATTCGGTTCGCGACTTGTTATACACATCACTCATTCATTCAGCCAATAGCTCCGTATTATTACTTGCTCAAAAGATGTTTGGGAGCCAAGAAAAAGCCGTTAAGCAAATAAACCATCAGGCACACGTGTGGCATCTGAAACATTACCAACTTGTTAACGTGACTGGTCTAAACAATGACTTGATTGGCGATTTACGCGTCAATGGCACACCTGAAGACGCGGAAAATAAGATGAGTGCCAAAGACGTTGCTACAGTCGCTAGACAGACCTTAAGTCACTACGGTGATCAGTTATTGAGTATTGCAAGTGAACCACGGGTAAATTTCAATCTCTTAGGCTCATTTCCAACTGAAAATCGAATGTTGCCGACGCAGCCGGACCACTTTGACGACACACCTGTTGATGGATTAAAAACCGGATCTTCAGAAGGTGCAGGCAATTGTTTTGTTGGCACAGCCAAAAAGCATCACCATCGAGTAATCACCGTTGTTTTGGGCGCCGATTATGCCAACAAGGATCAGGTCTTTCAAATTACTCATCAATTGTTTACGACATCATTCCAAAAGATCGTCCAGTAACTTTTTAGTATCAATTGGCACATACAATTAAAACACGTCCGCTTTTCAATCCTTGGCTGCAAGCATTGAAAAACGGACGTGTTTTTTAAGATCACTTTTACTGAAAAATAGCGATTTGGCAATGCCAATTAGTTGATTAGGACTTTAATAATCTGATTATATCCATTGCTACTAATACAGCAACTTCCAAAGAAGCAACGCTTAACAAATTCTGAATCGCAGTAATAAACGTTTTACCTTTATCTTGAACCGCGAGAAAGGCCTTCGTATTTCGAATCACAACTGGAATCAAACCGAACACAACGATCATTAACCACGGTAACCAGCCAAGCAAGATTCCAATAAGTACAAAGACAAATGCCATTCCAGGCACGAACGGATAAAGTTTTACGGCCCGTTGTTTTCCCAAATAATAAGGTAACGTAAAACGTTGGTTTTTCATATCTTGTTGCAGGTCACAAATGTTGTCGGCATACATAACCCCACCGTCTAAAATCACAATTGGCAAAGCAATCACGAACAATGTCAGAATCACGGCCAGATTGGCAGTAATGACAAAGTGCCAGCCATCAAAATACATCGCGATCGGCAATTGCTTTGGCATGTTAACGTAAGCTGCAATAAAGATTGTACCGAAACCTTCACATAAACCACTTAATAGTTCTCCTAATGGCATTCGTGATAATGGCACTGGCCCAGCCGTGTATGTGATTGCAATCAAAATGGCTAACCCACCGATAAAGAGCAACACTAAGTTTGTCCGGATTATCAGCAGGATCCCCATGCTACATGCAATGATTAAAAACACCATCATTAGCGCCATCATGTGATGTGGGTTCAAATGTTCCCGGCCTAAAATGTTATCCCGACCACGGTAAGCCAAATCTTTGGCTTTGTAATAATCCTGAACATTGTTAAAACCCGTCACGAAAAACGCAATACTCATTTGTACAATAAAATAAATCAGCGTGTTCAGCCAGTTAAATTGACCATAGGCGTAATATGCGTACGATGTCCCTAATAAAAACGGCAGCAAACTGGCTGTTTTGGCTGGCAAACGAATAAGCTCCAAAAACAGTGGCCACGTTAACGGTTTATAATCTGTTTTCATTTATTGCACCACCATTTCCAAAATCAAGCCCAATAGTAATGATCCATTGACCCAAAGGAGATTACTGATTGCTGGCCGTAACTCATTTTGAAGCAAACCTTTATGTGCTGATGTCGTTGTATCATCAGCAGTCGATGTTGTTTTTCCCTCAACCATTTGTTTAAAATGACGGTCGTTGAGTACCACGGCTGGAACTGCTATCAGCATGACCGCTAACCACCAAGATAGCATTCCTGTCGCCATGCCGATGATAATACCGAGAAACCCAATAACGAGGAAACTGCGGTAAATAATTAAACTCCACCGCTGCCCCAAATACTCAGGCAAGGTATGTTTATCTTCATCAATCGTCTGATCACGTAACCCAACAATGTTTTCTGCAAACATTAAATTAGCCGTCGTCGCCATTAACGGTAAGCAAAGCAACACAACAGCAATTAACGACCACAAATTGCCCATAACAAGCATCCCCGGCCAGTGCAGAATAATACCAATCAGTTTCTGTGATGGCACATTTACATAGACAGCCGTGAACGGTAGCAATAATCCCAATGAACCACCCACGAATACTTCGCCCAGTGGTAAACGGGACAATGGCACGGGACCAATCGTGTAAAAGATGGCGATGCCCAACCCAACTATTCCTAACAGTAAAAGCATTAAGTTAGTTCGCCAAGCTAGCCAGATACCAAGACAGGTGGCCACTGTCAACATCACCACGAGCACGAGTTGAACCAATAACAGTGGTAGCCGACGTTTGCCAATAACTGTTTGCGACTGTTCGCTCACTGATCCTTGTGACTTGTTGTAGGCCACTAAATTACTGATACCAGTAGTCGCCATCGCCAGCGTCAATGTCACGAAAAACAAAATAATTGTATTCGCCCAATTTATGTCGTATCCCAAATTGACGGCAAAAAGAACACCCACTAGAAACGGCAAAATACTGGCGAGCTTTGTTCGCAACGCCACCAATTCGCCGAAAGATGATAATCCCATAGCTTCCCCCTAAACTTCGTCCCGTTGCAAAACCAGAACGACCTTTCATTCCATCTCAATCTTTTGCAACGGTCACAACGATTCTCTTCTATAATATCGGAAACTCGGTTTCTTTACCAATAACGGTAAAAACGTTTTCAGTAAGAGCTTTACCTTTTTTAGAGACAATTGTGGCTGACTGTCTGTTCTCGGATAACTTTTGAAAGTCCCTCGACATCTCCGAAATTAAGCACTTTAAATCTAGATTGTGAAAAACATTACGTAAGTTGCGATTTTTCATATTTGCGCAAAAAAATGCAACAAATAATCAATCCTAATTATTCCTGCTTTATCAAAAGTGGAAGCGATTTCGTTAATTAACAAGATTGCGTACAACAAAGAACATTTTTTTGTGAATATCTTCCTGAAGAGCTAGACAATCGACGAATGTAAACGCTATAATTATTTCATAGTTAATGGTAGATTGTAAAATTAATCCGAACGCTGTTCGGACAAAAAAGATCAGCTTCCTTTAAAATGGTGTTTACCACAAACCCATTTTTTAGGAGCTGAAACCAACGCCCCCTTAAAGTACTTAACTGGCAAACACCTTACCAAGTGATGCTGACTAATTTGTCAAAAAATTCGGATCAAATTTGCAATCTACCTAATGCACTTATTTATAACTTTTATATTATCTCAGAGGAGTTGTTGGAAATGGCCCAAAAGAATATTGTTGTCGTCGGTGCCGGCTTCGCTGGCGTTTACGCCACCAAGCATCTGGCCAAGCATTTCAAAAAAGATTCCAACGTTAAGATCACGCTGATCGATAAGCACTCATACTTCACCTATATGACGGAGTTACATGAAATTGCCGCCAACCGGGTGGATGCTACCGCTATTCAGTACGATTTACAGCGTTTGTTCTGCCGTCGTAAGAACGTTAAGTTAGTGACGGATACGGTTAAGTCAATTAACCGAACCGATAAAAAAGTTGTTACGGAACACGGTTCGTTTGATTACGACTATGTCATCTTAGGCATTGGGTCACAGCCAAACGACTTCGGTACACCTGGCGTTAAGGAACATGGGTTCACCCTTGGTTCTTGGGAACAAGCCGTAGCCCTTAAAGAGCACATTGAAAAATCTGTTCGTGCTGGTGCTATCGAAACCGATCCAGACAAACGTAAAGCATTACTGTCGTTTGTTGTCGTTGGTTCCGGGTTCACTGGTACTGAAACGATTGGTGAAATGCGTGACTGGCGTGACCAATTGGCCAAGGATAACAAACTTGATCCAACTGAAATCAAGTTTACCCTGATGGAAATGGCGCCAACCATCATGAACATGTTGGACCGCCGCGATGCCGATAAAGCAGAACGTTACATGACCAAACGAGGTATCAAGATCATGAAGAACACCGGTGTTGTCGGTGTCCATGAAGATCACGTTGACCTCAAAGATGGCTCAACCTTCCCAACTTGCACGTTAATTTGGACTGCCGGTGTTAAAGCAACGGATCAAGCCGCCAACTTCGGTTTGGAGCAAGGACGTGCCGGCCGAATCAAGGTTAATAAGTACACTCAATCAGAAGATCCAAACATCTTCGTTGTTGGTGACGTGTCCTTACTTGATGAAGACGGTTCCGGTAAAGGTCAGCCACAAATTGTCCAAGGTGCTGAAGAAACAGCTCAAGCTGCTGTTTCCAACATCATTAACACAGAGGATGGCAAACCATTAGTCGAATTCAAGCCAAACTATTCAGGGTTCATGGTTTCCCTAGGTTCTCAATATGGGGTTGCCAACTTGATGGGTAAGATTCACCTATCTAACTTCTGGGCCATTTTAATGAAGCATTTGGTTAATATCCTCTACTTCATTCAAGTTTACTCAGCCTACTACCTCTTCCAGTACTGTATGCACGAGTTCTTCCGGACCCGTCATAACCGCAACCTCTTCCGTGGTCACATTTCGCGTCAAGGTAACGTACTGTGGACTGTTCCTGCACGGATTTTCTTAGGCATGATGTGGTTGGTTGATATTTGGCCAAAGATTCAGGGCAAAGGCTCATGGTTCTTGCCTAAGTTGCGGTTACCATTCGCATGGTTAAAGCCTGCGACAACTAGTGGTGCTAGTGCTGCTGGATCCGGTGGTGGCGGTGCTGCGGCTACCAGTGCAGCTAGCGGTGCAAGTGGTGCGGCAAGTACCACAGCTACTGCAAATCCAACAATGTTCTCTCTCTCCTATGATTACGGTCATGATCCACAGATGGTCTTCTCAAAGATGCCACACTGGTTCCAGGCTGTAACTCAAGTATTTGTTCCAAACCAACAAACTGCCTTCTTCATGCAAAAATTTATGACCATTATTGAAATCTTTATTGGGGTTTGTTTGGTTCTCGGTTTGTTCACTTGGGTGATGTCAGCTGCTTCAGCAGCCATGGTTGTTGTCTTCAGTCTTAGCGGCATGTTCTACTGGGTTAACCTGTGGATCTTCTTCGTCGCAATTGCCTGCATGAACGGTTCCGGTCGTGCATTTGGCCTCGACAAGTGGGTAGTGCCTTACCTACAACGGGTCTTCGGCAAGTGGCGATATGGAACTCCGAAAGCCTTGTATGGCAGCGATGTCATGAAGTAATCATTCATAGCTTATATTGTCAGTGGTAGAGTTCTAGGGTAGACTTGCCCTAGGGCTCTTTTTTGAAAAGTAAGCGTGATCAAGTCCGACTTGAGAGCGCGTTATGAAAAATATGTCCCTACTTTTTAGTCCCACTAACCCAGTTTTCGGTTTGATGCTACTGATTAATTGATATGCCTCAAAGTAGTGGATTCGGTCAGAGATAGAGTTCCGTGATAGCACCACTAGGTAGCGTTCTTTGCTACTCAGTGGTGCTGGACGAGCTTTGAGACCGGGGTTGGGGCTCAAAGTCGAGGTGCGAGACCGCTTTTCAGGGCTCAAACCGGTCCCATGGAACGGCATCTCTGACCGAAGTAACGGCAGGCGTCCAACTACTATAGGTAAATATGTAACAGTTTCTATAATGAAAGAAAGTGTGATTACGTGAAGCTTTCTCCCACAGTCAAACGGTATTTGAAAATGATCCGCCCATTTGACATCATCATCGTGACCCTACTGATTATCGGATCCTTCATCCCCCTGATGGTCTTCACCACTAGCCAACATCATCAAGCAGCCGCTCAAACAACGGCCAAAAGTCACGAAGTGTATACCGCTGTGGTTTCCCACAATGGTCACGTACTTAAACGGATTCGGCTAACTGGGCATCAAGGTAAAACACGTTATCATTTCACCATGGGTCACGGTGCCTATAACGACACGTTGGTTACTGATAATCGTATTCAAATCAGTGATGCCAACTGTCCCGATCAAATTTGTGTTCACCACTCAGCCATCAGCAAACCTGGTCAAACCATCGTTTGTCTACCGCACAAAGTGTTGGTAGAAGTGAAGAGTTCAAATGGTGCCACACACAGCAACTCTACGGGAGGACTTGTTAAACCATGAATGTTCAGTCATCAAGAACACGACAGTACATCTACATTGCCCTCTTGTGCGCTCAGGGCGTAATTATCGGTTTACTTGAACGAATGATCCCGTTTCCGTTTGCATTCGCACCAGGCGCAAAATTAGGCCTTTCAAACATTATTACCCTGGTTTCATTATTCACAATGCCTGTTGGCGACAGCTTTTTACTCATGAGTATGCGTTTGTTGCTGACAACATTGCTTGGTGGTACCGTGGCCACCTTTATGTATAGTGCAGCTGGTGCCCTCCTATCTTGGCTGGGCATGCTGTTAATCAAGCAGCTCGGTGAGAAACGGGTCAGCATGATTGGCATTTCGGCCAGTGGCGGAATTTTATTTAATGTCGGTCAACTAGCCGTTGCCAGTTTGGTCGCACAAAGCTGGACCGTCATGCTCTACCTACCAATTCTAGCGGTTATCGGTATTCTTGCCGGAATTGCGATTGGTATTACCGCAAACTTTTTATTTGAACATGTCGACACATTGAGTCGACTTCGGTACAACCATCAACACTCACTAGAGAGGAACCAATCATGAAAATTCACCCAATGTGGCGTGAGTACCCGGCTCTCCAAACGGAACTTGAACAGGTGCTAACTTTAATTGATCAGAACATTACCACCAATAACGTCCCGGTAAGAGACGCTATTTTAGACATGATTAACGCCGGCGGTAAAATGTTACGTCCGGCGTACTGCCTCTTGTTTTCACAATTTAAGCAAACGGATCGTCACAAGATAATTGCATTGGCCGCTGCTGTCGAAACCTTACACACTGCAACGCTAATTCACGACGATATTATTGATGAATCTGACATGCGTCGTGGACTACCGTCTATTCAAGCAACGTTTGGTAAAGATACCGCCGTCTATGCGGGTGACTACCTTTTTACCGTCTGCTTCAAACTGTTGGCCGGTTATGCCAGTGATCTGCGCAGCGTGCAACAGGATGGCAAACACATGGAAGCCATTTTAAACGGTGAGTTAGCACAAATGTCCACGCGGTATAACATGGCTATCACCATCGACCAATACCTAAACCAAGTTTCCGGCAAGACAGGTCAATTATTCGCGCTCAGTACTTTTCTCGGTGCGTATGAATCTGGCAACAGCCTACGCTTTTCCCGCAATGCTCAAACGATTGGTCTCAACATTGGAGTTGCTTTCCAGTTGTTGGATGACATCCTCGATTACACAGCCAGCAGCAGTCAGTTTGGCAAACCTGTCCAGGAAGACATGCGCCAAGGTGTTTACTCAGCACCCCTGATTCTCGCCTTACGTGAAGCGCCCGATGCCTTTGCACCATACCTTAGCAAACGGCTAAAAATGACGGACGATGACGCTAAAGCAGTTGATCAACTCGTTCGTGACCACGGTGGTGTTGTTAAGGCACAAGAGCTAGCCAAAGATTACACCGACACTGCATTAACCGCTATTGAGAAATTGCCGGACATGCCCGTTCGCGCCATCTTGTCACAGCTCACCAGTTCATTGTTAAATCGTCAATCCTAGCAGAATTGTTACTTTCCGATGAAGGGAGGCGCACGATACATGAGTAACGCCCTTCTGTTAGGTCGCTTTATTCCCGGAACCAGCATCATTCATCGACTAGATCCGCGAGTCAAACTGTTAACAACATTATACCTCATCTTAATCATTTTTCTAGCTGACAACTGGCAAACGAATTTGTTGCTATACAGTTTTGTTCTGATTGGTGTGTTGTGCGCCCGACTCAGCCTGCGCTTCTTTTTCAGGGGTCTACGACCAATGTTTTGGCTCATTATCTTTACAGTTGCCATGCAGCTATTGTTCACTCATGGCGGCACTGTTTATTGGCAATGGGGCTGGCTGATCATTTCACAAACTGGACTTCAAAATGGGCTTTACGTGTTCCTTCGTTTCGTCTTTATTGTGTTTGTCTCAACACTGCTGACGCTGACCACTGCCCCATTAGCATTGGCAGATGCCGTAGCATCATTGTTGCGCCCCTTGCGCTGGTTTCATTTTCCAGTAGACGAAGTGGCACTCATGCTTGCTTTGGCACTCAGGTTTGTCCCTAATCTCATGGATGAAACCAGTCAATTAATGGCCGCGCAACGTTCACGCGGCGTCGAATTTGGCGAGGGCAATGTCTTTCAACAAATGCAAGCTCTCATCCCCCTGTTAATTCCTCAATTGGTGACTAGTTTTCGTCGAGCGGACGAGTTAGGCACCGCGATGGAAGCCCGTGGTTACTCTGGAACAGCCAACCGAACTAAGTTTCGAATTCAGCAATTTCATGAGCGCGATGGTGCGTTTGTCCTTATTCTGCTGATCTTGACTGGACTATTAATCTTAATGCGATAAAAAATGGATTTAACACAACGACAAATTGTGTTAAATCCATTTTTAAATCTTTATTTCCTACCTGTGACTTTCTTCAGCCATTCATATAATCGATATTGGAACGGCTTGACTGGTTTGGTGAACGCGCCCAGCATCTCCTGTGTCACACCAGTAAATGACTGTTTGAACCCAAGCACACCATCGGATCCGTCAAACATGCCAGACACACCGTAGAAATTATATAACGGTACATGGTTTTCAATTGCAACATGAATCATATGATTCTGGACCATGTAAGGGGCGTAGAAGTTCTTAAATTCTTCATTCGTGAAACTGAACATGTAGGCAATTTCCTGTGGCTGGATAAAGAACATCCCCCCAGATAAAATGGTCGACTGACCATCCTCACGTTTAAAGCCTTCAGCCTCTTTAATCCGCTTTTCATGCTGGCTGATTTGGTCACTCAGTTCACGCCGCTGACTCTTGATATGCTTGTTATTTGGCTTATCCTTTAACTTAGCATCCAAGCCGTCAACCCGTTCTTGTAACTTGTCGGCCTGTTTTTGCTGATTAGCAATATACGTGTCGAAATTCAGTTCAGCAACGATAAACTGAACTTTGTCGCCATATGCTTTGTAGGTCGCCTGATAATAATCCAACGTTTTATCGTTAAAGTTCAGCCGTTTCGCTGTGGCCTCGGTATATTGTTTAAATTGTGGCAGCTCATCATAATCCAACTGACGCAATTTAATGCCAAATTGTTTCGTTTTCTTCAACGCATACTGGGCATCTTTCTGATAACTGGCCACCACATTATCCGCCGTGATTCCAGTCATCTTTTTAACAAACTGATAACCCAGTTCGATCGTGGAATAACCAGGTTTGACGGCTGTGTGACTAAAGCCCGCCGCCGTTAAGTTTGCAATGGCATCTTGATTAGGTGTAGCAATGACCTTGCCATCATCATCAAATTCACGACTGATCACGTTTGGCAACCAGCGCAATACCAAACCATGATGTTGCTTGGCATAATTAACCATCCCGTCTGTCATTACTTTAACCAGCTCTGCGTTGCCATAATCCATCATCGGTCCGCCGTTGACTTCAAACAAATAACCCATCCGTAATTTTTCGGACGTCAATAAGGCCGCCGCGACCACCTGCCCGTGTTCGTTGGTTACCCCAACATATGTCGCGTCAATGTTACGCCGACTCAGCACTTCTTTTTGCTCTGGTGTTTGCGTGTAACTGCCTTGTGGATGCTGTTGCTCAAAAGCGTAATAAGTATCTTTATCGAGTTCTTTAAAATTCATGATTGTGATAATAATTGCCCCACTTCAACTAGATTTCTGTAAGTATTATAGCATTGCCATGTGCTTCACATACACTAACAATGCGTTTTTTACCACTCTTAGTGCAATCATTAAGTTGTTACTGCATTATAGTAAACAAGCTTTACCTCTCTTACAACTTGCATGATAATATTAATAGAGTTCTTGTCTTACACATTCATCGTTTTAGCAATCGTGTATTGTTACAAACGAAAGGGGTAAATTTCATGATTAAAAAGCGCATTTCATTAATTGGCTTTGCACTGCTTAGCACAATCACATTGGCCGCCTGCAGCAATAATAGCCAATCTACCAAGGCTTCCAGTAGCAGCCATGTAAAAACAGAGCAAAAAAAATCCAGTGACACAGAAAACAGCTCATCTTCCAGCAGTTCTGCATCGGCTTCATCTAACGCAAGTTCTGTAGAAGAAAGTAGCTCAAGTTTATCTAGTGAGGCCAGTTCTTCAATTGAAGCAGACCAATCAACTGCTTCAGTTTCTCAATCACAAGCCACAACTAGCAGTAATGCAACATCAAGTGCTAACTCCTCAACAGCAGCTAGTGCTAGTCAATCTAACGCCACAACTGCAAATGATCCTTGGCGCGGATACTCAGAAGCATATGTACGTCAGGCTTTAATCAGTGTCGGCGCTAATGCCAATGCCGTAAATCAAATTCCTTCCGGTACACTAGCACAGGCGTTTGACAAAACCATGTCTAATCCTTACGGGACCGATCCTGGTTACCTGTGGCGCCAGCTATATCAACAGTACCCCGCATTAGGAAACCCAGCAAATTAAAGTTCAGAACACAAAGGCGTCTCAAATTTGAGACGCCTTTGTGTTACACTATTTTATTCAGCGGACTAATTTAATTAGCCCAACAACCCGTTGAAAACGACAATTGCGAAAGCAAATGCCACTAATGAAATAAACATTCCAATTGTTGTGCTAATATTTTCACCTGTTAATGAAGTAATAATATTACTACCCTCATTGTAAAACCATTTTGAACCAAACGTACATAGGTGTAGACTAATGACGTCAATTGAATGTATTAAAAAAGGGAAAGACATGTCAGATACTAAAACTGCGGCAAATTTTGTCAAAAACAAGAAATTGATTGAAACACTGCGTTTATCGAAATTTACAACGTCTATTCAGCATCCTGAATTAGAATACTTCTGGTATGACATGAAATTAGCTGATCAATTTTTGGGCTTCTTAAAACAACAAGACATCTACATTTCATCATCTGGATTATTCATTGATAGTTCAAACTGTTTATATTTCATGTGGGATGTGCAATCTTACACATTACAGTCTGCACGTTCCCTCGCTCTACAGCAAATCGCAAAGCTCTAATTTAAACATTCATTCTCTTAAATCTTCAAAGTGTATATTTAAAGAGGTTCCATGACTGAAAAAAAGGTCGTGGAACCTCTTTGAATTATGAGACCAGTAAAGTCCCAGGGGGAGTCGCTGTGCAATGTCAAAACATCTACACCAATTCCAGTATTTAGACACTTAATCATCCGATAATTGTTCCAATGCCTTGATTATCAAAATGCCATAGTTTTCCATCAATCCACTTATTTTGATTATCTAATCTGACGCCGCCGTCGCCAAAGTAATATGTGTGTCCCCAGTTGTAATAGAAGCGATTTGTATATCTTACACCACCATCACCGAAATAGTAGGTATGGCCCCAGTTACTGTAAAATTGATCCGTATATCGAGCTCCATCGGGGCCAAAGTAGTACGTATTCCCCCAATTATTATAAAATTGATCTTTGTACTCTTTGCCATCTGGACCGAAATAATACATTTTCCCGTTTTGAGAGAAAAAGTGATCCTTCAATTGCGTACCAATACCAAGATTATCGAAGCTCCAAAGATTATCACCAATTATTTCAGTCGTACTAGTGGCTCTTACGCCGCCGTCCCCAAAATAATATGTGTGCCCCCAATTATAATAAAACTGATCAGTATACCTGATACCGTCAGGACCAAAGTAATATGTGTTGCCCCAATTATTATAAAATTGGTCTTTATATTCCTTTCCATCTGGTCCAAAGTAATACATTTTCCCATTTGGATCGTAAAAATGATCCTTCAATTGCGTACCAATACCAAGGTTATCAAAGCTCCAAAGATTATCACCAATTATTTCAGTCGTACTAGTGGCTCTTACACCGCCGTCCCCAAAATAATATGTGTGTCCCCAATTATAGTAGAATTGATCAGTATACCTAATACCGTTAGAATCAAAATAATATAAATTGCCCCAATTGCTATAAAATTGGTTCTTGGACATAGTTCCATCAGGATTAAAATAATACATGTGATTATCCTGCCACAAAAAATGATCTACAAACTTTTGACCATTTTCAAAATAACTTTGCGATCCATCAGCATTTGTGTGCAACCCATTATATGGATTACCATTTTGATCGGTGTATCTAATCTCATTACTAATGACACCACTGATTCTGGCAGCCATTAAATTATATCCATCCTGGGTTGGATGGATTATCTTATCACCTAAGAGAGTGCTTCTGTTTCCATCATTTACGATGGGATTATCGCGCCAATCTAAAACTGTAACTTGAACGCTTTCATAAGTGGATTTAAGTGCGTTGTCTAAATCGTTTTGGCTAAAACCAGCCGGTCCTTTTTCATCTAAATTCTGCGTTCTCGCCCATGCTTGCATAGGTAAAATGCCAAAAATTCGAATTGCTAGATTAGCGTCCCTAATTCGTAAAATTTGGTTTTTTAACGTACTTTCAATCTGATTTAAGTTAGCAAAGCCGTTTGAACTATTAGCATCGTCAAAGTCATTGACTCCCAATGAGATTACAATATCCGAATAATCTTTAGGATTAATTCCACTTATTTCATCAGATAATGTCGTTTGTCCACTGCCAATATCGGTTATTCGTGCGGAATTCACACCCCTATTATCAACGGGAACATGTAGGTCGTTTCCAACGAGATTAGGCCAGGGATTTTGAGCACGCGTAGATCCGTTAAAACCATATGTAATGGAATCACCAAATGTTGCAATGCGCGTAATCGTTTTATCAGGAATTGGAGTATTGGCATTTTCCGTAAAAGAAGCGCTTACACTCAAGTTAAAAAATACACACAGAGAAAACAGAAAACTTAATGTAATTTCAACGGATACAGTAAAAAATTTATTAAACTTCATAGTTCTCCTATCTTTCACTAATGAGAAACACATGTCACAACTTAATCTAATGATATCATTTATATTTATGAAAAAAAGAATATGTCAATGCTCATGCGGCCATTTTGTTTCTATTACAATCGACTTATGTCTATCTTTCGCATATTATAACTTGAATTATATTATTAACATATCTCATATGTTGTGGAAACGCCTACCTCTAGGAAAATATCCAATGGCTTGGAGAAACGTTCGGGCGAAGCACAAGAACTTTGATGTTATTAACGGAAAACCACCGTATCCGATAGTTTCAAAGACATAAAAAAAGACCCCTTCAAAGGAGTCATATATGCCGCCGGTGGGGGTCGAACCCACACTCCCGGTAAAGGGAACTGGATTTTGAGTCCAGCGCGTCTGCCAATTCCGCCACAGCGGCAAGCTATGAAATTCTGTTACACGCCCTTCGACGTGAAAGGTGGTAACCGGATTTGAACCGGTGATGAAGGTTTTGCAGACCTCTGCCTTACCACTTGGCTATACCACCATAATGGAGCAAATCCAAAGTTGGGATAGCTGGATTCGAACCAGCGCATGACGGAGTCAAAGTCCGTTGCCTTACCACTTGGCTATATCCCAATAAAAAGGGCGGTATGTGAGAATCGAACTCACGCGTGCTGGATCCACAAACCAGTGTGTTAACCACTTCACCAATACCGCCATAATATTTAAATAAGCAGGGATAGCAGGAATCGAACCCGCACCGGCGGTTTTGGAGACCGACGTTCTACCGTTAAACTATATCCCTATAATGGCGGAAGTTGGATTCGAACCAACGAACCTTTCGGGGCGGTTTTACAGACCGCTGCGTTTAGCCACTTCGCTATTCCGCCATACTCTGAAATGGCGCGGGACGGAATCGAACCGCCGACACATGGAGCTTCAATCCATTGCTCTACCGACTGAGCTACCGAGCCATACCAAATTTGGTATTTAAAAATTTACAATAAACAACGGTCCCAACGAGACTCGAACTCGTGATCTCCTGCGTGACAGGCAGGCGTCCTAACCAACTGGACCATGGGACCATCATTAAATGGAAGATACAGGGCTCGAACCTGTGACCCTCTGCTTGTAAGGCAGACGCTCTCCCAACTGAGCTAATCTTCCAAAATATTAAATTGACCCCTACGGGATTCGAACCCATGTTACCGCCGTGAAAGGGCGGTGTCTTAAACCACTTGACCAAGGGGTCATATAAAACGGAGAGTAAGGGATTCGAACCCTTGAAGCAGGTTGTTACCCGCTTACATCATTTCCAGTGATGCTCCTTCGGCCAACTCGGACAACTCTCCATTTTTAATTTTAAACTCCGGCAGGCGGGCTCGAACCGTCGACAACCTGATTAACAGTCAGGTGCTCTACCAACTGAGCTATGCCGGAATAATATGCATGGCGACGACCTACCCTCGCAGGGAGCGATCCCCCAACTACTCTTGGCGCGACGAAGCTTAACTTCCGTGTTCGGCATGGGAACGGGTGTA
>NZ_WEZQ01000006.1 GCF_009864005.1 Furfurilactobacillus milii
ATCAGCTCCTAAAAAATGGGTTTGTGGTAAACACCATTTTAAAGGAAGCTGATCTTTTTTGTCCGAACAGCGTTCGGATTAATTTTACAATCTACCAAAACAGCTTAATTATCAAAAATTTGGTACCCTTGCGTCGTAGTGAAAAAGATTTACTAACATGTGCTTAGCTTAGGAGGTTACACTTATGGCAAATATTGGTATTAACGGTTTTGGACGCATTGGTCGGGACTCCTTCCGGCGGATGTTGGCGCTTAACGATCCTGATTTAAATGTGGTCGCCATTAATGATTTGACGAGTCCAGCAATGCTGGCTTACCTACTTAAATACGATTCAACCTTTGGTATTTTTGATGCCGACGTTAGCTCCACCGATGATTCATTAGTTGTTAACGGCAAAAAGATTCGGGTTTACGCTGAACGTAATGCCGCACAAATTCCGTGGGTCGCAAACGATGGTGTCGATATCGTCCTTGAATGTACAGGCTTCTATACATCGAAGGACAAGTCCCAAGCACATTTAGACGCCGGTGCTAAGAAAGTAGTCATTTCCGCTCCAGCCGGCCCAATCAAGACTCTTGTCGAAGGGGTTAATGATGACTTGGTTGCTCATGATGATCAAATCGTGTCTGTCGGTTCTTGTACCACCAATGCCTTGGCACCAATGGCTTACTTCCTGAACAAGGAATTCGGTGTCGAAGTTGGGACGATCACCGCGATTCACGCTTTCACTAGCTCACAGAATCTACTCGATGGTCCTAAGGGTAAAAACTTCCGGCCAAACCGGACCGCATCGTCTAACACTATTCCTCATTCAACAGGTGCAGCGAGTGCAATCGGCTTGGTGATTCCCGAACTTGAAGGCCGTCTAAATGGTCACGCACAACGGGTTGCTGTTATTGACGGTTCCATCTGTGAACTGGTCTCCGTTTTGGATAAAAAGGTGACTGCCGATGAAGTCAATGCAGCCATCAAACCTTACACGGAGAACAACCCTGCGTTTGGTTGGAACGAAGATGAAATTGTATCTAGTGATATCATCGGTGACACCCACGGTGCTGTCTTTGACCCAACACAAACAGAAGTGACTCAAAATGGTGATTTCCAAGTCGTTAAGACACATACTTGGTACGACAATGAATTCGGTTTTGTTTGCAACATGATTCGGATTCTGAAAAAAGAAGCTGTAGCATAAATAACATTCATTAGTAAAAAGAAGGAGACAGGCCTTGTGCGATCATCAGCTTGTTTCCTTCTTTTTTTAGAGCCACATTAATTAATAACAACTAGGCTTCTTTTTCATTTTTGTTTGGATAAAGAACGTCTAAAATTTTTCTGCTACGCTCTCTTGCACCGGCCTGAATGTAGGCCTCTTTCTCTTCATCAGTAGCATTATCTTCAAATTCATCTGAATTGTTATGATACTTTTCAACTAGTTCACGCATAAACTTCTGATCTTTATTTTCCATTGACTATTGCCTCCAGCCTGTCTCTCGAAATGTCATTTGGCAAGTGTTCTATCACAGCTTCCACGCCACGATAAATATGTTGTTGATGCCCCAAACCTGCGTACATCTCTATTTCTATTCGATCTCCATATTTATCTAAAATCTGAGCGATATTTTGCGGAATATTGAGGAAACCATTAATAAATGCCGCTTGGGGAACTTGGCGACCAGTTTTTATAGCTCGTTGAACAACAAACCGCCAATCAATTTCAGGGTCAAGGTAAGTATAGACTATCCTAACAGAATAATCATGATTCAACGCACGCTTAATATTACTAGCTGAGCTTTGGGAGTTGAATGTACCTTCAAGAATAAACGACTGATTTTCATTTAAGGCCCTTCTAAACGCCCTGTCAACTAACTTCGTCGCACCTTTCTGATAGTCAGCCGCATTAGCACCATTATATTTCGGAAAAAGTTTTCTAAAATCGTCGGCATCTATGTGCACAAAATCCTGCATTACTGGACCATAAATACTATCAATTACTTCTGACTTTCCAGATCCTGGCGCACCGGCGGTCAGTATTGCCCACTTGTTTTTCTTCTTTCTAACATCTGAAAATATCGGATTTAGGAACTCATCCTCGTGCGCACTCGCATATTCCCGCCAATGTTGTTTTAGTTCGTCCTCGCTCATAAAACGAATATCCTTCTCCCCTGCCATCGTTCCGCATCCTCCTGCAACCTTCATCACACAGCAACCAACATTTCAACATCAACCAGAGTTCGAACAGTTCCACGTCCTCTATGCGACTAACATAGCAAACTGAAATCCGGAAGTAAATTAGGGACGCCTAGAAATGAAAAATGGATATTTTCGACTAATAATAAACGCTTTATACACAAATTTTGTAATACTGACTACTTTTTAATCGATATTCGCCAATTTTTGTCGCCTATAAACAATAATTGTTTTACGTGGTCACTGGTTCAAACAAAATGACCCACATGCCGGCAAAGGCCAGTATGTGGGTCATTTTAAATCAATTCACAATTCTACAAGTTAATGTCAAAATCAAATGTCAGTTTGGAGCGGTTGAGTCCTTCAGTGACAAAGTGACCGATGATGGCCATCGTCTTATCGCGCATGACATCAACGATGTGGTGGTTTTGCTCTGTCAGATAGGCTGTCAAAGCGTTGCCAGTCAAGCCCTTAGCCTGTGCCTCTTTATCAATTCCGTCCATCAAGCGACGTAATTCTTCACGGCAGTCTTTAAGATAGTCAACATCGTCTTGGACAAAGTGACTGTAGTGGCTTTCTGTCAGCATTGAAACTGTCCGGTACATCCAGTAAGCATCCTTGACGTTGTACGTCATGGATGTGTTGCTGTAACTAGGGTCCGTATCCGTTGCGTTGGCATAGAATGGCAGATATGGCGTAAAGGCAGGAATACCAATACAAATCCACATAACGGCAGACAACGCTTCTGGTACATCGTTACGGATTTGCAAAACGTGACTTTGCTGTGTCCGGTTTAATGAAATTGCCCGGTAACGCAATTTGTCTTCATCGGAACCATGACCGAGTGGATCATACTTCGTTTCGTTATAGTGTGAGCCTTCAATATACTCAACATCTTCAACACTGATCAACCGATTGGCGTGGTTGATGAATGGCAAATCACTGGATTCTGGATCTTGTTCGATTTCTGGATTCAGGTAGCGTTGCGCAAACCAAACCCGTGGTGTGTTGTAGTAACGGTCCTTTTCGGTATCCGTTCCAAAAATGTGCCGGAAGTTCCAACCAGTCTTATCGGGGTTCAAATGATGTTCATCGACAAACTCGCGAATACCGTCAGACCACATAAAGTTGTCTGGGTCATCGAAATCAATTTGTTCCTGACCAACCTGGTTAGCAGCAACGACGTAGGCATCATCGGGAATTCGGGAAGCAACCCAGTGATGACCAGTAACGATTTCCATGTACCAAATATCGTTCTTATCAGCGAAGATAACCCCGTTACCTTCTGGTGAGCCATACTTGGCAACCAACTTACCTAAATACTCAACCCCTTCTTTAGCGGAGTTGATGAATGGCAGAACCATCGTTTGCATGGTGTCTTCAGCCATACCATCAGGCAACAATGGGTCATAAGCTAAAACTTTTTCGTTGGCGTAAACACTTTCAGTAGCGGACATGGCAACATTCTTCTCATTGAAGCCACTTTCGTCATAGATACCTTCGCTTTGAACGTCCACGTTTGGCGTCGCTTGATAACGATAACCACTTTCTGGTAGTGGTGCCTTAAAACCATTCTGAGTAGATGCTAATTCCTCATGGCGACCATTAGCAGCTGGTTTCATTTCAAACTTTTGTGGTGTGATTGGCAAGAATGTGTCGTCGTTACGTGCTACCATTACGGAGCCATCAACGGACGCCTTTTTCCCAACTAAAACGGTCGTACAAGCTTTATCCCATTTCATGTATTTACTCAATCCTTCCAGTACATTTTTAATTACTTAACTGCCATTTTAACGCACCCAGTCAGGTTTTCACAACAGCGGACGGGACTAGAAAATTCTGTCAAAAACAGCAGTCTGCTATAATGATGGTAAATTCCGTTTATATTCTGGTATGGAGGATTATTTATGCAAAACTTTGTGTTTGATGTGGATGGTACACTGATTGATTCCGAAAAAATGTACATGTTGTCTATGCAGCGTGCACTAGCCGCCAGCGGTCGCCAATTCGACTATGATCAGCTGTCACCGACATTTGGTACGACTGGCAAAATCGCCTTACAAGAAATTGGCATTCCTGACAGCGAAATCGATGGGTTACTCGATACGTGGCAAACGTACACAAAGGATACATATGACACCATGCGTGTCTACCCAGGAATCACCTCCGCACTTGCACAGTTACATGAAAATCCGCGTCTAAAGACCGCTATCGTGACATCTAAGGCCGCATCAGAGTACCAACGCGATCTTGTCGAAAACTTTCCGCTCGATCAATACATGGATGATCACGTTACTGCTGACGAAGTGGAACGCGGCAAACCTGCGCCAGACTCCCTGTTTGCCATCATTCACAAAATGAAACTTGACCCGACACAAACTATCTATGTCGGCGACACCATTTACGATCTACAGGCAGCCCACGCCGCTGGGCTAGCATTTGCTTTAGCTACTTGGGGCGGCCCCAAGGATCAAAAACTCATTCGCGACAGTGAAGAAGTGCTAGATAAACCACATGATTTACTTAATTTAATTTAGATATTTAGTCGACACCGTCCTATCTTGGCATTCATGAGATGGACGGTCTTTTTACGTTCAAAATCATCAAGTATTTTACAAAAGTCATAAAAAAGCTTGTCATGAAACGCGTTTCATACATTACTATGAGTTTACGAAACCTTCTAGAAGTCGAGTTGACACAGAGTGCTTGAGCATTTTGTGAATATTTTATCGTATATTTGGAAAGCGCTTCCAATTATCTATTACAGCTCTTTTAATGAATAGGAGAATTATTATGACGCAAATGTTTGGTAGTCCATCATCCTACGTTCAGGGTAAGGATGTGCTGTTTGATAGTGTTAAATACTTGGAAAAGTTCGGTAGCCGTGCCGTCTTAATTTCTGACAACATGGTCTACGATATTGTTGGTCAACGATTTGAATCCTATCTAGGTAAAAACGGCTTCACAATAACCAGAGCCAAATTTCAAGGTGAAGCTTCTCCGGAAGAAATCGATCGAATTACAAACATAGGTAAAAAAGCTGCTGTTAATTTCATTATTGGCCTAGGTGGCGGTAAAACTTTGGATTCTGCGAAAGCCGTTGCGGACAATCTTGGCGTTGCTGTCGCAATCTTACCGTCCTTAGCGTCCACCGATGCCCCATGTTCGCGGCTGTCAGTTATTTATAATGAAGACGGCTCCTTTAAGGAATATCGCTTCTATGATATGAACCCTAACCTTGTACTTGTCGACACGCGCTTAGTCGCCGGAGCTCCAGTCCGTTTATTAGCATCAGGAATTGCTGACGCACTTGCTACAAATGTTGAGTCTCAAGCTGTCGCAAAAGGTGACAGCGAAACCATGTTAGGCGCCAAACAGACTCTAGTTGGTAACGCCATTGCTCAAAAATGTGAAGAAACACTTTTCAAGTATGGTCACCTCGCCATTGAGTCTGTAAAGAAACACACGGTCACATCCGCACTAAACAAAATTATCGAGGCTAATACCTTAATGAGCGGTGTTGGTTTTGAAAGTGGCGGATTAGCTGCAGCACATGCGATTCATGATGGCTTAACTGTTCTTGACGGTCCCATCCATGATTTGACGCACGGTGAAAAAGTGGCTTTTGGTACATTAACGCAGCTCTTCCTAGAAGGATGTAGTGAAGAGAAATTCAACCGCTATCTATCATTTGATCTGTCTCTAGGACTGCCAACTACGTTTGAAGATTTAAAAATTCCTAACGTGACCGACGAAGAATTGTTAAAAGTCGGTGAACGGGCAACGTCACCAGCCGATACTATGAACCGAATGCCATTCACAGTAACCGCTGACGACATCGTACAAGCAATGCGGGGCGTTGATGCATACAGTCATGCATTCAAAGAAAAGTATGCCGAGAAATAACTATTAACGAGACCAGCCATTGAAAGAACGAATATTAAAATAGTGATTATTCCAGCAATGTTAGTTCTTCTGTTGTATGGCCATCTTTTTAACAATTAGGTAATTTTTGCGAACAATGTTAGCTGTAGGTCATCAATGTTGATACAGAGCTGTGAAAGTGATGTTAATTCGAGAGAATCATTCGAATTTGCATCACGAACGGCCGCAGAGACTCGGAACTTCACGAGGCTGTGTGGCGAGGTGAAAGACTCTGGTTTCAGGAGGCTTGAACCGGTCCCACGGCGAGTGTGTCAATATTGACAACCGTAAGCGCCATTCTTGCTACAAAGATGAACTTGAAACGACAAAGACGTCACAGTTTTAAGCCAAAAATAAAAGGAAAGAACCAAGGCAGTGAAAAACCACATTGCTTTGGTTCTTTCCTTTTTCGAAATAGCAGTCAATCAGTCCAAGCCCAACACCCGCATGTTAAATGTCAGGACTTGTGTTTCAAAATCGCAACCGTTAGCTACGTACGTCCCAGACTTCAACAACTCGCCACCATGCGACTGGTAAAATCCGAGCGCTGGCACGTTGCTGCTGAGGCAATCAATGGTAAACGGTAGCAAACGTTCATTTAGCAGTTCCGCCCGTTTGCTATAAAACAACCGCGTCCCGATACCCTGATGCTCTAATTTAGGATCGACATATAAGCCGTAAATTTCGCCTGGATAATCCGTCATCTCTGGATGCGAACGTTGCGGTCCACCGGTAATAAAGCCTAACAAACGCCCACTGTGCTCATCAATGGCAACTAACGTGCGGTCTGACTGATAGATTTTTTCCCACAGAGCCAAACGGTCCGGATATGAATGCTGATCGATCACCTTGCGTGGCAACAAACCTGAGTATGTTTGTTGCCAACTGTCAACGTGAATTCTGGCAATTACTGGAACATCACTAGCCCGTGCTAACCGAATTTCCACGTTGCGTCGCCCCCCTCAAGGATTACTTACACCTTAAGTATCGAACGCAATGTGTAAAACCGTCAATTGAAAACCATTAAAAATAGGAAACTTTTATCGTAGCCCAACCAATGTTGCAAAAATTGGTACTACCAGATCAACTACGATGCCAATAATAACCACCGCAATGGCCCCCATTGAGCCTTCGATCGTGCCTAACTCCAAAGCAAACGCCGAGCCGATGGTGTGTCCAGAAGTTCCTAACCCTAAACCGGTACCGATTGGATCAGACTTCAAACGGAAAATTTTAACGAGCCAGTTGCCCAGTGCGTAAATAATCACAGCATTTAAGATACATGCCATCGCTGTAACTGCCGCATTGCCGCCAATGGCCGTTGAAATCGGCAACGCAATGGCGGTTGTCGCGGCTTGTGGCAACATGGATGCCAGCCCCACTTTGCTGAGGCCAAATCCTTTAGCAACTAAGAAAATCAGCGATAGTGCAATGAAGACACCAACAATCAATGACAATAAAATTTCGAGCCAGAACTTTTTCACGATGTCGTTACGTTTATATAGAGGGATCGCAAAGGCAATAGTAGCTGGATTCAAGAACCAGAAAATGATATCACCACCGGGTTTGTAAGCCTGCGTATAAAAAGCAGCGGTGTCCATCCCTAGCCACTTTGCAAGAATTGCTAACGCTAAGATACCCATTACCATACCAACAAATAATGGTTGAAATAAAAAGAAACCTTTTGAAATTTTAAATAACCACTGACCCAATAAATAAACGGCAATTGATAATACGATACCAAAGAACGGCGTTACAAAATAAGCGAGTGGTCCCTTAATGACTGGTGCAGCGGCTGCTAAAATAAATGTGCTTGTCATGTTTGCCACCTACCCTTCGTCCTTGGTATCCGCATCGACCTGCGCATCCTTATGCAAAACGTGCACGCGGAGCCAAATAAAGAAGCGGGTACAATAAGCCACGGAAACTAATAAAATCACAGTTGAGATAATGATAACGACAATTAACTTCCAACCTTCATTTTCTAAAATACTGAGCGTTCCTGCCAGTTGGATACCAGACGGGACAAACAGAAATCCAATAATACTAATCAAAAAAGCACCTAAATCCTCAACCCACTCTACCTTAATAATATGCAGCGTTAACGCTAGATACATGAGAACTAATCCCACAACCGGTGTCGGTAACGGGAATTTAGGAAATGTCTTGTTACCCCACTCAGAAATGAGCCATGAGATAAAAAGAATAGTTGCGTAAATTCCGATTTGAATCAGAATTGGTGCGCGATGCGACGTTTTTTGTGGATGTTTACTGCCTTGTGCTGTCATCTCTATTCGCCTCCAAAAAGGTCTGTCTATGCTTGTGAACAAAACTCTTCTTGAACAGAATTATAACGGATTTTTTATGCTATGAATACTAATACCATAGGTTTTGTAACCGTTTTCTTAGAGGACGACACAATCGTTAAGTTTGTTCACAAAGTAAGTCTTTTCAATAGCATTATTACCATTTTGGCGCACAAAAAAACGTCACCAACTTATTTGTTTGGCGACGTTCATAAAACCATTTTAAATTAACCGAGACCAACTAAGGCAGCAAAGATTGGCACAACGATATCGATAACGATACTGATGATAACCACCGCAATGGCAGCCATAGAACCTTGAGCGGATCCTAACTGTAAAGCAAATGCTGAACCAACTGTGTGACCAGAAGTTCCTAAGCCAAGCCCAGTCCCAATTGGATCTGAGTTCAAACGGAAGACTTTAACAAGCCAGCCACCCAATGCGTAAATGATAACCGCATTCAGGATACATGCCATCGCCGTTACAGCAGCGTTACCACCGACAGCTGTTGAAATTGGCAATGCAATCGCAGTCGTTGCAGCTTGTGGCAACATGGATGCAATACCGACATTGCTGAGGCCAAACAGTTTGGAAATACCGAAGATGACGAACAGTGAGACGAACGCCCCCACGATCAATGATAATAGAATTTCCAACCAGAACTTTTTGACAATATCATTACGTTTGTACAATGGAACGGCAAACGCAATCGTTGCTGGGTTCAAGAACCAAAAGATAATGTCACCGCCGGGCTTGTAAGCCGTGGTGTAGAACTTGGCCGTATCCATGCCCAACATTTTGGCCATGATAACCAACACAATGATCCCCAGGACCATCCCAACAAATAATGGCTGAAATAAGAAGAACCCGTTAAATTTCTTGAATAACCATTGGCCCAATAAATAAACAGCGATGGACAAGAAGATTCCGAAGAATGGTGTCGCAAAGTAAGCCAGTGGTCCTTTAATGACCGGTGCCGCAGCAGCCGCTAAAATTGAAACAGACATAAAGCAATCCTCCTTTTACTTTTGATCATCCTGATTAACAGTTGCATCGCCGTGGAACCAGTGAACCCGGATCCAGATAAAGAGCCGCGCGGTGTAAGCCACAACAACCAGCAATACGATAGTGGATAGAATAATAACAATAACTAACTTCCAGCCTTCGTTTTGAAGGATGCCAAGCGTGCCTGCCAATTGGATACCAGAAGGAACAAAAAGAAAACCAATGAGACTGATCATAAAGCTACCGAAGGAATCAACCCACTCCACTTTAATAATTTTGAACGTCAATGCTAAGTAGAGTAGTACCAGCCCAATAACAGGCGTTGGTAGTGGGAACTTTGGAAAAGTCTTTGCAACAAACTCAGAAATGAGCCAGGAAATAAATAGTACCGTGGCATAAATACCGATTTGAACCAGAATGGGCGCATCTTTTTTAGTTGATGTCGCCGTCTTAGATTTATTATTTTCTGCCATGACAAACGTCCTTTCCATTATTGTGAATAGTGTCACTAGTAGCGACAAAACTTGCCGTACCAGCACTCTTTTTAACACTTAAAGTGTAGTCGCCAATTCACAAAAAAACGTGATTCACTTGTCAAACGCACATTTTACCAGCTGAAATACCCTGCTCGGGAAGTGATTTACTGCGACACATTTGTTAGCTAACTTCACGAGGCTGTGCGGCGAGGTGAAAGACTCCGAACTTGGGAGGCTTGAACCGGTCCCACGGCGAGCGTATCAATGTTGACAACCGCAAGCGACATCTACACCAATATTCGTGGCGGATATACTTACATGTTCAATCGATCTTTCATCGACTTAACGAAGGAACGGCTGACCGGCACCTTGTCGCCATTGGTCAGCTTAATTTGATAGGTATGGTTAAACCACGGTTCGACCTCGGAAATAGCGGTGATATTCACGACGATACTGCGATGTACCTGCATAAACTGATCCTCTGACAATCGCGTCATCAACCAGCTTAACGTCTGATGAGTGTGGAAGCGACCGTCCTTGGTCGTCAATATTAACTCACCATTTTCAACGAAACCAGCGAGAATGTCACCCTGCTTAAGAACACGTGTCTTCTCGTTTTCGGTTATTGAAATCATCCCCAGTTGTTTACGTGGTTTGGTTTTGGCAACTGGATTGGCCTCTTCCCGAAGTTGAAGCACCTCGTCAACTCTTGATAACGCCTGATTGATTCGTTGTTGCTCAAATGGTTTAAGCACATAATCAACCGCATTGATGTTAAATGCGCGAACTGCATAATCATCATAGGCCGTTGCTACGACCACTAACGGTGGATTCGCCAACTGATCAAGTTTGTTTGCCAAATCAAAACCGTTTTCGTTATTCAGAGAAATGTCGAGAAAAACGAGGTCACTGGGAGTAGTTAATAATTGTGCCAACGCCTGACTTATCGATTCTGCTTGAGACACCTGATCAACAAGTGAATTCTGTTTAAGCAAGTATTCCAGCTCGTTACGTGCGAGCGGTTCATCATCAACGATTAAGACTTTCATGAATTGCCTCCTGCTTATTTGGAATTGTTAAACTTACCGTCGTACCAGTTGAAGATGTTTTAAAATGTAGCTGACTGTTTGGACCATAAAGGCCCACCAGCCGCGCATTCAAGTTTTCCAACGCTGTACCACTACCATTCGTAGAAGTTACCACTTGATGACCAAGTTGCGGTAAAACATCTTGGTCAATCCCGAAACCATTATCGCTGACACTAATCTCAGTCGCATAGCGCTGGGCTTCAACTTTTACCCACACCCGATTACCATATCGTCGGTCATCAAACGCATGACGAATCGCGTTTTCAACCAACACCTGAATGGTAAACGGTGGAATCAATACTTCATCATCCGATGGCGTATCAAACGTAATGTCGTATTTATCTGGGAATCGCGTTTGCTCCAGCGATAGGTATGCATCAACATGTTCGCGTTCTTGACGCAACGGAATTTCCGTTTGCCGGACACCTTGCAGATTTGTTCGGAAGTACGTGGATAATTGTAGCAACAGAGTGCGCGCCTTGTCAGCGTCCGTTCGCATCAACGCAGATATCGTATTGATCGCATTAAAGAAGAAGTGGGGATTTACTTGAGCTTGTAAGGACTTAATTTCAGCATCCTTGACGAGCTTTGATTGTTCCTCAGCAGCCCCTAATGCTAATTGACTCGAAAAAATTGAGGCGAGACCCGTTGCCAACTGTTCCTCAACCGGCGTTAAATCTTTCGGATTGGTAAAGTACATCTTCAGCGTACCCACAACGTGATTTTGAACGACCAGGGGAATCACCACTGCGGCGGCCAACGGACAGCCCGGATGCGGACAACCAATTTCAGCCTTAGAATGAGCAATTCGCATCTGACCGGTCGCAATGACCCGTTTGGATAAATCTGTCTTGATTTCTTTTTCTGGAATATGGTGGTCGCTTCCTGGCCCCACATGAGCCAAAACGTCCGTCGTATCCGTAATGCCGATTGCGTCAAAGTTTGTATAATTACGAATGATGGTCGCGACCTGTTGAGCGTTGTTTTCGGTTAAACCGGAACTAAAGAATGGTAATGTCCGGTCCGCCAGTTCCAACACATCGTGCGTTTGCACAGCCCGCAACTGTTCTTCCTGCCTAATGTAAGCTGAAATGACTGACATAAAGATGGCCGTGCCAGCACTATTTAAAATCATCATGGGGAAAAAGATGAGTTTTACCAAACTGAAGCCAGAGGCGCTGAAAATGAAGATAAACAACATCTGGACTGATTCCATCATCAACCCAATCAGTGCTGACGTCGTCATGCTTGGATATCGGCTCTCGTTGAGATAACGTTTGCCAATCATCCCAGAAAGAAAACCAACGATAATTGAACTGAAAATATAGAATAGATCGGAGCCATTTCCTTGAATTACACGATGGACACCGGCAATTAACCCAACCACCGTGCCGACCAGTGGCCCGCCAACTAAGCCGGACACCGTAATCGCTAAAGTTCTCGTGTTGGCGATTGAATCAGTAGCTGGTAGACCTGTTAGCCATGTTGTTGATACCAACGTGTTGTGGGAAGTAATTTCAACCCCCGTTAAGTTCGAAATAATCGCAAAAACAGCGAAAATGAGAATCAACATTCCCTTCGCTGTCCATGCATCATCAGCTTTGACTAATTGTCTGAAATAACTGACATTTACCAAAAGAAAGGCGAGGATAATGATCAGCCCAACCCGCTGCATCAGTAACAAAAATAGCGTTAACATGCTTTCTCCTTGTCTTTGTAAACCTGTATCATTATTGTTAATCTTTTTGTGCCCCATTGAATTATACCCGCGCGAAAACTTGTGAAACAGAGGCAACTTTAAAAACGTTTGTGTGTCGGGCTTAAAGAGCATATATTAAAACTATTCGATTGGTGGTGAGCAAATTGACTCAAAGTACTCCAAAAAATCCGGCAAGCGTGCAGGCTCTTTTCACTCGCATTGCGCCAGATTATGACCGCATGAACAACATTATTTCTCTTGGTTTACAACACAGATGGCGGCGATATGCCATGCGTCAAGCCCACTTTTTACCTGGCGACACGGTCCTTGACTTGTGCTGTGGGACGGGCGATTGGACAGTTGCGCTGGCCAGCAGTATCGGCCGCAGTGGACAAGTCATTGGCGTCGACTTTAGTCAGGCAATGGTTAAGCTGGCTCAACAAAAAATTGCTGACAATAATTTGACCAATGAAGCGACCGTTTCCTTTGGTGACGCGCTTCACTTGCCATTTCCCGATAACAGTTTTGATCTGATTACAATTGGTTTTGGCATGCGCAATCTAGCAAACTTAAACGCCGGTCTAACAGAGATGCTACGTGTCCTACGCCCTGGTGGTCAGCTCGTGTGCTTGGAAAGTTCTCAACCAACTGCACCAATTATTAGACCCGTTTGGCAGTGGTATTTCGGTACCGTCATGCCGTGGTTAGGAGCCGTATTTGCCCATGCTCATGATGATTATGATTATCTTCAGCGGACTACCCAGGCGTTTGCCAATTATCAAACGTTGGCCGAAGCGTTCACAACAGCCGGTTTTAAAGACGTCCATTACCGTCGCTTTACGTTTGGCGCGGCGGCTTGTCATACAGGAGTTAAACCGGCAAAGTAGCCGTTTACTAACGTTAGAAATTTCGTTAAACTGGAGCCATTGTATTAACAGAAAGGATGGCGCTCGTGTCAGAAGATCGGTATTATCAGCCCAAAGATAGCAAGGATGCAATGCGGTACATTGAACGTTTGTTTAACCGCTACAAAGATGCTCCGATTACGCAAGAACTCGTTGATTATAATCACAACTTAACTGCTGCTCTACGCAGTGATATTGCCCAAGCAGCCTTGACTGAAAATGCGCCACAACGTCATGATGCGGCCATCAACATGGCCGATGAAATGGACAAGTGGGCACGCACGCGAGCAGCTGGGCAGCCATTTCATGGGCAGCTAAAACACTTCAAGTTTGTCGGTGAAGCGTCAACGCCACGGTTTAAGGCTCACACAGTTAAAAACCATCAACGCGGCAACTTACGCGCGTCACGCCATTAATCCATTCACATAAAAATCCTGTCGATTAGTTATCACTAATTAACAGGATTTTTTGATTACAAACATGATTTTTATGTTAGCGTGATCTGCCGTTACGTCATTGAGAAACGCCGTTCCATGGGACCGGTATCAGCCTATGAAAACCTAGGCTTCACCCTCGACTTCGAGCCCAAAGCCCAGGTCTCGAAGCTCGTCCTGCAATGCTAAGTGGCAAAACCGGCCACTAACCATTGCTTTCACGGAACTCTATTTCTCACTGCCTTCACTCTTGTTCCAAAAATAAGCAGTGCAACCTCCCCATAACTAGAAAGTACTTAAAATCAGCAATTAGCTTCTATGTGAGCCGAAGGGCGGCAGCATTGACACCGAGCCGTGAAGGTAACGTTAATTCGGTGGTTTTCCCGAATTTAGGTTACGGACGGTCGTTAAGACTCGGCACTCCACGAGGCTTGACGGCGAGGTGAAAGACCGTGAACTTCGGGCTTGAACCGGTCCCACGGCGAGTGTGTCAATGCTGCCAACCGGAGGCGTAAGACAAGAATCAGCTTAAAGATTAAGGTTTACTACCCGGTTTGCCAAAGAGTAAATTGGTGACTAGCTTGTAGCTACGGATTGTGGTGTGAATTTGGTGATGATTGGTATTGTTCATTAAAATCTCGTGATACTGCGGCACAATGCCGCGAACAAGGTAGCGCAAAGCCTGTGCCTGCACAATAGGCACGGAGTTGTCTGTATCTTCGCCGTTAGCAGAGCCATAGACGTTAAAGATTTGAGCCCGACTATTAGCCCACAAATTGTTGCGGTCTGCGATCAACTGACGATAACTGTGCGATGAACGTTTAGGCTTTCCGCTAGGTAATACATCTTTAGGCCGATCAATACTTTCATCGACCGGTGCACTCAACAATACCATTTTATGCAACTTTGGTAATCGCTTATCGTTACCATAGCGAATCAACTGAGTCACCATCGCACTGCCGCCCCATGAATGGCCAACGGCATTGTATTCATTAACGTGATAGCGACGTTTGAGCAACATCAGAATCTGATTGAGCCACTTGGCCTGTGGCTGATAACTATTGCCCAGATTGCGATCAAACGTGACTTGAATGAGCGGATTAATATCCGTTTTTTTAAGACGGCCAATCACGTGAATGCGACCAAAAAAGTCGACATTGATTCGCATAACTTTGCCTGCAGTGCGTTCACCTTGCATATAACCAATCATGGCGTTAAACGAATTAGCCGAAGTGGCCCAACCAGGCATGAAGATTGTCGGCGTGTGCGTTTTCATAACACTCTTGTTAACTTCGCTACTCTCCAGCGGTTCGGCAGTCACGCCAATGCTGGTTACTTTATGGAACAACACAAAACTTGCGCCCAGCACTAACACGAGCGCACTGGTAATTGTCCAAATCCGTCGATGCACGTGCAAACCTCCCCATCGCTGACGTTTCCCGCTCAGCCGTTTATTTCTAATTAACTTTAACGCTTTCGAATCCTTGTGACCAGTCGCAACGCGTGACTTAACAGCAAATTAAGTTTGCCACAATGAGAATAATCAGCTCGTTTACAAACCGTCAGCTAACAATTATTCTGTTTTGTCGAAATAACGAGCATTATTTTCTGAGTTTTTCTGATCAATCATCTATACTGTTGCCAAACATATATTGAAAGTGAATTGGAGGGGATTAATATGACACAACCCGTTGTTGCAATCGTCGGTGTTGGTAAAACTGGATTAGCCCAAGCTCAGGCCGCACTTTTTGGCCGTCAAGGCTTCCAAATTGCTTTACTATCCCGCGATGAAAATATCCTTAAACAAACTGCCGATGACCTTCAACATCAGCAGATCAACGCCACTATTTTTCCAGTTGATCTAACGAAGGCAGCCACTATTGATGAAGCATTTGATCAGGTCAAACAATTGGGCCAACTGACAGCTGTCATCTTTAACGCCACGTTCCGTCCTGGCATTAAGCCACGCGCGCTCACAGCCGAGACAGCCGAAACTGGCATGCTGATTGGTGCAGTTGCGCCGGTAGCAGTAGCTCACGCGGTCATTCCAGCCCTACTTGAAAGTTCACAACCAACGGCCTTGCTGTTCACTAACAGCATTGCGGCCACCAAACCATCAACAGGCGCACCTCTGCAAAGCATGGAAAAAGCGGCAATGAAGAATTTCGTCCTGGCCCTCAATCAGGATTTAGCAAAGACCAACATTTTTGCCGGCCAAGTCACGATCAACACGTATATCCGTGACGGACACCGTGAAAATCAGGACCCTGTTAACATTGCGAAGGCTTACTACAAACTGTTTACAGAACGTGAGCCCGTCGATTTGGCCTATCACGACCTCATTAAAGAGGACTATTAATTTGTACATTCATACGAAAATGGTTCAAACGCAGATTATTGTGTTTGAACCATTTTCGTTTATTTAAGATTTTTGGCGCTTAACAAATACAAACCGAATCACAAGCCAAACGTCGACGACAGCTGCGAAAATATAAACTAGTCCATATAGCATAAATGTTAACAGCGCTGAACCACCGTTTGGAGAACCATGTGAAGCCCACGCGCTGTTGTATTCCGTTTGCGCAAAGGATTCGCCATTTTCATCATAGGCACGCCGGATAAATGTTCGGTTATCAACAGTTTTGCCCTGCCGTCGCAGTTGGCGCCAGCGACTAACACTCGCGCGAGCAAACGGATAAAGCAGTAGCCAATTCACAAGATTGCCATAATCAAACGCCGTAAGTGTGTAAAATAAGCCACCAGCTGGTTTCAAATGCGCTACCAAGGTAAAAAAGGCAAAGAAGATCAGTCCCAATGTATAGGAAATTACGAGCTGTAGCCACTTATTCATACCCTCACCTGTCTCTAAAAGTCTTAAAATAAATTCATTTGTTCAGAATCATCTGACGCAGCATTACCGGAGTAACCATCAGCCACTGCTTGGTCCGTAATTGTCGCTAACGGGTTCACTTCGGACCGTTTGCCGATCGGATTTTCCCCATTCATGGCATCCATTGTTTGATTCAACAGTTCATCCACAAACACGTTACCAGAATTGTCGGCGTGACCCTTTGTCCACTCAAAACGTAGATGTGGAAAGGCTGTCAACTGGTCGCTCATTGCTTGCCACAGCTCTTTGTTTGCCAGTGGCGCACCGTTACTGCGTGCCCATCCCCGTCGTTTCCAACCGGCTAACCAACGTTTGGTAATCGCATCCAGAACATATTTTGAATCCAGTACAGCCAAAATCGGTTCTTTGTTCAAACCTGACTGTTGTAAAGCCTGTAGCGCTCGCAATAAGCCGGTGATTTCCATTTTATTGTTGGTTGCGCCAAATTCACCCAGTGAATCGTAATACTGCTGACCATCTTTTTTAATCAGGTATGCCCACGCCGCCTTGTCGCCTTGTCGTACGTGCCCACCAGCCACGTTACCCGTATTTCGAGAACCACCGTCAGAATACATGACAATTTTTTCTGTTACTGGTTGACTGGTTGTAACGTGCCGTGAAGCTGTTGCTGCCGGTTTACGTCCCGACGCAGTGTATTGCCCACCAGCATCCAACCACTGCTGGGCGGCGTCACGCGTTGGGAAACTCTTGTATCGTGCTCCAGCCATCCCGTCAACCTGCTGCTTAGCGGCGGCCCAAGTTGTGAAGATGCCTGTTTTGCGGCCATGAGCGACTGCATAAAACTTTTTTCCTGCCATAATAACCTCACTTTTTTGATGCAGCTTGCCAACGTCGCCACAGCTTTTGTTGGACAACTGGCATCGGATATTGATCAAACGCCGATTCAGCCACAATTTCACCCGCGAACAAACTGATATCTGGGACTGTTGATAACTCCGCTGAAACCAGCCGAATTTGCCACTTCAAATGGGTGAATGTGTGTGTCACAGCGCGGCCACCAATCAAGGCCAAAGAAACCGGAATTTCCGTTTCCGTTTCGAACGCCTGCTCAGCACGTGACACGATATCGACGTCCATCAAGTCTGTTTCCTGCTCATCATCCTTCAACAAATCGCTTACCTTAACCAATGGAAAGGTCCATAAGTTGGCCAGTAATCCCGTCGATGGTCGTTTCGTCATTAAATACCCAGCAGGTGTGTGAATGACTAGTGCAACATAATCGACTGGTACTGGCCGCGGCTTGGCCGTTTTAACCGGATAATCAAGTACATGGCCCGTTTCGTATGAACGGTCAAACGCTTTTACTGGTGAGTGAGCAACATCCGGATTTTTCGCTGTCATGTAGCTACTGCCCAAGTCCATAATGGCTTGATTAAAATCCCCAGGCCGCTGTGGATCAATAATTTGATCAATCGTCTCGGCAAACAGCTGGCGAGTTGCCGGTTTGGTAATATCAGCGTCAATCATCAGCAAGCGGCCAAATACCCGAAAGGCATTCCCATCGACCGCCGCCACTGGTTCGCCAAACGCAATGCTGGCAATCGCGCCCGCCGTGTACGGACCAATGCCAGTCAGTTCCTGCAAACCCGCAGCCGTTGTCGGCCACTCACCATTCCGGTCGTCGACGATTTCCTGTGCCGCTCGTTGCAGATTGCGGGCTCTTGAATAGTAGCCAAGGCCCTCCCACGCTTTCAATAACTGTTCTGGTTTAGCCGCTGCCAAATCATTAATTGTAGGAAACATGCTCATAAAACGTTCATAGTAAGGAATAACCGTATTCACTTGCGTTTGTTGCAGCATAATTTCTGATACCCACACGTGATACGGATCATGATCACGACGCCATGGCAAATCCCGTTTATTTTCGTCATACCACTTTAATAATGTTTTTCGAAACGCTGCAATCGTTTCTTCTGACCACTGTTCCATTGCTGCGCTCCCATCCGCTTGTTAGTGGTGTTATCTTAGCATATTTCAGCTCACTGATGTGCATCCCTAATCGCCATTATCATTCGAATCCACGTTATCAGAATCAACACTGACACTATTATTGCTATCTTGAGAAATACTGTCATCTTCACTCGATTGAGAATCCGAAGTGTCATCGTTTGAATCACTATCATCATTGCTTTGCGAATCATCACTCACGGAATCTGACGAGTCATCATCGGTCGAATCTGCATCGCTTTGCGAATCAGTATTTGAATCACCTTCATCCTGTTCTGTATGAGTTTGAATGCCAAAATAACTCAACATGTTTTCATAATTTCCAGATAAGTTTTCATTGCTTAATATTGAGCCATTTTTAGCATCGACAACCAGTTTCATATCAGGCTCAGAGGCTGCACCACTGCCTAAAATAATTGTAACGGTATGGTTATTGTTTTTTGTCAACACAATTCCACCATCACCGGCACCACTTTTGTTTACGTACATAACAAAGATACTATTGCCTGGTATTTTGTTCGAAGGCCAAGCATACGATGAGTCAGACACTCCCGTTAAATCAATGACATCTAAACCAATATATTCATGACCTTCAGACGAAGCGCCGTACACCTTTTGTAGGAACGATGAAGCTGTCGCAAATGTCCAAGGTGCCTGAATAAATGCGTCAGTTTGGTCATTGTCATTCGCCGATTCACCGTTTTGATTTGAGTCTTGACTGGCATCACTAGTTGACGAATCAGCATGAGAACTCACATTTGTTTTGGAATGTTTAACAACCTTCTCGCTTCTATTAGACGCATCTCTAGAATTCTGTCCATTGCTTGAATCACCACAAGCAGTCAGCATAAGTAACGAAGCTGTTGATATCAGCAGTACAACAGTCTTTTTCATACTTAAATAGCTCCCCTGAATATGTATTTTCCCTTAACTCTCCATATAAAATTATAAGTCAAACATTTGAAAACAAACGGTTTAGTTTTAGAACCGTTAATATCAATTTTGTCAGACTTCCGAAGGGTATTAGTAGTGTAGTCAGACAGGGACATAGTTCTGTGACAGCAATCCTTAGCAGCGCTTTACGGCCGCTTAGTATTGCAGGGCGACTTCAGAGACGGTTTGTGGCTCTGAATCGAGGTAGAAGACCGCAAAGCGGGCTGAGACCGGTCCCACAGAACGGCCGTCCCTGTCTGGCGGAACGGTTAACATTTTTCCTCTTTCAAGACACTAAAAAAGACACTTAATATGGAAGTGTCTTTCTGATTAGTTATCATATTAAAGAACAACAGTTGCCACTTCTAATTCGTCGTTAGCTTGATTTACCGCCCGCCGAATCTGGGTGTGATCATGATGATCCGAACTCATCACCAATACATCAAACGAAAAATCAGTGCAGTACACTTCTTCCGTTAACCGAGCCAGATTACTACCTCGCTTGATGGAAGCTTTCACGCTCCTGGCACCCATCGCTTTAGCAACATCACTTAAATCTGTTGCAAACTTATCAGCCTGATCATGTTGTTTGCGAACGTATCTTGGGTTCAATGCATTAAAAACACTTAAATTATCATCATCTATCCATACAATAATGTTGAGACTGGCGTTATCATGAACTGCCGTCTGCAAAGCATAATCAAACGCGTCAATATTTTCTGTGGCCGCGTTAACCACAACAGAAACCATATCAAAACGAGTTGCTTCTGCTAATTCCATAAGATCACTTCCGTTTAAAAAATGATTGTTTCTCTTGGAAACAAAAACGAGTATAGCACCTATTGTTTCCAAAAGAAACATTTCGCGGTAAAATAAATATATTAATTCAAATGGAGGAATGGATATGGACCATTCACGTGCACAAGAAATCAACGATCTTTATACGGGCCTGCTCAATTTTGAAACGGCCAACCACCCGTTTGACATGCGTTTTCAGCAAGCCATGATGATGCACAAACGTTTTGGGGGTGGACCAGGAAATATGGGCCATCATAATCACCATGATCAACGTAATATGCAAGACTGGGCCAATCATATCGACCAACATTTCCGTGGACCTCTTCGCGATGTTATGGAAACAATTCAAGCACATCCCAAAATCAATGCACATGGTATCAGTGACGCCCTCGACATTTTACCAGGCACGCTGTCCAAATATCTCAAACGCCTGATTTCACGACGCTTAGTCGATGAACAAACTAATCCAGAAAATCGGCGAGAAAAGTTTTATCGCCTGACGGATGCCGGCACATGGCTACTTTCTTTGGCCCATGGGATTCAGGATGATGACAAAGAAGCAAAGGAAACTGTCGTAAATGAATTTTCACCAGAAGAACAAGATGTCATCGTTCGGTTTTTAGTTGCCATGCGGCACCGTAACGACAATGCTGAACCAACTAGTGATACTAATGATGTCAATCCAAACAAATAACCACCAACGGTTAAAAGACTGAACCGTCAGTGGTTATCAACACGAATTTATTAATCTGCATAAAGCGAAGTTGAGAGATAACGTTCGCCATTATCAGCAGCTAAAGCAAGCACTTTATGACCTGCACCCAATGTTTTAGCACGTTCAATCGCTGCCCAAACGGCTGCACCACCTGAGAAGCCCAACAGAATTCCCTCTTGGCGTGCAATTAACCGCGCAGTAGCAACAGCGTCTTCACCAGTTACATCGGTGACACTGTCATACACATGAGTGTCCAAAATATCCGGTACAAAACCAGTCCCAATTCCTTGAATCGGGTGTTTGCCCGGTTGACCGCCATTTAAAACGGCCGACGCAGCCGGTTCAACCCCAACGATTTCAACATTGGCATTAGTCTCTCTCAGGAATCGACCCGTGCCTGAAATTGTGCCACCGGTGCCAATTCCGGCAACAAAAACATCCGGCGTGCCGTCAAAGTAGTCAACAATTTCGGGACCAGTTGTTTCATAGTGTGCCTGTGGGTTCAGTTCATTAATGAATTGTCCCAAACGGAAGTAGCCACCTTCCTTAAGTTTGTCATTCACCAAGTTAATGGCACCAGTAATGCCTTCACTACCAGGCGTTTCAATTAATTCGGCACCGTAAGCTTTCATAATTTGCTTACGTTCCTCACTGGCCGTATCTGGCATAACTAGCACTGCATGGTAGCCCTTAGCGGCGGCCACCGCAGCAATCCCAATCCCTGTGTTTCCTGAAGTAGGTTCAATGAGCGTCATGCCATGCGTTAGAGTACCTGCCGTTTCTGCGGCTTCGATCATTTTCAAGGCGATACGGTCCTTAACGGAACCAGCCTCGTTAAAGAATTCCAACTTCACATAAACATCAGCGGCACCATCTGGCACCGAACGTTGGAGCTTAACAATTGGTGTGTGACCGATATAATCTAAAATGTTTTCTTTTTTAATCATGTTGATGACCTACCTTTGTATTTGTTTGAGTGTCTTCTAAATGAGTAACTGGTTCGTTGGGATGCCATGTTCGAACGACCTTGGCCGGATTACCAGCAACGGTATTGCCAGTGCCAACATCGTGAAGTACAACGGCGCCAGCGCCAACTTTAGCAAAGTCATGAACCGTAATATCGCCTAACAACATCGCATTGGCGCCAAGGAGTACGTGGCTCCCAATGGTCGGATGTCGTTTGCCTGGCTGATCATGACGCGAACCTAATGTGACACCGTGAAGCATCGTCACATCATTGCCAATCACTGCGGTTGCCCCAATCACGACACCCATGCCATGGTCAATGAAGAGCCGTTCGCCAATAGTCGCCGCCGGATGAATATCCACGCCGGTATGATGACGTGTCCAATGGCTAATTAACTCTGCAAATAATAAATGTTGCCTGCCCCAGAGCCAGTGCGCCAATCGGTATCCGACCAATGCCTGGTATCCCGAATAAGTTAACATAACCTGCCAACGCGTCCGTGCCGCCGGGTCTTCCTTAATAATACGGTCAACCGTCTTAAACATGGTAACCTCCTTTCCATTACTGATAATTATGCGTTCCTACGGGGATGCAGATAAACAAAAAAGCATCCACCACACCTGTCCTGGCCCTAGAACCAAGCAGATGGGTGAATGCTAACAAAATTTTCTTGATATTAATTGTTGAATGCCAGTTACGACATAAACAATTCAGATGTGTTAGCGGTTGTTAGACTTCCCCATAAACTTGGTCGGTTGATCAATCCGCTACAACAGTTCATGTTCATCATCGCTAACACCTCTTCCATAAATTTTATAATCGTAGTATACGTGCTTATCTTTTGTAAGTCAACAATTTACACATTATCTGTCAAACGTCCTGGCTAACATTTTTACAACACTCGCGCGTATAATAAGACCAAATCCAACGTAAGGTTTGTGAACAAATATGAGCTTAGCTTTCTTTATTGGTATTTTGATTTTGGCCGTTATTGCTGCTGAAATCGTTTATAACCAGTACCCTGCAATTCCGCTCGCGTTCTACCAAATTGCGGCAGGAATTGCGTTATCATTCATCACTTTTTATCATCATTATCAGTTCGATCCAAAAATCTTTCTGTTTGCGATCATTGCACCCATTATGTTTAATGACGCGCAGGAAACCTCAAACAGCCGGTTGAGACGCAATTTTTCTGATACGCTGTCGTTGGCAATCCTATTGGTGATTACCACCGTTATTGTTGTTGGCTTCGGTGTCCACTGGATTTACCCGGCGTTCGCACTACCATTAGCCTTTATGTTAATTTCCATCGTTAGTCCGACAGACGCAACGGCAGTTAGTTCAATTACGAAGAATCTGCAGCTGCCATCTGGATTAATGGAAACGTTGAAAAGTGAATCACTCTTCAATGACGCTTCTGGTATTGTAGCTTTTGACCTAGCATTGACAGCCTTTTCGTCTGGTAACTTTTCACCTGCTAGTGGTGTGCTAACGTTCCTGGAGACTTTCTTCGGTGGGATTCTAGTCGGCTTGATCCTCGGTTGGGCCATTGTTGGATTACGCATCAGCTTAATTCACTGGAACGTTGATAATGCTTCTACCAGTGTGCCAATCCAGTTGTTGACGCCATTCTTAGTTTATTATGTTGCTGAAGAACTCGGTGTTTCCGGTATCTTAGCCGTTGTTGCAGCTGGCCTAATTCATGGTATCGAGCGAAACCAATTACACCTAACCTCTACCAAAATGCAGGTCGTTAGCTCAAGCGTCTGGGGATTACTCACAGATATTTTAAACGGATTTGTGTTTGTTCTTCTTGGCGTGAGTCTGCCAACGATTATGGACAATTTGTTCACCAAACACCAAGTTTCAATCTTAATCCTGCTTGGTTTAGCCGTCGGCATCTACTTATTGATGATCGTGATTCGGTTCCTTTGGATTCGCCGTTTTCTCAACTTACCATTTCGTAAAGATCCCAACCAGTCTGCAGCGTTGTTAGCATTGAGTGGCGTTCATGGGACCGTCACATTAGCGATGGCTTTCTCGCTGCCCTTAACACTGCACGGTGAAGCTTTCCCGATGCGTAATGAGCTTATCTTCATCTCTGCGATCATTATTTTAATCAGTCTAGTCGTTCCTTTATTCACAATTCCGTTTATTTTACCTAAACAAGATGACGACAATAAAGAAGACTTTCAGGTCTCACACCAAAACATGCTGGACTATGCGATTGCCTGGCTGAAGAATAATGTGCCAAACAACTCCGCTCGTCACACCGTTATCGAAACACTGGTTGATGAAAAGGGCACCCTACATCGACCTGACAGAAAGACCGTTTCGGCTCTCTTTGACGGCGCTGCTCAAGCGGAAGCAGACGCCATCAACGATGAAATTGAAAATGGTAATCTCAACACCAGCGAACAACAAATATACCGTAAATACTTGTTAATGATCACCAGTCGGCGAGCCAACGCTACCGTCAGTACCCAGGTTAAATTACGTTTGAAGTTTGTGTTAATGCGGCTACTTCACCCTGGCAAGCAACGGAAAATTCGTAAACGTGGTCGACAGATGTACAAGCAACATCTTGCCTCCTATCAAAACGAATCAGATCAAACAACGACGGTCATTGACGCGCCCCTTGATACGATTAGGGACGTTACATCTAAGACACAGATTGCGACCGAATCGACATCGATTAGTGACGCTGCGGCTACAAGTAATAAGTCCTCAGAACCTGCTAGTGCGGCAAAGAGTGTTTCCTCTGCTACGGTAACCGTTCGTTCAGCCAACGCTTTGCCGGCCAGTCTTAGCGGTGAAGAGGCAGTCTCTAGTGCCACTGCTGAAGCATTGACGAAGAATGACACGGCTTCCACCAACGCCCTCATTCAGGTTCTCCATGATAATCCTCATGCAGCTCGTTCCTATACCCGTCGTTTAATGCAAACCATCGAAAAACTTGGTAACGACGCGGCCATGGAGTGGCTGTTCAACCAAGACATTACGCGTGACCCGGCGGCCATCAACGCTGTTCGTGATTCTTACATTAAGCGTTCGCAACGATTCAGTCGTGATCAAACGGACCAAAGCGAGGCCATCAACTCACTTTTCCTATCCGCTTTTCAGGCCGAGTATCAGTATATTCAAGACGCGCTTAGCGCCGATGAAATCTCAATGAATATGGCCAAAACGTTGCGGGAACAAGTGTCCTACGATCAAATGGTCTACATGAAGAATGCGGAAAGCGACAGTTAAATTTTCCTTCAAACCTTTTAAGAACAAAAGAACAGCCAATCTGCTGATGTAATTTCAGCAGGTTGGCTGTTCTTTTTAAACGGCTCACTGCCGTTACGCTGACCGAAGACGCCGTTCCATGCGGACCGGTCTCAGCCTCCTGAAACCCGGAGTCTTTAACCTTGATTATGAGCCGAAGTACACGTCTCATAAGTCATCCTGCACCACTAAGCGGCAAAGTTCCCGCCGCCAAGTGTTGCCGACACGGAACTCTGTTTTCAGTCAGCTCCACTCCTATAGTCAATATTTCAGCGTTCGCTGATTTACCCATCAAAAAGGTAAACGAAAGTTAGCCGAAACTTGCTACTATGTCAGCTGAAGGGCGCCAACATTGATACCAAGCCGTGAAGGTAACGTTAATTCGGTGGTTTATCCGAATTTAGGTTACGGACGGTCGCCAAGACTTGCGGGCCTCACGAGGCTTGGCGGCGAGGTGAAAGACCGTGAGCTTCGGGCTTGAACCGGTCCCGCGGCTAGCGTGTCAATGTTGGCAACCATAAGCCGCATTCACAACTATTCTTTTTCTAAGATCAAATCAACCAGATCATTAACATCAATGTCGCCAATATTCTGTTTGTAATTACCGGCATTGAGTCCTTCTGTTAGACCATCCTTGGTGTAAGCAACACCAAGCATTGCCTTATCAACAATTGCTGGATCACCGCCATTGATAAAATCACCATATGTTTTAAAATCGGCAATTTTATTATCTTTAAGCGTAAAGTTAAACGCCACGGTGCCAATCTGAAAATGTTTGGAGCGATATTCATCAAAACCTGGATTCTCACCATAGTTCCAAGCATCGGTGTCGTACTTACCAGCTAGCCGTTTGTCGATGATCTTCCAGTCATGGTCATTCAAGTGATAAGTTTCGATTTTACTTACGTCGTCAACATGGAACAATCGCTTTAATAGCTCAGCTCGAAATGCTTCAATATCTAGGTTTTGGAACTCAGGCTTCAAGTACGGCATGATGTTGGTCACCCGACTATCAACCGATTTAACACCCTTTGATGCCAACTTGTCAGCTTCTGGTGTCAGTACGTCGCTCGCCGCTGTCAAATCTAAGTTGTACATCAATGTCCCACCGGCAGCGTATGAATCGCCAACTTTAAACATCGTCATGCCAGAGAACTTTTTCCCATCGATAACCATATCATTACGACCACGCAGTTGTGCATCCGTTGCTCCCATATCATGAAGAGCATCCAGAATTGGGTTGGCAAATGCATCGAAATGACCAAACTTACTCGTGTCACCGATAACAATGTTTTCAAAAATAATGTTACCAAAATCATGGTATACCGCTCCGCCACCAGAAGTGCGGCGCACTAGCTTAATATTTTTCTTTTTCAAATATGGCAGATCAACTTCTGCATAGGCGTTTTGATGAACCCCAACAATAACGGACGGCTGATTTACATACACGATAAGACCGTGCCCTGGCAGACGCAGATCGTTTACTAAATAATTGTCTAACGACTGATTAACAATCGGGTCATACACCGGTTTGCCATTGCGACTAACATCAATTAAAAACATGCTTTATCCTCCCTTGGCTTCACAACGTGACTAGATTGGTTCTATTGTAAGCCTTTTCAATTCGGATAAAATACTTCTGTAGAAAATAATGATGTGCACTTCCGTTGCGGTCCCCACTACCTGCATTTACAGTTCATTTATTGATTTGACTAAGTAAACTGTCGAATAGCAACGCGTTTGAATCAACAGACAACAAAGCAAATTGAAGCAAAGTGAAGCAAAGTGAATAACGCTTATATGAGCGAGAGGGCGCCAACATTGATACCAAGCCGTGAAGGTAACGTTAATTCGGTGGTTTATCCGAATTTAGGTTACGGGCGGGCGCCAAGACTCGCGGGCCTCACGAGGCTTGGCGGCGAGGTGAAAGACCGTGAACTTCGGGCTTGAACCGGTCCCACGGCGAGCGTGTCAATGTTGGCAACCGGAAGCGGAAGTGCAATGCCTACAACCCGTCAGTAATATTGTTTGAGGAACGTAATTGCTCAACGAGGTCATCACTGATACGCTCGCTGGTGAACCGTTGCATCGGCGTCCACTGGTGACGTTCTTTGAATGGCACTGGATAAGCCGCAATAATGGCCACCATCAAGTTGTTTTCAGTTAGAAACAGTTGTCCCAAATGATCGAACTTTCCCTTCGTATGTTTGCCAACCCGCCATTCATGTGGTTTGCCATCACCGCTCACAACATATTTACCACTATCATCAGTCGTCATCGGAATGCCGACAAATCGTGTCACTTCGTACTTACCCTTCATTTGTTAATCCTCCAAATTATCTATTTTGATGTTACCACATCGTTTTCAAAAAAAGTTTCAATTAATTGGTTCACATTGGTCAAAAAGGACTACCATAGATGGTGATCATAAAAGAAAGGGAGGCTGATTTCAACATGGCACAAGCAGTTGAAATGACAAAGTTACTAGATCAACCAATGAACGAAGTGTTTGACTGGAGCGACAGCACCCTACCGATTCGCGACGCAGTATGGAACCACTACATGGACGAGGATACGCACGACACCAACAAAACGGCCGACGAAGTAGCACCTTACATGTCCATGAAGGACGACGAACTTAAGGCAGCGGTTGAAAAGTTGTTAAAGAAGTAGTCGCGAGCGACAATTAAACATTCCATTAATAAATACCAGTCAGACGAATTTATCGTTCATCCGACTGGTATTTTGTTTGTCTACCTAATGCTTCTTGTGTTTGCGAATAGTTGCAGGGTCGGGCACAGTGGCCACGTCAGTATCAGTAATGCCATACCGATGACGCATCAAACGTTCAATGCGCTCGCTCAAACCATAGCTGTCCAAAATATTCATCTCTGCATCTACATAGATCATGACGTCTAATGTCACAAGATTACCGTTGTAGTGAGCTTTTAATTCACCCACGCCGCGCACACCGTCCACATCTTCAATCGCGTCACGGTATGTGGCCTCCATTCGTGGGTCAAAGTAATCTGCTAAATTAAGGCTACTATCCAAGAAAATCTTCAACCCTGCAAATAAAATAAACAGACCAACCACAATACTAGCCGCACCATCCAGCCATGATAGATTAAACAACAATGCTCCAGCAATTGATACAAACGTCCCGATGCTGGTGAACGCATCGCTTAAACTATCTTGCGCGGAAGCTGTTAATGCGGCGTTCTTTAACTTTCTGCCAGCCTGCCGGTTCAGATACCACACAATCAGCATGATGACACTGGCAATAGCTGCCCCAATCAATGCCACCGGTTGAGGAACAACCCGCGTATCCGGATTAATAAGTCCACGAATACCGCTGTAGATAACCTGCAGAGAAATACCAATCATAATGATACCGGTAACAAGCGTAAAAATCGTTTCAGCACGGAACCGAGTGAATCTAACTCGCTGCATCGTTCCCATCGTTTGTCGCTGATTGGTCATACTAATGCCGCGATCAAACGCATCATCGTCTGTATCCCGAGCGATATGTATGCCCAGCATCAGCAGCAGACTCGACACGATTCCTGATAAATTGTTAAATGCGTCAGCTCGTAATGTTTGTGATTGGCTCATTTCTGCCAATGCGTACTCAATAACTGAAATCGATAAATAAGCTACCAAATTCAGACTCAAATGTCGCATGGCCCCGCCAAGTTTGCTAATTTCAGCGGCTTGCGTTTGCAGCCAATTATTTTGTTCTCGTTCTAAATGTCGTCCAATATGATTCTTGATAATTGTCGCACTCCATTTTTGTTTTCGCCATCCAGCTTAGCGACTTTAAGATTACGAAACAAGTAAAGTGAGTTGGCAGCCAATTCAAATAATCTGCCGATTAAGATTGCCACTTTCGTGCACAAAATTATGCAAACTTTCAGTGAAACGACTACAATAATAATTGTAATTGAGATTTGTGTTATGAATTTTCATAACCGTTGAAAGAGGTGAACATACATGGCAGAAGAATTCCCAGAAGGCCAAGAAGCCAAAGAAGAACGTCGTACCATCAATGTTGATGGTGTTGAAGTCACCCTGTTCGTTCGTGACGATAAGTTCAGCAAGTAATGTTTGTTTACACTAAATACGTCCACCGAATGCCGTTTTCAAACGACGCCGGTGGACGTATTTTTTACTTTTATTTTGAAGATTAACGAGCGTTCCGCTAGGCAGAGGCTCCGTTTCATGGGACCGGTCTCATCCCGAAGGACACTGTCTTCTTCCTCGACTTGAGGCCATCAAAAGCCGATGTCCTCAAGCCCGTCCCGCAATGCTCAATGACCAAAACCTTGTCACCAAGTATTGCTTTACGAAACTGCACCTCTGTCTGGCTACACTAACATTAGCTGTTGATATAGTTTGCACACATCATCCACAGTGATGTCGCTTAATTAGTCATTTATTTTTGCCTGAACACTAACACTTTCAAGTGTCCGCTCTGCTTTAAAGTGGAGACCCGTATAAAAGTCTCCGGCAGCCTGCTTCCTGAGCGGCCAATTTAAGTGAACTTTCTTTTGGTCGAGATTTTGAAGGCACATCGTTTTGACTAATGAACGAGCGATTCCCTGATGACGATAGTGGTCATCCACAATAATATAGTTAAGGAATAGATCTTCACCATCACGCGCATACAGGTTAAATCCAACAATTTGTTGATTAGAAAAACAACAAATCATCGTCGATTGATCATAGTCAGCCAAAATTGTGTCAAACGCAGCTGAGCCACCAGGAAAATTGGCATTGAATAGTTTGAGACAGCCAGACTTCACTGTATCTGTTAATACTGCGTCATGGCTAAGCTGATACGTTTGCATTTCTACGTGACAAGTGTCGCCTGTAGCTAATTGACTAAGTCGAGTGACGTCCGCAATCAAGCGTCTGTGACCAGTAGTTTTAAGTGAACGATTTTTTCGACTGAGCTTTGCAAAATATTGAGTCAAATTCGTACCGAAAAAATGAATTTCTGACGATTCTCTTTCATACAGGTAGCACACCAGCATCTGTCTGCTTTTAAAGTCATTTCCAAACGGACCCCATGTCTCGGCAATCCAGCGGCTATTTTCCTGATATCGTTCAACTAGCAAAATCCCAGTTAACTTGTCTTCGTCGATGCTACAAAGAAAGTAGTGATCATCCATTTCAGAAATATCCTGAATCATTTCATCGACATTATCTGACACAAAACCACAAAAAGTAGGCTCGTGATTATGGTCAATTAAATAAGTCATCCATGTATTTGATGCCGTTTCAAATCGTTTGATCACCATAAGAACTCCATTAAGATTTATTTGCCATTCGGTTGTTTGTCGACGGCCAGTATCAGCAGTCCCGCACCAACAATATCAGCGGCACATAGCCACAGGAACATGGCAGGATATGACGTGGCTTCAATGATTAAGCTACCTAGTAAAGGTCCGACAGCCCGACCAAAACCGCCTGCCAGACTACTGATGGACTGAATGGTACCCCGGTTGTCTGGCGTCGCAAATTCATTCAACCAAGCCGGAATCGTTGGCATTACGATCATTTCACCAAACGTCAGCAACAACATCCCCATCACAAAATTAATATAGCGTGGCTGGTGAATAATCATTAAAAAGGAACAGGCAAATACTACCGTACCAAAAATCACTTGGTACTTTTTGCGCGGAAAGATACGTGGCAGTATCCGGTTGCCAAACGGCTGAATCAGTACAAGTATAACAGCATTTAGCGTGAATAAAGCACTATACTCAGCCACAGTGGCTCCATGACTAGTCATGTATGTGGATAAATTAGTGTTCCACTGTGAGTATCCAATCCAGATCACAAAGAAAGCGAACGCAATCAAAACAATTGAACGAAGCGCACCATCGATTGGTTTGGAAACAACATTATTCGTCGATTCTTTAACTACTTGAGCGTTCCCGTCCTCCAGTTTGAAAATGTCAATGAGGACAGCTAGACCAAACAAGATGCCTGGTACCAGAAATGTGAGGTGAATACTGATGGCAAACAAGACGCCGGCACTCAGAGAACCAACCGCCATCCCCACGTTTGCCGCGAGAAACGAATAGTTGAACATCAAAGGTTCATCAGCCTGCAGGATTGCAACCAGACCATTGAAGGACGCAAACGCCGTCCCTATGCCTAGCCCATAAAACACCAAAACAATCGGATACAATGGCCAAGTTGGCGACAGTCCAATAATTAATAACGACAATGACGCGACCGTTTGGCCAACAATGACTGGACCTTTATGACTCCATCGATCAAACAACCGTCCACCAATGACGTTGCCGACCATCGACGCACCTGAGAAAAATAATAACGTCGTGCCAGCTACCGACAGCGGCTTTCCCAGAACAGTGTGAATATAGATTGTGGTAATTGGCATCACTAGTCCAATCCCCATGTTGATTAACATGCTGATGAGTAACACCCACTTGTGCTTTAACACATGACAAAACATCCTTCCGCAAGAACAGCGTTTGTCAAACGCCTTCCATGAATCCGGTTAAACCGGTTGCTACCTATTATGGCAAAACAATAAACATTTACAATGACAAATTCTCATATCGTTGGTATACCAATGTTTTGAAATGACGCTCAAAACAATTTAAAAGAATTTCTTAAGTTGGCGAGTCTTTCTTTTGTAAGCGGTTACGTTTCGTGTTACTATACTTGTGAGGAAAGGAATTACCTCCTCAATCGACGCCTTCTCATAGAAACTGTGCCGGGCTGGTTCTTGGAACCACGGTTGACAGTTTGATTGCTACCCCGGCATTTTCAGCCGGTAGTCCGCAGGCCACGTAAAGTTACGATGTTGAAAGACATCTATCGCGCATTGATGACGCAATTAGCCATCCGCGCCAAAAGTTGGTGACTAGTAGGTTATGGTAGCTACCCGAATTAAAGCTCCAACAAGTTTTGTTTCATCTGTTTCAAAAGTTCTATACCAAAGTTTCAAGTTGAGCATGTGATGTTGGTTGTTTTTCAACTCTCTAAGCAGGCGATACCAATGACCAAGTTTGTATAAAAGAAACCCGATGCTTTGAGTTTCTGCGTTTCCCGTACCAAAACCGTAAAGGATTCACTTGGGAGGTGTATGGCCGATACAGAGTCATATGTGTTCCACGCGTGATACCGATACCGCCGTTTGCCTGTCGATCAAATGGTGATGAGCGGCCAGTGGTAATGTTGATTACTGCTCCGCCCACATTAGCAGACAGTTTACAAGTGGGCAGGTAGGTCAGGACACGGCGTTACGTAAATTAAATATTGAGGTGTTAGCTCATTCCGAATTGTAAAACGAATGTCACGCCGATTGAGGATCTTTCCTTGATGTAACAGGTTCCGGGTAGAGAAGGCTCGGAGCCTTTTTTGTGTTGCAAAAGACTTGGTGTCTGTCTCAGTTGCCATCGTGAACATCAAAAGTGTAGAGTCAAGTAAGACCATAGCATAATCGTGTTCGCGATTAACGACGTGAGGAATATCGTACTCTAAATTCTGATAAAGCTGCTTAAACGTAATGGCGCCCCATTCCCCAGTCTAGGAATAGGACGCCATTATGTTTAATGCTTGTTAGCAAACACCGAGAAAATATCCTAACACTGTAGTCTACTTTGTTTGTGCTCTTGGCACATGAATCGTCGTTGTAAATTGCTGACCATCAATTGTTTGTTCAACCTTGATTCCTTGACGGGCCAAACGTCGAATATTGCTCATACCAATTCCCATGTGTCCTTTTTTAGAAGTGACACCCATTTGTGACGCATGACTCAAATCAATTTTTGCATTTTTTGGAATCGTGTTTGTCACTTGAAACACGTTGCATGCATCGGTTGGCGTCGCACTCAGCTTGACGAGCTGATCACTGTCCGCAGCGGCATCAAGTGCGTTATCTAAAACATTTCCAAAGATTCGTACTAAGTCCACAGAACGCTCTTCACGTAATTTGATTTCTTCATTGATGCGAACCTCAAACTTAATGTGTCGCTTTTCGGCTTCCAGTAACTTTGAATAAACCAGCCCTTTTACGTAACCACTACTCAAATACCGTAGCCGTTCAATATCCCCATTACTCATACTGGCAATACGTTGGTCATTATCATGCGTCACCTGAGCAAAATACTGTTGCAATTCCTTATCGTTTGAACGCCGAACGAAATAGCTGAGACCTAACAAGATATTTTGGTAGTCATGTGATACGCGGTGCATCTCTTCATTCATTCGACTAACTGAAGCATCATAGCCCCGCAAGTTTTCCAGCAACTGTTCACTGCGCGTTTGCTCAGAACGTGATAACACAAGATAATAATAAAAGCCGCCTAGCAGCATTCCCAAAATCATCGTCAGGTCTGTCAATAATTGCAATTTCTGTTGCAATGCTGCGGATAGTGAAACGAAATAAACAACAAAGTAGATGGCGACCAATGTGTAGTCTGAACCATCAGGTTGTAATGCAATCAGTCGTCTAAGTAGAAGATAACGGTTACTAAACCGACCTGCCCAAAGGCCAAGAATTATAAACACAATAAAGCCAATCGCAACAGCAATTAATTGGTTTAATTCCATCGACAGATTAAAATTAGATTTAAAAATGGACCGTGTATAAATTGTCAGCGTAGGGGTCAAAAAGAATTGAATCAACAATCCCGATACTCCTCCAACAAACCGCCGAAATGAATCAAAAATCACCAACAATGGAACCACCGTCACCCACTTTATCTTAGTGGTCCAGGCCAACATCAAGCTGTTGATTAGGAAAAATGGCAAAATGCTTGAAAATCCATGCGGCCAATTTGGCGCCCATGCCATGATGCCAATCCCGACCGCTTCAGCAACTAAGGTCAGTCCAAACCACGTCCATACCTGACGCTTAGTGATCGTTTCGCGCATTGCCAAACTGAAAAATAGCCAGGTTAGTAATGCACTTTGACTCGTAATTAAAAAAACAATGGTGTTAAGCACATCCTCATCCTCTCACTCATAAACTTCTAGTTTAATCATATACTTCTTTATTAGATTCAACTGTTCATTTAAAAGCCAAAAATGCGCAAAATGCGTACTATAAGAAAGTGTGATCCGATGACATTCCAAATTTCACCACAAACACAAGTGGCTCACGTGACTTTACGTGTTCGTAATCTCGGTACAATGACCGACTTTTATACAAAAATGGTTGGCCTCATAATTTTACAGCAAACGTCAAAAATGGCCGTGTTAACTATCCCTGGCGACGGGCGTCCCCGACTAACGCTCGAGCAAGGCTACGACACTATTCGCAACTTACACACAACCGGCCTTTATCACACCGCTTGGGTTCAACCAACACGTCGTGATCTTGCAAATACACTCCAGCACTATCAACAAAATCACGTCCCAGTATTTTTGGCAGCGGACCATCGTTTTAGCCAGTCCCTGTACGTTTGGGATCCAGAGATGAACGCTGTCGAGGTGTATTACGATTTGCCACAAGCAAGCTGGCTGATTCTGCCAGATGGCCGTATGCCGCAACGGACTATTCCATTGGACACCAACGATTTGCTACATGAAGCCAATAATCAATGGCAAGGATTGGCCTCCGGCTCACGCTTAGGTCACATTCATTTACGGGTAAGCATGCTGCGGCCCAGCACTGATTTTTATCAGCGGGTCTTGGGCTTTGGGCTAAAGGACTGGCTAGTACCCCATGCATCGTTTCTAGCTGCCGATGGTTATCACCACCACATTGCATTAAACGATTGGCACGGACCTTATCCGAAAATGGCGTCGAATCAAACGGGACTGATGGATTTCACTATTGATGTCGGCGCGCATTCTTCTTGGCTGGCTCTAAAGCAACAATTAACGAAACAGCAATGGTTGTTCGACCAAACAGATGGACGAATTCAGTTATTTGACCCGGATCAAAATAGGCTTAATTTTGTTTATTATGACGCTGGGTAACAACAAAAACATCGAAAAGGGACTACTAATCAAAGTCAACACAACTAGTGTGACAAAGACTGGTAGTCCCTTTATTATGGTGCTTTTTTCAACAGTTGGTAACTAAACGGCTCTACTAACTTAAACGGTAATGCAGAAAAACTAGTACCAGCTTGGCTTAGCACCGTCTGTATTAGGTTTATTAACGCCTAGAGAAGCACGAATGTGAATCGTTGGGTCCTTAATTAAACTAGTCACAACTGCAGCAATGCTCTTACGAGATACCTCTGTTCCCTTAAAAGCATCACCCTTGTTCGTCAGTTCGTAATCAACTTCATCCTGATTCTGCAGCCATGCAGGCCGAATAATTGTGTAATCCAAATCCGAGGCCTCAATCACTTTTGCCGCCGCTGCATAAGTTGGCAAATAACCATCATCTAACATCTGGTGATTCCATTTGCCAAACGCACCAGGAACTTCGTCATAAATACCTAGTGTTGAAATCCAAACTAACCGATTAACTTTTGCTTCGTCCATCGACTTTACAACCTGCTGAGCCTGGGTCTCAATATTTGAGCCAGCTAAATTAGCGTAAACAACATCCTGCCCCTTCATCGCCTGAGCCAGGTCGCTTGTGTTAGCCGCATCCCCTGTAACCACTGTTTCACGTTGTTCATCACTAACCGTAATCTTTTCAGGGTGACGCAAAAATAAGGTTAAATCTGCATCCGTTTCGTTCAACAACATGGTCTCAGCTAACTTTGCAATCTTTCCACCTGCACCTAAAATTAAAACGTGTTGCATAACGAACCTCCTAAATGGTCATATTATTTTCGATTTCAATTGTAATTATAATAATTACAGTTAAAAATTCAACCAAAGGCACTTCAAGTCCTTTGATAAAAAACGTTCCATAATCATTGGGCACAGAGACGCAATAATTGTGGAACGTTCATCGAATGAAGATTAAAGTAACGTTTTTAACATCTTTAAATCGTCTTCAACAAGTGTTCGCTTACTTGGAAAACGTCGTACGTATGACGGATGAAACAATGGAAACAGTGAATACGTTCGTGTTCCTGGCTTGAACTGATTGATGGCAACATGAAAAGTCAAAATTGGCATTTTCATTAACTCACCATGGACTTGTGTGATCTTCATTTTATTGCCAAGTAGTCGTTGTAAACCAGTATTTCCTAGTGGAACAAGCAAAGTACCGGATGGCAATGCGGCTAATTCATGATCCAGTAACGGCGCAAACGCCTTTAATTCTGCCTGTGTCGGTTGACGGTCTCGCTTACGGCCATTAGTTTCGGTAAATGGTCTGGCTCGAATTGCCCCTGTCATATAAATTTCATCTCGGGTTATCCCTAACGATGCCAACCACTTGTTCAATTCCGTACCGGCTGGTCCCTGAAAGCCATGACTAAGCTCTGCTTCCTTAGCACCAGGCGCTTCACTAACCAGCACTAATTTGGGTGTCAATGACCCCTCGCCTGGCACAAATCCTTCCAAATGATCATTAGCATCAATTAATTCATGAGCACGCTGAATAAGCGCTGGTGTTAAAAACGTTGCCATCTTAAGACTCCTTTGTTTGCGGTAATTTCGCCTGTTTCCAAAATGCATCAATGCAGGCTGAAAGGGCCTGCACGTTATTGACCCCCCGCCAAAATCGCCAATGCGGTGGGAACAAGTTCGAATAACGTGGCTGACTAAAACGCTGATCCATCAACAGGACAATTCCCTGATCGTGACTACTGCGAATTAATCGACCAGCCGCCTGCAGTACATTATTCAACCCAGGAAGTTGGTACGCGTACTCGAAACCGTGACCGTTTGTTCCATCAAAATAATCCCGAATAAGGTCAGTTTCTACATTCAAGCCGGGCAAACCAACACTTACGATACCCACACCAATCAATCGATCTGCAGGTAAGTCAATTCCTTCAGAAAAAATGCCGCCAAGCACGGCAAACCCAACTAGTGACTGAGTAGCATCTGGTTTAAATTTTGCCAAAAAAGCATCTCGATCCTGACTTTGCATCGCCGGTTCCTGCTTGATGACCCGCTCATCTGGGTAGGCCTGCTGATACGCTCCAACAACGGTCGTCAAATAGCCGTATGATGGGAAGAAAATAAGATAGTTGCCAATCTTGCCAGCAACTAGTGTATGAATACTCGTTAGAATCCTTGTCAAGTTGGCGTCCCGCTGACGATATGTCGTTTGGATATAATTCGCTACCAAGATTGCTTGGTGCCGTGGTTCAAACGGCGATGGCAACTGATATGTGATCCCGTCTTCGTCAACGCCCAAGACCTGTTGATAATAGCTGAGCGGCGTCACGGTTGCGGAGAATAAGACAGCGCCCCGGCCTAGATGCATTGATTGGTTAAGGAATGTACTTGGATCCAGACAAACTAGTCTCACACAGAGACCACGGTTCGTTTGAAATAATCGCGTTCGGTACTCTTCACCATAATTATCGCTTAACCGAACATAATCTAGGCAGGCAAAATACGCATCTAGTACTTTCTGCAGCTCCTCACTATCTTCTTGTTTTGGCAGCCAGTCAGAAATGAAATCGTTAAAATGTTGTAATTCCTCGACGAATGAGGTTAGCGGCGGCTGAATAGTAAGATCGTCTGAATGTTCATCGTCCAGCAATGATGACAACGCCTTAAAGGTTTTAATCAATGCATTAACGTGGCGGTGAAAACCTTTGTCCCCTTTAAACAATGGTTTGAGGTCCTTGATTTCTTGCTCATCAACACTAGTCGAATACATCTCTCGCGCCCGACTAAGCAAATTATGAACTTCATCAATGAGGAAGAAGTTATCCTCATCAGGTTCACTAAAAAATCGTTGTAAGTATACTAACGGATCAAACAGATAATTGTAATCGCAGACAATAACATCACAAAATAAGCTGACATCTAGTGAAAACTCGAATGGATCTAGCGTATGTTTATGTGCATATGACTCAATAACGTCACGAGTGATCTGCTGCTCATGTGTCAAAATGTCCATTAAAGCAGGTTTTAACCGATCATAGTACCCCAGCATAAATGGATTATCTGCTGGGGCAATGTCGACTTCCTCGGGAAACGTGATGGTCTCTTTGGCAGTTAGCGTAATACTCTTCAGCGAAAGACCTTGGGTAGCCATTAAGGATAAGGCATCTTCTGCCACACGCCGAGTGCTTTGCTTGGCAGTCAGGTAGAATGTCCGTTGAATGAGCCCTTCCCCCATTGCTTTTATGGTCGGAAACAGCGTCGATATCGTTTTACCTGTGCCCGTGGGTGCCTCGACCAACATCTGCTTTTTAAGCATAATGGATTTATAAGTCGCTACGGCCAGCTCATGTTGACCTGTGCGATAAGCCGGATACGGAAACTTTAAGGCCGCAATCGTTTGATCGCGCTGTGTACGCATGTCAGCTCGTAAGATCAACCAAGACTCGTACTCATCGATAAGAGATTGAAAGAATTTTTGAGACTCTTCAAACGACCATTCCTGTTCTTGAGTCGTCACCTTATCTTCGTTTGTCTGATAATACGTCAGTTGCAATGTCACATGGTCACGTTGCTGGTCCTTCATCAGCAGATAACCATAGACTTTGACCTGTCCCCAGTAGAGCGTCAATGTGCTGTCCGGCACATCTTCAAACACTAAATCAGACGTTTTGATTTCTTCAATGTGTGCTTGATCACCCACCTCGAAAATACCATCAGCTCGACCATGAATGCTATAACTTTGATCATTCATCGTCACGGTAGTCTTCAGGCCCACTTCTTTTTGATAATCGGGATGATCTTTAAGCCGTTGTTTTTGCAGTCGACGGTGAATGTTGGCGCCAGCGAGTGCTGTATTGGTACTGGCATCCGTCTGTGGATTGAGATCACCACTGCGAAGGACAAATTCCACCAGTTCCCGAATGCCTAATTTAATCATCGCCACGTCACTCACCTCGCTTCTTTTGAAAATGTCTCCGTCTACTCTATCACAAGGCAAAATTTAATTCAGAAGTTAAACGGCAGTGAATCACGAGTGGCTTTTCATTCTAAATAAACAAAAAGAGCCCACTCTTCATTAGAGTTGGACCCATTTGCCGTTATTACCAAATACAAATTTTATCAACACAGCCTTTTGTGAGGGATGGCTGCTGACTTAATACACCTTGTGACGTCACCTCAGCACTAATAACTGTGCTTAGTTTGCGGCGGAAGCTAAAGCATCAATTAAATCAAAGAACTGTGCATTATTTACCGTATCCACTAATCTAATTGGTCGACCATCAGTGGTCAATATCGTCCGTCCAAGTGATGGCCCGTTTGTAATGACATCCCCGTGAACCAACTTGGTCGTTGTTATTTCCGGGTGGGTTAAATAGCAGGTAGCTAAAACGTCCCATAAAAAATACGTTGAATTTGTGACAAAATGTCGTAATTCTGGCACTAATGCATAACTGTTGCCCAGAAAATCAAAACCTACTTGTTGACGACGGTGTGCCCAGTGACGTCGAACAGCAGATGTTAGTGGCACATTATTGGTACTTTCCAACCCAACCATGTCAATGTCGATGTTGCTATCCCACACTGTCTTAACGGCCTCTGCATCCCAAAAGGCGTTCCATTCTGCATGCCCATCAGCTTCTGGCTCTTCAACGTTACCACGTTCAAGAAATGTACCACCCATCCAGACCAATCGACTAATTTTATTCGTTAATTCAGGCTGTACCCGAATGACTGTCGCTAAATCTGTCAATGGACCTGTGAATAATAATGTGATTGGTTCGGAAGTCTCGCTCAGAATTATCCGTAAATGTTCCGCTGCAGAATCGCCCCGTAACGGTGTTTTAATTGGCTCGTGCTCGTTGAGTAATGGCAGTGCAGTCATCGAAAAGGTTTCAAGGCGCCAAGGCGTTGGAAATGGATGTTGAGTCCCAGCATCCGAACAAGCCACTTCAATAGTCTGTCCTTTTCCAAAACGATCAATAATCTTTTGGGTAGCCGAAGTGGCGGGTTCCACATAACTGTCTGCACCCATTACACCAACGCCAAGTAGTGTTACTTCTGGCATTTGGAGTAATAAGAACAAGGAAGTTAAATCATCAACACCGCCATCATGATTAAAATAAACTCTCATATCATTTATTCCTTTCCCTTTAGCCGAGCTGCTTTCGTAACCATCCTGACAAGTAATCAATAATCGTCACTGTGATAATAATGCCAATGAGAATTATGCCGACTCGATTCCAGGAACGCGTCTGAATTGCAAACAATAGTGGCGTGCCAACACCGCCAGCACCAACCATGCCTAAAATAGTAGCGGAACGAACTGAGATTTCAAATCGATAAAGGCTATATGAAGCAAAGGCAGGCAACACTTGCGGTAACATGGCAAATACAAGACCGTTCACAGCATTCCCACCGACACTAACGATGGACTCACCAGGGCCTGCATCAATAGTCTCAATTGATTCAGCAAATAGTTTCCCTAACATCCCTACCGAATGAACACCAAGTGCTAGCACACCGGCGAATGCACCAGGCCCCACTGCTTTAATGAACATAATTGCCAACACAATTTCTGGAAAAGTTCTCACAACCGCTAGCACGATTCGGCCACTCGTAGACAATACTGAAAAGTGATGGCGACGTCGTTTAGCCGCCCAGAAAGCAAACGGGACACTGATCAGTGCTGAGATAATGGTGCCAACGAAAGCAATGGCCAATGTCTGGAGCATCACACTGACTAAGTCCTCACCGTTCCCTTGATAAACATAATGCCAATCAGGATGAATGATGCCCATTAATACAGCCTTGGTAACTGCCCCTGCCGATGATTGGACCTTACTGAAATTGATACCAAAAAGTCCCCACCCATAGACAATAACGAGTAGCAATCCCCAAAACCATGATTTCGTCCGATGCCAAACGCCAGCTGACCTATGTTGTATTGAATCCATCATTGAAGACGCTCCCTTGCAAAATTGCTAAGACCATCAATAGCCAAAACCACAATTAAAATTGCTAAAATAATCACTGCAGTTTGGTCATAACGAAATTGTGATAACGATGTTTGTAATTGCTGGCCAATACCGCCTGCACCTAAATATCCCAATACGGTCGAGGCTCGAACATTAATTTCAAAGGTATAGAGAATATAGCTAATAAAGCGACTAGACACCTGCGGTAAAATGGCAAACACCACCATCGCGCTGCGCTTACCACCGGTTGTCAAAATAGCCTCAAGCGGACCATTATCAATCGTTTCAATACACTCGTAGAACAATTTCGTGATCATCCCGAAAGAAAAAATCGTCAGTGTTAGCACACCAGCATATGGTCCAATACCAACAATTGCTACAAAAAGCGCCGCAAGTAATAAATCTGGCAAGGTGCGGATCATGTTAAAAATAATTCGTACGAAACCTGTGATCCATTTGTTTGTAACGACATTACGAGCTGCAACAATGGCCGCTGGAATCGCCAAAAGGGTTCCAAGCGTGGTACCAATTAGCGCCATTTGAATGGTTTCCAGCATGGGCTGAACAACAAACGGTGCTGACTTCCAATCTGGATGAAGCATCTCTTTAAAAAGCGCCAGAAACTGATCAAAATTCTGAATGAGCGCACTAAAATCGAGCTTCAAAAAATTATTGCTGGCAATCAGTAAACCCAATAAAACAATCAAACTGCCAAAGAAACGAACGTGAAACCGTTGAACAACTGTTTGTTTTGGAAGTTTCATTGACCTTCACCAACTAACGAATCCCCGTTGTAAATATTCGCTAAATCGGCGTCCGTCACATTCTGAATTGGTTCATCATAGACGATCCGTCCTGCACGAAGACCAATGATTCGAGTTGCGTATTCTTTAGCCAAGGCAACTGAATGTAAATTGGCCACCACGGTTTTACCGAGCTCCTGATTCATGCTTTTAAGATCATTCATGACTAAATGAGCCGTTTTAGGATCTAGAGAAGCAGTCGGTTCATCTGCCAAAACAATTTTAGGATCTTGAACAAAGGCTCGGGCAACGGCAACCCGTTGTTGCTGACCGCCGGATAATTGATCCACGCGCTGATACACTTTATCCAATAAATCAACTCTTTCCAATGCTTTATAAGCGCGTTGCTTATCAGCTTCTTTAAAGAGTCCTAGACTACTTTGCCACGTTGGATAATAGCCCAACCGGCCAGCTAAAACATTACGAAGCACCGTTGACTGCTTAACCAAATTAAAATTTTGAAAAATCATTGCCACATCACGGCGCAACTGACGCAATTTTCTTCCTTTTGCTCCAGTAATCGACTGACCATCAATTAACACACGCCCTTCTGTCACTTGATGCAGACGGTTAAGACTTCTCATCAGCGTGCTCTTACCAGCACCCGAAAGTCCCACAATAACAACAAACTCACCGGGCTTAACTTGTAGATTAATATCGGCCAGCCCGCTTGTGCCATTGTCATAAATTTTAGAAACATGTTGCACGTCAATTACCGGTTTCAATTCCGGTTTAGTCATAAATATTTACCTCTTCACAAAAATAAGGTGAGCGAAGCTAGCCCCGTTCACCTTATGATTCGAACTACATCTTATTCAGCATCTTTAACTTGTTTGTCGTACTTGCGAATAATATTAAAGGTACTGTCCTTGGCTGGTGCATAACCTTCATGGCTGTACACCGACTTAATGATTTTGCGACCTTCCTTAGACTTACCAATCTTGATAAAGGCACGAGAAATCTTTTTTTGCCATTTAGGACTCATATCGCCACGAACGGAAATCGTGTCATTAGGAATTTTGTTTGTCAGGTAGAGTGGTTTAGTGGTCTGGAAAACATCCTTAACATCTTTTTGAACAATCTGCCGTGCGTCGGCAAAGACAAAGGCCGCATCTGTGTTCCCGTTAACCACCGACATCACACCTTGGTCATGTCCTGTGACAGTGACAGTTTTGATATTGTCTTTCTTAATGTTGACACCGTGCTTGGCCAGCTCTGCCACTGGAAAGATATAACCAGCAGTTGACGTTGTGTCCTGTACGGCAATCTTCTTACCCTTTAAATCCTTCAACGACTTAATACCACTATTCTTTTTAACCAAAATCATTGAACGATAATAGTTAACCAACTTTTTATTGTTCTTGCCACTTGGTTCATCTACGCCATAGCGCAGTGCTTGCAGAAGCACTTTTGCATGATTCATCTTGTGAGCCTGAACGTATCCATCAGGTGGTAAAAAGCCAACGTCAACCTTCTTTGATCCCATTGCTTCAACAATCGTATTGTAGTTAGTCGAAACACTAACCTTCACCGGTACATGAAGTTGTTTTTGAAGTAAACCTTCCAATGGTTTGGCCTTAGCCTCAATGGAGCTAGCGTTTGAAGATGGTACAAACTGAACGGTCAAAGATTTAGGTGTGTATGTAGATTTAGCCGATGCAGTGCCTGGATGTCCGAAAGTCATTAACGTGGCGGCAGCTAGCGTACTGGTCAAACCAATCAACAATCGTTTTAAATTACGATGCATTCGTGTGAATCCCCCTCACAAAATTTGGTGTTTAAGTACACGAGTTATTGTAAACGACATTTTCATAACATTTCAACGTAATTCACGAACTTCTAATGTATAAATAGTGTAATAGTTTGTGTTTAATACTAAATTGTTATTTTTATATTCTGTAAAAGGTTTTATTTCCCATTTTAACGAACTTTCTTATTCTGCTTTTCATTGATACAGACAAAGACTCATAAATATTAGTTGTTAAAGTTTACTTAGAAAAACGAACCATTTACGTAAAGCTTTGATTTTTTTCAATTATTCAATCTCGTCATGCAGTATGATATGAAACGATGCTTTTATGAAGGGGAGAACATTATGAAATCACGACATCGTTCGCTACTCATTACGTTTATCGTCGTTATTACCATTTCTTTAATGCAAATCCACGTTTACGCAGCTGATCAACAACGCGAAAATGGTCAGTTCAATGGGCTCACACTTGATGTTGCCCGCCGTTATTACCAACCAGATACCATCAAATCATTTATTTCACAGGTTGCGCAAAACCATGGCCAGTTTATTCAACTGCATCTTAGTGACGCACAGTCGTTTGCAATTGAAAACGAAACGGTTGGTCAAAGGTTAGCCAATGCGACCCAAACTAATGGTGTCTGGCGCAACAACACAACACATCAGGCCTTTTACAGTAAAGCGCAAGTTGCTGATCTAGTGACGTTTGCCAAACAAAAGCACGTGACGTTAATTCCTGAAGTTGATACGCCTGCTCATATCAACGGCATGGTCAAAACGATGCGAGCTAATCATCAAACGCAACAAGTTGACCAATTGACGTACAATAATAAAAGCTACGGTCGCGAGTTTCATCTAAATAAGGCCAGTACAACGTTTGTTAAACGGCTAGATACTGAGGTGGCTCAGTCATTCAGCGGTCAGCAAAACATGCGGTTTCACCTTGGTGGCGATGAATTTACCGATCAAACTGGTGTTAACAAGCCTTATATCGCCTATTTGAACGCTCTTGCCAAAAACGTTCGCTCCCTGGGATTCATCCCCGAGGCGTGGAACGATGGGTACATTAGCCAGGCTCTTAATCAATATGACAAACATATTCAAATTACGTACTGGAATTGGACAGCCGATGAAAAAGGTGCGCCAGGCAAGGAACGACAAAAAGCATGGGCCACAATGCCAGAGTTAATTCATCACGGTTTCAAAGTGCTGAATTATAACGATTATTATCTTTATTTCAACTTGTCCAAAAAGAACGTCAAATCCAGCAATGTCACTTACATGACTTCTGACATGAAACAAAATTGGGATCCGACCATTTGGGATAACGACAACGACTCAAGCCTGAACACACTGCACAATATTGTCGGCAGTAGCGTGTCCATTTGGGCAGATAAGGATCCCCACAGCAAAATCAATGACAAACAAGTGTTACAGGCTTCTCAAAAATTCTTGAGTCAATTTCTGCAACTTGCACGACAACCTATCTAACAATCATCGGGGAGTATCATGAATTTAATTAGCACATACGTTATTTTATATCCGGTAATTGTTTCGATTATCTGGATCATCAGCTCGATCTTCTTTTCAATTCAGCAGAGAACTGTTCCACTAGTCAATCAGCCCGCTGGTCAACCAAACGACTTGGTCTCAGTCCTTATCCCTGCGCATAACGAGGGCGCGACCCTTAGCGGAGTTGTCGAGTCTGTCGCCGCATTAAGCTATCAACATATCGAATTAATCCTGATTGACGATGGTAGCGACGATAATACGTTTGATGTTATGCAAAAACTGGCGCGCCAATATGCCAAACGTTGTGACATCATGCTTGTCCCATTAATGCCTAACCGCGGCAAAGCCAACGCCCTTAATGAAGGCGCGAAACAGGCTCATGGTAAATTCTTGTTGTGTCTTGACGCCGACTGCTACGTCGATGCCGATGTTTTGCAGCCAATGCTTGCGCGTTTCTACGATAATACAAAACTTGGCGCCGTCGCCGGTAAACCTATTGTCCGCAACCGAACTAGTTTATTAGGACGCCTTGAATTATTGGAATATATCGGCGTCATCGACATTATCAAACGTGGTCAGGCCTTTATTACCGGCCACATTACCACCGTTTCTGGCGTGGTGGTCGCCTACCGACGTGAAGCACTAGCACAAGTCGGCTGGTGGAATCCACAAGCTTTGACTGAAGATATCGACATCACATGGCGCTTGTATCAGCACCAATGGCAAGTTAGCTATTGCCCTGACGCCGTGGCATGGATCTTGGTGCCCGAACATGTCGGTGCCCTAGTTCATCAACGACAACAATGGGCTCGAGGTGGTTTTGAAGTACTCTGGCGCAATAAAGGCATGTTATTACGTGGCCCACTAAGCGCGCAGTGGTTATTATTAGACATGGTTCTCAGCGATACATGGGCATTAGCCTGTGCGTTTGTACTACTTTTCTATGTATTTACCATTGCCTTCACACAAACATTAATTATGGACGGCGTGGTGCTATTTTTATTAGTGCTGATCAGCATCATTCAATTTCTAATCGGCTTTGCGGACTCAAAACAGTCTGATTTTATCGATTGGCAAGACTTATTATTGTTGCCCGTTTACATTATTTTCTACTGGTTTATCAATTTGATCAGTTGCTTATCAGCACTAGCATCATTCTTCTTGGATCCGCACCATGCAGGCACATGGCGCAGTCCAGATCGGGGGTTATAATGCGTCAACAAAAAGATCCTCGTTCATTGATTATCCGCAAACGGCCATCAATTTGGGCACGTCTGCGTCGGGCAGCGATTTTATTAGTACTTTGGTTAATTACTGGATTCATTATCTACATCAACGTCTGTTTTTTACTGGGCGTTTATTCTGATGCCCTCGTTTCGGATTACCTTGTCCTGAATTTATCACTACATTTGTACAAAACACTGGCAATTCTCGTCATCATTGTTGCCGTTTTGATCACTTTTTTCGGCACACTGCACATTAATACTTTGAAACGGAGGGCAAAGCATCGTGAGCAAGACAACGCGTAAATGGATTTTAGCCGGCTTTTTACTACTCGTTTTGGGCGCGCTAGCGGTGAGCGTTAAACGCAATATTGCATTCGAGCTAGGTAACAAACCTAGCTATGCTATTTCCACTCATGATGAAAAAAAGCCTGCCGGGATCATGGTTTTCTGTTATCACCGGATCTTGAACGACAACAAAACAGTCAAATTGGACGAACGTTTATCCCCCAACAGTCAGTTTCACGATTTCAACGTCAATCTCAGCGACTTCAAAAAGCAAATGGCCACTTTAGCCCGTGAACACGTTAAAGTAATTTCCACGGCACAAATGGTACAAATGGTGGAATCACACCGACGCATTCATGGCCGTTACGTTGTCTTAACGTTTGATGATATCGATCGAACTACTGTGGATAACGCGGCCCCAGTGATGATCAAACACCACTTTCCGTTTACAGTTTCCATCATCACTGGCAATACTGGCGCCTACCGAGCAGGCACCAAGCTGGCAACATGGCCGCAGATCCTGACCATGAGAAAACAGGCTGGCGACTTGGTGACATTTGCCGTGCATACTAACAACATGCATTATCTGAATAGTGCCGGCACACCAATCTTCAACGTTCCCCGCAACTTCATGCGTTTCAAACGTGATTACACAACTAGCCAAAACGTGATGCAAAAAAAGATTGACGCCGAAACGCCAATCTTTACGTATCCTTATGGTAGTGGTGATGCACAGGTTCAAGAATTTTTGGAACGTCAGCCGCTGGAGGTCATCTACACGCTAAACACCGGTATTGTTGATGAAAACACGGATCTGAAAAACACGCCGCGGGTGATTATTAATACAAATAGTTGGCCCAGCGTTCACCAGTGGTTAAAGCAAACGCGACTGTAAGCATGAAAATGGCTAGCCTAAGGCAATTCAATCCCTTCTTGATGCAATGCATTTAAATAGCTCGTTGTAAACGTGGATCGGACATTGCTCTGGTCCCCGTTTTTTACATACATCGTAACTGAAATTGCCAGCAGGTGGGTCTTAGGCAAAATCGTTGGTCCCTGAATAACCGCACGCCCAACGACCTCTGGGTGTTTAGGTAACAGGCGGTCATTCACAGCTTTAACGGTTTTAATAGCCTGATTCGTAGCCGTATCGGCTTTTAATGGCAAATCAATTTGAACTCGCATATTTGTGCGTGATTGGTTTGTAATCGTGGTAATGCTGCTGTTGGTGATGTAATTCAGACCACCATCAGCATCTTTAATTGTTGTCAAACGCAGGCCAAACGCAACTACACGTCCCGATGTCGTGTCATTGATGATGACGTTGTCGCCGACTTCCATCTGTTGTTCCATTAAGATCAGAAAACCGGCAATCACGTCACGAATAATGCCCTGAGCACCTAGCCCAACAACAACCGTTACAATTCCAGCACTCGCAATCAACGTTCCAATTGGAAAACCAAGAACACTCAAAATCGTATAGAGAAAAAAGAAGACAACAATGTAACGCGTTGTATTGCGAATTAAGGTATGTAACGTTTCCGCTCGTTTTTGGTTAATTCGCCGATTCTTCATATAGCTGCCAAAACTACGATCAATCAAAAAGATAATTGCTCGGTTGATTAGCCAAAAAAGAACCGAATACAATAAAATTTGAAGCATCATATTCAATAGATGCGGACCAAACGTCCGCCACTTAAACTGTTCAAAAAATTCGCTAAAGCTTGCTACAGTCATCATTATCATTTGCTACTCCAGTTCGTCTGTGATGATTTACTAATCACAACTTTAGCATACTCATCAGCTCAATTTGAGGCGAGTTAATCGTTTGTGAGGAAAATTTGAAAAAATACAGGACTATCAGCTGTTGCATCCTAATGAATTGGCCTAGAAAACGATTTCTTCTATTTTTCCTCATTTACTCATTGACTTCTCATAAGTTGCTTGATACTATTAACAAATCAACTTGATTGATATTGCTCGGTGGCACAATGGTACTGCGTTCGACTGTTAATCGAAAGTGTGTTGGTTCGATTCCAACCCGAGCAGTTTTTGAACCTTAATTTTACTAGGAATTTGTTAATCTCTGCAATGCATGGTTTTAGTCATCATGTGTTGTAGAGATTTTTTATTGGTCTCCCATCTTTTCACGGGCCAGCATTAATATCGTCTGCACGACTCAAAAAATATGGGTAACCACATTTAATTGTGGTTGCCCATGTTTTTTAATCATCATCATTTTCGTTATTGTCATCGTTGCTATCAACGCTACTATCGGTACTATTACTTTCAGGATTCTGTCCCATAACATTGCCGCCTATACTTGGGTACGCTGCATGAATTCGATTATAGAACCCCGCAATATCTTCTCCAGCACCTTCAGAAGCAGTATATTGTTGAACTAAAGTGCTATCTGGTACCGAGGCCAGCGCCGCCGAATCACAGCCAAACTGACTAGCTAAAGAATCACGCATACTTTGGGCAGTTTCACCAGCTGGGCCCGTTGGAACGGTGGAAGAAGATTGTGCTTGTGATGAACTGCTTGCAATCGATACTGCTGAACTAGTACTAGCACTGCTTGCATCAGAGCTAACACTATCGCTTTCCGTACTGATCGAGCTCTGAGTTGAGGAGTTTGCCTCCTTCTTACTCTTCGCTTTTAATTGTTTGTTTTCTCGCTTTAAACTAGCTAAGCTACTGCTTTTAGCCACGTCTGATTTATTACTCGAACTGTTCAAATTATTACTGCTACATGCTGCCAGCAAGCCTAATTGTAAGACCGCCGCAGCTACTAGGACCGCTTTCTTCATTTTAAATCTTACCTCTCAGTTCACTTATTTTGAGAAATTAACTGTTTTAATTCATTTTGAGCGGCACTATCTTGTGAGACTTGGAAAGTCTGATTACCATCGCCTGCACCTTCTCCATTAGTAAAACCAGTAGTCGGCGAAGCGCTTGTACCAGCAGATATTTTAAGCTCATAGACAACTCCATTGTTAGCTAATAAATACTTACTAATCGGCTTGCTAAAGCTCATATTTGTTGAATAGCCGTCAGCATTGCTACCACTGTTTAGTCCACTATCTAGACCTGTTGTTCCATCCTTAGCTGAGTAAAATACAACGCCACCGATCGCTTGAATTTTGTAGTTTGCAGAACCAGGATTACCGTTATCTTGCACCAACACTTTTCCATCAGAAGTCATTGCCACCCAATCAGAATCTCCAGCTGATCCATGATCAAAATACCAATCGCTAACAGCCATATTTCCCATCTGGGCCCGATGAGCCGCCCAGCTTGTAAATGCAGATGAAATTGCAGATTTTTGAGATGAACTTAATGGTGTAACATCATTAGAGCTTGTTTGCGTCGAAGCTGTGGCACTCGAACTCGAGTTTGTACTTGAACTTAAATTCGTAGATTTCGTGTTCGCAACGCTTTCTTTAGTCTTTTTCAAACGCTCATTTTCTTTTTTCAAACTACTTGCTTCACTATCATGATGGGGACTTTTTGATTCAGTATTCATCCCCCCAATGTTGATTCGACCAGTATCGTAAAGCCAATAACCCAGCCCAGAGACAAGCAATAAAATTATCATTATCAAGACTAGCCAAAGGCAGCCATGATGTTTGCGCACAACTTTTGCATTATTTTGATCATTATTCGATCTGCTATCACTGTGTGGATTACTGGTTAAAGGCGTACCACACTTTTGACAGAACTTTGCTGAGTCGGGATTTAAATGCCCGCAATTCGCACATTTTTTCATTTATTCCCCTTCTGAATCTGAATCAATAAAGTAAAGGACCATATCGAATCGATTTTCACTACCGGCAACGTCTACATAAAAATCACCAGACTGATTTCGCCCATCTTCAGTAGGACTGTCAACATGAAAACTATATTTCCCGGGAAACAGCCCATTTCTAAAATCTTGTGCGGTAGCCTTTATATGTTTCCCACCATTTGTAATGGTAATTCGCATTTTTGCTGTATCATCCGTTGTCATAAAATGAACAGATGTTGGTTTTGCTGCCAAGTAGTATGAGTCAAACAACCCAAATACTTTCTTTGACTCTACATAAAACTTGTATTTAACGGATGGACCAGCAATTGTATGCCCGTCCGTGATACGCTTCCCGATTTCCGCTGTCGGAACTGAAGCATGGTTATGCCATTGTTCGACAACACTCTGTGCCCCTAGTTTGGCAAACCCTAAATTTTGGCTATCCTTATCAAACTGTTTTAGAAACAAATCACCGTCTTCATTTTGAGTGGCTTTAGTGATGTTGGCAGCCAATTGATCCTTTGAAATAATGAACTGATTCTTGATTCCAACTATTCCAGTAACAAAAACAACCAAAATGATTATTGCAATTAATATTTTTGGACCTTTTTTCATTGCATCCACCCACTACGTTAAGCTCACAGGCTCTGACCCAAACTGATTACTATACTCATTGCCTGGCTCCGCCATAAACACTTGTAAAACAGGGCCGCCAATGACTGGAATAAATATCAGGCAATAGTATCCGCCAGATCGATTCGTATCATGAAATCTACGTATACTTAAAGCAATTGAAACGATGGCCAGTGCCACATAAATCAGTGTCATCAATATGACACCGATAATTGGAATAAATATCGGAATAAGGCCCAATATTGCAATAACTGTCAATCCGACCTGCGCATACCAATAATCGGTCTGCGATGTCCGTCCACTAAACTCAAATACTTTGTTTAAAGCGTCCTTAGTGGCTGCAAACGATTTTGAAGCAAATGTATCACTAGTTGAATCATTCTTGTGACTTTCATTTGGACTAATCACCGTTGCACTAGAGCCACTGCCATTGTTGACTTGCTCTTGGCTCACAGACTGATTTTTAAGAGCACTACTTTCAGCCGCTCCGTTAGAAAAATCATTTTCTTCATTATTTTGTATTGCGCCACAAAAAGGACAAAATTTAACCTGTGTGCTAATTTTTTGTCCACAATTTGTACAGAATTTCGTTTCTTCCATGATAAAGTTCCCCTCAACTATTATTTTTTGCTAATTTAATTACTTGACGAGCCCAGCGTTTGGTAAAACCATATTGTTTTGCTAGGGCATCTAAATTTGAACCATTGTAACTTTCAATTATCTTCGGCTTTACCTTGTCACGATCATTTAAATGAATTGGAAAATTAATCTCCTCACCCTTAAATGCGTCCCACAATAATAACAGCTTGTCTTCACCCAGCAAATCATAGATTCGCCGATATACGTCCGGTAATGTGGTAGGATCAACTTTTTGCTTGTCCATAAGCCCCCTCCTCACCTTCGTTTTTCATCATAGCAACAACCTTGTGCAGTTACTAACGCGGCGCGCAAGGCACATGTCCGTATAAACGTAGTGAAGATTTCACGAGATTCGTCCTGAACTATGCAAAATCATTCCGTTTTTGAATCATTTTGACGAATCATTTGGCGAATCCATCGTTGAGAATAATCATATTTATGAGTCAATTGCACTAAGTTATGCCCGTTATACTCAGCAATGATTTTTTGGGCTACCTTCTTTCGGTCATATAAACGCATTGGAAACGAAATTTGACGTCCACGATATATCTCAAACACTTTCATCATTTGTTCGGTGCCCAAAACTTCATTTAGTTGTGCATATGACTCTTGAAGTAATTCTGGCGTCACATCCATATGATGACCCCCACTAATCAATTTTTAAGATAAGATTATCAGACCCATAATGACTCCTGTAATGTAAATGTCATTACAAGTTGAAGGTGTTCCGGCTGCCTTTGCTCCTATTAACGATTCGATAAATTGTTCTTTCACTGTACTGATGTCGAATTGCCAAATCTGTTATTGTAAGACCACTTCTATACTCGTCCATAATTTGTTCGTACTCATATTGGGGCTTCAATAGTCGTTTCGGGAAACTAATTTGATTGCCGGAATAAGTTTGATATATCTTTAACGTTGCCTCTTTACCAACACTTTCATAAAATTCTTGATAAATTTGTTTCCACATATAAATCTCGTTCATATCTGGCCTCCTTGTATACTCAGTAAATTCAGTCTAAAATTTTGCATAGACACAATAAGTCTATTTATAAATAAAAATGACCTGAATAATATTTCAAATTCAAGTCGCTTCAAGGACGGTGTACATATTGAATGCAGCATACCGACAGTTATTTATTTTTCAACAATTATTAAGTGGTCTAGTGGTCCACAAACAAGATTTAGTTAAACGATTTAATGTGAACGCACGTGTTATTCAAAGAGACTTTAGTCAAATTCGTCAGTTCATTGATGATCAACAGCTTTTCTACCAAATGCAGTACAAGCGAGGTCTAAACGGTTATGTTTTAGAGACAGACCAAGATAGCATTTCAAAACAATCTATTTTAGTCATTATCAAAACATTATTGGCTAGTCGCTCTTTGACGAGTAAAGAAATGAAAACGACAGTGAACGGCTTATTGAATCTTGTAACGCCTGAAGAACAGCATGAAATTCGACCGATTATTCAAAATGAAAGTTTCTACTACCTTCCAGTCCATCATGATCAACCACTTCTACGAACAATTTGGCAATTTAGTCAGTTTATTATTAAAAAACAAGCAGTCCAAATAACTTATCAACGTCAACATGGTGAATATAAAACATACATTATCTTGCCAGAATCGGTCATTTTTTCCGAATACTATTTTTATATAATTGCATTTAATCCTCAGGGAAAAGGTAATCGCTTCTTTCGAGCTGATCGAATAAAGGATTATCATCAGATTAACAAGAAAATAACTCAAAACTACGCTGACAGATTCGAAGATGGTAAGTTACGCCAACAGATTCAATATATGCAACCTGGTCAGACAATCACCCTTCTCTTTGAGTTTTCTGGCATTGTTGAAGCTGCTTTAGATCGTTTTCCAAACTCCGTTGTAAAAAAAAGAGATTCAGTCCGTCATTGCGTTCTGATTGAAGCAAAAACATACGATACCGGCGCTAAAATGTGGTTACTTAGTCAAGGCAATTTGGTAAACGTTTTAAAACCGACAAAATTGCGCGATGAAATAAGGGATGAACTTCACGCCATGCTTCATAAATATGACGACTAATGAACGTATTTTATGTCAAAGTTCAAAATGAGAAAAAGATTCAATTCATCTTTTTAATTACGTTTTAGCCTTCATCATTGTCACATCACAATTAGTATTTCTATAATTAAATTTAATCTGTTAGAAAGAAGTCCTCCACATGTCCCTTACCTTAGCAATTGCCACCCAATCCGATCTTCCCACTATTGTTAGCATCTATAACCAGAGCATCCCCAGCCATGCCGTCACTGCTGATTTAGCGCCGGTGACCATTGATGATCGTCAGTCATGGTTCGAAGCGCACCAATCAGACAGTTATCCCATTTGGATGGTTAAAGATGACGATAACATCATTGGCTGGGTCAGCCTGTCACCTTTCTATGGGCGCGGTGGGTACGCTCATACGACCGAGATTTCGATTTACTTAGATCAACAAACGACTGGTCACGGCTATGGTAGTCAGGTGATGTCGTTACTAGCACGACAGGTTGCCAACCTTCATTTCACCAGCGTAGTAGCTTACATTTTCGACTCCAACGCAGCCAGCCTGCATCTGTTCCATAAGTTTGGCTATGAAGAGTGGGGACATTTGCCAAAAATCGCTAATATGGCTGGCACTCCTCGCGACCTAATCATTTTGGGCCGTCACTATTAATTACTGCATAATAAAAAGGCGTTTGAACGTAATGGCTTCTAAATGAAGTCATCAGTTCAAACGCTTTTTTATACTATCCAAAATCATTTCAAAGCTGCATCAATGGCAGACAACTCGTCATCGCTAAACTCTAAGTGTTTTAAGGCACCCAAGTTGTCTCTAAGTTGTTGCGGACGACTAGCCCCAATCAGCACGCTTGTGACTTGTTGATGATGCAATAACCAGGCAATTGCCATATCGGCCAACGATTGATCACGCTGTTGGGCGATTTCATTCAACCGTTTAACCGTACTCAGTGTTTGCTCGACCTGATCCTCATGCAAAAACGGACTCGTGGACCGATGCGCACGTGAGTCTTCAGGAATGCCGTTCAGGTAACGATCCGTCAGCAGGCCCTGTGCCAACGAGCTAAACGTAACTAGTCCAGTTTGGTCGGTCGCCAATTTGTCTAGCAAACCATCTTCAATGTGGCGATCAAACAGATTGTAACGATCTTGATGGACAATGTATGGCGTGTGTAAATCGTCAAAGACCGCCTCAATGGCAGCTGTCTGCTCCGGATTGTACTTCGAAATCCCAATGTATAAGGCTTTCCCCTCCCGTACCAGCTTGTCTAAGGCATATGCCGTTTCTTCAACCGGTGTGTCAGGATCCGGGCGATGTGAATAAAAGATGTCCACGTAATCCAAGTGCATACGTTGAAGGCTCTGATCGGCACTTGCTAAAATATTCTTCATCGAACCACCGTCACCATAGGGGCCATCCCACATACGATGTCCAGCCTTACTGGCAATAACCAGTTCATCACGATAGGGTTTTAAGTTTTCATCCATCAGATGTCCAAAGTTCGTTTCAGCACTGCCTGCCACTGGACCATAATTATTCGCCAAATCGAAATAGGTTATGCCTGCATCAAACGCCGTTCGGACGATCTGCTTTTGGGTCTCATACTCGTCCACACTGCCAAAATTGTGCCAGAATCCGAGACCGAGAACGGATAATTTCAAGCCACTCTTACCTGCTCGCCGATACATCATCTGTTCATACCGATGTTCGTTTGCTAAATACATACTCTGCCTCCACTTATAATTGCGGCCAATGCCGATTTGACGCGGTTATACTGTTGTCAATTATAGGCTTTTACCCATTTTCATTGCAAACGTTTTCAGGAAAACCCAACCCACTATAAAAGAGCATCAATCACTGTGATATCAGTGAATTGATGCTCTTTCATTTAACCTACTACTTAAAGCAGATTTGTTGCCAATCTTATATATAATCACGTACGCTCGACCCAATAAATATATAAAACAATCAACGTAATTCAATTTGAAACTTTTCAGGCCCGTCCAACGTTTGCACATTTACCGTCATACCGTTTTGTAACGGACGATCAACCCAAAAACTAGGATGCAAATGATAATTAAAATCGAAACTGTATCGGGTTTGACCAGCGCCCTCAGTTTCTGCCTCAACTTCACCACGACTGCCATCGGACAATTCAACGCTTTGCTGCTTCACATTTGGTGCCACATAAATCGTTGTCATGGACTCCACCTCCAATGACATTATAGCAGGAAAAATATTTTAGGTTAAGTTAAAACAATTATTTTGCACACCAAATTATGATAAAAAAGCACTCAAATTGCATTTCTTAGGAAAAAGCGTACAATTAGTTGTAATCTTATTTATCACTTGATAAATGAAAGCAAATCTACTGGAAAAAGGAGAAATCATCATGTATTTAGGGCTAAAAGAAATGCGCTACGAAAAGTTACGCTATAGTCTGTTAACTGGTGTGATGGTTCTGATTGCGCTTGTTGTCTTCATTCTAGCCGGATTGGCTGGTGGTCTCTCTCAAGGGAACCGTTTAGCAGTCGATCAATGGCAGGCCAAATACGTTTATTTGAACAAAGATGCTAACAAAAACATCATGGCATCACAGTTAACCACCGATGCAACTAATGACGTCAAGGGTAAGCAGGTCGCAAACATTGCACTGGATAGTACCGTCGTTCGCAAAGTTGGTAGTAATAACAAGATTGACATTTCCGCGCTAGGAACTGCCAACAACAGCTTCATTATGCCTAAGGTTACTAGCGGCCATAAAGTCCAACGTGATAATCAAATCATCATTTCACAAAACCTAAAGGACCAAGGGATTAAGATTGGTGACAAGGTCCGTTTGGGATCGAACGACACAAAATTAACCGTTGTCGGCAGTTACGGTAAGAGCACATACAGTATTGCCCCAACCATGTATATGAACTTGGCCACACTGGCTAAAATTAAGGCCGCTGGCACCCCTGTCACGAAGCCTCTTGGAATTAATGCCATTATCACCAAAAACAGTCAATTATCCGGTAACAAACACAATTTACAACGGCTCCCAATCAATGATTTTATTCAAAATCTGCCTGGTTACAGTGCTGAACAGACAACTTTAAACACAATGATCTACTTCTTGTTCGCCATGTCACTGGCCATTATCGGGATTTTTATGTACGTTCTAACCTTACAAAAGCAGTCACTGTTTGGCGTTCTGAAAGTTGAAGGAATCGGGACGCGTCACATCCTTGCTAGCGTTGTGACACAGGCCGCCGTTATGAGCGTGATCAGTGTCGCCGTCGGATTATTGATCACGATTGGCATCGGCGCCATCGCCCCAACAGGTATGCCGTTTGCACTAAACTACCCACAACTCGGCATTTATGCCATCTCATTAATCCTCGCTTCTATTCTAGGATCCCTACTATCCTGGCACACGATTGCCAAAATTAACCCAGTCACGGCAATTAAATAAAAGAGTGGTGCCGAAGCCTGGGAGAAGCTGAGCACTAACGTGAAAGTGAAGAATTCGGTGATTTTCCGAATCATTCACTTTCGGGTTATGCACAAGCTTCTGGGCGTCAGGTGCACGTTTATGAGAGCGATGCCGAAGCCTAGGAGAAGTCGAGCAATAACAAGAAGTAAAGGAGAAAAACATGGCAAACGTAATGGAACTTGTTAACGTATCAAAACGTTTCGGAAGCGGCCATACCGCGGTCAACGCACTTAGTGATGTAAATTTCGAAATTCAACAAGGCCAATTTGTTTCAATCATCGGGCCATCAGGATCTGGTAAGAGTACATTTTTGACCATCGCGGCCGGACTCCAAACACCGACAAGCGGTAAAGTTTTGCTAAATGGCACAGACCTAGCCACCCAAACAGAAAAGCAGCGGCTACAATACAGATTTGATCATGTTGGCTTTATTCTACAAAGTTCAAACTTGATCCCCTATCTGACTGTCTCTGAACAATTTAAGCTCATTGACCGTTTGGCTCACCAAAAATTTCAAGAAAAGGAAATGCGTCAATTGCTGGATAGACTAGATTTGAAGAACCTAGATGATGCCTATCCAAATGCACTATCCGGTGGTGAACGCCAGCGTGTCGCAATCGCTAAAGCGCTATATCACGAACCTGACATTATCTTAGCTGACGAACCAACAGCCAGCTTGGACTCGACCCGTTCGTTTGATGTCGTTGATCGTTTGGTTAGCGAGGCTCATGACCTGAATAAAGCGATTATCATGGTAACCCATGACGAACGGCTGATTACTAAAAGCGATGTCGTGTATCAAATCGACGATGGTAAAATGCAAAAGCTTGAGAACCAAGAAGCTGTCGAATCACAGAATTAAAAAATCGTATGTTGCGGAAGATTAATGTCTCCTGCACCATACGATTTTTTAGTTTTCAAGATTTGTCTTAAGCACTCGCGCTGGATTGCCGCCAATAATGACATCGTCACCAAAAGATTTTGTCACAACACTACCAGCGCCGACGATGACATTATCCCCCAGTGTTACACCAGGACAAATAATTGCGCCACCACCAATCCACACGTCGTCGCCAATGGTAACTGGTTTGCCAATACCTTTCGCCCCGTTACGACGCAACCTGGGATCAGCAGGATGATTAACCGAATAGATTTGCACTTTGGGTCCTAACAAAGCATGTTTGCCAATTCGAATCGGTGCCACATCCAACATTACGCAATCATAATTGGCAAAGAAATCGTCTCCAACATAAATGTTATATCCATAATCACAACGGAAAGTCGCATGGACACTACAGTCTTGCCCCGTCTCGCCAAACAACTTTTTAATGATTGCAGTACTGTGTTCAGGATCTCGCTCTCCTAGTGCATTAAATTCTTCAATTTGTTTACGTGCTTCGGCACGTTCAGCGACAAGCTCAGCGTCGTAAACGTCAAAGATATCGCCTGCTAACATCCTTTGCTTGTTGGTTTTTATCATGTATTCACCTCGTTATTTTGCTTCACTACTTCATAGCCGAAACGTGTCACTGTCGCCCAGAAACCTGCGCATAACCTAAAACTGCTGCCATACAGGAAAAGTCACCTGCATGGCAGCAGTTTCATGTTATTGCTCGATTTCTACCGGGCTTCGCGAGCACTCTTAATCAATAACCACCGACTTCAAACCAAACATGGTAACAAGGTCGTTGATTTGTTCTTCGTCCAAAGCAAAGGTGAAGACAGTGTGGTGACCACCACCATTTTCGATCCACTTTGTGGCGCCGGCTTTCAAGCCAACCTTTGGTGTCCACAATTGTTTAGCAACTGGCAGATTTGGTGTTTCAGCTTCTGGCTTATTTGCGTTAACTGGGTAGCTGATGAACTTGTATCCATCACGGAAATCAGCCAACGTAACGTCAATCGCGTCACCTTCAGAACCAGTGAAGACCAAACGTGCTGGATCAGCTTTACCACCAATGTCCAATGGGTGAACTTCAACCCGTGGCTTATCACTAGCAATTGATGGGTCAACTTCCAACATGTGCGAACCAAGAATGGCTTCGTGACCTTTCCGTAAGTCCAACGTGTAGTCTTCCATGAAGGCTGTCTTTTGGTTGTGTGACATAATCTTCATCAAACGGCCAAGGGCAGCTGTCTTCCAGTCACCTTCAGCACCGAAGCCATAGCCGTCACGCATCAACAATTGAGCGGCCAAACCAGGTAATTGTTCCATACCCCACAGATCTTCAAAGTTTGTCGTAAATGCAGAGTAACCGCCACGGTCCAAGAAGCTTTTAATACCAAGGTATTGAGCTAATTGAACGCGAACTGAATGCTTGTATGTTTCAGGATCATTGTCGCCTTGAACCAAGGTGTAATCAGTTGCCAGTTTTTCGTATTCCTTGTCTACGTCAGCTTCACTAACCTTGCTGATTTCTTGAACCAAGTCACCAACACCGTAGTAATCAACGGTCCAGCCAAGGTCAATTTGTGCTTGAACCTTGTCACCTTCAGTAACCGCAACATTACGCATTGTGTCTCCGAAACGACAAACCTTCAACTTGAAACTCTCGTTGTAGGCAACGGCAACATCTTCCCACTTAGCGATTTCAGTTTGTGTTTCTTCGTCACCCCAGTAGCCGTAAACGATCTTGTTGTGAACACCCAAACGTGCGTTGATGTAACCATATTCGCGGTCACCATGAGCACTTTGGTTTAAGTTCATGTAATCGAAATCAATGGTGTCGTAAGGAATCTTGTTTAAGTATTGCGTTGCCAAGTGAAGTAATGGCTTCTGTAACAATTTAGTCCCACGAATCCAGTTTTTAGCTGGTGAGAAAGTGTGCATCCATGTGATAACACCGGCAACGTTGTCGTTGTAGTTAACTTCCTTCATAAACTTCGTGATTCCATCGGCTGTCGTCATAACATCTTTAAAGACAACTTTGTAAGGCAACTTACCGCTTGCGTTCAGCTTGTCAACGATGTCTTCAGCATCCTTAGCAACCTGCTTTAATTGATCTTCACCATATAAGAACTGACTACCCGTAACAAACCAAAATTCGTAATCTGGAACTGCTAACATAATGAATTCTCCTTTGTGTTTAATGTTTTTGTTTTTACTACTACATAGCCTAAACGTGCTCTTAGCTCCTGAACCCTGTGCATAAACTGAAAGTCAAATCATTCGCCTTTCTGCTTATTGCTCGAATTCACCCCGGAGCTAATCACACTCTCGTACTCACTCTCTTAGCGCATGCGACTTAGACTTCGCATTATTTTGACCGTAGTATGCATTGCTGCCATGCTTACGATAATAATGTTTGTCCAACAAGTACTGTGGCAACTCGGTATCACTACGAGTCAATTGCAACGTGTGATAATCCTCTTCAGCGATGACTTCCAAAACTTTAGAGTTATAAACAGCCTTGGCCGGAGTAGCACCCCAAGCAAACGGACCGTGTTGGCTAACTAAAGCAGCAGGAACGGCTTCGTAATCCAAACCGCGTTCCTTGAAGGTCTTCACGATTGTCTTACCCGTATTGCCTTCGTAGTCTTCTTCGATTTCTTCCTTAGTTAGCGCATCAGCAGCCGGCACATCCCCGAAGAACGTATCTGCGGCCGTGGTGTTTAACGCAGGCACGTCCATCTTGGCAGCTGCAAACGATACGGCCCATGGTGAATGTGTGTGTACGATCCCACCAATATTTGGAAAGGCGTTATATAACACCGTGTGAGTGGGTGTGTCACTTGAAGGGTTCATATCCCCTTCGACAACTTCACCTTTTAAATTCACAACGACCATGTCAGAAGGCTTCATTTCGTCATACTCCACACCAGATGGCTTAATGACGAATAACCCTTTTTCGCGATCGATGCCTGAAACATTACCCCATGTAAAAGTAACAAGTCCCAGTTTTGGTAATTGCATATTTGCTTCATAAACTTCTTGTTTTAACGCTTCCAGCATTAACAGTCAGCCTCACTTTCGTTCTGGAATATCATTAATGGCTGCACCCTCAACGGGGAGACCAGCTTGATAATTTTCAATAAATTGTTGATAGCCCTTAACACCGTCTGGTTCCGGACTCAACGTCATGCTTTCAGGATTAGCAAAGACTTTACGGTCCAAGAAGTCTTCAAGGGAATCTTCGTTCTCGCCAGGCAATGCATAAATGGCTAACACTGCCATCCCCCACGGACCGCCTTCACCAGCGGTACTCATCACTGTAATTGGCGTATTCAATGCATTAGCAAGAATTTGTTGGCCAATCACTGGTGTCTTGAACAAACCACCCTGAGCAATCATGACATCTGTTTTGATATTTTCTTCATTTGTCAGGATGTCCATCCCAATTTTGAGTGGTGCAAACGCGGCGTAGAGTTGCGTGGCCATGAAGTTTGCTAGCGTAAAGTTGCTCTTTGGTGTCCGCACAAACAATGGGCGGCCAGCCGACATCTTGGTGATATTCTCACCTGATAAGTAGCTGTAGTTCACTAGCCCACCAACATCTGGATCTGAATGGGTCGCTTGCAAGAACAAGGTCTCGTATAACCGATCAGGTTTAAGATCAATTCCTAGCTTGGCCGCAAACTCACTAAACAAGTTGGCCCAAGCGTTAATGTCAGATGAACAGTTATTGATATGAACCATTGCGACTGGTGCACCCGTTGGTGTCATAACCATATCAATATCACGGTGAACTGCCTTTAAAGGCTGATCCAAAACGACCATTGAAAAGGCTGATGTGCCGACGGAAATGTTCCCAGTACGTTTGCGAACACTGTTGGTGCCAACCATCCCTGTGCCAGCGTCTCCCTCAGGTGGTGCCATCACGCTACCCGCCTGAAGATTGCCACTAACGTCGAGCAATTTAGCACCGACATCTGTCAATGTTCCGGCTTGCTGACCAGCAGGTAAAACACTCGGCAGAATGTCTTTAGTATTCCAAGGGTAACGTTTAACAGCGTCCTGAGTATTGAACGCTTTCAACATTGTCTCGGAATACGTACCCGTTTTTTCATCGATTGGGAACACACCAGATGCATCACCAACACCCAATACACGCTTGCCTGACAATTGCCAATGTACGTAACCTGCTAATGTCGTGATAAAGTCAATATCCTTAACGTGAGGTTCATTATTCAAAATTGCTTGATATAAATGAGCAATACTCCAACGTTGCGGAATGTTAAATGAAAATAACTTCGTCAACTCATCGGCTGCCTGACCGGTAATGTTGTTACGCCAGGTTCTAAAGGGCACCAATTGCTTACCAGCCTGATCGAACGCCAGATATCCATGCATCATGGCACTGACACCAATCGACCCAATTTTAGTCAACGGACTGTGATACTTGCTTTGAACTTCTGCCACCATCTGGGTATAGCTGGCCTGAATACCAGTCCAAACCTGTTCCAGTGGATACGTCCATACACCATCAACGAATTGGTTTTCCCAAACGTAACTGCCAGATGCAATTGTCTGAAAGTCGTGAGTTACCAGAACCGCCTTGATTCGTGTTGAACCAAGTTCGATACCTAGCGAAACATCACCGCTCTTAACCGCTTGGGAGGTTTCAACTAAGTTCATGTGAACATCCTCCAAATACAAATTCAAAAGTAAAATAAAACGTTTTCATTTTTGTCAACGACCATAGTGTAATTTATTTATTCGAATAAATCAACACTATTTTTATTTATACGTATTAATACGGAAAACTAAATAATCTGATCATAGTTACTTATAGGTAACCACAATCACGCCATTATCATTTCTTATTCTTTAAAAGCCAAGCGATAAAAACTATTTAAAGCCTTTAAATCAGCTATTTAATCTCACGTAATTAATCATAAAATTTGTTCCAGTTGTACTACAATCGCATAAATTTGTCGTTTTTCTATTGATTTATTCGAATAAATGATATAGATTGTTTCCTGAAAGCGTTTTCTATTTTTGTCGACAGATTTTCATTCTTTACCTAGTACGTTTGTATTTGCTATTTTTTACTTCGCGTCTGAATCGACGATGAGTTCAACTGCTTGATGTCCTTCTTCAGTTGGCGGTTCAACGGTTCACATCTATTTATAGAAATGAGGGTTCGTCTTGAAAAAAGTGTCGAATGGCTTCATCTATACGTTTGGTTCGTTAGGTGGCCTTTTGTTTGGTTATGATATTGCATCTGTTTCAGGTGCCATCTTATTTATTCAAAAGCAATTGCGATTAGGTTCATGGCAGCAAGGGATGGTTGTTTCAGCTGTCTTGATTGGTGCGATCATTGGTGCCCTTGCTACTAGTAAGTTCTTGGATAAATATGGTCGTCGAATTCTATTGATTTGGGCATCTATTATCTTCTTCATTGGTGCGATTGGTTCAGGATTGGCCCCAGAATTCTATGTCCTCTTAACCACCCGAGTCATCCTTGGGGTTGGTGTCGGGATCACGTCTGCATTGGTTCCCGCTTATCTGCAGGAACTTGCTCCTAAAAAGAACCGTGGTGCAATTACCACGCTCTGGCAGTTAATGATTATGATCGGAATTTTGCTAGCTTATATTCTGAACTACTCCTTCTCCGGTTTGTTCACAGGCTGGCGTTGGATGCTCGGATTGGCCGCTTTACCTGCTGCCATCTTATTCTTGGGGGCGCTTTACTTGCCCGAAAGTCCACGGTTCTTGGTCAAAGTCGGCAAAATTGATGAGGCTCGTTCTGTTTTGGAAAGCACCAACAATGGTGACGACCATGCGGTTGATGTAGCCTTAGCTGATATTAAGGAACAAGCCGCTCAAAAGACCGGTGGCTGGATTGAATTGTTTGGTAAAACTGTTCGCCCTGCATTAATTACTGGTCTTGGTGTTGCTATTTTCCAACAAATTATTGGTAGTAACACTGTTATCTTCTATGCGCCAACCATCTTCACAAAGGTTGGTTGGGGTGTTGCGGCCGCATTACTGGCCCACATCGGTATCGGTGTCATTAACGTTATCGTGACTGTTATTGCCTTATTACTGATGGATCACATTGATCGTAAAAAGATGCTCATCTTCGGTGCGACCGGGATGGGATTATCACTATTAGTTATGAGTGTTATCTTGAAGTTTGACAGTGGTTCAAAGGTTGCTGCCATTGTTAGTGCGATCGCGCTTACTGTTTATGTTGCCTTCTATGCCGCAACTTGGGCACCTGTTACCTGGGTCTTCATTGGTGAAGTATTCCCACTTAACATCCGTGGCTTAGGAACTTCACTTTGTTCCGCAACCAACTGGGCTGCCAACATGTTGGTTTCACTAACGTTCCCAACAATGCTCAGTACTATGGGGTTGGCTAATTCCTTCCTCTTCTATGCCGTTATCTGTGCAATTTGTATCTGGTTCACGCACACCAAATTTATGGAAACCCGTGGCAAATCACTTGAAGACATCGAAGCTGACTTGCGTTCACGTGCTGCTGAGGATGACGCTGTTTCAAATGTTGAAAGCAAATAATGTTTATCCGTTAATCAAGCACTAATGGATATACTAAAAGGGCCGCCTTGAGAAGATTAACTTCCCGAGACCGCCCTTTTAATTCGCACTTATTCAGTTTTGAGTATCGACAGTAGCATCAGCTGGTTTAACAGCCGAGTTTCGTTTGACTAAGTCTGGTTCGTAATTGATATCCTGAACATCTTCACGATTCAACAACTTAATCAACATGCGCCCTGCGTCTTCACCCATACGTTCTTTCTCATGGTTTAATGTCGTCAGCGACGGACTCATATATTGTGCCATCTGATAATCATCAAAACCTACGACCGAAACATCCTCAGGCACTCGATAGTTGTTCGAGCGCAGGTAGTCCATAACTTGAATCGCCAAACGATCGTTATAACAAGCAATTGCCGTTGGCCGTTCATCCTGCTCCAAATATATCCGAATTCGACCCATGACCCGTTCAAAGTCATCCCCTGATTGATACATGATGAGGTTACTTTGGTAGGAAAATTCAGGGTGACGTTGGTACGCCTGAACAAAACCGTTCATTCGGTTAACCCCTTGAATATCATCGACCTGAAAAACGCCTAGGACACTTTGATGTCCCATGCGAAAAAGATATTCCATCATGCGTTCTTCAGCAGCCTTGTCATCTGTCGTGACGCTCGGAAAGTCCAAATCAGGATATTTAGCGTTAATAAATAATGTTGGAATCTGATCATCCTTAATTTCTTGGTATAAGTCCATGTTAGGATTACGCAGTGCACTTTGTGTTGGCTCAATGATTAGGCCAGCAACTTTAGTATCCAACATATTGATTAAGCTTTTACGCTCTTTTTCATGGTTATTATGCGTGTTACTAATCAGCAAAGAATAGCCAGCATCTGAAATAATACGGTCAATCCCAGAAATTATATCCGGAAAGATATAATCCGCGATATGTGTCGTAATAACACCAATCATTTTACTGTCATTATCGTTCGACCAGTCTTTGTGCCAATCTTGAACAAACATGCCACCACCTTGGATCCGATAAATAAAGTGGCTACCCTCTAAATCCCCCACGGCTCTTCTAACTGTATAGCGAGAAACATCGTACATCGCCATCAACTCAGTCTCAGTTGGCAGTTTATCGTTAACCTTATACTTTCCTGTTAGAATTGCCTCTTTCAAACCATCTTTAACTTTTTGATACTTGTTTTCCATATTTCCACCTAATTTGATATGTAATGATGCTCACTTTTAAGACACGTCACCATTACTAATAAATTGAAACGAATCATTCACTCATCCTAGTGTAGTGTAAAAGTTCCGATATCACAATAAATTTACAAATTTATATGTAACCGTTTTCTCTTTACCAGTCTGCTGTCTCATAAAATGTGGTAATGTAATTATATATTTATTTCAATTCATTAAAGTCTAACGTTCGATTCATTCGAATATATATTCGAATTATACTTAACAAAGGAGTTTTCCGTATGTCACAATCTATTCGCGCAACAGTCCAACCATTTGATACCTTTAATGGTCAACAAATCTATCGTTTTAGTCTTGTCAACGCTCATGGCGTTACCGTATCTGCCTTAAGTCTTGGCGCAACTCTTTATGAAATCTTATTACCAAGTGGCGACAATCTCGTCTTGAATTATCATCATAGTGCTGATTACTTAGCCAATCCATTTTACGTTTGCATGGGCATCGGGCGCACAGGCGGGCGCATTGGCAATGGTGAATTCCCAATGAACGGAAAAACGATTCACGTCCCAGTCAACGAAGGAACGACAACCCTACATGGCGGACCGCATGGATTCAACTCACAGATCTGGGATGGTGAAATTTCCACCAAAAACGGGGAGCCAGAAATCATCTTCCGGCACTTACAGAAATCGTCAGAAGATGGTTTCCCTGGTGACTTGGATGCCGAAATTCACTACCAACTCAGTGATAATGATGTCGTTAGAATCAGCTTTGTTGGGCGATCAAACGCCGATACAGTCTTTAACCCAACACTTCACACCTACTTTAATCTAGGAAACAACGAAACCATCAAACAGCATACATTACAAATTAACAGTACAAAACATTTAGCCTTTGATGATAAAAAGGTTCCAACTGGCGAGCTAATTGAGGTCGCAGACACACCATTTGATTTCCAGAAGGCCACGACACTCGGCACCGCTATTGCAGGGATGCAAGACACTGAAGAAAAGGGCTTCGATGACCTCTTCAAAGTTGTACCAGATGACAATAACCGGATTGCCACTCTGGCAGACCCAGTTTCGGGCCGCTCAGTCGACATTCTCTCAAAACGTAATGGGCTCGTAGTTTTCACCGCTAATTCCTTTACACACGATAATATGAACTTCAAGCGTTCCAACGGTACTGGCCAAGCCTACGAAGGTGTCGCCCTCGAGGCACAGACGTTACCTGATGCCACCAAACATACCGGTTTTGGTAACATTGTCCTCACGGCCGGAGACACCGCCATTAACACAATTGGCTACCGTCTCCACTACTAACCGAATGAATATTAAAACGCTGAATCAGCTTTGATGGTTCAGCGTTTTTAAACTAGCTATAAAACATCTTCATTTCGATATCTTGATTAAAGTTCCCAAACCCTTTGCCAAAAATCGTGCAGCCGCCACGGTTCTTGGCATTCTTTTTAACTTCAAAACGAACTGTGACAGTATCACCGTCTATCTTTAGATCATCTAGCGACGCTTCAGAGAATGGTTGTCCGTCGAGATAACTCCCGTGATCAGTGACACGGACCGTTTTTAAAATACCATACTGATTAACGTTATCTGGCACCCACAACGGCGTGTACTTTCCCCGAGTATCAGAGAAATCACCAGGACTTGTCCAATTGCCGATTGCGTGGCCGTTAATCGAAAACGTGATGTCAGAGGGCCAAACGTTATTAGAAAATGGGAATTCAGAGCCTAGTTCCATAGATAAATCTAACATCTGCAACGTATCATTTCTAGCCAGATAGTTTGGAAACTGATATTCAACAAATCCTTCTGTCCACCAAATCATCCCCGCACTCATTCGTTCGGGATCCATGAAATATGCCGGATTATCGACCTTGCCAATATAATTATCTTTTCCGGCCAGACCGCATGACGGTTTCACTGAAAAGTTAGTAAAGTGTCCCACTGGCACATCAGTCGTTTGAACATCAAACGCCGTGTAAATCTCTTGAGGGAAGTTCACATTGATATGATCAACCTTCAACTTAGACACCTTGTTATGACCGACTCGTTCAAATTCAATCAGGCCCGCTTCAGCGAGTTTGTTGAGATGCATCAACACAATTGTGCTACTAAGTTTCATTTCTTCAGCCAGTTCACGAACGCTCAAATGCTTATATGAAAGCTTTCTGAGAATAGCCAATCTAACTGGACTGGCTAGTGCTTTATACGCTAGCAAGGATTCATTAGACAAATCCAATTCCATTATGGATAACACCAACCTTTTTGTTAATCAGACGGTAACAAACAACATTTACATTGCTTTAAATTAATATAAAGCGGTTTCTTTTACTAAAATTATAATATAAACGCTTACATTATCCAAATTTATTCGAATAAATATCGCAAACATCATTGTAAGCGTTTGCTTCTGCCTGTACTCTAATCTTGTACAAAGGATAACAAGTTAGCTAACGTCGTTCGTCCGATTAACAAACAAGACATGAAGGGACAAGTTGATATGACAACTGCAACAGATTACATTAATCCACTAATTGTGCAGCGCGCCGATCCATTTATTTATAAACACACAGACGGCTATTATTATTTCACCGCTTCGGTACCTGCATATAACCTCATTGAAATCCGTCGTGCCAAAACATTGGCCGGCCTCGCCCATGCTGCACCACGCACTATTTGGCGTAAACATGACAGCGGCCCGATGAGTCAATTAATCTGGGCGCCAGAGATTCATTACATCGACGGCAAATGGTTCATCTATTTTGCCGCAGCCGAAACAACGGCGTTCGACAAAAACGGTATGTTCCAACACCGTATGTTCTGCATCGAATGCGATAACGCAGATCCAATGCGCAGCGAAGATGATTGGATTGAACATGGTCAAGTTAAAACACCAATGGATTCTTTCTCGCTCGATGCAACCTGTTTTGAAGCCAACGGTAAGTTGTACTACGTTTGGGCACAAAAAGATCCAGCCATTAAGGGTAATTCCAATATCTACATTGCTGAAATGGCTAACCCTTGGACACTTAAAACTAAGCCTGTAATGTTGACCAAACCTGAATTTGACTGGGAAACGAAGATTTTCTGGGTAAATGAAGGTCCTGCCGTGATCCATCGTAATGGTCGATACTTCTTAACTTACTCGGCCAGTGCGACCGATGAAAACTACTGCATGGGCATGCTAAGCGTTGATGAAAATGCTGATTTGCTTGATGCCAGTCAGTGGCACAAGGCGGAAAAGCCAGTCTTTCAAAGTGATCTTGACCATGATCAATTCGGACCTGGTCACAATTCCTTCACAGTAGCTGAAGACGGTCAAACGGATATTTTGGTTTACCACTGTCGTGACTACACGGAAATCAAGGGCGATCCACTGTATGATCCAAATCGCCATACGAAGGTTCAATCCTTTACATGGAACGATGATGGCACCCCTAACTTTGGCAAACCAGTGCCTTACAACTATGACTAATCATTTAGAAAATAGAGGTTAAAAATATCATGCAAAAAACTGAATCAAAACACTTCTGGGGGTTTCCCTTCTCCCACTTTAGTTATTTCTTCATCTGGGCTACCGTCTATGGCTATTTAACGCTATGGATGGAACAAGTCGGTCACTTAAACGGAACCGAATCTGGGGCTGTTTTCTCCATGATGGCCGGAATTTCGCTTATTTTCCAACCAATCTTCGGGGTCGTTTCTGACAAACTTTTATTCAAAAAGAACTTAGTTATTCTAATTTCTGTTGTTGCTATTTTTATCGGACCTTACTTTCAGTGGGTCTTCTTACCATTGCTTCACATCAATTCTTTCTTGGTTGCCATTGTCACTGGGACCTTCCTCAGCTTTGTCTTAAACGGTGGGGTTTCCGTTATTGAACAATATGTTCAACGTGCCAGTTTAGCAAACAAGTTTGAATATGCTCACTCACGTGTCGGTGGTTCTGTTGCCGGTGTTGTCGCTTCATTAATTGCCGGTCGTTTATTCCTGTGGTCACCAGACTCAATTTTCTGGGCATGTACCGTTGCTGCCATTATCTTAACTGGCTTACTGTTGTTCAGTGACAAAATCGACATGGACAACGCTTCTGCTGCTGGGGACACATCTAACTCTTTGGACATGAAGACTGTTATGTCTGTGTTCAAGATTAAAAACTTATGGGTTCTGGCTATCTTCTACATGGGCGCATCAGCTATTTTCGATGTGTTCGACCAACAATTCATTATCTTCTTCAAGACGTTCTTCCACACCGCCGCACAAGGCACATTGGTTTACAGTTACATGACTTCCGGTCAAACGGCCATTGAATTCTTGCTCATGTTCCCAATGCCATGGATCATCAACAAAATCGGTTCTAAAAACGGTTTAATCATCTACGGCTTCATCACATGCATTCGGATCTTAGGTTCTGCTCTGTCACCAACATGGGGCTGGGTTGTCTTCTTCCGTTTGCTCGCCGGATTGGAAATGCCATTGTTGTTAACGTCTATCATGAAGTACATCGCTGGTGCCTTCGATATTCGTTTATACGCCACGGTTTACGCGCTCGCGTCTAACTTTGCTAAGCAAATATCGGTCTTCATTTTCTCCTCTGTTGCCGGCAAATTATACGATGTGATCGGTTACCAACACACGTACATCTGGATGGGTGTTCTAGTCTTCGTCATTACACTGTTCGCTGCGTTCTTCTTAAAGAAAGAGGATAAAGTACAGGCTGGTGAAGTCGAGGCGCCAAAAGATACACCGACGCCAGCAAATGATTCTGATAATTAGGCAATCGAAAATGTAACAAAAATGAGCCATTAAGGAACGGTTGCTACCTCTCCTTAATGGCTCATTTTATATAAATCATTTAATCATGAATAAATACTAACCTTCATCCGTTTTAAATCCATCTTGAATATTGTAACGAACTGTCTCACTCGATGTTTTTAAACACCTGTTTCGTTCAACATCTAGGATTTCACGAGGATATGGTGCATAACTGGTAACCCTGTACTCATCCTGTCTTAATTTGACTAGGTTGCCATTGATCACACTAAGTGTTCCATCTGCTTTTGTGTACACATACGCCTTTTGTCCAAATCCAGTTAAGTAAGCGGCCAATTCTTCGCCCATATCCCAATCATCGTGGCCTGTATCACCATCAGGGAATAGTCTAGTAAAAATACCACCGTCCTGAGCAAAAACTGATTGGCCAAAGCGATTTCGAGATAGGTCCGGTCGATTGATATTTGGCCCTGCAATGCTATACGTCGAGGCTGCCTCTCCATGTTTGAGCAGACGATCTGTTGTGGTTGCGTTTGCATCATACATGTATAACACACCCGCAAATGCACGATAAGCCCCTCGTAGCAGCTCAGTGTCACCCATTTTTTCATAGGCTAGTAGGCTAGAAGCCGCTGTAATCCCGCCCCATAATGAGTGAATCATATAAGAGAGGGCTTCCCACCAACGGTCTGGCGCCTGGCTTCGAAAATCATTGCTGAAGCCAATGTTGGCTTTTAATAATTCTGCATATCGACTGGCAGCCTTCGTATAGCCGGCATTGGCCAAAGCCCCCGTTGCCGGTCCAAAACCGGCATTATCATAAAAGTGCTCTGTAATGGCAGCCTTATACGATTGACTATCAGTTGCCACGCGCTTTACGGCTTTGTCCCAACATTCCTTAATTAGCTGATAGTCCTCATTCATACCATGAGCTTTTAAGTCATTCAGCAGACCATCAATGTATAAAAAGTACACGCCCAACATTTGCGATTCTTCCTTGGCACGCTGACTTTCATGCATATCTGGATTAACTCGTAAATTAAAGACATCCGCAGCCCAGTGAAGATAAACTGTCGGTTGATTGAGTATTAAAACATTTTCCCCAAATAGTGATAATAAGTAGTAGACATGTCCAATGTATTCAAAATCCATTACGCGATAAAAGTCTCCATACAGGGACGCTGGTTTGCCAAAATCACCGTCAACAAACCATTTTTGACGAATGTAGTACACAGCACTTTGTTCGACCTGTCGCACCTGAGCCATTGTTTTTTCAGTCGGATTTAACAGATTTGCCATTAAGATTAAACTCAATTTACCTAACGATTCGCCTTGGTTAGAAACAGGTCCGAATGAATATGGATGTTTGCCCGAAGCATCTTCGAAAGAGTGAATGCTTAACCAATCCACGCGCTGTTGAATCAGTTGATGAATCGGCCGCATAACATTGAATACAATACGATCCTGTCTGCCACTTTCAAGAGTAATACGCAACTCATGTTCGCCCACCTCTGTTGGAGCTAACGTCAACACGTTTTGTTTAAGACTAGAGGTTACATCACGTTCAATAATCTTGTTATCAACATTAGTACGTAAAACAATTCGTTCAACCAAATCGTTCGTTGGTTCCTCGATCATTACTGTAGCTGTCTGGTTTCGAATGATAATTGGTGGGTATGTTATGCGTGGGTGACCAAAATGTTGGGCCACATCAGTAAAATTATCCTGATCACTAAAGGGGGTGAGGACAAAAGACCACTTCATTTCGTCGGTTAAAGTGATGCTACTATGCGGGTATATCCAATCTCTTTTTGGTGCTTTTGTTTGTGGATACCCACCGGCCAAGATGAGTTGATGAAACAACATACCATCCAATGACGGCGATACATTTTCAAAGAATCGATTCGTCCACTCACAAGCGGTTCCAACTGACTGAACCACACCTGCTGTCTGAAATAACCCCATGTTCTTTCCTTCATTATCACGGCGCATTCCAGCTAATTTAGTAAAGTTCGGGGCAACCGAAGGAAAAACAGCTGTGGAACGATGAATGTTTTGGAGGACATCTCGATCTCGAAACATAATATAGGCCAGTGAGCACCAGACACCGAGACTTGTTATTTTTACAGGCTCATACGTATTATTCTGTAACAGAATTTGCCACTGCAACTGATCGTTAATCAATTCATAATTCAACGTAATTGTTGCTTCAGGGAGCTGATATTTAACTATCAATTGTTCACTGGTTTCTTTAATAACCGGCGTTAATTCAATGCTTTTGTAATGATGGTCCCCGATTACTATTTCGAATTCACCAAACAATTTATCACTGTCGGTGTAGCCTGCTTTATCTAAGTAACTAGGATTAATTACCCAGTTCATCTGATAAGTGTCTTCCTGATCAATAAGACTTGTAATTGCTCCATGGGAATTGTACTGCATGTTGAAGCGTTTTGAATGCATGTGTGTACCTCACTATTTTTAAATTAATGAAAGCGCTTTACAGTGAGTATAAAGCGCTCAAGCTTATCAATAAATGTAAAAGCCAAAGATAAATTTATAAAATATCACACATCGATTCGTTATGTCGCGGTGTTAACCATTGATTCGATATGTTCTAGGTGAGACACCAACTTGCTTCTTAAAAGACGTTGAAAAGTGGTAGATTGCAAATTTGATCCGAATTTTTTGACAAATTAGTCAGCATCACTTGGTAAGGTGTTTGCCAGTTAAGTACTTTAAGGGGGCGTTGGTTAATTGATCAGCTCCTAAAAAATGGGTTTGTGGTAAACACCATTTTAAAGGAAGCTGATCTTTTTTGTCCGAACAGCGTTCGGATTAATTTTACAATCTACCAAGTAATAAATGTTTTGATAACCAATCCTTTCAGCAATAGTAGAAATTGGAAGCGACGTATTAAGTAACTGACGTTTTGCTTCTTCCATCCGATACTGTTTAACAAACTCATCCGGCGTCAAGCCAGTCGTCTGTTTAACTGCTCGACTAATATAATTAGGGTGGAAATGAAAGACCCGGCTCAATTCCTCATTTGTAATCCGTGATTGGTAATGAGTGCGCAAGTATTCTTGAACATGTGCCGCTAGCTCTGCAAGACGCGTTTCCTTGGCTGAACTATATTGTACGGCTTGAAGCACATCAATAAATAATTGCTGAGCTCGCCAAAAACCATAGCTGTTGGACTGTTGGCTTTCCTCGAAAATTTGCCGAATTGTTGGCATGAGTTGATCTTGATTTGGAATATTGAATTGCTTGGCCAAATAAACAGTCGTCGATGGTGTGTAGTAATGCAGCGTCGGAACGGCAATACTTGGTGTCAACGGTGTCGGATTGACATTTTGACTCCATTCTCCAGCCACATAAAAATGAAGCCAGTAGTACTCCGTTCGCTCTGCCACTGGCTTCCAAGAGTAATGGTGATGTCTTGGACGCAATATAAATATCTGACCAGCCTTAATTGTATAGTGAGCATCATCTTCGGCGATGAACAAGCAACCTTTACGCATAACCATAAGAATGAAGTATTGTAAATCATCTCGATTTGGATGTTGTTCGCCCACTTCAAAAGTCGCATATCCACCTTCGATAAATGTTGGAAAGGGCAAGCATGATATAGATAAATATTGAGTCATTGTTTTCCTCCGTGCGTTTTCGTCGACACCAGCCATCAATTCCCTATTGCCCCCTATTATGCGTCCGATGGTCTTCCAAAACTGCATAGCTAGTTTAAAAGTGTGATTTTTTATAAATACTCTGTGAGCTATTGAATGTTAATTGCTTAATGATATGGGTAAATTAAGGTCAATGAAAGCGCTTTTAAAAAATATCGACCAATCTTATTCACTTCAGGAGGAAACATTGTGAAAAGCCACATTGCAGAATCGCTCAAATCTTCAACCAAAATTCCGTTTCATCGGATGCTAGCCTATGCCAGTACAGATATGGCAGGAAACCTGCTTTATACCACTGTTACAACTTTTATTTTGTACTACTACACTGATGTTTTCGGATTATCAGTCGCTGCAGCAGGCACGATTCTCTTAGCAGCACGAATCCTTGATGCCTTTGACGCGCCAGTATGGGGATTTATTATTGATCATACCCACACACGTTGGGGACAAAGTCGTCCGTACTTTTTATGGATTGCATTCCCGTTTGCAATATTCTTTATTCTCATGTTCTGGTCTCCTTCGCTAAGTTCAACTGGTAAGTTTTGGTGGGCAATGATTACCTACCTTCTGTTTGGAATTTCATATACAGGAGTTGGAACTCCCATCAGCTCCATTTTGCCAAATCTCAGTAACGATTCCGACCAACGAATCAAGCTAAACAGTACACGAATGATCGGTGGTAACATCGGGTTTTTCATCACCGCAACCTTTACCTTAAGTTTCGTGGCCTTTTTTGGCGGTGGCAGTGCCGTCACTGGTTGGCGCACAACCGCGCTTGTATTAGCTGTTATTGGGTTTGCTCTTCTCATGTTTGCGTTCTTCGATACTCGTGAAATCAACACTCAATCACAGAAAGCCTTGCCAATTATAGACTCAATTAGAGCGGCCAAGTCTAATTGGCCTTGGTTCATCTTGGTTCTTGGCTTTATCTTTTATTGGCTTGGAAACTCTTCGCGAACATCGGTTTTAGTGTATTACACACAGTACAATCTCGGTGCCAAGGGCTTTGCATCAGTGTTAAACGCATTAGTTATGTTTCAAATGGTAGGTATGCTGTTAATTCCATTCCTTGTTAAAAAATTTGCTAAAACGCAAGTTTTAATTGCCGGATTATTACTTGCAGCCTTGGGTCAAATTGCAATCGCATTTACTGGTCACTCTTTCATTGCCTTAGCTGTTGCCTGGAGCATCGCATCCATCGGTACTGGTATTTCCGTCTCAATGCCATTCGCAATGCTATCAGACACAGTCGATTACGGTGAATGGAAAAACGGGATTCGCGCCAGTGGTTTCTTAACCGCAATCGGTAGTTCATTCGCAATTAAGATGGGATCTGGTCTAGGCGGTTGGGCTCCATCAATGATTCTTAACCACGCTGGCTACAAAGCTGGTGTTGCACAAAATGCAGCATCGCTTTCCGCCATCAAATTCTGTTTTAGTTATCTTCCCGCCATTTTCTTTATCGGTGGCGCACTTATTATGATTGCTTATTTAAAGTTCGAACGCAAAGAAACGACGATTCGAGAAACATTAATCGATCGTCGTGGTCAAATTAAAGAAAGCTAAAGGTAATTTTATGAAAGCTATTATCAATACCGCCGCAAACAATGCCATTTCCAAAATTGATGATCGCATCTACGGCTCATTTATTGAACAACTAGGACGAGCTGTTTACACCGGTATTTATCAACCTGATCATCCTGAAGCCGATGAAGAAGGATTCCGCAAAGATGTTATCAAAGCAGTAAAAAGTCTGCACATTCCATTGATTCGTTATCCAGGTGGCAATTTCCTATCACAATACAAGTGGGAAGACGGTATCGGTCCTAAAGATCAACGACCAACCCGCTTAGATATTGCTTGGCGGGAACTGGAAACAAATCAATTTGGTCTACATGAATTTATGCACTGGTCAAAGAAAGTCGGGGCCGTGCCAAACATGGCGGTTAATTTAGGCACTCGTGGCATTCAAGAAGCAGCCGATTTAGTCGAGTACTGTAACTTTCCAGGCGGCACTGAATTGAGTGATCTGCGTGCCAAAAATGGCGATTCCAAACCATTTGCTATTAAGACTTGGTGTTTAGGTAACGAAATGGATGGTCCGTGGGAGATTGGCACTAAAACCGCATCTGAATATGCGCATCTAGCTAACGAAACTGCTAAGGCCATGAAGCAAGTGGATGATAGTATTGAGCTTGTCGCCTGTGGCAGTTCATCTCTCGACAACCCGACATTTGGCACTTGGGAAGAAACCGTATTGGATGAATGTTACGACAATGTAGACTACCTGTCCTTGCACCGTTACTATGGCTATTACGGAGATGATGATCCAACAGAATTGGATAATTTCTTAGCTAAGAACGAAGATTTAGACCAATTCATTAGTGGCGTTATCGCTATGTGTGATGCGGTTCAAGCCCGCAAACGGTCAAATAAACAAATCAACTTGTCCTTTGATGAATGGAATGTTTGGTATCATTCAAACAACGCTGACACCAAAATTAAACCATGGCAGGTTGGTCCTCACTTATTGGAAGATGTTTATAACTTTGAAGACGCCTTACTCGTTGGTAGTTTACTAATGACACTACTAAAACACGCTGACCGCGTTAAGATTGCTTGCCTTGCACAACTTGTCAACGTCATTGCGCCAATTATGACGAATACAGATGGAGGCGTGTGGTTACAATCCATTTATTATCCATTCATGCAAATGGCAACGTATGGTCATGGCGTTGTGTTAAATAGTGGCGTTGAGGTCCCAACATACAACTCTCGTCAATTTAAAAATGTTCCACTGATGGACAGCGTCACCATCTATAATAAAGAAGCCAATGAGCTGATCGTTTTTGCTGAAAATAAAAACCAACATGAAAACGCCGACTTATCAATCAATCCTACTGGTTTTGATATTGATCACATCATAGAAGCAACTCAGTTTTATGGTTATGACGTTAAGGCTGACAACCGCGATGGCAAGATGGCAATTCAACCATTAGCTAGTGTTGAGCTTACTGACGAAAATATCAGTGCCAAATTGGAACCATTGTCTTGGAATATGATTCGAATGGCAGTGAAGTAAATGAATTTTAAACAAAAGCTTGCCATATGTGTGTCCTCACACTATATGGCAAGCTTTTGTTTTGCCTAGACCATTTACTATCCTTTTATGATATTAAATGGTTCATTTTCGACTTTCTGAATTCATTCGGAGTTAACCCTGTCCATCTTTTAAATTGTCGACTAAAATTTGCACTATTTTTATACCCTAATGCATCTCCGACATCCATTACAGAATATTGCGGCTTAACCAATAATTTTTTGGCTTCATTAACTTTCAGCTTAGACAAATATTTCCTTGGTGAAATTCCGTAAGTATCCTTAAACATTCTAAATCCGTATCCGTCACTAAAACCAACCTTGTCAATTGCTTTTGAAACAGCTAAAGCACTATTCTCGATCTCATAGCCACTCTTAATAAACGACAAAACCTGTTTAGTTAATTCGTTTTTAAGATAGTCTGCAATCCTTCGCGCATATTCCGCAGTGTCCGTTGAGCCTTCAACCGTTGCTGATTTTGTTGTCTCATAAAAGTCTTGAAGCATTTGCGACAGTTCAATCTGGATTATCATCTGAGTGTCAAAGTCATATCTGCCATCTTGAATTAATCCATCTAAGCGATTTAGATGAGGCGCCAATTTCTTGCATAGATCGGAATCCCGTTGATAGAGATACCTCAATCCTTGAATCAAACGAATTTTTAAGGCTGGATTATCAATATCAAAATGAAAACAAAAATATGTTAAAGACGAACCTGCCCAAACCTGATGGGAAAATTCTGGAGGAATTATAAAAAAGTCTCCTTTATTTAATAAATACTGTTCATTACCAATCTCTATAAATTCACTGCCGTGCAAAATAAAGATGCATTCAAACGCATAATGTTTTTCAACCGGTACTATCCATTTAGCATCAACAGTTTGTTCGTGAGCACCAAAAAACGATAAGTTCCAATCTATTACAGGAAGCCGTTTCGCGTTTTTCAAAAAATTCATTTTCATCACCTATACAGAGTCAAATATCGGAAAAGGATACTTTTCTAAGTTATTCGCACCTATACAACTCTCAATAAATAACCTACTCTTAATTAAACAAAATAGAAAGCGCTTTCTAAATAGAAAAGGAGTCTTATTGTGTTAAATCATTTTCTTTACGGTTCAGCTTATTATTATGAATACTTGCCATATGAACGATTAGATGAAGACATAAAAATGATGAAAGAAGCAAATATTAATGTCGTCAGAATTGGAGAAAGCACTTGGAGTACGTACGAACCTCAAGAAGGCAAATTTGACTTTTCAAAATTAGACAAAGTTGTCGATGCTATGGCAGCTGCGCACATTAATGTCATCATTGGTACCCCAACTTACGCAATTCCAACTTGGATGGTCAAAAAATACCCTGAAGTTATGTTAACGGATAAAACTGGGCAACATCAGTATGGTGCTAGGCAGCTAGTTGACTTTACACACCCAACTTTTAAATTTTTGGCCGAACGTATTATCAGAAAGATGATCAAGAGAACTTCACAGAAACCAAATGTAATCGGTTTTCAAGTTGATAACGAAACAAAGCATTTCAGCACAAGTAGTAATAATGTATACATTGCTTTTCAAAAGTGGCTAAAAAATAAGTTTGATAACAATCTTGACAAATTAAATGCGGAATTTGGAATGGATTACTGGAGTAATCGAATCAATGCATGGGAAGACTTTCCACCAATTAACAGCACCATCAACGGCAGTCTTGGATCAGCCTTCGAAAAATTCCAACGCACTTTAGTCACAGCTTATCTTCAATGGCAAGTTAGCATTGTCAATGATTATAAGCGTTCAGATCAGTTTGTTACAAACAACTTCGATCTTGAATGGCGAGATCAATCATTTGGTCTAAATGCAGCAGTCGACATTTATAAAACATCGAAAGTTCTGACTGACACAGCTATTGATATTTATCATCCCACTCAAAGTCATCTTACCGGAGCTGAAATTGCGTTTGGAGGTGATATTGCCAGATCGACGAAAGACAAGCCCTACATCGTTATGGAAACTGAGGCACAGGCCTTTAAAAACTGGGTACCCTATCCTGGGCAATTACGTTTACAAGCGTATAGTCACATCGCATCCGGTGCGAAGATGGTCGAATATTGGCACTGGCATTCAATTCACAATAGCTTCGAAACATATTGGAAAGGTCTATTAAGTCACGATTTTAAACCCAATCCAGTTTACAACGAAGCAAAAAGAATTGGGGCAGAACTTAAATCTATCGGTTCTAATTTTGTTAATTCAACGAAGCAAAATCGTATTGCTATCGTTGTAAGCAATGACAGCTTAACAAGTGTTGACTGGTTTCCGTTTCGAGATAAAAGTGAAGGTCATCAATATAACGATGTATTGCGGAATTATTATGACACCCTTTATAAAATGAATACTGAAGTTGATATTTTGCCAATAGACAGCCCCAAAATTTTCAACTACGACCTGCTCGTCGTGCCAATGCTCTATTCGGCTACCGACGGACAACTTTCTTCATTGAATCGATATGTTCATGCAGGCGGAAACATTGTCTATGGATTCAGGTCAGGATTCACAAACGAGAATGTCAAGGTTCGCACTACAGTACAACCAGGAATCATTTCTAAAGCAATTGGAGCAGAATACGAGTTATTTGTAGATCCAAACCAAAATGCAGGAACAAATGAAGCTGAAAATTTAGTCACAGTCTCTGGTCAGAGTGAATTGGCTGATTTAAAAAATGCAGCAGCTCACGACTGGATGGAACTTCTGACTGCTACCACTGGAAAAGTTTTAGCACAATACAATCACGCCTATTGGGGAAAGTATGCAGCTATAACGGAGAATGAATACGGAAAAGGAAAAGCTTTCTATATTGGTAGCTTCTTTGATCAAAAAGATATGGAAACTATTTTTAAATATGTCCTCAAAAAGACAGGAGTTTGGTCAAACCGTCAGGAACAAAGTTTCCCAATTATCAATAAGCGTTTAATTGATAGTGTACACAGAAATCACTTAGACTTTTACTTCAACTATTCAAGTAAGCCGCAAAAAGTCATCTTTTACTCATCAGAAGGAACATCTTTATTTACTCATGAGAACATTCACAATCAAGACACCTTTATTTTGAAACCTTGGGATCTACAAATTTTTTCCACGTCATTTTAGAAAGGAAAAACAATGGTAAACAACTTACACTCAAACCAAAACAACTCACAGATTGCATGGAAAGCGGATATTAGTGATTCTGAACAGCCAAAAGCTCCAATCATGATTGGACTAGCAACAGGTATCGGCGCACTGCTATGGCTAGGACCATTTAATGGCATGAATAATTTATTGAACCCTGCCAAATTGGCAAATATTATGGGCGGTGCCGGTAGTCAAGTGAACAACTTTTTAGCATTGCTAGGTACGCTCGGAGCAGTTACCTCGACCATTACAACCATTATTATTGGTGCACTATCAGACCTCACACGATCAAGATGGGGACGTCGCACCCCTTGGCTAATAGTCGGCTCGATTTTAACAGCCATTGTGATGGTTGGATTGGGCTTAATAAACTCCAAATCTGGGTTGCCATTTTTCATTGTACTATGGTGCTTACTTCAAACGTTTATTAATATGATTGTCGCACCGTTACTTGCCGTTATAGCAGATCGTGTGGCTCCAATGCATCGTGGATTGATCTCATCTATTTATGCCACAGGATTCGTTATTGGACAGTATGGTGGCCCCGTCGTCGGTGGTACCTTCTTAAAAACTAACAATCCTGGATTAGTAAATGTAGGTTATTTTGTATTTGCATTTCTTATGCTCCTTTCGGGTCCAATTGCGGCCCTAATGTTAAAGGAAAAATCCAGTTTAAAAATGCCACGAATGAAAATGAACTGGAAGCGTTTTATGCAATACTTTATTTTTCCAGTCCACAATACCAGAAACTTTTATCTAGCATTATTCGGAAAAATGCTAATTAACATCACTACCACGACTTTTGCGACATATCAATTATTTATACTAACCACAGATATGGGCCTACGAAACTCAAGCGCAGGTAAATATATTTCATTGATGGGCACCATTACCATGATTGCCGCCATACTGTTTTCAACTATCTCCGGTCCCATCTCCGATAAAATGAAAACACGAAAATGGCCTGTTGCCTTCGCTGCTTTTCTTATTGCAACGGGAACATTGCTTCCATATCTTCTTCGTCATCCTGTTGTCATGTTAGTATATGGGGTTTTCGCCGGAATTGGATCAGGTATCTTCTTCTCAGTAGATCAGGCCTTAAACTTAGAGGTGTTGCCTAATCCGGCTAATTCTGCCAAAGATCTCGGAATTCTCAATCTTGCCAATACAGGGGGTCAAATTTTGGGACCCGTAATTGGTGCAATTCTGTATGGAATCGTAGGGCATAATTACCTTCCAATTCTTCCAATACTTACCGTCATTGCATTGGTAGGTGCTGCTTTGGTACTTTCAATTAAAGAAGCAAAATAACAAAAAATGATTTTACTGTTGGTCTTCAAAAAGCTACTCACTTGCTAAAGACGACAATAAAATCATTTTTCTATTACTTTTTCAGATCATCAAAAGCCCTTAGCGAATCCATAATCAGCTTAATAAAACGCTCACGGTCAACCTTCAACAACACATTAGTGTTCTTCGGTTTACCAGTCAATTCATAGTAATCACAGACCGTTTCACCTTTAACTAATTCACCTTGTGTTTCCACATCGACATTCATCTGTTCACTTTCAAACAGCGTTGGATCAATCAACCAGGCAATGGTGCATGGGTCATGTAGTGGAGCACCTTTGAATCCCCACTTCGGATTTTCGTGATAGATTTCAAAGAAATCAAGTAAACCGTGAAAGGCATGAGCGACAGGATTTTTAATATCGTCAATGGACTCAATTTCATCCTTCAATATCTGTGCCTGATGCGTAACGTTAAGCGGTGCCATAACCAATGGAATGCCCGCATTCATCACAATCTTAGCGGCTTCAGGGTCCACATAAATGTTGAACTCAACGGATGGGGTCCAGTTTCCTAACCCCATAGCGCCACCCATAAAAACAATTTGTTCGATTCGGTCTGCAAGTTCTGGATACACGCGTAAGAACAAGGCAGCATTTGTCATCGGTCCAGTCACAACCAACGTAATTTTCTCATCGCTCTCTCTGATGGTTTTCGCCATTAACTCAATCGCCGTCATATTCTGTGGTTTGAAATCTGGGTCTGGTAGTTCTGCACCATCCAGTCCCGTCTTACCGTGAACATTGCCAGCCGTTGCAAGCTTGTTAACTAACGGTGTCCGGTTTCCGCCAGCAACAGGAATATCCTCACGATGCATTAATGTTAACATCCTCATGGCATTGTTTAGCGTTTTTTCCGGTGTTTGGTTCCCCGCTGAAGTCGTTACGGCTGCTAATTCAATCTTTGGCGAGGCAATCGCCATAGTCATTGCTAAAGCGTCATCGTGTCCAGGGTCACAATCTAAAATAATCTTTGTCATGTCAAACTCCTTTCAGGTTACCTATGTCTAGTTTACCTTGTTAACTACGTTTAGCGGATATTTTTTGATTAAGTAGAAGATGATTAAACAAGCCAATAAACCAATAACAGCAATCAATACTCCGCTAATTTGTATGAAGCCTGTTAACTTTGTACTAGCGACCGCAATAATACTTACAAATCCCATAAGGTAGACTGTATCTACAAATATCATAAATGCTTTGGCAAACCTCTTCGTACTCAGCAAACGAACAAGCGCCCACGCATATAACAAAATCACGAACGCTGAGGATCTAATCAACATCCCCGTCGTCTGTCCCTGTGACTGCCCAACGGTGACTAGCCAATTACTGCTGACAAATAAAACAATTGTCAGCATTACTGTCGTTACAAGCTTTGATTTTATCGTCTTCATCAAAATCACCTATCTAGATTGTCTATTTAAAAGTACAAACCGACGATTGTACCAGTCAAAACGGAGGCCAGCGTTGCACCAAGAAGTAGCTTCATTGAGAACTTTGCCACATAGGCACCTTGTTCTTCACTAATGGACTTAATTGAACCAGTGATAATACCAACTGTGCCAAAGTTTGCAAATGACACAAGATAAGCAGAAATAATAGCCGTTGCTTTCGCACTCAAACTGGCTGTCATGCCATGTAATGTACCCATGGCCACGAATTCGTTGGTGATTAGTTTCGTTGCCATCAGGCTACCAACTTTAATAATGTCATGACTTGGCACACCCATTAAGAACGCAACCGGTGCGAACACATACCCAATAAGTGTCGTAAAGCTGACGTTAAATAGAGCTAAGAACGTGTTATTTAGGAAGGTAACCAACGCTACAAACCCAATTAGCATTGCACCAACAGTGATTGCTAGTTGAAAGCCGTCAACAATGTAATTACCCAAAACTTGGAAAAATGGTTCTTTGTTTCCTTTAGAGATTTGAACGAGTTCATCGTTTGATTCCGTTTCATACGGATTAACAATACAAGAGATAATTAGTGCCGATAAAATGTTTAAAAAGACGGCAACCACAACGAATTTACCAGGAACCATTTTCATATATGATGCCAACATGGCAGCTGATACAGCACTCATAGCTGATGCACAGATGGTATACAAGCGCTGTTCGTTTAACTTGGGAATCTGGTCTTTAACAGTCAGAAATACTTCTGGTTGTCCCAAAATAGCGGTGGAAACGGCAAAGTAACTTTCAAGTTCGCCCATTCCGGCAACCTTGTTTAATGCCCAACCGGTCCACTTAATAATGAATGGCAATACCTTAATGTAATTCAAAATACCAACTAAGGCGGAAATAAAGACAATCGGCATCAAAACGTTTAGGAAGAACACGGAACCACCGGGTTTGATAACCAATCCGCCAAAGACAAAATTAACCCCACCGGCAGCTTGAACCATTAACCAGTTAAAGAATGACGAAATTCCAGCTAGTGTTTTAACCCCACCTGACGTGTGCAAACATAAAAACGAAATGATTAACTGCAATGCAAACAAAATTCCAATTGATTTATACCGAATTTTTCTACGGTTGCTACTAATTAGCCAACCAATCCCAAACACAAGTGCTAACCCGGTTAATAAGAACACAAAGTTCATAATTTCCGACTACCCTTCTATGTTTTATTGTTTTCCGTACGAGGCCAACAGTGTTTCAGCCGCATCAACAGTAACTTCGCGTGGTGTATTACCTGCAAAGCGTTCATGTGCAACGGCCTCTGCATTAGTCGCCAACTCTTCGTAGCTAATCTTGTAATCACTAAATGGATGCAGGCCAAGAATCTGGTCACGAAAGTCTTTATAAGTCCGTTCCGCAATTAAGGTTGTCTGTTCCTCAGGTGCATTTTCAGGATAAATAGCACCTAAAATCTGGCCAATTTCTCTGACCTTATGTGGCATAACGGGACCAACAAAACGAAGGACACCAGGCAAAGCATATGCGACGGCTTCACCGTGAACGATGTGATATTTAGATCCCAACACATGTGCCATCGAATGGCCAACGTTGGTACCTGCATTATTTAACATCCAACCTGCCAAAGTTGCGGCTACCATAACTCGTTCACGAGCTTCTCGATCATTACCGTTTTTAACCGCTCGTGGCAAGTAATTATATAGTAGGAACATAACTTTCTCACAAATAGCATCAGTTACCGGTGAAGCCAATTTAGAAAGGTAACCTTCTGCAGCGTGAGAGAAAGCATCTAATCCTGTAGCAATTGTCATGTTTTTAGGTAATGACAATAACAAATCAGGATTCAGGACTGCGTATTCACTAACCGCATCATCTGCCAGAATTGCCAGCTTTTGTTTGCTTGTTTCGTCAGTAACAACCAGTGCGTTAGACATCTCGCTACCTGTCCCAGATGTCGTTGGCACGGCAATCAGTCCTGGACAAGGTTTGACTGTCACTTGTGAGTCTACATAATCTGAAATTTTTCCACCGTTTACGCGGACAATGTTAATACCGCGGGCAACGTCAATCGAGCTGCCACCCCCAATTGCAATAATGCTGTCTGCCTTGTGTTCTTTAAAGGCTGCTACACCAGCATCAACAACACTAGTTGGCGGATCTGAAACGACCTTATCAAACACTGCATATTCAATACCATTTGCTTGTAGCTCGGTTTGAACATCTTGGACAATTTCTACCTGTGCTAAAAAGTGATCCATGACAAACAGTGGGCGTCGATAATTTTCTGTTTTCATGATTTCTAACAGTGTTTCGTCGAGGTGGTCTGTGCTGACAACTTTAACTTTTTGAAGTAACTTAAAGTCCATCTTTTATTAAGTCCTTTCCATAAATACTCTTTTTTGAATCAATTCACTCAATGCTTGAATAGTTGGCCCGGTAGTCAACGCTGTGACAATCGTGATAATGCCAAACTTGCCACCCATCAAAAAACCGGCAAGCATTAAACAAGCATCAAATGTCATTTTGCTCCGTCGCATGCTCCAGCCTGTTTTGTCTCGAATGGTCAACATAAATCCGTTAAATGGATCAACACCTATGTCAGCAGCTACAAACAAGCTAATCCCGATGTAATACAGGATGATTCCTGTCGCACCGCCAGTTAAACGTGTAATTAGTGCGTCATTTGTAAATATATGTGGATATAGATGCGAACCAATCGTAATAAACATGCCATATGGTACTAAATACATCACCGTGCCGATGTTTACGTAATGACGCCCAACGAGAAACAGCAGCAAAATCAGAAAAATGTTTAACACATTGGAAACCATTCCTAGTTGAACTCGTGGAATGTGAAAAGCAGCCCGCAAGCCATCGTAAATAATTCCAACTGGGTCATTACCTAATCGCGTGTTGTTATTAAAGGCCACGCCGACGCAAACCAGAAAAATGCCAACTAGCGCAATAACTGTTTTTTTAACGGTAAGTCGATTTTTTGTCACGCAATCCTTCCCTTAACTTCCTTAGAATTTTAACGTTGGTTTACAGTCCCAATTCTTTGGCAGCAGCGTCAGCATTCTCACAGAAGGCACGAACTTTGTCGATATCCTTTTCCATGTTGCCACCTTCATACTTAATACTTGTCTTCGTCAATGAGTCAACACCGTATGGTCGAATTTTCTTAATCGCATCAGCCACGTTGTCAGGTCCAAGTCCACCCGCTTCAATGACTGGCACATTAACGGCTTTAACAATTTGTGCATCAATGTTCCAATCATGCGTTTGACCACTCGCACCAATACCAGTGTCATGTGCAAGACCAGAATCCAACAAAATGTAATCAACGAACGGCTCAAACTTCTTGGCACGGTCAATAGCTGATTCATTATCAACCAATACGGCTTGCATCAACTTTGTATGTGGCGCAACATCTTTTAAACGTTTGGCAAACGTCTCATCTGCCGCGTACCCGTCACCCGCAATGTGCAAGATATCAGGTTGTATTTCTTCACCAAGCTTCAGCATTTCTTCAGGATCATTTGTAAGCATGATTGCAACAGAGGTAACGCCACGCCGCTTGGCTTCATCAAAGATCTTGCGAACACGGTCTAGCGGTACGCGATGTGCGGGAACACCACCATTTTGCATTGGAACCAAACCAATATTGTCCGCGCCGGCGTCCATTGTCTTAACACTTTCGTCATACTGAATTAGGGAATAAATTTGTTTAATCATTATTTTGCCTCCGTTAATTTGCAATTGTGTCACTCATTAATTTTTGTTGAACCAGTTTTGGGGTAATATCAGGAACAGATTTATCACTTTCTAAAGCGATACTTGAAGCGGCCTGTGCAATTCGTCCAATTTCATGTAGCGGGCGATCAGATTCGTCAAAGTAACTCCAGGTTATGGCTGCCATTCCGCAATCGCCAGCCCCATTCGCATTAACAATCGTTGTTTTAAAGGGTTTAACAAATGCCATGTCATCTTTATTCGCACATAAAATTCCTTGTGCCCCCATCGAGATGAAAATATTTGCAATGCCTTTATCAAGCAAAACTTCTGCGGCATGTTTGGCCGTATTCAAATCCGTTACTTTAACGCCAGATAGCAACGATGCTTCTAATGCATTGGGTTTTAAAACTGTCATTTTATCTAAAATGCTATCAAAATGAGGTGCTTTAATCGTTGACACAGTGTCGCCGAATAATGGGGCTGTCACGTGCGCACCAATCCAATTCAGCGTAGAAGGATCAAGATTGGCATCTAACAGGCAAATCGTGGCATCGTTAATAAAATCTAATCTCTGTTTTAAAAACTCCGGTGTGATCTGCTTACAAATATCCATATCATTCACACCAACAAGCATGTCACCCGTTTCATCCGTAATGTACATGTAGGTGGATGAACGCTGATGCGCTAGCTGTTCTGCATAGTCTAGATGAATATGATTATTCTCACAGGATGTCTTTAGTAATTGACCATTGTAGTCATCACCATATACGGTAATTAAGTACGTCGGCACTTCCAAATGAGCCAAATTTTGTGCAATGTTTTGACCAACCCCGCCAACCGACATTCCGACTATTCCTGGGTTTGAATCTCGATCAACGACTTTGTCACTTGGCATGCCAAAGATATCCATGTTCATGCCACCGATTACAACAACATAATCGTCAGGTGAAACAGTTTGTGAATAATTCATCATAATTGTTCTCCTTAATTTGAATTCACCCTTTGCTGACATTTGTTTATGCGCATAAACATTTGACACTTTAGAATCTATACCCATTGTCTCGCCCTGTCAACAAAAAAAGTTACCGCTTTCATAAAGTGAACTGGCAAACCCTTTGCACATACATAGTTAGCCGTTTAATTTATTTTTTTATTCACAAAGATCTATTTTATTAATAATCAATACTCATTGGCCACGGTTTCCGAGCAAGCAAAAAGACCCTGCAGTTTCCTACAAGGTCTTCATCTAACTAAATTTCTTTTTTACTCAAACAATTCATGACGCTTAAGTTCAAGCGTTCTGTGGGTCAGATTTTCATTCACTGCCTGAATGCTCTCCATACTAAGATATGCAGCAGCGTTGGCCAACTGACCGCTATCTTCAAATGAGCTTTCATTTTTATGTGCCCATACTAATGCCGCCGTTGCTGCTGCTCCGGCTCCATTAGTATTACGTTGGTTAATCTTTTGCTCCGGATAAAATAACTGATGCCGTTCATCTTGATACAACATGCCCACTTCATCAATATATAAAAACACGTTATTAACGCCTTTATCTATTATTCGTTGAGCTGCTTGAATCGCCGTGTGCTTGTCAGTAGCCTCAATCCCAGATAAGGTCTTTGATTCAACCGCATTGAGGACAAGCGTATTTAAATGGCCAATGCCTTTTAACAGTCTGCCAGCTTTAGTAACCGAAACCGCCTTAGCAAACATCGGTCGTTGACAGTGTTCGTACAACCACTCAATGGTCTGTTGTGGAAGATTCGAATCAATAACAACTGCTGTCGAATTGTTAATCATATCTTCACGATCTTCCAAAAACTCCGGTGTAATCCGATCGTTGATGCTCATATCATCAAGACCAACCACGCGATCACCACCAGGTTGATTGACATATAAATAAGTCGACGAATTGGTATCAGCAAACTGTTTAGAATACGTAATGTCCATATCATTTGCCAACGCGTCTGCCTTAAACTGTTCACCATTGTTATCATCGCCATAGACAGAAATGAAGTAGTTTTGAACACCCAGTTTACGCAAATTCAGTGCGATATTTCGGCCGAGTCCTCCAACCGCATAGTAAACGTGGCCAGCATTGGAGCTTTTATCAACCACGTTTTCATCGGCAACGCCGAAGATGTCCATATTTATTCCGCCAATGACTGTCACATAACTCGGTGGCGTCACAATGTAGCCCTTGCCACGCAAATAACCTTTTTTCATCAAATTGGAAATATGAGCTGCCACGCCCGACCGAGTGATACCTGCTAATTCTGCCAGTTCATTTTGGCTTATCATTGGATTTTGTTTGATCCATGATAAAATTTGTTCTTCTCGATCTGTCATAATTACCTCAGTTCTGCCACCACTGGTCAAAGCTCTTTAAAAACTTTCGCATTGCCCGACCACGATGACTGATTGCGTCTTTTTCTTCACCGGTCATTTCGCCAAACGTCCGCGACTCACCATCGGGTTGAAACAAACAGTCGTATCCAAATGCTTCACTACCACGTGGTGCGTCAACGATTTGCCCCTTAACCTCGCCTGCAACTTCCAATACATTTCCATCTGGTTTAACGGCATAAATCGTCGTATGAAACGTTGCTGAACGATTTGACACATCATTTAACTTATTTAACAATTTTTCACGATTGGCCTTGTCGTCATGATCTCCTGCATATCGAGCAGAATGAATGCCAGGCTCACCATTTAGTGCTTCCACCATTAGCCCTGAATCGTCAGCCAACACAGGTAAATTAAAATGTTCCATGATGGTAGTTGCTTTAATTTTAGCGTTTTGAGCAAATGTTGTTCCGTTTTCTATAATGTCAGGAACATTTTCCAGATTCTTAAGCGTGACGACATCCACACCTAGTCCATTTGGCAGCATTTCTCGATATTCTTTCGCCTTATTCTGGTTTCCTGTCGCAATTACTAACTTTGTCATGTCAAACTCCTTTAATTCAAATATTGCATCACTTCATCCAACGTGCCTACCTCATGCGTTGGTCGTTCACTACCAGCAGGTTTGCGACCATCACGGTTGACCCAAATACAATCCCAGCCAAGTTCGGCGCATGGGACGACATCACTGCCATAGCCCTGTGCAATGTGAACGTGATTGTCGTTATTGAAATGATAACGCTGTTCAACTGCCTTGAAGAACTTCAAATCCGGTTTGTAGGCATGGACATCCTCTGCGGTCCAAACGTCGAATGGCATTCGTAGCGTCTTGGCGTTAAACGGAATGATATCCCACGATGAATTGGACATCATCACAAGTTTATAGCCGCGGTCAACAAAGGTTTGCAGTGTTTCAATGACCTCGGGAAATGGCGTCAACTCCCGATGGGCTTGCAGAACCTCTACATAGTAGCGTTCAAACTGATGTTCAAGGCCAAACTGATAATCGAGATGGATCAGATTATTGCGGGTCAACAAATCGTAGTCGATATACGGATGCATGTTGTTGCGGTCATCCTGATAACTAATGAAACATTGTCGCGCCAGCTTCTGATCAACACCAATCTGCTTTGCCAGCCGCTCAATTTCACTATAGGTGCCATCTTCGTTTAATAGTGTCCCATAGCAATCAAACGTTAACACATTCGTCATTACCCTGCTCCCACTCACGCGAATTCATTATTGTTAAGATTCGCAAATTATTATCAGTTTATCATGTTTCGTTGCCCAGCTGTGAGTCAATTGTCGAAAATGCAAAAGCAAAGCGCAGTCCTCACATCTTTACCCGTGCGGACTGCGCTTGAATTTTAGTTTATCCAATTGGTGAGATAGTGATGTCTGTCGGAATGATATGTGCTTCATTCGTATAGATTCGAACACCATTTTGCTCTTTAGCATAGCGATCTAACGTTAACCCTAAAAGCTGTTCCAAATTATCATACTCATAAATTTCATCGCGCGAATTCATCACGCGACAAACGGTGTTGGTCAGCTGACCTTGATCATTGTTCATAAAAATATTTAAACAGGCTTCAGTACCATCTGCCGTGAAATATTGTTCCGTCGCCAATGCATGATTGCGATGAAAGGTTTGGGTTCGTGAAAGAAAGCCACGACAATCATAAGTATCAATTGAAGTCACGTTGCCAACACGATCAACGTGTTCGACGCTTTCAACTTGTTCACCACTTTTAGGATAGTAATTGATACGTGCTAACGGTGCATCGGCTTCTTCGACCCTAGCCTTGTTTTTACCATTTGGCAAAACGGAATAAAGTGGCGGAATTCTAGTCAGTTGTTCACTGGTTAACTTTTTTTGCGGTACGTGAACAGCCTGCTGCAATAAGTTAAAAACACTTAACACACGGTTAGGTTTGATATCCACCTTTGCTAAAATGCGGGCTAGTTCAGGCGTGTACTGTGTAATCAAAAGTTGAGCGTCCGGATGACTTGGCAGAAAGAGTTTGTACTGGTCCACCGCTTCCTTGACAACATCCGCATCTTGACTAATTAGCCGATTATCCAATAAAAAATCCATTGTCTAACCCTCCTTGTCCGCAACTTTAGAATTGGCATCAATAAGTAACTGAACCCAAGCATTCCAAACGGGCTCAGCACCGAATCGGCCAGCACTGGCGTAGGCTGCGTCACTATATTCTTGTAACCGAACGGGATTTTTAAGCATTTTGACGAGTCGGTCTGCCATCTGATGCCAATTACCTAAATCAACTAGTCGACCATTTTTGCCGTTTTCGATAATTTCCGCAGGGCCATAATTAACATCGTAAGCCAAACCAACAACACCGTGTGAAACGGCCTCCAGTAAGGCCAAGTCAAAACCCTCCATCCTGCTGGTCAAACCAAATATCTGCGCCGAATTATATACGGGTGTCAAATTAGGAACATAACCCTTTAGCGTCACTACATCACCCATATCTAGATCCTTAATAACTTTTTTAATCTTCTTGGGCTCAGCAAAGTTATCTTCTGAATTTTCATAGCCGTAAATATCCAATGTCACGTTATCAACTGATTCGCGTGCCTGGTGAACTGCCTTAATTAAATCATCCAGCCGTTTTTCATTGGCGATCCGTGCCACGGCAATCACTTTGCCTGGTGTCCGTTCAGCCATCGGCACATGAGGGATCGACAGTGTCGCTGCGGGCACAATCCCGACTGGAATCGTGAATACTGGAATCGTCGGTTTGAAGCGATCTTTTACATCTTGTGCCTGTTGTTTGGTTGCTGTTACGATGGCGTCCCAATCCTGAAGGTTATGCAAAGCGTACGCATAATTGTAGTTCAGTGCCGCGTGGGCGGGATCATTGGCGTCAACCGTTTGTGAATTATGTAAGTGCAAGACTTTATACGCTTTGGCGGTCATATGACTGATGGACCAATCGTCGATCATCGTGCGGTCAGAAATGAAGACGCTGACCTGCGGATCGTGTTTAGCAACTTCATCCAGGTAAAAACGGAGGAACGTTTTCATCCCATCGAAATCATAATCACGGCCTTGATAGTCAACCAGCGTATAGCGGCTATCAATTTCATTGCCACCTGCATCATTCTTTAAATAGCGAATGATTGCCGGTGAACCGTCCAAGTGTAGATACCGCTCCATGTCTACTTTATTGTCTTGAGAATAGTATTGTTCCATGGTTTTAAAACCTCGGCAATCGTATTGATCAATACGGTATAAATTGCCGAAGTGGTCAAACAATTGAACGCTGCTAACTTGCTGTGTACCTGAGAATAAACTTACACGCCGGTATAACTGACCGTTCTGAAGTACATAAAAACGGCCCTCATCCTCGTGCCACTGGATGTCCAAGCCTTCATGGTTAGCAGGAAAGCGTAAATCATTCATGGTCAACGGCTGTGATGCGGCACCCAAAGCTCCCTGAAAATAGTCAAACATGTTCATACTTTCAGCATCACTAACTTGAGCTTCATTAAGGTTCCAATGTAACCGCGGACTATAATCACGTGTCAGCAGTCGTGCGGCCATCCCATGATCACGAAATAGCGCGAGCCGCTTTAATTCGGCATGCTCAATTCCTGATTTCTTTTCCGGAACTGAAAAATCAACAAAATAAATCATGTTGCCACTCCCTCGTTTCCGTTATTTGTCCTACCTTTATTTAACCACTTTCACATTCCTTGGAGTTAACGCTAACGCCTATATTTTGTACAAATTTCAACTGTTGAGTTCACGAAAAAACAACATTATCTTATCCTCTCAAATCCCAGAGTTATCTGCCTCAATCATTTTTCGGACTAGATTTCAATATTAAATGTAAATTCGCGTTTACTGGGTGGGGGGACCCATTAAACGCGAATTTATTTAGGGCTATTTAAGGCGGCATCAGTTGAACGGGTGAAGCCGCCCAGTTTTGTAAATCCAATTAAGAACTAACTAACTTTTGGAATGTAAATTCTGGTCTTGATGGTCGCAGCGTTTGCTTTGTCATTCGTCACGCCGGCCGGGTCTAAAACCATGATGTGCATATCGCGCTTCAATTGCTTCAGGATAACTTGATGTACAGCTTCATCGCTGACAATAATATTGTTAACTGGTGAATCTTCTGCAACGATTTGCTCAATCAACGCTTTGTTGTCAACGTCCGTAATGAGCGGAATCAGTTCGAACCGACGATCATCATCCTTCAGCAGTTGTTCAAAGTACGGTGTGTCCGTATCGATAATAAGGGCATCATCAGGGTGTGTTAAAGCATGCGACTTCATCCACCACTCGTAATAATCATTCTCAGTTTCAAACGTCCGTTCTACGGTCTTACCAGCATCGGTCGTTTGAACAACAACATGGTCTTCAAAGAACACTTTTTCCAATGCAACGCTGTGATCAGGACGATAGTAAATTTCCGAGGCAGCGTGTTTGGCGTCCCGCGGATCGACGTACTGAGTCGCCAACAAAACATTTTGCTGATCGTAAATTGCCATCTTAAACAGCTTATCGTTTTGGAAATATTTCACACTTTCCAAGGAACGGTCAGCACGGTATTGCAACGTGACACTTTGTTTGCCACTGGCGGAACGAATCATTTCGGGCTGTTCCTCAGTACCAGCATTCACTTGCCAATCTTGGCTTTGATCCAGCGGTAGGGCAACATCTGCATGTTGTTGCGTATCGGCATTACGTTGAAAGTCTAAGTATGGATTAATAACGTGCCCTGCATGATGTAAAATGCCCGAGCTTAGATAATCAGCCCAAATTTCACTCAACTCCCGATTAAAATCGGTTGTCAGTAAATCAAAATGGGCGTCTGTTTTATCAAACAGATGGTCAATAATTTCCAAACCATTCTGATCACTCAGCTGACTGAGCGGAATTAACGTATTGGAATAGAAAACGTAGTGATGTGATGGGTCAAACTGAAAGTTGTCGATGAGTTTTGTCGAACTGAAATAAAATTTCATCAAGTCAGTTAACTGCTGAAACTGCTCGGCCAAATTTCCTTTATCCTGCTTAACAGCTCTTAGTTTCCCATCATCGGCAGTTAACTTCTCTTGTTGTAGACTCACCTTTTTGTCAATTTCGGCTAACCGTTTTTGGATGTCGGCAGTTTCATCATCTTGATTATTGGCCTGCTCTTGAGCAGAAACTCGTTTGTTCAAGGCAGAAACAGCTTTTTCTTGCTTAACAATCTCCTGATTAACACCGTTTTCCGCTTGTTCAAGTTCATGATCACGCACATTGATGTCTGAAATTTGCTTACGTTTGGCGTCAATTTCTTCCATTAAAGAGTTTAAATTTCCCTGCTGACTAAGATCACCAAGTAGTTTGTGCTCTTTTTCATCCAGTTTTTGACGCTGTTTGTTGATCTGTGCAGATTGTGCCTTCATTTTCGCTAGAATAGCTGATTGTTCTGCAAACTCTTGTTTGGTTTCATTCAATGATGCTGCCAGTTGTTTTTGCTTGGCCGCAACCTTATTGCGTTGATCCTGTAGCTGAGAAAAAACTTCGAAGTCTGCGTTCCGTTGCTGAGCGAGTTTATCATAATCGCGATTAACAGCTCGTGACTGCGTCCGAAGATAGTCTTTTTCGGCTAGCAACTGAGAGCGTAGTTCGTTGCGTGCATCCCCATACTGTTGATTAAGCTCATTAACGTGTTTCTCCAGTTGTTCACGTTTAGCCGTTAACTTCTGGTACGCATCCTCTTTAGCAACAGGAGCTGATACCGACGCCAGTTCAGTCTTTTTTTCATTTGTCGGTTCGACAGTTGCTGTGGAATGAATAACCGTCTGAGCGGCCTTTGTTTGTTCTTTGGGTGCTTCCGATGCCGCGGTCGTCGGCGCTGAATCGGTCACCTTTTTACCATGTCCAAATAATTTCATAAGCTATCTTCCCCCAACTCGCTTGATGAAAAGTACGATTCAAACGTTCCGTAAATCATCCAATTCTTATATCAAACGCCGTGTAGACGTTGACGATGTTGTTTATGATGCCATTGCTCTGACGGTTGAACACCCTGACCCACCACCATCTATTCAGGAGACTTTACGTGAAAATCTCCTCAATAGATGGCGGGAAGCCAAGTTGCTTTCCGTCATTTTTAAAAATTCAGACCTGCTTACGCACTACTTTGTTTCTTCATTTGTGGAGCCATCAACTTCGTGCTTGCGACGTTTGCCAAGCAACATTGCTGATCCTGCGGCTAATGTTGCTACACCAAGCAATCCCATGACACCAGCTGATGATTCATTGGTATCTGGTAATGCGTTGGCAGCTGCAGTTGCCTTGTTTTCAACAATGTTTCCGTCTGCTTTAGCCGATGGTTGTGCTGACTGCTTAGCAGCTGGTGCTGCAAGCGTCGTGGCCTTGGCTTCAGGTTCTGACTTAACAGTTGCGTTCACCAATGGTTGGGCAATCGCTGACTTAGTTGTCGCTACACTCGCCTTTTCGGTTGCGGGTGCGGCCGTTTCGCTAGGTTGTTGATTAGAGCTGTTTTCACCAGTTTGAACATCATTTGTTCCTGACACGCCAGTAGTCCCTGTTGAGCCATTAGTACCGTTTGTTCCATTAGCACCATTTGTACCATTGGTACCATCGGTTCCGTTTGTGCCATTTGAACCACTAGTGCCGTTTGACCCATTAGTGCCAGCTAGTCCGTTAGCACCAGCCGATCCATCGGTGCCGTTCGTACCGTTAGCACCGGCTGACCCGTTAGTATCGTTCGTACCATTGGTTCCATTCGAACCATTAGTGCCATTCGTGCCAGCTGAACCATTGGTGCCGTTTGAGCCATCGGAACCATTAGTTGTGCCTGTCGAACCAGAACCTGCGGAAGTCGTGTTGTCGTAGTAGTCTTTAGGATCAACGGATACCGCTTGGGCATCAATCAAGGACTTGTACAACTTCACCTTGCCGGCAGGATCAACCGTGGTTGCCACGTCACCTTTGTTTGGCCCAGCGACTGTGACACTACCATCCGGATCAACGGTTACGACTTGGCCATTCAACGTTGCAGTACCGCCTGAAGTTGGAAATACCTGCGTACCAACTACCTTACCTGAAGCATCAGTGGCTGTTGCGGTCGTGGTGCCATCAGAGTTCTTAGCAAACGTAACGTTTGTGCCAGTTGGATTACTGATTGTTGAACTCGTAATCTTGTTTTCTGGATCACGGTTGATTGTCACTGAACCAGCAGGTGTCGTCTTAACTTCCGTTGAGCTGCCATCTGGTTTCTTCGTAACCACATCAACAACCTTACCTGAGCCATTGGTTGTTGTTGCCGTGGTGCCAGTCTTTGGATCACCAGTCGTTGTTGTCGTGGTGCCATCCGAGTTGTGGGTAACTGTTGGTTCAGTAGTGGTACCTGTCGAACCAGTGCTGCCTTCAGATCCGGTCATACCTGTCGAACCGGTGCTACCTTCGGATCCGGTCGTACCTGTCGAGCCGGTGCTGCCCTCAGATCCGGTCGTACCTGTCGAACTGGTGCTACCTTCAGATCCGGTCGTACCTGTCGAACCGGTGCTACCTTCAGATCCGGTCGTACCTGTCGAACCAGTGCTACCTTCAGATCCGGTCGTACCTGTCGAGCCAGTGCTGCCCTCAGATCCGGTCGTACCTGTCGAACTGGTGCTACCTTCAGATCCGGTCGTACCTGTCGAGCCGGTGCTACCTTCAGATCCGGTCGTACCTGTCGAACCAGTGCTACCTTCGGATCCGGTCGTACCTGTCGAGCCGGTGCTGCCCTCAGATCCGGTCGTACCTGTCGAACCAGTGCTACCTTCGGATCCGGTCGTACCTGTCGAACCAGTGCTACCTTCGGATCCGGTCGTACCTGTCGAGCCGGTGCTGCCCTCAGATCCGGTCGTACCTGTCGAACCGGTGCTGTCACTGCCAGCCGCTGAAGTGTTATCGTAGTAATTCTTTGGATCAACGGAGACACCCGTAGCATCAATTAGGGTTCGTGAGCGCGTAACCTTGCCAGTAGGATCAACGTTTGTGTTAATGCTATCGGCCTTTGGTCCGCCAACAGTAAGGGTACCATCGCTACCTACTGTGGCTGTCTTTCCACCAACCGTAGCTGTTCCGCCATTTGCAGGAATCGTGGCAGTGCCGGTAACTTTACCAGTTGGATCAGTAGCCGTTGCGGTTGTCGTGCCATCGCTATTCTTAACAAGCGTAACTTTAGCACCGTCACGGTCGCCAACCGTTGCACCGGTAACGCTGCCCTTGGCATCCTTAGCAACAGTAGTGTAGCTACCGTCAGGATTGAAGGTTTGGTCAGTAGAGGTACCGTCACTGTTCTTTGTTGCAATCTCAGTGATGTTACCGTTGATACCCTTAGTGGTCGTAGTTACTGCACCAGTCTTCGGATCCTTTGTAACGGTCGTGCTAGTACCGTCGCTATTTTGCGTCGTTTGACTATTTGCAGCACTAGAACCGGTCGTTTCAGTATTAGTTACTTTCCCGTTAGGATCTTTTGTCACAACTTGGCTCGTGCCATCACTGTTCGGCGTAGTTGTCACGGTTGAACCATCGGAACCAGTGTCAACAGTTGATGTTATGTGACCTTGAGGATCCTTGTTAACAGTTTCAGTGCCGCCGCCTGAAGTTGGCGTTGTCGTTGAGGTGTTGCCGCTTGGGTCTTTGACCGTTGTTGACGTCGTGTCGCCAGCTGGATTCTTGGTAACGGTCTGGGTGCCACCATCTGAGGTCGGTGTCGTTGTTGAGGTGTTGCCAAACGGATCTTTGGTCGTTGTCGAGATCTCGTGACCAGAAGGATCTGTTGTCACCGTCTTCGTGCCACCGTCTGAGGTTGGCGTAGTAACTGAGACATTGCCTGATGGATCTTTAACCGTAGTCGACGTAACGTTACCGTTTGGATCCCTATCAACGACCTTTGTGCCGCCATCTGAAGTTGGCGTTGTCGTCTCAGTCGCACCAGATGGAGTCGTTTCAACAGTCGAAATATCCTTGCCATTAGGATCTTTGTTAACGGTTGTGCTGCTACCATCTGAATGTGGTGTTGTCGTGCTGGTGTTGCCAAACGGATCTTTAGTAACAGTTGAGATAACATTGCCTTTGGAATCAGTGACTTGAGTCTTCGTGCCGCCATCTGAGGTTGGCGTTACCGTCGTCACATCTCCAGTGGTCGGATTTGTAGTTACCTCGGATATAACATTTCCGTTGGCATCTTTGTTAACAGTTGAAATCGTCTTGCCGGATGAATCCTTAGTAGTTGCTGTCGTCGAACCATCGGAGTTCTTAACTGTCGTAGTTGTGTTGCCATTAGGTAACGTTGTTGTCGAGCTACCATCTGAGCCAGTTGTCGTTGAACCAGTGTTACCGCCAGTTGTCGTCGTCGAAACTACCTTTCCATTGGCATCTTTCTTAACTACTGTAGAAGTACCATCGCTGTTTGGCGTTGTGGTAGTAGAGCTACCATCCTTAGCCGTAACCGTGGTGGACGTTACTTTACCAGTAGCATCCTTGGCAACAACCGTTGTGCTACCATCAGTGTTTGGTGTCGTAACGGTCGAGCTACCGTCAGGCTTCTTAACCGTTGTTGAGACAAGCGAACCTTGAGGGTCTTTAACTGTAGCCGTGGTAGTGCCATCTGACCCTGTTGTCGTGGCGGTTGTATTGCCGGCAGGATCCTTAACTGTTGTAGAAATAACCTTGCCGGATGGATCAGCTGTTGTCGTGGTCGTTGAACCATCTGAGCCGGTTGTTGCTGTGACTTTGTTACCATTCGCATCTGTCGTTTCCTTGGAAACAACGTTGCCGTTAGCATCCTTGGTGACAGTTGACAACGTGTCGCCACTTGCATTCTTGGTGACCACAACACTGCCACCATCACTTGTTGGCGTAGTTGTAACCGTTCCACCATCAGTCGTTGGAACGACAGTGGATGTAACCTTGCCGTTAGCATCCTTCGTAACGGTCGACAATGTCTTACCTGAAGGATCCTTAAATACTGTCTGGCTAGTACCATCAGTCGATGTAGTGGTGGTTGCCGTATTGCCAAACGGATCAGTTGTCGTAGTTGAAGTTACCTTCCCAGCGGAATCCTTGACGACACTAGTAGATGATCCATCTGAATTTGGCGTTGTTGTGACACTTGTACCATCAGCATTCTTCTTGGTCTCGGATACAAGCTTACCTTGAGGATCACGTTGCGTAGTAGTCGTTGAACCATCGCTGTTTGGAATGACTGTCGTCGTGCTACCATCGGATCCAGTCGTGGTTGTCGATACCGTCTTACCAGCAGCATCCGTCACAACTGTTGTGCTAGAGCCGTCACTATTTGGCGTCGTTGTTGCTGATGTTACGACTTTACCAGCCTTGTCCTTATTAACAGTGGTACTTGAGCCATCGGAATTTGGCGTCGTTGTGCTTGAACTACCGTCGGCATTAGTCTTAACTGTGGAAAGTGTCTTACCATCTTTATCAGTGGTAACAGCGGTGGTTGAGCCATCACTATTTAATGTTGTCGTTACTTTATTGCCATTAGCATCTGTGCCAGTTGTACCGGTTGAACCAGTCGTACCACCAGTACTTGGCTTCATCGTTGTGTAGGCTGTGTTTGCAGTATCATAACCGGTTGAAGCTGCTGTGACACTGTCATTAGCAGCTTTTAGATTGGCTGCCGCTTTAGCAGCAGCATCACCGGCAGCAGTCGCATTTGATTGTGCGTTGGCTGGTGCGCCAGCTGCACTAGCTGCAGCTTGTACGTCACTGGCCGCACTGGTAGCAGCCTTAGTGGCCGTATCAGCGGCAGATGCTTTTGTCTTTGCATCAGATAACGCTGCACTAGCGGCACTTAATGCGGCGCTGGCCGCACTTTGGTTACCAGCTGCAATTGCGGAAGTGGCGGCAGATGTCTGTGCACTAGCCGTTGAAGCCGCTGCACTAACAGCAGCAGTGGCTGCATTTGCCTTAGCTGCTAGGTAACCTGCCTGAACTGCTTGCGCAGCATTAGCTGCTTCAGCAGCGGCGGCTTGTGCAGCAGCAGCATTCCGTGTTGCTTCCTGAGCTGCAGAGGTCGCGGTTTGAGCAATTGCTTTAGATTCTGTTGTGTTGGCCGCAGTTGCTGCAGACTGAGCAGCACTAGCAGATAAGGAAGCCGCTTTTGCTTCATTGGCTGCCCGTGTCGCATTGGCGGCTGCTTGAGCAGCTAATTCTTGGGCTTGCGTTGCTTTAACGGCAGCCGTTAACAAATTGTCACTGGCATCGGAGCCCTTTGAAGCCAAATCGTTGGCCGCAGATGCTGCCAGACTAGCTGCACCGGCAGCATCCTTAGAAGCTGTTGCGCCACTAGTAGCAAGAGTTGCATCGCTATTTGCATTGGCAGCCATTGAGGTCGCATCGCTAGCAGCATTGTTCGTCGTAGTCGCAGCGGTGACAAATTGTAGTGCGCTCGTTGCATCTAATAATGCGTTTGTTGCACTGGTAATCTGATCAGCTGTTGCTGCTGAGTCTTGATCCACTGCATGTGCTTGGTCCAAGGCCGTTTGCAAATTACTCCAACTAGTTGGTGTGTACTTTGAAGCATTACTTGCTAGTGGAGCTGCGGTAATAGCAGCTTCAAGTCCTGACTTAGACAGCGTGATTGCAGTCATCGCAGCATCCAACTTTTTGAGTGTCTCATTAACAGTTGTCTGCGTTGCTGTTTTGTCGGCGCTTACTGTCTTTGCAGCACTTAGGGCCACAGCGAGTGATGAAAATTGAGTAGCGGTGGTGTTTGGATAAGCGCTTTGATTTTGTGAAACAGGGTCTGCAGCTGAGATTGCGGCGTTCAAAGCGTCTTTATTGGCTTCAACGTAGATCGGGTCGGAAACGTTCGTATTCAAATTAGTCAGCTGAACCCCAGTCGGTTGAACTGCATTGCTACCAGAGATGATCCCAACTGAAACGTGAGCTGTTGCTTCAACATACTTACCAGCTGTTAAAGGTGTCCCAACTTGAGTTGTCCAAGTACCGTCCTTAGCAACCTGAGTTGTCGTTTGTGCGTTAACAGAACCGTCTGGGTTATAAACGGTAACACTAACGGTGTAAACATTTAAATCATCAGAGGATGGTTTGTTCATTGTGGAAGAAGTAGCTGCTTCAGAAGATTTAGTAATTGTGGGAATCAAACTAGAAATTGTCCCGGAAATTGTACTTGAACCAACTTTAATATCGTTCTGGTTAACGTAAACGTATGGCGTTTGTGCCGCTGGTACACTGGCACTTGCGTAGCCTAGAGTACCCTGAGAAACATAACCATTAATCGTGTTAACACGTTGAATTTGGGCCGTAATCTGGTCACCAGTATTAATGTTTAACCCAGTCGTCGTAGTTCCAACAGTGTTCCCAAAGCTGGCAACAAAGGTTCCATCAGACTTGTTAATATTAGCTGTAGTGGTGGCGCCAGTGGTCGTGTCAGTGAAGACGATTTGATAAATATCACCCGGCATATCTGTTGAGGTATCAAGGGTTACTTTACCGGTAATGGTGTTAGTTCCTTGAACAACGGCCGATGTTAAATCATTGACTGTAAATTGCGGCACTAATTTTTGTGCTTGATTAATTAGTGTAGCCGTACCGGAGGCTGCTGATGTTGAGTAGTTAGGCTGTGGCGTATTCGGTGTGATTGAGCTATCTGAATCAGCTGCAAAAGTATTCTCAAGGTCCTTGCTAGTCCCAGTCGCCAAATTCCAAGTGCCGGAGAATCCGTTTATAACTGTTTGATAAGTAATATCATTTAATGTCTGATTACCAGTAATCCGTGGTAAGTACTGATTTGTCTCGTTAGACCATTTACCTAAATCAAGCATAAAGTAATATTGAACTGATGATTTTGAAGAAGCGGTTAGACTCTTGGAAACAAGTGTTAGTACCGGCTGTCCAGCGTTGTTATACGCAACTCTCAACATAAAATCACCACTTGCAAAAGCCGTGGATAATGCTTCGTTCTTAGCTGGATCAAGTGTAGCCGAGAGTGCGCTCGTGCCAGTGCCTAACTGAGTTGTACCTGACCATAGAACATAAGCCAAGTTGACATACTTTTGCCAATCAGTCGTTTTAAAGAATGGTGTCAAACTAATCGGTAGCGTCCAAGTTGACGTGTAGCTCGGTACAACACTAATTCCAGAAAATGTCGATGAACCACCAAAGGTAACGGTACTAGTATTAACAATAGAAACTGTATTAAAACTACCCGGTCCACCAGCAAGGACACCACCTGTCCCTAAGGTATTCATACTGTTTACGGATCCAGTAAATGAGGCACCATTACTATTGCCAATATTGACCAAATTCCCTTGATAAAAAGTCAAGTTAGAAGTAGCTTTTGTCATTGCCGTGTTGTCCATGCTGGCATTGTCCAATAAGCTTTGGGCCACCTTAAGAGCATTGACAAAAGTTTGATATGTGTCTGTTGAATAATTGGCTGATGATGTGGCCGCACTCTGAGCATTCTTAACAGCATCTGACAATGCTGTCTTGGCTTTGGCGATTGTTGTGTTAGCAGGCGTTGCCGCCCATAATGCGCTTCTCAATGCATCTGCATCAGACTGTAAGGATGCCGCCGTTGAATCATCATAAAGTGCACTCTTAGCCTTACTAATTGCACTCGTTAAAGTACTAAATGTATCAGCAGTGTAATCACCAGCAGAAAGTGTATCTGCCGTTTGAATATATTTATTCAAATTATTCCACGCAGAATTGGTCGTCGTTGTTAATCCATCAATTGCGGATTGAATAACTTTAGTGGCCTGATTAAGTTGATCAGGCGTACTAGTTGCCAATGGCGTGCCATCGCTCGAAAGTAATGTCTGAGCGGCTGAAATGGCGTTTTTGAGTGTCTGAGTACTTTGTGAACCGTACGCACTACCTGAACCTTCTTCCAGTAATTGATCACCACCAGCAATTGCATCGCTCAAAAGAAGGTTCGTAGCAGTTGTCGTTAATAGGTTTTGATATGCCTTCTGAAGGTTATAACTGGAAGTACTAATTTGATCCGGAGTGGCAGCTCCATTATTCATAACTGCCTTAGCATAAACATAAGCACTGGCAAATGTGTCCCAGCTACTCTTTGTATATGCAGCGTATGCATAATTAGTCTTGGTAGCATCTGCGGTTTGGTTAGCGTTATATGTGACGCTAGTTGTATTAAGAACATTTTGCAATGATGACAATGATCCAGATGGGATCAAAGCATCTAATGCCGTTTGTAGATTCTGCGTAGCCGTTTGAATGTCTTGCGCTGCGGAAGAACCTGAAATCTTCTGAGCGGCAGATTGAGCTGTTTGCAAATTCTGAATAGATGCAACTGTGTAGGACCCAGAATTATTCAACTTGGTCGTTGCACTGCTCATTACATTTCCTAATTGAGTGAACAATACAGATGATTTGTTAAGTTCCAGACCAGCCGTCGCGTCAGTTAATTTCTTGTACAAAACCGAGAATGTGTTCGCTGTAGTTGCAGAATCAGACAAACCAGCGTTAGCTGCTGATAATGCATCCGTATACGTTTTCCATGCAGCCGTCGTATATTCAGAAGCCGTTGTATTCGAATATTTCGTTTGATCAGCACTAATTGTATTTTGAAGTTGTGCTTGTCCGCCGGCCCCTAAGTTAGGAACCAAACTATCAATGGCAGCCTGCAATTGTTGCTGTGCTGATTTTAGTGCTGTTTTTGCGGCCGACTGTGTCATGCCGTTTGCATTAGCTAAAGCAGTTTGTAATAACGAATATGAAGCATTTGTGTAGTTAGCGGATTTTTCAGCTTGTGCCGCCGCTAATACCTTGCTGTAATCAGTCCACGCTTGGTTAGCAGCAGCACTAGTCGTTGCTGCTGAAGTAGTGGCAGCAGCTGAAGTAGCGGCGTCACTAGTAACCGCTGCATCTGTCCGCGTAATTTCTTGTGGTGTACCAGTTTCAGCAAACGCCGCTAAGGCTGCTGACTTAGCATCGGCAACCTGTTGACTAGTCGCATTATCTGGTAAAGCAGTCACCTGTTTAGTCGGCGCCGTGGAAGCCGCTGATGTTTGTGATGCTACTGTTGATGTATTTGTTGTCGCAGATGCTGGTGCCGTCGATGTCTGGGCGGCATCACTAGTTTGACTTGTGGTTGATGCAGTAACCGGCGAAGTCGTTGCATCCTTGGATTGACTTGCTTGATCAGTCTTTGCTTGACTCGTGGTTGATGCTGGCGAAGTCGATGTTTGTGCATCCTTTGTAGCACCTGCCACAGACGCTGGCGCCGTGGATGTTTGAACATCCTTTGCAGTGCTTGTTGCGGATGCAGGTGCAGTTGAGGTTTGAACATCTTTTGCCTGACTAGCTGTCGATGTCTGTGCCTCACTTGCCTGGCTTGTCACCGATGCAGGTGCAGTTGAGGTTTGTGCTGTCAGTGTTTTGCTGGCTACAGAACTAGGTGCAGTTGATGCTTGCGAATTCGTCGTTTGCGACGAAGCAGTGCTAGTCTTTACGGAAGACTGACTTGCGGCTGCAGACGCAGGTGCAACAGAAGTTGGTGCAGCACTCGCCGTAGCGTTTGTTTGCGTAACACTCGTTGAGAACTCCAACGGTGCATTCGTTTGCTTAGTTGCGTCAGTTTGGGGATCAGTAGTGTTACTGCCATTAGTACTGGTCGCGTCGGCTTTTGCGGCTTGTTCACCACCAGCTAAAAGTCCACCGAACGTAAAAACAGTGATTCCGGCAAACAGCCACTGCTTCCCCGCTTTATACATTTTATAGTGTTCTTTCGTACTTGTTATTGTGTCTGCAATCTCTTCATTCTTACGTGACATTTTCAACAACCCCCCTGAAATTAAACACTGATAAAGTAACTAACAATAAATATGGATAAAATCAATCATAGATTGGATGCAAATAGCATAAAAAAATTATTAAATATGTTTATTAACGTTATATGATGTTATTTGTGAACCCCGTATACTATTGTGTGTAAACGATTTGCCTTTTTTTCATTAAAATTCATCCCCTTGATTGATTTCAAACAGAGTGTAGCACGCAAATGGTCTACTTGTACAATTATAATTTATGCCGAAAACAGTATATTAATAAACACGCATGTACAATTGGTATACATAAAAAATTATGTCTCATCTAATTCGGTTGTGCACCAAGTAATTTCGAATTTAAGCCACTTAACTAACCTACTTTAAAATCCGTTTAGTACCCTGACTAGATTATTCGCTAAAGTGTCTTAATTTTTTAACTATTATTCAATCACCATCAAATAAACACGCCGACCATTTAGCTGAAATATGGACAGTATCAAACTTATATTACTTAATAAATGATCCGACAAAAAAGGAGCACTCATAATGAGTACTCCTTTTAAAAGCCACTATTGGCATCATTCAAGCTATCCTACTTTAGGAATATAAATCCGCGTCTTAACCTTCTTTTCCTTCGGCTTTGGTGCGACCATCCCCGTTGGATCGACAACCTGAATGTGCATGTCACGGTTCAAACGTTTAATTAAGGACTGGTGAACCTGCTCGTTGCTGACCAACACATTATTGATTGGTGAGTCATCTGCAATGATTGCGTCGATAAGTGATTCATCGGCGGTGGAACTAATCAACGGTACCAATTCAAATTTACGAGCGCAGTCGTTCAATAATTGTTTGAAGAATGGTGCTTCAGTACCAATAATCAAAGAGTCTTGACTTCGTGTCAAAGCATGTGAAATCAGCCACCATTCATAAAAAGAGGCTTCACTGTCAAAAGCGTGTTCCACAATCTTAGCATCTTCAGTGGATTGAACTACCACGTGATCTGGGAAGTAAACTTTTTCCAGTGCCACACTGTGATCAGGTCGGTAGTAAATTTCCGAGGCTGCTTTGGTGGCATCATGAGGATCGGCATATTGCGTGGCCAACAAAATATTTTGTGAATCATAAATTGCCATCTTATAAAGCTGCTTATCTTGATAATACATCACGCTCGACAATGACCGATCCGTACGATACTGCAATGTGACTACTTGAGAACCTGTTTTAGATTTAATCTTTTCAGGTTGTTCACGGGTTCCTTCTTCTACCTGCCATTCTTGCGCTTGGTCCAGTGGCAAGACAACATCCGTTTGATGCGACTGATGGCGGCCATCATGTTGCATAGCTAAGTACGGATTTATCAAATCGTGTGCATGGCGCAAGATTCCCTGACTTTGATAAGTGGACCAAATTGAACCTAACTCACGATTGAAATCAGTCGTCAGAATATCATATTTGGTCCGCGTATTATCGAAGAGCTGGTCAATGCGTTGCAGGCTGAACTCGCCATTAAGCTCACCCAGTGGGAGCAACGTATTCGAATATAATACATAGTGGCGTTTAGGATCAAAGTTGTATGTATCAATGACCTTCGTCGAGTTAAAGTAAAATTTCATGCGATCTGCCAGCTCATCGAAGCTCTGACTCAAAACATTCTTCTGTGATCGTAGTTCACCAAGCTTTTCATCGTCCTGTGACAGTTGTTTTTGCTGGTCTGATAATTGTGTCGTCAGTGTCTCCACCTGATGTTTTAAATCAATGATGCGCTGATTGTCAGCCGCCTGTTGAGACGCCTCTTGAATCTGGTGATGAAGTTCGTCAATTGTAGCTTGTTCCTGATTAGCACTAGTTGTGAGGCCGTTCAAAGTCAGCTTGAGATCATGATCCTGCGCATTAATTGCAGTAATCTGTTGCCGTTTATCGTTGATTACCGACATCATGTCTGTCAAATTCGACTGCGTGTTGATGGCTCCAATTAATGTGTGTTCTTGGTCACTCAGGGACTGTCGTTCCTTTTTTACTGTGTCTAGCTGTGCCTGCAACATTCGCAACGTCCGTTCGTGTTTCTCACAAGAGTGTTGTAGTTCCTGACGATGTGCATCATCCTGTTTGATTTTGGCTAACAAAGCCGTTCGTTTAGCCTGTAATTTTCCAAACGTCTCAAAATGAGCATTGCGCTGTTCGCTGGCAACTTCATATAAACGATTAACATGACGGGATTGTGACCGTAACAAGTCCTTTTCAGTCAGCAACTTGGAGCGCAAGTGACCACGTGCAGTTCCATACTGTTCATTCAGCTGATCCACTTGTTGTTCAAGTTGTTGCCGTTCTTCAACTGCATCTTCCAAAGATTGCGCATCATCGCGGTTAATTTCATTGGCCACAACATCCTGCTGGTCGTCCTGACCATCTTGGAGTTGGGCCGTTGTGTGAATTATCGTTTTTGTTGCCGCAGCAGACTGTTGACCTGCCGCTGAATTGGAAACCCTCGTTTTAGTTGTCGATTCGTGGCGGTGTGTTGGCACCGTCATCTGCTTTTTTCCGCCAAACAACTTCATGAAACCCTACCCCCAGTCTATCTTTAAAAAGTCCATATCGTTGTGGTGTTAATTCAAATCTACCAATATTAAAGCGATTTTTTAATTTTAATTTCGATGAGTTTGACGTCATCTATTCAGGGGACTTTCGTTTGAAAATCCCCTCAATAGGTGACGGGAAACAATTATGTTTCCCATCATCTAAGTTGCTTAAACTTCATTGTCGCTATTTCAAACGACAATTTAGTAAGCCTTTGTACCGACATTAATCATCAACAATCACCGTTTGCTAACGCTTGTCAGTAGCTTTCTCAAGGCCGTCGTGCTTGCGCCGCTTTGCCATGTACATTGCCGATCCGGCAGTTAATCCTGCCACACCAAGCAAGCCCATGACGCCGGCAGTACTTGTGTTTTCACCGGTATCCGGCAAAATACCATCTGTTGCAGGAGTCGTAGCTGGCGTTTCGCCCTTAACACCATTGACGCTTGTCGAGGTCGAGCCACTGCTCAAACGAACTGTGGTCGATGCCATTGTTCCAACACCTGCATTAGCCAGTGGTTGAACCACAGGATTGTCGGTTCTATTAGCTGCCGTACTTGTTGTGAAACCACTAGTCGTTGGTGTCACAGCAGATTCTGCAGGAGCGGCATTCACAGTGTTGCCATGTTGAGCAACTCCCGTTGACGTTGCGTTTGACTCAGAACCCGTGGCATTCGTCTTTGGCGCGCTGAGTCCAGTACCAGTTGTAGCCGAGCCGTTCGATGGATTACTGTTGGCTGTAGTGCTTGAGGTTGTGGTAGCTGGACTAGTGCTATTAGTTCCAGCAGTCGAGCCAGTATTGTTAGCTGGGGCACCAGAACTTTGATTGCCCGCATTAGTTGGTGTTGTTCCAGTGCTATTAGAACCAGCGGCATTTGAACCGTTCGTTCCGGAGCCAGCATTATTAGTCGGACTAGCAGAGCCAGCACTTGTTGAGTTGCCAGTAGTTGAACCGGAACCAGGGTTGGTAGCTGTTGAACCTGCTGCACTGCTGCTATCGCTGCCAGCTGTGCTGCCACTCGTTGGTGCCGTGTTGTCATAGAAGTCTTTCTTCGGAACTTCTACGCCGACCGCATCAATCAATTCCCTGAATCGTGAGACAGTGCCGTCAGGATTGATCTTCGTGCCAATGCTGCCTTTGGTTGGACCGTCAACAGTCATCGTGCCGTCTGAATCAACGGTAACCGGCGTGGTGCCAACCATTGCGCTGCCACCTTTCGTAGGAATCGTTGCCGTGCCAGTGACTTTTCCATCTTTGTCGGTCGTCGTTGCGGTTGTGGTACCATCAGCGTTCTTAGTTAACGTTAATGTTGTGCCATCACTGCCTTTGAGCGTAGCGCCCGTCACTGCCTTTGTCGTTGGATCAGTCGTAACACTAACCGTGCTGCCATCGGGATTCGTCTGAACCGTAGTCTTCGGTTGTGTGTTGTCGTAGAACTCACCCTTTGATACAAACGTTGAGACTGGATCAACCCGTGACTTAAAGCGTGCAATCGTGCCATCAGGATTTACCCGTGTCGTTGTCCCATCGGGCGTAGTGGCCTGATCAGTTAAAGTACCGTCCGAGCCAACACTAACTTTGGCATTACCGACTGTGGCATCTCCACCGCCTTCAGGAATAGTCTTGGTATCAGTTACTTTGCCATCTTTATCGGTAGCTGTTACCGTCGTTGTTCCATCAGGATTCTTAGCAAACGTTGTCTTGGAACCATCGGTAGCACCAAACGTGGCCCCCGTGACCTTCTTACTTGGATCACGGTCAACAATGGTGTAACTGCCGTCAGGGTTAAATTGCTTGTCAGACGTGCTACCATCTGGGTTCGTTGTTAACTCTTCGGTGACGTTTCCGTTTCGTCCCTTCGTTGTCTGAACAGTGCCCTTACCGTCTGTTGTTGGCGTTGTAATCGTCTGTTTACCAGTCGTTGGATCCGTCGTCGTGGACGAAATCAAATTACCAGCTGGATCCTTCTTGACCACGGTTGTAGTTCCGTCACTATTTGGCGTCGTAGTCGTTGTGTCACCATGAGGATCCGTAACTGTTGACGAGATTGGCTTGCCACTTGGATCGGTTGTGGTAGAAGTTGAACCGCCATCTGATGTTGGTTTTGTCGTTGTATTGGAAATCGGCTTACCATCAGAACCGGTCGTTTGACTTGTCGAACCGCCATCGCTCGTTGGCGTGGTGACCGTCTTATCGCCAGTCTTTGGATCCGTTGTCGTAGTCTTAACTGGCTTACCGTTTGAATCCTCAATCACGTCTTTGATGACGTTGCCATTTGGATCTTTCGTCACAACTTCTTGCCCACCACCTGTGATTGGCGTCGTTGTAATGGTATTACCAGTCTTTGGATCAGTGACCACCGTCTTAATTATGTTGCCATTTGGATCCTCAGTAACTGTCTTAATCACGTTACCTTGCGGATCCTTCGTCACAATCTGTTTGCCACCACCTGACGTTGGCGTGGTGATATCCGTATCTGCTGGATTATCTTTATTCGGTGTTGTCGTGGTCGTGTTACCAGTAACCGGATCCGTCTTGCTATCAGAAATAACCTTTCCGTTAGCATCCGTCATGGTTGTGCTGATAACTTTGCCAGTGCCGTCTGTGACAACCGTCTTACTACCGCCGTCACTCGTTGGCGTAACGGTCGTTGTGTCACCGGTCTTCGGATCCATGGTTTCGGTCTTAACGACATTGCCATTTGGATCTCGCGTGACCCGTTTGATAACGTTACCGTCAGCATCTGTCATTTCCGTGACCGTACCGCCATCAGACGTCGTTGTAGTCGTTACCTTTTGCTTAGGATTCGTTGGGTCCGTAACCTGGTGACTAATGATTTGACCATCAGAGCCAGTTGTTTGCGTAATGTGCTGACCGTCAGAGCCGGTCGTTTCGTGGGTAACATCACCTGTTGTCGGATCAGTCGTTGTCTTGTCAATTTGTTTACCATTTTTATCGGTAAGAGTCGTCGAAATTGTATTGCCATTTGGATCAGTGACAACTGTCTTAGATCCGCCATCACTCGTTGGCGTCACGGTTGTGGTATCACCAGTCTTGGGATCCGTGGTTGTCGTCGAAATAGTCTTGCCACTTGGATCCTTAACGACCGTGTGCTCACCACCGTCAGTCGTTGGCGTTGTGGTAGTAGTATTGCCAGTCTTGGGATCCGTGGTCGTGGACGAAATCAGCTTGCCAGTTGAATCCTTGGTTGTTTCAGAAATTGTCTTGCCACTGGCATCCGTTACGATTGTGTGTGTACCACCGTCGTTGGTTGGCGTTGTCGTGGTTGTATCACCGGTTGCCGGATCGGTTGTAATTTCATTGGTTGTCTTACCAGTTGAATCCTTGGTAACATCAGAGATTACTTTACCATTTGGATCGGTAATCACCGTGTGAGTACCGCCATCCGTGGTTGGAGTGGTTGTCGTGGTGTTACCAGTCTTTGGATCAACGGTACTCGTTGAAACTGGTTTGCCATTGACATCGGTAATCGTAGTACTGATTACTTTCCCGTTTGGATCGGTAACAACTGTCTTCTGACCACCTTCACTCATTGGCGTGGTTGTCGTGGTGTCGCCAGTCTTTGGATCAACGGTGCTAGTCGAAACTGGTTTGCCATTTGCGTCGGTAATTGTGGTGCTAATTACTTTGCCGTTTGGATCAGTAACAACTGTCTTTTGACCGCCGCCACTCACTGGTGTCGTTGTGGTCGTGTCACCAGTCTTCGGATCAACGGTGCTAGTCGAAACTGGTTTGCCGTTTGCATCGGTAATTGTGGTGCTGATTACTTTGCCGTTTGAATCGGTAACAACCGTCTTCTGACCGCCGTCATTCATTGGCGTAACAATCGTGGTGTCGTTAGTCGCTGGATCAGTGGTGCTCGTTTCAATCGTTTTACCAGCCGCTGTCTTCTTGACGGTTTGAGTACCGCCGCCACTTGTTAGCGTAGTCGTCGTGGTGTTGCCAAACGGATCTTTAGTCTGTGTGGACGTTGTTACACCGTTCTTATCCTTGGCAACAGTGGTAACGGAACCATCATCATTAGGAGTTGTGGTTACCGTTGAATTGTCGCTATTGGTAACAATCTTCTGGGTTACGTTGCCGGCAGGATCCTTCTTCGTCTCTGTAGAACCACCGTCCGAACCAGGCTTAACGTCATCCGTCGAACCATCTCTGTTGGTGGTCAATGTGTCAATAACTTTGCCGTTCTTATCCTTGGTTGTAGTTGTCGTTGAGCCATCAGCGTTCTTTACAGTAGTTGTCTCAGTGCCGTCACTATTTTCAACAGTGCCTGCACCAGGTGTCATATTGGTGTAACTGGTATGCGCGGTCGTGTAATCAGTCGCAGCCTTATCAACATTAGTTTTAGCCGCTTGTAGGTTAGCGTCAGCATCTTTGGCCGCTTGTGCGGCAGCAGCTGCATTAGTCTTGTCGGCATCCGTAGCATCAGCACCGCTAGTGGCATCTGTTAACGCCTTTGCCTCAGCAGTTGCTGTGCTTGAAGCGGCACTAGCAGCGTTATATTGAGCGGTTGCCTTGGTGTTGTCAGCACTGGCTGCTGACAAAGCATCACTGGCGGCATCTTGGTTGCCCTTAGTAATCTCTTCGTTTGCAGTCTTCAATTGCGCCGCGGCATCACTAGCCGCAGCACTGGCTGCTGCCGTAGCGACGTTGGCTTTAGCAGCATCATATGTGGCCTGTGCCGCTTTGGCAGCGTTTGTCGCAGTCTGAGCGGCCTTCGTAGCATCAAAAGCCTTTTGCATTGCGGTTGTGGCGGTTGCACTGGCCGATGTGGCCGCAGCCTGAGCAGCTGCGGTACCGGCTTTAGTTGCAGCAGCAACTGCATCGCTAGCGGCTGCACTGGCTGCGGTAGCTTCACTAGTTGCCTTGACAGCGTTACTTGTCGCTTGCGAAGCCAAATTAGTGGCACTAGCAACGTTAACCGCATCACTGATCAACGCATCCGTAGCATCTGAACCAGCCTTTGTTAAGGTTGCAACATTTGTAGCGGCACTGTTAGCAGCAATTGCAGCATTATTTGCGTCAACCGCATTGCTGTCTGCTGTCGTTGCATCGCTGGTAGCATCTGATGATGCTGTCGTCGCTTTGATTACCGCTTCGCTAGTTGCAGGATCTACAGTCGTCCCAGTATCAGCCATTGCTTCAGCAACCTTGCGTGTCGCTTGAACGGTGGCTTGAATAGCCGTCAAGTTCGTTTGAGCAGTCGCGGCAGCGTCACTAGCCGTCTTGTAAGCATTGGCAGCATTCGTAGCAGCTGTCTTGTCATTATCAGTAGCCGTTGGTAATGATGCTGCCGCGCTCGTCGCATCAGCCTCTGACTGAGCGACTTTCAGAGCATCACTTGCTTGACTCAACGCTTTAGTAGCTTGATTGACATCTGTGTCGGCCGCGCTTAATGCTGCCAAAGCAGAAGTTTTATCGCCTTTAGTAATTGCGTCGCTGGCCGCTGCATTTTGCTTTTGAGCATCCTTAATTGCGGTATTGGCAGTCGATGTTGCGATGTTTGCACGAGCTGCATCATAAGCCGCAGTTGCAGCAACCACAGCATTTGCAACGCTATTTGCAGCGGTTGTAGCTGTAGCTGCGTTATCCACCGCCTTCTCTGCTGCTATAGCAGCTTCGTTGGCTAATGTCTTGGCTTCTGGTGTATTTGCAGCGACTGCAGCCGATTGTGCTTGAGCAGCAGCAGCCGAAGCAGCATTTGCTTCAGCGGTTGCACGCTGAGCGTTTAGAGCAGCTTGTGAGGCCAAGCCCTTAGCCGTCGTGTAATTGATAGCCGCATTGATTAAATCAGTGGTGCCATCTGACCCTTGTGCTGCTAAACTTGCTGCCTGTGAAGCTGCCTTAGTTGCACTTGCTGCATTGTCCGCAGCGGCACTAGCATTGGCTGTCGCATTTTCAGCATCAGAATTAGCAGTTGTTGCGTTTGATGTTGCCTCACCAGCTGCCGTTCCCGTCGTTTGAGAAGCACTCATAAATTGCAAACCGTTAATTGCATCAAGCAATGTATTGGTAGCGTCAGTTATTTGTGTTGCCGTCAATGTATCGGCCGGTTTAGCATCCAACAATGTCGCTGCCGTTAAGGCGGACTGCATGTTACTCCACGTTGTTGGCGTGTACTTTTGCGCCTCAGTAGCGGCTGGAGCGGACTTAATGGCTGCTTCTAATCCGTTCTTTGATTTCGTAATTTGTGTAATGGCCGCATCAAGATTCTTGACAGCCTCGTTAACGGCATCCTGGGTAGCTGCTTTATCGTTATTAACGGTTGTTGCTGCTGTCATCTGTTTGCTCAAGTTAGCCCAGTCATCCTTAGTCGCAGTCGCGTACGCAGGATCAGCCATGCTGCCTTGAACCGTGGTGCCATCAGAAATGGCTGCGTTTAAGACATCTTTATTAGCTAATACATAAATAGAATCAGATACGTTGGTATCCAAGTCAGTCAGTTGAACCCCTGTTGGTTGAACTGCATTAGTACCCGAAACGATACCGTGCAAAACGTGCGCAGTTGCCTGAACATACTTACCAGCTGTTAACGGTGTGCCGACGGTGCTTGTCCATGAACCGTCCTTTTCCACCTGCGTGTTGTTAGAAGCGTTCACTGAACCATCTGGGTTGTAAACCGTCACAGTAACGGTGTAAACGTTCATGTCATTCGGTGAAACTTTCTTGTTTACCGCATCGGAAGCAGTAACCGTGGATGCAACCAAACTTGAGATGGTCCCAGTAATCTTAGAGGAGCCAACTTTAACAGTGTCGGAATCAACGTAAACAAATGGCGTCTGTGCTGACGGCACACTCGCAATGGCATAACCCATGGTACCTTGCGAAATAGCACCACTAATTGTGTTGACCCGTTGAATGTAGGCTGTCACAATATCGCCCGTTTGCACAGTGACACCACTCATCGTTGTGCCATCGTGTTGACCAAAGCTAGCTGTGTAATTACCGTTACTATCGATGTTGCCAACCGCAGTTGCAACTACCTGATAGGCAGTAGACTTGGTGCCATCAGAATTGGTGATTGTAACTTTCTTCGTATCGTTAAAGACAACTTGGTAAGTGTCGCCAGGATCATCTGTTGTGTGATCGACATCAACATTCCCAGTAATAGTGTTGGTTCCTTGAACAATATCAGACGATACATTGCTTGTCTTAAATTGTGGTACGGCTTGTTGAACTAAGTTCTCTTTCGGCTCATTGGTTGTTGACGTAAGACCGACCATTGCAATACCGCCATCAGAACGGCCATTTACCAAAGCATCAGGCGCGGTGACTGCAGCGCTTGAATAGTCAAAACCAGCATCAGAAGGCGTCGTATTGTCTGCCACCGCACTAGCATAGTGGTTTGCCAAAACAGTCGATTTACCAATTTGAGAAATGCTTGGCAATCCATTGATATGTGATTCAACAACGACTGCATTATCTGACTGGTCACCTGTTGTTCTTGCAAGCCATTGATGCGTCTCTTTAGCCCACTTGGAAATACCAAGTCTGAACCAGAATTGATCACTGTTATTCGTTCCTGTATTCGGTAGCTTACCTGTGATAATTGTTAATACTGGTTGCCCCTGAGCATTGAAACTCAATGACAACTTGAAGTCGGAAACCGATCCCTCGGTGTCGGAAAGCACGTGAGTTGCCGCTAAAGCCTTAGCTAAGGGTTCAGCGCTCTTAGGCTCAATATTTCCATAAGTTAAACCCGTGCCATTATCTTGCGGCTTGGAACCACCACTAACCGAAACATCATATGCAATTGTTGTGTAATCTTGCCAATTAGTAGTCTTAAAGAATGGCGTTAAACTAGCCGGTAATGTGATTGTTGTAATGATTGTCCCATTGCCTTTGTTCGTTTTGTTGAATGCACCGGCTGCACCGAAGCTAATATCGTGACCAGTGTCAGTCGTACTTACAGTATCCCAAGGTGAACTACCAAGTGTCATCGTGCCCGAGGACTTTTGAATATCAGCTCCCGATGTTCCCGTTTGAGCATCAGTTAATAGCAACAAGTTATTGAAGTAGAATGGCAGGTCACTAATTGCCTGATTGAGTTTAACTGTATCTAAACTGCCTGTATCCATAAGGTTAGTAGCATTATCCAAAATCGACTTGTAAATGCTGTATGTTTCATTCGTGTACAAACTTGGTGACTGCGCGACTTCACTGTTCAGTATTTGTGCTAATTGCGCACGCGCAGTAGCTGCGGCACTATCATTAGCAATGGTGGCCCAAATGGCCTTTCGCAAATTCGACGTATCTGTTTTGACTGAATCTGATGATGGTTCATCGTATAGATCACTGACGGCGTTGGAACGGGCATTAACCAAGTTTGTATAAGTCTTACTGTCGAAGCTAGCCGGGTTAAGTAGCTTGGAATTGTTGATCATTTTGTTCAAATCATTCCAAGCAGAATCAGAAACCGTTGTTAACTGGTTAACGGCATTCTGTACGGCGGTTGTTGCACTGACTAGTTCGTCAGTTGTCGTCGTTTTCAGCGGATCGCCGTTTGAATCAAGCAATGCTTGTGCTGATTGAACAGCCATGTTCAAATTATACGTACTATCGGTGCTGTAAGCGCCACCATTATTTTCGGCAAGTAACTGTTTCGCACCAGTAATTGTGGTATTCAGATCATCTTGCGCAACTTTTTCACTAACCAATTGTTGAGTAGCCTGCTTCAAATTGAAGATGGCATTACTCAACTGATCCTGCGTTGCGGCGTTGTTATTCATAACCGCCCGCGCATAAACATATGCGCTCGTAAAAGCATCCCAACTAGCCTTAGTGTAGGCGCTGTACGCGTAGTTCGTTGCAGTTGCATCAGAAGACTGGAAATTCATATAAGTAGACTTAGCAGTGTTCAATTGGTCCTGTAAGTTTTTCAAAGATCCGGCCGGAATTAATGCCGATTCAGCAGCATTTAATGCTGTTAAAGCATCCTGAATGTCTTGGGCTGAGCTAGATGCGGTTAACTTTTGAGCAACTGCCTGAGCGTTCTTCAAACTTTGAATCGAAGCAATTGTGAATGTACCAGCATTGTCAATTGAAGTAGCTGCACTGTTGAGTGAGGTTGTTAATTTATCAAACAAAACATCCGCTTTATTCAGTTGAAGGTTAGCTGTCGCATCATTAAGCTTCTTACTCAAGACGGCCAACGTGTTAGCAGTTGTTTGGTTGTTTAAAGCTGCAGATTGAGCCGCTGACAGTGCATCTTGATAAGCCTGCCATGTGGCAATCGTGTATTTCGATGCATCGCTAGTAGGATACTGTTTTTGATCAGTTTCAATAAGTTTATTCGTATCACCAGCCGCGTCAGAGCCTGGATTAGTAACCAGCCCATCTAATGCACTCTGAATTTGTTGTTGCGCCTGATTTAAAGCGACGGGTGAGAACTATCAGTCAAACCGGACGCATTCGCTAAAGCCGTGTTCAGTTCAGCATACGATGCCGCCGTGAATTTGGAGCGTACAACATCGTGGGCATTTGTCAGTGCGCTATTGTACGCTGTCCAGGCACTGTTAGATGTTGCTCCGGCCGCGTTCGAGGTAGCGTTTGAAGTAGCATCGGATGTTGACGTACCAGCAGCGCTGGTCGCATCCATCCGGGTAATTTCTTGAGGTGTGCCAGTTTCGGCAAACACCTTAAGTGCAGCCGCTTTAGCATCAGCCACCTGCTGGTTCGTTGCACCATTTGGCAATGCAGTAACAGTTGGCGCCTGACTTGCTGGCTGGACAACTGCTTGAGAATTGTTATTGTCAGCAACACTCTGAGGTGCAGTTGACGTAGCCGCTTGACTAGTTGTTTGTCCAACAACTGGGCTAGTAGATGTAGCGCTTGTTGCCGTAACCGATTGTGGTGCCTGATTAGTTTGGGCAGAAGCAACTGAATTAGCCTGAGCGCTGGCAGGTGCTTGACTAGTCACAGGTGTTGTGTTGATTTGCAACGGTTGCTGTTGAGTCTTAGTGGCCTGCACAGCAGATGTTTGTGAAGCTGCTTGACTGACCGGTGCCGTAGAAGTAGCAGTTGTAGTAGCGTTAGTCGCTTGACTTGTCGGCGTTGAGGCCGCAGAAGTAGGCTGCTGTGCTGCACTGGCAGTCGTCTGGTTTTGCGTCACCGTTGTCGTAAATTCGAGTGGCATGTTAGTTTGCTTTGTTGCATCCGATTGTGGATCACTCGGCGTACCACCATTAGCATCCGTCGCCGCTTCAACGTTCTTCTCCCCGTTAACTAAGAAACCTCCAAACGTGAATACAGTGATACCAGCAAACAGCCATTGTTTGCCAGACTTGTACATCTTGTAATGCTCTTTCTCACTTGTTATCGTATCCGCGATTTCTTTATTCCTGCGAGACATAATCATTACCCCCTTGAAAGCAAATACAAATGTGATTGATTTAATACTCCTTGAGACTAAATCGTCGTCTCGCTATATGTATATCGACGATTAGTCGCAAGATTACACCAAATTAGATTAGATAAATGACCGTTGTTCAGTTTCATCTTTAACCTGCATTAATGTCTAGTTATTAAACAATAATCACCTCTAACTTGATTCCAAAAGCAGTTTAGCACGCGTAAATATTATTTGTACACAAATTGCAAACGGCCAAATCAGAATTTTGACTACCATCTACTAAGATTGACAAGACGCCTTTTTGAAGCATTTTCGAAATCGGTTGTGCGCCATATAGTTTCAAATTTCAAGAGATAAAAAGATAAGCTACTAACATTTACAGTTGCTAACCATTTTAGTTAACAGGCAACGTTAATTTTGCTTACATACTGTCCAAGTTTGCATACCTTTTCTTGACTTAATTTAACTGTTTTATTGACAATCTCACATGTCCTATCTTTCGCATTAGGAATTGGTATAGACGTTGAACCTTTAAAACCAAAAAATCTCGTTGTCTAAATCGCAACGAGATAACTGAAACATATTTTTCTTCTCACATTACTTAAGCACCTTTAAATCGTTAATGAATTGCCGCTGCATAGCGTTGGGCACGAATCCTTGACGATAAGCGAGTGAAATATTAAAGCGTTCTGTTAATGCATCTGAAATTTCAAGTGCGACGACCTCATCTCCCGCTTTAATGGCATCACTGACTAAGATACTGACCCCTAAGTTTTCCGCCACTAGTCCCTTTATCAAATTAATATCAGGCGACTTATAAATCACGTTTGGCTTAAAACCGGCAGCCTTCGAGTAAGCAGTTAACGCCGCTGAGTGAATAAAATTATCATTCAACGTAACGAAACGTTCACTGACTAGTTCATGAAAACTTATGTGTTTGCGTTGCGCCAGTGGATGCTGGTTGCTCACAATGACATGAAAAGGACGGTCTGCTAATAATTGCGTGTGCAAAAGGTCGTTTGGCAACGGCTGGATCGATTCAAGTAACGCAATGTCGATATCACCATTCTGTAACTCCTTTAATAATTGATCAGAACCGGCCTCCCGCGTGCGAATATGGCTGAGGATACCGTCTGCCATTAGTTTGCCTGCCAACCTAGGAAAATAGACCGTCCCGATAATCGGTGGCAGACCAAACCGAATGGTCGTGGCCTTTGATTGAACAATCTCTTGCTGAGTTAATGCCAGATTCTGCAAAATAAGCTTTGCACGCCGCTGTAAAATTTCTCCCGCTGGTGTTAAATGGGCCTGTGCGTGTGTCCGATCCCGCTGAATCAGCGTATCGCCAAATTCCGTTTCCAAACGTTTAATCGCCAACGTGATGGTCGGCTGACTGACGTGAAACTGTGTTGCGGCGGCCGAAAAGTTTTGCCGTTCCGCTACAGCCATAAAGTATTCCAAATCACGTGTGTTCATTTCCAAAATCTCCATATTGTCATTATTTATATCAAACAGACTGTTTGACTATGATTATAACAGGGTTGTATCTTTAATCTATCAAAACGTCCATGGAGGCATTAATATGAAAATGACACCAACTGAAATTTTAGAAGACCCATTTTTAAACAAGGGCACTGCATTTACTGACGCCGAGCGCCGCGAATTTGGTCTGATCGGTTTATTACCACCACGCGTCCAAACCATGGAGAATCAATTAGCTCGTGTCTACGCCCAGTATCAGGCCAAATCCACCATGCTGGATAAGCGGCTGTATTTGATGAATTTGTTCAATGAAAACCGGATTCTCTTCTATAAGCTGTTCAGTCAACATGTCGTTGAATTTATGCCCGTCGTTTACGATCCAACCATTGCTGAAACGATTGAAAATTACAGTGAGTTATTCTTAAGTTCACAATATGCTGCCTTCCTTTCCATCGATGACCCCGATGACATGGCCACAACATTAAAAAACGTGGCCGGCGATCGTGACATTCAACTGGTTGTTGTCACTGATGGTGAAGGCATTCTCGGAATCGGTGACTGGGGTGTTCAGGGTGTCGATATTTCTGTCGGTAAACTGATGGTTTACACCGCGGCGGCTGGAATTGACCCACGCAAAGTGTTACCCGTTGTTCTCGACACTGGCACTAACAACGAATCATTGCTGAACGACCCTCTGTATCTTGGTAATCATCACAAACGTGTCGAAGGCGACAAGTATTACCAATTCGTCGATCAGTTTGTGACCACTGCTGAATCACTCTTCTCGAATATGTACCTTCACTTTGAAGACTTTGGTCGCAATAATGCCGCTAAAATTTTGCAGAAGTATCAGCGTCAATACGTTACCTTCAACGATGACATTCAAGGCACTGGTATTATTACCCTCGCTGGTATCCTCGGCGCATTGAACATTTCTAAGCAAAAATTGACCGACCAAACCTACCTGACGTTTGGTGCAGGATCCGCCGGTGCCGGCATTGCCAAACGGATTTTTGATGAGATGGTCGAACAGGGGCTGAGTGCCGACGAAGCACGCAAACACTTCTACATGGTCGACAAACAGGGGCTGCTGTTTGATGACATGGCTGACCTCACTCCCGAACAACGGCCGTTTGCCCGTCAACGAAGTGAATTTACAAACGCAGATGAGCTGACCAGTTTAGCCGCTGTCGTTGACGCTATCCACCCGACAATTCTGGTGGGCACATCAACTCAACCAGGTACTTTCACTGAGGATATCGTTCGCAACATGGCCGCTCACACGGAACGCCCCATCATTTTCCCACTGTCCAATCCAACCAAGTTAGCTGAAGCTTCTGCTGATGACCTCATCAAGTGGACCGATGGCCGCGGTTTGATTGCGACGGGGATTCCGGCTCACGATGTTGACTATAACGGTATCACTTATAAAATTGGTCAGGCCAACAACGCACTGGTTTACCCTGGCTTAGGTCTTGGCACCATCGCCGCTTCCGCCAAAGTGCTAAATGACACGATGATCAGTAAGGCCGCCCACTCACTCGGCGGCATCATTGATGTGAACGAACCTGGCGCGGCAGTATTGCCACCTGTTGAAAAACTTAACGTCTTTTCCGAAACGGTTGCTGAAGCCGTGGCTCAAAGCGCTGTCGATCAAGGTTTGAACGAAAAACCAATTGACGACGTGAAGGCTGCTGTTCTTAACACAAAGTGGACACCAGAATATACCAAACTGAATTTAGACGACTAAGTTCCAACTTGTGGTTCTAGACTAATCGACGTTGCCACTTTATCGAAAGCAAACCATTCACAATCCCCCGACATTAACTGGCGAGCGATTGTGAATGGTTTTTATTTTTGAGGCAATTCAATGCCGATATCCCTGTAGCTTACACAAATAACGGTGAGTGCCAGCCATTCATAAATAAACTGTTTTCTTTGGCACATCACCAATAATCACCTATCATAAATTTACTAATTGCACATCCAGACTGTTTCGACTAGAATTCAAGGTGAATAGAGGAGATCGCCATGGATAAAGTTAAATTGCAACGCGCCTTGTGGTATGTCGCTGGGGGCGTCCTAGGATTAGGGTTGCTAACAATGCTTATCGAAGCAATTCACATGATGTGGGTTGTCATGTTTGAAATGTGAGTTTGTAAAAAATACGTTGACGTTTGGTTAACCATCCAACAGATGGCAATTAAACGTCAACGTATTTTTTATTTTATGCAATAATTGAAAAAATCGATTTCGTTAACAAATGCCTTTGTTAATTGGGTTTAGCTACTTTTCATTAACAATAACCGGTTAACTTTATACAGATGCTTTTAAAACAGAAATTGTGCCGTTTGCCAAACGACTTCCGGATTAGACCGTAACGCTGAGTGCTGCACAGACAATATATCCCCGTTAATAATGTGCTGCTGATACGTTTGAACATATTGCGCTGCAAGTGGTCGCAATGCCTTTACACCAGCAACTGACACTTCTGTATCCGTGCGTAATCCCCACACATTACCGCCAATAGCCAAAATCTTCAGGTCACGTGGCAGGTCGGCCGCCCGCTTGAGATAACGGTTATACCTGTGAGCAATGGAAGTATTGCTGTTGATTGTTGCAAACGGACTAGCGATGGCGACCCAATGACGGACTTGCGGTTGTGCGTCAGCGTGATTGGTAACCAGATAACTATATGCAACGCCACCACCCATCGAATGTGTTACAAAATTAACCTCGGTAATGTGCTGTCGAGTCCGCAATTCATGCATGATTTTAGGCAATAATCTGATTTGAACAGCTGGATCGCGATTGTCCGCAAACGCCAATTGAATCAGATAATTAGTTGAGGGCCGTTGGTCACCAGAAAAGCTTAATTGGCCGCGATGGTTTATGCGAACCAGCTCGCGATGGCTAGCAATCCCTGCCCGTTGCCAATGCGTCGTCATCTGGTCAAAAGCCTTGGCGTTTGAACCATATCCACCGATAAACACTGTGGCTGTGTGGGTCTGTCTTGCATGAAGTGTCGATAAACGGTGTTGATACAAAAGACTGTGCCCGGCATCCCACCCCACAAATCCGAGCAATAAAAGACTAACAATCAGTAAAACCTTGGTACGTCGCTTCATAATTCATTCGCCACTTTTCTAATTGGCATCATTATAGACTGTTTTCTTGTAATGGATGAAACAAAAAGAACATTTTTATTCGTTTTTGTACACTTTTTTTAGAATGGTGCTATACTCGTCCACAATTATGAAGGATTTTAGCTGGGATTGGAAAGGAAGCGTATCATGGCCAAAACTTCAAAGCGAACCGACATGTTACACCATCTTATAAGCTACATGAACATTAACGGATTTTCGGACCTGCGAATGGACGATATTATCCGGATTGCACATGCAAGCCGCACAACCGTTTACCGTTACTTCTCGTCAAAAGATGATGTTATGACAGCTGTGATTACAGAGTATTGTGACTTCATCGACGACTTACAACTGCCCACCGCTAATAACGATCAAACGGCCATGCTCATCGGCCTTAATGAATTGATTAAGGCTCAGCTACTGTTTGAAAGTAGCTTGTCGCGCCGCTTTCGCCGAGAGCTAACGACTGAGTATCCCCAATTATCTTCAACACTAAATGCTGCGATTGAAAAATTTGACCAACAACAGCGCCAATTTTACACGCACGGTCAGACACTGAATTTATTTAATCAGGCCAACCCAACGCTCTGGCTGTTGGCGGATCACGAAATGATTCCCACGCTACTCGATGAACATTATCTTGTCACCCATTCATTGACCGCACGACAAGCACTAATTGACTACGTAAACTTTAAATGCCAACAAGTGGTGCGTCCTGAATACCAAGAACAAATGAGCGTAAGTGACTTAGATCCCACTATCGACAAACTTCTCCAATCGCGGCCTTAAAGGAGGCGTACTTTCTATGACTACATCTAAACAAACTAATTGTCCATTTTGCGACAAGCCAGCTAACGAAATTTTATTATCAAATGATCTGGCGGTCGCTTTTAATGACATTCATCCAATGGCTCCCGGTCATATGTTAATTGTGCCGCGGCGGCATTGCCAAACCTTGTTTGACGCCACACCAGAGGAACAACATGCCATGATGGATTTACTATCACAGGCCAAACAATCACTCGATGCGCAACTACATCCCCGCGGTTATCAGGTTTTTAGTCATGCCGGCCAAATCGCGGGTCAACGAGTTGATCACGCTCACATTCACCTTCTGCCCGTTGCGTAAACGTTATCCTCATTACATCCTTCATAATTGACCGTTTATTAATAAAAAATGTTATCGAGGTCCTCAGTCATGTTTAATGCTTTAACGCATCATCAATCAGCAAACTTTGACGAACAAATCAATCAGTTAGCTCAGCTCATTTCAAATTCACATCACACCATTGCGTTAACAGGTGCCGGCATCTCCGTGGCCAGTGGCATTCCCGACTTGGAACAATTGAGTGGCGGTACGACAGGTTCACTTTCATCTGAAAGTTACCTTGAAGCACACCCCGATGATTTTTATCGTCAATTTCATCAGTTGTTTATTGATCCGATTTTTAATGTCGGCCCGACCGCTGCTCATAAATTTTTAGCTCAGCTTGAACACCATCAACTGTTAGACGGTGTGATTACGACTAATGTCGATTATCTTCATGAGCGTGCTGGCAGTCGCAATACCGCCAACATTTGGAGTAGTTTGAACATTAATCACTGTGTGCAGTGTGGTCGCATTTATCCCCTCGAAATTTTGCGTGATCCAGTACCGCATTGTCCAAACTGTAGTGGCATTATTTCACCAGATCCCATATTCCGCAATATCGCGACTGTGCCTGCAGAACGCGAACGTGCTGATTTATGGACAAACACCGCTGACCTAGTCCTAGTCACTGGCGCTAACGGATACTACGACCATGTTGAAAATCGCTCAACCCTAGTTGACATCAATCCCGCCCAAACGGAATTCGATGATCGGGCCACTTTAGTAATTCGGGCGACAGCCGACAAAACGTTTACTGCACTAGCGGGTAAACTAAACCTGCTATCACAACCGTGACGAAATAATACAAAAGAATTGAGATGACTAGTATGTTCAATGGGTAGATTGCAAATTTGATCCGAATTTTTTGACAAATTAGTCAGCATCACTTGGTAAGGTGTTTGCCAGTTAAGTACTTTAAGGGGGCGTTGGTTAATT
>NZ_WEZQ01000007.1 GCF_009864005.1 Furfurilactobacillus milii
ATTAACCAACGCCCCCTTAAAGTACTTAACTGGCAAACACCTTACCAAGTGATGCTGACTAATTTGTCAAAAAATTCGGATCAAATTTGCAATCTACCGATTACACATATTATTTTGATCCATACACTTATCAAATTGATAAGAATAGATATGTATATAATGCCGATGATAACGCAACTTATTGGTTAGATGATAACGGTCGTTTGACATCTGGAAATTGGCGAATCGAAAAGGCTGTCACAACTGGCCGTGCGCTGATTGGCAGGTCTCCATATTCATGGGGCGGTGGACGGACTCCATGGAGTATTGCGGCCAACCAGTTTGACTGTTCTTCATTTATTCACTATATTTTTGCCTCAGCCGGAGTGATTTTGGGAAATTATCAATGGGCGACTACTTATTCGGAAAAAGATGAAGGTATAGCTGTTGACTGGTCTAATATGCGTCGAGGTGATATTTTCTTTTTTGCCTATGATGGTGATTATTATGATCATGTTGGCATGTACCTGGGGAACAACTTGTTTTTGCATGATTCTCCAAGCTCCCCAACGGGTGGCGTTGGCATTTCATCTATTACTGGTTTTTGGGCAGAAATTGCAAACCACGTTGTACGACGAGTTGTCTAACATGAATTTATAAGGGTTCTATCATATCTGTTGTTGGTCATGTCACAAGACATGATCGACAACAGATTTTTCTTTCTGTAATCTATGTATGTTGACACGAAAAAAAGGATATC
>NZ_WEZQ01000008.1 GCF_009864005.1 Furfurilactobacillus milii
AAAAAAAACCCACGTGAGCTTCGAAAGTTTGGCGACCTCGAACACGTGAGCTAATCTTGTAAAATCGTATTTTTATTTACTAGACATAGTTTAAGGCTTGGGTAGTTGACCGTCAAGGCTTCTGGATGATTTTAGTAAAGTAATACATAGCAGATTAACTCTTCTCACGTGGTCAGATGAGAGGAGTTTTATTTTGACTGATAGAAAAGTTTTAGTTGATAAATCTCGGTCAGGGAAAGTTCGTCCGTGGCGAGAGCGTAAGTTAGAGAATTTGCAGTATGGTGACTATTTGCAAATATTGAATTATAAGAAAGCTCACCGGGTTAAAGAATGTGGGGAAGTTTTGCGCTTTGTGGAAGATGAACAAGGTCATAAGAAATTAGCGCAGACTTGGTTTTGTCATTCCCGTTTATGCCCGTTATGCAATTGGCGGCGTGCGATGAAGCAGTCTAATCAGTTAACTCAGATTTTAGAAGAGGCAGTTAAGCAACGAAAAACTGGTCGGTTCTTATTTTTAACGCTGACGGTTGAGAATACAACTGGTAAGCAATTAAAGAGTGAGCTACGACAAATGGGGCGAGCTATTCGTGATTTAATGCGTTATAAAAAGCCAGCTAAGAATTTGTTAGGCTATGTGCGTTCAACTGAAGTGACCGTTAATCATGAAGCAGATCAGCCGATGTATCACCATCATATGCATGTTTTATTATTTGTGAAGAGTCTTTATTTTAAAGGATCTGATAATTATATTTCACAGTCAGAATGGACTGGTTATTGGCAACGGGCGATGAAATTAAATTATGTTCCGATTGTGAATGTTGAGGCAGTTAAACCGAATGTGGATCGCCATAAAAATTCATTATTAGCTAGTGCTCAAGAAACGGCTAAATATCAGGTGAAATCTAAAGATATTTTGACTAATAATCAAGAACAGGACTTACAAGTGATTGATGATTTAGAACAGGCTTTGGCTGGCTCGCGCCAAATTAGCTATGGCGGTTTGCTGAAAGAAATTCGCAAACAGTTGCAACTAGAAGATGTTGAAAATGGTGATTTGATTAATACGGATAGTGATGATCAAGATACTGATCAAGTAGTGCGTGAGATTGTTGCTAAATGGGACTATCAGCGTAATAATTATTTTGTTTAGTTGGTTTTTGTTTGTGCTGTATTTTTAGAACAGGAGTGATGATGTTGAGTAATAAAAATTATTATGACTTTGAAGAATTGATGTTGAATTATGTTTTAGAAAAGACTAAGGATACAAGTGATCCAGATCCTCGGTATTCTTATCCTCCTCTTACGACTGATTCTATAGCTGATAATGAAAGCCTAAGCCAAGCAATTGAAACATTTTTAACTATTGTGCATGTTGAAGAACCTAAGAAATCTGAGAAAATTTTGCAATTTATGTATGGCTATAAAAACAGTCAGGACAAATCTCCTGTAGATGAAGATTCTTTAGTTTTAGTTAGATTGGAAAATAATGATGATAAGGCTATTGATGAGGCCTATAGTTTTTTGGATTCTATAGTTAAGTGAATTTTAGTCTTTTTAATAATCATTGGGAGCAAAAGCGACCTTTGATTATTTTTTTGCCAACGGCAAAAACGGCCTCGCAGAGCCCAAGCTTTACGAAGTAAAGTATACTGGGCTATACCTTACATGGAGGTTTGCCGAATTCTGTGCTATGCTCTAACCAAATTTAACTGTTTGGAATGGAGTGGTTAGATGAGCTATTTAGTGGCTAATATGCAGAAATTAAAAGCTGATAATCTGGTGGGCTTGGGTAATCACGATCAACGCCGGACACAACATCATAAAAATGCTGATATTGACGTTGACCGTTCTGCTTTAAATTATGATTTGGTTGCTGGTCGGACTAATCATTTTAAAACGGATATTGTGGCTTATATTAACGAGCATAAGACTAGTCAACGAGCGGTTAGAAAAGATGCCGTTTTAATCAACGAATGGATTATTTCAAGCGATAGCAATTTCTTTGCCGATTTGACGGCGGCTGATACCCGCAAATATTTTGAAACGGCGAGGAATTATTTTGCTGAAAAATTTGGTGAAGAAAATATTCGTTATGCAATTGTTCATCTTGATGAGAGTACGCCACATATGCATATGGGAATTGTGCCCTTTGATGATGAACATAAGTTGTCTGCTAAGCGAGTATTTAATCGCACGGCTTTGCGAGATATTCAAGATCAATTACCGACTTATTTGCAACAGCATGGTTTTAATATTCAACGTGGGGTTCAAGAATCGGAACGTAAAAGTTTAACGGTGCCAGAATATAAAGCTATGCGGGAAGATTTGAAAAAGGCGACGCTTCAAAAACAAGAAATACAAGCTGAACTTGAAGATGCCAGAAAACGCCTTGCTGAACTTAAACCTCGTGATCAGCAGGAAATTGAGAGCAAACCTACTTTTTTAAGCAAGGATAAAGTGGTTGTTAGAAAAAGTGATCTTCATGACTTAGAATCTCGAGCAGCTGTCAGTGATATTTATAATCAACAACAGAACCGTTTAAAACTTGATAATCAAAGCCTAAATTATCAACTGCTTGAAGTTAAAGACAATAATTATGATTTAAGCAAGAAAAATGAGAAGCTCCAAAAATTAGTGGATACGTTACAAGGAATTGTTCGGAGCGTTGACCGGTTCTTACAGCGCAAATTAGGTGTTGGCTTACCAAATGAGTGGCTAGAGCGAGCTGGACTAAAAGAACCATCTAAAAAAGCCCCTCAGAGGCCACAAGAGCGTTCAGAGGGACAACATGATGAATTAGATGGTCCAAGCCTTTGAATTTGGTCTATGGCTTTAATTTAACCGCTGATGAGTATTGGAGCTGTTTAATGGCCGTCAGTCAACGGTAAATCGAATTAAAGGGACTTACTGCTTTAGCAGTTAGTCCCTTTTTGAGGCTTTAAGGAGTTGATTGACTAACCAAACCCAGACACTGAATTGGCTGAAAGCCAAAGTTTCCTAAACTTTGCTTTCCTGCCTCACGGCGAGTGCGGGGTGAGTTTGAGCGGGAGCTCCCGCTCATTTATGCGGTCAAGCTGGCACAGCTTGGACTGGGTTCGGGGCGTCAGCGCCCGAGGGCTTAGAAACTGGTCGATTTTGACCAGTTTCTTCTTATCTTGATACTATTAGAAACAACGGACTTTTTTATATGTGTAACAAATCGTTGACATGATTGGCTTTAGGCGTATTATGGTGGTATAAAATGAATATAAAAAAAAACCCACGTGAGCTTCGAAAGTTTGGCGACCTCGAACACGTGAGCTAATCTTGTAAAATCGTATTTTTATTTACTAGACATAGTTTAAGGCTT